>CAVUYB010000039.1:0-22004 GCA_963745595.1 uncultured Actinomycetota bacterium | reverse complement strand
CTGTCCGGCGGGCGGGCGGGCCGGTGGCGGGCCGGTGGCGGGGCGGCGTCCGGTGCGGCGAGGTCCGGTGCGACGAGGCCCGGCGCGGGCGGCGGGTCAGACCCGGTGGATGACGTTGTACGTGCTCGTCACGACGGGCTCGCCAGTCGCCTGGTCGGTCCAGTCGGTGCGGACGACGACGAACGTCATCGTCCGGCCCTTCGACGCCTTCTGGTAGGCGTCGACGACCGTGCCGCGGCCGACGAGGACGTCGCCGACGACGACCGGCCGGTGGTACGTGAACTCCTGTTCGCCATGGAGGATCAGTCCGCCGTCGGCGAGCAGCGGACCGAGCACGTCGAGCAGTCCGGCCGGCGGCGGCGCATCGGGCGGCTGGATCTCGGGGAACGTGCCCCACGTCTCCATGACGAACGTGTACGTCGGCGGGGCGGGGATGGCCGGGAGACCGGCCGCGGCCGCGGCGGCCGGCGTGCGGTAGGCCGGATCGGTCTCGAGCACCGCATCGGCGAAGAACGTGACCGGGCCGCGCTCGACGACGACGGTCGACGTGTGCGTCGGTCGGCCGACCATGCCCTTCAGCAGCTCGTCGACTGTGGCCATCGTCGCCGCCCACCTCTCTCGGTCGATCGGTCGGTCCGCTGGAGCCGCGCCGACCGGCGTCGACGGTACCACCGCCACCAGGGAGGTTCTCCCGGTTAACGTGTCCCGGTGGCTGACTTCGAGACGATCACGTACACCGCCGACAACGGCGTCGCTTGGGTCACGCTCAATCGCCCGGAAGTCCACAACGCGTTCAACCTGGCGATGCAGCACGAGCTGCGGACGGTCTGGCGGTGGCTCCGCCGCGACGACGACGTCCGCGCCGTCGTCGTCACCGGCGCCGGCGACAAGGCGTTCTGCACCGGCGTCGACCGGCAGGAGACGTTCGACGGCGGCGAGGGCGGTGGGGGCAGCGGCGAGACCGACGGCGCGGCGATCGGGCCGGACCCGGGGAACCCGGAGCAGGCGCACCTCGGCTACGTCGGCGGCACGCGGTTCATGTTCGACGACCCCGGCGAGTACCTCGGCCCGAAGTCGAACGACCTCTGGAAGCCGGTCGTCGCCGCGGTCAACGGGATGGCCTGCGGCGGCGCGTTCTACCTCCTCGGCGAGGTCGACATCGTCATCGCCGCCGAGCACGCGACGTTCTTCGACCCGCACGTGACGTTCGGGATGGCGTCAGCGTACGAGCCGCTGCAGCTGCTGCCGAAGATGCCGTTCGGCGAGGTCGTCCGGATGACGCTGCTCGGCAACGCGGAGCGGATCTCCGCGGCCCGGGCCCACGAGGTCGGCTTCGTCTCCGAGGTCAGCCCGGCCGCGGAGCTGCACGACCGGGCCGCGTGGGTGGCCAGCGAGATCGCCAAGGCGCCGGCGCTGGCCGTCCAGGGCTCGCTGCGCGCACTGTGGGCCGGCCGCGAGCTGTCGCGGCGCCAGTCGCTCGACCTCGGCTGGGCGTTCATCGGCCTCGGGACCGACGACGAGAGCCTGGCCGAGGGCCAGGCGACGTTCGCGTCCGGCACCCGGACGGTCCCGCGCATCCGCTAGCCAGCCGCCCGCCGACCCGATCCGACCGCAAGAACCGAAAGGCCACCGATGACCCCGATCGACCACCTTCTGCCGCTCGGCAGCCTGACGCAGGGCTCGGCCAACCTGGCGCTGCTGATCCTCCGGCTGACGCTCGGCGGCGTCTTCTTGGCCCACGGGATCAACCACATCTTCGGCGGCGGCAAGATCGCGGGAACGGGTCGCTGGTTCGAGAGCCTCGGCATGAAGCCGGGGTGGGTGCACGCGTGGACGGCAAGCTTCACGGAGATCGGCGCCGGGGTGCTGCTCGTCCTCGGCCTGCTGACGCCGTTCGGCGGCGCCGGCGTCGTCGGCGTCATGCTCGTCGCGTGGATCACGAACCACCTCAAGAACGGCTTCTTCATCTTCCGGCCCGGCGAGGGCTGGGAGTACGTGGCGACGTTGACGTTGATGGGGCTGGTCGTGGCCATCCTCGGGCCGGGCGACTGGAGCATCGACGGGCACGTCAGCGCGCTGCAGAGCCTCTGGGGCTGGCCGGGGTTGGCCATTGCGGTCGGGGCCGGCGGCGGCGGCGCGGCGCTGCTCCTGCTGACGGCGTGGCGCCCGACGAAGCCGGACCAGTCGGCGTAGGCCCCGTTCGGCGAGGCACGGCTCAGGGCGGCGCGGCTCAGGGCGGCGCGGCTCGGGCCGGCGGGCTCGGGCCGGCGGGCGGGCCGGTTCAGCTCGAGTCGGCGGGCCGGCTCAGGTCCGGCCGGCGAGCTCGGTGGCGAGGGAGCGGAAGGCGCGCCCGCGGTGGGAGATGGCGTTCTTCTCGTCGGGGCCCATCTCGGCGAACGTCCGGCCGTCGCCCTCGTCGGGCACGAAGACCGCGTCGTAGCCGAAGCCGCCGGTGCCCTTCGGGAAGGTGGCGATGCGCCCGTCGACGACGCCTTCGGTCCAGATCTCGCCGCCGTCGGGGAAGGTGACGAGGGCGACCGTCCGGAACCGGGCCCGCCGCTCACCGCCGCCGTCGTCGAGGGCGGCGAGGTCGGTCAGGAGCTTGGCGACGTTGTCGGCGTACGTCACGTCGTCACCGGCGTACCGGGCGGAATAGACGCCGGGCGCGCCGCCGAGGGCGTCGACCTCGAGGCCGGTGTCGTCGGCGACCGCGGCCAGGTTCGTCACCTCGGCGATGGCCTGCGCCTTGAGCCGGGCATTGGCGAGCAGGGTGTCGCCGGTCTCGTCGACGTCGTCGATGTCGGCCGGACGCGGCAACAGCTCGACGTCGGCAGCCTCGCGGAGGATGGCCGCGACCTCGGCGGTCTTGTCGGGGTTGGCGGTGGCGAGGACGAGGGTCAGGCTCATCGGCCGGTCACCGCGGCGTCGGCGGGTCGGCGAGCACCGCGGCCTGGACGTCGGCGAGCGTGGTGATGCCGGACTGGGCGAGGGCGAGGAGGTCGTCGAGCTCGCCACGGCTGAAGGCCATGCCCTCGGCGGTGCCCTGGACCTCGACGAACCGGCCGGAGCCGGTCATGACGACGTTCATGTCGACCTCGGCCCGCGAGTCCTCGACGTAGGGCAGGTCGAGCATCGGGACGCCGTCGACGATGCCGACCGAGACGGCCGCGACCGCGTCGGTCAGCGGGTTCGCCGGGAGGCGGCCGGCGAGCACCATCCGGGAGAACGCGTCGTGGAGGGCGACGTAGGCGCCGCAGATCGACGCGGTCCGGGTCCCGCCGTCGGCCTGGAGGACGTCGCAGTCGACGGTCACCTGAACCTCGCCGAGAGCGACGAGGTCGCAGACGGCGCGCAGCGACCGGGCGATGAGCCGCTGGATCTCCTGCGTCCGGCCGGACTGCTTGCCCTTGGCGGCCTCACGACTGGCCCGCTCGGCGGTGGAGCCGGGCAGCATCGAGTACTCCGCGGTCACCCAGCCCTTGCCGCTGCCGCGCATCCACGGCGGGACGCGGTCCTCGACGGACGCGGTGCAGAGCACGCGCGTCCGTCCCATCGAGACGAGCACGGACCCGAGCGCGAAAATCGTGAAGTCCCGGTCGAAGACGACCGGTCGGAGCTCGTCGACGGCGCGCCCGTCGGAGCGGAGCGTCCGCGGATCGGGCGTGTCCACACTGGTGCTCGTCATCGTCGCCTCACCGTCCCTTCTCGACTGTTCCACCGTCACGTTCCACCGCTACCCGCCGGGCCGGTGCCTCACCGGCACTGGCTCACCACTCGAAGACCCGGCCGGCGACGACCTGGTCGACGTCCCGCCCGAAGGCCTCGGCCGCTTCTGTGGCGACCTCGTCGGCGGACACCGTAGGCCACCGGTGGGTCAGGAGGAGACGTCCGACGCCGGCGGCCGCCGCCATCTGGCCGGCCTGACGGCCGCTCATGTGCCGTGATGCCCCTTCATCCCGCCGGCTGAACGTGGCCTCGCAGAGGACGGTGCCGATGCCGTGACCGAGCTCGTCGACGGACCAGTCCGGGCCGGAGTCGGCCGAGTAGGCGAACGACGTGGCGTGATCGTCGACGGCCGACGACGGGACGGGACGGTCACGCTCGGTCGGTGTCGAGGGGACGTGGTCGGCGGCGGACGAGTCGACGCGGACGGCGAGCGTCGGCGGCCCGTGATCGGTCGCGACGAACCGACAGGTGAGCTCGCCGACGGTGACGACGTGCGACGGCCCGATCTCCTGCCAGTCGAGCAACGGGTCGTCGGCGAAGTACGACCGCCGGCGCAGACCGGGCGGCGCGTAGATGGGGACCGCCTGGCGATGCGCCGACGCGGCCGGCGGCCGAAGAAGCGGATGTGGTCGCGATGGTGGTCGCCGGATTGGCGGTGCCAGACCGCGAACGACTCGACGTCGGTCCAGTGGTCGGGGTGCTCGTGGGAGAGGACGATCGCGTCGACCGCGGCCGGGTCGACGACGCGCTGGAGCGCGGCGAACGTCCTCGGCCCGGCGTCGAGCCAGAGGCGCGTCGCACCGCCCTGGACGAGGTAGCCGCTGGCCGCGCCGCCGGGGCCGGGATAGCTGCCGTCGCAGCCGAGGACGGTGACGGTGTGGACGGTCACGGCGTGGACGGTAACCGGGGACCGTTCAGAAGTAGATGATCGACTTCGCCCGCTCGGCGACGTCGTCGAGATCGTCGGTCCACGCACCGGTCGAGAGGTACTTCCAGCCGTCGTCGGGCGAGACGACGACGATCACCGCGTCCTCGCCCGTCGCCAGCTGGTTGGCGCACTTCACCGCGCCGGCGACCGCCGCGCCGGAGGAGATGCCGACGAACAGGCCGACCTCGGTCAACCGGCGCGTCCACTCGATCGACTCGCGTGGCCGGACGACGGTCTTGCGGTCGAGCAGCTCGCGGCCGCCGAGCTCCTCGAAGATCGGCGGGATGTAGCCGTCGTCGAGGTTCCGCAGGCCGTCGACGACCTCGCCGGACGGTGGCTCGACCGCCCAGACCTGGATGCGGGGGTCCTGTTCCTTCAAGAACCGGCCGGCGCCGAGCAGCGTGCCGGACGTACCGAGGCCGGCGACGAGATGGGTCACGTCCGGGCAGTCGCGCCAGATCTCCGGTCCGGTGCCCTCGTAGTGGGCCTTCGGGTTGGCCGGGTTGGCGTACTGGTAGAGGAAGACCCACTCCGGGTGCTCGTCCGCGAGCTGGCGGGCCCGGCGGACGGCGCCGTTCGAGCCCTCCGAGCCGGGCGACTCGATGATCTCGGCCCCCCACAGCTCGAGCAGCTGGCGACGCTCGACGGAGACGTTCGTCGGCAGGACGACCTTCAGGTGGTAGCCACGGACCCGGCAGACCAGGGCCAGGCCGATCCCGGTGTTCCCGGACGTCGGCTCGATGAGCACCTGGCCGGGCTCGCCGGGATGCAGGATGCCGTCCTTCTCGGCCTGCTCGACGAGCGACAGCGCGACGCGGTCCTTGACCGACCCGCCGGGGTTCCGGCCCTCGAGCTTGACGAGGATGCGGGCGGCCGGGTTCGGGCTCAACTGGCTGATCTCGACGAGCGGCGTGTTGCCGATCAGGTCGAGGACGCTGTCGTACGGGGCCATCGGGCGCGTCGACTCGGACGAACGGGCGGGTGGCTCAGCCGCCGGCGACGGCCGGCAGGATCGAGATCTCGTCGCCGTCCTTGACCGGCGTGTCGAGCAGCGAGAGGTAACGGACGTCGTCGTCGTTCACGTAGACGTTGACGAACCGGTGGAGGCTGCCGTCGTCGTTCACGAGCTGGCCGGCCATCCCGGGGTACTCGGTGACGAGCCGCTGGAGAACCTCGCCGATCGTCGACGCGTCGACCGCGACGGTGGACTGGCCGCCGGCCTGCGAGCGCAGGACGGTCGGCAGGCGGACATCGACGGGCACGAGACCTCCCCGGATCGGGCCGGCTCGGGTGGGCCGGCAATAGTTGACCTTTCTAGTCCGGATTCTACCGGCGCGTCGGGGCCGTGGCTCCCCGCGCCGATGCGCGTGCCTCCCGACGGGGTACCCGGATGGCCCCGGGCCCTCAGCGGGAGGGGAGCTCGGCGTCCAACCCCAACAGGTCCATGGCGTTGGTCCGCACGATCTTCTCGAGCTCCTCCCGGCTGACCTGGGCGGCGATCTTCTCGACGAACGCGGTCGTGTTCGGCCAGGTGGTGTCCTGGTGGGGGTAGTCGACCTCGAAGACGATCTGCTCGACGCCGATGGCGTCGCGGTTGGCGATCCCGGTGTCGTCGTCGAAGAAGCAGCCATAGACCCGGCCGGGGACGAGCTCGCTGGGCGGCCGGTCCAGGGCGACCTCGCCCCCGGCCCACGCCCTCGACGTGTGGAAGGCCTTGTCGATCCGCTCGAGGATGAACGGCATCCAGCCGATCTGGCTCTCCGAGAAGGCGATCTTGAGGGACGGGAACCGGGCGAGCTGCCCGGAAAGGAGCCACTCCACCATCGACTGTTGGGCGTTGGTGAACGTCAGCGTCACGTCGACCAGCAACGGCGCGTACGGGCTGGCCTCGACCAGCTTGGAACCCGAGCCGATGTGCATGCAGAGCGCCGTCCCGGTCTCGTCGCAGGCGGCGAAGAAGGGGTCCCAGAACCGGCTCGGGTCGTGGATCGAGGGCAGGCCGAGGTGGCTCGGCATCTCCGTGAACGTCACCGCCCGACAGCCACGGGCGGCGTTGCGTCGGATCTCCTCCCCCGCCAGACGGGCATCCCAGAGCGGGACGATCCCGAGCGGAATGAGCCGGCCGCCGCTCCCCCCGGACCATTCGTCGATCATCCAGTCGTTGTAGGCCTGCACGCAACGGAGGGCGAGGTCCTTGTCCTTGGCGTCCAAGAACATCTGACCGGCGAAACGGGTGATCATCGGGAAGCAGAGCGACCGCTCGACCCGGTTGACGTCCATGTCCTCCAGTCGGGCTTTCGGGTCGTAGCAGCCCGGCCGCATCTCGTCGAAGGCGATCGGCCCCGGGCTGAACTCTTCGGGCCGATAGCCCGCCGAGGCCACGACCATCGGGATCGGCTGGGCCAGGTCCTCGTAGACCCACCAGTCCGTGACCGGGCCGTCGGCTCCCTTGGTGTACCGGGCGATCTGCCGGGCCGGGTCCACCACGGTCCGGCACGTGTCGCGGACCACTCGCGGACCGATCTCCCGGTCCCGGCCCGACAGCCGGTCGGTCCAGACCGTCGCCGGCTCGACGACGTGGTCGTCGACCGAGATGATCCACGGCAGGTCGTTCCGCCCGGCTGACTGGTCGCGCCCATCGTCCTGGTTCACCGTGTCCCCTCCCCTGCTGGCCCGGCGGGTCGCTTCATTGACGGTCTGGTTGGTACCCACTTAGCATAAGTCAAACGGCTGACTTTGGGAGGCCCGGGGGTGGACCATGTATGACCTCGTCGTTCGCGGCGGCACCGTGATCGACGGGTCCGGCTCGGCCGGCATCCGGGCGGACGTAGGGGTTCGCGACGGCCGCATCGTCGAGGTGGGTCGGATCGGCGGGCGCGGGCGCGAGGAGGTCGACGCCGAAGGGCACGTCGTCAGCCCCGGCTTCGTGGACGGGCACACCCACATGGATGCCCAGGTCTTCTGGGACGAGCTGGGCACGTCGTCCTGTTGGCAGGGCGTGACGACGGTGGTGATGGGCCACTGCGGGTTCACGCTGGCCCCGGCCCGGGCCGACCGGCGCGAACTGGTCGTCCGGAACCTGGAACGGGCCGAGGACATCTCTCCGGTCGCCATGGCCGAGGGGATCAGGTGGAGCTGGGAGACCTTCCCGGAGTACCTCGACGCGGTCGACCGGCTCCCCAAGGGGATCAACTACGCCGCCAACCTCGGCCACTCGGCATTGCGCACCTGGGTCATGGGCGAGCGAGCGTTCGAGGCGGAGGCTTCTGACGACGAGCTCGACGAGATGGCCCGGGTGCTCCGAGAGGCTCTCGAGGCCGGGGCGATGGGGTTCACGACCACCCGCAATACGTTCCACCAGACCTCCGACGGCCGGCCGGTGGCCTCGCGGTTGGCGTCATGGGCCGAGGTCGTCCGGCTGGTCTCCGAGATGGCCGACGCCGGCGCCGGCATCTTCCAGATCACCGGCGAGCGGGCGGCCAACTCCCCCGACCCCGAGGTCCGGGCGGAGTACTACGACCGGCTGGGGGCCCTGGCGGTGGCGACCGGGGTGCCCTTCACCTTCGGGGTCCCGGCGTCGCCCACAGGGCTCGCGGCGCTCGACTTCATCGACACCGCCGTGGCCGAGGGGGCCCGGATCTTCGGCATGGCCCACAGCCGGGGGGTCGCCTCGGTCCTGTCGTTCGAGACCCAGCTGCCCTTCGACCGGTTGGCCGCCTGGAAGGAGTTCCGCACGCTGCCTCTCGAGGAGCAGGCCCGGCGGCTCCGGGACCCGGCCACGCGGGCCCCGCTGCTCGAGGCAGCCAAGCACGGGGACTACGGGAGCGAGCTGGTCGGGGCGGAAGTCCGCCCGCCGGAGTACGACAACATGTTCGTGATGGACCGGCCGATGCCGCCGTACTCGACGGTGGCGGCACTGGCGGAAGCGGCCGGAGTCCATCCGGCGGAGCGGCTGATCGACCTGGCCCTCGAACGGGACCTGAAGGTGTTCTTCATCCAGCCGATATTTCGCTTCACCGACGAGAACACCGTCCGGGTCATGAAGCACCCCCGAACGGTCATGACCTTCTCCGACTCCGGCGCCCATGTGAGCCAGGTCGCCGACTCTTCGATCCAGACCCACCTGTTGAGCTACTGGGTCCGGGAGCGTCAAGCATTCACGTTGGAAGAAGCTGTCCGAATGGTCACCTACGACCCGGCCACGGCCTGGGGCTTCTACGACCGGGGGTTGGTCCGCGAGGGCTTCGTCGCCGACCTCAACGTGTTCGACCCGGCTACCGTCGCGCCGGAGATGCCCGAGCTCGTCTACGACCTTCCTGGCGGGGCCCGTCGGCTGACCCAACGGGCCCGTGGCTACCGGGCCACCGTCGTCGGCGGGACCGTCACGTTGCGGGACGGGGAGCACACCGGCGCCCGGCCCGGACGGCTGCTCCGCCGCGGCGCCCATCGTCAACCCTGATTCGTCCGGTTCCGCCTGATCGTCACCGTCGGCGGGGACGCTCAGGCGGTGCCGAGACAGTCGAGACAGTTAGGAGAAATGCGTTCGCGGCCGCTCGACCGGCGTGCCGTCGATGAACGTGTCGACTTTCTCGTTGTAGAACGCGACGAGCCCGGCGATCGGCAGGACCTGGGCGGTCGGGAAGTCGTAGGCCCACGCGATGTCCGGGTGCGTCCGGCCGCCGACCGTCGCCGACCAGTAGCCGGTCGTCCGCCCCTTGTACGGACAGTCGGTCACGGTGTCGGACGGGACGAGGTGCTCGAAACGGACGGCCGGCCGCGGCAGGTAGTACCGCGTCGGCAGGCCGGTCTCGAAGACCATGACCGGCGCCGACGACTCCGCGAGGACGACGCCGTGGATCTCGACGCGGACGGTCCTCGTCGACCGGACCGCGTCGACCCGGCTGTACGGGTTGCGCGGGTGGACGAAGACCTCGTCGTCCTCCTCGAACCACGCGTCCATGGCCGTCCAGTCGAAACGGACCATCCCGGCGAGGCCGCCGGGCGCGTCGTCGCCGAACACCAGCGCGGCGTTCGGCCGGACCGCGTCGCCGGACCGCAACCCGAAACCTCTCGCCGGGCCCCGCGGCGTCGGCTCGTCGCGCTGCTCGTCGACGAGGGCATCCCCGTCGATGTCGCCGAGCGGGACGTAGTACTGCGGGAACGCCGGCCACTCCCAGACGTAGATGGCCCGCGTCGTGTCGACGACGACCCGACCGCCAGCGACCGCCCGGACCCGCCGCGGCACCGGTTCGACGTGGTCCGGGGCGATGGCCTGCGGGTAGTCGCGATCCGGCATCTCCACCTCCGTCGGTCCGGGCGATCTGGACCGCCCGCGGCCAACCTACCGGGATGCCGGACGGGACACCGAAATGGACACCTCGGCCGAGCCCGACTCGGTGCCGGGGTCAGCCGGATTGGCGTCAGCCGGGGTTGGCGTCAGCCGGCGTTGAGGGTGTGGGTGACGACGACGACCGACTCCTCTTCGATCCGGCCGTCGACGATCCGGTAGCTCCGGACGACCGGGTGGGTGTCGCGGAGGGAGACGAGGACGTAGTGCCACGTCGGGTCCGGCGCCTGGTCGACGTCGGTCGGCGACGGGTAGGCGTCGGTGTGGGTGTGCGAGTGGAAGACGCCGATGATCGACAGGTCGTGCCGCTCGGCGTCCCGGTCGACCCGGAGCATGTCCTTCGAGTCGACGACGTACAGCTTCGCCGACTTGGCTGCGTTCGTCGTCGGGTAGCACGTGCGGACCTCGTCGGTCGCCGGGTCGCCGGCGAGCAGCCCACAGGCTTCGTCCGGCAGGCCACTGATGCAGTGCCCGACCATCTGCAGGTGGATCTCGTTCGGTAGCCGCAACATCGTCACATAATCGTAATAGCGGTCACCAGATATCGAACGGATGGTGGCCACGATTGCGCCGACCGCGCCAGCCACCGACGACGTCGAACCCGAAGGCCGGCAGTAGCCTCCATCGTCTATGGCACGGGCGAAGAAGACGGTGGCCAAGCGGGCGGCGGCCCGGGAGGCGGCCGGCACCGCCGGGGACCGGACGGTCGCGTCCAACCGCCGCGCCCGCCACGACTACGACATCCTGGACACGTTCGAGGCCGGCATCGTTCTCCAGGGCAGCGAGGTCAAGTCCCTCCGGGAGGGCAAGGCCCAGCTCTCGGACGCCTACGCCCGGGTCTCCGACGGCGAGCTCTGGCTGTTCGGGGTCCACATCCCCCCGTGGCACTTCGCCACCGGGTTCGGGTCCCACGACCCGGACCGCCGGCGCAAGCTCCTGGTCCACCGCAAGGAGATCGACGAGCTCATGGGCCAGACCCAGCAGCAGGCCCTGACCCTGGTCCCGTTGTCGCTGTATTTTCGGGACGGCAAGGCCAAGGTCGAGATGGCCCTGGCCAAGGGACGCAAGCTCCACGACAAGCGCCAGGCCATCCTCTCCCGGCTGGCCGACCGGGAAGCCTCCAGGGCCGCCCGGGACGCCCAGAAGTACCGGACCATGAGCTGAGCGGAATCCCGGTACGCTGGAGGGGGACCGCCCAGCCAGGGCGGGCAACAACTGCAGTCTCCCGAGGGGGTGAAGGGTTTCGACTTTGGTCGTCGAGGTGAGAGAAGCGAGCCGTGGTCTCCGGAGCCACGTTAAAGAGCCGGAACCAAAAATAAACGCCGAGCCTCAGCTCGCGCTCGCTGCCTAAACAGTAGCGACGTCCGTCCAGCCTCAGCCCTACGGGTTGGTAAACGGGCGTCATCAAGTAGGGCTTACTCGTTGGTCGTTCTGACAGGCCGCCGAGGAAACTCAGTCAGATACGGGGCGGCCCAGCCGCCGGCAGCAGTGTCGCCCCCGACAATCCTCTGCCGGCTGCGCTCGGAGAAGGCTCACTGAGGTGCCGAAGGACGCGGGTTCGATTCCCGCCACCTCCAAGGATGCTCAGGCGACAGCGTGAGCATCGTTGGAGGTGTACCAGGCCCCCCGTAACGTTCGTAGATCTGGCGTGCCCACTCGATGGCGTCGCTCACCCTGATACCGGACGGTTGAGGACGCGTCCACAACTCGAGGTTCTCTGTCGTCACGTACGCCGTTGCGGTGGTGGACGGACTCGCCGTCCACGAGGTGCCGGCCCAGGATCTCCTCGGCGACGAGGATGTGCTCGAACACGTAGGGGCTACGTCCGGCTCGTGGGTGGCCGGGAGCGCGAACCATGACGTAGCCCGCCTTGTGCCTCGTGCGTCCACCCTTCCAGTTGCCGTTCGCGTCGCCGGCCTCGTTGCGGCAGGTGCCGCAGGTAACGGACTTCGCCTGCTTCGGGCGACCACAAGTGCACAGGTCTCTGGCGCGGCATGCCGGGCAGCGCAGGTGCCGACTCGACGGCTCGAACGCTCGGCGGCATTCCTCGCACTCCCGTAGTGGCATCTCGATACGGTACGCAACGGATGTGACGCTCACGCATAGAGCGATCCGGGGCAGGAATGCGTCGTCCCCGGACGGGTCTAGTACGGCACATGTGGGATCGAGCGGCCCGAACGAAGGGCCATCGAACACGCGGACGATCGAGCGCACCCGCATCACCTCGTCACGGGCGATTACGGCGCGACCTGGCATGTCATGATTGCAAGCACCAAGCACCTACCAAGAACAAACGGCCAGGAACAAACGGTGCTGCACCGGTCCTCCGCGCTTGGACAAGAACGACGAAAGGGGCCTCGGAGCGTGAAGGGTGACGACTTGTCGGAGGTTCAACGGACGCTATGGAAGGCGGCCGACGAGCTGCGCGCCAACTCGACGCTCACCCCGGCCGACTACCGCGGTCCGGTGCTCGGGCTGATCTTCCTCGCCTACGCCGAACACCGCTTCGAGGCGGTCCGCACTGAGGTGGAGGCCCAGGCCACGCCTCGCCGCCCGGTCACCGCCGATGATTATCGGGCCCGGTCGGTGCTCTTCGTCCCCGACGAGGCACGCCTCTCCGGCCTGGTGGACCTGCCCGAGGGCCAAGATCTCGGTGCCGCCGTCGATACCGCCATGAAGGCGGTCGAGGCCGCCAACCCCGAGCTGCGCGACGTGCTCCCCCGCGGCTACCGGCGGCTCGATCGGTCCACCCTCACCGAGCTGCTGCGCCTGTTCTCACCGCTGCCCCGCAAGCTGTCTGGCGATGCTTTCGGCCTGATCTACGAGGACTTCCTCTCGAACTTCGCCATGGCTGAAGGGCGACTCGGCGGCGAGTTCTTCACGCCCCACTCCATCGTCCGGCTCATCGTGGAGATCATCGAGCCGTTCCACGGCAAGGTCTACGACCCCGCCTGCGGCTCGGGCGGCATGTTCGTGCAGTGCGCCAAATTCGTCGAGCGCCACGCCGGCTCGGCCACCCGGGAGCTGTCGGTCTACGGCCAGGAGCAGAAGGAGGTCACCGTTCCCCTGGCCAAGATGAACCTTGCCCTCCACGGTCTCTCCGGCGATATCCGCCTCGGCAACAGCTACTACGACGACCTCCACGACGCCGCCGGCCGGTTCGACTTCGTCATGGCCAACCCGCCGTTCAACGTCAACGGCGTCGACAAGGACAAGCTAGCGGGCGACAAACGGTTTCCCTTCGGCCTCCCCAAGACCGACAACGGCAACTACCTGTGGATCCAGCAGTTCTACGCTGCCCTGAACGACAGCGGACGGGCCGGGTTCGTCATGGCCAACTCGGCCGGCGACGCCGGCCACTCCGAAAAGGAGATCCGGCGCCAGCTCATCCAGTCCGGCGTCGTCGACGTGATCATCGCCATCGGCACCAACTTCTTCTACACCGTCACCCTCCCGGTAACCCTCTGGTTCCTCGACAAGGGCAAGGCCACTACCGAACGCTCGAACACGGTGCTGTTCATCGACGCCCGCCACCTCTACCGCCAGATCGACCGCGCCCATCGCGATTTCCTGCCCGAGCAGATCGAGCTGCTCGCCAACATCGTCCGGCTCTACCGCGGCGAGAACGTCGAGACGGTCGACGGCAGCGACGCTGCCCTGAAGGAGCGCTTCCCCGACGGCACCTACGTCGACATCCCCGGCCTGTGCAAGGTCGCCACCTGCGCCGAGATCGAAGCCCAGGGCTGGAGTCTCAACCCCGGCCGCTACACCGGAACCGCCGCGACCGATGACGATGATGGGGACTTCACCGAGAAGCTCGAGGGCCTCTACGAGGAGTTCACGCGCCTCAGCAACGAAGCCGAGGAACTCCGAGCCAAGGTCGACGTGGCCGTGACGGGGATCCTTCGCGAATGACCGAACGGCTCTTACAGACCACGGCCAACTTGATCCAGAACCGAGTTCTCGAGATCGGTGACCTGATTGAGACGCTGATCGACTACCGGGGAAAGACCCCATCAAAGTCAGACACTGGCGTTCCCTTGATCACGGCAAAGGTGATCAAGGGTGGAGTGATTCTCGAGGAGCCACGCGAGTACATCGCCGAGGAGATCTACGACACCTGGATGCGACGTGGCCTACCGAAAGCTGGCGACATTCTCATCACCACGGAGGCGCCGCTCGGAGAAGTCGCCCAAGTGGGTGACGACGCACGCATCGCGCTCGCGCAACGAGTGATCCTTCTCCGAGCCGATCGGTCGAAGGTCGACCCGCAGTTCCTCTTCCACTACCTGCGATCACCGGCCGCTCGCGCCAGCCTGATGCGTCGGTCCAGCGGGACGACCGTGAGCGGAATCCGGCAGCCAGAACTCAAGGCAGTTGAGATTCCGCTTCTCGATAGACCCGCGCAGGAGCGTGTCGGGTGGATTCTGGACGGTATCGACGATCTGATCGAGAACAACCGGCGGCGGGTGGAGGTGTTGGAGGAGATGGGGCGGGCCATCTACCGAGAGTGGTTCGTTCAGTTCCGATACCCGGGTCACGAGGACCTCCCCCTTGTCGACTCTCCCCTCGGCCCGATCCCCGACGGCTGGTGTCTCGGGGGCGTCGATGATCTGGTGACGCTGAACAAGGCGAGCGTCGACCCGTCAACCGTCGCGACTTCCACCCCCGCCGTTGGCCTGGAACACATCCCCCGCCGGCGGATCACCCTTGACGATTGGGGAGAGGCAGGCAGACTCAATAGCCGCAAGGGGACCTTCATCGCAGGTGACATCCTGTTCGGAAAGATTCGTCCGTACTTCCACAAGGTCTCCGTCGCTCCGATCGACGGGATCTGCTCGACCGATGCCATCGTCCTTCGGCCACATACCGATCACTGGGGCCAAGCCGTCCTTTCGATCGCGAGTGACGAGTTCGTGGCCCACGCAGTCCAGACCTCCAACGGAACCAAGATGCCGCGGGCCGACTGGAAGGTCATCCGTGATTTCCCCGTCGTCATACCGCCCATCGAGATGGCGCGCCGGTTTTCCGAGTCGGCACACCAGCTCTTGACGCACGCCCAGATCCTCATGTTCCAGGCTCGCCGTCTGGCTTCCCTCCGGGACCTCATCCTGCCCAAGCTCGTCACCGGGCAGATCGACGTGTCGAACCTCGACTTCGACGCTCTCACCGAGGCAGCGATCGCGTGAACCCGCCGGGGCCGTACTCGGAGGCGGGACTGGTCGAGGAGCCGGCCCTGGAACTGCTGGCCGAGCTGGGCTGGGAAGTCGTCAACGCGTGGAGCGAAACGTTCGGGCCGGCGGGCACTCTCGGGCGAGACTCGATGCACGAGGTGGTCCTTGTCCACCGGCTGCGCGACGCCATCCGGGTCCTGAACCCCAACATTCCGGACCACATCCGCGAGGAGGCCCTGCAGGCCGTTACCAAGGATCGGTCGGTGATGGACCGGGTGCGGGCCAATCGCGAGGTCCACATCCTGCTGCGAGACGGCTACCGCACGGAGTGGGTGGACGACCGGGGCGAGAAGCGCTTCGCCACGGTCCGCTTCGTCGACTTCCTCGACTCGACGAAGAACGACTGGCTGGCCGCTTCCCAGGTGTGGATCGCCGGTGAGCTGTACCGCCGGCGTACGGACGTGGTGCTGTTCGTGAATGGCATCCCATTGGTGCTGGCCGAGTTCAAGGAACCGAACCGCCCGGCCAAAGCCGCCTTCGATGAGAACGTCACCGACTATCGCGACACGATCCCGCAGCTCTTCGTCCCCAACGGGTTTGTGATCTGCTCGAACGGGTCGGACGCCAAGGTCGGCTCGACCTACGCTCCCTGGGAGTTCTTCGGTGACTGGAAGGTCATCGACGCCGATGGCAATCGGGGCGTGGTCGCCCTGGAGACCGCCATCCGGGGCACCTGCGCCCACGACCGCCTGCTCGATCTGGTGGAGAACTTCGTCACCTTCATCGAGCGACCGGGCGGCCTCGTCAAGGCGGTGGCCCGCAATCACCAGCTTCTCGGGGTCAACGCCGCCATCGAGAACTTGCTGCGGGTCCGAGCTGCGGGCGAGAAGCGCCTTGGGGTGTTCTGGCACACCCAGGGGTCCGGCAAGAGCCTGTCGATGCTGTGGTTCACCCAGAAGGTGCTGCGGCGCGTCCCGGGCGCGTGGACGTTCGTGATGGTCACCGACCGCACCGAGCTCGACGTCCAGCTCCACGGAGAATTCGCCGACGCCGGGGCCATCTCCGCCGAGGCCCAGGTGCACGCCACCTCCGCGGCGCACCTGCGCGAGCTGTTGGCCGCGGATCACCGCTACGTGTTCACGCTGATCCACAAGTTCCGCCTCGATGCCAAAGCCGGGGAGACGTCGATGCCGGTGCTGTCCGACCGCTCCGACGTCATCGTTATCACCGACGAGGCGCATCGCAGCCAGTACGACACGCTGGCCTTGAACATGCGCCAGGCGTTGCCCAACGCGGCGTTCATGGGTTTCACCGGCACCCCGCTGATCGCCGGGGAGGAGCTGACCCGCCAGCAGTTCGGCGACTACGTCTCGATCTACAACTTCCGCGATGCCATCGAGGACGGCTCGACCGTCCCGCTGTACTACGAGAACCGCATCCCCGAGCTCCAGCTCATCAACGACGACTTCTCCGACGAGCTCACCGCCCTGTTGGAGGAGGCCGAGCTCGACGAGGAAGCGGAGGGCCAGCTCGCCCGCCGCTTCGGTCGCGAGTACACGCTGCTGGCCCGCCCCGAGCGGCTCCGGACCATCGCCCGAGACCTGGTGACCCACTTCGTCGGCCGGGGCTTCACCGGCAAGGCCATGTACGTGGGGGTCGACAAGGCCGCCGCCGTGCGCATGTACGAGTACGTGCAGGAGGCGTGGACCGAGCACCGGGCCGAGCTCCAGTCCCACCACGACTCCCTGCCCGAGCTGGAGCGGCCGTGGCTGGCCAGCCGCCTGGCCCTCATGGACTCGACGGACATGGCCGTGGTGGTGTCGCAGTCCCAGAACGAGATTGCCCACCTCGAACGCCAGGGCCTCGACATCCGCCCGCACCGCCAGCGGATGAACGAGGAGGACCTGGCCGAACGGTTCAAGGCCGCCGAGGATCCACTGCGGATCGTGTTCGTGTGCGCCATGTGGATGACCGGCTTCGATGCCCCGACCGTATCGACCATCTACCTCGACCGGCCGATGCGGAACCACACGTTGATGCAGACGATCGCCCGGGCCAACCGTGTGTTCCCCGACAAGGACAACGGACTGATCGTCGACTACATCGGCGTGTTCCGGAACCTCGAGAAGGCGCTCGCCATCTACGGCGCCGCCAACGCCGAGGCCGGCGTCGACTCTCCGATCCAGCACGTCGACGCGCTGGTGGTCGCCCTGGGGAAGACGATCGACGAGGTGATCCGGCTGTGCGCAGCCGCTGGCGTCGACCTGCCGGCGCTGCGGGACGCGACCGGGTTCGAGCACATCGCCCTGCGCGACGCCGCCGTCGAGGCGCTCCTCGCGGACGAGGAACGGCGAGCGACGTTCCTGGCCGCCGCACGTCACGTCCGCAAGCTGTTCAAGGCTCTGCTGCCCGACCCCGCCGCGGCCGCCCAGCAGGCGACCGTCGCCGCCACCCGGGTGTTGGCCGAACGCTTCCTCGACCTGGCCCGCCCGCCGGCCGCCGACCTCGACGACGTCATCGACGCGGTCGACGAGCTGCTCGACCGCTCCGTCGGCGCGGAGGAGTACGTCATCCGGGCTGCGGCCGAGGGCAGCGAACCAGACCCGCTTATCGACCTCTCCCAGATCGACTTCGACGCCCTCGCCGCCCGGTTCGCGGGCCGCAAGCGAGCCGAGACCGACCGGCTCGCCGCGTTGTTGAAGCAGCGGGCGGTCGTCGCCGCCACCCGTAACCCCACCCGCTACGACCTGGTGGAGCGGATCGAAGAGCTCATCGCCACCTACAACGCCGGCAGCCTCAACATCGACGAGTACCTGCGGCGCCTCGTCGAACTGTCCCAATCGTTGACCGAGGAGGAGCAGCGAACCGTCGTCGAGGGACTCAACGAAGAGGAGCTGGCCATCTTCGACCTGCTCACCAAACCTGAGCCGGTCCTCACCGACGCCGAGCGCGACATGGTGAAGGCCAGCGCCAAGCGGCTGCTCGCCGACCTGCACGACAAGCTCGTCCTCGACTGGCGCCGCAAGGCGGCGACCGCCGCAGACGTGCGGTCGTCTATCCGTCGCCTCCTCGACGCCGATCTACCCGCCGACCCGTACCCGCCCGTGGTGTTCGACGCCAAAGTCCAAGCCGTCTTCGACCACGTCGCCACCGCCTACGGCGACGACGGCCGAAGCGTCTACGACGGCGCCGTCGTAGAGCCGATCATCCCGGCCGGTGGGGTCGCCACCCTCCCCGCCGGGCCCGTCACCGCCGCCGCCATCACCGAGAAGGTGGTGGAGCGGCTCCGCACCGACGCCAAGTTCGTCGCCCTCGTTGCCGAGAAGCTCGGCCTCGTCGGCAAGCCCGAGCTTCGCACAGTCGAGGAGCTCATCGACAACGACGAGGACTACGCCGTCGAGTTCAAGTCCAGCGCCCGTTGGGACCTCCGAGAGAACCAGCCCAGCAAGGTTATGGAAGACGCCGTCGTCAAGACCGTCGCCGCGTTCCTGAACACCGACGGCGGCACCCTGCTGATCGGCGTCGACCCCGACCGCACCGTAATCGGCCTGGATCATGACTATGAGCGGGTAGGGCCCAAGAACGGCGATGGCTTCGTCAACTGGCTCACGACCCATCTCATCAACGCCCTCAGCTACACCTCGGCCGCGCGGGCCCGCGCCCGTATCATCGTCCACGCCGGCCACGAGATCTGCCGCGTTGACGTCGCCGCCTCTCCGGTGCCGGTGTGGGCCAGAACCAGCAAAGACGAGCAGATCTTCTTCGTCCGTATGAACAACTCCACCCGGGCGCTCCCGCCCGCCGAAGTCGAGGCCTATCAGGCTGGGCGCCGATCCAAAGCGTGACAGACGCATCGCTGTCCGCTCGCCCACTGCCGACACTGCGCATGCCCAATCCGGGTCGGGTGCATACGGGCTAATACTGGCGCCTCACCTGCGGCGAACAACGGGAGTGTGCGACGCTCCCCGGCGAGCCAAGAGACCGAGACCTAGGACTCAGCTGGCACGGGTGCGGTCGAGATAGTCGTGCACGGCGCGGCGAATGACCTCCGCCTCTGCCACGTTCTCGGCTCGGGCCTGGGCCTTCAGCTGCTGGCGCAGGTCCGGCGGGAACCGAACCGAGATGTTCCCAGCTGGTGCCGAACCCAACAAGGGACGCCCGCCAGGCCTACGGACGAGTCGCTCTGTGTCGAAGCCAGCCTCGGCTTTTCCGGCTGCCCTCTCGACCATCTCGTCGGTGATGGGGCGGCCGGCGATCGTGAGGGGCCGGCGCTTAGTGGTCATAGGGCCTCCGTTCTCCTGGCCACAGGTGGGCATACTTCGGTCGCATGGGCATGGCATGAACCACAACGACCGTGCCGTCGTCAGCGATGAGAACCGCCAGCTCCAGTCAGTTTCCCGCGTAGTCGGAGCCCAGGACCAGCGATATTGGAATGTCTGGGTCGAGTGCGTCGGGATCGTCTCCCACGTAGGTCGGATGCATGAGCGCGTGTCTAATGTCCTCGTCGGCAACCCCATGGCGTCGAGCCGTCGGCTCGATCCACAGGTCCGGCCCTGGCACCTAGGTATTGTACCGCGAAACTCTCCGACCAGGGTCACGGGGTTGCAAGGCGGTAGTGGTCATGCAGACACCCTTTTGAGCCCCAGATACGGCGGGCGGCGAGCAGGGTAGGTCATCTGCAGCATCGTCTTGGCCACCGTCGTCGGGGACCAGCGGGATCCGCGGGAGGCCATTGCAGCATGGACCATCTCCACGCTGCAGGTCGACTCTTCTCCACTAGCGACCAGTACTTCGACGGCTGCGACCACCTCATCTCCGCAGCTGGAGACCGCCAACCGACGTTTCCCAGGCAGATGGGCCGACCGGCGATCGTCGCCCGTGGTTGGCTTTTGGAGGCACCACCACCAAGAGGAAGTGTCTCGTGACCCGAGAATCGGGTGCGGGACGCCCCTTGTTGGAGGTGGCGGGGACACTTGGAAACGAGGTCCCCCCCCCGGGGGGGGGGGGGGGACTTGAAAGAACGCCGTGACGATGGTCACGGCGTTCTTTCTTTTCATTGCCCAGGGACGACCGGGCTCGCTCTCGGGCGCTCCCGGATCGGGCCGGCCTCTGGCTCTCAGCCGGCGGCGCCGACCTGGTCGAGAAACGTGGCCGACAATGGGTTCAGGTGGACAAGACCGTCGACCTGTCCGAACGAGCGGTCCGCCGAGGCCAGCGCCCACCCCCTCCGGCGAGCCGTCGCCGCGAGCACGGCGTCGAAGGGCCCCAGGCTCTCGGAGCCGCCGAACAGGTCGAGGCCCTCGAGGAGATCCTCCTGCTCGGGTTGGACAAGGGCCGAAAGCCCCACCGCGTACTCCGTTGCCCGAGCTGCAGCATCAGCACGCGATCGGCGCCGAGCCCGGACATGGGCGAACTCCTGGATGACCTCGACCGTCGTCGTCGCCCGTACTTGGCCGTCGCGAACGGACTCGATCAGCGCGCGGGTCGGGACACGGAGCGGGTGGTCGGTGCCGACCGCGTACACCAAGATCGTCGTGTCGAGGACGATCACGCCAGACGACCCCGGATCTCCTCCAACTCTTCGCGAAGCCCCTCGGGGCCCGGCACGTCCATCGAGTCAGCGGCCAACACGGCTTGCAACGCCGACCGACGTTCGCCCTCGTCGCCCGGGAAGCGCTCGTCGATCGCCTCCCGCACCAACACCGCGACCGGCACGCCCCGACGGCCCGCCTCGCGTTCGAGCCGCGACCAGCGACTGTCGTCGATCAGGACCTGCAAGCGTCGATCAAGCATGCTCATATATTAGCAGGTGCCCGAGGCGACGTTCTCCTGGAGGTCTGCCCGAGCATCCTCCTAGAGGTAGGCGCCGAAGTGACTGGCCGCCATCTGGTCCAACGCGTCCGTGAGCATGTCGAGCGTGTCGCCCGGGGTCGGGATCAGCACGCGGTTCAGCCCGAGCTCGCGGTAGCTCTCGAGCAGCTCGGGCCCGGGGAGCCGACGGACGAACTCGTCGATCGCCGCGCCGGCTTCCATCGTGGCCGGCGGCTGCACGAGGTCGATGGTGAGCTTCGCCGGATCGCGCCCCGCGTCTTCCCACCGGTGTCGGAGGTCGGCCACCGCGGAGGGGAGCGCGTCACCGACGTGGTCACGCACCGGTGACCACCCGTCGCAGAACTCGACGATGTGCCCGAACGTCCGCTCACTCGGCGCCGCGCCGAGACGGATCGGCGGGCGCGGCCTCTGGACCGGCTTCGGCCACGACCAGCTCTCCGTGAACTTGACGAACTCGCCGTCGAAGCTCGCCGTCTCTTGGTCCCACAACGCCTCCATCGCCAGCAGGTTCTCCCGCAGCACCTCCCGTCGGTCGTCGTAGTTGACGCCGTTGTTCTCCGTCTCGAGCGGGTTCCAGCCATAGCCCAGGTCGAGCTCGAGGCGGCCGCCCGAAATGCGGTCGAGGGTGGCGATCTGCTTGGCCAGGATGATCGGGTTGTACTCGGCGGGCAGCGCGATGCACGTGCCGAGCCGCAGGTTCGTCGTCACCGCGGCGGCCGCCGCCAGCGTCGTGTACGGGTCGGCCATCCGACGGTAGAAGTCGGGCACAGCCCCCTCCTCGCCCCACTTCCGCTCGCGGTACTTCCCCTTCGTGTACCGGTGGGTGGTGTCGACCGGGAGGTGCGTGTGCTCTCCCATCCAGAGCGATTCGATCCCCCGCTCTTCGAGCGCCGGCGCAACGTCGAGCACCGACGGCGTGAGGTCGTTGAACTGGACGACGATGCCGATCCGCACGTGGCACCTCCCCTCCCCCGGCGGCGGCTCTCCCGCCACCGAG
>CAVUYB010000038.1:0-17262 GCA_963745595.1 uncultured Actinomycetota bacterium | reverse complement strand
CACCCAATCCACTGACCATGGTCTACTTCCTCCCGATATTGGCCACCGTGGTGGCTGTCGGTGCCGGAAATCCCCCATCGACCTTCCCTGGGAGGTCAAAGCTAAACCTGCGGGCGGTTGGATGTCGGGATCCTGCCGCCGTGGTGTATCTACGACGACGAGATACGCCTCCGACCAGGACAGACGTAGGAGCGAACCAGTTGGCTCACGGCGGCGATCGGCGCACGGACGAGGACCGCGGATCGACCGAGCGTCGCCGCCGGGGACCGCCGGCGTTCGGAAACCGCGGTTGCAGCGGCAGGTCCGACGTAATCTGCCGACGTGCTGATCCTGCTGGTCCGCCACGGTCACGCGGGATCGAAGGCTGCGTGGGACGGCGACGACGACGTCCGACCGCTGAACGAGCGTGGGCTGGCGGAGGCGGAGGCGCTCGTCGACGTCGTCGAGCGGTTCGCGCCGACCCGGATCGTGTCGAGCCCGCTGCTTCGATGCGTCCAGACGGTCGAGCCACTGGCCGGTCGACTGGCGATCCCGGTGGAGGTGTCGGAGCGACTGGTGCCGGGAGCCCGAAAGCGAGTCCGCGCATTCCTCCGGGAAATCGCGACGGATACGACGTCACCGATCGCCGTCTGCACGCACGGCGAGGTCATCCAAGTCGTCCAGACCGCGTTCCCGAAACGGGTCTCGGGGGCGAAGACGCGGACGGTCCGGGCGAAGGGGTCGACGTGGGTCCTCGAGTACAGCGGCGGACGGCTCCGGTCAGCCCGCTACCTGCCGGCGCCGCGCTGGTCGGCTGGCCAGGCCACGACGTAGCCGCGGTATCGAGGGAGGGCCCCGGTCGCCGCCGAAACCGGCGGTGTGGGGGCATACGGGCGGCTCAGCTCCCGGTGGTCGTGGTCGTCGTGGTCGTCGATCCGAGGGGCGGGACGAACGTGAACGACGCGCCCGCGCAGTCCTCCGGATGGGCGGCGACGACGGTATAGATCGGACCAGTCGGCGCGTTCGGTGTCGTCGTGGTGGTCGTCGTCGTCGAGGACGTGGTCGGCGGGAGCTCCCAGACGGCGAGGGCGGCCGCGCTGTTCAGGCACGAGAGCGCTGGGTCATCGGTGGTGAAGTGGGTGACGGTCCCGACGTTCGTCGCGCCAGGCTGTGTCAGTGTCGCCGGCGGGACCGCGGGGCCCTCATCGAGGGTGACCATCTGGCCGCCCCATGTCGCGGTGTACGTGTACGACGGCGTGGTCGTCGACGTCGTCCCGCCGCCGGGTGCTGCGGTCGTCGAGGTCGACGTCGATGGAGCGGTTGTTGCCGTGGTCGTCGGTGACGAGCCGCCACCGACCGGTGCCGCGGAGGTCGGCGTCGTGCTCCCGGGCGACGTGCCTCCGGTTACGGGTGAGGTCCCGGCGCCCCCCCCGGCGCCCCCGCCGGCGACCGTCGAGGTGGTCGTCGACGACGAGTTGGCCGGTGCGGTGGTGGTCGACGTGGGCGTCCCGGGCGACGGCGCGTACGTGATCGACGGCGCGGTCCCGCCGAGGGCGGTGAGCGTCGCCGCGTCGGCGGAGCCGTCCATCCCGAGGGCCCACACGCCGGTGCCGGCGAGCCCGAACAGGTGGGCGAGCTGGGAGACGTCGTAGAGGGACGTCGGGTCGTCGAAGAACGACTCGTGCCACTGCGTCCCGACCTGGTAAGCGGTCCAGGCGGAATCGGTGACCGGGTCCCAGTACGTCGGGTGGCCGGCAGTGGCGATCTGGCTGTACGCGAGATCTGTGACCGGCCCGGTGGCCGCGGCGGTGAGCGTGTCGCCGTTCGTCGGCCAGTCGAGGCCGAAGAGCGGGGCGCCGAGGATCACCTTGCTGGCCGGCACGGCGGCCGCGTACTGACCGGCGGTGGTGACGTCGTTGAACAGTGACGACGTCAGCGGCGATGTCGCCTGCGCGTTGGCGGAGAGGTTCGGGGAGTACTGCATGACGAAGAAGCCATCGACGACGTTGGCGAGCGCGGGGATGTCGTAGAAGCCGTTCGGGTCGCCGGCGGACGACGCGTACGTGTCCATCGTCACCTGCCAGTGCGGGTTGACCTGGTGGAGCGCGGTCGACACCTGGCCGACGAGGTTCGTCAGGCCGGCTTGGTCGGCGCTCCCGTCACCCTCGAGGTCGAGGTTGACGCCGTCGAGGTCCTTCGCTTCGACCGCGCCGATCAGTGCCTGCGCCAGCGTGGCCGGGGCGGTCGGGCTCGAGGTGAGCTGGTCGAGCGACTGCTGGTCGAAGTCGTCGACGGTCAGTACGACACGGACGCCGGCGGCATGAGCCCGGTCGATCAGGTTGACGAGATCCTGGCTCTGGTACCCGTTCCAACCCGATCCGGACTCGTCGAGCGTGCCGTCGGGGTTGATGTCGACCGAGAAGTAGGCGATCGTCGTCAGGCCGGCAACGTCGAACGTTGTGCTCTGGCCGAGCGTCCAGTACGGCGCGAAGCCAAAGACCTCGTGGCTGGCGAGCGGCGCGGCGGTGGCGAGCGACGCCGGCGCGGGAGCCGGCGAGGACGTCGCCGGCGCCAGCTTCGCCCGGTGGCGGCCACCGAGCAACGAGAAATCGGCGTTGCCGGCCTTCCCGGAGTGCTCGGACGCGGAGGAGCCGGCGGCCCGGTCCGGCGCGCCATCGCTCGACGCCGCGAAGACGACGATCCCGGCGACGGCGGCGACCGCGACGATCGAGGCGACCGCGGCGGCGATCAGCCGCTGGCGGGGGCCCGACCGTTGGACCGACGCCCGGGCGGACCCGACGGTGGCCGCGCCCCACCGGAGCAGCCGCTGGCGACGATTCATCTCTTCGTTCGGTCCGCGTTGCAGGACGGTGCTCTACTTCCGTTGCTCGTGCTCGATCTCGGGCCGCCGCCGGACGCCGCCGCCATGTACCTCGTCGCCAGCCGATGACCGCGAGCGCCCGTCGAAAGGAGCGCCGGTCTGGCGGCCGGGACTCGAGCCGCGCCATATCGAATTCCGAGTTGCAAGGTTCCGGTGTCAACGTATCGCCGGCCGCAGCCGTTTCTTCGTCGCCCCGACGGATGACGCCGATCCCGGTCTCCGGCCTCCGCGCCGAGAACTCCGAGACAACCACCTCACACGGGGATTGCGCGCCCGCCGCGCTTCACCGATCGCATCGATAGAAAACAGCGAATACACGTACTGGCGCCGCCTCCACTATGGAGGGTGCCGGCGCGCGATGCAAGCAAACGTTCGGTGACCGGACAGTTTACGGACCGCGAAGACCCAGGTACGTCGCACCCGATGGCTGCGGCCGGCCGGTACGCTGGGCGTCGCCGTGGCAACCGTGAAGGACATGGACCGATGGCTCGGCGACGGTGGGATGCCGGTGATCGGCCTGGTCGGGGGGTCGTTCGACCGCTACGGCGTCGACGGCGAGGATCTCGGGTGGGTCGACGGTGCGTTCGTGCCGGAGCCGGTGGCCTGCAACCCGCACGGCGTCGTCCAGGCCGGCGTGCACGCGGTCGTCCTCGACGCGGCGATGAATTTCCGCGATCAACGCCGCGCTGCCCGGCCGTGACCGGACGCGGGCGACGCTGGAGATGAAGACGGAGACGATGCGGCCGGCGGTGGCGGGCGAACGGTACGCGCTCCACGGCGAGGTCGTCCGCCTCGCTCGGCAGGTCGCGTACGGTGAGGCGACGGTCCGCGACGCGGACGGGAACCTCGTCAGCCGGGGCACCGGGACGTTCCTCCTCCACCGAGAACCGAGCTGAGAAGGCGCCGGCCGCGTTCGTGTCGTTCGACGACGATCCGATCGACGACGCCGAAGGAGGCACGATGCCCGAGGTCGAGCTCGAGGACTGGCCGCCCGCCGGGCCACGGCACGGCGACATCGGGTACGTCTCGCTCTGGGTGCCCGACGTCGAACAGGCGGCCGACTTCTTCGCCGCGGTCCTCGGCTGGCGGTACGGCCCGGCGAGCGGACCGAACGGCCGGCGGGTCGAGGGCCGTGACGTCCACCACGGCCTGTGGGGCGGCGAGGAGCGGGCGACGCTGTTCTGCTGCTTCGCGGTCGCCGACGTCGCCGAGGCGGCCGAGCGTGTCCGGGTGGCCGGGGGCACCGCGAGCGAGCCGCATCAAGAACCGTTCGGGATGGTCGTCGAAGGCGTCGACGACCAGGGCATCCGGTTCGCGGCCTACCAACCGCCGGACGGTGTCGGCCGGGGTGGGGCGATGCCGGCCAACGGCCGGCGACACGGTGACGTCGCGTACGTGACGATGGAAGTCGTCGACGCCGCGAAAGCTCGCGCCTTCTACGGCCACGTGCTCGGCTGGCAGTTCGCCGCCGGCCACGTCGCGGACGGCTGGCGGGTGCACGACGTCGCGCCGATGGTCGGCCTGTCCGGCGGACATGACGTCGCGACGACGTGGGCGATGTACCGCGTCGACGACATCGGCGCGGTGGTCGACGCGGTTCGAGACGCTGGAGGCACCGCGACGGACCCCGCGGTCCAGCCGTACGGCGTGACGTCGATCTGCACCGACGACCAGGGAACGAGGTTCTCGGTCGGGCAGTTCTGAACAACGATTTGTCCCAACAATCGGTCGCCTGGATTCGCCAGGCCGTCACCGAATGGGACGTCGAGTTCACCGGAAAGACACGTGAAATTTTTTCGACACAATCGATGTATCAGGGTTACCATGCCGCCAACGCCGTACGAAATACGCGGCATCGTACGGGCATCAAGCAATTGTCGACGTGACGGCCAGGTCGGGGGCCGCCACTCGAAGTAGGCGGTTGGCACATCCTGACCGGCTCACTTTTGCGCGTGCTCGGGGGGAACCACCGGCGACGCTTCACGGCGCCGCCGGCGAGCAGCACAGGCGAAACGACCCGGAGGCGAGAACCAACCGTGAAGCGTGTCATCGTATCGATCGGCCTAGCCATGGCCCTGGCCGTCGGGCTCTTCGCCTGGGCGGTCAGCGGCGGACCCATGGCCAACCACCTCCCGGCCGCACCGACGGCCGCGCTGGCGTCCACCGTGACGACAGCTACCGGCGGCGCACCGTCGACACCGGGACCGTCGGTCTGCGGCAATGCCACCATCCTCGATGGCCCGTCGACCGCACCGGCCGGCGCGGTGACGGTCCCGGCCGGCACAGACAGCTCGTTCGTCGGTGCTCTGCAGGCTGGCACGACGTACTTCCTCGCCACGGGCACGCACACGCTCGGCACTGGGGCGTTCGACCAGTTCCAACCGGCTGACGACGACGTGTTCATCGGCGCACCCGGCGCGGTCGTCTCCGGCCAGGGCGTCAACGACTACGCCTTCGTCTCGAACGCTTCCGGCGTCGAGATCGAGTACCTGACGATCGAAGACTTCGTCGCGCCGCAGTCCGAGGGCGTCGTGAACCAGGACTCCGGCACAGCGTGGACGATCCGGAACGACACGGTCGAGGACAACCCGCACGGGGCGGGCGTCATGCTCGGCTCCGACGACGTGCTGACCGACAGCTGCCTTACCGAGAACGGGCAGTACGGGTTCCAGTCGTACTCGGCGACCGGGCCGCACACAGTCACGGTGACGGACAACGAGATCAGCGACAACGACACCGCGAACTACACAGTCACGACAGTGGGGTGTGGCTGCACCGGCGGCGCCAAGTTCTGGGAGACGACCGGGGCGACGATCACCGGCAACTATGTGCACAACAATGCATCTGTCGGCATCTGGGCCGACACCAACAATACCGGCTTCGACATTTCCGACAATTACTTCGCCGAGAACTACGGCGAGGCGATCACCTACGAGATCAGCTACAACGCGTCGATCACCGACAACACGTTCGTCAGGAACGCGCTCGGCATCGGCCCGACCAATCCGGGCTTCCCCGAGGGCACCATCTACATCTCCGAGTCCGGGAGCGATCCCCGGGTACCCGGCCGGTATGGGACAACGCTGTCGATCTCCGGCAACGTCTTCACCGACAATTGGTCCGGTGTCGTCCTCTGGGAGAACGCCAACCGCTACTGCGGGTCCGCCGCGAACACGTCGACCGGCGCGTGCACGTTGGTCGATCCGAGTGCCTTCACCGCCACATCGTGCAGCGCGAACGTCCCGACCAGCACACCGCTCGGGAACCCCGACTACTTCGACGGCTGTCGCTGGAAGACGCAGAACGTCGACGTGACCGACAACACATTCAACTTCTCGCCGGCCGACATCGGATCGTCGTGCACCGCGGCCAACAGCTGCGGTCTCAATGGGATCTTCTCCCAGTACGGCACATATCCGCCGTACGTCGGCTGGGTCGTCCCCGACCACATCTCGAACGACCAGAACGACCACTTCGCGGACAACCGGTACACCGGTCCGTGGAACTTCATGGCGTTCTCGCAGGGATCGGTCGTGTCCTGGGCCCAGTGGTCATCGGGAATGGCCGACGCCAGCGCCTCCGGCGACCCGTTCGGCGCCCAGGATGCCGGTTCGACCTACGACGGCTCGGCGCCCCCGGCCACGACGACGACCACCGCGCCACCGTCAACCACCACGACGACGACGACCACGACGGCACCCCCGGCCACGACGACGACCACCGCGCCACCGTCAACCACCACGACGACGGAACCGCCACCGACGACCACCACGACCGCTCCCCCGCCGACGACGACCACGGTCACGGAACCGCCGCGGCCGCCGACGACCACGACGACGACCACGACGGCACCGCCACCACCAACGACGACGACAACCGCTCCCCCGTCGAGCCCGCCGTCGAGGGCGACGATCGGACCGAACCTCCGGGAGCGGAGGGAAGCGCGGCGCTTCGACCCGCCACGCCAGCCGTGGTGGTGGTACTTCTTCCGATGGTGGCGGTGGTTCTGAGCCAGCGCCCGGTGGCCGGGCGCACGACTTGACCTCCACCCACCGCTAGTCGGCCACGCGGCCGACGACGGGCTGGTTGCCGTAGGTCCCGCCTTCGGAGCCGGCGACCGACCGCGTCCCGTCGTACGATTCATGGGTGACGGCGATTTACGTGGCCGTCGGGCCGTCGGGTTCGCCGGACGGCGAGGAACCAACGAAGGGGAGGCGGCAAGTGCTCAAGGGCTTCAAGAACTTCCTCATGCAGGGCGAGTTGGTCGTCATCGCGGTCGGCCTGGTCGTCGCGCTGGCCTTCAGCACGCTGATCAAGGCCTTCACCGACAACGTCATCACGCCCCTCGTCAACGCCATCGCCGGCGGCGGGTCGACCGGCAAGGGCATCGGGTGGACAGTCAGCGGCCAGCGGATCGACCTCGGCGCGTTCATCGGCGCAGTCGTCTACTTCGTCATCCTCATGGCTGTCATCTACTTCCTCATCGTCGTCCCGTACCGGTCGTACATGAAGAAGCGGGGTAAGACCGTCTTCGGCGAGCCGCCGCCGACGAAGACGTGCCCGAGCTGTCTCTCCGACGACCTTCCGGTGGCCGCGACGAAGTGCAAGCACTGCGCCACCGAGCTGAGTGCGGTGGCCTGATCCGCCTGACCACGTGACCTCGGGGTGAAGCCGGTTCAACAGGTGACTGCGTAAGCTTCGCCCATGTCTTCCGGCATGCGTTCGGCCGAGCCGTGAGCGCCCGCCGCGATCAGCCGCAGCATGCGGCCGACGTGTTGGCGGTCGATCCGGCCCAGCTCGTCGCGATGACGCCCGACGTCGTCTTCGTGCTCGACGCCGCCGGTCGGCTCCTCTACGCGAACCCGGAGGCCGAGATCATCTTCGGCGCGCCGAGCGCGCAGTACCTCGGACACTCGATGCTCGACTTCTTGCACCCGGACGACGCCATGCTCGCCATCTCGTCGCTCGAGACGGTCCGGTCGAAGCGGGTCGGCACGCCCATCGAACTGCGGATCGCCCTACCGGGAGGGCCGTGGCACTGGTTCGAGGTGATCGGCAAGGACTGCCTCGAAGTCCCCGGGATCAACGGCGTGCTGTTCAGCGCCCGTGACCTGACGCAACGGCGGATGTGGGAGGTCGCGGCCAACGACGTCGTCCGGTTCCAACAGATCCTGCAGCACGCGGCGGCAATCGTGCTCAGCCTGGACGCCGACGGCGCGGTGACCGCGGCGAACGGGGCGCTCACCCGCCTGCTCGGCATCGACCCGTCGATCGTCATCGGCACGCGGCTCAGCGCCCACGCCGCGCCCGGTCACCGGCGCAAGCTGAGCGATGCCATCGCCAGTGCCGCCGCGGCCGGAACCGCGACCGTCGAGGTCCCGATGCAGCAGGCCAAAACGGACGAGGCCGTGCCGATCCGGTTCGAGATCGTCAACCTCCTCGACGACCCGGTCGTCGCCAGCTTCGTCGTCACCGGCCAGGACGTCAGCGACCTCGACGCGGCCCGTCGACGGCTCGAGCACCTCGCCACCCACGACAGCCTCACCGGCTTGTGCAATCGGGGGCTGCTCGTCGAACGGCTGGAGACCCTCGTCGAAGCCCGGCGGCCGCTGGCGCTGCTCTATGTCGATCTCGACCACTTCAAGCCGGTCAACGACACCTACGGCCACGACGTCGGCGACGAGGTTCTCCGGGTCGTCGCCCGTCGGCTGATCGACTGCGTCGGCGACGATGACCTCGTCGCCCGGGTCGGCGGCGACGAGTTCGTCGTCCTGGCCCTCGGCATCGCCGACCGGGTCACCGCGGTCGAGCTGGCCGGACGGTTCGAACAGGCGGTCGGCGCACCGTACGACATCAGCACCGGTCAGGTCCGCATCGGAGCCAGTGTCGGTGCGGTTGTCGCCGGCCCGGACTCGACAGGGTCGGCGCTCCTCGCGGAGGCCGACCTGGCGATGTACGCCGCCAAGGCGGCCCGGGACAGCAAGATCTAACGACCCGGCGGTGCCCGTCAAAGGCTGGCGATGCCGGTCACCGGGCCACCCGGTTGCCCGTGACCCGAGTGACGCCCGGCGCGGCTACGGCGTGACGCCGGCGGTCCGGCGGAAGAGCTGCTGCGTCGCCCGGACCAGCCGGTCGTCGGTCGGCGGCCGCCGGCCGTGGAAGCTCGGGTCGAACGCGTGCATCGTCACGTAGAGCAGGACCGCGGTCGTCTCGGTGTCCGCGACGTCGAAGGCGCCGGCCGCGACGCCGCCGTCGAGCAGCTCACGGAGCAGGTCGGTGAGCACGGCGTGCGTCGGCTGGTGTCCGGTCTCGGACGGATCGTGCCCGCCGTGCCGGAAGAGAACTTCGTGGAGGTCGTGCAGCTCCCGGAAACAGTCGAAACCCTCTCGGACACCGGCGTCCAACTTCGCCGCCCAGTCCGACTGACCGTCCACCGCGGTGCGGATCCGCGTCGCGAACCGGGTCGTGAACTGCTCTTGGAGGGCCAGGACGAGATCGTCCTTCGAATGGAAGTACAGGTAGAACAGGCCCTTCGAGACGCTGGCGCCGTTCGTGATGTCCTCGAGCGACGTCGCGGCGACGCCCTTGGCGACGAAGAGCGCCTCGCCCGCCGCGAGCAGGTCCGCCCGCCGCTCCTCCGCCGGCTTCGTACGCGGCATCCGCTCTCCTCTCTCCGTATCGACTCTCCGTATCGACCGACCCACTCGCCCGACCCGCTCGACCGGCCGTCTCGACCGCTCGCCCGACTGGGCGGCCGTCCTGGCGGCCGCGACCTCGCCTTTCTCCCGCCTCGACAGCCGGCGATCGTACTCCGCTGAATGACCTTCAGTCAGTTTATTGACTATCCCCCAGTCAGTCACGTAGGGTGACTCGGGACGGCAGGAGGAGACAGTGGACGACCGCCTACGGGCCTTCATCGAGCGGCATCCGGACGCGGCGATGATCACGTACCGCCCGGACGGCACCGCCCACATGGCCCGGATCGAGCTCGGCGTGGTCGACGGCCGGATCCAGAGCTCGGGAGCACCGTCACTGGTCCGGAATCGGCACGTCCGCCGCGACCCCCGTTGCTCGCTCTTCGTCTTCGGCCCCCATCCCGACTGGGTCGGCCTGGAGACGGAGGTGACGGTGCTCGACGGGGACGATGCGCCAGAGCGCCTGGTGGCGCTGATGCAGGCACGCCACGGCGATGCCGCGCCGCCGGGCTCGGTCCTGGGCCACGACGAGACGCTCGGCCGCGACCGCCTGTACCCGGTCGACGAGTACATCCGGTCCGTCCGGGAAGAACATCGATTGATCTACGAGTTCGAGGTGAAGCGGGCGTACGGCAACTATTGAGCAGGGGCGCTCGGCGGCTCCCGAGCCGGCGGCCGGCGGGTCGCCCGGCGCGCCGGTCGTCACACCGGCCGACTAGGACTGACCGTGAACCCGGGAGAGGAGACCGCAATGGAGAGGAAGTGGTGGACGCTGGTCGTCGTCTGCGCGGCGACGTTCATGCTCCTGCTCGACGTCACGATCGTGATCGTCGCGCTGCCGGAGATCCAGTCGGGCCTGCACTCGACGTTCGCCGACGTCCAGTGGGTGATCGACGCGTACGCCATCACCCTGGCGGCGCTCCTGCTGACGGCCGGGTCGCTGGCCGACCGCTACGGCCGTCGGCTCCTGTTCCTGATCGGTCTGGCGGTGTTCACGGTCGGCTCTGCGCTCTGTGGGGCCGCCCAGTCGCCGCTCATGCTGATCGTCTCCCGGAGCCTCCAGGGCGTTGGCGGCGCCATCCTCTTCGCCACGTCGCTGGCGCTGTTGGCCCAGACGTTCCATGGGAGGGAACGGGGCGTGGCCTTCGGCATCTGGGGGGCCGTCACCGGCGTCGCGACGTCCCTCGGCCCCGTTCTCGGCGGCGTCATCACGACCGGGATCAGCTGGCGCGGCATCTTCCTCGTCAACCTGCCGGTCGGCATCGTGGCCCTCGCCATCGCGGCCTACAAGGTCGACGAGTCACGTCAGCCCGACGCCTCCCGCCCGGACTGGACCGGCTTCGTCGTGCTCACCGCTGGCCTCGTCAGCCTCACCTACGGGCTGATCCGAGCCGGCGAGAGCAGCTGGAGCAGCACGGCCGTCATCACCTGTCTCAGCCTCGGCGCAGCCCTGCTCTTCGTCTTCGTGCTGGCCGAACGCCGGATCAGCCACCCGATGTTCGATCTCTCCCTGTTCCGGATCCCGACGTTCCTGGGCGGATCGATCGCCGCGTTCACGATGAACGGCTCGCTGTTCGCCATGCTCGTGTACCTCGTCCTCTACCTCCAGGACAACCTCGGGTACTCGGCCCTCCAGACCGGTCTCCGGCTGCTGCTGATCAGCGGAGCGAGCCTCATCTTCGCCACCATCTCGGGTCGGCTGAGCAGCCAGGTGCCGGTCCGCTGGTTGATCGGACCCGGGCTCTTCCTCGTCGGGATCGGCCTGCTGCTCATGGCCGGGCTCACCGGGACGAGCAGCTGGACGCACTTCATCCCCGGCTTCATCGTCTCGGGGATCGGGAGCGGGCTCGTCAACCCACCGCTGGCGTCCACCGCGGTGGGGGTCGTCGTGCCCGAGCGGTCCGGCATGGCGTCCGGCATCAACACGACGTTCCGCCAGATCGGCATTGCCACCGCCATCGCCGTCTACGGGTCCATCTTCACGGCCACCATTCGCAGCCATCTCAACCAGCAGCTCGGCGTCGACGCCGGGGCTGGCCGGTTCGGGAACCCGCGTCACGACCGCACTGCAGCAGGGGACCACGTCTTCGCTCATCGCCGGGACGCCGGGGTCGGATCGCGGCTCGCTGGTCGCGGCCATCCACTCGAGCTTCGCCGCGGCGACGAACGACCTCCTGATCGTGAGTGCCATCGTCGCCCTCGTCGGCGCCGCCTTCGCCGTGACGCTGATCCGCAGTCGGGACTTCGTCGGCCACACGCCGGCTCCGTCCCCCACTCCCTCCTTCGATCCGGCGACGGCGAGGAGTCGAGACAGGCTCCGCCGCGTCGGCTGCGGTGACCCCGAACCTGCCAGCCAGCGGGTAAGTGACCGCGCTCGTCGTTCACCACCGGACTCGAGCCGCTCATCCCCGCCTCAACGAGATGATCCGTCACTGAGTACCCTTCCCGGTCCGCCCCGGACCCTTGCGGACCTTCGTCGGCTCCCACACTTTCGCCAGCCCCGCCGCGTACCCACCGAAGGCCGTCGCGACCACTTCGTTGATGGCCATCGGCGGTCCGCTCCCCTCTCCATGGGACGGCCAGCCGTGCACCACCACGAACCACAGCGCCACCAGCGAGCTGGCCACTAGCTTCGGCTCGATCGACCCTTCGGGGTAGCCAAGCCGGTCCTCGAAAAGGAGCGACAGGCGGCTGAACGCCTCGACCAGTCGTTGGTAGACCTGACCGGCCACCTCAGGATCCGACGCCGCCAGCAGCACGGCGGCCGGAGCGGGGAGGATGGACCGGCCCTCGAGAGTGCGCAATGCCTCTCCACCGGCATAACCCTGCTCCGATGCCGCCGCCAACGCCCCGGCCAATATCTCCGGCGGTGAGAGGCCCTCGGGCTGGCGAGCCAGGGCAGTACCGAAATCGTCCATCCACTCGTGAAACCGAGCCAGCGCCATCGCCGCCTTGTTGTCGAAGTGGTAGTAGAGGGTCCGGAGCGAGATGCCCGCCGCTTCGGCGATCTGCTCCACGGTCACGCCGTCGTAGCCGTACCGATTGAACAGTTCGGTGGATGCCACGAGAATCCGTGCTCGGGTCTGGGCCTTCTGTCTCTCGTACCTGTTCGGTGATTCAGCGGTCATCGCCTCTCCCCGTCAACCCGTCACACAATGGCCGACGAGCCTTGCCGAGTCGAGCTGGCCTCCGCCGATGACCTCGCCACGCAATTGGGGGAATCGTCGGCTCGTGTCGATCAGCTGTCGGCGGAGTGTCCTGGCGGTGAGAGTCGGATCGCCCGACAAGACGTTGGCCGCGGCGGCCGTGACCGCCGCCGCCGCGGGCGAGGTACCCGACACCGCCGCGGCGCCCCCACTCGGCGTGTTGGCAACGACGTTCAGACCGAGGGCACCGAGCGTCACGGTGCGGGCACCCCAGTCCGAGTTGGCCACCAAATCGCCCTGGCCGTTGGTCGCGGCGACGGACACGAGGTTGGGTTCGCGATAGTTCGCCGGGTACATCGGGTACTCGTCGTTGTCGAACCCGTCGTTCCCAGCGGCCACGACCACCAGGTCGTCGTGCTGATCGGCGTCGACGATGGCGCCGTGGATCGCTGCGCTCGGCTCAGCGCCGGCCGCACTCAGATTGATCACCCGCGCCCGGTGGGCGACGGCGTAGCGGATGGCCTCGGCGGTGGCCGCCAGGCTCCCGCCGTCCTGGTCGTCAAGGGCCTTCAGGACCAGGAGACGAGCGCTCGGCGCGCCGGCGTGGATGATCGAGGCCATCTCCGTGCCGTGGACGTCGTCTTGGCCAAGCGGTTCGCCGGCCACGAAGCTGCGGCTCTCGGCCCGCTCGACGGCTCCCGACAGCTGCGGGATCGGCGTGACCCCGCTGTCGACGACGGCGACCGTCACTCCGTGGGACGTGGTCCGCGGCGTCGGGCACGGCGTGACGACGGCTGCCCCGGCGTCATCGGCGCTGAGCTGCGGTCCTCCGGCCAGCGCCGAGAGGACGAGCAGTCCCCCGAGCGCAGGGACGATGCAGTGCCGCACGGGTGACCGATCACCGGCACGGTTCATCGCTCAGAGTTTTGTCACAGAATATATGACGGACTCTTGCCACCCGAGTTGGGTGCCGGCTGGCGGTGTCTGGAAGACGATGGTTCCCGTGCGTGTGTAATGCCCCCTCAATGTCGCATAGAACCCCGCGGCCTGAATCACCCCTCCCGCCTTTGTTTCTGTCAGGCCGAGGACGTCGGGAACCGCTCGCGGTCCGTGTGTGGCCGGCGGAACGGTCACCTGGACGACGAAGGGCGTCCTCGCTGTGCCGTAATAGCCGTTTGACTCACCGGGAGTCTGGCCGGTGATTTTCACTGTGGGGCTGACGTTGGTGGGGTAGATCCCGAGATCCGCCGCGGCCAGCGTGCTCGTCGCCTGGCTGTAGGTATCGCCGACGACGTTGGGCACGGAGAAGGGCACTTCGGTCTGGCTGGGACAGGTCGAGTTGTTTGTCCCGCAGCTGGTTACGCCAGGTGAGGCCGGTACGGGGCCCGCACAGACTGGGGAGTTGGCGCTCTGGGGGACGCCGTTGAAGGTGTACGCCTGCCCCCCCGGGCACGGGTCGTTCGTCGTCCATTCGATATTTAGATGGCTGTTCGTCTCTGTGTCGCAGGCGCTGGTGCCGTTGCCCACGCCGCAGTTCCGGGTCACGTTCTCAGCCAACCACGGGTACTGGCCGGTCCCGTTGTTGTCGTAGATCTGGCTCGAGGAGGCCAGCTGCACCGCCTTGAGCGGGCCACCGTTGCCGTCGGCGAAGTTGGTCCCGTAGACGTCCTGCATGCCCTCCTCGTCCATCGACCACCCGTAGCTGGCGCCGGCCCCGCCGGTCGTCGCCGTGGCCGACAGCGTCATGACGTTGGGGTCGTTGGCACAGCTGGTGCCGGAGAAGTACGCGGAGAGCTCCAGCCCGGCTTCGATGATGGTGCCGAACGGGCCGCCGAGGAGCAGGTCGGCGACGCTGGTCACCGCAATCTTGCCGAGGCTGACCGCCCAGCCGGCGTTCACCGTCTCGAGGTCCTGAGCGAGGATCGAGGCACTGTCGTCTGCGACGACGGGCTCGGTGACGGACCCGCCGGGGGCCAAGGGGGTGCCGACTGTGTTGGTCTCCTGGGCAAACCCCTGGGGATCGGAGTCTGTGTCCTGGTCGGTGCATTCGGTGTTGATGCCACTGAGCTGCACCGGCGTGGCCATGTCGGACTGGGTGCATGTGTTGAAGGTGTCGGGGTCGCCGTAGTTTGTGACGCTGCCCTTGTTTTTGTAGTTGCAGATCAGGTTGGTTGTGTTCAAGACCGAGAGCGTGCCGCTGTGGCTGCCGGCGGTGGCCAACGGGTGCCCGGCCGCCGTGAAGAAGTTGCCCTCCGTCCAGTCGTAGCCGCCGTCGACCCGCTGGAAGTCGCGGTGCTGCTGGACGTCGACGGTGATCAGCCGCAACGCCTTCGTGGTCGTCGGCGCGGTGCTGGGCACGGTCGTGGTGGTACTGCCGGTCTTCGACTGCTTGAAGGCCAGGCCCTTGGATTTCAAGAACGAGACGGCAGCGGCCGGGATGGTCACCGAGTAGTGGTGCGTGATGGTGGGTCGACTAAGACGGTTATCGACGAACACCTTGGTGAAGACGGGATCGGCGGGCGACGGTCCGGTGGAGCCCGCCTGGCGGGCGACCCGCACCACGACGGTGGCGTCGTCGGCCCGCACCCGCTTGCTGCTCTTGGTGTTGGCCACGCCGTAGGTCAGGGCGAAGCCCACCGTGGCCGAGCCGTTGGCATTGCGCTTGACGCTGAAGTCGCTAGCCAGGCGGGGCAGCGGCATGGCTAGCTGGTCGTGGGCATTGAGGATGGCGTGGGCCGACCCGGCCTTCAGCTCGCCTGCCGGTCCGGCTGGCGCCGACGCCGCCTGGGCCGTGCCGGCGGCGACCGGCGTCAGGCACATGCCGGCGGTCAGGGCCAGCGCCCCGACCCCGATGACCAGGCGCTTGCCAGGACGAGGCTGCCACCACCGACTACGCCGAGCCTGCCCTGCACGGTCCGACCCCACGTTGACCCCCCTCAGTTGAGATTCGGGGAGCGTAACATTGGTTGCACGACTTGCAATGTCATTGGCTGGGCCACTGAACAGACCAAGGAAGTGGCGGGTCGCCGATCGCTGCGGTGCGGCAGAAGTGCGACGCGGACAGGACCGGCTGCGAAGCCGCCCTCCAAATTCTCGACGAGTCGAACCTGCCGGTTGACCAACTGCCTGCCGGTGGTTCCATAAGTTCAGTCCCACAGGTCCCGAAGGCCTCCTACGTAGGTCTGGAAGCTCTCGATCGCCAGGTCGTCGGGAGCCGGAGGATCGGGATCGAGGAACAGAAGCTCGGCGAACCCATGGGCGGCAACGAACCACGAGGCAATGAACCCGGCCGCAACGATCCGCGGCTGGAGCGAGCCGGGCGGACAGTCCAGGCGCTCTCGGAACAGGTCGGTGAGCCGCCGTTGGAGCTCCATCAGGCCCAAGTAGACCCGCCCGGCCACGTCGGGCGTGGTGTCGCCCAGGAGCGCGGCCATACCGACCGGGGCGAGTGCATGCCCATGCTCGTCCCGTAGCCGTTCGCTGCTGGCGTAACCCTGGAGGCGAAGCGTGTCGAGGGCTCCTCTGAGCATCTGGTCGGGCGCCTCACCGGCTGGCCGTTGTTCGAAGGCGTCGGCCAGGTCCTTGATCCACTGGTCGAAATTGGCGAGGGCCACTGCCGCCTTCGAGTCGAAGTAGAGGTAGAAGGTGGCTGGGGCCAACTCCGCCGCCTCGCTGATGTCGGCCACCGAGGTCGACTCGTAGCCCCGTTCCCGGAACAGCGTCGTGGCGACCTCGACGATGCGGGCCCGCGTCTTGGCCTTCTTCCGTTCCCGGTGACCGACCGGCGATGGCCCCGGCAGCGCCGTTCGGTCCGGCTCCGGACTGGCTCCCTGAGACACAGGCGAATTATAGGTGCAAACTATTAATGATGTTTCTCCAACATCTGCTACGTTTACGTTCTCATCGAGCAACCGGCATGGGGAGGGCAGGACGTGAGGTGGCGGACCCCCGGCGGAACGCCGTCGAACACTGTCCGACGTTGGCGGGGCTCTCGCTGGCACGGCGTGCGGGCCATGGCCGCCGGCATCTCGTTGTTCTTGGTCGGCGCGATGATCCTGGTGGTCCCGGCCACGAACAGCCCGGCCGGAGCGACACCCGCACCGATCTCGAACTGCACAAACCCGTCCAGCACGCTGACCACCGGCCAGACCCTCTCATCGGGCGCCTGCTTGGTCTACAACCCGTACCTGATCCTCCAGCGGTGGGGAACGACAGCGTCCCGGAAGGAGGACCCGGAGAACGTCGTACCGGCGGTGACGACCGTGGCCACACTGACCAACAGCACGGCCGGGTCATATGTGATCTCCGGGGTACACGAGACGCTCACCAACAACACCTTCAGCCTGCAGGACGCTCTCGAGAAATTCGGTTGGCTGTAGGAATCCACCAGGACCACCCAATTTCGCGACCCGCTAGAAGGGATCGAGTCGCCCGTTGGTGACCATCCGGGACAAGCTGGCCACTCCACTACCGATCCACGCCGCCAGTCGTCGGGTCGACACCTGACGACCGCCTCCCGCTCGGCTCGACCGGCTCTGCGACAACCCTGACATAGCCTCCG
>CAVUYB010000037.1:0-19396 GCA_963745595.1 uncultured Actinomycetota bacterium | reverse complement strand
TCCGCATGGGTGGGAAGACCGATCCGCAGATCGTTCGCGAGTACCTGGCGATGCTGGAGATCGGGGAGGCCGAGGGGTCGGACCACCTGCCGGTCATCCTGGACCACTTGGCGACGGCGTTGGCCGCGGTCGAGCACGTCATCGCCGAGCGGGGCCGGGTGCTGCCGGGGGTCGAGGCGGTGCTCGGGCGGCTGGGGGACGACCCGACCGTGCTCCAGACCGTCCTGACCGGCAACCTGGCCGCCAACGCGGTGGTCAAGCTGGCCGCGTTCGGGCTCCAGGATCGGCTCGATCTCGAGATCGGCGCGTACGGCAGCGACGATGCCGACCGGAACCGCCTCGTCCCGGTGGCGCTCGACCGGGCGGCCGATCAGCGGGGCCGGCGGTTCGGCCAGGACGAGGTGTGGGTGGTCGGCGACACCCCGAACGACCTGGCCTGCGCCCGGGCCGGCGGGGTCCGGTGCCTGCTGGTCGCCAGCGGCCGACCGGGCTACGACGAGTTGGCCGCACTCGGTCCTGATGCCCTCCTGCCGGACCTCATCGACACCGACGCCGTCGTCCGCCTCCTGCGTTCGTGACGCCCGGGCCTCTGGTGCCGTGGCGCCCGATGCCGGGGCGCCCGATGTTCGGGAGATAGCCTCGCCGTCCGTGGAGCCCGCCGACGTCCTGCCGCACCGTGAGCCGTTCCTCTTCGTGGACGAGATCGTCGCCGTCGATCCCGGCCGGTCGGCGGTCGGCCGGTGGCACCTGACCGGGAACGAGGCGTTCTTCGCCGGCCATTTCCCCGGCCGGCCGACGTTGCCGGGGGTCCTGATGGTCGAGGCGCTGGCCCAGCTCGGCGGCATCGCGGTCCTGGCGGACGAGCGGTACGCCGAGAAGCTCCCGCTGTTCGGCGGGATCGAGAAGGCCCGGTTCCGCCGTCAGGTCGTTCCTGGCGAGACGCTCGAGCTCGAGGTCACCGTCGGCCGGCTGTCCGCCCGGGCCGGCACCGGCCACGGCCGGGCCCACGTCGACGACCGGACGGCGTGCGAGGCGGACCTCCTGTTCGTGCTGGCCGACCGCGCGTGAGCGACCGCGGGTGAGGGGGTAACGATGCGGCTCGCCACGTGGAACGTCAACTCGCTGGGGGCAAGGCTCCCGCTCGTCCTCGAGTGGATGGAGGCAAACGGGCCGGACGTGCTGTGCCTACAGGAGACGAAGCTGGCCGACGATGCGTTCCCGGCCGCCGCCTTCGCCGACCTCGGCTACCAGTCGGCCCACTACGGGGACGGGCGGTGGAACGGCGTGGCCATCGTCAGCCGCGTCGGCCTCGATGATCCGGGCAACGGCTTTCACTCCGACGAGGACGCCCAGGGCACCCGGATCGTGGCCGCGACGTGCGAGGGGGTCCGCGTCCACTCGGTCTACGTCCCGAACGGGCGCAGCCTCGACAGCGAGCACTTCGCGTTCAAGCTGGCCTGGCTGGCCCGGCTCCGGGCGTACCTCGGCGAGACGGTCCGGCCGGACGGCGCGGTGGCGGTGTGTGGCGACTTCAACGTCGCACCGCGCGACACCGACGTCTGGGACCCGGCCCAGTTCGTCGGGGCGACCCACGTCAGCGAGCCGGAGCGGGCGGCGCTCGGCGACGTCCTCGACTGGGGCCTCGTCGACGTCTTTCCCCGGTTCCACCCCGACGGCGGGATCTTCAGCTGGTGGGACTACCGGGCCGGCAACTTCCACAAGGGCCACGGCATGCGGATCGACCTGGTCCTGCTCACCCGGTCGTTGGCCGACCGGTGCACGTCGGTCGAGATCGACCGCGAGGCCCGGAAGAAGAGCCCGGCCGGGAACAAGCCGTCCGACCACACCGTCGTCGTCGCCGAGATCGACCTCGGCGACGCCTGAGCCCACCGCCTGAGGGGCCTCACAGCCCGGGCAGTACCACCTCGATCAGTCCGGGGCCGGGCTCGGCGAGCGACCGTTCGAGCTGGGCCACGAGCTCGTCGGCGGAGGTGGCCCGGGCGGCCGGGACGCCTAGGCCGGCGGCGAGGGCGACGAAGTCGAGATCCGGCCGGGAGAGGTCCAGCAGGCGCCCGGCGAGCGGCCCACCGGCGCCGGCGCCGACCCGGGAGAGCTCGAGGTTCAAGATGGCGTACGAGCGGTTGGCCAGGACGACGGTCGTTACGTTCAGCCCTTCGCGGGCCTGCGTCCAGAGCGCCTGGACGGTGTACATGGCGCTGCCGTCGGCCTCGAGACAGAGGACCGGTCGGTCCGGCGCGGCGACCGCGGCGCCGGTGGCGACCGGCAGCCCCTGACCGATGGCCCCGCCGGTGAGCGTCAACCAGTCGTGCCGGGGGCACCCGGCGGTCGCGCCGGGGATGTACAGCCCGCCGGTGTTGGCCTCGTCGACGACGATGGCGCCCTCGGGCAGCACCGCGCCGACCGCGGCGGCCAGGGACTCCGCGTCGAGCGTCCCGGCCGGCCGGTCCGGTCGGGCCGGCGGCGAGACGAGCGCCGGCGCCGCTCCGGCGCCGACCGCGTCGGCGAGGGCTTCGAGCGCGGCCGGGACGTCGTCGCCGACGCCGGCCAGGACGTGCACGTCGCAGCCGTCCGGGACGAGGTCGCTCGGCCGGTCGGGATAGGCGAAGAACGACACCGGCGACCGGGCGCCGGCGACGACGAGGTGCCGCAGCCCGGCCAGCTGGGCGACGGCGAACTCGCCGAGGTAGGCGAGCCGTTCGACGGCTGGCAACCCGGCGCCCCGTTCGAGGTTGGCCGGGAACGTCTCGCCGAGCAGGCGGGCGCCGGTGGCTTCGACCGCCTGGGCCGCGGCTCGCAGGCCGCGGGCTCGGAGCGCGCCCCCACCGAGGAGGAGGGCGGTTGGTTCACCGGACCGCAGGGCCCGGGCCGCGGCCTCGACCGCGTCGACCGCGGCCGGCGACCGGGTCGGCGGCGGGCGGGGGGCGACCGGTCCGGGCGCGTCCGACCACGACACGTCGGCCGGGAGGACGAGCGTGGCGACGCCACCGGGCGGCCCGAGCGACGCGGCGACCGCGTCGGCCGCGTCGTCGGCCGCGGTGCCGAGCGAGGCGGTCCGGACCCACGCCGAGACCGTCCCGGCGAGGGCATCGATATCCGACTCGAGCGGCGCGTCGTACCGCTTGTGGTACGTCGCGTGGTCGCCGACGATGTTGACGACCGGGCTGTAGGCACGGCGGGCGTTGTGCAGGTTGGCCAGCCCGTTCCCGAGGCCCGGCCCGAGGTGGAGGAGGGTGGCGGCCGGCCGGCCGGCGATCCGGGCGTAGCCGTCGGCCGCGCCGGTGGCGACGCCCTCGAAGAGGGCGAGGACGCCGCGCATGGCCGGCACCCGGTCGAGGGCGGCGACGAAGTGCATCTCGGAGGTGCCGGGGTTGGCGAAGCAGACGTCGACGCCCGCGCCGACGAGCGTGCCGAGGACGGCGTCCGCACCGTTCATCGGTCGCCACCTGTGCCGCCGGCGCCGCCAGCGACTGCCTCGTCCGGTCCCCCGACGGGGCCGAGGAGCCGGTCGGGCCCGAGGATGCCGTGGGGGTCGAACGCGGTTTTGATCCGCCGCATCAGCGTCAGTCGGAGCGGGTCCTCGAGCTCGAGGAAGTACGCCTGCTTCTCGGTGCCGATGCCGTGCTCGCCGGAGATCGCGCCACCGGCGGCGACGGCGGCGGACAGGATGGCTCGGACGAGGGCCGATCGGCGGTCGTCGTCGGGCTGGAAGACCGACAGGTGGACGTTGCCGTCGCCGACGTGCCCGCAGCCGGACACCAGCGCGTCGTCGTCGGCCGCCAGCCGGGCCACCGTGGCGAGGAAGTCGGGGATGGCCGAGCGGGGCACGACGGTGTCGACGATGTCGTCGGCGCCGGCGGCCTTGGTGACGAAGAACGCCTTCTCCCGGGCCGCGATCAGCTGCGCGCCGGCCGCTGGCGGCAGCACGTAGACGTCGAGCGCGCCGAGCCGGCCGAGCAGGGCGGCGACGGTCTCGGTGTCGGCGTCGAGCCGGTCGTCGTGCGTGCTTTCGAGGACGACGACGAGGTAGGCGAGCGCGGTCGCCTTCGTCGCCTCGGGCACGCCGAGGTCGAGCCCGGCGGCCGCGGTGATGCCGGCCATGGCCAGTAGGTCGAGGTACTCGAGGACGAGCGGCGCGACGCCGCTGGCGACGACCTGGGGCACCGACCGGGCGATCTCGTCGAGCGTGGCGAACGGAGCGAGCAGGGTGGCCGTGTGCTGGAGCCGGGGCTCGAGCTTGACGGTGACCTCCGTGATCACGGCCAGCGTGCCCTCGGACCCGATCAAGAGCTGCGTCAGGTCGTAGCCAGTGGCCGACTTCACGAACTTGCCACCGGTGCGGAGCACCTGGCCGCCGGCGAGCACCGCCTCGAGCCCGAGGACGCGCTGGCGCGTCACGCCGTACCGGATCGCCCGCATCCCGCCGGCGTTCGTCGCGACGTTGCCGCCGAGCGAGGCGCTGGCCTCGCCGGGGAAGACCGGGTAGACGAGCCCGAGCGGCGCCAGCGCGGCGTCGAGCTGTTCGAGCGTCACCCCGGGCTCGACGACCGCGACGTGGTTGTCGACGTCGATCTCGACGATCCGGTCCATCCGGTCGAGGGCGACGACGATCCCGTCGGCCACCGGCCGGGCGCCGCCGGACAGGCCGGTGCCGCTGCCCCGGGCGACGACCGGCACCCGGGCGGCGTCGGCCAGGGCCAGCAGCCGCGCCACCTCGTCGGCGGACGCCGGGCGGATGACGGCCAGCGGCACGACCGGGCGCTCACCCAGTGCTTCGTCGTGGGTGTAGTCGGCGAGGATCTCGTCCCCGGTCAGCACGAAACCGGCGCCGACGACGTCCCGCAGCTGCTCGGCCAGATCGCTCATCGCGGCCGGCCGACGCTATCCGGCCGCCGGGTCGGTGGCCCCGAGCCGGGTCCGCAGCTCGGCCAGCCGGGCGACGACCTGGTCGGGATCGGCCGGCGCGGCGTCGGTGTCGAGGTCGCGGCAGGTCCGGACGACGTCGCCCAGCCACGGCGACGCCGACCGGGACGGGACGCCGTCGGCGGCCGACCGGGCGTCGGCATGGCGGGCCCAGGAGCACGTCAGCTCGATCTCGGCCCTCGTCAGTGCCACGTAGAGCAGTCGTCGCTCCTCGTCCAGCGGGCCGGACGATCGGGCGGAGGCGATCGGCACGAGACCGTCGGAGAGGCCGACGACGAAGACGGCCGGCCACTGCAGGCCCTTGGCCCGGTGGAACGTCGTCAACGTGACCGCGTCGGCGTCCTCGTCCGCCTCCCCTGTGTGGCCAAGACCGGTGCCGCCAAGACCGGTACTGCCAGAACCGTCACTGACGGGCTCGTCGTGGCCGTCGCGATCGTCGACCGGTTGGACGGCGAGCGCGCCTGAGGCCGTCCGCCGGGCGCGGAGGTCGCTGGCCGGCCCGAGTGAGCCGCCGGCCAGTCGGTACGGCACCCGTTCGGTGCTCAGCGCGTCGGTCAGCGCGGCCAGCTGGCCGTTGGTACGGGCGAGCACGGCCAGCTCGGCCCACCGGCGCCCGGGCCGGTGGGCCGTCCAGACCTGTCGGGCCACCCATTGGGCCTCGTCGGCGTCGGTGGCGTGCTCGGTGACCCGGGGGACGACGCCGTCGGGGCGGCTGCTCGTCGGACTGGTCGCCCCGGACAGTCCGAGCGCGGCCGACGCGACCGCGACGACCTGTGGAGAGCAGCGGTGGTTCTCGTCGAGCCGCAGGACCCGGGTGCCCGGGAACGTCGCGGGCAGGCGGTCGAGGAGCGACGGGTCGGCGCCGTTCCAGCCGTAGACGGACTGGTTCGGGTCACCGACGACGAAGAGGTCCGGGTCGTCACCGACCAGCAGGCGGAGGAACCGGAACTGGGCCGGGTTGACGTCCTGCATCTCGTCGACGAAGACGTGACGGTTCCGCCAGCGGACGGCGGCCGCGAACGTCGGGTCCTCGGCCAACACGTCGGCCGCCCGCCACAGCAGGTCGTCGAAGTCGAGTGCCCCCTGCCGGTGCCGGGCCGCCTCGTAGCGGCCGTACAGGTCGGCCATCTTGGCCGTCCCGGCCGCCGGTCGACGGTGGTGACGCCGGGCCTCCTCCTCGTAGGACTCCGGGCCGATCAGCCGGGCCTTCGCCCAGCTGATCTCGCCGTCGACCTGGACGACCCGGGGGAGCCGCCGTCCGTCGGGCCGCCGACGGGGGCCGCCGCCGCCGACCGGGTCGCCGAGCACGTCGGCCAGCAGTGCCCGCCGGTCGGGGAGAACCGACGGGGTTGGTCCGCCCCGGTCGGCCCGGTACTGGCGGAGCAGTCCGAGCGCGGTCCGGTGGAACGTGCCGGCGCGGACGTCGCCGACGCCGAGGGACCACAGCCGGCGCCGCAGCTCGTCCGCGGCCTTCCGGCTGAACGTGCAGACGAGGACCCGGTCGGCCCGGGCCGACCGGTCACCGGCCCGGCGGGCCACCCGGAGGGTCAGGACCCGCGTCTTTCCGGTACCGGCCCCGGCCAGGACGCAGAGGACGGGGTCGTCGGCGACGACCGCGTCCCGCTGGGCGGCCGTCAGGCCGACCGTGCTCTCGATCGAGGACCCCACCAGTGCAAACCTACCGACCGGCTGGGTCGGCGGCGCCGGGTGAACGGAACACGCGGGTCGGAGACGGCGGTCGGTAGGGTGGTCCGGATGCTCCAGACGTTCGCCGGCGGTGCCCTCTTCGGCAGCGCCACCGGCTCCCGACCGGCCCGAGTGCTCGCCCTGCACGGGTGGGCCCGGACCCATCGAGACTTCGACGCGGTCGTCCGGGCGCCCAATAGCGGTGCCGCCCTCGATGCGGTGGCCGTCGACCTGCCGGGCTTCGGCGCGACGCCGCCACCACCGGAGCCGTGGGGCGCGGTGGCGTACGCGGCCCGGGTGGCGGCGATGCTCGACGAGGGCGAGCTGGCCACCCCGGTCGTCGTCCTCGGCCATTCGTTCGGCGGCCGCGTCGCCGTCTGCCTGGCCGCGTCCCGCCCCGAGCTGGTGCGGTCGCTCGTGCTGACCGGTGTGCCGCTGCTGCGGACCGGGCCCGGCCGCCGACCGTCGCCGGGCTTCCGGCTCGTGCGGGGCCTCCACCGGGTCGGCCTGATCGGGGACGACCGCATGGAGCGGGCCCGCCAGCAGCACGGTTCGGCCGACTACCGGGCCGCCGAAGGCATTATGCGCCAGGTCCTCGTCCGGTCGGTTGGCGAGACGTACGAGGAACAGCTCGCGGCGATCGGCTGCCCGGTGCGGTTGGTCTGGGGGGACGACGACCGGGACGTGCCGCTGGCCGTTGCCGAACGGGCCGCCGGCCTGCTGGCCGAGGCAGAGGTGACGGTGTGCCCGGGGGCCGGCCACTTGACGCCGTTGACGGTCCCCGGCGCGCTGCGGACTGCGGTGGACGAGCTGCTCGGATGACCGTTGCCGCGGTGTGGAACGGAGTCGGTGGCCCGGCGATGTGGGTGGCCGTCGCGATTTCGGTGCTGGCCCTCGGCCCGGCCGGGCTCCGTTGGCTCCGGGTGGCCCAGCGCGAGCACTACCTCGACGGCGCGACGAGCCGGTTCGCCATCCGGTGGTGGACCAGCGAACCCGGCAACGTGGCCCTGCTGGCGGTGGCGCTGGCCGGCGTCGTGCTCTCGGCCCGCTGGCCGCTGTGCGCGTTGACGCCGGCCGCGGTCGCGGTCGTCGGGCCGCTGCATCTCTCGCTGCGTGGTCGGACGTCGAAGCTCGTCGTCACCCGGCGGCTGCGGTCGTTGGCCGCGGTGTGGTTGGTCCTCCAAGCCGTCGTCGTCGTGGCCGGCGTGCTGCTCGGCGCCCCGGCCATCTTCGCCGCCGGTGGGGTCATCGCCGTCCCGGCGCTCGTCGACGCGGCCTGCGCGGTGATGGCACCGGTCGAACGGCGACTATCCGGCCGGTTCGTCGACGCGGCCGAGAAGCGCCTGCGCCGCGTCGACCCGGTCGTCGTCGCCATCACCGGCTCGTACGGCAAGACGTCGACCAAGAACCACGTCGCCCATCTGCTCGTCGGCACCCGGACGGTCGTCGCGACGCCGGCGTCGTTCAACAACCGGGCCGGTCTCGCCCGGGCGATCAACGAGAACCTGACCGACGGCGCGGAGGTCTTCGTCGCCGAGATGGGCACGTACGGGCCCGGCGAGATCCGCGACCTGTGCCGCTGGTGCCCGCCGAGCCTCGCCGTCATCACGGCGATCGGCCCGGTGCACCTCGAGCGGTTCGGCAGCGAGGACGAGATCGTCCGGGCCAAGGCCGAGATCACCGAGCGGGCGTCGACCGTCTTCTTGAACGTCGACGACCCGCGACTGGCCGCGCTGGCCGACCGGCTGGCCGGCGACGGCGGTGGGCGCGAGGTCGTCCGGTGCTCGGCCGTCGACCGGACCGCCGACGTCTGCGTCGCCCGGGGGGACGGGACGGTCACGGTGACGATCGCGGGCCGGGAGACGGCGACCGGCGTCCCCGTCGACGGCGGCGTGCAGCCGACGAACCTGGCCTGCGCGATCGCGGTCGCCCTCCGGCTCGGCGTGGCGGCCGAGCAGCTGGCCGACCGGCTCGCCGCGGTGCCGCCGATCCCGAACCGATTGACGTCCGCCCAGGCGCCGTCCGGCGTGCTCGTCATCGACGACACGTTCAACTCGAACCCGGCCGGTGCCCAGGCCGCCCTCGCCCTGCTCGCCGCGGCGCCGGTCAGTCGCCGCCGCGTCGTCGTGACGCCCGGGATGGTCGAGCTCGGCCCACGGCAGCGGCCGGAGAACGAGGCGTTCGCCACCGCGGCCTGCGACGTCGCCACCGACTTCGTCGTCGTCGGCCGGACGAACCACCGGGCGCTGCTCCGGGGGGCGGCCCCCCTTCGTCCGGTCGTCGTCCGGACCCGGGAGCAGGCCGTCACCTGGGTGCGGACCCATCTCGGTCCGGACGACGCCGTCCTCTACGAGAACGACCTCCCGGACAACTACCCTTGACCGTTCCCGGGGTGGGCCTGCCGCCCGCTCCGGCACCCGGCCGGTGACCGGGACCACCGACCGGGTGGGGACGAGCCGGCAACCGCCGTAGGAGAGGGAGCGCGATCTTGTCCGATGTGGCCGTCATCTTCGGGGGGCCATCGCCCGAGCACGACGTCAGTGTCCTCACCGGCCTCCAGGCCGCTCGCGAGCTGGCCGGCGCCGGCGCGGCGCCGCGGGCGCTCTACTGGACGAAGGTCGGGGAGTGGTACGAGGTCGATCCGACGCTCGAGGCGACCGGCTTCCTCGACGGCGTGCCGCGGGGGTCGACGCCGCTCCGCTTCGGGCTCGGGACCGAGGGTGGGTTCGTCGCCGAGGGCGGGCGGTTCGGCAAGTCCCGACCGTCGACCGTCGACGTCGCCGTCGTCTGCTGCCACGGCGGTCCCGGCGAGGACGGCTCCCTGCAGGCCGCGCTCGACCTGGCCGGGATTCGCTACACCGGCCCGACGGTGGCCGGCGCGGCGATCGGCATGGACAAGCTGGCGTTCGGCGCCGTCATCGCCGCCGCCGGCCTGCCGACGCTTCCTCGCGTCGCCCTGGACGAGCGGACCGAGGACGTCGGCTTCGAAGGCCCGTACATCGTGAAGCCCCGCTTCGGCGGGTCGTCGATCGGCATCGAGGTCGTCGCCGACCTGGCCACCGCCCGGGCCCGGCTCGGGGCGAACCAGCACCTGCGGGCGGGCGCGGTCGTCGAGCCGTATCGACCCGGCTTCTTCGACCTGCAGATCGGCGTGCGGAGCTGGCCGGCGTCGCAGCTGTCGGCGATCGAACGACCGCTGCGGACGCCCCGGGCCGGCGGCGCGGCCGGCGAGCCGGAGATCCTCGGCTACGCCGACAAGTACGTCGGCGGCGAGGGCATGGCCAGCGCACCGCGGCAGCTGCCGGCCGAGATCGACGGCCGCCTCGAGGCGACCCTCCGCCAGGCCGCCACCGAGGTCGCCGGGCTCGCGGGGGTCCGCGGTGTCGCCCGCATCGACTTCCTGTCCGACGGCGACGAGCTCGTCGTCAACGAGGTCAACACGATCCCCGGCTCGCTCGCCCGGTACCTGTGGATCGACCCGGCCGTGCCGTTCGGCACGCTGCTCGGCGACCTGATCGCCGAGGCCCGTGAGCGGCCGACGCACGTCTACAGCGCGGCCGGTGCCGACGGCACCGTCCTGCGTGGTGCGTCCTCGATCGCCGCCAAGCTGGCCTGATCCGGGAGCTCCCGGCACAGCTCGGTGTAGCGCCGCTCGGTCGCCGATGATGGGACGCTGCCGGGGTCGAGTTCGTCCGCCCGGCGCAGGCATTCCTGCCACTCCCGCCGGAGCCGGTCGGGATCGCCGAGGTCGGCCGCGACCTGCATCGCCGCCCGGGAGAGGGCCTCGCTGTACGGCTCGACCAGTCGGGCCTGGGCGACCGCCCAGGTGGCGAGGTCGAAGTGGCCGGCCGCCGTGGCCAACGGGACGAGCCGGCAGGCGGCGTCCACCAGCGTCGCCGCCACCCGCTGTTCGTGGCCTTCGGCCTGCCACCAGCTGTAGCCGGACAGGGTGCGGGCCAGCGGCTCGCCCTCGACCAGGCCGAGCGCGGCCCGCAGGCAGGCGATGACGCGGTCGGCATCGTCCGTGTCGTGGGCCGCGTCGACTAGCGCGGCCACCCGACCGACGTCCGTCGACACGAGCGCCGAGATCCGGTAATGGCTCCCTTTCGTCGCCGGCGGGAACAGGGGTGCGCCGGTGACGTCGGAGCCCATCGCCCGGCGGGCCACCCCGGCCGTGTTGAAGAGCGTCTTCGCCGCCGCGTCGGCGTCGGCCGACCCGAGGACGCGGGTCCGGAGCCGATCGCTCGTCACCGGTTCGGGGTGGTGGAGGGCGAGGTACGCCACCAGCTCGACCGCCCGCCGGGCCCGCTTCGGTGTCAGCGCGGTCGCCAGCCCGTCCAGGCGGGGCACGGCCGTGAGCAGCCGCACGTCGACTGGCCCCGGCCGGAGTGGTGTCGGTCCTGCGCTGGCCTCGATCAGTCCTACGCCGGCCTCGACCGGCTTGGCAACCGGGTCGTCGTCCGGGGGCGGCTCCCGGTTCCGATCGCCGTCTGATCTCGGCGAAGCGTCCGTCGCTTCGGCGCCGACCTGTCGGGTCACCGGTCGCCGGCCGACCACGGTCCGGGAGCTCGGCTCCGTCCGGCCGACGGCGAGGATCTCCGATACCGCGGCGTGCCGGTCGCGGTCGAGGAGATCCGGCCGCACCGTCACCCCGAGCGGATGGAGCGACGCCGCGGTGGCGTCCACCGTCACCGTCAGGTCGGTCGCCGGTACCGGGAGCGTGGTGACCACCGAGCAGCGGGCGGCGGCCGCAGTCGAGAGCGACGCCGGGTTGCCGACGAACAGCACGCGTCGTCGGGGTGGGCCGTCCTCTGGTCCGTCGACCACGGCCAGCGTCGCCTCGACCTCTGGCCCGGCCGCCGACGCCGACGGGCCGTTCGGCACCTGCGACGGGTCGTCGGTCACCGTTACCAGCTCCGACCACGCCCAGCTCTCGACGGCCATCCGCATGGTCCGTACGAGGGCATCGGCTTCGGGGCCGATGACCGGGACGCAGTCGCCGGGACCGATCGGCACGAGCCACGTGCCGTCGTCGTTCGTCCCGACCGGCAGCAGCACCGGCAGCCAAGGTGTCGACCGGCGACCACCGCGTCCGACGTCCGCCAGCTCCAGGCTGGCCGGCAGTCGCCACGACGACCCCTCCTGCTCGAGCACCCAGCCCGGTGGCGCCCACGCGACCGGCCGCCGCAGTCGGACCTCGACGCCGTCGGACCCGACACGGACGAGGCGGGCCGGCGGCGCGTCATCGGCCCGCCCGCTGGCGTTCAGCGCGCCCGTCAGGTGATGGTTGGCGGCCTCCAACCAGGCCAGCACCGGCGCGTCCTCGAACGGCACCAGGTCGGCCGCGGTCCCGGCGGCCGCCTCCGACAGGTCCACCGTGGCCTCCCCCTCCGACCGAGTCGACGAGGCCAAGTGGCGCACCCGCCGGGCCCGGCGGGCCATCGCCGCTGCCAGCACGACACCCACGCCGAGGGCGGCCAGTTCCGGTAGCGGGATCGGTCCTGGCGAGCCGGCCGGCTTCGGTCCGCGTCGCCGTTCGGGTCCCCGACGCCCACCGTCCCCGCCGACGGACGGGCGGGTGGCGGCCACCGTCGTCGGTCGGGCCGCCAGGCCGGGGTGCTCCGGCGGCCCCATGGGCGGCCGGGCCGATGTTGCCGTTGCCGGCGCAGGGGTCGTCAGGGGCGCGGTCGCCGCGGTCGTGGTGGGGGCCGTGGCTGGCGTGACCGGCGCGGCCGTCGGGTCGGCCGGGAAGGTGAGCACCCATCCGGGCTGGATGAGGCTGGGGTCCACGAAACGCGTGCCGTCATCCATGGTCTGTCCGAGGTTGGCCTCTGCGATGGCCCACCATTCGCTGCCGTCGTCGTAGAAGCGCTCGGCGATCGACCACAGCGAATCGCCCACCTCGACGGTGTAGCGGACCGGGGCGCCGGGGTTGGCCGGGTCCGCCTCGGCGGTCGTGGTATCGGGGCCCGCCGGCGTCAACGGCGTGGCGGTGGGTGATGTCGGCGCCGGAACGGTGGTGGCGGGTGGTGCCGGCGCCGAGACGGACAGCGTCGGGTGGGGACGGGCGGTCGCGCCGCCGTGACCGACGGCTCCGGCGATCGCGCCGGTGGAGAGGGTGACGGAGCCGACGGCGAGCACGGCGGCGGCGATGCGGCTGGCCAGCCATTCCGGCGTCGGCGCCCGGCCGGTCGCCACGACGTCGCGACGTCGGACCTTGCGGACGACGGCCGCGAGCAACGGACCGCAGCAGGCGGCCCAGGCCACCCAGGCGACGACGCCCAGTCCGTCGAAGCCGTGGTGGCCGGACCAGAAGTGGGCGTCGCCGGCGCGCATCGGATCCGGCAGCCCGATGAGCACGAGCAGCGCGGCCGGTACGGCGGCGAAGATCAATACGGCGGCGACGATTCCGACGACGAGGTCGGCAGTCTTGTTCTCTCTCACGGTCTTCCCCCCCGGTGACCGGCTGGCGGGCCCGTCAGCTCGAAGCGAGCGAGACCGACAGCGAATATGAGACCGTCCCCTCCTCCGATGGGGGCTCGGCGAGGGTGACGTTACACGGAACGCCCGCGCGGTGGTCATCGGTAACTGCCAGCGATATGCCAGATTCGCCATTTCTTGATACATGCTGGCTTGTGCATGTGATCGTAAGCGAAAGTGTTGGTGTTCCGGTCCAGGTGGCGGTGGCCGAAACGGTCTCCCCGCCGCCGGCCTGGTACGTCGCCGACACGTCGTCGGGGTACGCCAGGTAGCCGGCGAACGTCTGGACCGTGGGGACGGTCGTCGTCGTGGTCATCTCCGGCGGGCTGGTCGCCGGGCTGGTGGTCGACGAGTCGGCCGGGGAAGTGACGGTCGTCACCGGGCTTCCGCCGGTATTGTCCGTCGGACCGAGGGTGGTCCCGGTGGTCGGCCTGACGGTCCCGTGGGACGTCGACGGAGCCGTGGTGGGCGGCGCGGCGGTCGAAGTTCCTGTTCCGAGCGGTGCGGTCATCGGTTCCGTCCCCGGTCGTCGGCAACGGTTGGGCCGGACGGCCGCCCGTTGACCGGTGCGACCGCGGTGCTCGCCGACGTGGCGCGGCGCCCGTGACCGGCGTCGGCCGCCCGGGTCGGCGCGGTGCGACCGGCGAACGACATCGCCGCCACGAGGGCCATCAGGCCGAGTGCGACGGCCAGGACCGCCCACCACACCGGACGACCTCGATAGTCGCCGGTGTTCCCGGGACGGCCGGTGGGATTGTCCGTTCGCGGCACGCCGAGACATTACGTAGGCTCAGGCGACGATTTCGTGCAGGGCTCGTTGCCTTCTTCCGCCGAGATAACGACGGGACATCCCGGTCATCTGCGAGAGCTCCGTGATCGTCATCCCGAGGACGCCGTTGCCATAGAGGATGGCGGCATCGATCGGATCGAGGCCATTCCCGGCGAGCTCGTCGATCGTCCGGGCCAGCTCGTCGAGGTCGGAGCCGCCGTTGCGCCAGGGAACCGGGGCGACGGCATCGACGTCGAGACCGGGCACGACCCGTTCGTGGCCGGCCCGCTGGCTCAGAAGCTGACGCCGGAGACGGCAACGGATGGCCGACAGGAGATCGAGGACGGCATAGTCGCGGTCGTCGCCGGCCCACTCGACGACGACCTCCCAGGCCGTCGTCAACAGGTCGACGAAGAAGGCCCCGCCGCCGTTCCAGTCGCCACCGGCGCCCCACGAAAGACGTCGAGCGACCGAGACGAGGCCGGGGAGGATGGCCTGGAGCACCGCCCGGGGGACGAGCGGGTGGACGCCCTGGGAGCGGAGCATCGCCTGGATGACCCGGGCGGCCCGGGCCCGGTCGGCCGCGTCCTTCGGATGCCGGAGCGCGTCGACGAGGTCGCCGAGGTCGCCGAGGTCGGCGAGGCACAGGGCGGCGACGACTTCCTCGGCCGCCGCGAGCCGCCGGAGCGCATCTTTCGATGCCGCCGACCGGCGGGTCGCCCGCCAGTCGGCGTCGAGCCGGTTGATGGGTTGGAGCGCACGATCTGTCATGACGGCACGATGCGCGACGGCCCTCCTCCGGTTGTTCCCACCGAATTCGCCGGGCTCGGTCGGGTGGCGGGGGAGCCCGCCGACGGCGGGGAGGGAGCGGAGCGGGAGGTGCCGACCGGTCGGTGACGCCCGCGGCCGGTGGGTCTCACCACCTCCCACTACAGTGCCCCGGGTGGATATCGAGGAGTTCTACGACGCCGACGAGCGCCGCCGGAGCTCGGCGGAGCTCGAGCTCGGTACTGACTGGCGAGACGACCACGGGGTCCGGCACGAGCTGAACTGGGTCGAAGACACCGGCGAGCTGTACGTGCTCCGGGAGCCGGTTCCCCGTACGTACGCCACACCGTTCGGCGGGGTGCACGTCACCGGGACGCACGCGGTGGACGAGACCGAGGTAGAGGGGATGACGGTCGTCGTCGTCGGCCAGGTCGAGGCCCGGGCCGTGCTGGAATCGGCGCTGGAGGGCTGGGAGGACGCCATCGGCCAGCCGGACAGCATCGCTTGGCTGGTCGACCGGCTCCGCGGCCACGGGATCTTGGACCCACAGAACCCGAGCACGTCGTACCCGACGTAGCCGTCGTCGGCGCGTCGGGTGGCGGGTGCCGCCCCTGGCGACGGGCGGTGATCCCGCGCCGGGTCAGCCGGCCGGCGATGGCAGGCCGAGCAGCTGGGCGGTGAACTGCGTCGCCAGATTGTTGGTGCCCATGTCGGTGTCCTCGGGGAGCTGCCCGCTCTCGACGAGCAGATCGGTCAGCCGGCACATGATGACGGCGAAGCGGAACCCGGAGAAGATCTCGTAATACTCGAGGTTCCGGACGGGACGGCCGACGAGCTCGGCGTACCGCTCGACGGTCGCCTCGTGCGTGGGGAACCCGGGCGGGCGGGGGACGTTGAGCCCTTCGGTGAACTGCCGGTCGAAGTACAGCCACCAGCCGAGGTCGAGCTCGGGTTGGCCGAGGGTGGCCATCTCCCAGTCGAGCACGGCGACCGGGGAGAAGTCGTCCCAGATGATGTTGCCGACGCGGCTGTCGCCCCAACACAGGACCACATCGCCGTCCTCGTCCGGCCGGTTGGCCACCAGCCACTCCCAGATGGCCTCGGTCACCGGCTGCGGCCGGCCCTTCGCCGACCAGTCGAGGAACTCGCGGTAGTAGGCGAGCTGCTGGTCGAGGCCCGGCCGACCGCGGCCCGGATCGCCCAGCCAGTCGAGCCCGAGGGCCCGCCAGTCGGTCCGGTGGACGGCGGCGAGGGCTTCGAGCCCGGTCCACCACATCCGTTCCTGCTGGTCGGGCGCGGCGTCGACTACCCATCCCTCCATCGTGTACGGCAGGTTGTCGGGCGGCACGAGTCCGTCGACGTGGTCCATCGTGAAGAACGGCACGCCGAGCCATTGGTCGTCCTCCTCGTACCAGCCGAGCGGGGGGAGGGCGACACCGGCGCCGCCGTCGGCCAGCGTCTTCATGACGCGGTACTGGGTCGAGAAATGGGCGTCGAGGAAGAGGAGATGACGAGTCGGGGCGACGCGGACGACGAGCCGCCGGGTGGTCCGCTGCCCGTCGTCCGTCCACGTCGCCCGGCAGAGGATGGTCTCGTTGGAGAACCCGTTGGCCGCCGGCGCGTTGACATCGGCGACCTCCGGATCGGCACCGGCGAGAAGCTTGGTGGCGAGCCACGCCGAGAGCGTCTTGGCCACCTCGGCGGGATCACGTCCAGCGTTGTCGGGCATCTCCGTCTCCCCCTCTGTCAGCCGGCGACCGGAGCCTATGCCCGGGGTGGCCGACGGCCGGGGCTGGGCGCCTCGGCATCCGGCCGGTGGCCCGGGACCGTGGGGTAGCTCGGCGCTACCGTGGCGCCAATGGAGATCGTCGTCGACCTGGACGCATCGACCGCCGAACTGGCGGTGCCGGACGACTTTGCCCACTTCGCCGTCCGGGTGGCCCCGGCGGCCGCCGGTGTGGCGTCGGGCGGATCGGCCGGATCGGGTGGGGAGGACACCGACCGGCTGGCTGCGATCGTCGCGTCGACCGGGGTGGGAGCAGTCGGGGGAACAGGCGACGTGTTCGTCCGACCGGAGGCGGTCCGGGCCCTGGCCGGGGCGACGGCGGGGGAGGTGTGGGGGGCCGGTTTCGCCAAGATGTGCGAGTACGCGGTCTCGAAGGGCTGGGTCGACGATGCGGGCCGCATCCAGGCGCACGTCGAGTGGCCGACGTCGCAGGGTTGAGCGGAGCCGGCCTGGGCCGGCGACGGTGGTCGAGTCCGGTCGGAGCGGCTGTCGGGCCGACGGCGCCGTGGCTACGATGGGGACGAAATTGAAGCGCGTTCTAGTTTTCGTCGCTGGACCGGGCTCGAACATCTGAGGAGGGGGCCATGCCCGTCAAGGACTACGACCGGCTGTTCATCGGAGGGACGTGGGTCGCCCCGGAAGGAACGGGCACGATCGACGTCGTCTCGCCGTCCACCGAAGAGGTCGTCGCCCGGGTACCGGACGCGACGGCTGCTGACGTCGACAAGGCGGTCGCCGCCGCCCGGGAGGCGTTCGACCGGGGCCCGTGGCCGCGGATGGCGCCGGCCGAGCGCGGCGCGGTCCTGGCCAAGGTGGCCGAGACGATCACCGCCGAGATGGTCGACATGGCCGAGACGATCTCGGTCGAGATGGGCTCCCCGGTCTCGTGGGCGCAGCTCGGCCAGGTGCTGGCGCCGACGATGGTCTTCAACTACTACGCCGAGCTGGCGGCCAGCTATGCGTTCGACGAGATCCGGGCCGGTGTGCTCAACCCGGAGGTTCTCGTGACGAAGGAGCCGGCCGGCGTCGTCGGGGCGATCGCCCCGTGGAACGTGCCGCTCTTCATCGCGTCGGCCAAGCTCGGCCCCGCGCTGGCGGCCGGCTGCACGGTCGTGTTCAAGCCGGCACCGGAGACGCCGCTCGACGCGTTCCGGCTGGCCGAGATCTTCGCGGAGGCCGGCCTGCCCGAGGGCGTCCTCTCCGTCGTGCCGGCCGGCCGGGAGGTCGGCGAGCACCTCGTCACCCATCCCGGCGTCGACAAGATCACGTTCACCGGCTCGTCGGCCGCGGGCAAGCGGATCGGTGGCCTGTGCGGCGAGCGGCTCAAGCGCTGCACGCTCGAGCTGGGCGGGAAGTCGGCGGCGATCATCCTGGACGACGCCGACCTCGGAGCGACGCTGGCGAACCTGCTGCCGAACGCCATCATGAACAACGGGCAGGCGTGCATCGCCCAGACCCGGATCCTCGCCCCGCGGAGCCGCTACGACGAGGTCGTCGACGCCCTGGTCGAGCAGGTCAAGGCCATGACGGTCGGGGACCCGCTCGACCCGGCGACCGAGGTCGGCCCGCTCGTCGCCGGCCGCCAGCGCGACCGCGTCGAGGGCTACCTGCGCAGTGGCCAGGACGAGGGGGCGAAAGTCGCCGTCGGCGGTGGTCGGCCGGCCGGCTTCGACAAGGGGTACTACGTCGAGCCGACCGTCTTCTCCGGCGTGGACAACAAGATGAAGATCGCCCAGGAGGAGATCTTCGGGCCGGTGCTCGTCGTCATCCCCTACGACGGCGACGCCGACGCGGTCGGCATCGCCAACGACTCCAACTACGGGCTCTGCGGTTCGGTGTGGACGAACGACAACGAGCGAGGTCTCGGCATCGCCCGGCAGGTGCGGACGGGGACGTACATGCTCAACACCGGCATTCCGATCGACTTCGCCACCCCGTTCGGTGGCTACAAGGAGTCCGGCGTCGGCCGGGAGTTCGGGCCCGAGGGGCTCGAGCTGTTCCTGGAGAAGAAGTCCATCGCCCTCCCGGCCGGCTTCACGCCGGCCGTCTAGCCGGCCCGCCGGGGCGAGCCGGGTGCGGCGGCCCGTCAAATTCGTCTGTTCAACCGGCCGGTGTCAGGGGAGAGGCATACCCCGACAGTGGCGAACCGCCGCCGTGGGTGTCGGCCCGGTACTGGTCGGTGCCGGTCTCGACGACGCTGAACGCGATGCGGTCGCCGTCGCCGTTGACGACGTCGGGCCCCCGGGCCCCCGGCGTGTAGCCGGTGACGACGGCGACATGGGTGGCGGTATCGGTGGCCGTGTCGAGGCCGTAGACCGCGACGTCCCCCGGCTGGGGCGTGTAGCCGGCACCGGCCGGATGCCAGGTGCCGTGGTCGACGGCCCAGACGTAGAAGCTGGCCGATGCGGCGTTGATGTCTCCCGGTGCGAGTTCATAGGTGAAGTCGGCACCGGCCTGTTTCCAGGTCCAAGCCGCGAAGTCGGCGCACCACTCCTCGCTGCGCAGGCCCGATGGGCAGGTCGCTGTTCCGGCGTCCCAATAGGCGCTGAACTCGTTGCAGTACGAGTCGGGCGGATCGGTGCGGTAGCCGAGCTGGCTCTCCGCCGCGGTGACGATCCGGGCCCGCAACGGCAACGGCGACGGGCCGCCGGACGACGACGTGGCCATCGTGATCCCGACGATCGCCAGCACGCCCACCGCGACAATGAGAACGGTCGCCAGCCGCCGGCGACGTCGGGCCCGCCGGCTGCGGGTGCCGGATCGGTTGGGGGCGTGGGGGACCGGGCGAGCGGTCCCGGCGGGTCCGGGCACTGGCGGTGGCTCCCTGCTGGGGCGACGAGCGCCTCCAGGCTACCGACGCCGGTCGACCGGCTGGCTTCACCACCGAGCCGGTCGACGGCGCCGCCACCACCACCACCGACGATCGGCTCGACCCGGTCGGGGCCCGACGGCCGCGGCTGGGGCGT
>CAVUYB010000036.1:0-23297 GCA_963745595.1 uncultured Actinomycetota bacterium | reverse complement strand
TCGCCGGCCCGTCCGCTGGCTCAGCCGGCCCGTTCGGGAGCTCAGCCGGCGCGGTCCTCGAAGCGGAGGCTCGGCAGCAGTCCGGCCCGCTCCAGCATCCGCATGGCCCGGGCCTCGTCGGCGTCGATGACGACCGCGTCATCGGGTTCGCGCTCCAAGAGGAAGCTGACGACGCAGTCGCTGCAGGCGTCGGTCCGCTGCAAGCTGCAGGCGTCGCAGTCGATGGTGAGCGTGGCGGTGGTCATGGTGGTCCCCTCCCCGGTGGGGTCGTCTCGTTCCTTCTGTCGGGGACAGCATGACGGGAGGGTGTATCACTCGGACGCGGGGATCCACGAACAGCGAACGTGCCGGCGCGGGTTGTCGCCGTTGGGATCGACGAGCACGACGGACTGCCACGTACCGAGCAGCGGCCGTCCGCCGGCCACCGGGAGGCTCAGCGACGGGCTGATGAGGACGGGCAGCAGGTGGTCGGCGCCGTGGCCCGGCGAGCCGTGCCGATGCCGGTAACGGTCGTCGCGCGGCAGGAGTCGGTCGAGCAGCTCGTCGAGGTCACGCTCCGACCCCGAGCCGAGCTCCATCAGGGCGAGGCCGGCGGTGGCGTGCGGCGCGAAGACGTGGCAGAGGCCGTCGCCCCGACCGTCGCAGAACGAGGCGACGATCGGCGTCAGGTCGGTAACCCGGCGAGCACCGGTCTCGACGGCGAACAGCTCGGTGTCCATCGTCCGCTCCTGTCTCCTTCAGGTTCTTTCCTTCGGGCAGCGTCTTTCCTTCTGGCCAACCGGTGCTGCGTCCCGGTCAGCCGGCGGCATACGTCTGGCGCGCCATCCGGACGTGCCCGGCGATCTGCGAGACCCCCCACGCCACGCCCTCGGTGACGACCCGGTCGGCGGCTCCGTCGGCTAGGACGAAGAACGGCGGCCCCTGGACGCGGTAGGCCGACCAGGCAGCCGTGGCCATGACGACCGCTGGTGACACCTCGGCACCGGTGCTCCCCGCCGGCGCGAGGGCACGGAGCGCGGCAATGTCCTCGTGATCGGGCCCATGGGTGACCGCGACGACGCGCTCGTCACCGGCCAGGCCGGACGCCGTCGGGTCGGCCAGCGTGTCCCACAGCGGCCGACAGCCGTCGCAGTGGCTGGAGAGGAAGACGAGCAGCGTCCAGCGGCCGGTGCCGAGCACCCGGACGTCGATGGCTCGGCCGGTGAGATCGACGCCGGTGACGTCGGACGCCGGCGTGGCCGGTCGGTCGCGGTACGTCGGGATCGGAACCAGGCCGTCGAGCACTGGTGGTGGCGGCCGGTGAACCGGGCCGCCCACTCCTTCCGGGCGGCGCCCGGCAGCCGTCACGTCACCGGCGATGGTTGCCCGACGTCCTCGCCGGCTGTTTCGGCCAGGGCCTCGACGGACCGGCCGTGCCCGCACCACCGGCACGACACCTCGTCCACCGACTCGGCCAGCACGGCCTCCTCCTCCACCTCGAGCTCGCCGCCCACGGTGTAGTGGTTGAAGGCCTTCGTCGTGCGGGTCGTCGTCACGTCGAAGCGGGTCAGGTTGCCGCACGCCGTACAGCGGTACCGGATCATGGAAGCCACGGCAACACGGTAGTCGCCGTCGCCGGCCCGACGGCCCGGTTCACAACCGGCTCAGCAGCTCCGCCTTCTTGGCCTCGAACTCGCCGTCGGAGATGATGCCGCGTCGGCGCAGGTCGTCCAGCGCGATGAGCTGATCCGGGACGGAGTACGCACCGCCCGGAACCGCCGGCTGGGCGGCCCCGACCGCCGGCGCGCCCGGTTGGGTCGGCGCGGCCGACGGCAGCGGCATCCCGTGCGGCGGCGTGTCGTCCATCGCGAACGGCCGCGGCACGCTGATCGGCTGGGTCGGCACGTCGGTGGCCGGCGACGGACCGCCGAAGCCCGACCAGCCGGCCTCCCGGGCGCGGCGCCGGCTCGACTCGTCCAGCTCCCGGGCGATGACGCGCTGCAGCGTCCGCGGGCGACGGACGTCCTCGATGGCCATCGGGTCGTCGCCGACGAGCTCGACGACCAGCCGTCCGGAACCGATCAGCCGTTCGGCGAACGTCTGCGTGCAGTGCACCTCGGCGATCCGCGGCAGGCGGAGCTGGACGAGGTCCCGGCCGAAGACGCCGCGCCGGTAGATCAGCCGGTTCGTCGTCACCACCAGGCTGATCCCCAACCACCGGACGATCCGGCCGGCCAGCCAGATCACCGGGATCGCCACCATGACCGCCAGCACCCCGGCCACCGCCACCGGCGCCTTCGGGAAGCGGACGACCACCGCGATGGCGACAGCCAGCGCCACCGCCGTGAGCACGGCCGGGCCGAGCAGGAAGACCCAGTGGGGCCGGAGATCGACGACGACCTCCTCGCCGTCGTCCAGGAGTCGGCTCGAGATCGGCACTGCGCACAGCGTACCGGCCGGTCTGCCGGCGACCCGGTCTTCACCAGCGGACTTTGCGGTGGGACGTGTGGGAGGAACCCCGGTGGGAGGACGGCGCCGTAGTCGTGTCCGGAAGCGAGCGGAGGGCCCGGACCAACCATGTACGAGACAGCACGCGGACGACCAGCAATCCGACGATCGGCAACCCGACGATCCGCAACCCGGCGGAGATTCGCGGCGTTCGGCGCGGTCCTCGTCGTCCTCGGGACGGTCACCACCGCGGTCGGCGTCGGTGGGATCATGGCCCCGGTCCTGCCGGCCGCCGCCGACAATGGGTACGGCCCGGGGGCCGGCCCGCAGGCCCCGACACAGCACTGGGGCGGCGCCTACGTGCTGACAGGGGTGCCCGGCTACGCCTACTGCATCTTTCCCGGGTCGGCCTCCCCTACCGAGCTGCCGACCACGCCGTGGAGCCCGGTCGCCTATCCCGGCAGCGGCGTCTTCAGCAACGGCCAGATGGCCGCGCTGGCCTACTTCGCCGAGCGCTATCAGGGCACCGGCTGGAACGGCTACCCGGTCGACACAACCGTCGCCGCCATCGCCCAGATCGCCTACACGTCGGCCGGCGGGACAACGCCGCCGGGCAGCCGCGCCCCGGCGGCCCTCGTCGCAGCGATCACCGCCTGGATCACCACCTACGCCGGGCCGTGGACCGTTAGCCTGACAATGACGCCGTCCTCGGGGTCGGCCTTCACAACCAACCGCAACTACTCGGGCACGGTCACCGTGCGGAGTGCCACCGGGGCCGGGGTGGGCGGCCTGCAGCTCACGCCCCCACCCACCGGCGGTCCGCCAGCCAACCAGGTCAGCAACTTCGGGTGGCTGGCCGCGACAACCAACGCGGCCGGACAGCTCAGCTTCGTCTGGAATATCGACGCGGTCCCGCCGGGCGGCTTCTTCTCGGCGCAAGGCATGAGCGTCGTCGGCGACGCGCCGGGCACGGCGCCGCCGGCCTACGGCGCACCGAGCGGCACGGGCGGGCAGCTCATGATGGTGTCGGGCGCGAGCGAGGTGCTCGGCACCGGCTTCGGCGGCGTGGCCTCGTCGCCGACCGTGCTGACCGGCACCATCTCGATCGTCAAGGCGGTGAACGACCCGGCCTACTACGGCCCGGGTGGGGCGGTCTTCCAGATCCGGGACGGCTTCGGCAACGTGCTCGACACCCTCGTCACTGACGGCAGCGGCGACGCCGGTCCGTCGATCCCACTGACCGCGACGACAACAGGCACCCAGTACGCGGTGGTCGAGGTCACCGCTGCCCCCGGCTACCAGCTCGCGCCGCCGATGGTCGTCACCCTCCACCCGCACACGACAACGGTGGCCAGCTTCACCGGACCGAACACCGAGCTGGCCGTTCCCGCCGCGCTCGGCGCGGCGAAGATCGACGCCACAACCGGCGACCCGGTGGCCGGCGCGGTCTTCGACTTCAGCTACGACCGCGCCAACAACGGCGTCTACGACCAAGACCTCGGGAGCTGCACGACGTCGGGCGCCGGGACTTGCCAGCCGCCGACGCAGAACACGGCCGACGGCTGGCTGCCCGGCTGGTATCAGGTCACCGAGACGGCCGCGGCGCCGGGCTACTGGCTAGACCCGGCGACGACCGTCCAGACGGTCTTCCTCGCCCCCGGCGCCACGGCGGTAGCCAGCGTCACCTTCGCCGACTCGTTCCTCGGCAGCCTGTCGCTGACCAAGACCGGCAACGACACGGCCTACTGGGGCATCGCCGGCGCCGTCTTCACGGCCAGCGGCCCGGCACCGTCGTCGGCGGTGGTCGGGACACTGACGGTCGGTGCGACAGGGTCCACCAACACCCTCACCGGGCTGGTCCCCGGCACTTACCACCTCATCGAGACGACCGTCCCTCCCGGCTACAGCGCGGTGACACCGTTCACCGTGACTGTGTCGGCCGGCCATGCCACCACGACGACCGCGGCGGCCGACGCCGTCCAACCGGGGACCCTCGTCGTCTCCAAGACCGACGCGGCGACGGCGGCCGCTCTGTCGGGGGCGACCTTCGATATCCGTTACGACCCGACCGGATCAGGCACGTACAGCGTCGACCTGGGATCGTGCACGACCGACGCCTCCGGCACCTGCTCCCCCTCCGCCAACGACGGCACCGGGTTCCTGCCCGGCAACTACGAGGTCGTCGAGACGGCGGCGCCACCGGGTTACGACCTGCCGACACCGGTCCCGACCGATCACGTCACGGTCGATCCGGCCGGGACGACCACCGCGGCGTTCACCGACGCGCTACTCGTCTCGGCCTCGTTCACCAAGGTGGCCACCGGTTCGGTCAACCGGACACAGCTCGTCTTGTCCGGCGCGATCATCGACGTCACTGCCGGCCCGATCTACGGCGGGACACCGGTCGCCACCTGCACGACCGACGTCCACGGCAACTGCACCACCACGACCGTCCTGATCTCGGGCCAGCCCTACTGCTGGTCGGAGGTAACGGCGCCGCCGGGGCTAGCCGCCGGGGCCACTGGCTGCTTCGTGGCCGACAACGCCCAGGGCGCGCAACCGATCACCGTCACCGACGCCGGCGAGTTCGTGGCCATCGCCGTCAAGAAGGTCGACGCCGCGGACCCGACCGCGGTCCTGCCCGGCGCGGTCTTCTCGCTCTATCGGAAGGACGGCGGCACCGGCCCGAACGCGCCGACCCCATCGACCGGTGCCCCCACCGAACCGGGACAGACCTGGGTCGCCCAAGTCACGACCGGGACAACCGGCGTCGCCACGTTCCCCCTGCAGCTCCCCGGCTACGCCTACTGCGCCGTCGAGACCCAAGCGCCGGCCAACTACGGCCTCGACTCGACGGAACACTGCACGACAGTGCTTGCGGGCACGACGGCGACGCCCGTCCCGGTGACCACGCTGACCGTGTCCGACGCCGAAGCGCAAGCCACCGTCGCCGCCCACAAGTTCAACTCGGCCACGCCGACAACCGGCATCCCCGGCGCCGTCTACGACCTCTACGCCGTCGGGGCCGGCCCGCCGTCCGGGCCGCCGTCGGCGGCCCCGACCGGCGTGGCCGCCGAGACCGGCGACACCTGGTGGGCCCGAGGGACCACGTCGAGCACCGGCGATCTCTCGTTCACGGTGCCGTCGGGCTACTCGTGGTGCTTCCACGAGGTGTCCGCTCCCCCCGACTACTCCCTCGATCCCGCCCTCCACTGCACCGCCCGGATCACGACCGCCGCCCCCGCCGCGACGTCGACGGTGGCCCTTCCGGAGTCGCTGGCCCTGGTCGAGGTCTTTGCCCACAAGTTCGACTCGCTCGATCCTGGGACGGCCGTCCCCGGCGCCACCTACGAGCTGGTCGGCCAGGGCCCGGTCCCGCCGGGGTGGTCGGCCCCGGCCGACCCCGACGACGACCCGGTGCCGACGGGCGACTGGTACGTCGGCCTCGCCACCACCGACGGCCAGGGCGACGCCAGCTGGTCGGTGCCGGCCGGGTACTCGTGGTGCATGCACGAGGTGTCGGTGCCGGTCGGGTACCAACCCGATCCGTCGTGGCACTGCACGGCCGTCATCTCGACGACCACCCCGCCGGCCGCGGCCACCATGGCCCTGCCCGAAACGCCGATCCCCGCACCAGCCCTGCCATCCCTCCCCTACACGGGCAGCCCGGCGGCGTGGCAGGCCGCGCTGGGCGGCGCCTTCCTTCTCTCCGGCGGCGTCCTCCTGCTGGTCGCCCGCCGGCGGAAGCGTCCGGTCCCGGACGCTTCCTCCATCCAGCGGCCGGGCGGTCGAGACGGGTAGCGGTTGGTCGCTCGCCGGCCGCGCCGGCGGCGGCGACCGGGCAGACTGGACCTGGACGGCCGGTCGACGCCGGTCGTCACCGGCACACCAGCCAACCGGAGGAGCGCCGATGGCCGCCGACGTACAACCGAACGAGCTGCGGGACCGCCTCCGGGCCGGCGAGAGCGTCTTCGTCCTCGACGTCCGCGAACCCGAGGAGGTCGCCGACTGGGCGTTCCCGGGCGCGGTCAACATCCCCCTCGGCGAGCTCGGCGGCCGGACCGGCGAGCTCCCGACCGACCGGCCGATCGTCGTCGTCTGCCATTCCGGCGTCCGGTCTGCATCGGCGGCCGACGCGCTGGCTACGGGCGGCTGGCCGGCCGAGAACCTGGCCGGTGGGGCGGTCGCCTGGGTCTCGACCGAGCCGGCCGGCTGACCGCCGATCGGTCGAGACTCCAATGGCCGAACCCACCCCTGCCACCGCCTCAGACCCGACCCGTCCAGATCCGACCGGCCCAGACCCGGCCGGCAGCCTCATCGACCAGGACGCGACTGCGTACTTGCGGACGGTGATGCCGTTCATGGCGCGGCTCGGGGCCGAGACCATCCTCGCCACTCCCCAAGAAGTTCGGCTCCGGCTCCGCTGGGCCGAGGAACGGTGTACCGCCGGCGGCATTCTCCACGGCGGCGCCCTCATGACGCTGGTCGACGGCGCGGCGGCATGGTGCGCCCGGCTGAACGTGCCCGCCGGTGACAGCACGACGACGATCGAGTCGAAGACGAACTTCCTACGAGCCGTGCGGCGCGGCTTTGTCGAGGCCGTCGCCCGACCGTTGCACGTCGGCCGGACGACCATCGTCGTCGATACGCTCGTCTACGACGCCAACCACCGGCTCGTCGCCCGGACCAGCCAGACGCAGGCCGTCCTCCCGGCCCGCTGATGCCAAAGGGCCAGCTGATGCCGAAGATCAGCGCCGGCCTGCTCGTCCACCGGGCCCAGCCGGATGGCCAACGGGAGGTCCTGCTCGTCCATCCCGGCGGTCCGTTCTGGGCGAAGAAGGACGACGGCGCCTGGTCGATCCCGAAGGGCGAGGTCGACCCGCCAGTCGTCACCGTCGCGTCGGCCGACCTCGTGGCGACGGCCGACCGCGAGTTCGCCGAGGAGCTCGGCCAGCCGGCCCCCGCCGGTGACCGCGTCGCTCTCGGCGAGGTCGTCCAGGCCGGCGGCAAGCGGGTCGTCGCCTGGGCCGTCGAGGGCGACCTCGATCCCACCGCCGGCCGGAGCAACCGGTTCGAGATGGAATGGCCGCCGCGCTCGGGCCGGGTCGAGTCCTTCCCGGAAGTCGACCGGGCCGAGTGGTTCACCGCAGCCGACGCCCGCCGCAAGCTCGTGACCGCCCAGGCCGAACTGGTCGATCGGCTCCTCGTCATCGTCGACCGACCGTCGTAGATCCCCCGCCGGCCCGACTCCGGCTCAGGTCCGGGCTCGCGCTCAGGTCCGGCGGGGACGCTGCCAGGTGTCAAGGACGATGAGCGTCTTCGTGCCGGTGACCCGGCCACTGCGGCGGAGCCGCTCGATGGCGGTGCCGAGGCCGGCGACGTCGGCCGCTCGCAACCAGACGAGCGCGTCGGGGTCACCGGCGGTCGTGAAGACGGCCTGCACCTCCGGCATCGACGTGGCGGCCACCCGGATCTGCTCAAGGTCGGCCGTCCCGGCGAACCGGACCTCCGTGAACGCCTGGATCGGCCGACCGGCCTTGGCGTGGTCGAGGACGACCGTGTAGCCGGCGATGACGCCCGTCCGCTCGAGCCGCTCGATCCGCCGCTTGACGGCCGACGGCGACAGCGACGCCCGCGACGCGATGTCGCCCATCGTCCGCCGGGCGTTCTCCGCCAGCAGGCCAATGATCACGTGGTCCAACTCGTCCATAACCGGTGCGTTCACACTATGAAGAGTAGCAAATGGATTTCTGCGCTCTCTATCGGTGCAAGATCGGCAGTTCTCGAAAAAATATTGCGTAGTTACCCGTCAGAAGAGAAAATTCTGTCGTACCAGATCGTCGATCCGGGTTGAATGGCTACATGACCGACGTGCTGGACCGCACCGCTCTCCGGGGCCCGACGGGCCGGATGGCGGGGGCGCCGGGGCTCGGCGGCGTCCGCTGGATGCCGTACCCTGACGAGCCAGCCACGACGGCCGAAGCCTGCCGACCGGCCCGGGTCATGATGCTGAAGAACGCCCTCGTCGAGCGCCGGGCCGCGGCCGTCCTGGCCGACCACGGCGTCACGTACGTCCCCGATTTCCTCCTCAACGCTGGCGGGGTCGTGCACATCCACGCAGTACGATCCGCCTGGGGAGACGATCGACTGGAGGAAGCCGTGCGGAAGATCGGTGGCCGTGTCCACGACGTCCTGGCGCTGGCCCGGTCGTCCGGAAAGCTGCCGATCGACGTCGCCGAAGAGCGGGCGGCGGCACGGCTCGGACGGTCCATCGGTCTCCCGGCCTGAGGAGCGTGGGGTGCCCACCCCGCCGACCGTCCCCGATACCCTGACCACCACCACCGCCACCCGGCCCGTCCGCCTCGACGACAAGTACGCGGCCACGTCCGGCCGCGTCCTGTTGTCCGGGATCGAGGCGCTCGTCCGCCTGACGATCGACCAGCGCCGCCTCGACCGGGCCCGCGGCCTCAACACCGGCGTCTTCGTCAGCGGCTACGAAGGGTCGCCGCTCGGCGGCCTCGACCTCGAGCTGTACCGGGCGTCGGCCTTCCTCGACGATGCCGGCGTCGTCTTCACGCCCGGCGTCAACGAGGAGCTGGCCGCCACCGCGGTGGCCGGCACCCAACTCCTCGGCGAGCTCGACGGCCGGCACCACGACGGCGTCGCCGGGTTCTGGTTCGGCAAGAACCCCGGCCTCGACCGGGCGGCCGACGCCATCCGGCACGGCAACTTCTCCGGCACGACGCCGTTGGGCGGCGCGGTCGCGGTGATCGGCGACGACCCGTTCTGCAAGTCGTCGACGCTGCCGAGCTCGTCGGAGTGGATGGCCCGCAGCCTGGCCGTCCCGCTGCTCGCTCCCGGCTCGGTGGCCGACGTCCGCACCCTTGGCCTGCACGCGGTCGCCCTCTCCCGTCACGCCGGCGTCTGGACCGGTCTCAAGATCGTCGCCGACATCGCCGACGGCGTGGCGACGGTCGACCTCGACGACCCGGCCGGCTGGGTCCCCGCACCGGACCTCGACCGACCAGTGCAGCGGCCGCTGCTGCTCGGCGCCGCCGCCGCCGTGGCCGAGGAGCACCTGCTCGACGTCCGGCTCCCCCGCGTCCTCGACTACGCCCGCCGGTCCGGTCTCAACCGGGTGACGTTCGAGCCCGGACGCGCCCGTCTCGCCGTCGTCGCCCCGGGCCTCGCCTACGAGGCGGTCGTCGGCGCGCTGCGGGATCTCGGACTCGGTCCGGCCGACTGGGACGCCCTCGGCCTGCGCCTCGTCCGGCTCGGCCTGCTGTGGCCGCTCGACGCCACCGAGCTGCGAGCCCAGCTCGCCGGCGCCGAACGCGTGCTCGTCGTCGAGGACAAAGCCGCCTTCGTCGAGGGACAGGTCAAAGAGGCCCTCTACGGCCTGACCGACCGACCGACCGTCCTCGGCAAGGAGGACGGCCGCGGCCGGCCGCTCTTCCCGTCGCACGGGGCAGTCACGAGCGAGCTGGTCACCGACGTCCTCGCCACCGTGCTCGGCGACGACCTCCCGGCCGCGGCTCGAGCCCGGCTCGACCGGATGAACCGGCCGGAACGGCTCTCGCTGACCTCGACGCCGCTGCCGGCCCGCACGCCGTACTTCTGCTCCGGCTGCCCGCACAACCGGTCGACCCAGGCCGGCGACGACCAGCTCGTCGGGCTCGGCATCGGCTGCCACGTCATGGTCGCCCTCGACGGCGCCGGCCGCGGCCGGCCAGTCGGCATGACCCAGATGGGCGGCGAGGGGGCGCAGTGGATCGGCCTGGCCCCGTTCACCGACGACGCCCACTACTTCCAGAACCTCGGCGACGGCACGTTCTTCCACTCCGGCTCGCTCGCCATCCGGGCCGCCGTCGCCGCCGACGTCGACATCACCTACAAGCTGCTCTTCAACCAAGCCGTCGCCATGACCGGCGGCCAGCACCCCGAGGGCCTGTTCGACGTGCCGACGCTGACCCGCTGGCTGGCCGTCGAAGGCGTCCGCCAGGTCGTCGTGACGACGCCCGACCCGTCCACCTACGACGGCGTCGAGCTCGACCCCATCGCGGTCGTCCGGCATCGCGACGAGCTGGCCGACGTCCAGACCGAGCTCGGCCGGGTGCCCGGCGTCACCGTGCTCGTCCACGACGACCGCTGCGCGGCCGAGGAACGCCGGCTGCGCAAACGCGGCAAGCTGCCGACCCCGCCGGAGACGGTCTGGATCAACCAGCGCGTCTGCGAGGGCTGCGGCGACTGCGGGACCAAATCGACCTGCCTGTCCGTCGTCCCCGTCGAGACCGACCTCGGCCGCAAGACCGCCATCCACCAGGGCTCGTGCAACAAGGACTTCTCCTGCCTCGACGGCGACTGCCCGTCCTTCGTCGTCGTCACGCCGCGGCGCGAACGCCGGCGCCGCCGACCGCGGGCCGTTGGTCACCAGCTGGCCGACGATCGGGCCGGCCGGCCGCTGCCCGCACCACCGGTGGACCTCCCCGCACCGACGCTGCGGACGCCCGACGGGGAGACCCTCATTCGCATGCCCGGGATCGGCGGCACCGGCGTCGTCACCGTCTCGCGGATCCTCCAGATGGCCGCCCACCTCGACGGCCACTACGCCGCCGGCGTCGAGCAGACCGGGCTCGCCCAGAAGGGCGGTCCCGTCATCGCCGACGTCCGCATCGCCGACCGACCGGTCGAGGGCACCGCCCGGGCCGGACGCCGGTCCGTCGACCTGTTGCTCGGCTTCGACCTCCTCGGCGCGGCCAGCCCGCCCAACCTGGCCGTCGCCGACCGCGACCGGACGGTCGCCGTCGTCAACACCGCGGCCGTCCCGACCGCGGCGATGGTCCACGACATCACGGTCGCCTTCCCCCCGCCGTCGGACGTGACCGGTCGCATCGACGCCGAGACGCAGGCCGCGGCCAACGTCTACTTGAACGCCGAGTGGATCGCCGAGCAGGTCGCCGACGACCATCTCACGACCAACATGGTCCTCGTCGGCGCGGCGTACCAGCTCGGCTGCCTGCCCATCACGGACGCTTCCCTCGAAGCGGCCATCACGCTGAACGGCGTCGCGGTCGACGAGAACGTCGCCGCCTTCCGCTGGGGTCGGGCGGCCGTCGTCGATCCGGTCGCCGTCACCCGGGCCCTATCGGCCACTGGCTCCGCCGGCACCCCCGCCCGCCTGGCCGACGGCGTCACCGCCGACGCCCTCGCCGCGGCCGAGCGCGACGTCGCCGGCGCCGGCCTACCAGAGGCGTTGCGGCCGATGATCGCCGCCCGGGTCGCCGACCTCACCGACTACCAGCACGCCGCCTACGCCGCCGGCTACCTCCAAGAGGTCGCCGACGTCGCCGCGGCCGAGCAGGCTCGGTGCCCCGGCGCCGACCCCGTCGTCACGCGGGCCTTCGCGGCCGGCCTGCACAAGCTGATGGCCTACAAGGACGAGTACGAGGTCGCCCGCCTCCACCGGCTCGACGCCGAGCGGTCCCGGCTGGCCGGCGAGCTCGGTCCCGGCCGCGCCAAGGTCATGCTCCACCCGCCGGTGCTGCGCGCCCTCGGCGTGAAGCGCAAGGTCAGCCTCGGCTCGGCCACCGGGCCGGCGTTCCGGGTCCTGCGGGCCGCCCGCCGGCTGCGCGGCACGCCGTTCGACCTGTTCGGTCGCACCGCGATGCGCCGCACCGAGCGCCAGCTCGTCGGCGAGTACCGCCAGCTCGTTGCCGATGCCCTCCCCCATCTCCGGCCCGAGACGGCCGACCAGGTCGCCCGGATCGCCGCCCTCCCCGACGTCGTCCGCGGCTACGAGAGCATCAAGGCCGCCGGCGTCGAGCGGTTCCGGACCGACGCCGCCACCGCCCTTGCCGCCCTCCGGGCGGAACCGAAGCCAGCCTACGCGTCACTACCGTCATAGCCGGCGTCGCCGTAGCTGAAGATGCCGCCGTCGGCCGCGACGAACCAGTAGCCGTGACCGTCCGGCGTCGCCGTCATGCCGACGATCGGCCGGTTGAGCGGCTGACCACCCATCGAGCCGTAGAACGTCGCGTCGCCGTAGCTGAAGATCCCGCCGTCGGTCGCGACGAACCAGTAGCCGTGACCGTCCGGGGTCGCGGCCAGACCGACGATCGGTTGGTTGAGCGGCTTCCCGCCCATCGAGCCGTAGAACGTCGCGTCGCCGTAACTGAAGATGCCGCCGTCGGCCGCCACGAACCAGTAGCCGTGACCGTCCGGCGTCGCCGTCATGCCGACGATCGGCCGGTTGAGCGGCTGACCACCCATCGAGCCGTAGAACGTCGCGTCGCCGTAGCTGAAGATCCCGCCGTCGGTCGCGACGAACCAGTAGCCGTGACCGTCCGGCGTCGCCGTCATGCCGACGATCGGTCGGTTGAGGTGGAGCGAGCCGGCCGAGCCGTAGAACGCGGCATCGCCGAAGCTGAAGATCCCGCCGTCCGCGCCGACCAGCCAGTAGCCGCGGCCGGTCGGCGTCAGCGGCCAGGCCGACGATCGGCGCGTTGAGGGCGACGCCACCGAGCGATCCGTAGAACGTGGCGTCGCCGTAGCTGAAGACGTCCCCCCGGCGATCCGCCAACCAGTAGCCACCCCCGTCCGGCGTCGCGGCCATGCCGACGATCGACGACGGTCCGGGTGCCGCGGCCGCCGCGGCCGCCGCGGCCGCACTGGCCGCGCCGTTGCCGGGCGATCCGCCACTGCCCCCGTTCGCCCCACCCGTGCCGCCGACTGTGGCCGCGGTCCCGCCGCCCGACGGCACGCCGAGCGCCTGCTCGGCCTGAGCCCACGTGTAGACCTCGTCCGTCGGCGCCGGTCCGCACGTGCTCAAGAAGACGGCCGCCACCGACCCGCCCCGCACCGCGGTGCTGTCCGCCGCCCCCATCACCAGCGATCGGTGTCGACCCGAGGCAGTAGAGCGGGCTGTATTCCGTCAAGATGATGTCCCGGTGGCCCCAGCAGCCCGTCGGGAGCAATGGGCTGCAGTCCTCGTTGGTCGTCGTCGCCGCCGAGCCGCCCCAGCCGTCCTCGTACATCCAGAGGTAGTTGACGAACAGCGTCGAGAGCGACCCGCCGGCCCAGATGCTGCCGCCCTGGATCACCACGCCGCCGCCGGTGAGCGTCAGCGGGTGTGTCGGGTCGCGGCCGTTGGCCGCGCCGGCCTGCGCGTACGAGTCGAGCTGCGTGGTCATCGCCGAGATCGGCGGCTCGCCCCGCCCCGTCCGTTCGAGGTTCTCGACGACGAAGACCTGCTCGGGCACGGTGAGCGCGTCGAACGCCGACAGCTCGAGGTTCATCGGCCCGACCCCCTCGTCGGCCCGGGCGTCGTTCGTGGCGACGAGGATGTCCGAGCTGGCCGGCGGGATGTTCGCCGGCGGGTTTGTCGGCGGGAGCGTGCCCGTCATCGGTCGGGCCGCCCCCGACGGGTCCCCGTCAACGGCCCGGCCGTGGCTGGCGCCGGCGGCTCGATGACCTCCGCCGTCGAGACGACGCCGGGGACCGTCGTCGAGGCGCCGGCCAGACGATGCCCCGCCGGGCGAGCCCAACCCGGTGCCGAGAACGACGACGGTGACGGTCAGCCCTGCGGACAGGACGAACCGCCAGTGACGTGCTGCCGCAACCGCCTTGACAACCATGTCCGGGGCCTTTCGCCGGGATCCCCGCCGCTTTCTGACATTGTGTCAACGGCGGGCGGCACGTGACCTTTCGCTCCGGTTGCCCGACCGGCGTCCAGCTCAGCACCCGGAGAATGCCCGGCAGCTGGTTACCCGCTAGTCACCTACGTCCGGAGGCGGTCTGGCCCGCCGGAGCGGCCCGACCTACTGGTCGATACCCTCCAGGCCGGCGATGGCCTCGAGGTCGGCCGCCGACGGCTCGGCCAACCCGTCTTCGACGGTGTCCGGGACGACGTCGATCTCCCGGTCGAGCAACCACTCGATCTGGTCGGCCAGGGCCTCGATCTCCGCCGAGGTGTACCACGTCCGGTCCAGCGTCAGAGCCAGGTTGTGCTGGACGAGCGCCAAGGCTTCGGGCACCGCGCTCGCGGCGTCGTAGATCTCGAACAGCCGATTCTGCAGCGACTGGGACGACACCATCGGCGCCCCGCGAGCCTCGGTCTCGCCGATCAGCGCCCGCAGACGGCCAGCCGGACTGGACTCGGCCGCCGACCCGCCTCGGCCCCGACTGCCTCGACGGTCGCGCCCTCGAGGCCGCCCCGCCGATCGTCTCCACCGTCACCGTGCTACCGCTCACGTCTTGCATACGACATCCTCTTTCATCTGGCGGCTCGACAGGTGCATCCCCACTGGGTGGAGTCGCCCGCCGTCCACTTGATGCAACGCCGGACCGGCCACGGGTGTTCCCTTACCCCGGGGCGGGGCCGGGTATCCCCCGAAAGGCCTGTGACCTGGGGTGGCGTCACGCGGCCCCGGCAGGGTTATCCTGATGGACGCTGAGAGCGCGCCGCTCCCGGAAGTGACGCCCCCGTGGCCTGCCGGACAACAGGAGCGGGGGCGCCAGCGCGTCAGGGGTCTAGGACCAATACCCATAAGTTAGAGTTACACCCGTGGTATCCTGGTCGGGATGCCTCGGGCCGGATGGGTCAAGCCGACCGATGACCAGCGCCTCTCGGACCATGTCGCGCTCGGCGTGCTCACGAGGACGTTCCCACCTGCGCTCGTCGACGCGGCGATCGAGGCGACGGGCAAGGCCGAACGACGGAGCCGCCTGCTCCCGGCGCGCCTCGTCGTCTACTACGTGCTCGGTCTCGCGCTGTTCAGCCACTCGGGCTACGAGGAGGTGATGCGCAGCCTGGTCGAGGGTCTTTCGTGGGAGAGCGGCTGGAAGACGCGTTGGACCGTTCCCTCCCAACCGGCGATCACCCAGGCCCGGGCTCGGCTCGGCCCGAAGCCCCTCGCCGAGCTGTTCGGGCAGCGCCTGTGTGCCCCTCGCCACCGAGGAGACCCCAGGGGCGTTCCTCGCCGGTCGTCGCCTCGTGTCGATGGACGGCACGACCCTCGACGTGCCCGACAGCACAGAGAACGCCGACGCCTTCGGTCGGCCGGGCTCGGCGCGGCCGGCGAGGGCGCGGCGTTCCCCAAGCTCCGGCTCGTGGCGCTGGCCGAGTGCGCGACGCACGCCATGTTCGCGGCGGCGATGGCTCCCTATGGAACCGGGGAGAACACCCTCGCACGCCAGCTGGCCAGCTCGTGCGCCAAGGGCATGCTCGTCCTCGCCGACCGGGGCTTCGGCGGGAGCTATGCGCTGTTCTCGGCCTTTGCCAGAAGCGGCGCCGACCTGTGCTGGCGGGCAAAGAAGAACGCCACGCTGCCCGTGCTCGAGCGCCACGACGACGGTTCGTTCCGTTCCGAGCTCGTCGAGGCGACGGATCGGCGGGACCGGGCGCACGTGACCCCGGTCCGGGTGATCGAGTACCAGATCGCCGACCCGGGACGTCCGAGCGCCACCGAGATCACCTACCGGCTCGTGACGACGCTCCTCGATCCGGCCGAGGCTCCGGCGACCGAGCTGGCCGCCCGCTATGCCGAGCGGTGGGAGATCGAGAGCGTGTTCGACGAGCTGAAGAGCCACCAGCGGGGCTCGGCGGTCGTGCTCAGGTCGAAGACGCCCGACGGTGTGCGCCAAGAGGCGTGGGGCTACCTGTGCACCCACTACGCCATCCGAGCGCTGATGGGAACGCCGCCACCGATGCCGGCGTGGACCCGGACCGGATCAGCTTCACCCGCACGCTCCACGCGGCACGTCGCAGCGCACGCGCTGGACTGGGAACCGCAAGCGGAGCGCTCACCGCAGCGCTGCCGATGACGCTCACCGAGATCTGTCGAGAGCTCGTGCGCGACCGGCGGCTGCGGGCAGCGGCGCGCGTGGTGAGGAAGAAGATGTCGAACTACGGCCTCAAGCGGCCCGAGCACCGCACCTGGCCCCAGCCGACCGTGCACGCCGCCGATGCGGTGCGGGTCCTGGGTGCCTCACCCTAATTTATGGGTATTGGGTCTAGGACCAGAAGGCGTCGGTTCGGCAGCGTCAAAAAGTGCTCGCCCCCTTCGCCGATGATGTGAGCCCCAGCTGCCCCCGGCGATGGCGTCAGGGATCCAGAGCAGCGGCTCCTTCCGGGGATCGCCGAAGTCGAACGTCATCCCTTCCGGGGCCTGCCCAGCTCGCCGGGCATTAGCGATAGTGACAGCGTCTCGGTTGTTGAGCGGCTTGTCTCAGCGCCGGGGGATCGATTTCCGCGATCGTGTCGATGACCACCGCCCGACGAGCTGGACCCTCCTCTCGCCAGTGGAGCCGACGCTGCCCTGGCAGCAGGAGCCCCAAACAGCCGGCGACGGGCCACATCAGCCGCCTCCGCGGCGACGACAGCTACCGCGACGACGTACAGGCTTCCGTCCTGGTGGTAGCGGGCTGATTCATCAACGTAGGCCGTCGCCACAGGCAGCCCATTGTGGAGTCCGTTTGTGACACTCCGGTCGAGTTGTTGCGCCGCGCTGCCCGACGCCGCTCGTGGCTATCAGGGCCAGAGCTCGGCTGGCGCCTTCCCCCGCGGGTAGTGGCCGGGCAGCCGCTCGCCGGCCATCGCCCGCTCGATCCGTTCCTGCATCCCCGACGCCAGTACGCCCTGGCCGATCATCTCGAGGAACACGGTGCCAGCGTTGCCGACGTCGAAGAAGTCCCGCTGCCAGCTCCACATCCCGTCGCCGGCGTAGCGGAACCAGCTGCCGCCGAGGCCGGCCACCTCGTAGTGCGACCCGTCGTCCCGGGTGGCGTCGGCGACCTGCTTCCAGAGGCCGAGCACCTCGCCCTGCCGGTCGTCGATCAACACCCGCTGGTACGGATACGACCAGCCTTCCAGGCCGGCCATCTCCGACCCGAGGGCGACGTCGCGGATCTCGTCGCGGCCGACGGCCATGAACTCGTCGTTCGGCCCGACGTTCCAGCCGTACGTCGCGTCCTCCGTGTACAGCTCGGCCATCGGTCGCCAGTCGCGCTCGGCCTCACACTGCTGGTTGATCGCCAGCCACCGCTCGACCATCGCCTCCAGCTCTTCGCGAGCAAATGCCGGCATCAGCTCCCCCTTGTCTTACGTCTCGATAATGCGCAGGGCGTGGGTCGGGCACTCGCGGACCGCCCGCTCGACGGCCTCTCGGTCGTCGCCGGGCGGCTGCTCGTCGAGCACGGTCAGCTCGCCCTTCTTCGACACCGAGAACACCGCGGGCGCCTCCGACTGGCAGATCGCGTGCCCCTGGCACAGGTCCCGATCGACGACGACCCGGTACGTCCGCACCGGCGCGCCGTCCGGCTGACCGGCCTCGTCGTTGCCGGCGACCACCCCGCCGGCCGCCGCGCCCCGACCGCCGGCCGTCCCGTCACCGATCGCCGGGTCACCGATCGCCGGGTCACCGATCGCCGGGTCATCGGCCGCCGCGCCCCGCCGGCGGTAGCGGACCGCGCATGGCTGCTGGAGCTGGACGACCATCTTCGAGTGGTCGTTGCGGTACGAGTCGGGCGGCTGGGCCAGCTCGAACTCCCACTCGCGGAGCAGGACGGAGAAGATGGCCTTCAGCTGCATCATGGCGAACGGCGCCCCGACACAGCGGTGCCGGCCGGCACCGAACGGGATCCACGTCCACGGGTTCGCCCGGTCCTCGGCTCTCGGGTCGAGGTAGCGGACCGGGACGAAGTCGTCGGGGTCGGAGAAGTCCTCGGCGATCCGGTTCGAGATCGCCGGGGTGGCGCCGACGAGGTCGCCGGCCCGGATGACGAAACCACCGTACGAGAGATCCTGCTTGGCCACCCGCAGGACGAGGATCAGCGGCGGGTGGAGGCGCAGCGCCTCCTTGATCGCCGACTCGAGCCGCGGGATCTCCCGCAGCGCCTGGTAGCTGACCTCCGAACCGTCCACGTAGAGGTCGTCCAGCTCGCTCACGACCGCGGCCAGCTCGTCGGGGTGGCGGAGCAGCTCGATGAGCGTCCACGCCGCGGTACCCGACGTCGTGTGGTGGCCGGCGAACATCATCGAGATGAACATGCCGGTGACCTCGTCGGCCAGAAACGCGGCGAGCCGTCGTCGTTGCGGACGGACATCAAGACATCGAGCAGGTCCCGATCGACCGCCCCATCGGACACCCCGACGTCGTCGGCCGCCGCGGCGCGGCGATCCATGATGCCCTGGACGAGCGCGACGAGCTCGACGCGGGCCTCGTCGCGGCGGCGGAAGCTCTCGATCGGCGCGTACGGGTCGACGTAGGCGAGGGCGTCGGTGCCGCGTTCGAGGTCGTGGTAAAGGGCGGCGAACCGCCCGTCGAGCTCGTCGCGGAACTTCCGACCGACCAGGCAGGCCGACGACGTGTAGATCGTCAGCTCGGCGAACCAGTCGAGCAGGTCGATCTCGCCGCGCTCCCCCCAGCCGGCGACCATCCGGTCGATCTCGCCGGCGATCGTCGCCGCGTGGCCGCGCATGAACTTGTCGCGCAGCGACTGGTTGTGGAGCATCTCCCGGCGCCGCTCCGGTGGGGCGTCGAAGACGACGCCGGGCCCGAAGATCGGCGTCATGAACGGGTACGCCTCACCCTGGTCGAGTGTCTCCTCGGGGGCCCGGAAGTAGAACTCGTTGGCGTCGGCGCCGCTGAACAGGACGACGTCGCGCTGGCCGAGGCGGAACCGGCCGACGTCGCCGCACTCCTCGCGGACCCGGCGCATCAGCGCGATCGGGTCCTGGCGCAGCTCGTCGAGGTGACCGCCGTCGCCGTCGCCCCCGGACACCATCGGCGGCTCGATCAGACCGGTCTCCGTCGTCGTCATCGTTCGTTCCCCCCTATGACTTTCTCTGGGCCGATGCTCTCGGGCCGACCGGCGCTTCGGGGTGCACCTCGACGACCGTCAGGTGCGTCCCCCGGGGAGCGGTCACCGTCGAGACGATCGCCGCCGCGACCGCGCTCGGCCGCAGGAAGTTCGAGTGACGAGCGAGCCCCCACCGCACCCACTCGTCGAGCACCTCGCCGGTTACGCCGGGGTCCCAGTCCATGCCCATGCCGGTCAGCGTCGGACCGGGCCGGACGATCGACGCCCGCACGCCGCTGCCCTCCAGCTCCATCTGCAGCGCGTGGATGTAGCCCTCGAGCCCCCACTTCGACGAGACGTACGCGAACATCGACGGCCGCGGGTGGGCGACGACGTCGGACGTCACGAATAGCAGGTCGCCGCGGCCGCGCTCGACCATGCCCGGCCCGAACCGGGCGACCAGTCGGTGCGAGCCGAACAGGTTGACCCGGACGACGTCCTCGAGCGCCTCTTCGCTGCTCGTCCCGCCGTCGTCAGCCGCGCCGTCGTCCCCGACATGAGGCAGCGCCCGCCCCGGCCGGATCGCCGCGGCGTTCGAGACGACGACCTCGATCGGCCCGAACGGCTCGACCGCGGCCTTGGCGAACGCGTCGATCGACGCCGCGTCGGCCAGGTCCAAGGGGAAGGCCACCGCCCGGCCACCGCGCTGGCGGATCTCGGCCGCGACGTCCTCGCAGACGTCCAGTCGCCGCGCCCCGAGGACGACCGGCAGGCCGGCGTCGGCCAGCGCGCGGGCGGCCTCGGTGCCGATGCCCGACGACGCGCCGGTGACGACGGCCGGCCGGTCGTCCGGGTGCGGCTCGAAGCGGCTCATTCGGCCACCGGCCGATCCGGGCGGCCGCTCATCGCGGCTGCACCGTCGTCGGCAGCGCGGCGAGACCGCGCACGTTGATCGAGTGGACGCGGCGGATGCCGTCCGGGTCGACGTCGTAACTCGCCGTCCGCGCCACGAGCTCGGTCAACGCCACCCGAGCCTCCAGCCGGGCCAGCGACGCGCCCATACAGAAGTGGCGTCCGCCGCCGAAGCTGATGTGCGCCTTCCCGTCGGTGCCGGCCCGGTCGAGGTCGTAGCGGTCCGGATCGGCGAAGACCGTTTCGTCGCGGTTGGCCGACCCGATCAGCAGCAGCACCTTCTCGCCCTCGGCGATCGTCGTGTCCCCGCCGGCACCGTCGCCGCCGACAATGTCGACGGCCTGACCGGTGACCCGAACGAGCATCTGCGTCGAGTTGTCGTAGCGGAGCGTCTCTTCGATCCAGTCCGGCACCCGACCAGGGTCGGCGAACGGCTTGGCCAGCTCGTCGGGGTGCCGCCACCCCCAGTACCAGGCGTTGCCGAGGAGCTTCGTCGTCGTCTCGTTGCCAGCGACGACCATCAAGAAGAGGATGGCGATCGCCTCGTCGTCGGTGACTCGATCGCCGTCGAGGTCGGCGGCGAGCAGCGCGGACGTCAGGTCGTCGATCGGCCGCCGCCGGCGCTCGGCGATCATGTCCGCGTAGTAGGCGGCGAGAAGGAACGCGGCCTCGGCGCCCTCCGGTGGGACGTCGGTGACGCCCTCGTCGCGGTGGACGACGACGTCGGCCAGCCGACGGAGCTCCGCCCGGTCGGCCGCGGGCACGCCGACGAGCTCGGAGATGACGTCCATCGGCACCTTCCCGGCGAAATCAGCGATGAAGTCGAACGAGCCGCGCTCGAATGCCGATTCGAGGTGGGCGATCGTCAGCTCGCGGATCCGCGGCTCGAGCGCGGCGACGCGGCGCGGCGTGAAGCTCTTGCCGACGAGCGACCGCAGCCGGGTGTGGTCCGGCGGGTCCATCGCCAGGAACGACATCGCCCGGTGGGCGTCCGGACCGAACGCGGCCGGGTCGAGCGACACGCCGTATTTGTTCGAGAAGTGGTCGACGTCGCGGAACGCGGCGAGGACGTCGCGGTGGCGGGACAGCGCCCAGAAGTCGAGGTCGTCGTTCCGGTAGACCGGCGCCTCCGCCCGCAGTCGGGCGTACGTCGGGTACGGGTCCTCGTGGATCGCGTAGTCGTACGGGCTGTACGTCAGTGGCGGCCGCACCGGCGCCTCGGTCGTGGTCACTCCCTACCCCCCGTCATCAGCTCAGTCGCTTCGCGGAGCCGCTCGGGCAGCTCGCCGAAGTCGACGTGGCCGAGCCCGGCTTCGAGCATCGCGCCGACGTACATCGTCTCGAGCACCCGGAGCATCGCCGGATCGGCGTCGGGCCCGAGCGCGGCCTGCAGCCGGCGGTGGATCTCCGCGCCGATCCGCTCGCGGATCCGCTTGACGTCCGGCGAGCCGGCGAGCAGCGCGGTCGTGCACGCGGCGACGACGGCCGGGCTGTCGACCGTGCCGAGCCCGAGGTGCCGGACGACGTCGGCCACCCGCTCGGCGGCCGGTCGGTTGAGGTCGACGAGCGGCGGCGGCAGGCTGCGCGTCCGCCGCCACAGCACTTCGGCGAGGACGTGGTCCTTCGAGCTGAAGTACGTGTACGCGGTGGCCGGCGACACGCCGGCCCGCTTGGCGATCGACCGGACGGTGATCCCGTCGTACGCGTGCTCCTCGACCTCGTCAGCCGCGGCCGCGACGAGCCGGTCGACGACCGCGGTCTGCCGTGACGTGAGGTGGCGCCGTGGCGCCTCCGCCGGCTCGGCCGACGGACGGCCGGTCGACGTGGCCCGCCCGAACGGCGTCATCGCCGCCCCTCGACCCGCACCGGGGTGGTCGGCGTCGGGGTGGCCGGCGGCGGGGTGGTCGGCGTCGGGGTGGCCGGCGTCGGGGTGGTCGGCGTCGGGGGCGGATCGCCGACCGGTGCACCCGCGCCGGCGTCCGGCACATGCGGCGTGCCGTCCTTCATCGGCGGGAACTCGAACGTCGCCGCGGTCGTCAGCCGGGTGATCTTCGTGATCTCGGCTTCCGGCAACGTCTCGGTGTCGTCGTCGATGACGACCTCCCAGCGACAGTGCGGCACCCGGTCGCCCGGCGACCGCGGCGGCCGGTGGACGTGACGGATGCGGGCCTTCGGGTTGACGGCCTGCGCGGTGACGTCGAACGTGCCGTCCTCGATGTGGTGGCACATGCTCGTCACCATCCGCTCGCCGTACGGCTCCGCGTCCATCAGCGCGCCGCACCACGCCAGCTCGAAGAAGCCGTGCCGGTCGTCGACGACCTCGTAGTGGACGTCGAGATAGTGATGCGGGAAGCCGGGGTCGAGCTGGAGGACCTTGAAGATCGCCTCGACCCCGTCGCCCTCGACGGCCATGATCCGCCGGAGCCGCTCGCCGTAGACCGGGCTCGCGCCCTTCCACTCCTCGATCGCCAACGCCTCCATGTCCGCCAGGCCGTGCCGCAGGCCGATCGCCGCGCACATCGACCGGTCGAGGATGTGGACGATCAGCGCGTACTCCCGGACGAGCCGGACGAGCGCGTCCTTCGAGAGATCCTCGTAGTCGAACGCCGCGTCGAACGGGCCGCGGTAGTCCGGCCGTCCACCATCGATCCCGCTCGCCCCACGGAGATCCCCGTCGGCGGCAGTCCCGTCGGTGCCGGGTGTGTTCGTCCCAGTGCTCTGGGCACATTGCTGCTCTTGGTCACATTGCTCTCGGTCACTAGTCCAAACTATAGTCTGGACAGTTGTCCATTTCTAGGGAGGGCGGTAGGTATATGGGGGGCAGCACAGCCAACGACACCGGCGGGACGCCGACGATCGAAGTGGCGTCCGTCCCGCCGGTCGGTGTCGTCGGCCTCGGCGAGATCGGTCGCGGCCTGGCCGGGACGCTGCTCCGCGCCGGCGCGAGCGTGACCGTCTGCGACGTACGGCCGGACGCCACCGCACCGTTCGCCGACCGGGCCCGCGTCGCGGCGTCACCGGCCGATCTCGCCGCCGACGTCCGTGTCGTGGTCGTCGCGGTCGTCGACGACGACCAGGTCCGGGCCGTCGTCGACGGCCCCGACGGACTGCTCGCCGGCTTCGCCCGAGCCGCCGACGACCGCGAGGCTGACGGGGAGGGT
>CAVUYB010000035.1:0-18371 GCA_963745595.1 uncultured Actinomycetota bacterium | reverse complement strand
GACCGTGCCGCCGGGCACGACGGCGGGCGTGCCGTCAGGACCGGGGGCCGCACCGAGCTGACCGGAGGTGACGACCCAGTCACCGGCCCGCAGCACCGGGCGGTACGGGCCGATCGGTGGCGACGGCTCGGTCATCGGCCCGACCCGCGCCGGGTCGGCCAGGCCGGTGGGAGCCCGTCGGCCAGCCAGGCCGCGGCGGCCGTGGCCGCGAAGACGGCATCGGACCCGTTGACGGGCCAGCGGTCGGAGCGGTGCATCGTCACGTCCACTCGAGGAGTGTCGCGCGCCGGAAGGACGCCGAAGGAACGGACCGTCAGGTCGTGGACGTCGCCGGCCGCATCGACGGCGATGCCCTCGGAGCGGACCCAGCCGAGCGCCTGGTGGACGGCACCGATGCAGTACGAACGCAGGGTGACTGGGTCGAGCAGCTCGCCGGCCCAGACGTCGACCGCGACCGCGCCGTCGTCGGCGACGGTCACCCGGGCCCGGCCGCCGGACGGCCCGACGATGTCGGCGGGCGTGCCCGGGCCGGTGTGGCCCTCCGCCAGCGCGGCGAGGGCGGTGAGGGCGACCGACGCCTCGACCCAGCCGGCGCCACGGAGATCGGCCGACGTCGGCGGTCCGGCGACGTCGACGACCTCGACGGCGACACCCGGCGCGACGGCCTGCACGCGGCCGGCGACCGCGTCGAGCGGGTCGAGCGCCGGCCGGCCGGCGAGGACGCCACGGCCGATCCGCAGCACGCCGGTCCCGTCGGCCCGGATGCCGAGGGCGACCGGCGGACGCTTGGGCCCGCGGCGGACGACGTCCTCCCGTGACCAGACGACGCGCACCGGCGTATCCAGCGCCGTCGCCAGCCGGGCCGCGTCGGCCGCGACCGGGGAACGGCGCTTGCCGCCGAACGCGCCGCCGTTGGCCAACGGCGACGCGGGCACGCCGCCGGGCGTGCACCACGACGCGTCCGGCTCGAGGTACGCCGGCTCGACCCACGTCGTCCGCAGCGTCAGTGCCCAGTCACCGTCCGGCACGTCGACCGGGTGCCGCAGCGGCGCCGTCGAGTTCCGGCCCTGCACCTTGCCGGCTCGGCGCCGGGCGTCGGCCACGTCGACGCCGATGACGAGTTCGCCGTCCCGATTCGGCACCGCCACCACCGCGCCAGCCGGCGCGGTGTCGTCGGCAAAGCCGGCTCGGCCGAGCACGGCGTCGGGGCCGGACGACTGGAAGGCCGGCCCTTCGAGCTGGGCCCGCCAGCTCGTCAGTAGTGCGTCCCGGTCCGGGGGCGGACCGGCGTTGCCGCCCGGAGTCGGGTCGTCGGCCGGGGTGGTGTCGCCGGCCGGGGTCCTGTCGCGGTCCAGGGCGGCGTCGGTGGGCCGGCCGCGATCGATGGCCAAGGCATCGCAGGCCGCGTCGACGACCGTCTCCCAGCCGGTGCAACGGCAGAGGTGGGCGAGGAGCGCGGCGCGGATGGCGGCCTCGTCGACGCGCTGGCGGCGGGTGGCCAAGGCGGCCAGCCGGAGGACGATCCCGGGGGTGCAGAAACCACACTGGCTGGCGCCGGCGGCGACGAACGCGTCCGCCCAACGGCGGCGGACGTCCGGGTCGAGCCCGTCGACGGTCGTCACCTGGCGGCCGGCGATCCGCCGGAGCGGCGTCACGCAGGCCACCCGCGGCGCACCGTCGACCCAGACGGTGCAGCAACCGCACTGGCCCTGCGGACTGCAGCCGTCCTTGGGCGCTCGGCAGCCGAGATGCTCGCGCAGGGCGTCGAGCAGGGACGCGTTGTCGTCGGGCGCCTCGACGGACCGCCCGTCGAGGCCGAACGAGATCAGCTGAACGAGGAGCCGCAGCCGCAGGTGCGGGTGGCGTTCGGGTTCGTGATGTGGAACCCGGCACCCTGCAGCCCGTCGCTGTAGTCGAGCGTTGCGCCGGTCAGCAGCTCGGCGCTGGCCGAATCGACGACGACCCGGACGGTGCCGAACTCCCGAACGACGTCGTCGTCGTCGACCTCGGAGTCGAAGAACATCTCGTAGCTGTAGCCGGAGCACCCACCGGGCTTCACTGCGACACGCAGGGCGAGCGCTTCACCCTCCTCTTCGGCGAGCAACGCCGCGACCTTCTCGGCCGCTACGTCGCTCAGCGTCACCGGGTCGGGCTTCTTGCCGATGCTCACCGAGGTCGCCATCGTCGTCACGGTTTCCTCCTCGTTGGGACCCGGGCGAGGTACCCGAGCCACCGGCTCGATCTTTCGGGGCCGACGAGCGGCCCCGATGTACGGACCCCATGTTACCGATCCCGGTCGATCACCGGCGCGCCGGGGCCTCGGCTGGCCGGCACGGGGCGCCATCCCTGGTCGGCAACTGGCATCACGCCAGTAGAATTCCCTCCGTGCCTGCCCAAACGCCGCCACGTCGACCCCTAGAGGCGGGAGGGCACGCGGCAGCGACGGAACCCGGGCCAGCGCCGCCCTCGGCGGATCAGGCTCGCGACGCCCTGCGGGCAGTGATCGACCCGGAGCTGGGCGCGGACATCGTCGACCTCGGCATGGTCCGCCGTCTCGATGTCCACGCGGACGGGACCGTCGACGTCGAGGTGGCGCTGACGATCGCCGGCTGCCCGCTGCGGGGCCAGATCGAGCGGGACGTCCGCGGCCGGCTGGCCGGGCTGCCCGGCGTCACCGCGGTCGAGCTGTCCATCGGGGAGATGGACCCGACGGAGAAGGCGGAGGTCATGGGCCGCGCCCGCTGGAAGGCCCGGGAGGACGCGCCGCCGACGGCGGTGCCGCCGACGGCCCGGATCCTGGCGGTCGCGTCCGGCAAGGGTGGCGTCGGCAAGTCGTCGGTCACGGTCAACCTGGCCGTCGCGCTGGCCCGACGGGGCCTCACGGTCGGCGTCCTCGACGCCGACATCTGGGGGTTCTCGGTACCGCGGCTCCTCGGGATGGACGGCGGCGTCGAGGCCCGCGAGGGCAAGATGGTTCCGCTCGAACGACCGATCCCCGGCCCTAATGGGGACGGCCTGTTGCGGGTGCTGTCGATGGGCTTCCTGGCCGACGAGGAACGGGCGATCATGTGGCGGGGCCTCGTCCTCAACCGGGCGGTCCAGCAGTTCCTCCAGGACGCCCACTGGGGCGACCTCGACTACCTCCTGATCGACCTGCCGCCGGGGACGGGCGACGTCCAGATGGGCCTGGCCCGGCTGCTGCCACGCACGGAGATGCTCGTCGTCACGACGCCGCCGCTCGCCGCCCAGAAGGTGGCCGCCCGGGCCGCGGACATGGCCCGACGGGGCTACCTCCGGGTGGCGGGGGTGATCGAGAACATGAGCGACTTCACCTGTGAGCACGGGACGACGTACGCGCTCTTCGGCACCGGCGGCGGCGCCCGGCTGGCCGGCGACCTGGGTGTCCCGCTCGTCGGCACGGTGCCGCTGCACCCGGACCTCTCGGCCGCCGGCGACGCCGGGGAGCCGGTCGCTCTCGGGGACGGGGAGCTGGCCGGCGTCTTCGCCGAGCTCGCTCGCTCGATCGCCGAGGAGGTCGCGCCGGTCGTCGAGACGTCGGGCTGCACGGCGCGGCTGATCGAACGGGTCGAGGCGGCGGTCGCCGCCGACCGTTAGCTGCGGGCGACCGTTAGCCGCGGGCACCGTCAGCGACTAGCGGGCGTCAGCGGCGGGTCTTCGACGTCGAGGACCAGACGCCGTCGATCTGCGTCTCGTCGTCGGCTGCGGGGTCGCCCCGGGCGTCGTCCGATCGGTCGCGGCCACTCCGGGAGGGGGCGGTGGCCCGGCCGTCGACGGCCAGCTTCCGGAGGTGCGCCCACAGCGAGTTGCGGGCCACCGGGAACCGCCGGGCGTCGACGTCGGCGTAGACGGCCGGCAGCAGCTCGTCGACGGTGGCCGTCCCGGCCGCCGCCAGCGCGTCGGCGACGATCGCCTCTCGAGCGAGGCGGTGGGCGACGATGCCGCGGACGACGGTGGCCGGCTCGTCGATCAGGCGACCGTGGCCGGGGCCGATCGCGGCCAGCGGCGGGTCGAGCTCGAGCAGCCGGTCGAGGCTGTCGAGATAGGCGGCCATGTCGCCGTCCGGCGGGCGGATGACGACGGTCGAGCCCTCCATGACGTGGTCACCGGAGAGCAGGTAGCGCGGCTCCTCGAGCAGCCAGCACAGATGGTTCGCGGCGTGCCCGGGCGTGTGGACGGCCCGGACGCGGTACGGCGGGACGTCGAGCGTCCACCCATCAGCGGCCGGGCGGTCGGGCTCGAAGCCGTCGCGGGCGCAGAACCCGACCGTCTCGGCGCCACTGGCGTCGGCCAGCGGACGGGCGCCGGGAGCGTGATCGGGATGGGTGTGCGTCGTCAGGACCCAACGGACAGCGCCGCCGAGCTGCTCGGCGGCGGCCAGGATCGCCTGTCGATGGCCGGCGTCGTCCGGGCCGGGGTCGACGACGGCCAGGTCGCCGGTGCCGATCAGGTACGTGTTCGTCCCCGGGCCGGTCATCATCCCGGGGTTCGGCGCGGTCAGGCGGACGAGCCCGGGCAGGAGCCGGTCGGGCCGTCCGGGCGTCGGCGCCGGACCGACCGACCCGTCGGGGACGGCGATCGGACCGCTCACCCGCCGGTGGCCGGTGTTCCGGCGTCGGGCGTTCCGGCGACGGCGTCGTCGTAGCCGGGGTCCCCGGGGAGCGTGATCCGGGCGCCGCGCCCTTCGATGATGACGCGGGGCTCGACGGTTGGCCTGGCGCCGACGGCAGCGGCGGCCGCGACCAGCTCGCCGGCGGTCCGGAAGCGGCCGATGTCCTGGAGGCTCCGGACGGTCGGCACCATCATCTCGATCTCGCCGACCCGTTGGCGCTCGAGGGCGTCGGCCGGCCGGACCCATTCGTCGGCCACCGTCTCAGCGGCATCGTGGGCCGCGGTCTGGCCGGCCGGAGCGACGGCGACGAAGAACCGGGTGTCGTAGCGACGGGGGGCGCCGTCGGGGGTGATCCAGTGGGCGAAGTAGTGGACCCGGTCGGCCGCGAGCCGCAGGCCCTCGGACCGGCAGACGTCGACGAACCGGCGGCGACCGGCGTTGACGTCGGCTCGGTGGGCCGAGAAGCGGGCCGACGTCGCCGGGTCGTCGAGGGTGAGCAGCGTCCCGTCCGGCCGGTAGGCGAGCAGTAGACCGGCCTCTTCGAAGCACTCCCGCAGGGCGGCCACCCAGTAGGCCAGGCCACCGGCGCTGACGCCGAGGATCTGGCTGGCCGCGGCGTCGGTCCGGCCGGTGCTGCAGTCTTCGGCGTCCGGCCCGGCGTCGGCCGGGTCGACCGCACCGCCCGGGAAGACGTAGGCGCCGCCGACGAAGACCGAGCGTGGGTTCCGGCGGACCATCAGCACCTCGAGGGGGGCCATCGAGTCGTCGCCATCCCGGACGAGCAGGACAGTCGCCGCGGACCGCATCGGCGGCAAAGGCGGTGGGTCGACCGGGCGGTCGGCGGCGGCTGGCTGGCCCGGACGGGGCTGGTCGGGGAAAGGGGCCACCGTCGGAGGCTACCCGGGGGACGGCCGACCGCACGGGTCCCGGACGCTGGTCTACGCTGGCCGGCACATCGTCCCACCAGGCATCTTGTTTGCCCGGCTGGGAGGCCCCGCAAAGCCGCCACCGTCGCGAGGACCGAATCCCATGGCAGACAACGCCGACCAACCAAAACGTTCTCAGGACGCGAAGGACCGCAGCCGAGCCCAGAGCCGGGCCGTCAGCGGCAAAGAGGCCGCCCGCGGCACCGGCGGATCGCGAACCGCCACGAAACCCGGCAGCCAGAAGGGGACCGGCCAGGGCCAGGGGAATACCGCGCCGGCCAAGGGGGCACAGTCGGGTCGCGGCCCGGCCGCCAAGGGCGGCACCGGGAAGGGTGGGAACGGGAAGGGCCCGGGTCAGCGGCCGCCCCGACCGGGCAACCGCCCGGCGACGCCCGGCCCGCGCCGTCCGTCGACGGCCCTGTTGACGTGGGGCATCGTCGGGCTCGTCATCGTCGTCGTCGTCGTCCTGGTGGTCGTCAAGGTCACGAGCGGATCGGGCGGCGGCACAAAGGCCACACCGCCGCCGGGCCCGCTCTCAGCCTCCATCGCCCACGAGATGACGAACATCCCGGCGTCGGTTTACAACACGGTCGGCGTGACGTCGCCGACAGTAACGGTGACACCGCCGAAGATCATCTCGGGGCAACCACTGCTGACGTTCAACGGTAAGCCGGGCTACCTCTACATGGGCGCGGACTACTGCCCCTACTGCGCGGCCGAACGGTGGGCCATCGTGGCCGCGCTCTCCCGCTTCGGCACGATCGACGGCCTGCAGACGATGCAGTCCAGCTCGACCGACGTTTATCCGAGCACCCAGACGGTGACGTTCGTCAAGGCCACCTACACGAGTCAGTACATCTCGGCGGTGCTGAAGGAGGTCCTGAGCAACAAGAAGCTGGCGACAGGCTCCGGCTACCAACCGCTGGAGAAGCTCACCAAGTCCGAGACAGCCCTCGTCAAGAAGTACAACGAGGATAAGTACACCGGGAACACAACGAGCAGCGGGTCGAGCATCCCGTTCATCGACATCGGCAACAAGGCGGTCTCCTCCGGCGCCAGCTACAGACCCAACGTGCTGGCCGGGCTGACGCGGGCCCAGATCGCCAGCGATCTCTCGGACCCGACGAACCCGGCGACGAAGGCGATCATCTCGACGGCCAACTATCAGTCGGCGGCGATCTGCTCGATCGACGGCGGCCAGCCGGCGGCGGTGTGCACCAGCAAGGGCGTGGCGGCCGCGGCCAAGGCCCTCAACATCTCGGCGTCCTGAGGGACGACGGCTGAACCGCCTCGAGGACGACGGCAGAGAACGATGGCTGAAGCCGCCACCACCGAGTACACCGCCACTCCGGCCCGCTGGCGGGTGGCGACCGCCATGGTGCTCTCGCTGGCCGGCCTCGGCGTCTCGATCTACCTGACGATCGACCACTTCGCCAAGATCCCGTTGGCCTGCAGCGACACCGGCGTCATCAACTGTCAAAAGGTGACGACGAGCGCCCAGTCGCACTTTCTCGGCATCCCCGTCGCGGTGCTCGGCCTGGCGTTCTACCTGGCGATGACCGTCATCAACCTGCCACCGCTCTGGTACGCGGCCGACCGGCGGGTGCACATCGTCCGGTTGGCGATGGCGTCCGTCGGCGTCCTGTTCGCCCTCTACCTCGTGTCGGCCGAGCTGCTGATCATCGGCAACATCTGCCTGTGGTGCACCTCGGTGCACGTCATCACGTTCCTGCTGTTCATCCTCATCATCTCGACGGTGCTGCCGATGCTCGGGTGGAGTGGCCGCGCCGAGGCCGAGGAGTACTGAGTGACCAGGAGCACTGAGTGACGAAGAGCGCTGGTCACGAGGAGTACTGGGTGACGGGGAGTACTGGCCGGTCGGTGCACATCGACGGTGACTGACGACGACGCCGGCGAGAGCCCGGCACCGACCCCATCGCCGCGCCCGGCTCGGGCGCCCCGGCGGGCGACGACGATCCTCCTCACGTGGGGAGTCGTCGGCGTTGTCCTGATCATCGTCGTCGTCCTCGTCGTCATCAAGCTCACGAGCTCGTCAGCGCCGCCGGGCACAGCGCCGCTGGCCTCGCCGCTCCCGTCCGCGGTCACACAGCAGCTGACGCACATCGCGGCGACCGTCTACGACGCGGTGGGCGTCACGTCGTCGTCGGTCGCGGTCACGCCGCCGACGGTCGTCGCCGGCCGGCCGGTCTGGACGGTCGATGGCAAACCCGGCGTCCTCTATGTCGGCGCCGAGTTCAACCCGTTCTGCGCGGCCCAGCGATGGGCGATCGTCGCCGCGCTCTCCCGCTTCGGGAAGTTCGCGGGGCTGCAGACGACGCAGTCCAGCTCGACGGACGTCTTCGGCGACACGCAGACGGTCACGTTCGCGGACGCCACCTTCGCCAGCCGGTACGTCACCGTCGCGCTGCGCGAGCGGTACGGCAACGTGCAGAACAGCTCGGGCACCGGCTGGGCGGTGCTGGAACGCTTGACCGGCGACGAGGCGTCGCTCACGAACCGGTACGACACGCCCCGGTACACGGGCGCGGCGACGAAGGGGCAGGCCGTGCCGTTCATGGACATCGGGAACCGAGTGATCGCCGGGACGTCGTACTCCCCGTCGATCCTGCAGGGACTGACGACGAGCCAGATCGCCACCGGTCTCTCGACAGCGAAGGACCCGGTGACCCAGGCCATCGTGGCCAGCGCCAACTACCTGTCGGCGTCGGTCTGCTCGGTGGACGGCGACCAGCCGGCATCGGTCTGCACCAGCCGGGGGGTGGCGGACGCGTCGAAGGCCCTCGGACTGGCTCCTTGAGCGGCCTTTCGCTGAGCCGCCCTTCCTTGGGCTGCCCAGACCGGTTCAGCCGGCCCGACGGTCGAGGAGCTGCTTGCGCTCGGTCTCGTTGAGGCCGCCCCAGATGCCGTGCGGCTCACGGATCGCGATGGCGTAGCCGAGACAGTCGTTCCGTACGTGGCAGCCGGCACAGATCGACTTGGCCCGTGACTCCCGAGCGATCTTCTCTTCCTTGCGCTCAGCGTGCGACGGTGGGAAGAAGGCCGTCGACTGCGGCCCCCGGCACGCCGCCTTGGTCTGCCAGATCTCTGCCCCCTGCTGCATCATGTTCTGCATCGCCACCCCGTTACAACCCCCTCCGTGTCCGCAACCAGGGTATCGCTGCCGCCAAGGAACAGACAAGGGGGTTTAGCAGGGACTTTGCGGCTCCGGCCGGGTGCGGCGGCGCGAGTTGGCCGACTGGAGGAGGGCCGTCGGGCCACCCCCGTTCGAGCCGTCGGGGACCGCTCGGACGGCGGGCCCGGCACTACGCTCCCGGCCGATGGACGTGGCGAGCTTCTGCGCGGCGAGCCGGGTGCTGATCGTTGCCGGCAAGGGCGGCGTCGGGAAGACGACGATGACGGCCGCCCTGGCCCGGATGGCCGCCGACGGCGGGCTGGCGGTCCTCGTCGTCGAGCTCGAGGGCCGACCGGGCATCCCGGCCGCGTTCGACCGCCGTCGACCGGAGCATCCGCTCGGGTACGACGAGGCGGCGCTGTACGACGCGCCGGGTGGTGGCACCGTCCGCGGCCGGCGGCTCACGCCGGACGACGCGCTGCTCGAGTACCTGGCCGACCACGGCCTGCAGCGGGTGTCGAAGCGCCTGGTCTCGTCGGGCGTGATCGACGTCGTGGCGACGGCCATTCCGGGCATCCGGGACGTCCTCGTGCTCGGCAAGGTGAAGCAGCTCGAGCAGGACGGGGCGGCCGACCTCATCGTCGTCGACGCGCCGGCGACCGGCCACGCCATGACGTTCCTGACGTCGGCCCGCGGACTGCTCGACGCAGCCCGTTCCGGCCCGGTCCGATCGCAGGCGGAAGACGTCGTGGCCCTGCTGTCGGACCCGTCGCGGTGCCGCGTCGTCCTCGTCACGCTGCCGGAGGAGATGCCGGTCTCAGAGACCGTCGAAGCCGGCTACCAGCTGGAGGACCGGGCCGGCGTGCAGCTCGGCCCGGTGATCGTCAACGGCTGGGACGACCTGCCGGGGGGCCTGGCGAGCGGCACCGCCGGCGCGGCCGGCGCGGCCGGCGTCCGTCTCGGAGCGGACGAGCTGGCGGCTCTCGAGGCGGCCCGGCGGTTCCGGGTCCACCGGCACGAGCTGGCAGCCGAGCAGGTCGAGCGGCTCGCTCGCGAGCTCCCGCTCCCGCAACTGCCGACGCCGGCCTTGGCGACGCCGTCGATCGGGCCGGACGAGATCGGCGTGCTCTCCCGGGCCCTGGCCGACGGCGTTCAGCGGCTGGCGGCGGAGCCGGAGGGCCGATGACCGGTCCGACGGCACCTGAGACCACCGGCGCATCGGCACCCGGTCCGGCTGCTCCCGGTCCGGTTGCTCCCGGTCCGGCCGGCAGCCTGACGTCAGTCGCGGCCGCTGGCCGGGTCGTCGTCTGCTGCGGCCCGGGCGGCGTCGGGAAGACGACGGTCGCCGCGACGTTCGCGCTGCAGGCCGCGCGATCGGGACGACGGGCATGCGTCGTGACGGTCGACCCGGCCCGCCGGCTGGCCGACGCGCTCGGCGTCGATTCGTTGCCGAACACGCCGGCGCCGGTCGACGGCGACTGGTCGGGCGAGCTGTACGCCGTCATGCTCGACACGAAGGGGACGTTCGACGACCTCGTCCGCCGCTACGCGCGGACCGCGGAACAGGCGACGACGATCCAGGCCAACCGGCTGTACCAGAACCTGGCCGGCGCGCTCTCGGGCACGCAGGAGTACATGGCGATGGAGAAGCTCTACGAGCTGACGGAGAGCGGCGACTACGACATCGTCGTCGTCGACACCCCGCCGACTCGCAACGCCCTCGACCTCCTCGACGCCCCGCGGCGGCTGACGCACTTCCTGGAGAACCGACTGTTCCGGGCGCTGCTCCTGCCCACCCGGGCCGGACTGCGGGCGGTGAGCGTAGCCACCCGAGCGCTGCTGCGGACGATCTCGAAGGTGGCGGGGGCCGAGATCGTGGACGACGCAGTGACGTTCTTCCAGGCGTTCAGCGGGATGGAGGAAGGGTTCCGCGACCGGGCCAAGGCCGTCCGAGCCCTCCTCGCCGACCCGGCGACGGCCTACGTCCTCGTCACGTCGCCCCGACCGGACGCGGTCGCCGAAGCCGAGTTCTTTGCCGGCAAGTTGGCCGAGACGGCCATCGTCCCGGCCGGCCTGGTCGCCAACCGCGTCCACCCCCGGTTCGGCCGTGACGGACTGTCGATCCCGACGCCGCCGCCGGGCAGCGATCTGGCGGCGATCGTCGCCAACCTCGACGAGCTCGACGGGATGGCCGACCGCGACGAGGCCGTCTACCGCACGCTCGCCGAGCGGGTCGCGCCGGCACCGGTCCGGCCGGTGCCGATGCTCGGGAGCGACGTCCACGACCTCACCCAGCTGGGCATCGTCGCCGACCACCTCTTCGGGTAGCGGCTTCGGCGAGCGCCTTGGGGTAACGAGAGACGCGTCGGGTAGAGTCGGGCGGTGCGCACCATCCTGGTCGCCAGCGACGCCCCGACCGTCCGCCACGAGGTGGCGTCGGTGACCGAGGGGCCCGATCTCCAGGTCGTCCAGGTGGCGTCCGGGCCGGAGGTCGTCGAGGCCGTCCTGGCCGACCCGCCGGACCTCGTCGTCGTCGACATGCAGATGGGCAACATGGGCGGCATGGCCGTCTGCCTCGAGCTGCGGCTCGACGAGTCGTACCTCGACATCCGCCATGTGCCGGTCCTGATGCTCCTCGACCGGCGGCCGGATGTCTTCCTGGCCCGGCGGTCGGGGGCGGAGGGCTGGCTCGTCAAGCCGCTCGACCCGCTTCGGCTCCGACGGGCGGCGGCCGCGCTGCTCGACGGCGGGACGTATGCCGACGACGCGTACCAGCCGGTACCGGTGCTGGTCGGCGGTGCGCCGACGCTGACCGGGGCCGGAAGCGACACCTGACCGGAGGATCGCCGTGCCCGGGAGCCGCTCGAACCGGCCTCCACCAGGTCAACCACCCGTCCAGCGCCGCTGGTGGCACCGAGCGGACCATGACGCCCGGGAAACGACGCTGGCCGACGAGGCGTACGAGAGCTCGGCCGCCGGCGAGCAGGAGCGGCTGATCACCGAGGCGCTGGCCGACCTACGGGACATGGACGTCCGCGAAGTCATGACCCCCCGGGCCGACGTCGCCGCGCTGACGATCCCGGTCACCGCCGACGACGTTGCCCAGGCTGTCCGGGAGTCCGGCCACAGCTGCTTCCCGGTCGTCAACGACGACCTCGACGATCTCGTCGGCATCCTCTTCGTGAACGACCTGTTCCGGTCCCGATCGCGCCGGTCGACGGGCGCCCCCGCGTCGGTCGGCGACAGCGACAGCGACGGCGCATCGGCTGAACCGTCCGGGCAGCCGTCGCCGCTCGAGATCTCGCGGCGGCTCCGGCAGCCGTACGTGATCCCCGAGTCCCGTCGCATCCTCGAAGCGCTCGTCGAGATGCGACGGCAGCGGCGCGGGTTCGCGGTCGTCGTCGACGAGTACGGCGGCGTCGCCGGCGTCCTCACCGTCAAGGACCTACTGGAACCGATCGTCGGCGATCTGCACGACGAGTTCGACCCGGTCGACGACGAGCCAGCGGTCGTCCGCGTCGACAACGCCCGCTGGCTGGTCGACGGGCGAGCGAGCGTCGACGACGTCCGCGAGCGGCTCGGTATCGAGATCCCCGACGGCGACTACGTGACGCTCGCCGGCTTCGTCCTCGACTGCCTCGGCCACATCCCCGAGGACGGCGAGTCGTTCGTCCTCGACGGCTGGGACCTGCGGATCCAGGAGATGGACAAGCGGCGGATCGTCAAGGTCGTCATCCGCCGGCCGGTCGAGGCCGGGGAGACACCGTCGACCAACGGGACGGCCCCGGCCAGCGGTACCGGCGGCGGCGATCGAGCCGCTGATGGGCCCGGCGAGGCAGCCGATGCGCCTTCGGGCGGCCCCCGACGTCGCGGCTAGGCTGAACCCCTTCGCTGGAGCCAGTGGTTCCGGCGGCGGGCTGTGGCGCAGTTTGGTTAGCGCGCTGCGTTCGGGACGCAGAGGTCCCCGGTTCAAATCCGGGCAGCCCGACCATCACGACCAACGATGCTCTTGCACTCGCCGGGGTTGGCGGTCGTGCACCGGCGACTCTTACGCGATCGCCGGGCCCGGCCTGCTGGCCGCGGTCTGAACGAAGACGACGTCGCCCTTGCTGAAACGGGCCATCTCGTTCCTCTCGGCGTCAACGAACCTAAACCAAGCCCCTGTTAGGAAGTGCTTCTCGGCCTCAACCTTGGAGCTCGTCATCCTCGACCGGCCCCAAGGTCCGGCGGTGATCCACGCTATGACCATGACCGCCCAATATCGACGGCTACTCCCCGGAGGCTCGTGATGCCACCGAAGACCCACGGAACGAAAGCGGACGGTACGCCGATCACCGACGAGATGATCGAAGCAATGGCCGACGAGGCAGAGCGAGGCTACGACGTCGACGAGCTGCTCCGCCGACGGGGCGGTCGACCAGCCATGGGTTCGGCGCCGTCGTCGGTCGAATCGGTACGGCTGGACCCGGAGCTGAAGCGAGACCTCCTCCTGCGGGCAACTGAGGACGGGATCAGCGTGTCCGAAGTCATCCGCCGAGCGCTCCGGGAGTACGTGAAGGCGAGCTGACTGGTCGACACGCTGGACGCCCTGGCGCGAACTTGGCGCCAAAGGCCTTGACGACGCTCCATCCGAGTGTAACTATGAGCGATAGATAATCGATCACTCATAGATATACGAGGAGTCCCGGTGGCGGCGACGGAAGCGGACCAGATAGACCGGCGGGGGCGACGGCGGGAGGTCAAGCGGGCGACGATCTTGGCCGAGGCATGGACGTTGGCGCATCGAGACGGCCTCGCGGCCATCTCACTGCGGGACCTCGCGGACCGCGTCGATCTGCGACAGCCGTCGCTCTATGCCTACTTCGACTCGAAGCTCGACCTCTACGACCAGATGTTCGCCGACGGCAACCGGCAGCTCCTCGAGCTGGTCCGGTCGCTCGCCCCGAGCGACGACCCCCGCGACGCGCTCATCGAGCTCACCGAGGCCCTCGTGCGGTTCTCGACCGAAGACGTGGTGCGCCACCAGCTGCTCTTCCAACGGACGATCCCCGGTTTCGAGCCGTCTCCGGCGTCCTACGCGCTCGCCGTCGAGTTCTACGAGATCGCCCGGCAACGGCTCACCGCGGCGGGGGGATCCGATCCGTCCGACGTCGACATCTTCAGTGCCCTCGTGAGCGGCCTCGCCCATCAGCAGGTGGCGAACGACCCCGGGGGCGATCGCTGGGTGCGCCTCGCCGGACGGGCCGTGGACATGTTCCTGGCCGACGTGGACCGACGCCAGCCCAGCCGCATCCAGCCGAGCCGCACCCCAAAGGGCCGCATCCAAAAGGTCAGTACCCCAAAGGACCGCACCCGAGAAGGAGCACGACGATGAGTCAGCGTCAGACAACCGTCCACGACGTGGCCGACGTCCCGAGGATCACCCATGACGAGGCGATGCGGATCGCCGCCGTGGAGAACGACAAGTTCACGGCCTTGCTGCGGAGCTTCGAGCCCGACGACTGGGCTAAGCCCACTGATTGCGCGCTCTGGGACGTGCGGGCGCTGGCCGGCCACGTGGTGGGGTCCGCCGCCGGCCAGGCCTCACCCCGCGAGTTCGTCCGTCAGGTGATCAAGGGTCGCCCACTCGTCGCCGAGATCGGCGGCCAGTTCTGGTGGGACGGGATGAACGAGCTCCAGGTTCGCGAGCGAACGGGCATCAGCACCGAGCAACTGATCGCCGAGTGGGACGCCGCGGCTGCCAGGGCGCTGCGCGCCCGCACGCGGCTCCCGCGTCCCGTCGGCCGGCTTCCCCTGCTCAACCTCCCGGCTCCGGTCGGCCGGCAACCGCTCTCCTACCTCTTCGACGTCGGCTTCACCCGTGACGTGTGGATGCACCGCATCGACCTGGCTCGGGCAACGGCCAAGCCGGTCGACGTCGATCCCGACCACGACGCCAGGATCGTGGCCGACATCGTCGTCGAGTGGGCGAGCACGCATGGTGAGCCGTTCACGCTCACCCTCGGTGGCCCGGCCGGAGGCCAGTTCCGAGCCGGCGCCGGCGGCGAGCACGTTGACCTGGACGCCGTCGAGTTCTGCCGGATCCTGGCCGAACGTGGGCCCGGCACCGGGATCCTCCGCCACCCCCTCCCCCTCTGATCTCGACCACCCCGACCACCCCGACCACCCCGACCACCCCGACCACCCCGACCACCCCGACCCACGAAGGAGCATGACGTGGAGACTCAGATCAACGAGATCGCCGAACGCATCTACCGGTTCTCGACCTTCGTCCCCGACGTCGGCCCGACCGGCTTCACCTTCAACCAGTACCTGATCGACGACGAGGAGCCCCTGCTCTTCCACACCGGCCTCCGGGCGACCTTCCCGCTCGTCGCCGAGGCCGTCGCCACGGTCACCCCGCTCGACCGACTGCGCTGGATCACCTTCGGCCACGTCGAAGCGGACGAGTGCGGCGCGATGAACGAACTGCTCGCCGCGGCACCGCAGGCCGAGGTCGCCCACGGGGCCCTCGGCTGCCTGGTGTCGTTGAACGACCTGGCCGACCGGCCGCCCCGCCCGCTGGCCGACGGCGAGGTCATCGAGCTCGGCGCGCACCGGGTCCGGCACATCGACACCCCGCACGTCCCCCACGGTTGGGAGGCCCGGGTCCTCTACGAGGAGACGACGAACACGCTGCTCTGCGGCGACCTCTTCACCCAGCTCGGCGCCGGGCCAGCGATCACGACCGAGGACATCGTCGGCGCGGCCGCCCAGGCGGAGGACGTCTTCGGCGCCAGCTGCCTGACGCCGGACACCGGTCCCACCATCCGGCGACTGGCCGATCTCGAGCCGACGACCCTTGCCGTCATGCACGGCTCCTGTTTCGGCGGCGACGGGTCGGCCGCGCTCCGAGCGCTCGCCGACGACTACGACCGGCGTCTCTCCGAGCGATAGCCCGGCGGCCCCGTTGGGGCCTCGAGCCGAGGCGTCGGGAGCAAAGTGGCGCAACGAACCGTGGGCGACCGCCGGTCGAGGTCCGCCGGCGGCGAGAATCGGGGCGATGGTCGGCAGGCGACGACGATGGGGTGCCGGACTGCTCGTGCTGCTCGTCGTCGTGCTGGTGGTCGCGGTGCTGTCGGTTCCGGGAGTGCCGGGCCACGCCCAGGCCGCGCTGACCACGGACCTGTTGGCGTCTGACGCGTCGGTGGCTGCCACCCGCGTCGACCCGTTCGCTGCCGACCCACGCTCGGACACCTGCGCCGGCCTCGAGGCCTACTTCGGCGTGGGCAACCACCTGTTCAAGAACACCGGTTTCGGGCTGTACGCCAGCATCTGGCCGACGTACGCCGCGCTGGGCCAGCTCTACGTCGAGTCGCTTCTGGGCAGTCCGGGCGGATGCGCCGTCGACTTCTCCTCCACCATCGCCGCCGTCGACGCCAACTACTGGGACCATCCCCGCGCCGACTTGGCCGCCGCGTTCGACCAGGGACCGCGGCCGTTCCACATCGACAGCGACCTGCCGCGGGTGGACGACAGCCTCTGGATGGGCTTGGCGATCATGGCCGACGAATCTCGGACACCGACACCGACACCGGCGCGGCTGGCGCGGGCCGAGGCGGTGTTCGACCTGGCCGTCGCCGACTGGGATCGGGCCGACGGCGGCGTGTACTGGGAGGAGTCCGGCGCTGGTGGGCAGGAACGGGCGGTGGTGTCGAACGCCCCGGCCGTCCTGTTGGGGGTCGAGCTGTACCGGCGGACCGGTCAGGACCGGTACCTGCGGTGGAGCGAACGGGACATGGCCTGGCTGCAGAAGCATCTGGCGGACCCGACCAACGGCCTCTACGACGACCACGTCGACGGGGCCGGGAGCCACCAGACGGTGGACCGGACCACGTACACGTACACCCAGGGCATCGTGGTCGGCGCAATGGCCGCGCTGTCGGCGGCGGACCCGTCGAGGTACTCGCTACAGGCGGCGGTGGTCCTGGCCGACCGGTCGATGACGTACTTCGCGGCCCACCACACCTACGGGAACCCCGGGTTCGACGTCGTCTGGGCCGAGAACGTGCTCGGCTTGGCGGCGCGCTACCGTCAGCCGGCTTTCACCGCCCGGGCCGAGCGGTCCGTTCGATCGGCCCTCGCCGCCGAACCGGCGCAACCGGGCGACCTGCTGGACACGAGTAGCGAGGCCACCTTGGCGGAACTGGTCCGACTGCCGCCGGCGGACGACGCCGACCTCTGGTACACCGCGCCGGCCGTCGGTCCACGGGGTCGCTGAACGCGCTGGTTACTGGATCACCGGGACCGTCGTCGTGGTCGTCGTGGCCGGCGCCGTGGTCGTCGACGTGGTCGTGGCTGGGGGTGACGTCGTCGGCGACGACGCGATCGTCGACGGCACGGTCGTCGACGGCGGTGTGGTGACGGCCGGGACGGTCGTCGACGACGACAGGGCCGTCGTGGCCGACCCCGCGGCTGGCGTCGAGGTCGACGACGCCGCCGGCGGGGCGCTGCCCGTAACCCGCCGGGCCTTCGGCGCGATGGACGTCGGGGTGCCCGGCGCCGAGGCCGGCGGCGGCGCCGAGGTCGGAGCGGCGGTCGGCGGCGGCATAGTCGACGACGTCGTCGTCGACGTTCCCGATGACGGCGGTGCCGAGCGGTGGCTGACGGTGGCCTGATGGGCGATGGACGCCCCGCCGGACCACGGCTGGACCGCGCCGAGAACGACCGCGGCGATCACGACCGCCGCGACCCCGACGGCACCAGCCACCCGCCGTCTGGTCCGGCCGGTGCCGAACCCGTCGTACGGCGGCGGCCATCCGGCGACCCAGCCGTCGTCGGCCGTCGGACCTCCGGGCGTCGAACCGGCCGAGGTGGCGCTCCCCGGTACCGGCCCCACCGACGGGTCGCCGGCCGTCGAGTGGCCCGCCGTCGAGTGACCGGGACGCCCCCCGACAGCCGCGACACCGCGGCCACCCGCGCCCGCGCCCGTCCCGGTCGGATGCCCGAGGGTGCGGCCGGCGGTCCGCAGGATGCCGGCCCGCAACCCGACCGGGACGGCGACGACAGCGCCCGCGCCGAGCAGGGCTCCGGGCGCCGCCAGTCGCTGCTCCTCGGACGCGCAGGCGGCGCAGTGTTCGATGTGACGGCTGACCCGTTTGCGCAGGAGCGGCGTCAGCGTCCCGTCCCACTCGCCGAGGACCGCGGCCAATTCGGGGCAGTCCCCCCGCCCGGAACGGGCGACGAGCGCGACGCCGAGCGAGCGGCGGGCGGTCGCCCGGGCCCGGACGAGAACCTTGTGCGCGCTGGGCGCGGCCATCCCCAGCGCGCCGGCGACCTCGTCGGTCGAGAGCCCCTGGCGGTCGGCCAGGTCGAGCACGAGCCGGTCCCGGGGCGCCAAGCCGCCCATCGCGTCGTCCACCATCGCCGCCAGGTCGGCGTCGAGCGCGCCCCGGGCGGCCGGGTCGGCGTCCGGACCGGGGTCGATGGTGACGTCGTCGGTCGGGAGAACGCGGCCGTCCCGTTCGATCCGAGCCAGGCAGGTGTGGCGGGCCACCGCGAACAGCCAGCTGCGTAGCCGGTCCGGTTGGCGCAGCCCGTCGAGCCGGGTGGCGGCGACGACGAAGACGTCCTGCAGACAGTCGTCGGCGTCCGCGTGATTCCGGACGATCGACCGGCAGAACGCGAGCAGGTGGCCGGCATA
>CAVUYB010000034.1:0-24992 GCA_963745595.1 uncultured Actinomycetota bacterium | reverse complement strand
TAGAGCCAGGCCGTGCCATCCAAGGGAAACGGAGTCGCTACCGGGCAGCGGGCGGCCGAAAACGTGGTTCACCGGACTTCGCCCACGCCGGCGTCCCGACGACCGAGCAGGTGGCGGAAGAGAAGGTGCTCGGCAAGCCGGGCAAGCCGCTCAACCAGCGCAACCCGTTCACCATCGGGCTGACCGGCGCGGTCGGGGTCATCGTCGCCTATCTCCTCTTCCGGACGCTGGCCGACATCGGGTCGATCCTGGAGCTGATCGGGGTCTCCCTCTTCCTCGCCATGGGTCTGAACCCGGCGGTGGTGTGGCTGACCAACCGCGGGTTTGCCCGCTGGGCGGCCGTCGTCGTCGTCCTGCTGGTCGTCGTGGCGTTCGTCGGGGCCGTCGTAGCCGCGGCCATCGGGCCAGTGAGCCGCGAGGTGCACGAGCTGCAGGTCAACTTCCCGAAATGGCGACGGCAGGTGGACGACGGTCAGGGATGGCTCGGCCATCTCGTCAAGCAGTTCCACCTGCAGAGCCAGCTGACCTCGAGCAAGTTGTCGAAGACGATCAGCCCGTCCACGGTGGCCGGCGGCGTCGTCGGGGCCGGCAAGATCGTCCTGTCGGCCGTCAGCGCGGTCGTGGTCGTCTGCGTGCTGACGATCTACTTCCTGGCCATCCTGCCGGCGGTCCGCGTGTTCTGGCTGCGGTTGATGCCGGCGTCCCGGCGGATGCGGGTGGCGGCGATCAGTGACGAGGTCACGTCCCGAGTCGGCGGCTTCGTCCTCGGCAACCTGTTGACGTCCATCGTCGCCGGGTTCGGCACCTGGGTGTGGCTGACGATCTTCGGTGTGCCGTACCCGCTGCTCCTGGCCCTCCTGGTGGCCCTGCTCGACCTGATCCCTCTCGTCGGGTCGACCATCGCCGGCATCGTCGTGTCGCTGGTCGCCCTGACCGTCAGCCTGCCGGTGGCCATCGGCACGTTGGCGTTCTACATCGGGTACCGGTTCTTCGAGGACTACCTACTGACGCCCCGGGTGATGCGGCACACGGTCCGCATCTCGCCGGGGCTCACGATCATCGCCACGCTGATCGGCGGCGTTCTCCTCGGCCTCATCGGTGCGCTCATCGCCATCCCGGTGGCCGCGGGCATCCACCTAGTGCTCGAGGAGGTCGCCTACCCGAGCCTCGACCGCCGCTGAACGCTCAAGCGGCGGACCGCTCCCGTTCGGCCGGGCGGGAGACGTCGACGAGCTCGACCGGCCGCAGTTGGCCGGCCCGGAACCGGCCCCACGTCGCCAGCAGGTACGGGCTGGCGGCGACGGTCAGGACGAGCCGGGCACGAGGATCGGGGTCGAAATCGAAAACAGGCCGCATCGGGTCATTCTGGACGGTCGCCGGGCCGGAGCGGGGGATCCTTCCGGCCATGATCCGGCCGACGATCACCCGAGCGACGTCAACCAGGTGTTGACGGTGCCCGGCTCGATCGACAGGCCGATGGCCAGGGAAAACTGGGCCGCGCCGGCCAGGCCGAGAGCGATCCACTCGCCCCGTGACGGGCGCTCCGGCATGGCGGTCAGCGACAGCAGACCGAGCAGGACGAGCGCCTCCTGCCAGCTGAACGGGACGCCGATCCAGCGGATGACGACGATCGTCAGCACCGGCAGCAGAGCGGCGAGGGCGGATCGCGGTCGGCGGCGGACGAGGACGATGGCCGAGACGAGCAGGAGCGGCGTGCGGGCGGCGTCGATGGCCGCTGTCCGAACGGCCTGGCCCAACGCATGGAGCACGCCGCCGGGGAACTGGCCGATCCCGGGATAGGCGTAGGTGAGGCTGGCCGACCACGACCCGGTGAACCGCCATTCGAGGAACACCCACCCGGCCATGCCGGCGAGCGTCGGGAAGAGGACGACGAGCAACGTCGCCCGGTTCCGGGCCGGCTGGTGCGGCCGGTGGCGGCCCATGAGCAGGGCGGCCAGCCCGGCGGTCAGGGCGATGATGCCGGCGGCCGGGTCGCAGAGGGTGGCCGCGCCGAACGAGAGCCCGGCGATGAAGCCGCTCTCGGTCGACTGGTTGAAGACGAAGTCGAGCAGCCCGGTCAGGGCGATCGACAGCAGGACGAGCGAGAGGAACGCCGCGAAGTCCTGGGTGGCGACGTACCAGAAGATCGGCGTCCCGACGACCGCGGCGACGAAGAGGCCGGCCGCCGGTAGCCGGTACGACCGCAGGACGAGCCGCTCCAGGCTGATCTGGACGGCGATGCCGGCGAAGAGGCCGCCGACGACGCCGAGCGCGGTCGGGCTGCGCACGACCGCGGCCACCCCGACCGGCAGCGGCGGGTAGGCGTACGCCATCCAGTTGAGCTGGCGCGAGCCCCAGTGGACGAGCGTGCCCTGGTGGTAGAGGAACGAGTTGGCCGGCGCGGGCACGCCGTGGGCCGCGGCGAGCGCGCCAACGACGACGAACGGGACGGCCAGGGCGAGCCGGAGGATCCAGCGGTCGATACCGCGGGCCGGCCAGCGCTCGCGGCGCCAGTTACGGAAGGTCGGTACTTCGAGGATCGTCGCCAGTGAGGCCATGGACGGTCTTCTCCCAGTAGTGCGGCTTGACGATCAGCTGCCAGAGCGCCTTGTACGACGCGACCGAATGGAGCAGCCAGTAGAGCGGGTTGGCCAACGCCCAGACGGCCATCCGGTACCGGCCGCGTTTGAAGACGCCCATGAGCGACACGTAGATCATGAGCGCGTTGCCGATGATGAACGACGCCAGTCCCATCCACAGGACGGGGCCGGGGAAGATCTTGCTCAGCGTCGCCGGGCTGAAGACGAGCGAGACGATGAAGAGGATATAGAGGGGTGGCAGTAGGAGGAAGGCGATCGGCGTCCCGCCGACGAGCAGGGCGAAGCCGAACGACTTGAAGAGCCCGAGCCGGCGGACGAGCTCGATCGGGTGGCGGAGATGCACGAGCGTCGTCATCAGGTAACCCTTGACCCACCGCGAGCGCTGCCGGACGAAGTTGCCGTACGCCCGATTCGCCTCCTCGTACGTCGTCGAGCCGATGACACCGACGGTCTGGCCGAGGGCGGCCGACCGGATGCCGAGGTCGGCGTCCTCGGTGACGTTGAACGGGTCCCAGCCGCCGAGCTGTCGGAGGGCCTGGGTGCGGAAGTGGTTCGACGTGCCGCCGAGCGGGATCGGCAGGTGCATCGCTTCGAGACCGGGCAGCATGTAGTCGAACCAGAACGAGTACTCGAGCGTGAAGAGCCGGGTGAGCGCGTTCTCCTCGGCGTTGAAGTAGTTCAGTGCGGCCTGTACGCAGACGCTGTGCTCGTCGCTCCGGCGGAACGCGACGACCGCGGCCTTCAGCTGCTGGGGGTCCGGCCGGTCCTCGGCGTCGTAGATGACGAGGAACTCGCCGCGGGCGAGGTAGAGCCCGACGTTGCACGCCTTCGGCTTCGTCTGCGGGTGGCCGGGCGGGACGGTGACGAACGTGACGGTCTCCGGCGGGTGGGCGGCCGTGGCGGCCTGGCGGGTCTCGTCGTCGTCGGCTTCGAGGAGGAGGAAGATCTCGAGCTTCTCCTTCGGGTAGTCGAGCCGGCCGAGGTTGTCCATGAGCAGGCCGACGACGTTGGCCTCGTGGTACACCGGCACGAGGATCGTGTAGAGCGGCAGCTCGGTGTCGTCGAGCGCGGCGATCTCCTCCGGCGTGACCGAGTCGACGGCTTCGTAGCGCGAGCCGACCATGCACGTGACGAACTTGAAGACGACCGAGACGAGGAAGCCGACGCCGGCGGTGGCCGAGAGGACGACCGCGGTGCCGATCGGCGCCAGGACGAGCGCGACGACGAGCCCGGCCAGGATCACGACGATGCCGATCCGCTGCGACCGGTTGAGCACCTGGTACGCGGAGCGGTCGCGGTCGCGGCGCCACAGGCCGAGGGCGGCCTCCTCGAGCATCTCGTCGGCGAAGTACCGGCCGACGGCCCGGCGGATGTCCCACTCGCTCGTTGCGGCCGGGACGACCGGTGCGCCGAGGATCGCTCCGATCGTTCGCAACCGTTCCGGCGTCGGGCGGAGCGCGGTGGCGACGACGATCCGGCCGTCCGGCTCGACGCGGACGGGGAACCACAGCTCCGCGACCAGCCGGCGGGGGTCGACGTCCTTCAGCAGCGCCGGGTCGATCGGGTCGTCGGTGAGGTCGACGAACGAGCAGCCCCACATCTCGGACAGCACGCGGTAGAGGTCGATCCGCCGCACCATCCCGGCCGCCACGAGGATGCTGCCCAGCATCGACCCGGTCTCGCGCTGGCGAGCCAGCGCCCAGTCGACATCTTCTTCGCTCACCAACCCGCGGTCCACCAGTTCCGCGCCAAGCGGACGGGGCGTGTGAGCGCCCGCCACGACACTCACTGGTTTCACTATGTAACACATGATCGGCCGCAACCAGCGGATCCTGTAGCGGACGGTCGCGACAGCGGCGCGTCCCACCGCTGACGGCCGATCGGGCGCCAATTCGGCGGCCGTCGGCCCGTCGTCGGTGGCCGGAGAACCTTCCGGTAGTACCGACGTCGTCCCTGGTCCGTGCCGGTGCATCGGCCGCCGCTGGCCATTCGTTCCTACTGGTGGTGCGATGACCTCGCAGTAATCGCGGGCCCGTGACACACTGGGGCGTCGTGTTGGTGTTCACGTTTCCCGGACAGGGGTCACAGCGGTCGGGCATGGGCCAGGCGTGGGTCGACCACCCGTCCTGGGAGGTCGTGACCGAAGCGTCGACCGCGGCCGGCCGGGACCTCGAGCAGCTCCTGCTCGACGCGCCGATGGAGGAGCTGACGCCCACCGCGAACGCCCAACTGGCGACGTTCGTCCAGAGCCTCGTCGTGCTCGACGCGGTCGAGCGGCTCGGCCTGGCTCCCGCGGCCTGTGCCGGCCACAGCCTCGGCGAGTACACCGCGCTCGTCGCCAGCGGCGCGCTGTCGTTCGCCGACGGCATCCACCTCGTCGTCGCCCGCGGCGACGCGATGGCCCGGGCCGGCGAGGACGCACCGGGAACGATGGCCGCGCTCCTCGGCATCTCCGACGACGACGCCGAAGCCGCGTGCCAGCGGGCGGAGGGCGACGCGTGGGTCGCCAACTACAACGCGCCCGGCCAAGTCGTCATCGCCGGGACGTCCGACGCGGTAGCGACGGTCTCGGTGATCGCCCGGGAGATGGGCGCCCGCAAGGTGATGGCCATCCCGGTCTCCGGGGCGTTCCACACGCCGCTGATGGCCGCGGCGCGCTCCGCCCTCCGCAAGGCGCTCGGCGACGCGATCTTCCTCGCACCGGAGGTGCCGGTCGTCGCCAACGTCGACGCCCGCGTCCACAACGACCCGACGGAGTGGCCAGGCCTGCTGTCCGCCCAGCTCTGCAGCCCGGTCCGCTGGCGCCAGACGCTCGAGACGCTGAACGGCCTCGGCGCGACGACGCTCGTCGAGCTCGGTCCCGGCGGCGTCCTCTCCGGGTTGGCCCGCCGCGTCGTGCCGGAGCTGACCGCCCTTTCGGTCTCGAAACCGGACGATCTCGACACGCTGATGGACGCGGTCGCCAGTGCCGGGCCAGAGGCGTGGCGGGCCGAGCCGCACGCGCATCAGGGCGAGCATCTCTACATGTCCGAGCGCGTCGTCGTCAGCCCGTCGTCGGGCATCTTCGCCCCGGAGGCGTCGCTGACCGCGCCGGGGACCGGTCTCTTGCCGGGCACCGGCGACGGTAACGCGCTCAGCGCGGTCGGCGTCGGCGACCTCGTCGGGCGGGTCGGCGTCGCCGAGGTCCGCACGCCGTTCGCCGGCCAGGTCGTCCGCTGGCTGTCCGTCGCCGGCGAGCGCGTCCAGGAGGGCCAGCCGTTGCTCTGGTTGCGGGTTCCCGGGGACGGGCGGTGACCGCGGCCGACGCGACCGACGACCAGCTGCGTTCCCGGGTCGTCCTCGTCACCGGCGGCGCCCGCGGCATCGGCGCGGCCTGTGCGGCCTGGTTCCTCCGCGACGGCGACCGCGTCGCCATCACCTACCGGGGCGATACCCCGCCGGTCCTGCCGGACGGCGCGGCGGGCGACTCGCCGGAAGCCGTCGCCGGGCTCGCCGACCGCTTCCTCCCCGTCCGCTGCGACGTCACCGAGCTCGACCAGGTCACCGCGGCGTACGACGCCATCGAGGCCGCGTGGGGACCCGTCGAGGTCCTCGTCGCCAACGCCGGCATCACCCGCGACACGCTCGTCCTGCGCATGAGCGAGGACGCCTGGCACGACGTCATCGAGACGAACCTCACCGGCTCGTACCGGGTGACGAAGCGGGCCATCGCCAAGATGCTCCGGCTCCACCGTGGCCGGATCATCTTCATCTCGTCCGTCGGCGCGTTCGTCGGCCTGCCCGGCCAGGCGAACTACGCGGCGTCGAAGGCCGGCCTCGTCGGCATGGCCCGCGCCCTCGCCCGTGAGGTGGCGAGCCGGCAGATCACCGTGAACGTGGTCGCTCCGGGGGTCGTCGCCACCGATATGATCGCGGCGCTGGGCGACGAACGGTCCGAGCAGCTCCAGGGCATGGTCCCGTTGGGGCGGGCGGCGACGGCCGGCGAAGTGGCCGAAGCCGTCGGCTTCTTGGCCTCGGACGGCGCCGGGTACATCACCGGAGCCGTTCTGCCGGTCGACGGCGGCCTCGGCATGGGCATGTAGGTAGACGACGAGAGAGCAAGGAGCAGATCAAGTGGACAGCGACGCAGCGTTCGAGAAGTTCCGCGAGTGCGCCGTAGAGGTATTGCAGGTCCCCGCGGAGAAGGTCACCAAGGAGGCCCGGTTCGCGGAAGACCTCGACGCCGACAGCCTCGACCTCGTCGAGCTCGTCATGGCGCTCGAGGAGGCCTTCGACATCACCGTCGAGGAGACCGAGCTCGAGGACATCGAGACCGCCGGACAGGCCTTCGACCTGATCTACGCCAAGCTCTGATGCTGATCGGCGTCGGGCCCGACGGCCCCGTCCGTGGCTACCGTGTCGCCGTCACCGGCCTCGGCGCCGTCACCTGCTGCGGCGTCGGCGTCGACGCCCTGTGGGACGGACTGACGCGCCCGACGATCACCGGCGAACGTCGCGTCACCGACTTCGACCCGACCGAGTACTTCGGCCCGAAGGAGGTCCGCCGGGTCGACCGGTTCGCGCAGTTCAGCGTCGGCGCGGCCGAGATCGCGCTGGCCGACGCCGGTGACCTCGACGTCGATCCGGCCCGTGCCGGCGTCATCTTCGCCACCGGCGTCGGCGGTTTCGACACCCTGGCGGAGCAGGTCACCGTCTACAACGAGCGCGGCGCGCGGCGCGTCTCGCCGTTCCTCGTGCCGATGATGATGGCCAACGCCGGGCCGGCCCGGATCTCGATGCGGGCCGGCTGGCGTGGCCCGTCCGAGAACGTCGTCACCGCCTGCGCGGCCGGCACCCACGCGGTCGCCAACGCCGCTCGGCTCGTCGCCAGCGGCCGCTGCGACGTCGCCATCGGTGGCGGCGCCGAGGCCGCGTTCCACCCCGTCGCGGTCGCCGCGTTCGCCAACATGACCGCGCTGTCGACGTCCGGCGACTCCCGGCCGTTCGACGTCCGCCGTGACGGCTTCGTCATGACCGAGGGCGCCGGTGCGCTCGTGCTCGAACGGTGGGACCTCGCCGTCGCCCGCGGCGCCCACATCTACGCGGAGATCGCCGGCGCCGGCAGCACCGCCGACGCCCACGACATCGTCGCCCCCGCGCCCGACGGCTCCGGCGCGGTTGCCTGCATGGAGCAGGCGCTCTTCGACGCCCAGCTCGAACCGTCCGCGATCGTCCACATCAACGCCCACGGCACGTCGACGCCGCTCAACGACTTTGCCGAGTCGCGGGCGATCAACAAGGTCTTCGGCGAGCCCGGCCCCGTCGTCACGTCGACCAAGGGTGTCACCGGGCACGGTCTCGCCGCGGCCGGCGCCATCGAGGCCGTCGCGTCCGTGCTGACGATCGACCGCCGGCTGCTGCCGCCGACCTACGGCTGCGAGCAGCTCGACCCCGAGATCCACCTCGACGTCGTCCAGGGCGATGCCCGGCCGTGGGAGCCCGGACCGGTCCTGTCGAACTCGTTCGGCTTCGGCGGCCACAACGGCTGCCTGATCGTGGTGCCGCCGACCGCCTGACCCCGCCCAGGAGGCCGCTTGGCCTGTGATGGCCTGAGACGAACCTCCACACCCAGTACGCGCTCGCCCTACGGGCTTCTTGGCTTCTGATAGACCCTCATCTGGCCTGGACCCACTTTCGAGCGTGTTGATTCCAGCGCCAGGTCGTGCCAGGTGCCGGAGTGAATTTCTTGAGGGATTCGATCGCTTCATCCGATGGCTCAGATCCGAATGTGACCGTGAATCCGTCATTCTCATCCCGAAACGACGTGTTCCGTCCCTTGATGACCGAGACGATTCCCTGTCCGGCCGCTTTCCCGAGTTCGTCTCCCAGCTTCTCGCAGAACTTGCTCCAGCCCTTGAGAAGTCCCGGCACCAGCACAATGAGGGGCGCTAGGAAGAACGCCGAAGCGATGATCGGCTCCTGAATTTCCAGCTCTTCGGATTCCGGTTCTCGCGCGCCCTTAAAACCCCACTCCTCGAGCGTGGCGAGGACGAGCTCAAGATCGTCGTCCAAGGGAAGTCTCTCGTCTGTGGTCATAGCTAGACCGTAGCTGCATTGAGGACCGGGTCCTTGCTACCAGACGCGATGGATCGCGAATGCAAACCCGCCATGGGCCACAACTACCTGATAGCGGTGCACGGGACGTCCCTATCCGAGTATCGTTTCCCATGATCTATGACCAGGATGTCGAACGACTACAGAGCTGTGCAGAATCACTTCCGATGGACCGTCAGCACGACGTATACGACGACTACGTAGTCAATCTTTTTCTGGCAGTCCTGGACCTCATGATGAAGGTCGCCACGGTCAACAAGGCACTCGCCTACTACCGAGCCAATTGCCGAGAGAAGGTTCATGATTTCCAAACCCTCAAGGACGCTATGGCGCAATTTCTGGACGACAAGGCCGGGAACATCGAGCTCGCACAGTATCTTTGGGGGAACAACCACTGGACGAGGGCGTCCAACCTGCGCGGTCTCACCAACTATTTCGAGTCCATCGGAGTGATCGACCAACCGAGCCTCGTGGAATGGGCAAAATCTGCTGACTTCAATCGAGACTTCGCGAATCGAGTCAAGGGGCTCGGCTTCGCTACTTACCAGTGGATTCTCATGCGGTGCGAGGTAGACACCGCCAAGCCCGATACGCACACGCACGCCTATACCGAGGCATGTCTCGGACGATCGCTCTCCGACGATGACGTCGTCGATGTCATCGTCCGCACCGCGGCCAAGCTCGGCATTCCAGCCCGCTCACTGGATGTTGCGATCTGGGAGCACCGGAGCGGCAACGTCGAGCCAAACAGCCGGAGGGACTGACTACCGTCTCGCCGGGGCATTGGTGCGACGTACCGACCTCGACGTCTGTCAAGAGGGCGCCGTATCGGCGTCTGGTCCCGTGACTCGTTCATTCAGTTTGCAGTTGACATACCAGCAGTGCAGCTATATTGCAGGCATGCCAGTCGCCGTGACCGTACGCAACGTCCCCGAAGATGTCCGAGACGAGCTCGCCGCCCGAGCGGCGAGGAGCGGGCGTTCACTTCAGGAGTACCTCCTCGGACAGCTCGTCGACCTGGCCAGTCGTCCGACGATGGAAGAGGTCATCGCCCGGGCCCGGGCGCGGGTCCGGCAGACCGGGACCGTTCTGGACGTGGACTCCATCCTGGCCGCCCGTGACGCCGATCGTCGTTGACAGCTCGGCGCTCGTCGCCTTCGTCACCGATAATGGTCCGGCGGGCTCCTGGGTGACGGCCGCCATCAGTGGGAACCACGTGGCCGCACCGCATCTCGTCCTCTTTGAAGCCGCCAACGCCCTCCGTCGTCTTGCCTTGTCCGGGCTGATCGACGGCTCAGCGGCTGCGCTCGCCCACGCGGAGCTGTTGACCATGCCGATGGCTCTGTGGCCCTACGAACCTCTGGCCGAGCGGTCCTGGGAGCTCCGCCACACCGTCACCGCCTACGACGCGGCGTATGTCGCTCTGGCCGAACTGCTGGAGACGTCGCTGGTGACGCTCGACCGACGACTGGCCGGGGCGCCCGGCCCGCGGTGCCCGATCGAGACGCTCAGCTGACCGAGTCGACGGCCGCCCGCAGCTCGCCGACGAACGTCGCCGCGGCCTCGGGGCCACCGCCTTCGACCAGTCGACGGACGAGCGCGGACCCGACGATCACGCCGTCGGCCACCCGGCACGTCTCGGCCGCCTGTTCGGGGGTGGACACGCCCACCCCGACGAGGACCGGCGTGTCGGTCTGACGGCGCACCGCATCGACGACGCGCGACGCCGCCGACGCCGCGTCGGCCCGCTCCCCCGTCACACCCATCCGGGCGACCGCGTAAACGAAGCCCCTTGCCCGTTGGCAGATAGCCGCCACCCGGTCGTCCGGCGTCGACGGCGCGACGAGCAGCACGGTGTCGACGCCCGCGTCGTCGGCCTCGGCCGCCCACGGACCGACCTCCTCCAGTGAGAGGTCCGGGACGATCGCCCCGCCGATGCCGGCCTCGGCCAGCGACCGGGCCATCCGCCGGTGGCCGGCCCGGTAGACGAGGTTGTAGTACGTCATCACCGCCACCGGCACGCCGATCTGCGCGGCCGCGACGCCGTCGATCACCGCCTGTGGCGTCGTCCCGCGCCCGAGAGCCAGGACCGACGCCTCCTGGATGACCGGGCCGTCCATCATCGGGTCCGAGAACGGGATGCCAACCTCGACCGCGTCGGCTCCAGCGGCCACGACGGCCTGGACGACCTCGATCCAGTCGTCGGTCATCCCGCCCATCACGTACGGCACGAGGAGCTTCCGCCCGCCATCGCGCGCCGCCCGCAGCCCCTTCTCGATACCCATCAGTGGCCCAACAGGTCGCGGACCTGGGCGACGTCCTTGTCGCCGCGGCCGGACAGCGTGACGAGCACGGTCGACCCGGCCGGCAGCGCCTCGCCGCGGGCCTCCCGGACGACCCAGGCGACAGCGTGGGCGGACTCGAGCGCGGGGATGATCCCCTCGGTCACCGCGAGCAGCTTGAACGCCCGGAGCACCTCTTCGTCGTCGGCCTGCTCGTAGTCGGCCCGGCCGATCGCCGCCAGGTGCGCGTGCTCGGGCCCGATACCGGGGTAGTCGAGCCCGGCGGAGATCGAGTGCGCCTCGAGGATCTGGCCGGCCTCGTCCTGGAGGAGCTGCGACCGCATGCCGTGGAGGACGCCGGGGATGCCACTGCCGATCGCCGCGCCGCCGGCCGCCTCGACACCGACGAGCCGCGCCGTGGTGTCGACGAAGCCGGCGAACGTGCCCGCGGCGTTCGAGCCGCCGCCGACGCAAGCGACGACGACGTCGGGGTCCCGCCCGTCGAGCACGACGCGGCACTGCTCGCGGGCCTCGTCGCCAACGATCCGCTGGAGCTCGCGCACCATGAACGGGAACGGGTGCGGTCCCATCACCGAGCCGAGGCAGTAGTGGGTGTCGTCGACGGTCGCGACCCAGTCGCGCATCGCCTCGTTGACCGCGTCCTTGAGCGTCCGGCTGCCGGAGCGGACCGGGCGGACCGCCGCGCCGAGCAGCTCCATGCGGAAGACGTTGAGCGCCTGGCGTTGCGTGTCGACCTCGCCCATGTAGACGGTGCAGTCGAGCCCGAACAGTGCGGCCGCGGTGGCGGTGGCGACGCCGTGCTGGCCGGCGCCGGTCTCCGCGACCATCCGGCTCTTGCCCATTCGCTTCGTCAGCAGCGCCTGGCCGACGACGTTGTTGATCTTGTGCGACCCGGTGTGCGCGAGGTCCTCTCGTTTCAGCAACAGGCGGACGCCGAGCTGCTCGGAGAGCCGCCGGCACTCAGTGACCGGCGTCGGGCGGCCGCCGTAGTCACGGAGCGTCTCGGCCAGCTCGGTCCGGTAGGCGGGGTCGGCCCAGGCGTCGGCGAACGCCCGCTCGAGCTCCAGGCACGCCGGCACGAGCGACTCCGGCACGAACCGGCCGCCGAACTCACCGAACCGGCCGTCCGCTCCCGGCTCCCCCATCACCGACCCGGCAACGGGCGGCCCGGGCTCCGGCGTCATCCGTCCATCCAGTCGTACGGCGCGTCGCCCGGCGCGACCTCCTGCCCCCCGGCCGGCCGGCCGCCGGTCGCGACGCTGGCACCGGCCGCGTCGTCGGGATCGGGCGGGTGCTCGGCCGCCACCTCGGCCGCGGCCCGGCGGGCGTTGGCGACGAACTCGCGCAGCTTCTGCGGGTCCTTCCGGCCGGGCGCGGCCTCGACCCCGGTGGCGACGTCGACGCCGAACGGGTGCAGGTGCGAGATGGCGTCGGCGACGTTGTCCGGTCGCAGCCCGCCCGAGACGATCAGCCGGTTCGGGTCGACGACGCCCTCACCGAGCCGCCAGTCGAAGACCTCGCCGGAGCCGGGGCTCGGGCCGTCGATCAGCAGGTAGTCGGCGCCGAACTCGTCGAACCGGTCGATCGTCCGGTCGCCGGCCGGGAACGCCTTGATCGTGCACGACACCCGCTCGCGCACCCACCGGGTGTCCTCGGCGGTCTCGTGGCCGTGCAGCTGGACCGCGCCGAGGCCGATCTGGTTGGCGATCTCGACGACCCGTCTCGGCGCGTCGTCCCGGAAGACGCCGACGGTCAGGACGCCGTGGGGCAGCCGCTTGACGATGTCGCCGACCGCGGCCGGCGAGATCTGCCGGGGCGACGGGGCGAAGATGAAGCCGAGCGCGTCCGCCCCGAGGCCGACGGCGAGCAGGGCGTCGGCCTCCGACGTGATGCCGCAGATCTTGACGAACCTCATCGCCCGGCGCCGACCCGTCGGGCCACCGGATGCCCGGCCAGCGCGGCGACCGCGGCCGCCCGGTCGTCCGCCCGGACGAGCGTCTCGCCGACGAGCACCGCCTGGTAGCCGGCGCCCGCCAGCCGGGCCGCGTCCTCCGGGCCGCCGATGCCCGATTCGGCCACCGCGACGACGTCGGCCGGGATGGCCGCGACCAGCCGTTCGGCCCGCTCACCGTCGACCGAGAACGTCGCCAGGTCACGCTGGTTGACGCCGACGAGCGTCGCGCCGGCGGCCAGCGCCCGGTCGAGCTCCGGCTCGTCGTGCACCTCGACGAGCGCGTCGAGGCCGACCTCGGCCGCGGCGGCCGCGAAGTCGGCCAGCTCGCGGTCGCTCAGCGCAGCGACGATCAGCAGGACCGCGTCGGCCCCCATCAGCCGGGCGTCGTAGACGTCGGCGACGGTCACGGTGAAGTCCTTGCGCAGCACCGGCAGCCCGGCGGCCGACCGGGCCGCGAGCAGGTCGGTCGGCGAGCCGCCGAAGTAGTCGCGATCGGTCAGGACGGACAGGCACGTCGCGCCGCCGGCCGCGTAGGCGGTGGCGACGTCGACCGGGTCGAGGTCCGGCGCGAGCGGGCCCTTCGACGGCGATCGGCGCTTGACCTCGGCGATGACGGCCACCCCGCCCGTCGCCGCGGTCGCCAGCGCGGCGGCGAACCCCCGGGCCGGCGGCATGTCGGCCGCGGCCAACCGCAGCCCGCGGACATCACGATCGTCCGCCGCCGCGGCCTTCCGGTGGGCGGCGACGATCTCCGTCAGGTACGTCGACATGGTCGTCCCAGCGTAGCGGCGAGCCCCGTCAGGCCAGAGGCAACGGCGCCACCCGGCCGACCACCGACGGATCACCGGCGGCGACCGCGGTGCCGTGGTCGACCGACCGGTGCACGTACGCCAGCCCGGCGACCGCACCGACCCCGGGGCACCAGGCCGCCGACGTCACCGCGCCGACCACCTTGCCGTCGCCGTCGGCCACGGTCAGGTCCGCCCCGACCAGCCCGCCGGGCTCGGTCGCCGGGGCGTCCAGCACGATCCCGCACAGTCGGCGGGCCACCCGGTTGCCGCGGGCGTCGAGCCGGGCGACGAGCTCCTGGCCGGTGTAGCAGCCCTTCGTGAAGCTGACCGTCCGCTCGACCAGTCCGGCCTCCGCGGCGATCGTCCGGCCGTCGAGCTCGCGGCCCATCGTCGGGATGCCCGCCTCGATCCGCAGGGCTTTCCACGCCTCGTCGCCGCACCACCGGAGCCCGTCGAGACCGGTCACGACGGTCTCGGCATCGGGGCCGAGCAGGTCCAACCCGGCGACCCCGTTCCAGGCGAACGGCAACCCGAGCAGTTCGCCCCCGACAACCGGCGGGGCCTCCGCCACCCGGGGCCCCCGGAGGGCGACCGCCGGCCAGTCGAGCGACTCGATCGTCAGCTTCGAGCGCAGTTTGAACCGGGCCAGCCGGGCCGCCACGGCGTCACCGAAGCCGCCGTCGACGTCGACGACGAACGCGTCGTCCGCCGTCCGGGTGACCCGGACGAGCGCGGTCAGCTTGCCGTCGGGCTCCAGCACGAGACTGTCGACCGCCGAGCCGACGGCCAGCCCGTCGAGATCCTGGCTGCACTGGCCTTGGAGGTACGCCGCGGCGTCCGGGCCGGTGACCGCCAGGACGTCACGGCGGAGCCGGTACGCACCGAGGCCGTCCCGCAGCGACCGGTAGTCGTCGCCGCTCACCGCTCCGTCGCCCGACGGGCGGCCGCCATCCGGCGGGCTGCGGCGACCGCGGCGAGCAGCGCGGCCGCCTTGTGCCCACACTCCTCGTCCTCTTTCACCGGGTCGCTGTCGGCGACGATGCCGGCCCCGGCCTGGACCGACGCCCGACCGTCCGGACTGACGACCATCGTCCGGATGGCGATCGCCGTGTCGAGGTTCCCGGAGAAGTCGAGGTAGCCGACGACGCCGCCGTAGATGCCCCGTTTCGTCGGCTCGAGGTCGTCGATGATCTCCATCGCCCGGACCTTCGGCGCGCCCGACAACGTGCCCGCCGGCAGCGTCGCCCGGAGCACGTCGATCGGGCCACGGCCGTCGGCCAGCTGGCCGGTCACCTGCGACGTCAGGTGCATGATGTGGCTGTACCGCTCGACCGTCATCAGCTCCTCCACGTGCTCCGAGCCGAACGTCACGACCCGGCCGACGTCGTTGCGAGCGAGGTCCACGAGCATGACGTGCTCGGCCACCTCCTTCGGGTCCTCCGAGAGCTCGCCGGCCAGCCGCCGGTCCTCTTCGTCGGTCGCGCCGCGCGGCCGCGAACCGGCGATGGGCCGGGAGACGACGACGCCGTCGCGCAGCCGGACCATCGGCTCCGGCGACGACCCGACGACCGTCACCTCCGGGAAGCGCAGGAAGTAGAGGTACGGGCTCGGGTTGAGCAGTCGCAGCGCCCGGTAGACCTCGAACGGGTCGGTGTCGAGCGTGAGGTCGAACCGCTGCGAGAGGACGACCTGGAAGACGTCGCCGGCCTCGATGTGCTCCTTCGCCACCGCCACCGCGGCCTCGTACGCCGCGCTCGACATCGTCCGCGACCGCTCGGCCGGTCCCGGCGCCGGGTCGAGCACGGCCACCGGGCCGGACGGCACGCCGCGGCAGCAGTCCACGGCCAGCTGCTCCAGCCGCTCGCCGGCCGCCCGGTACGCCGCGTCGAGCTCGGCCGGCGACCAACCGTCGTCGACGACGACGTTGTCGACCAGGACGAGCCGCTGGCGCCAGTGGTCGAACGCCGCCAGCTGGCCGATGACGACCAGCGCGGCGTCCGGGTGGCCGAGGTCGTCCGGCGGTACGTCCGGCAGCGTCTCGACCTCGCGGACGACGTCGTACCCGAGGTAGCCGACGACGCCACCGTGGAGCGGCGGCAGGCCGGGCAGCGTGGGCGACTGGAACGTCGCGAGCACCGCTTCCAGCGCGGCCAGGATGCCCCGGCCGTCACCGGTCGGCACCGGCAGCCGGCCGGTCGCCGTCACGTCCCGGCCCCGGGCGACCAGCTCGGCCAGCGGTGCCCGGCCGACGAACGAGTACCGGCCCCACCGCTCGCCGCCCTCGACCGACTCGAGCAGGAAGCCCGGTCCGTCGCCGACGACGTTGGCGAACGCGGCCACCGGCGTCAGCGTGTCGGCGACGATCTCCCCCCACACCGGGACGATGCGGTGCTCGGCCGCCAGGTCGGCGAACTCGGCCGGGCTCGGGCGGAGGCGCAGCCCGGACGTCGCGACCTCGGTCACCCTTCCGGGGTCGGGCCGGTGGCCGCCGGCACTCCCGGTCCCCGGCCGAGCGTCCGGTAGAAGCACGACCACTCCTTCGTGTGGCACGCCCCGTCACCGTGCTGGTCGACGAGGACGACGAGCGCGTCGCCGTCGCAGTCGACGCGGACCTCCCGGACGTACTGCCGGTCGCCGGACGTCTCGCCCTTGCACCAGAACTCCTGCCGGCTCCGGCTCCAGAACCACGTCCGCCCGGTCGACAGCGTCCGGCGCAGCGACGCCTCGTTCATGTACGCCACCGTCAGCACGTCGCCGCCGGCCGCGTCCTGGACGACCGCCACGACGAGGCCGCGGTCGTCGAACTTCACCGCCGTCAGCAGTGCCTCGTCGACCTCCACCAGCGGGACCCCGGCGGGAAAGGTGTCCGTGGTCATAGGTAGAGCCCCGTCCCCCCGTCCATCCGTTCGGACGCCAACGCGTGGACGTCGCGCTCGCGCAGGATGACGTACTCCTCGCCCTGGACCTCGACCTCGAACCGGTCCTCTGGGTTGAACAGCACCTTGTCCCCCGGCTTGATCGCCCGGACGTGCGGGCCGACCGCCACCGTGTCCGCCCACGTCAGCCGGCGAGAGACCTGCGCGGTCGCCGGGATCAGGATGCCCGCCCGCGACCGCCGCTCACCGTCCGCCTGGGTGACCTGGACGAGGACGCGGTCGAAGAGGACGGTGATCGGCTGCTTGGGCTCACCGGCCGGTGACGACTCGTTCGATCCCACTCTCGCACCGTACCGTATCGGTGGGCGCCGTCAGGCGGGCTTATCGGGCGGCCGGACCGGCACACCGTGCGCGGCCAGGTACGCCTTGGCCTCGGCGACCGTGTGCTCGCGCCGGTGGAAGATCGACGCGGCCAGGACCGCGTCGGCCTCGCCGATCGTCGCCCCCTCGACCAGGTGGTCGAGCGTCCCGACGCCGCCGGACGCGACGACCGGGACGTCGACCGCGTCGACGACCGCCCTCGTCAGCTCGACGTCGAAGCCGTCCCTCGTGCCGTCGCGGTCCATCGACGTCAGCAGGATCTCCCCCGCGCCGAGCCCAGCGGCCCGTTCGGCCCAGGCCACCGCGTCGACGCCCGTCTCCCGGCGCCCGCCGTGGGTGTAGACGTCCCAGCCGGTCCCGTCCGGCCGGGCCCGGGCGTCGACCGCGACGACGACGCACTGGGCGCCGAACTCCGCGGCCAGCTCCGCCACCAGTGCCGGCCGGTCGAGCGCGGCCGTGTTGACGCCGACCTTGTCCGCGCCGGCCCGCAACAGCCGCCGCCCGTCCTCCGCCGTCCGGACGCCGCCGCCGACGGTCAGCGGGATGAACACCTCCTCGGCCGTCCGGGCGACGACCGACACCATCGTCGCCCGGTCGTCCGACGACGCGGTGATGTCGAGGAAGACGAGCTCGTCCGCGCCCTCCGCGTCGTACCGCGCGGCCAGCTCGACCGGGTCACCGGCGTCGACGAGGTCGACGAACTGGACGCCCTTGACGACGCGCCCGCCGGCGACGTCGAGGCACGGGATCACCCGGACGGTACGCATGCCGCCAGAGCCTCCTCCATCGTCACCCGCCCGTCGACCAGCGCCTTGCCGACGATCGCCCCGGTCAGCCGTCGCGGCCCGTCTTCGGCGGCAACAGCCACCGTCAACGCGGCCAGCGATCGCAGGTCGTCCGCCTGCCCGACGCCACCGGACGCCACCACCGGCAACGCGGTCGACCGCAGGACCCGCGACAGCCCGTCGACGTCCGGCCCGGCCAGCGTGCCGTCGCGCTCGATCGCGGTGACGACGACCGCGCCGAGCGGCGCCCCGTCGAGCGCGGCGAGCACCTCGTCGACCGTCCGGCCCGAGCCCTCCAGCCAGCCGCGCGACGCCGCCTCCAGCTGGCCGTCGTCGCGCCGTCGGTAGTCGAGCCCGACCGCGACCGCGCCGGGATGACGGCGGGCCAGCGCGACCGCGAGCGCCGGGTCCGCCAGTGCCGCCGTACCGAGGACGACGCGGTCGACGCCGGCGGCCAGCAGCTCGTCGACGTCCGCCGCCGTCCGGACCCCGCCGCCGGTCTGCACCCGCACGCCGGCCGCGTGGGCCGCGGCGGCGATCGCCGTCACCGTCGGCCGGTTGACCGGCTCCCCCGTCCGGGCGCCGTCGAGATCGACGACGTGGAGCCAGCGGGCGCCCTGTTCGACGAACGAGCGGGCGAGCGCCAGCGGGTCGCCGTAGTCCGACTGCCGGTCGAAGTCGCCCTGGACCAGCCGGACCGCGCCCCGTCGCGCAGGTCGATCGCCGGGAAAAGGTCCATCACCGGGCAGTCGAGGAGGGGGTCGCCGAGCCGGCCGGTGGCGCCACCGCGCAACGGGCGACGAAGTTGCCGAGCAGCGCCAAGCCCGTCCGGCCGGACTTCTCCGGGTGGAACTGGACGCCCCAGACGTGGCCCCGCTCGGCCGCGGCCGCCACCGGCCCGCCGTAGTCGCACGTCGCCACCGTCTCCGGACCGATCTCTGGCGCGTACGAGTGGACGAAGTACATCCACGCGTCGCCGTCCAGGCCGGCGAAGAGCGCCGACCCGGCTGGCGGGCCGCCACCCCCAGCGCCGTCGACTGCCGCCGCGACCCGGTCGAGCCGGTTCCACTGCATCTGCGGTCGCTTCACGCCGGCCGGCAGCGCCCGGACGGTGCCGGCGAAGACGCCGAGACCGCGGGCGCCGGGGCTCTCGTCCGACCGCTCGTAGAGGAGCTGGAAGCCGACGCAGATGCCGAGAAACGGCACGCCCGCGTCGATCGCCGCCCGGGCCGGGCCGGCCAACCCCGACGCGTCGAGCGCGGCCGCGCACGGACCGAACGCGCCGACGCCGGGTAGCACGACGCCGGCCGCGCCGGCGACGTCGTCCGGATCGTCGACGAGGCGAGCCGCCGCACCGACGTGCTGCAGCGCCTTCTCGGCCGACCGGAGGTTGCCGATGCCGTAGTCGAGGACCGCGATCATCCCGGTTACAGCGCGCCCTTCGTCGACGGGATCCCGACACCCTCCACGCGGACCGCGTCCCGGAGCGCCCGGGCGACGCCCTTGAAGCTCGCCTCGACGATGTGGTGCGTGTTCTTGCCCTCTCGCATCCGCACGTGCAGCGTCAGCGCGGCCGCCGTCGCGAACGCCCGCCAGAACTCCTCCGCCAGCTGCGGGTCGAACGGCGGCGAGCCGAGGCCGGCGGTGTCCGGCGCGAACGGCACGTCGTACGCCAGGTACGGCCGGCCGGACAGGTCGAGGGCCACGTCGACGAGCGCCTCGTCCAACGGCAGCGACAGCGACGCGAACCGTCGCACGCCGGCCTTGTCGCCGAGCGCCTCGGCCAGGCACTGCCCGACGACGATGCCGACGTCCTCGACCGTGTGGTGCGCGTCGACGTGCAGGTCGCCGGTCGCCTCGACGGACAGGTCGAAGCCGCCGTGCCGGCCGAGCTGCTCGACCATGTGGTCGAAGAACGGCAGGCCCGTCGAGACCGACACCGTCCCGGTGCCGTCGACGTCGAGGGTCACCGCGATCGTCGTCTCCTTCGTCGCCCGCCGGCGCGTCGCCTTCCGTTCCTGCACGTCGTCCGTCATGCCAGGGCCTCCTCCAGCGCACGCAAGAACCGGTCGTTCTCCTTCGGCGTGCCGACCGTGACCCGCAGGCACCCCTCGAGGTGGTCCCAGCCGGAGCAGTCCCGGATGAGGACGCCGCGGTCGAGCAACGCCTGCCAGACCTCCTTGGCCTCCAGTCGGCGCGGCCGGAAGAGGACGAAGTTGGCGTCCGACGGCCAGCTGTCGACCGGCAGATCGGCCAGCGCGGCCGCCACCCGGCCCCGCTCTTCCGCCACGATGGCGACCCGCGCCTCCATCTCCGCCCGGTAGCGGAGGGCGACGATGCCCGACACCTGCGTCGGCGCGGAGAGGTGGTACGGCAGCACGACCGCCTCACAGCCGGCGATCACCGCCGGATCGGCGATGACGTAGCCGAGCCGCGATGCGGCCATCGCCCACGTCTTCGAGAACGTCCGCACGATCGCCAGGCCGCGGCCGTCGAGACCGGCCGCCGCCCGCAGATCGAGTGCGGAGCGCGGCGAGAACTGGCCGTACGCCTCGTCGACGACGACCAGCCCCGGCGCGGCCTCGACGACCTCGCGGACGAGGTCCAGCGGCTCCGCCCGACCGGTCGGGTTGTTCGGCGAGCACAGGAAGACGATCTCCGGTCGCCACTCGTCGATCGCCCGCCGGGCGACGGCCGGGTCGATCGTGAAGTCGGCCTCCCGCTCGGCCACGACGACCTCCGTGCCGGTGACCCGGGCGATCTGGCCGTGCAGCTTGTACGTCGGCTCGAAGACGAGCGCCCGCCGGCCTGGACCGCCGAACGCCAGCAGCAGGCACTGGAGGATCTCGTCGGACCCGTTCGCGCAGAACAGCTCCGCCGCGTCGACGCCGTACGCGGCCGCCAGCTGCCGGCGGAGCTCGGTCACGTGGCGGTCCGGGTACCGGTTGAAATCGATCCGCTCGAGCGCCGCGCCGACATCCTCGCGCCAGCTCTCCGGTGGCGGGAACGGCGACTCGTTCGTGTTCAGCCGCACCTCCGCCGGCACCTGCGGCGAGTGGTAGCCGGACAGCGCGGCCAGGTCGGGCCGGAGCGACGGTGGCGCGCTCGATCGCGCCCACCCGGTCATTGGCGCATCCTGATCGACTCGGCGTGGGCGGCGAGCCCCTCGGTCTCGGCCAGCGTGACGACGTGCCGCCCGAGCGTGTCCAGGGCGTCGCGAGACGCGGTGACGACGTGGATGTGCCGGCGGAAATCGTCGGCCCGCAGAGCGGACGCGAACCGCGCCGTCCGGTTCGTCGGCAGGACGTGGTTCGGCCCCGCGATGTAGTCGCCGAGGCTGGCCGGTGACCAGAGGCCGCAGAACACCGCCCCGGCCGCCCGGACCAGCGGCACCAGCTCCTCGGCCCCGTCGCACAGCAGCTCGAGGTGCTCCGGCGCGACGACGTTCGCCACCGCCAGCGCCGCCTCCGGCCCGTCGACGAGACACGCGTAGCCACCCTTGGCCAGCGTCGCCTCCAGGTCGGCCCGGCGCGGCGACGCGGCCACCAGCGCCGCCACCCGTTCGGTCACCTCGTCGGCCTTCTCCTCCGACCACGTCACCAGCCAGGCCAGGCCGTCCGGGCCGTGCTCGGCCTGGACGACGAGGTCGATCGCCGCCAGTTCGGCCGGCGTCGACGGGCCGGCGACGACGACGACCTCGGACGGCCCGGCGAACGCCGACGCCACGCCGACAACCCCCGCCACCTGGCGCTTCGCCTCCGCCACGTACACGTTGCCCGGGCCGACGACGACATCGACCGGCCGGATCGACTCGGTGCCGTACGCCATCGCGGCCACCGCCTGTGCGCCGCCGACCCGGTAGACCTCGTCCACGCCGGCCACCGCGGCCGCGGCCAGCGTCGCATCGTCGATCCGACCGTCCGCCGCCGGCGGGACGCAGAGGACGATCTGCGGCACCCCGGCCACCCGCGCCGGCGCCGCGGACATGAGCACCGTCGACGGGTACCGGGCCCGGCCGCCCGGCGCGTAGCACCCCGCCCGCTCCACCGGCCGGTCGACGTGGCGGACCCGGATACCGCCGTCGACGACGTCGCCCGGCGGCGTGCCCTCCTGGGCGTGGTACGCGTGAATCCGCCGGTACGCGACCTCCAGCGCCTCCCGCAGGTCGTCGTCGATCCGGGCCAGCGCGGCGCCGATCTCTTCGTCCGGTACCCGCAGGTCGTCGACCGTCGCCCCGTCGAACCGCGCCGTCAGCTCGCGGAGCGCGGCGTCGCCGCCGGCCCGTACTTCGGCGATGATCCCGGCCACCGCGTCGCGGACGTCCGCCCCGGCGTCGCCCGGCCGCGGCAGGACGTCGTCGAACGGGCCGGCCTGGCCGCGAAGGTCGAGACGGGTGAGCGGCATGGGCTCGTCATGCTACCTGGGCCGTTGACCAGCTCCCCTCGGCCCGGCGCGGCGACTGGCGCCGCCATCGGCCATCATCGGACCATGCCCGCACGCCCTGAGCTGTCCACCCTCGCCTCGACCCTCGACGAGGTCACCCGCCGGGTCTCTGCGCTGGCCGAGCAGAGCCGCGATGCCGGCGACGAGGCGCTCGCGGCCGAGCTGTTCGGTGTCGAGCGGGCGCTCACCGGTGCGCTCCGGCGGCTCAGTCGGCTGTCCAACGACCGGCACTGAGCTCTCGGCGACGGATTTCGTCGACGTCGGCTACGGGCGGCCCGAAGCCGACGTCGACAGAACAACAGGAGCTCGCAGCGGTCGACAGAAGCTCTCGCAGAGCTTGGCGGACGCTCTCCCAGGTCGAAGAGCTGTATGGGCCCGGTGGTCCCGGTCGATGCGCCTGAACGCTCGCCTCGGCGACAGCCGACCGGGACCACCGTGACCCGGGCGCAGTAGCGCCCCGTCACGTACCAGTCAGTATAGAGCTACTGATAAGAGGCGTCCATCATTTTCTCAATCGCCGGACAGCCCCCGGCACCGGCCCAGCGATGGCCGCCGCCGCCCGAGCGGCCGGCCGGCGGATGGCCTCAGACGGCGTAAAGGACCAGCTCGTGGCCCAGTAGGCCGGCCGCGGCCCGGAGCGCGTTCTGCCGTGAGCTGACGACCGCGGCGTGCCGCCGGGCTGCGGCTTCGGCGGTCGCGACGGCGACGAGATCCGTCGTGTCGGCCCGGGCGGCCAGTTCGCCGACCCGGCGGGCGCCGTCCTCCGCCAGCATTTCGACCTCGACGCCGGCGAGCAGCGCCTCCAACCGATCGCCGCGAGCCTCCGTCCGGAACGCCTCGGCCACCGCGGCGACCGGCACGACCGGCACGATGCCGTTGGCCAGGGCCGCCCGGTGGAGCGCCCAGACCATCCGGTCGCCGCGGGCCGCGGCCCGGAGCGCGCCGGCGCCGTAGACGATGCCGTCACGCGGCGTCACTGGCGGCGGCGGACCCGGGAGGCCATCCCGGAGACGCCGGAAAGCAGGCGCCCGAGCAGCGCTTCCCCGGCGGCGATCTCTTCGGCCGTCAGGTGTCCGGCCTCACCCTCCCAGGCGGCGACGCCCCGGAGGCCCCGGCGGACGCGGAGCTGCCGCTCGGCCGCACCGGACAGCCACGCACTGAAGGAGACGCCGTCCTCCTTGGCTGCGGCCTCGACGGCCGATGCCACCTCGTCGACCAGGGAGACCGAGCGCTTCGTGACCACGGATCGAGGGTAGCACCCTCAGTGTTACCCCGGACGCGACGACGGCGCCCGTAGAGGGCGCCGTCGTGCGAGCGGGCCAGGCGGCGGATCCCAGCGCTTCGCTCTACGGGAACCAGGTGGCGGGAACCGGTTCCTGCAACCATCTTACAACACCATCCCCAGAATTGCGCCATCGATAGACCACGCTGAGCTGGATCTTTGATGAAAATATCGAAAATGTGGCCGCTCTAGAAACTTTTCTGCACCCTTTTCGCACCCACTGCCGCCGAGGCCGGGGTGACCCGGCGTCTCCCCGAGCCGGTCGCGACCGGCCGGCTGGGGCTTGGCCGACCAGGGCTCGGGCTTCGCCGACCAGAGCTCGGACCCGGCCGACCAGGGCTTGGCTGGCCAAGGATGGCCGCGGACGGGCAGATGTCGGCCAGCAGGCAGGCTGTGCAGTGCGGCTTCCTCGCGGTGCAGACCTTCCGGCCGTGCAGGATCAGGCGGAGGCTGAACGCGCCGCGCTCGGCCGCCGGGACGAGCCGGTTGAGGTCGAGCTCGACACGGACCGGGTCGTCCTCGGTCGTCAGGCCGAGCCGACGGCTCAGCCGGCCGACGTGCGTGTCGACCGGCAGCCCCGGTAGGCCGAACGCGACGCTACGGACGACGTTCGCCGTCTTGCGGCCGACGCCCGGCAGCGTGACGAGGTCGTCGAGCGGCTCGGGGACGACGCCGCCGAACCGCTCGACGACGCCCTGGGCCATGCCGGTCAGGCTGCGCGCCTTGGCCCGGAAGAACCCGGTCGACCGGATGATCTCCTCGACCCGTTCGAGGTCGGCCGTGGCCAGCGACGGCGGGTCCGGGTAGGTGGCGAAGAGGTCCGGCGTCACCATGTTGACCCGCGCGTCGGTGCACTGGGCCGAGAGGATCGTGGCCACGAGCAGCTCGTACGGGTTCTCGTAGCGCAGCGCGGAGAGCTCCTTGGCGCTACCCGGGTACTCGTCGGCCAGTCGCTCCCGCACGACCGCGGCCCGACCCTTCGGTGATCGCGGCCCGGCCATCGCCGGCAGGCTAATGGAGTTCGTTAGCCTGCCGACGATGGTGCGCATAGAGCCGTTGGACGATCCGGAGCGGTTCAGCCCGGCCGACCGCCGGCGCGTCGACCGCCTGCTCACCCGGGCCGCCGCGGCCGATCGCCACCGACCGATCAGCGAGCAGGCCGAGCGGGTGCTCGACCACCCGACGCCCGACGCGTCGTGGGCCCTGCTGACCGGCCTGACGCCCGACACCGTCGCCGGGTTCGGCCTGCTCGCCCGGGGCCGGGGGAGCTGGGAGGTCGAGGTCGTCGTCGACCCGGACGCCCGGACGGACGACGGCGTCGAGGTCGAACTGCTCCGGGCCGCGTTGGCGTACGCCGCCGAGCACGGCGGCGGGACGGTCCGCTACTGGGCGTTCACGGTCGCCGACGGCCACGACGCCGCGGTGGCCGCGCTCGGTTTCGGGGTCGAACGGACGCTGCTGCAGATGCGAGTCCCGCTCCCGCT
>CAVUYB010000033.1:0-68754 GCA_963745595.1 uncultured Actinomycetota bacterium | reverse complement strand
CGGCGATCGTCGTCGTCTCGACCGTCACTACCGGGACCGTGCGGGACCTCGCTGGCCGGGCCGCCGATGCCGGCGTGGCGCTCGTCGACTGCGGCGTCAGCGGCGGCCCCTCGGCCGCGGCCGAGGGCCAGCTCGTCTGCATGGTCGGCGGCGACGCCGCCGCGGTCGAACGGGTGCAGCCGGTCCTCGACGCGGTCGGCACCGACGTCCTCCACATGGGACCGCTCGGTGCCGGCCTTTCGGCCAAGCTGGCCCGCAACCTCGTCCAGTACGGCTCGTGGCTCGCGGCCTACGAGGGCCAGGTGCTCGCCGAGGCCGCCGGCATCGACCTCGCGCTGCTCGCCCGGGCCATTCGGACCAGCGACCAACGGATCGGCGGCGCGGCAACGCTCATGTTCCGGCCGACCGTCGCGCCGCTCCGGCCAGACGTGCCGACCGATGCCGGGCTGATCGAGCCGATGGGCGCGGCCGCCCGGCTCGCCCACAAGGATCTCCGAGCCGCCCGCGAGCTCGCCGATTCGCTCGGTGTCGCCGTCCCCGTCGCCCGCCTCACCGACGACTACTGCGACGCCATCTTCGGCGTCGGCCAGACGCCGAGCGACCGCACCGCCGGCGTCGGCCAGACGCCGAGCGGCGCGATGCCGGGGTCGCCGTCATGACCACGCTTACCGGCGAGAAGCGACTGCTGATCGACGGCGAGCTGCGGGCGGCCAGTGGCCGGGCGGTCTTCGAGACGATCAACCCGGCCACCGAGGACGTCCTCGGCGTCGCGGCCGACGGGACGGCCGACGATCTCGACGCGGCGATCGCCGCGGCCCGGCGGGCGTTCGACGAGACCGCGTGGTCGACCGACGTCGAGCTGCGGGTCCGGCTGCCTCCGCCAGCTGCAGACCGCGTTCGTCGCCCACGCGGAGGAGATCCGGGCACTGACGGTCGCCGAGACCGGCTCCCCCGTCTCGCTCACGTACTCCGCCCAGCTCGACGACCCGGTCGCCTCCCTCGGTTGGATGGCCGACCTCGCGGAGGGCTACGCCTGGGAGACCGACCTCGGCGACGCCGCACCACTCGGCATCGCGTCCCACCGGTGGGTGCGTCGCGAGGCGACCGGCGTCGTCGGGGCGATCACGCCGTGGAACGTCCCCCACCAGATCAACCTGGCCAAGCTCGGGCCGGCCCTCGCCGCCGGCAACACGATCGTCCTGAAGCCGGCCCCCGACACGCCGTGGTGTGCGACCGTCCTCGGTCGGTTGATCGCCGAGGAGACGGACATCCCGGCCGGCGTCGTCAACGTCGTCTCGTCGTCCGACCACCGCATCGGCGCCGCGCTGGCCACCGACCCCCGGGTCGACCAGGTCAGCTTCACCGGCTCGACCGCCACCGGCCGCCAGGTGATGGCGGCCGCGTCGGCGACCGTCAAGCGGGTCTTCCTCGAGCTCGGTGGCAAGTCGGCCTTCGTCGTCCTCGACGACGCCGACCTCAAGGGCGCGTGCGCGACCGCCGCGTTCACCATCTGCACCCACGCCGGTCAGGGCTGCGCCATCACGACCCGGCTGCTCGTCCCCCGGCGCCTGCTCGACGACGCCACCGAGGTCACCGCCAAGGTGCTCGCCAAGCTGCCGGCCGCCGACCCGGCCGACCCGGGCACGATCTGCGGGCCGCTGATCAGCGACCGCCAGCGCGAGCGGGTCGAGGGGTACCTGCGGCTGGCCGCGGCGGAGGGCGGCCGGACCGTCGTCGGCGGTGGCCGACCCGACGGCCTGGCTCGCGGCTTCTTCGTCGAGCCGACGCTGATCGCCGGGCTCTCGAACGATGCCCGGGTGGCCCAGGAAGAGATCTTCGGTCCCGTCCTCGTCGTCATCCCGCACGACGGCGACGACGACGCGGTCGCCCTCGCCAACGTGTCCGCCTACGGGCTGTCCGGGTCGGTGTGGTCCGGCGACCGTGACCGCGCGGTCGGCGTCGCCAACCGCATTCGGACCGGCACGATCGGCGTCAACGGCGGCATCTGGTACAGCCCCGACGTCCCGTTCGGCGGCTACAAGCAGTCCGGTATCGGAAGGGAGATGGGTGTGCCCGGTTTCGAGGAGTACCTGCAGACGAAGTCGCTGGCGGAGCCGGCGCAATCAAACCCGGCGCTGGCGGAGCCGGCATGACCGGCGAGGACCCACTGGCCCCGGACGGCGCAAGAGTCCGGGGCGCCGAGAAGATGCGGGAGGTCTACGGCTTCGCGGTCGACCCGGCCAACGTGACCGGCGGCTACCTCGAGGTCACCGTCGACCACCTCTTCGGCGGCCGTCTGGACCCGGCCCGGGACTCGACATCGCCCAGCGGCGGCTGCTCACCATCGGGGCGATCGTCGCCCAGGGCCAGCACGAGCTGCTGGACATCCAGTTCGGCGCCGCCCTCGACCGGGGCGAGATGGACGAGGAGCAGGTCCGCGAAGCGGTCATCCACCTCGCGCACTACGTCGGCTGGCCGCTGTCGACCGGCGCCCAGGCGGCCGCCGAGCGGGCCATCGCCAACCATCGCCGGGCCAAGGAGGCCGCCGACCAATGACGTACGACTTCAGCGGCAAGGTGGCGGTGGTCACCGGATCGGCCGGCGGCATCGGCCAGGCGTACGCGGCGGCGCTGGCCGCGGCCGGCGCGGCGGTCGTCGTGGCCGACATCGACGCCGACGGCGCGGCCGCGGTGGCCGACGGCATCAACGCCGACGGCGGCACGGCGATGGCCTACCAGCTCGACGTGGCCGACCCGGTGTCGGCGGCGGCGATGGTGTCGGCGGTGACCGACGTCCTCGGCGGTATCGACTACCTCGTCAACAACGCGGCGATCTTCGGGACGATGCAGCTCGACCTGCTGATCAGCGTCGACTGGGAGTACCTCCAGCGGTTCCTGTCCGTCAACCTGCTCGGCGCGCTCAACTGCACCCGGGCCTGCTACCGGTCGATGCGTAAGCGGGGCGGCGGGGCGGTCGTCAACCAGTCGTCGACCGCGGCGTACGTCTACGCCGGCTTCTACGGCCTGGCCAAGGCCGGTGTGAACTCGCTCACCCAGCAGCTGGCGCACGAGCTCGGCGGGATGGGCATTCGGGTCAACGCCATCGCGCCGGGCCCGATCGACACCGAGGCGGCCCGGACCGTCGTACCGGACGTCTTCATCGAGCAGATCGTCGGCAACCTCGCGCTCAAGCGCCAGGGGACGCCGGCCGACCTCGTCGGGATGTGCCAGTTCCTGCTCTCCGACGACGCGTCGTGGATCACCGGCCACATCTTCAACGTCGACGGCGGCCAGATCATGCGGGCCTGACCGGTGCTCGACGTCAGCGACGACGACGGCGTACGGGTCCTGGCCTTCGACCGCCCGGACGTCCGCAATGCCTTCAACTTCCCGCTCTACCGGGCGGTCACCGAGGCCGTCGCCGACGCGACGGCCGATCCGGCCACCCGCGTCGTCGTCCTGACCGGCCGCGGCACCGCGTTCACGGCCGGGCAGGATCTGCAGGAGATGGCCGAGATCGCCGCGGGCACCGCGCCGGCCGGGATCGAGAAGGGGTTCCGGGGACTGCTCGACGCGGTCGACCGGCTCGACAAGCCATTGCTCGCCGCGGTCAACGGTCCGGCCATCGGACTCGGGTTCACGATCCTCGCCCACTGCGACCTCGTCCTCGTCGCCGAGTCGGCCCGGCTCCGGGTGCCGTTCGCCGAGATGGGCGTCCCGCCGGAGGCGGCCAGCAGCTATCTGTTCCCGGTCCTGATGGGCCGGCAGGCCGCGGCCCGGGTCCTGCTCGCCGCCGACTGGGTGACGGCCGACGAGGCCGTCGAGCTCGGCATCGCCGTCCAGGTCTCCCCCGACGACCGCGTGCTGGACGACACGGTCGCCCTCGCCCGCCGCATCGCCGGCTTCCCGCCGGCCGCGGTCCAGACGATCAAACGGTTGCTGCGGGCGCCGCACGCCGCCGCGGTCCACGAAGCCCGGGCCCGGGAGGACGAGGCCTTCCGGCTGGCGTTTGGCCTGCCCGCGGGCCCGGCAGAGACCGCCGCCCCTTCCGGGCGCTGAACCTCGGTCGGGACTGGGAACTGAAAGCACGGGAGAGTCGCCGTACAGTTCTACGGGAAGATCCCCGTAGATACGGTTGCTGCCGCTGAACTGCCACAGGAGGGACGCCGATGCCAACCACCGTCAACGGGGTCGTCGCCACCGGGAAGGGTGACCCGGTAACCGTCGTCCCGATCGTCGTCCCCGATCCGGGGCCCGGCGAGGTCGTCGTCGACGTCCGCGCCTGCGGGGTCTGCCATACCGACCTGCACTACCGCGAGGGCGCGATCAACGACGACTTCCCGTTTCTCCTCGGCCACGAGGCGGCCGGCGTCGTCTCGGCCGTCGGCGACGGCGTGACCGACGTCTCGACCGGCGACTACGTCGTCCTGGCGTGGCGGGCACCGTGCGGCCACTGCCGGTCCTGTCGCCGCGGCCGGCCGTGGTACTGCTTCGACAGCGCGAACGCCGCCCAGCCGATGACGCTGGCAGACGGGACGCCACTCAGTCCGGCCCTCGGCATCGGCGCGTTCGCCGAAAAGACGCTCGTCGCGGCCGGCCAGGCGGTGAAGGTCGACCCGGCCGCCCGGCCGGAGGCGGCCGGGCTCATCGGCTGTGGCGTCATGGCCGGCTACGGCGCGGCGGTCAACACCGGCGGCGTGTCGTCCGGCGACACGGTGGCCGTCATCGGCTGCGGCGGCGTCGGCGACGCGGCCATCGCCGGCGCGGTGATCGCCGGCGCCCGGATGGTCATCGCCGTCGACGTCGACGACCGCAAGCTCGAGTGGGCCCGCCGGTTCGGCGCCACCCACACCGTCGATGCCCGCGGCACCGACCCGGTCGAGGCCATCCGGGGACTGACCGGAGGCAACGGGGCCGACGTCGTCATCGAGGCCGTCGGCCGGCCCGAGACGTACCGGCAGGCCTTCTTCGCCCGCGATCTCGCCGGCACGCTCGTCCAGGTCGGCGTGCCGGATCCGTCGATGACGATCGAGCTGCCGATGATCGAGCTGTTCGGCCGGGGCGGCGCGCTCAAGTCCTCCTGGTACGGCGACTGCCTGCCGACCCGGGACTTCCCGATCCTGATCGACCTCTACCTACGGGGCCGGCTCGATCTCGACGGCTTCGTCTCCGAGACGATCGGCCTCGGCGACGTCGAGGAAGCCTTCGCCCGGATGCAGCGCGGCGAGGTCCTCCGGTCCGTGGTCGTCATCGGGGCCTGAACCGGACGGCGGCGGTGAGCACCTCGTCGACCGTCGTCCTGCTCCTCGCGGTCTTCGGGGCCAGCACCGTCGAGATGGTCGAGGCCCTCACCATCGTGGTGGCCGCCGGGACCACCCGAGGATGGCGTTCGGCCCTCGAGGGCGCCGCCGCCGCGGTGATCGTCCTCGGGGCCTTGGTCGGTGCGGTCGGGATCCCCCTCATCCACTACGTCCCGCTCGACGCCCTCCGGGTGGTGGTCGGCGCGCTGCTCCTCGTCCTCGGCCTGTCCTGGCTCCGCAAGGCCATCCTGCGGGCCAGCGGGCACAAGGCCAAGCACGACGAGGACGCCATCTTCGCCGAGACCACGGCCGATCTCCGTCGGCCCGACGGCACTGCCGATCTCCGTCGGCACGACGGCACTGCCGATCTCCGCCGGGGAACAGGCCAGCCCGGCTCCCGTCGGCGGGACGGGGTCGGCTTCGCCGTGGCCTTCAAGGGCGTCTTCTTGGAGGGGACCGAGGTCGTCCTCATCGTGGTCAGCCTCGGCGCCAGCCAGCATCGTCTCGGACTCGCCGCGCTGGCCGCCGCGGCGGCCGCGGTCATGGTCGCCGTGGTCGGACTGGTCGTGGCCCGCCAGCTGGCGGCCGTGCCCGAGAACACCATCAAGACCGTTGTCGGGATCATGCTGACGAGCTTCGGCCTGTTCTGGGTCGGGGAGGGAGCCGGCGTCCACTGGCCCGGGAGCGACCTGGCCATCCTCGTGTTGATCGCGGTGTTCGCCGGCGTGACGGCGATCGCGGTCGCCTGGATGCGCACCTTGCTGCCCGAGAGCACACGGCCGACCCGGTCGGCGGGCAGACGGCCGAGCCGGTCGGCGACCGGCAGTCGGCCCTCGGCCTCGACCGGGGAGCCGGCGGCCCAATGACCTCGGCCATCGTCGGCGCCCTCAAGGCCTTCGGCCGGTTCTGGTGGGAGTTCCTCGTCGGGGACACCCCGGACCTCTTCGTGGCCACGCTGATCATCGTCGGCGTGGCCTTCGCCCTGCGCGATCATCGGGTGGTCGGCGCGGTGGTCCTGCCCCTCCTGGCCATCGTCATGCTGCTGGCCAGCACCTACCGCGGCCGCCGCCGGACGGCCGCGCGGCGCCGACGCCGACCGATCACCCGGACGACGCCAACGACGACGACGACGACGAGAGGTCGTAGACCTTCACACCCCCGACTGTCCGGGCGGCGAAGTGGCCCTCCACCCACGCCGTTCTTTATACTCCTGGGGGGTATCCGCCCGTTCGATCGAACATCGACCAGAGGAGGCCGCCATGGACCCCGGCTACAGCGAACACAAGCTCGCCGTGCAGCGACGCCTCCGGCGGATCGAAGGCCAGGTGCGCGGCCTCCAGCGGATGGTCGACGAGGACCGGTACTGCATCAACGTGCTCGAACAGGTCGCGGCGGTGACGAAGGCCCTGCAGTCGGTGGCCCTGCAGCTGCTCGACGACCACCTCGCCCACTGCGTCGCTGACGCGGTGCACGACGGCGGCGACGAGGCGTCGGTCAAGATCAGCGAAGCGTCGGCGGCCATCGCCCGGCTCGTTCGCTCTTGACGATGCTCGCCACGGTCGCCGTCCTCGACGACATCGGGCGCAGCCTGCGCGAGAGCTTCTTCATGTTCTGGCAGACGCTCTGGCCGCTGGTGCTCGGGTTCACCCTGTCCGGCGCCGTCCAGACGTTCGTCAGCCGCGACGCCATGCGGCGAGCGCTGGGCGATCACCGGCCGACGGCGGTGGCCCGGGCGTCGGCCTATGGCATGGCGTCCTCGTCGTGCTCGTACGCGGCGTCGGCGATGGCCAAGTCGCTGTTCGCCAAGGGAGCCGACTTCGTCACGGCGATGGTCTTCATGTTCGCCTCGACCAACCTCGTCGTCGAGCTCGGCATCGTCCTCGTCGTGCTCATGGGCTGGCAGTTCGCGGCCAGCGAGTTCGTCGGCGGGGCGATCATGATCGTCCTCCTCGTCCTACTCGGCGGGGTGTTCCTCGGCGGTCGACGCGTGGCGGCGGCCCGAGAGCGACTGAACGAGCCGACCGCCGGCTCGTCCGACGCCCACGAGCACCACGAGCCCGGGGACCACGGAGACCACCGCGACAGCAGTGCGAGCCCGGCCGCACGGGTGGCGCACGCGGATCCGTGACCGCGGTGCCTGGGCCGACGCGGCGACGTACACGATGTCGGACCTGACGATGCTCCGGCGCGAGCTGGTCCTCGGCTACGTCGTGGCCGGGTTCCTGGCCGTCCTCGTGCCGGTCCATTTCTGGAACACGATCTTCCTCCACGGTCACGGCTTCTGGACGAGCCTGGAGAACGTCATCGTCGGGCCGTTCATCGCGATCATCAGCTTCGTCTGCTCGATCGGCAACGTCCCGCTGGCCGCCGCGTTGTGGGGCGGCGGCATCTCGTTCGGCGGCGTCGTCTCGTTCATCTTCGCCGACCTCATCACGTTCCCCCTCCTCCTCGTCTACCGCCGCTACTACGGCATCCGGTTGACCCTGCGCCTGCTGGCGGTGTTCTGGGTCGTCATGTCACTGGCCGGGCTGGCCACCGAGGGCATCTTTCGGGCGGCCGGGCTTGTCCCGACGAACCGGTCGGTGGCGATCACGACGTCGCACTTCTCGTGGAACTACACGACGTACCTGAACATCGTCTTCCTCGGCCTGTTCGCCGTCGTCTACTGGCTGTACCGCCATCGCGAGCAGCTCGGGGCCGGCGATCAGTACGCCCGGGACCCGGTCTGCGGGATGCAGGTCCGCAAGGCCGAGGCCCCAGCTCGGACCGTCGACGACGGCCAGCCGGTCTACTTCTGCTCCGATCGCTGCCACGACCGCTACGGCGTGGCCCCCGACGCGCTGGGCAGCATCCCCGAGCGACGCTAGGGGTCAGGCGACGACCGAGGGCGGCGGCGGCGGACCGCAGGCGGTCAGGCCGGTCCGGGTTCGTCGGCCGGCAACAGTGCGTTCAACCGACGGATGACGTGGTCGAAAGCGACGAGATCGTCCTCGCTCGGCGCCGGCTGGTAGGTCGCCTCGGTGCGGACGACGGCGTCGACGAGGTAGTGAGGCGTGAGTCGCTCGCGGATCTCGGCCAACAGCGCCCCGGCGTGCCCGTACTCGCCGACGTCGTCGATGTCGAGGTAGGCGCGGGTCGCGCCCTCGCACTGCATGTCGATGCGCAGGACCGGATCGTCGCCGACCGTGTCCGGGGTGATCCGGACCTCGATCCCCTCCCCGACGTCGACGCAATGGGTGACCAGGCCGCTCTCCCGGTCGGCGACCGCATGCACCGGCCGCCCGACGGCCCACGCCAGGAACGGCGCATCGGGGTGGTCGTCGTTGGCCCACAGGGCGAGGAACCCGGCCGGATCGAGGCGACGGAAGCGCTGCCAGCGGCGGTCCGTCTCGTCGAGGTCGGACGGTGTCGTCGCCGACGCCGCGGTCAGCTCGCTGTCGATCTCCTCCCGCAACCGGAGGACCGTCTCGTCCGGGAGCCCGGCCACCAGCTCGACGATCGTCCGGGCCTCGTCGTCGGCAATCCGTGCCCGGAGGCGAACGGCATCGGGCCGGGACCGACCACCCGGGTCCGCGGCCGGCACCGTGGCCGACGACATCGTGGCCGATCCGTTACGGCCGGCCACGAGGGCAGCCATGGCCGGCGGGACGGGCAGCGGGTCACCGGGCGACTCGGCGGTCTGCCCCCAGATCGCCTCGGAGAGTATCCCGAGGCTCGTCGCCAACCGCGAGGCGATCCGCCGGTCCGGCAGCAGCACGACGCCGGTCGTCTCCTCGCCGTCAGGGGTCCACCAGGCCGCGTGGACACGGCACTGCCGTCCTTCTTGGGAGAGGAGGTAGGTCGTCATGGCGTGTTGCTCCGAGCTGCCAAGTCGGCGCCCCCTCCCGGGCCCCCACGGAGCCCGGGTCTCGCGTCCCGTCGCGCCAGTCGACCGGCAATCGCCAGGGATGGTAGCAGCGGGCCGCGGCCGTCAGCCGGCACCGGGGTGGCCGCCAGCCCCGGGGTGGCCGCCAGCCCCGGTCGGTCGGCGCACCTTCCAGGCCACCGCGGCGATCGCCGTCCCGACCGCGGCGAACAGGCCAGTGCCGACGGCCAGCGGCAACCAGTGCACGGCATCACCGGGGAGGTCGACGGCCGCCGGGACGGCCACCAACGCGGTGCCGACGAGGCCACCGACCGCGGCCGGCACCGCGACGACCCGGAACCGGCGGCGCCACCGGCTCGGCGCCGGCGCGGTCCGGCTGGTGACCTCGTAGCCGAGGTCACCGACGAGCCGCTCGGCCGCCGCGTAGGTGAGCGGACCGAGGCCCCGGTCGCTCCGAACGTCGAACTCGTCGAAGTCGAGGACGCCGCGGGCGTGGGCCCGGGCCACCGCCTCGAGCACCTCCTGTCGGACCGGCGCCGGCACGAGGTCATCGAGGTCGCCGGTGAGCCGATCGAGGTCGGCCTGGCAACGGGCCGTCGGCAGCTCGTCCATCCGTTGCTCGTAGAGGTCGGAGCTCCCGAACCGCCCCTCTCGCTGGGCCCGGGCCAGCGCGTCGGCGGCCCCGGACCGCTCGGCGTCACCGACCCGGCGGTCACCGGCCCCGTCGCCGGACGGGCGGTCGCCAAGCGGTCGGAGATGCCTCGACCGGTGCGACCGACGTCGGATCACGGCGCCACGCCCTCTTCCTCGACCGGGGTCGGGACCGAGGCGGCGACGGGATCGTCGCTCCGGGACCGGCGGACCAGCGGCCGGGCCAGCTGGAACCGGTAGACGACGGATCGGTTGGGCACGCGGCGGGCGAGCACCTCCGGCGCCACCGCCCGACCGCCGCCGGGTGCGTCGCCGCCGTCGACCGCGGCGAGGAAGTCCGGGCTTCTCGAGAACGTGAGCAGCCGGGGGGAACCGTCCCGGGTCGTCCAACCGACGACCAGCGACGCCGGGCGGCGCGTCATGCCGAAGATCCAGTTCGGGAAGCGCTGGCGGCTGCCGCTGGCCCCGCTGACGACGGCCAGGTTCCCGGCCGCCCCGAGCTGGACGACGCGGGACTCGGCCCGCTCCACGACCGTCGGGCTACGGTCGGCCAGCAGGTTGGCGGCCATCGCCTCGTCGAACGGCCACTCCCGGGTGAGCGTCGACGCCGTCCACGTGTCGCCGACGTGGACGAGCGTGACGAGATCGCCGGGGACGGCGTGGCGCTGGAGCAAGTCGAGCAGGCCGGCCGGGCTGGCACCGGGCTCGAGGAGGCGCATCTCCGTCCGGCCGCGGGTCTCCAACAGCACCTCGGTGATGAGCCGCCGGTCCCCTTCGCGCCGCATGAGCCTCCTCCTGCCACGACCCGAGGGGCGAGCGCTGGTCCCGGGCGGCGTCGGCCGCCGGGCCCGGCCGAGCCGACGGGCCCCCAACGGTAGTGGACGTCGTGCGTCCGTCGTGTCTGACGGTGACCGCCGCCGGGCCAGCGCCGACTGACGCGGGACCGGCCGCGGCCGACACACCGGGTCATGCCCGCACCACCGCCTGGTCGCCCGGCGTCTGTCCACCGGCCGCCTGTCCACCGGGCGCCTGGCCGCCGGCGACGGCCCGGTCGGTGTTCGCCGGGTGGCCGGCGCCATCTGGAGCCGCGGCTGGCTGTCGTCGGGCGAGCTGCGCCTGCCGGCGCCGCCGGGCCTGGGCCACGGCCGGCGGCGGCTCGGCCGGGTCGACGGTCGGCACGAGCGAGTGCGGGCGCCGGTGCACGCCGATGCCGCGGGTGCCCGGCGACAGCGAATAGACGAAGGCGATGACCTGGGCGACAGCGACGTAGACGGCGCCGGGGATCTGCTGGTCGACGTCGCAGACGGCGAAGAGGTACCGGGCCAGCGGGGGGTCCTCGACGACGGGCACGCCGTGGGTCGACGCCTCGTCCCGGATCCGGGCGGCCATCCCGTCGGCCCCTTTGGCGACGACGCGTGGGGCGCCACCTTTCGACGGCTGGTACCGGAGGGCGACGGCAAAGTGCGTCGGGTTGGCCACGACGACGTCGGCGGTCTTGACCGCCGCCATCATCCTCGACCGGGCGATGAGGTACTGCTTGCGCTTCAGCTGGCCCTTCATCGTCGGGTCGCCCTCGGACTGGCGGTGCTCGTCCTTCACCTCTTGCTTCGTCATCTTCATCGACTGGTTCAACCGGTAGCGCTGGACGCCGTAGTCGGCCAGGCCGAGCATCAGGCCGAGCAGGGCGACGGTGCGGATGAACCGCAGGAGCGACCCCGCGGTGTAGGCGAGGATCGGCGAGAGGCTGACCGGGGCGGTGCCGGCCACCGCGACGGTCAGGCCGCGCAATGCGCCGTAGCCGACGACGGCCAGGATGGACAGCTTTAGCAGTTGCTTCGCCAGCTCCCACAGCGTGTTCGGCGACGCCAGTCGCTTGATGCCGGCCTTCGGGCTGAGCCGAGACAGTTGTGGCGCCGCGGCCTTCAGCGACGTGGCCCGACCGACTTCGGCCAGGTTGACGACGACGCCGAGCAACGCAAAGGTCGCCCCGACGGTGACGCCGTAGTACACGACCTGGAGGAGCCCGGTCCCGAGGGCCGAGAGGGCGCCGGGCACCGTCGGGTGGCGCATCACCGGGACGATGTCGTTCGTGACGGCCAGGACGCGGTTCTTGGCCATCTGGAACATCCAGGGCAAGAGGAACGACCCGAGCAGCACCGCCGCCCAGCCGCCGACGTCCGGCGAGCGGGCGACCTGCCCGCGCTCACGGGCCTCCCGCTTGCGCTTCGGCGTCGGCTTTTCGGTCTTCCCGTCCTTGTCGCCGGCCATCAGCCCCGGCCGCCCCGCTGGCCGATCACCGGTCCCGGCCGCCCCTCGCCGGCCATCTCAGAGCACCCCGAACATGCGGGCGCCATCACCGAGCCCGCGGGTCAAGATGTTCGTGAGGAAGCCCGGGATGGCCGAGATGGCCACGGCCACCAGCACGAGCACGAGGAAGACCTGGAGCGGGAAGCCGAGGATCCACACGTTGACCTGCGGTGCCGCCTTCGACAGCAGGGCCAGGACGATCTGGGCGGCGAACAGCACGACCATGATCGGCGCGGCGATCTCGAGGGCGGACGTGAAGAAGACGCCGAGGTCGGTCACGAGCACCGACGCCACCCGTCCGCTACCGGCGAGCGTGAACCCGGGACCGCGGAACGAGTTGACGAAGCCCTCGATCATCAGCAGGTAGCCGCCGGTGACGAAGAGCAGCAGCACGACGACCTGTTGGTAGAACTGTCCCATCAGCGGCGTCTGGTCGAGGCTCAACGGGTCGATGGCCGGGGGAAGCGTCAGCCCACCGACGAGGTCGAGGATGCTGCCGGCCGCGGTGACCGCGGACAGGAGCAGCTGGATGACGAAACCGAGGGCCGCGCCAGTCAGTACCTGGGCGATGACGGCCCCGATCAGGCTCGGCGTGGTCGTCGGCAGGCTGGCCGTCTCGAGCTGCGGCGCCACCAAGAAGCCGAAGCCGGCGGCGATGCCGAGCAGCGCCAGCGTCGGGACGACCTTCCGGCTGGCGAACGGCGACACCACCAGCAGCCAGGCCAGAGCTCGGGCCATCACCAGGAGGAAGGCGATGAGCCACGACGCGTTGACCGCGATGGTCACCGGTCACCCTGTCCCGATGAGCTGTGGCACCTGGCTGAAGAGCTCGTGGACGTAGCCCACGAACTGACCGAGCATCCAGTGGCCGGCGAGGCCGATCACCAGGGCGACCACCAGCAGCTTCGGCACGAACGTCAGCGTCATCTCCTGGATCTGGGTCACCGACTGGAAGAGGGAGACGGCCAGACCGACGATCATCGCCGACAGCAGGATCGGGGCGGCGATCTTGGCCGCGGTCGTCATCGCCCCCGCGGCCAGATGGATGGCGACCTGCTCGTTCACCGGAAGCTCGTGACCAACGTCTGCGTCACCAGCACCCAGCCGTCGACCAGCACGAAGAGCAGCAGCTTGAACGGCAGCGAGACGAGCGTCGGTGGCAACATGACGATGCCCATCGCCATCAACGTGGACGCGACGATGAGATCGATGATCAAGAACGGGATGAAGATGACGAAGCCGATGATGAACGCGCTCCGTAGCTCCGACAGCAGGTAGGCCGGGATGATGGCGGCCAGCGACACCTGCATCGGCTTTGTCGCCTTCTCGTGCGCCACGTTGGCCGTGAACGCCAGCTCCTCCTGGCCGGTCTGCTTGAGCATCCACGTCTTGATCGGGACCTCGGCCCGGTCGTAGGCCTGTGACGCGGTGATCTTGCCGTGCAGGTACGGCTGGACCGCGACGTGGTTGACCGTCGAGATCGTCGGCGCCATCAGGAACAGGCTGATGAAGAGGGCGATGCCGACGAGCACCTGGTTCGGCGGGATTGTCTGGAGGCCGAGCGCCTGGCGGGTCAGGCCGAGGACGATCACGATCCGGGTGAACCCGGTCAGCAGGATCAGGATCGACGGCGCCAGCGTGAGGACGGCCAGGGCCAGGATGATCAGGATGCTCGACGACGGCTTCGTCAAGCTCTTCCCGAGGTTGATCGTGATCTGGTTGGTCGCCGACAGCAGCAGTGGCGGGAGCGGGATCACGGAGGCTTTCGACGGGTTCGTCGGGACGGTCCGGCTCAACGCCGGACGGTCGCCTCTCGGAGGCCGTCCAACCACGACGCCGCGGCGGCGATGCCACTGCCCGGTCGCGGGTCACCCGCCATGCCGTTGGTCGCCATGCCGTTGGTCGCCATGCCGTTGGTCGCCATGCCGTTGGTCGCCATGCCGTTGGTCGCCAGCCGATCGCCGGCCGCCGGACCGGGGTCGTCGTTCGGCTCGATCTCGCCGAGCGGATTGAGGCCGGACTCGGAGATGCCGACGAGGAACTGACGGGAGCCGGCCTGGACGACGGCGATCGACTTGCCCTTGCCGATCGGCTGGCGGCTGAGGACGGTCAGGCCGGGCGCCGGTGCCTTGTGGCGGCCCCGTCCGGCCGTGCCGCCGAACCGACCGCCGCGACGCATGATCTTGCTGAACCCCCAGATACCGCCGACGACGACGAGCAGGGCGATCACCATCTGCAAGAGCACGTGGCCGATCGAGATGTCCGGCGCCGTCGTCGTCGTGGACTGGCTGGCGACCAGCAGGCCGTGGGCCGCCGACGCGGCGACCAGGGCGCCAGGACCGCCCATCAGCCGACCCGCCCGTCTCGGGGTACGTCGATCCCGACGACCTCGGTGATCTGCACACCGATCTCCGCGTCGTCGACGACGACCATCTCGGCCCGGGCGAACAGCGTCCCGTTGACCATCACGTCGACCGAACTGTGGACCGTCCGGTCGAGCTCGATCGTCGTCCCCGGGTGGGCGCCGAGCAGATCGCGTAGCGGCAGCCGGGCCCGGCCGAGCACGACCTCGACCTTCAGCTCGACGTCGTGCAACGCCTCCAGCGGCAGTGGCGCCGACACCAGCGGGACGCCTACCGGGACCTCGTCGTTCATCGGATCTCCTTCTCCACGCTCGTGTCCATCCAGTCCCTGCCCATCGAGCCCGTGCCCATCGAGCCCGGACCCATCGAGCCCGTGCCCATCGAATTGGTGATCGTGCAGGCCAACCGCTTCCCGCGCTCCACCAGGACGCCGCGCCCGAAGAGGACGCCGCCGACGACGATGTCGTGGGACGGCGTCTCCTCCTTGTCCTGATGGAGCGAGATCACGTCGCCGACCCGGAGGCCGAGCAACTCGGTCGGGGTCAGGCCGATCGACGGGTAGGCGACTTCCAGGTCCACCGGTACCTCGAGCAACCGCTGCTGAGCGGTCGTCGACCCGGTCGGCAGCTCCCGGCCTTCGGCGTTCTGCAGCCGCTCGAACGCCTCGAGGATCGGATGGAGGACGGTGAGCGGGATGCAGAGGTGGAGCGTCCGGTCCGGCGCGTCGCCGAGGCCGAGCCGCAGCTCGACCAACAGGCACATCTCGCCGGGCCGGCCGAGTTTCAGGTAGATGCTGCTCCGCGTCGTCTGGATGACGCCGATCCCGAGATCGATGAACGCGTCGAACGCGGTCGGCAGGACCGCGAAGAGATCCTCGACGAGCGACCCGGCCAGTGCGTGCTCGATGTCCGTCAACGTCAGGCGCTCCGGCTGGGCGCCGCCTTCGCCGCCGAGCTGGATGTCGACGAGGGCCAGGACGAGCTCGACCGGCAGGTGGAGCACGAAACGGCCGTCCGGGCCGATGACCGACGCACTGGCCAGGAACGTCGGGTCCTCCATGGCCCCGGCGTACTCCTCCCAGGGCGCCTGCTCGAAGCCGACGGCGGTGATGTGGACGGGACGGCGCAGGTTGCCGGTCAGCGAGCCGGCCATGCGGTGAGCGAGCGCATCGAAGACCGGCTGCAGCCGGCGGAGCCGGGCCCGGTCGATCGCTTCTTGGTGGTTGAAGTCGTACCGGCGGACCCTCGGGTCGCCGGACAGGATGACCGGCGTCAACGGAGCACCGCCCCGTGCCCTACCGCCCTCGATCCTCGGTTGTTGCTCGTGCCCATGGCGCGACCCCACGACGTCGACCTGCAGTGCTCATCGGTCCGGACCCGTCCGTGGCCGGTGCTCCTGGGCCGCCGTCTTGGCGCGCACCTTGCCTATCGGCACGTCGGGGCCGGTACTTGAGCCCCGTTTCGCCGATCAGCGCGCTCGCCGCGATCAGCTCATCGTCTCGAGCGCCTGCACCGCCTGCTCGGTCGTCGTCACGACCTTCGTGTTCGCCTCGTACGCCTCCTGGGCGGTGATGAGGTCGGTCAGCTCGGTGCCCATGTCGACGTTCGACTGCTCCAGCTGGCCGCCGAGCAAGGTGCCGAGCACGCCGGTGCCGGCCACGCCGACCTGAGCCTGGCCCGAGTTGGGGGTGGTGGCGAAGAGCCCACCACCTTGGTCCACCAGTCCACCGGGGTTGGCGAAGGAAGCCATGGCGAGCTGGGCGATCGCCCGGGTCTGGCCGTTGGAGAACGAGCCGGTGATCACCCCGTCGCTGCTGATCGAGTAGCTCTCCAGCGCGCCGGCCGGGTAGCCGTCCTGGCCGCGGACGCCGAGCGTCTGCTGGCTGTCGTACTGGGTCACCGAGCCGGTCGACCCCGGCGCCGGGAAGTCGACGCTCCACGTATCGCCTGTCGGGAACGTGTACCCGGCCGGCATGGTGGTGACCTTCAACGACAGTGTGCCGTTCGCCCCGACGGTGGCGCCGGTGATCGCTGTGATCTGGCCGGTCGTCGGGTTGAAGCTCATCGTCGGCAACGCGGTGGCTGTGAAGAGGTCGTCCGTCCCACCGCCCGGGTTCGGCACCGTCCCCTGGATCGTCCACTGGTTGGCCGTCCCGGCCACGCCGGTGAACGTGAACGTCACCGGGACGACCGCGCCGAGGGAGTCGTAGCCGTATGTCGTGACCGTGATCTGTGGCGGGGTCCCCACGCCGTCCCAGGCCGGGAGGTTCCCGCCGAGCGTCAGCTCGGTCGTCGCGGTCGCCCCGATCGTCTGGCCGGTCGGGATCTGGATGGCCGTCAGCGGGGCGTTCGTGTTGATTGTCCCCGCCGCGTTGGCCGCCCAGCCCATCACGACGCCGCCGTCGACGGTCAGGTTGCCGGCGGCGTCCGGTGTCAGTGCACCGTCCCGGGTGTAGAGCTGCTGGCCGCCCTTGTCGACGACGAGGTACCCCGACCCCTGGATGGCCACGTCGTTCGGGTTGCCGGTCGACTCGAGCGAGCCCTCTGTCAGGTCGGTGCCGACCGAAGTGACGAGCACGCCGGACCCGACAGCCACCGGGTTCGTCCCGCCGGACGTGGCCCCCGGCGCGGTCGCCCCGGCGATCTGCTCGCTCAGCAGGTCACCGAACTCGACCTGGCCGGCCTTGTAGCCGACGGTGTCGGCGTTGGCGATGTTGTCGCCGATCTCGTCGAGCAGGGTCTGGTTGGCATCGATGCCGGAGACCGCTGCGAGAAGGGAACGCTCTGCCATGGTTCTGCTCCTGTCACTCGTTGTTGGGTCGTTCTTCGGACTGCGTCGGGTTGGCTGACTGGGTCGTGCGGTTCGCTGGGTCGTGCGGTTCGCTGGGTCGTGAGCTGGGACGATCGAGAGATCAGCTCCCGACCTGGGTCACCGACGAGAGTGGGACCTGCGTCCCGCCGACGTCGAGCACGGGCGACCCCGAGCTGCTGAGGGTCACGTCCGAGACGGCGCCGCTGACCGTGGTCCCGCCGACGACCGCCGTCACCTGCTGACCGACGAGGCTCGTCGCCTCGCTGTTCTCCGAGACCTGCTCCTGCTGGTCGACGGCCTTCGTCATCGACGTGACGGCCTCCACCTGTGACAGCTCGGAGGTCTGCTGGAGGATCGAGCTCGGTGTCGTCGGGCTTGTCGGGCTCTGGTTCTCCAGCTCGGCCATCAGCAGTTTGATGAACAGGTCCGGGTTGTCGAGCTGGCTGACCTCGTTCGAGTTTGTCGTCGATGTCGACGAGCTCGTTCCCGACGTGCCGGCCGCCGACGTGCCGGCCGCCGTCGGCGCAGCCGTCGAGTTCGTGATCGATCCGATCGTCATTGCCGTCCTCCTCTTCCGGCGGACCCACCGCCCTGGTGCCGTCGCACCGCTACACCCGCACGTCGATCAGCCGCTCGGTGCCCGTCGTCCCGTCGGCGACCGTCGACCCGGTCGGCGGCCCGTCACGACCCGCCGGGGCATCGCCGACCGACGTCCCGTTCGCCGCCGCCCCGTTCTTCGGCTCCGGACGTCCGTCGGCCTGCCCGTCGGACGTCGGCTGCCCGGCCGTCCATCCGGTCGGCGCGTCGTCGCCGCGCCCGCCGACCGTCACCGTCGTCCGCTGGCCCCCGATCGAAAGGTCGGCGTGGAGCTGCGACAGGGCCTGGCGGAGGGCGTCGTCGCCGTCGCCGGTCGCCGCGACCAGCCGGACCGTGACCTGGTCTTCGCCCGCCGTTACCGTCGCCCGCACCTCGCCGAGCTCGTCGGGATGGAGGGCGATCGTCACCGTGTACGTCCCGCCAGCCGTCGGCCGCGGTGGCGACAGGACGTCGACCAGCTGACCGGCCACCCCCGGCATGTCCGTCGTCGACGGCGGACGCACGACCGGCAGCGTCGTCGCGGTCGGTGGGGCCGCGGGCATCGGCGTGACCGGCATCGTTCCGGCCGGCGCCGAGCTCCCCGCGACCGGACCGGGTTGGCCGGCCGTGGGCGTGGTCGGACCACCGGCCGCCGTAGACGGTCCGGTCGAGGCGGCCGGCTCGGTGATGGGCGCCGTCCGGGTCGACCCCGCGGTCGCGGCGGCAGTCGCGTCCGTCGTCGACGCCGGGCCGGACGGCGTGACCGCTGGACCGGCGGGCTGGGACCCCGATGTCGAGCTCGAAACCGTCGCGGTGGCGCCGCTTGTCGGCGTCCCGGGCGACGGCGCCGAGATCGTCGAAGATCCGATCGGCGCCGTGACCGGCGCCGTGACTGCGCCGGCCGGTGGCGCGCCACCGGCCGGTCCATCGCCGCCGGCGGCCAGGGTGGCGGTCGTCGCGATCGCCGCCCCGCTGCCCACGGCAGCCGCTGCCCCGTCGGGGCTCGGGTTGCTCGCCGACGTCGACGTCGTGGCGACGCCCGACGCCGTCGCCGGGCCAAGGATGCTCCCCCCGACGGCCAGACCGGTGGCGGGCCCGGTGGCCGGTGTGGCGGTCGCGGTCGGAGGGGTGCCGCTCACGATCGGGGTCGCCGGACCGTCGGACCCGCTCGTCGGCACCGGGCTGTCGGCGCCGGTGGACGACGGTTGGGCGGTCGCGGTCGACCGGTCCTCGGCGGCGGCGTCCTTCTGGCCATGCCGCGAACGGTGGCTCGTCGTCGGTGACGTCGCCGATCCTGAGGCACTGCCGCTCCCGTCACCGGTCGGCGCCGCCGTCCCGGTGCCGTCGTCGCCTGAGAACCCCGTCGCGGCGGCACCCGCGGTGGAAGGACCGTCGATGCCAGTCGGCGGCGTCTGCCCACTGGATGACTGCCCCGTGAGCGGCTGCCCAGAGGACGCCGGCTCAGTAGACGTCTGGTCGGCCGCGGCCGTCGAGCCAGGGGCGCCGGTGTCGCGCCCCGATGTGGCGGCTTGCAGGGCGGCGAGGAACCCGCCCCCGGCGTCGTCGCCTTCCGGCGGGTGGTCGGGCGCGTCCGCCGGACCGACGTTCGGCGCCGCGGAGGCGGGTACTCCAGGCAGCGCGAAGACGGTCACGCGGCGCCGCCGATCGCCTGCATGATGGCCGTGACGTAGTTCTGCGTCTCCGCGTACGGCGGGATGCCGCCGTACTCCTCGACCGCGCCGGCACCGGCGTCGTACGCGGCGAGGGCCAGTGGGATCGAGCCGAACTGGGTCATGTAGCCGGACAGCAGCTGGGCCGCCCCGTCGATCGCCTGGGCCGGGTCGAAGGGGTTGATGCCGAGCCCGGCCGCGGTGCCGGGCATGATCTGCATGATCCCCTCCGCGCCGGCCGAGCTGACCACGTTCGGCTCGAAATCCGACTCGTGCTTGGCCACCGCGGTGAGCAAGGTGACCGGGACGCCGTACTGGCCGGCGGCCTGGACGAAGAGCGGCGCCAGTGTGGCCGGCACGCCGCTACCGGCTGTGCCAGCCGTCGCCCCTGCACCGGCGGTCGCCGTCGCGGCCGTCCCGGTGAGCCCGGCGGCGCCAAGACCACTCGCGCCAAGACCGTTGGTGCCAAGACCGTTGGTGCCAAGACCGTTGGTGCCAAGACCGTTGGTGGCAGCCGTTGTCGCCGGCAGGACGCGGCGGATGGCGACCGGTGTGCCGACCGGTTCGATCCGGACGTCTGCACCGGTGTACGGCGCGTCGATCATCTCGCCGTGGCCGACGTAGATGCCGACGTGGCCGGGCGATGTGGTCGTCCCGTCGCTGCCGGCGAAGAAGACGAGATCGCCTGGCTGGGCGTCGGCCAGGCTGGGTACCGCGGTGCCGACGGTGGCCTGCTCCTCGCTCGTGCGGGGCAGGTCGACGCCGAGCTGCCCGTAGACGTACTGGACGAGCCCGGAGCAGTCGAAGCCGGCCGGGGTGGTGCCGCCCCACACGTACGGCGTGCCGACGAACCGCTCGGCTTCGTTGACGACCGCATTGCCGGCCGACGAGCCGGCCAGCCCGGTCGACCCGCGACCGGCAGTGGCCGCCGTTCCGTACGCCGCGCTCGCCGATGTGACCGACCCGACGGACGAGAACGGTGTGGCGTCCGGTGTGGCGGCGTCGGTTCCCGACGCGGCCGCCGCCGACGGACCCGCGGTGAGCACCGAGTCGACGCGGGCGAGCACGGACGCGAAGTCGCCGGTCGGCGCCACGTCGTCCATCTGGGCCGGGACGCTCGCCATCTGGGACTGGACCTGTGTGATCCATCCCTGGATCGCCGAGAGGGTGTCGGTCATGCCGACACCCCGTGCCGGGCGGTCACGAGATCATCGACCTCGGTGATCTCGACCCGCCGTTCGTCGTCGGCATGCTCGGCCCGCCGGCGCTCGTCCAGCCGCTCGAGCACGGTGACCCGACGGGCTGCTTCGGACCATGCCACCTGGGCCAGCGCGGCGTTCGCGGCCGCGGTCATGGCGGCCTGGTCGGCGGCGGCCACCGTGTCGGCCACCAGCGCGGCGACTGCCCGCTCCTGGCGCAGCTCGGTCGCGGTCATCGGCCCGCTCGTGACGGCGAGCGACCGGTACCGGGCGGCCTCTTCGTCACGTACGGCCAGCAGCTCGCGTACCCGGGTGTTGGCCCGTCGCAGCGCCTCGGCGGCCTGTCCTTCCTCGGCCTGGCGCACGCGGAGAACGGCGGCCAGCCGGAAGCGGTAGCGGTGGCTCACGACGCTGCCCCCACCGGCGCAGTGCCCACCAGCGCAGTGACCGGGGCGAGCAGGGCGGCCAGACACGCCCACGACTCGGTGGCCGGGTACGTCACCGAAACTTCCTGGCACAAGAAGGCGTCGATCAGCTCGCGCAGCTCGATGGCCCGGTCGACCAGCCGGTTGGCGCCCTTGGCGTAGGCGCCGATCTCGATCAGGTCCTTGGCGTCGCGGTAGGCGGCGAGCAGTCGTCGAAGCTCGCGCACGAGCGCCCGCTGCTCGGTCGTCGTGATGGCCGGCTCGACCCGGGAGATCGAGTCGAGCACCTCGATGCTCGGGAAGTGGCCGGCGGTGGCGAGCCGCCGCGACAGGACGACGTGGCCGTCGAGGATCGACCGAGCGGCGTCGGCGATCGGCTCGTTCATGTCGTCGCCCTCGACGAGGACGGTGTAGAGCCCGGTGATGCTCCCCCGCTCGGCCGCGCCGGCCCGTTCGAGCAGCTTCGGCAGCAGCGAGAAGACCGACGGCGGGTAGCCGCGGGTCGCGGGGGGCTCGCCGGCGGAGAGGCCGACCTCGCGCTGGGCCATGGCGAACCGGGTCAGGCTGTCCATCATCAGCACGACGTCCTTGCCCTGGTCGCGGAACCACTCGGCGATCCGGGTGCCGGTGAACGCGGCCCGGATGCGCACGAGAGCCGGCTGGTCGGAGGTGGCGACGACGACGACCGAACGGGCGAGACCCTCGGGTCCGAGGTCGCGCTGGATGAACTCGCTGACCTCACGGCCGCGCTCGCCGATCAGCGTGACGACGGAGACTTCGGCATCGGTGCCGCGGGCGATCATCGACAGCAGGCTCGACTTGCCGACGCCGGACCCGGCGAAGATGCCGAGGCGCTGGCCGCGGCCACACGGCACCGCGGTGTCGAGGGCGCGGACACCGAGAGCGAGCGGTCGGTCGACCATCTCGCGACGCAGCGGGTGCGGCGGCGTCGCGTCGATGCCGACATCCTCGCCTTCGACGATCGGCGGCCCGTCGTCGATCGGCCGGCCCAGGCCGTCGACGACGCGGCCGAGCATGGCCGGACCGACCGTCAGCGGCAGCGGCCGGCCGGCGGCCTCGACGACGTCGCCGTAGCGCACGCCGGACAGCTCACCGAGTGGCATGCAGGCCAAGCTGCCGCCCTGGACGGCGACGACCTCGGCCGGCAGGACGTCACCGGCGGCTCGCTGGATCCATACGGCCTCGCCGACCGCGGCGTCGATCCCCTCGACCTCGACCCGCAAGCCGACCAGGCGGGTCACCCGCCCGGTCCGACGGGGCTGGGCCGCCGAACGGAGCGATGCCCGTAGGACCGGCGACGAGAAGAGGGTCACGACGGCCCTCCGGCCGTCCCCGACGACCGATCCGACAACCGATCCGCCAGCCGGTCCGACGGCCGGCGGGGTCAGCGACTCCAGGCAGGCCCGGACCCGGGCGAGTGCCGGGGCGATCTGGGCGTCGATGTGGCACGGGCCGACACTGACGAGACAGCCGCCGGCCTCGACGTCGGGGTCGTGGACGACGGTGACGCGGGGGTCGGCGGCGAGCTGCTCGATCTCCGCGACGCCGATCCCGCTGTCGGGGTGGACCCGCACCAGCAGGTCGTCGCCCTCCGGGGCGAGCGCGAGCGCCCGGACGACGGCGTCCCGGACCGGGGCGTCGCTCAGCGCGGCCTCCCGACCGACGAGGATCTCGAGCAGCTCGAAGGCGAGGCCGACGACGTCGGTGACGAGCTCGGCGACGACCGCGGCCCGCTGTTCACCGACGTCGGCGGCCGCCGCGGCGAGCCGGTCGGCGGCCCGGGTGGCCGCGGCCAGCCGGGCCCCCTCGGACGTGAATGCGGCCTCCTCGAGCCCGGCCCGGTGCCCGTCGGCGAAGCCCGCCTGGCGGGCCTGCTCCAGACGGTGCTCGGTCGAGGTCGGGACGACCGGCCACTCGGCCGACCGGGTCGGGCCGGCCTTGGCCAACAGCGACGCGGACGGCAACGGGCCGCCCGGCCGGGAGATGACTCGGCTCTTTCGCCTGCTTCCCGGGCTGCGTTCCCGGCGATGCCTTCTCGGGCGACGGCTTCTCAGACGATGAGCTCATCGTTCGCCCTTCCGATGACGATCGTCCCGCTGTCGGCCAGCTCGCGGACGGCGCGGACGACCATCGCCTGCGCGCCCTCGATGACGGACAGCCGCTGCGGGCCGAGCGAGGCGATCTCCTCGGTCAGGTCCTCGGCCGCCCGCTCGGACATGTTCTGCATGAACTTGCCGGCGACCTCGGGGGTGGCCGTCTTGAGCGCGAGCGCCAGGTCCTTCAGGACGACGGAGCGGAGCACGGACTGGAGCGTCATGTCGTCGAGCTGGACGACGTCGTCGAAGACGAACATCTCGCCCCTGATCACCTCGGCCAGATCGGGGTCGCTCAGCTCGAGGCTGGCCAGGATCTGCTTCTCGGCCGTCCGGTCGACGTTGTTCAGGACGGCTGCGGCGGCGGAGACGCCGCCGACGTCGGCCGGGCCGCCGCCGGCCCGCAGGACGGCCGAGAGCCGCGTCGTCAGCTCGTCGGCGATCCGCTGGACGAGGACGGGCGGCACTGCGCCCATCGTCGCCATGCGCCGTACGACCTCGGGCCGCCGGTCCTGGTCGAAGCGGTCGAGCACCCGGGCGGCGTACTCGTGGAAGACGTTGACGAGCACGATGGCGACCGTCTGGGGATGCTCGTCGGCCAGGGCGCCGGCGACCTGCGACGGCTCGATACGGTTCAAGAAGGCGAGCGGCTGGTCCTGGGTCATCAGCTCCAGCTCGGCCATGACCTCGGCCGCCCGGGCTCCGCCGAGCCGGTCGTGCAGCCACCGCTGCGCCAACTCCATCCCGCCCTGGCGAACTTGGAGATAGGCACCGGCCTCGGTGGTGAACGCCTCGACGATGCCGCGCACGTCGTCGGTGGTCAGCGAGGGCAGGCGGGCCACCTCGGCCATCAGCCGGATGACCTCGTTCTCGCTCATGGCGCGCAGCAGGAGGTGGGCGCGATCGTCGTCGAGCTGGGCGATGATCACCGCGGCGCGCTGGGGGCCGGAGAGGTTCACGGCGTAAGGGCCTCCGACGGCTGGCCGGGCCGCAGCGCCTCGGATGGCTGGCCGGCCCGTAGCGCGTCAGACGGCGGGGGGCTGCCGCGCTGCAGCCAGCTCCGGAGCACCGACGCCACTTCGGCCGGCTGCTCGTCGATGAACTCCTCGATGCTCTGGGCGACCTTCTCGCGCGGCAGCTGAGCCCGGGGCACGGTCGGCAGCTCGGCCGTGAGCGGGTCCTCGATCACCGGGACGAACTGGCTCGCCTGCAGGGCGGCCGTCGCACCGGCCAGGCCGTCGGCGGGCGGCAGACGGTGCCGGCGGCGGCGGGAGCTCAACCAGATCAGCAGGACCAGCGCGGCGACGAGCAGGACGGCAACCCCGGCCTTGATCGTCGCGACCAGCCGGTTGTGGGCGTTGGCCGCCGCCGTCGCCTGGGCCGAAGCGGTCGCCGCGGTCGCCGCGGTGGTGTTGAACTTGACCGCCGTCAGGCTCAGCACGTCGCCCCGGGTGGTCTGGAGGTTCACGGCGGCGGCGACACCGGCGCGGATCTGGGCCAGGCTGGTGCCCTTCGGCATGGCCTTGGAGTTCACGAGCACGGCCACCGACTGCTGGGTCACGCTGCCGGGGGCCTGTGTCACCGTCTGGGTCTGCGTACTCGTCTCGCAGTTCTTTGTGGTGGACGTCTGTGTGTACGTGCCGTTCCCGCCGGCGATCGGCGCGGTTGCGGTCCCGGCCGCCCCGCCGGTCGGCGTCCCGGTGCCGGTGTACTTGGTGTTCGACTGCTTTGTGCTCGTGCAGTAGCCGACCGGGGCGCCGCCGTTGGCGCCGGGCACGACCGACTGAGTGTTCGTGTGCACCTTGTTCTCGTTCAGCGTGGCGTTCACCTGCACATCGGCGTTGCCGGTGCCGAAGATCGTCGCCAGGTAGGCCGCTACCTTGGCCTCCTGTTGGGCATCGAAGGAGGCCGCCTGGCCGGCGCTGCTCTGGGTCACGCCGGGGCCGGCGAGCAACGTGCCGGCGGAGTCGGCGACCGTGACGTTCGACGCGCTGAGACCGGGCACGCTGGAGGAGACGAGGTGGACGATGGCCTGCACCTCGCCCGACGACAGCGAGTGGCCGGGCTGGAGCGAGACGAGCACGGACGCGCCAGTCGGGTTCGAGTTGTTCAGCGCGAACGTCTGGTTGGCCGGGAGGGCCACGTTGACCTGCGAGCTGTTCACGCCGCCGATGGCATCGATCGTCTGCTCCAGCTCGCCCTGGATGGCTTGAAGGTAGTCGGCCTGCTGGGTCAGCTGGGAGGTCGTCAGGCCCTCCTTGTCGAGCAGTGTCAGGCCGACGGTGCTCTGGGTCGGCAGGCCGGCCTCGGCCGACGCCAGCCGCTCCTGATCGACGTCGTTCTGCGGCACGAGGATGGTCGACCCGCCGTCCTGCAGCTGGTACGGGACGTGGTCGGCCGTCAGTTTCTGGGTGATGGCGCCGGCGTCCTGGGCCGACAGGTTGGTGAACAGCGGGGCGTACGTCGGCTTGCCCGAAAGCAGCATGAAGACGATGCCGATGACCAGCGCGCCGAGCACGGCGGCGATGGTGACGGCCTTCTGCCCAGGGGTGAACCCGGCGGCGAACCGGCGGGCGCTCTCCTTGACCCGGGCGAACTCGGCGGCGGGAACCAGGGCCATCGGTCGATCAGAGCGTCATGTCGGCGATCGACGTGTACGCGGCCAGACCCTTGTCCATGAGCGACGTCGTCACCTGCGTGTCGAGCGACGCCTCGGACGCGGCGATCATCGTGTCGGTCAGGCTGCCCTGACCGGCCGCCGCCTGGGCCTCGTCGGTGGCGGCGGTGTTCTGGGTCTGCTGGACCGAGTCGAGGGCGTTGCCGAGCACTGTGGCGAAGCTCTCGTCGGTCGGTGACGTCTCGGTCGTCGACGTCGCGGCGGCGGGCGGTGGCGTGGCCGGCAGCGGTGAGATGGGCGGGATGGCGGGGATCACGGTCAGCTCCCGATGGCCAGGCCGGCCGAGTAGGCCGTCTGCGCCCGCTGCATGACGACGGTGTCGGCCTGGTAGTTCTCCTGGGCCTCGATCATCCCGGTGAGCTGGTCGGCCATCGAGACGTCCGGCAGCTTGACCTCGCCTGTCGCGTTGGCCAACGGGCTGCCCGGATCGTCGCTGACGACACCTGTCGTGTCGCCGAGCTGGATGGACGTGACGGCCACTCCCTGGGCCGGTGTGCCCGGCGCCAGGTTGCCGGCGGGGGCGAGGATCGGCGTCTGTTGGGCGTACGCCGGCTGTGTCATCGACACGGCGTCGTCCATGTTGGCGACGTTGCCGGCGGCCGTGTCGATCCACGTCTGCATGGCATCGGCGCCGGACGCGGCGATGGGCAGGATCCCGAACATGCTCACGTGAAGCTCCCTCCGGACGCGCCCTGGACGAGGCGGAACTGGGCGTTGATGGACTCGCTCAAGGCCTGGTACTGCAGGGTGGACTGCTCCGCCTCGGTCAGCTCGGACGCCAGGTCGACGTTGTTGCCGTCCGTCCCTGCCGCGCTGGTCGACGGCACGTCGGTGATGGTCGCCGTCCCGCCGCCGCTGGCATCGAGCGCCTGGGTCAGGCTCTGCTGGAACGTCGTCTCCGTGTCGGTGTAGTTCGGCGTGTCGAGGTTGGCGAGGTTGTTGGCCACCGACGTCTGTTGCTGCTGCACGCCATCCAGCGCGAACTGCAGGACATCGACGATCTGGCCATCCACTGGCGCACCCTCCGGACATCTGTACCGGCACGCGCGGCGCGCGCCGTCCCTGGGCCCGTCCTGGGCGACGTCAGCGGCCGATCCCTCGAGCCGCCGGGAGTCTCATCGGACGCTCGCCGGTCGGCCTTGAGGGATTCTCTTCCCGCCGTCCTCCGCCGACGAGTCGGCGCGGGCGGCTCACGCGCCGCCTAACGAGGCGGGCTCACGCACCGCTTAACGGGCGGGCTCACGCCCGACGGTCGACGAAACAGGCCACCGATGACGGGCGGGGCGTCGTGCTCTGGCGCAACAGCGCGCCGAGCGCGGCCCGCCGAGCGCCCATCGCGTTTTCGACGTCGCGCTGGGCCGCCAGGACCGTCGCCGCCCGCGAACGCAAGCGGCTCGGTACCGGCCCGAGGCCGTCCGGCAACCGGTAGGCCGGCGGGAACGGAGCCTCGCCGTGCACCGCCGCCCACCAGCGGTCCAGCCGCCGCTCCATCTCATCGAGCACGGCGTCCCACTGACCGGCCGTGCTCACGACGTCAGAGGCGAGGTCAGCCAACGGGCACCGTGCCGGCAAGAGCGGCCGCGTTGGCCTCGGTGATCCGGTCGACGATGTCGACGCAGGCGGGCAGGAGGGCCCGGTCCTTCTGCAGGTTGGCGGTCACCAACCGCTGGTGGACGAAGGTGTAGACGGTCCGTAGCGACGCCGCGCCGGTCCACTCGCCGTCGAGGCTGTCCCGGAGGACGAGCACGATCTGCTGGGCGTGGACGAGGCCGTCGTTGACGACCTTGAGGTCACCGGCCGCGAACCCGTCCTCGGCCATCCGAAGGTCGTGGCCCAGCCGCGCCAACAGCATGAGCAGCCGCTGCTCCGGCGACGCCGTCTCGACCTGGTCGGCCAGGTAGCGGCGGCGCAACGCCTCGGCCCGCTCGGCGGACGCGACGGCCGCGGGACCATTGGCGGTCGGGCCAGCGACTGGCGGAGCCGGGGCGGTCGTCACAGATCGGCGATCTGACTGGCGAGCTGTGAGCTCTCGTTCTTCAGGCTCCCGAGGTTCGTCTCCATCGTCGCGAACTCCTGCTCGAGCACGGCCTGCTGCGAGCTCTCGAGCTTCTCCAACATGGCGATCTGCGAATTGAGCCCTGTGGCCTCGGCGTTGAGGGTGTTGATGGCATTCGTGATCGAACCGGACGACGCGTCGGTGGCGCCGTTCATCGCCGAGACGAGCTGCTGGGCCACCCCGGGCCGGTAGCTGATCGTCCCGATGTCGGTTGTCGCGCTGATCCCGGTCGCGTTGACGAGCACCGAGAAGCCGGCCAGCGTCGGGTCGTCACTGGGGGCGGAAAGGACCTGCCCGTTACCGGTGGCGGCCACCCCGTTGATCGTCCCGGCCACGTCGGTCCCGGCGAAGGTCACCGGCTGGCCGGCTGTCGGGCCCGCCAGCCCGGTCGTGCCGGCCCCGCTGGCCGTGGACGTAACGTCGAACGCCTGGGCACTGCCGTAGCCGTTGCTCGTCACCTGGAGCTGCGTGCCGCCGCCGGTCAGCTGGGCCGTCACTGTCAGACCGGCCGCCGCGAAGACCTGGTTCAGCCCGGTCTCGACCGACGCCAGGCTCTCCCCGGTCGACGTGCTGTAGTCGACGGAGATCCCGTTCTGCTCGAACGTCAACGTCTCGGCCGTGCCGATCGTCCCGCCGCCGACCGCGGCGCCGGCGTCGGTCGCCTGGGTGGCCGAGTGGCTCACGGTCACGTCGTAGCTGCCGGTCTGGGTGTCGTTGCCGGCGTAGACCAGGCTGACCTCGCCAGCCTGACCGGACGCGGACGGCGTGAACGTCGCCCCCTGGGTGAAGAGGGCGGCCACCGCCTTCGGGTTGGCGCTGTAGGCCGACTCGAACGCGTCCTGGTCGAAGCTGAGCGTGCCGTCCGAGTTGAGGGTGATGCCGACGTCGGCGGAGTCGCCGAGTGTCGACGTGCCCGAGACACTGCCGACGATCGAGAGGATCTGCTGCTGGAGCCCTTCGACCACGGCCGATCCCATCAACGGGCCGGCCTTCTTGGTGGCCTCGTTGTAGCCAGCGATGGTTGTGATATCCGACAGGGCCTTGTTGGCGGCGGCGACGAGCGTCGAGACCTTGGCCGCCTCGCCGGACGCGTCCGGCGTCACCGTCACCGTGGCCTGGCCGATGGACGCCACGGTGATGGCGGTGCCCGGGAGGAGGTTGCCGAACGTGTCGCTCGACGAGCTGAGCGTGTACCCGCTGGCGCCACCGACCGAGACGGTGGCGTCCTGCGCCTCGGCGATGGTGTTGACGCGGCCCAGCGGTGACCCGGCCAGCGCCGACTGGTCGATCGTCACCGCGCCGTTCTCGCCCGTCTGGTTGGCCGAGACCTGCAGGATGTACTGGCCGGAAGCGAGCTGGATGGCCGCCGCGGTGGCCGCCAGCCCCGAATCGTTGATGGCCGAGACGACCTGGGACAGGCTGCCGCTGCCGGTGGCGACGTTCGCCGCATCGGCCGTGCCGGCCGCCACCAGCGAGCCGGCCGCGTTCGGTCCGCCGGCGATGGTGGCGACGATGCTGCCGGTCGGCGTGCCCAACGTCACCTGCTGGCCGGAGTCGATCGACGACAGGGTCGTGTCCGTCCCGTCGACCGACACGATGGCGTCGGCGCCGGTCGCCGACTGGCCGACCGACAGACCGAGCGTCGAGAGGGCGTCGCCGCCGGTCACCGTCAACGAGGCCTGGCTACCCTGCCGGGCCGACGCCAGCTGGAGGGCACCGGTCGGACCGACCGAGGCCTGTACCGGCGCGCCGGCCGCGGTCGCCGCGGCGTCGAGCGCCGCCGCGAGCTGCGTCGGGCTGTCGGCTGTGCCGGCGGCCAGGGTCAACGTGTACGCCGAGCCGTCCACTGTGACGTCGACGGTGTCGTTCGCCCCGGCCACGACGGCCGTCGATGTGGCCAGGGCCGTCTGGCCGGTGACGGTGGCCGCGGCCGATGCCTGGGTCACGGTGACGGTGTGCGAGCCGATCGAAAGCCCGGGGTCGGCGCTCACGCCGCTGAAACCCAGGGCCGCCGCGCCGGTGGCCACCAGCAGGGATGGCGACGTCGTGACGATCTGGCCCTCCGACGACACGCCGGACGACGAGGCCAGCACGTTGGCCTGGGCCAGTTGGTTGACGGTGAAGGCGAGCGAGCCCGTCTGGGCCCCGGCGGCGGCTGTCGCGGTGGCGACGTCGGCGTTGGACGTGGTGGCCGTAGCCAGGTTCCACGACGACTGGGTCGACAGCGCCTCGGCGGCTGTCTGCACCGCCTGGAAGTCGTTGTTCAGGGCCCGGTAGTCGTCGGCCTGGGCGGTCTCGGTGGCCTGCTGTTCCTCGGTGTTCGTGATCGGCGCCTGGTAGCCCTGGAGCAGCGCCTGGATCACGGCGGTGGTGTTGATGCCCGAGACGAGCCCGTTGACGACGATCTGGTTCCCGTTGGCCCCGTTGACACTGGCCAGTGTCATCTCACCACCACCTCTCTGGTCCGTATCCCACCGGGGCGGCCGGACCGGCCCCGCACCTCATGGAGGGGCCGGGCTGGCCCGGCCCCGGAGCCGACAAGGAGAAGAGAAGAAGTCGGCGTCGGGGCCGGGACGAGCCCGGCGGATCATCAGATGAGCTTGAGGACCAACTGCGGTGCCTGCTGGGCCTGGGACAGCATGGCGACGCCGGTCTGCTCCAGGATCTGGTCGGTCGAGAACGAGGTCATCTCCTGAGCCATGTTCACGTCGACGAGCTGGCTGTCGGCGGCCGAGAGGTTCTGCTGCCCGACCGTCAGGTTGGCCACGATGGCCTGCAGCTCGTTCTGCACCGCGCCGACCGACGCCTCGATGCTGTCGACCGACGAGATCGCGCTCTGCACCGCGGTCACCGCCGCCTGGGCCGACGACGCCGAGCCGACGCCCACGACGCCGGAGGTCACGCCCAGCGCGCCGGCTGTCGCGGCGGCGATGGACAGGCTGATCTGCTGGTTCGACAGGTCGAACGCCCCGACCTGCAGGGTCTGGCTCGAGAACGAACCGTCGAGCAGGGTGGTCTGGCCGAAGCTGGTCGTGCCGGCGATCTGGTTGATGTCGGACTGCAGTGCGGCGAACTCCTGCTGGTTGGCCGCCAGCGACGTGGCGTCGTTGGTCGCGCCGTTCGCCGAGGAGAGCGCCAGTTGGTCCATCGTCTGCAGGATGGACGAGATCTGGTTGAGCGCTCCCGACGCGGTCTGGATCAACGAGACGCCGTCCTGGGCATTGGCGATGGCCGTCGAGTAGCCGTTGGCCTGCGACTCCAGCGCCTGGCTGGTGACGTACTGGGCCGGACCGTCGGCGGCTGTCTGGACCTGGAGGCCCGAGGACAGCTCCCGGATGGCCGAGGCCATCTTGCTGTTCGTAGCATTCAGGTCGTTCAGCGCTGTGATGGCTGAAAGGTTGGTGTCGACCACGAGAGAAGACATCCGTATCCTCCGTTCGCTGGGCTGCACGTCCATGTGCAGCTGGTTCCTGGGTACTGCTCCGGCCGGTGACGACGTGCCACCGGCCGGTGGCCCGCCGTCTTGACGAACCGAGGTTGCTATCGGCCGCCGGCCCGCCCGACTTGAGCGCCCGTTCCGGGGTCGAGCTCTCGACTTGAGCCGCGGCCCGTTTCTGCCGATGGGTCCGTCCGGAGGCACCCGGACGGCCGGGCGCCCGGATCGACTGGGGGACCGCCCGAGATGCCACGCCGACCGGTCACCATCGCCGTCCTGGCCGGCACCGACCGCCGAGCGACCCGGGCCTTCCTCGACGTCCTCGGCGAGACGCTGGCCGCACCGGACGACGTCGTGCTCGTCGGCCCCGGCCGGTCCCCCGCCGACCCCGGCAGCTGGCGGGTGCGCGGTCCGCGACGACTGAGCCGGCCGGCGGTCCGGCCGCCGACCCACGAGATCGTCGTCGTCGTCGACGAGCGCACCGTGCCGACGACCGGCTGGACCGACGGGCTCGTCGGCGCCCTCGGCGACCCCGACGTCGCCGCCGCCGCCGCCCGGACGAACATCGCGGACGGGGACGAGCTGCTCGTCGGCGTCCCGTACCGGCCGTACGAGCCGGACGTCCACCGGTCGTTCGCCCGCCGGCTGGTCGCCGGCCGGGCCGGGGTGGTGACCCCGGCATCCCGGCTGTCGGGGCCGTCGTTGGCCGTCCGGCGATCGCTCGTCGACGGCGCCGGCGGGATGGCGCGGGCGCTCGCCGGACCCGACCCGGTCGCCGCGCTGGCCGAACGAGCTGGCCGGGACGGCCGGCTCGTCGTCGCCGAGAGCTCGTACCTGCACCACGGCGGGGGAAACCCGCCCCGAGAGAACAGCGGCGGGACGCCGTTCGTGTCGGCTTGCCTCATCGTGCGCGACGAGCACGAGAACCTCCCCCGCTGCCTGGCGTCGCTCGGGACGATCGCCGATGAGGTCGTCGTCTACGACACCGGTTCGGTCGACGACACGGTCGAGATTGCCCGGGCGACCGGCGCGGTCGTCGTCGAGGGGTACTGGGACGACGACTTCGCCCGAGCCCGCAACGAGGCGCTCGACCACTGTCGCGGCCAGTGGATCCTCTGGCTGGACGCCGACGAGGCACTGGCCTGCCCGGACCCGACCGGGCTGCGGGCCCAGCTGGCGGCCGCCTCTTCCGACATCGAGGGGTACCTCGTCCACATCGACAACCTGCGCGGCACGGAGGCGTCGACGACGATGACGCACCCGGCCTGCCGGCTCTTCCGGCGGGCCTGCGGGCATTGGATCGGCCGGCTCCACGAGCAGGTCGGCGCCCGGGCCGGCACGATCGAGCTGGCGCTGTCGATCCTCGACGGCGCCCGGATCACCCACTGGGGCTACCTACAGTCGGCGGTCACCGGGCGGGCCAAGGGGAACCGGAACGTCCGCAGCGCCTTCGCCGACCTGGCCGGCGACTCCGACCTCGACCAGGCCACCGGCCTGCTCAGCCTTGGCCGATCGCACCTGCTCGCCCACCATCACGAGGAGGGGATCGATCTCTGCCGGCTGGCCGCGGTCACCGACGGCGCCAAGCCGGCGACCGTCCGATTGGCGCTGCGGGCGGTCGTCGAAGGCCTACTCGCCCTCGACCGGCCGGACGAGGCGCTGGTCGAGATCGACCGGCTGCGCCGCGTGACGGCCGTCCCTACCCTGGCCGATGCGCTCGAAGGCCACGCCCGGCTGGCGCTGGAGCAGTTCGACGGCGCCCTCGCCGCGTTCGACCGGGTAGTCGGCGGGCTCGACGACGACGGGTTCGAGTACGACCCGCACTTCGTCGCCGCCGGACGGGCCCAGGCCTTGGCTGGGCTCGGTCGCCACGGCGCGGCGGCCGACACCCTGCTCGACTCGCTCCGGGCCCAGGGCGGGATGGATGCTCACGTCGGGCTGCTGATCGACAGCCTCGAACGGTCGGGCCGCCCGCTGTCGGAGATGGTCGCCGCCGTGCCGGCCGACCGGTTGGCCGCGTTCTGTCCCCAGCTCGTGCAGATCCGGGCCGACGCGGCCGACCGGGCGCTCGACGCGTGGTACGAGGTCGTCGGGGGTCAGCGGGTCGTCCTGGCCACGGCGGCATCGGTGGTCGCCGGGCTGCCGATCGAGCGTCAGCTCGTCTGGTCAGCGCGGCTCCGGGCCGAGGGCCTACCCGGCCCGTGCCCGCTCGTCGGCGCGACGATCGACCGGTCCCGCCCCCCTCGTGAGCGGCTGCTGGCCGCGGCCGTCGCCGTCGGTTCGTTCGCCGACCGGCGCGGTTTCCAGGCGTTCGGCGCCAACGTCGTCTCCCTGCCGTCGGCGCAACGGGCCCAGCTCCGCGCCGACGTCGGTGCCATCGCGCCGGCGCTGCTGCCGGTCCTCGACGTCCTCGCGCCGGTGCCGGCGAGCGTCGAGGCGGCGGCGGTGCCGACCAGCCGAGCCCGCGACACCCGAGGCGACCGGCGCCGGTGGCCGGCGGGTGCTGGTCGTCGACCGCCAGGTGTCGAACATCCGGACGCTGGCCGTCGCCCATCTCCTCCGCCGGTCGGGGCACCAGGTGACCGTCGTCCACCCGCAACCGGCAGCCCAGACCGAGGAGCTCCTCGCGCCGGACGGCATCGTCGTGCACGGCTGGACGGACGACGAGACGGCGGCCGCGACGCCGTCGGCGCAGCCGCCGACGGCTGGTGGCGTCCAGCCGCGGCCCGGCTGGCCCGGCTCTGTGCCGAGCACCGGTTCGACACGGTCGTGCTCGCCGCTGCGGCGACCGCCGCCGCGCCCGACGTCCGCCGCCTCCTCCCCGCCGCCCACCTCGTCGTCGACGTCGATGACGGCGATCCGGACGGGACGGCCGGCCACTGGCCGACCTGGTGTTGAGGGCCATCACCACCGGGTCGGCCAATGGGAACGGGCGGGTGACGCCGGCCATCGCGTCCGCCCCGTCGCTGTTCCCGGCCGGGCCGGTCGTCCCGCTCGGCGTCCGTACCGGCGTCTGCGTCGTCGGCGACTTCCGGCGGGTGACGCCGGCCGAACGCGAACGCTGGGAGCGGGTGACCGCGCCGGCGCTGGCGACCGCGCTGGGAACGACGCCGATCGCCGTCGTCGGCGACGACCCCGGGCGCCGGATGGCCGACGCCCTACCGCTGGCCTTGCCGGCCGGACCGGTCGCCGATCCGACGCCGTGGCTCCGGACGGCCCGGGCCGTCGTCGTCGCGGTCACCGCGGGCGCCGAACACTGGCTGTCGGCCGCCGCCGTCTCCGGCACGCCGGCGCTGCTCGTGCCGGACGACCCCGACGACGCCGACCGACTGGCCCGGGCGGTCGCCGGCCTGGTCGAGCTGGACGAGCTCTGGTCCCGCATGGCCCCGCGGGTCGCGACCGGGCCGGACAGCAGCCGGTCGACGGAGGACGGGGGGCCGGCGAACCACGCCACCGACCCGCTGGCCGGGCTGCCGGCGCCGTGGCACCGTCCCCGGTCCGACGACGGCTCGCCCGACGGTCGCCCGACGGTCCGCTGGGTCGGCGACGTCTTCGCCCACCACAGCCTGGCCCATGCCAACCGCGAGATCGTCCGCCGCCTGGCCGCCGACGGGACGGCGCTCGACGTCGTCGCCTGCACCGGCGAACGACCGCCGTACCCGGTCGACACGGTCGACGAGCTCGGCGGTGTCACCGTGCGCTCGACCACCGGTCCGGCTGCGACGAGGCCGCAGTCGGCCGCCGCGGTCGAGGTCCGCCATCAGTGGCCGCCGGACCTCTCGCCGCCGGCGAGCGGCCGCCTCGTCCTGATGCAGCCGTGGGAGTTCGGCGAGCTGCCGGCCGAGTGGGTCGGCCCGGTCCGCGACGTCGTCGACGAGCTGTGGGTGCCGACGACGTGGGGTCGCGACTGCGCGGTGGCCAGCGGCGTGCCGGCCGACCGGGTCCACGTCGTCCCGTACGGGGTCGACGTCGACCGGTTCCGGCCCGACGGCCCGCGGTTCGCGCTGCGGACGACGAAGCGGACGCGGCTCCTCTTCGTCGGCGGCTGCATCGAGCGCAAGGGCATCGACATCCTGCTCGAGGCCTACCTCGGCGCGTTCGGCGCGGCCGACGACGTCTGCCTCGTCGTCAAGCCGTTCGGCTCGGACAGCGTCTACCGGACGTCGACGCTCGAAGCCGACGTCCGCCGAGCCGCGGCCGGGAGCGGCGCCGCGGTCGAGGTGGTCGACGGCGACCTGACCGGCGCCGAGATGGCCGATCTCTTCCGGAGCTGCGACGCGCTCGTCCACCCGTACCGCGGTGAAGGGTTCGGGCTGCCGATCGCCGAGGCGATGGCCTCCGGGTTGCCGGTCGTCGTGCCCGACGACGGTCCGTGCCTCGACTTCTGCGACGACCGCGCCGGCTGGCTCGTGCCGGCCCGCCGCGTCCGGATCGCGCCGGCCGAGTGGACGCCGACGGCCGGCGGCTCCTGGTGGTCGGAGACGAGCCGTCTCGGGCTGGTCGCCGCCCTCCGCCAGGTCGTCGCCGACCCCGACGAGCGGCAGCGGCGCGGGGCGGCCGGGCGGGAGCGGATCGTGGCCGGGTTCACGTGGGAACGGACGGCCGCCGTCGTCGCCGATCGCCTGGCCGGCCTCGTCGGGGCGCCCCGGGACGGGGCGTCGAGCGAGTCGATGCGGCAAGAGGAGGTGCTGGTATGACGGACGAACACCCGTCGGTCTCGGTGGTCGTGGCGGTCGGTCCGCCGACGCCGGCTCCGCCGCCGGCCCTGGCCGGGCTGGCCCGGGCGGTGGCGGCCCGGCCCGACGCGGAGCTGGTCGTCGTCGACGACGGCACGACGTCGGCGGTCCGGGCCGAGCTGACCCGGTTGACCGGCCCGGTCCGCATCGTCCACCGGCTGCTCGCCACCGGACCCGGCGAGGCCCTCGCCACCGGGGCCGACCTGGCCGCCGGGCGGTTGCTCGTGCTCGTCGACCCCCGGGCGGCGCTACCGGACGGCTGGCTCGACGCGGCCGTCGCCCCGTTCGCCGACGATCCCGGCATCGGCGTCGTCGTGCCGGAGGTCGCAGCACCATCGATGCCAGGCCGCCGGAGTCAGGCCGCCGGAGTCAGGGCCGCCGGTCATGGCCGTCCGCCGGCTGGCCCTCGACTCGGTCGGCGGGCCCCGGGCGCTGGCCGGTGACGACGCCCTCGACCGGGGCGAGAGCACCGACGGGGACGCCCGGCAGAGAAGCCACCACGGTGACGGGCACCTCGTCCCGCCGGCGACGTATGCCGCCCTCGCCGCGGCCGGCTGGCGGTGCGCCGGCATGCCCGGTTGCCGCGTCGACCGGGTCGGGGCACCTGGATCGTGGTCGCCGATCGTCCGATCCGACCCGCTCGACTGGACGCCGCCGTACCTGCCGCGGTCGGTGCGGCGGGGGCTCAACGTCGTCGGCCTGCTCGACGCGGCCTGCGGCGTCGGCGACGCCGGACGGCGCTACCTGGCCGCGGCCGACGGCGCGGGGATCGAGACGGCCGCCTTCGCGCTACCGGCGCCACGGGTCGCCGGTCGTCGCCGACGCGCCCGCGCCGGCCGACCGGCTGACGTACGACACGAACCTGCTCGTCCTCAACGCCGACCTGCTCCCGCCGTTCGCGACGATGGCCGGCGCGGAGCTGTGGCTCGGTCGCCACACCGTCGGCATCTGGTTCTGGGAGCTCGAGGAGCTCCCGACCCGCCACGTCCCCGCGTTCGCGTACGTCCACGAGCTGTGGGCGCCGAGCGCGTTCATCCGCGACGCGCTGGCCCGCCGGACGGACAAGCCGGTCGTCACCGTCCCCCTGCCCGTCCCCCACCGCACCGGGCGTCCCGGCCGCTCCCGCCGCGAGCTCGGCCTGCCGGACGCGTTCACGTTCCTCACCATGTTCGACTTCGGTTCGGTGGCCGTCCGTAAGAACGGCCTCGGCACGGTCCGGGCCTTCTGCGATGCCTTCACGCCGGGTGAGGGCCCGGTCCTCGTCCTGAAGGTCTTGAACGCCGCCTGGGACCCGGCCGGCTGGCGGGACCTGCAGGACGCGGTCGGCGGCCGTCGCGACGTCGTCCTGCTCGACGGCTACCTCACCGACGACGAGATCGCCGACCTCGTCGGTCACGCCGACTGCACCGTCTCGCTCCACCGGGCCGAGGGGTTCGGGCTCACGCCGGCCGAGGCGATGGCCTGGGGCCGGCCGGTCGTCGCCACCGGGTACTCCGGCAATCTCGACTTCATGACCGCCGACAACAGCTTCCTCGTCCCGTTCGATCCCGGTCGGGTACCGACCGGCCTGGAGCACGTCTACCCGGCCGGCGCGACGTGGGCCGAGCCGCGGCACGACGACGCGGTCCGCCTGCTGCGTCGCGTCTGGACGTACCCCGACGAGGCCGCCGCCCGCGGCCGGCTCGCCCAGCGCGACATCCGCCGTACCCACGGCCCCGCGGTCACCGGTTCGACGATCCGGCGCCGGCTGGCCGAGATCGACGACCGGCTCGGCCGCACCCGACGACCGCCCGCCCGCGTCCCCGCACTCGGAAGGTGACCACGATGGCCGACGTCATGCCCACCCGGTTCCACGTCCCCGAGCTGGCCGAGCAGCACCGCCAGCGCCGCGACGACGTCATCGATCGCCTCCGGGCGCAGTATCGATGGGACGACGTCCCCTGCGTCCTGTGCGGGCCGGCGGCCGCGACGTCCCACGCCACGACGGTCGACGGCATCGACCTGCGGACGTGCGACGAGTGCGGCCACCTCTTCGTCAGTCCGCGCCTCCCCGAGGCGGCCGTCGCCGACCTCTACGGGCAGGCGTACTGGACCGACTACTGCCTCGGCATCGGCTCGCCGACGCTCGCCGAACGGACGGAGTACGACTACCGCAACGGCTTCGGCAAGCTGCAGCGCGACGTGCTGCCGTTCGCGTCGGCCGGCCGGCTCCTCGACGTCGGCGCGTCGAACGGCGGCACCGTGCGAGCGGCCCGCGACCTCGGGTTCGCCGCCCAGGGCGTCGAGCCGTCGGCCGACATCTGCGCGGCGGCCAAGGAGGCGCACGGCATCGAGCTGTACTGCGGCGACATCCGCGATCTCGGACTGGCGGCCGGCAGCTTCGACGTCGTCCTCCTCCACGACGTCGTCGAGCACCTCTTCGAGCCGCTCGCCGTGCTCGAAGCGTGCCGGCGGGTGCTGGCCGACGGCGGCCTGCTGGTGGCCGAGACGCCGACGACCGACGCCCTCACCTACGTCGTCGACGGCGACGACTGGGAGTGCATGAGCCCACTCGAGCACGTCCACCTCTTCAGCGAGGAGAACCTGGCCCGGCTGGTGCGGCAGGCCGGGTTCCGCATTGCCGACCTGTACTGCCCGCACGAGGACAACGTCGTGATCGTCGGGAGGCCAGCATGACCGTCGGGAGAACAGCATGATCAGGAGCATCTGCATCGTCAGCCGGGAGTACCCGCCGGAGACGGCCGACGGCGGGATCGGCCGGGTGTCGGAGATGACCGCCCGCGGCCTCGTCGACCACGGCGTCGCGGTCCACGTCATCTCGCTCGACCGGACCGGGCAGGGCCGCCGTGTCCTACAGGACGGCGTCGCGGTCTACCGCCTGCCGATGCCGGCCGGCGCGCCGGCCGGCCACCCCGAGGTCGAGCAGGGCCTGTGGGCGGCGACGGTCGCCAACTTCTACCAAGCCCTCGACGCGACCGTCGGCTTCGACGCGATCTGGGCGCCGGACTACTTCGCCGAGTCGATGGCCATCCAGCCCGCGCCCGGCACCGTGCTGGCGGTCCAGCTCCACGCCACCCGGGCCGTCGTCCATCCCGACCGCTGCGACCGCCGGCGCGACCCGGCGTTCGCCGCTGCCGCCGACATGGAGCACCTCGCGCTCGACCGGGCCGACATCCTCGTCGCGCCCACCCAGCTCATCGCCACCGAGACGGCCGGTCGGGCCGGCTCGCGGCCGCCGGTCGCCGTGCTCGCCCCGCCGCTCGACGGCTCCCGCTTCGCCGCCCGCGTCCACGTCGGGCCGCACGAGCTCGAGCTCGTCTTCGTCGGCCGCCTCGAGCCGAACAAGCGACCAGAGCTGGTTCTGCACACCGTGGCCGAGCTGGCCCGCCGCAACGTCGACGCCCGCGTCACCCTCGTCGGCCGGGACACGCCGACCGGACCATCCGGCCAGTCGTACCGGCGGGCCGTCCTCCGGCCGCTGATGGACGATCTCGGGCTCGGGTTCGATCGCGTCCGCTTCGTCGAGCAGCTCGACCTCGACGGCGTCGCCCGCCACCTCGCCGCGGCCGACGCCGCGATCCTCCCTTCCCGGTTCGAGAACTTCCACACCGCGGCCGCCGAGGCCCTCGCGGCCGGCGTGCCGGTGATCTGCGGCGACCGTTGCGGGCTGCGGCACTGGTTGACGCCCGACGACGGGCTGCTCCCCATCGCCACCGACGACGCCGTCACCTTCGGCCGAATGGCCGCCGACCAGTTGGCCGACCGGGAGCGTTTGGAAGACGTCGGCCGGCGGGGCGCGGCCAGCGTCCGCCGGCTCTTCGACCCCGCCGCCGCGGTCGGTCGTCAGCTCGACCTGCTCGCCCAGGTGCGAGCCGACCGGTTGGTCGGCGGCCTCGGATCGGCCGTCGGCCTGGGGACCGGACACCGTTCCCGCCGGGCCCTCCGGCCGTCGCCGAAGCTCGGCGTCGTCGTCCTCGCCCACAACGCGCTCGGCTACACGAAGCGCTGCATCGCCAGCCTCCTCCACCACACGACCGTCCCGCTCCGGCTCGTCGTCGTCGACAACGCGTCGACCGACGACACCGCCGACTGGCTCCGCGGTCTCGACGACGACCGCGTCCGACCGGTCCTGTTGCCCGAGAACCGGGGCGTGCCCGGCGGCCGCAACGTCGGCCTCGACCACCTCGACGGCGACGAGGACTGGATCGTCTTCCTCGACAACGACACCGAGGTCCTCGCCGACTGGTGGGCGCCGTACGTCGCCGCCCTCGACGCCGATCCCGATGCCGGCATCGCCGGTGAGGACGGCGTGCGGGTGACGTGGGGCCCCGACGGGCGCGAGCTCCACCCGGTCGTCGGCGACGGTCCCCAGCCGTGCGACGTCGCCGTCGGGTTCTGCCTCTTCCTGCGGCCCGAGACCGTCGCCCGCATCGGCCGGTTCGACGAGAGCCTCGGCCTCTTCTGGCACGACGACGACGACTACGCCATGCGGGCCGCCCGCATCGGCGAGCGCGTGCTCCGGCTGCGGGCCGGCAAGGTGTTGCACTTCGAGCACCGGTCGTCGGCCACCGTCGCCGGCATCTGGGACGGGCCCTCTACGCCGGCCGCCATGTCCGCCGACAACCAGCGGTACGTCGCGACCAAGGTCGCCCGTCAGCGGCCGACGCCGACCAGCCGCTTCCTCGTCCTGGCTCACGCCGACGAGGTGCTCGGCGACCCCGCCCTGCTCGCCACCTACGGCCAGGCGTTCACCGCCGCCGACGACGCGTCCCTCGTCGTCTACGGTCCGTCCGTCGACCCGATCGAGTTCGAGCGGGCGCTGCGCGCCGTCGCCGACCAGGCTGGCGTCGACGTCGAGCACGGTCCCCAGGTCGCTGCCATCCTGCCGCCCACTGCGGCCGCGGCCACCGACCGCGAAGTCGCCGACCAGGTCTACGCCGTCCTCTCCTCCCGCCGACCGCAGGGGCCGTTCGCCCACCTCGCCGTCGTCCGCCCCGACGACCCCGACGGCCTGCGCCTGCTCGCCGCCCGGGCCTGGCGGGCCCGCCCGGCCCGGCCGGGCCGGGCCGCACCAGAGATGGTCACCACCGCCTGACCTGGAAAGACGGACGGCCGCCGCCGATGGGGGCCAACCGGTCGGACCCTCAGGTCGGCCTCACGCCTGGCCGGTGTCGAAGCCACAACAGGACGAACCGCTCCCGATCGGCGTCCACGGTGTAGGCGAGCAGGTACCGCTCGGCGACGACGGCTTCGTAGATATCGACACCGAGGAGCGTCCGTCTGTTCTCTCGGGGTGGTCCCTGCTCCAACCAGGCGGCCAGCGTGTCGACGAGAGCTTCCGTAACGGTCGCATCCAACCCGACCAGGTCAGCCCGGACGCCGCCGGTGAAGTCGGCGTACCAGGTCACGCCTGGTGGCGCAGCGTCCTGAACAGCTCCCGTAGCTCTGCCTCGTCATGACAACGAACCAGCTGACCGTCCCGCTCGTCTTCCTTGGCCGCTTCGAGGCGGCGGCCCATCTGCTCGTCGTTGAGGTCGAGGACGGTGGCCTCCCGGGTCATGGGTCAACAGTAACGCACGGTGGTGTTATCGCCGGGACTCAAGGTCTCGTGGCGACCGGCCGATACCTAGAGGGCGCGCGCCAGGACGGCGGGCCTGTAGCACCGGCCACGGAACGGCCGGGAACCGGTCGGTCCGACAGTGTCGAGGCAGCGTATGAACCTGAAGCAGCGGATGGGCCTGTTCGGCGTCCCCGCGATCGTCATCGGCATCGTCGTGATGCTCGTCGTCCCGATGCCGACGTTCCTGCTCGACATCCTGATCACGCTGAACATGTCGGCGGCCCTGGTCGTCCTGCTCACGACCATGCACGTCCGGCGGGCGATGGACTTCTCGGTCTTCCCGGCGCTGCTGCTCGTGGCCACGATGTTCCGGCTCGCCCTGAACGTCAGCGTCACCCGGCTCGTCCTGCTCCACGGCTATGCCGGATCGGTCGTCCAGAGCTTCGGCTCGTTCGTCGTCGGCGGCTCGATCATCGTCGGGATCGTCGTCTTCCTGATCCTCATCGTCATCCAGTTCGTCGTCGTCACGAGCGGCGCCGGTCGGGTCTCGGAGGTGGCCGCCCGGTTCTCCCTCGACGCCATGGCCCCCAAGCTGGTCGCCATCGACGGTGAGCTGAACAGCGGCCTGATCGACGAGGCCGAGGCGCGGCGGCGGCGCAAGGAGATCGACAGCGACGTCCGAGTTCTACGGAAACATGGACGGCGCCAGCAAGTTCGTCCGAGGGGATGCCATCGCGGCCCTCGTCATCACGTTCATCAACCTCATCGGCGGCTTCGCCATCGGCGTCCTGCAGCAGCACATGTCGGTCTCCGCCGCCATCCACACGTACAGCATCCTGTCGATCGGTGACGGGCTCGTCTCCCAGATCCCGGCCCTGCTGCTCTCGATCTCGACCGGCCTGATCGTCACCCGCGGCGCGACCGACGAGGCCGACTTCGGGTCCGACGTCACGGCCCAGTTCGGCAACCAGCCCCGCGCCATTCAGGTGGCGGGCGGGGCCATGCTCGTGCTCGCCCTCGTGCCCGGGCTCCCCCACATCCCGTTCCTGCTCGTCGGCGTCGTCCTGCTCTTCGTGTCCAGTCGGATCCGGCGAACCCATGCCTCCGAGAACGAGAAGGAGCGGGCGGCGACCGACGCCGCGGCCAAGGACCCGGCCACCGCGGACACGCCCCTGGCACTGGCCAACGAGATCCGGGTCGAGCCGCTGCAGCTCGAGATCGCCCCGAACCTGGCGCCGCTGGCCGACAAGACCCAGGGCGGCGATCTGCTCGACCGCATCCGTGGGCTCCGCCGCAAGCTCGCCTACGACAAGGGCATCCTCATCCCGAAGGTGCGCACCCGCGACAACATCGACCTCCCGCCGAGCACGTACGCCATCCGCGTCCACGGCGTCGAGGTCGCCCGGGGGCAGGCCCCGCCGGGGCGGATGCTGGCCATCGGTGCCGGCCTCGACCTGCTGCCCGGCGAGGCGACGATCGAGCCGGTCTTCGGTCTACCGGCCAAGTGGATCCCCGCCGAGGCCCGCCAGGAGGCGCTGGCCGCGGCCGGCATCACCGCCATCGACCGCTCGTCGGCCATCATCACCCACCTCGGCGAGATCGCCTCCTCCCATGCCGGCGAGCTCCTCTCCGTCCAGCAGGTCCGCACGCTGCTCGACGCCCACAAGGGTTCCGACCCGGTGGCCCTGGAGGAGATGACGGCCGCCCAGATCACGGTGACCGATCTCCACCGGGTGCTCGTCACCCTGCTCGACCAGGGCGTGCCGATCCTCGACCTCGTACGGATCGTCGAGGCGATCACCGAGCGCGGCCGGCAGACGAAGAACCCGGAGGCGATGACCGAAGCCGCCCGGGTCGCCCTCGGGCCGGCCATCACCGCGCTCCACACGAGGGACAAGAAGCTGGCCGTCATCACTCTCGACACGGCCTTCGAACAGTCGCTGGCCAACGCCGTCCGGACGACCGACGACGGCTCCGTGCTGCCGATGGACCCGGCCGCCGCCGAGCACCTCGTCACGGCCGTCCGCTCGCTGTTCGACGACGCGGCGCGGGCCGGCACCGAGCCGGTGCTGGCCGTCGCCGCACCCATCCGACCGGCCCTCCAGCGGCTCTTCGCCACGGCCGTCCCCCGGCTGGCCGTGATGTCCGTCAGCGAGATCGGCGCACACGTACAACTCGAGCGAATTGGGGTGGTGAGCGGTGTCAGCGCAGCAGCTGGTGTATGAGGGCACGGATCTCGAAGCGCTGATCCAGCAGGTGCTGGACCAGCACGGCCCGGCCAAGATCCGGCCGCCCGAACGGCGGCGGAAGGGCGGCTTCCTCGGCTTCTTCGCCCGGGAGGTCTACACGATCGAGGTCGACCCCGCCGACGGGCGGGTCGCCGGCACGGCGGTCGACGGGTCGGCCATGGACGGGTTGGCGGCATCGACGGCCGGCGACGCTGGCCCTCACGTTGACCATCGACGGGTCGACCGCCAGAGGGCTGGCCGCGCTGCTCGACGAGACCGAGGACGAACTGGAGCTGTCGGCCGCGGCTTCGTCGTCGACCGCAGCGTCACCACGGGCGCATCGGCGCCGGTCGCCGTGTCGCCACCGGCGACGTCGTCGGCAGCCGCGGCCGCAGCCGCAGCCGGCGCCGCGAGCCGTCGGCCGCCGAGTCGCCGACGACGAGGCCCTTCGAGGGCCGGTCGTTCGACGAAGTGCTCACCGAGGTCGCCAGCTCGCTGGGCGAGGAGCCGGGCACCTACCGGCCCGGGCCGGCGACGATGCGCCGAATCGCGCCCGGCCGGCTGGCCGCGCCGGCACAACCGACGACGGAGCTGCCGGCGACCGAGCGGCCGGCGACCGACGAGCGGCCCGCTGCGCCGGTCGGCGGGCCGACGAGCGAGCGTCGGTTGCGCCGGTCGCTGGCCATCGGCCCACGGATCGTCGGACGGCCGCCTGGGCGGCTGCCCAGTCCGGGCTGTCTGGTGATGGCCGGCTTCCCCGAGTGGCTCCTGCCGGCTGCCGCGGGCGACGTGACGACCGGCGGGCCAGCCGGCGCTCGCTCGTTGGAGGAGGCCTTCGCCGCCGTGCCGGCACCGCGACCACTACCGAGGACGCCGGGCAGTCTGGTGGCGGTGGTCGGCGAAGGACGGGCGGCCACCCAGGTCGCCCGCTCGGTGGCGGCGGAGCTGGGCGTTCGCCCGAGCGAGATCGCGGTGGCCGCGCTCGAGGGCACGACGCGCTCGCGGCGACCGGGCTACCGGGTGCGGACGCCGGACGAGGCGGCCGACCTTTCGGCCGGCTGGCGTCGCGACGGGGTCGGTGTCGTCGTCGTCCACGCGTCGTCGGCCGAAGCCGACCGGCGCTGGGCCCGAGAGATGCTCCGAGCGATGCGACCGTCGTGCGTCTGGGGCCTGGCGCGGGCGTCGACGAAACCGGAGGACGTCGAGCGCTGGGCGAACGACATCGGCGGGGTAGACGCACTGGTCGTCGACGAGGTGGCAGGAACGGTCACGCCGGCCGCGATCCTGTCGGCCGGCATCCCGGTGGTCCGGCTGGACGGCGAGCCGGCGACGCCGGAGCGCTGGGCCGACGTCGTGGCCGCCCTGGCGGCGGGACGGTAGAGGCGGGACCATGGGCGTTCGTCGTCCGGAGCTCGTCGTCGCGGCCGCACTCGTGCTGTCGCTGCCGTTCCTCCCGTCGGTGCTCGACGGCGCGCTGAGTCCGGCGGCCGGCCTCGTCCGGTTCGCCATCGCGCTCGTCCTCTGTTGGGCACTGGCGGCGGTGGTCGAGCGAGTCGTCGACATGTACGCCCGTCAAGCCCGGCAGGCCGAGATCACCCGGCTGCTCGACGAGGCCCGGGCCCGGTTCGGTGACTACGAGCCGGGACGGGCCGCCGGCCAGTCGTCCGGTGGCGACGCCTCACCCCCGGTCGGGGGCCAGCCGAGAAGCTGATCCGCGGCCGGCCCGCCGGGTACGGTTTGGGCGACGGTCCGCTACGGACGGCTGATCGGTCGGCCAGCCGGCCGGCGTGGAGGGAGCGACGAATGCTGGTCCTGAACCGGCGCCCGGGCGAATCGATCGTGGTCGAGAGCGGCATCCACGTCACGGTCTCGTCGGTCGTCGATCGCAAGGTGCACCTCCGCATCACCGCGCCCGGCCTCGACCAGCCGTTCCGGCTCTCGTCGACGGCCATCTCCACGGACGACGTCCGCGTCGAAGTCGGCTCGCCGACGTCGGTGCGGATCACGACCGACGACGTGCGCGTCGACGTGGCCGGTGACGACGAGCCGGCGGTAGCGGTCGACGCCATGCTGTCGGTCGTCCGCCGGATCGGCGAGTCGGTGACGATCGGCGACGGGCTGACGGTCACGGTGGCTGCCATCTCCAAGGGCAACCCGTGCCTGGCGATCACCGGACCGGCGATCGGCTTCTCGGTCACCGTCACGGTGCTCCGGACGATGGGCAGCTACGTCCGCGTCGGCATCGACGCGCCGGCCGACCGCCGCGTGTTCCGCAAGGAGCTCTGGGAGGATGTGGCCGCGGCCAACCGGGAGGCGGCCGGTGATCTCGCCGGTGATCTCGCGGCGCTCGTCGGCGACCGCCCGGACACCGACGACCCCGTCTAACCGGCCGACGGGCGGCCGTACTGCCTAGCCCCCTGGAGGGCGGGCCGTACTACCTGAGCCGCCGAGCGGGCGCGCCGTACCGGCGTCGACGGGCACTGCGGCGCCGTAGGCCGCGTCCTGCAGGACGACCTGCGTCGCGTGGCCGGTCCGCCGGTTGACGACGATGGGGCCCATCAGGTTCACGACCGGAGTGGCGACACTGCGGCGCCGCACGATGGCGAGCACGAGCGCATCGGCGCGGTCGTCGAGGCCGAGCAGCTGGCGGTCGGCCGCGGGAACCTCGATGACGTAGTCGGCGAACAGTCGCCCGGGCGGCACGACGACGAACTGGAGCCCGGCCTGGTCGAGCGACGTCATCGTCAGGTACGGCGCGTACTCGGCGCCGAGCGAGCGGAGCGCGAACCGGGTCGACTCCTCCCAGCCGATGATCGGCCGGACGAACTCGAGGACACGCTCGTCGGGCGCGCGCTCGTCGTCGACGGACCTCGGTCCGGTCGTGACGGCCATCTCGGTCACGTCGCCTCCTCGTCGTCCACGCGGCCGGTCACAGGTACTGGGCCAGCGAATCGGTGTGCAGCTGCGAGGTCGCATAGAGGGCGGCCTGGTAGGACGTCTGCTGCAGCTGCAGGTTGGTGATGGCCTGGGCCATGTTCACGTCCTGGGCCGCCCCGAGCTCCTGCTGCAGCGCGGAGGCGGATGCGGTGGCCTGGGTGGCGAAACCCTGCATGGCCTGCTGGTTGGCCCCGAGCGTGCCGGCGGCCGTCTCGACGGTCGAGATGGCCTTCTGCAGGGCGCCGAGTCCTGTGGTCGTCGCCGCCTGGATCGAGGCGGCTGTGCCGGCCTCGAGATCCTGGACGATCTGGGCCAGCACGCCGAGGTTGCCGGGCACGGTGCTCAACAGGCCGGTGGTGCCGGAACCGAAGATGGTCGGCCCGGTCACCGAGACCGCGACCTGACTGCCGGGAGCGACCGTCCGGGTCGGCGATGTCCCGGCACCGAGGTATGTGCCGGTCGACGAGTAGGCCTGCGTGGCGTTGCCGGTCCCGGCGAAGATGGCCTGCCCGGCGTACTGGGTGTTGGCCAGGTTGGCGAGCTGCTCGAGGGCGCTTGTGATGGCGTCGGAGATGCCGGCCACCGTCGACGGGGTGCCGGACAGGTTGGAGCCGCTGATGCTCTCGACTGTGCTCTGGACCTTCTGCAGCACGGACAGCACGGACCCGACCGTCGAGTTGGCCAGCGAGAGCCAGCTCACGCCGTCCTGGGCGTTCGACTCGTACTGGTTGGCCCGGACGACGCCGGACTGCAGCTGGAGGATGTTGGCCACCTGGGCCGGGTTGTCCGACGGGGACGTCACCGCGTAGCCGGTCGAGATCTCGTTCTCGAGCGTGGCGATCGACGCCTGGTCGTTCGTCAGGTCGCCGACGAGCGCGCCGGACATCACGCCCGGCGTGACGATCACCGGTCCGGTGGCGCCGACGCTGCTCATGCGGGCCGCCTCCTCACACCGCTGTCAGGAGTGACTGGACGGTGGCGTCGACGACGGTCATGAGCTTGGCCGACGCCTCGTAGTTCTGCTGGAAGGTCACCAGGTTGGTCAGCTCCTGTGTCATGTTCACGCCGGACACGGCCTGCTGCGCCTGCTCGGCCTGATTGGCCACCGAGGTCTGGGCCTCGAGCTGGCTGTTGACGTTCTGGGTGTCGGCCCCGATGCTCTGGACGAGGGTCTGGTAGGCGGCGTCCGGACCGGTCGTGACGGTGCCGAGCTCGGCCACCGCCTGGGCGTTGCTGCCGTCGTTGGCGGCGGCCGCACCGGCGGTGCCCGACGCCGCGAGCAGCATCGGGTCGGCGACGACGGCCGGGTTGACGGTGAGGCCGGCGGCACCTGTCCCGACGAACAGCGGGTCTGTGGCACCCGATGTGCCGGACGCGGTGTAGCCGGCGGCCAGCCGGCTGTTGACCGTCGATGCCAGGTCGTCGGCGACGGTGTCGAGCTGCTGGCGGTAGTCGGGCAGGTAGCGGTTGAGGGAGGAGAGCAGGCCTGCCATCGACCCGCTGGAGATCGGCGCGGTGACGCCGCCGGGGTTGGCGACGACGGAGGTGACGCCACCGGTGGTCGAGAGCGAGAGCGTCGCCGCGTTGTCGCCTTGCACGACGGCGACGCCGCCGATCGAGACGGCGGCGGTGCCGTTGCCGAGCATCCGGACGTCGACGCCGGCCAGCTCGGACAGTGTGCTGACCGCCGCGTTCAGCTGGTCGACGAGCTGGTTGGCGCTCGCCCCGCTGCCCTCGGTGGTCACGATCGACTGGTTGAGCTCGGCCACCTGGGAGAGCAGGGAGTTGACCTGCTCGACCTGGTTGCCGAGCTGCTCGGTGCTGTTCGTCTGCACCTGTGTCAACTGGGTGGCCGCCTCGCTCAGGCTCGTGACGAGACCCTGGGCCATGTTGACGATCTCGGTCCTCGGGGCGAGCGACGACGGGGCCTCGGCGATCGCGTCCCAGGCCGACCAGAAGTTGGCCAGCTGGCCAGAGAGGCTGGCGTTCGTTGTCGTGCTCGACGCGCTCGTCGACGGCTCGGAAGCCAGCGGGAAGACGTCTTCGATGGCCGTCAGCGACTGCTGGAGGGAGCCGAGGTTGGCCAGCGCGCCCTGGGCCTGCCAGTTGTTGGCGGCGAGCAGCGCGTTCGTCGCCTGGCTGACCGTCGTGACCTCGACGCCGTCCCCGACGCCGAGGCTGTCACCGCCGGGCAGCGTACTGACCTGCGCGGTCTCGGCGACGTAGCCGGGCGTCTGGGCGTTGGCGACGTTTTCGGACGTCGCGGTCATCGCCACCCGCTCGGCGTTGAGGCTCGACGCGGCGATGCTCATGGCCTCGTCCATCTCAGGCCCTCGCGTCGAGCAGGCCGAGGCTCCCGCCGGTCGGGGTCAGGGCGCCGCTGGCGTCGTACGACGTCGGCGCCTCGACGCCGAGGAACGCCAGGGCGGCGACGGTGGCCGCGTGGCCGTGGGCCAGGAGCTTCCGGTTGGCCCGGCTGAGGGCCCCGACGCGGTCGAGCAGCTGCTGCAGCTCGGTGCGGTGCTGGTCGAAGATGTAGCCCCACGGCTCGGGCGCGGTCACGGCCACCTCCCGCACCGTCGCCTCCGGCGACAGCCCGAGCGCCACTCCGGCGGCGACGAGCGCCTGGCGGAGGTCGGCATCGCACCCCCGGACGTCGGCGACCGCCCGCTCGAGCTCGGCCGTCGTCTCGTTCAGCCACTGGTGGCGGCCACCGGACAGCACGATCTCTTGGACCTCGAACTTGAAGCAGAGGTGACGGAGGGCGACCAGCTGCTCCTCGAGGCTCCGGGCGAGCCGTTCGAGCGCCTCCCGAGTCAGTGGTTCCACGGTTCTTCAATCGGCACGTCGCGGCCGGCGATGAAGGAATTTCCGACCGCGGTCATCGCCCTACTGGAGGACGAAGCCGGTGAAGTAGACCGCGCTGACCTGTGGCGCGCCGTCGGCCGGCCCGAGAACCTGCTGGAACGAGGTGAGGAGCTGCTGTTGCGCCGCCGTCCGGCCGGGCGACGCGAGCAGCCCGGCGTAGCTCTGCTGGCCGAGCACTGTGACCGCGACGTCCTCCAGATGGGCCGAGTCGTTGGCTTCCTCGGTCTGGCTCGCCGGTTTCGTCATCTGCAAGGCGATCGTGGCCTGGACGAGGTGGCCGTCCGAGAGAGCGACGGTGACCGTGCCGAGCGAGACGACCGGCCCGGCCGGCACCGGCTGGCCGGGGCGGTAGACGGTCTTGGACGTCTCGAGCTTGACGACCGCGCCGGCGACGACGAGCACGACCACGATCGCCAGGATGACGACGACCTTCTTTTTCTTCTTCCCGGTCGGCTTCTGGGCTTCGTTCGACTCGGCGCGGCGCCAACGCCAGCGCCGGCACCGTTCGGTGGCCGCCGGTCGACCGACGAGAGGCGAGGTGCGCCGTCGCCGGCTCGACCGCCCGGCGCACCCGGCGCCTGCCCTGGTGCCGTCGGACCTGATGCAGTGGGCATCGTCACGGCGTGCTCGTTCCGCTGGTCCCGGGGGCGAGGATGACGACGTCGACCCGCCGGTTCTCGGCCTGGTTGGCCGGGCTGGTGTCCGGGACGAGGGGGTGCGTCTCGCCGTAGCCGACGGCCGAGAGCCGGGCCTCGGCGATCCCGTCGACGGTGGCCAGCCGCTGGGCCACGTTGGCGGCGCGGGCCGCCGAGAGCTGCCAGTTCGACGCGTACGGCCCGCCGTAGATCGGCTGGTTGTCGGTGTAGCCCTCGACGGCGACGTCGTTGGGCACGCCGGTGATGACCCCGGCGATGGTGTCGACGACCTGGTCGCCGACGGTCCCGAGTGTGGCCGAGTCGAGGGCGAAGTAGGCCTTGTCGGCGAGCACCTGGACGACGACGCTGCGGGTCGTCGTCGTCGTGCTGGCGTCCTGGGTCAACCCGGCGGCCTGCAGGGCCTGCTCGATCTCCGTGGCGATCTGGCTCAGGCTGGGCGTCGAGGCACCGGTGGTGGCCGCCGCCGGGGCTGGCGCGCTCGCCGACGCGGTCGCGCTGTGCGAGATGAGCCCTGTGTGCTGGAGCAGTCCGTTGCCGCTGGCCGACGCCTTCGTCACCGGCGAGTTGGTGAACGTCTGGGAGAGCCCGAGCTTGAAGGCGACGAACTTCTTCTCGTTGATCGAGCTCAGGGCGAAGAGGATCACGAAGAGGGCGAGCAGCAGCGTGATCATGTCGGCGTACGTGAGCAGCCAGCGCTCCATACCGGGCCCCTCGCTCTCGGACCCGCCCGCCGTCGGGCGCCGGCCGGCGGTCACGCGGCCTCCGCCCGCCGCTCGGCCCCACCGTCACCGCGGGCCGCGGCCGGCAGGAACGTCTCCATCCTGATCCGCACGATCCGGCTCGACCCGCCGGCCTGGATCGTCAGCAGCCCTTCGAGCTGCATCTGCTTCACCTGGACCTCGGCGACGCTGATCCGCTTCAGCTTGTTGGCGATCGGCAGCCAGAGGAGGTTGGCCGAGAGCACCCCCCACAGGGTGGCGGTGAACGCCGACCCGATGGCCGGACCGAGGGTGCCGGGACTGTCCAGGTGGGACAGGACGTGCACCAGGCCGATGACGGTGCCCAGGATGCCCAGCGTCGGCGCCAGGCCGGCCAGGTCGGAGAAGAGCTTGGACCCGAGCTGGTGCCGGCGGTCCATCGCGTCGATCTCGCTTTCGAGGATCTCCCGGATCTCCTGCGAGCTGCGACCGTCGACCGCCAGCTGCACGCCGAGCTGGAGGAAGCGGTCGTCGATGCTCCGCACCTCGTCCTCCAGCGACAGCATCGTGCCGCTCTTGGCGCTGCGGGCCAGGTTGACCATCGTCTCGATCGCCGCGTCCAGGTCGGGGGTGGTGGACCCCATGGCCTTGCGAAGGACGGGCCGTATCCCCTTCAGGTCGGACCGCAGGCAACCGGCGACCGCCGCGCACGCGGTCCCGCCGAAGACCAGGATCAGCGGGGCCGGCTTGAGCAGGACGGTCGGGCTCCCGCCGTCGAGCACCATCGAGATGACGACGCAGACGAGCGCCCCGCCGATGGCGATCGGAGTGAGCCGGTCCTTCACGGCGTCTCGCCTTCGGTCGCCTCCGGCGGGTCGGACGCGTCGGCGGTGAGGAGGCGGAGAGCGGCGCCGTCGCCCGGGACGGCGCCGTCCAGCAGCTGGCGGGCCGCCGCCCGCACGACCGCCCGGTCCTCCCGCGACCGCCGGACGACCTCGTCGAGCGACTCGGCGACGATGTAGCGGGCCCCCCCGGTCAGGATGATCCGGGCCTCCCGGTCCCCCTCGACCCGTTCGATCAGCTCGTCGTTGATGGCGATCGACTCGCCCTTCAGGTTGGTGACGATGATCATGACCCTGCCTCTCGGGTGCGCCCGCCCGAGAGGGCGGCGGGCACGGGGGACCCCGCAGGCCCTATCGGCACCGGCCCGGGCGATCTTGAACGGGCCTGCTCCAACCCCCGTTCGCTTCGCCGGGCGGCGTCCTATACGTTTCTGGTCCTAGGAGGTCCCAACCAGATGTCTGCAGCTACGGTGTCGGCGTGGCCACAGAGCAGTGAGGACGGCCTCGGCCTGGGCGATGGCCCAGTGGCCGAGCCGCTCACGACCACGGCCGCCCTCTGGCAGCGATTCTTCGACGGCCGCGACCGCGATGTTCGGGCAGAGCTCACCGCGGCGTACCTGTCGCTCGTTCGCTACGTCGCCGCCCGGATGCTGCCCCTGCTCCCCGGACACGTCGAGCGCGACTCACTGACCCACTGGGGAGTCTTCGGGCTGGTCGACGCCATCGACCGGTTCGAGCCGGACCGGGGCGTCCAGTTCGAGACGTTCGCCGTCCCCCGCATCAAAGGGGCGATCCTCGACGCCGTCCGTTCCGACGACTGGGCGCCACGATCCGTGCGGGCCCGGGCCCGAGCCCTGGCGACCGCGTCGGCTCAGCTCGAAACCAGGCTCAAGCGCGCGCCGACCACGGACGAGATCGTCGCCGAGATGGGCATCTCGCGGCAGGCGTTCGAGCGCTTGCGGGTCCACGTGGCTCGGGGCACCGTCGACGAGCTCCAGCTGGACGAAGCCGATCACCTGCTCGACCACTCGACCGACCCGGCCGCCGCCTTCGAGGCGGCCGAGGAGCTCCGAGTGCTCCGCGAGGGGATCGCCGACCTGCCGGACCGCCAGCGGCAGGTGCTCGAGCTGTACTACTTCGACGAGCTGACGCTGCGCGAGATCGCCGACGTCCTCGGCGTCTCCGAGGGCCGGGTCTCGCGCATCCGGTCCCGCGCCATCCGGTCGATGCTCGATCGCATGCGGGCCGGCGAGCCCGCGTCCTGATGCCCGATCGCGACGAGCGCCTGCACCACTACGAGCAGGAGGTCGGACAGCTCGATCTGCTCTCCTATCCGGACCAGCTACGGCTGGCCCGGGCGGTGGCCGCTGGCGCCGAGGCGCAGCTACGGCTGGCCGGTCCCAGCCAGCTGGCCGGTCCAGGCCGACCGGCTGGTTCCGGCGGAGTGACCGGCGCCGAGCGGGCCCGGCTCGAGGCCGTCGCCGACGACGGCGAGCGGGCCCGGCGGACGTTCGTCGAGGCCAACCTGCGGCTCGTGATGGCCGAGGTCCGTCGCTACCCGGTCCCGACGACCCAGGTCTTCGTCGAGCTGGTGCAGGCCGGCAACGCCGCGCTCGTCCACGCGGCCGATCGTTTCGACGGGCGTCGCGGTGTCCGGTTCTCGGCGTACGCCGAGTGGTGGGTACACCGGGCGATCACCCAGCGCTGGGCCACCATCGTCGGGGACTCGTTGTCGGCCGGGGCGACCAGCAAAGGCTCCCTCACCGCGGTCGTCGAAGACCGCTGGCTCGAGCCGGGCCCGGCCGCCGTCGATCACTACCGGCGACGGATCGCCCGGATCACCCGGCCGGGTCAACCGACCTGGTCGACGACCTCTCTGACCGGCGCGACGAGCCGTTCCTCGGCCGAGTCGCCTTCGGGGCCCATGCCCTGCGACCGCATGTAGATCCGTAGCCGGTTCAGCGCGCTGCTGCGGATCTGGCAGGCCCGGCTCTCGGTCACACCGAGCGTCTTGCCGATCTCGGCCAGCGTCATCCCCTGGCCGAAGCTGAGGGTGGCGACAGTGCGTTCACGCTCGGTCAGCCGGCACATCGCGGCCCGCACGGTGTGGCCGGCCTCACGGGACAGGTAGGCCGTGAGCGGTTCGTCGGCCCCGTCCCCGGGCTCGGTCGACGGGCCACCCTCGGGATGGGCGGGCGCGTCGAGTGACGCGACGAACGCCGTCGCCACCTGGGCCTTGCTGTGGCGGAGGGCACTGACCTTGAGGTCGAGCGCCATCGCTTCTTCTTCTTCGGTCGGCTGCCGGCCGTACGTGGCGCTGAGCTCCGACTGGACCTCCTGGAGCTCCCGGGCTTTGCGACGGACGCTGCGAGGCACCCAGTCGACGCTACGGATCCCGTCGTAGATGGCGCCGCGGATCCGGTGGGCGGCGAACGTCGGGAACTGGACACCCCGGCCCGGGTCGAACCGGTCGATGGCGTCGATCAACCCCTCTGCGCCATAGCCCTCGAGATCGTCGAGCTCGGCCTGGCGGGAGAGCGACGACGCGACGTTCCGGGCGACGTGCTTGACGAGCGGATAGTAGAGGTGCACCAGTCGGCTCCTGGCCGACGTGCTGCCGTCCTGCTTGAACGAGCGCCAGAGGGCGGCGACGTCCTCGTCGTCCGGCGTCGCGACCCCGACCGGTCGGTCCGCCACGGTCACGACGGTCGCCGCCCGTTCTCGGCCGAGCACCGTCGGCCGTCCGTTCGACGTGGGTGGTACGGGCCGGGCACGGGCATCTCCGGGGTTCTCTCTCGCGGCGAAAAAGGGTGGTGACGGGCGTGATGGAGGGAGTTCTGGACAGGGTGATCGCGTTTTCCTCAACGGTCATCGGCGCGCCGGCCCGCCTACTTGACAGGAATTTCAGGAATAGTGTCGCCGGAAGTGATCAGGAGCGGCGATCACGAGGCTGTTAGGGGGCCGTCGGTCCGGACGACGCAGCCGGCTTCGCGGAGGTTGACGTAGGCGGCGGTCACCTCGGCCGGCAGCGGGACGTATGCACCGTCGGCCCGGAAGGCGGCGGCGGCGGGCCCGAAGAGCTGGCCGAGGTCGCCGCCGAGCCGGACGTCGCCGGGCTCGACGTCCCCGGACCCCATGTCGCCGGGCCCCCTGTCGCCGGGCCCCCTGTCGTAGGGCTCAGGGTCGCCGATCTCCCAGCCGCCGGCGGTCGGGGCAAATCGGACGAGCCGGCGGGCGACGACGCCGTCCGCCGTGACCGTCAGTCCGACGATGGCGGCGCGGTGGTCGGGCCGCGCCACGTCCGGTCGATCGGGGACGTCGCCGACGACCGCGGCCGCCAACCCGTCGGCCCCGACCGCCAAGGCCACCGTCGTCAGCGCGGTGACGAGGACGTCCCGCTCGACGTCGTCCCGCCAGACCAGGTCGAACGCGGCCCGGGTCTCTGAACCGGCGAGCGCGAGGACGAGGCACGGCGCGGCGCCGAGCTGCTCGACGAACCGGCGCGCGCCGTCGACCACGGCGACCAGCGCCGCATCGAGTCCCCCCGTCCCGGGCATCGGAACCGTCACCCCGTCACCGAGTCCCCCATTGCGTCGCCTCGAGCCTACGTGCCGCCGGTGCTCGTTCAGTTGCAAAACGGTTGCCGGCAAGGAGCCCTCCACGGTCGGTACGCCGACAGTGGGAACGGCTCACGGCCGGGCACCTGACGGTCGCTCCCGGACGACGTCGCCGGGCGCCTTGTCGTCCCGCAGACCGAGGAACCGGGGGTGGCGGAGCTTCCCGTCGTCGGTCCACTCCGCGAAACCGAACTGGCCGACGAGCTCGGGCCGCACCCAATGGGCCCGCTCGGTCGGCCCGCCGGCCCGGGCGAACGGCGATCGGGCGACGACCAGTCCGTCGAGGCGGTGCCGCAGCGAGGTCAGGGTCCGCTCGTCGTAACCGGTGCCGACCTTGCCGGCGTAGACGAGCTCGCCGTCGCGGTAGTAGCCGACGAGCAGCGCGCCGAAGCCGCTCCGGCTGCCCGACGGGTCGGTGAAGCCGCCGACGACGAGCTCCTGGCCCGCCGCGCACTTGAACTTGAGCCACTCCGGCGAACGCCCGGCCCGGTAGCGGCCGTCGGCCCGCTTGGCGATCACGCCCTCCCAGCCTCGGGCGCAGGCCGCCGTGTAGTACGCCTCGCCGTCGCCGTTCCGGTGGACCGTGAACCGTAGGGGGCCGTCGAAGTGGACGATCTGGCGCAGCAACGACTTCCGGGTGCGCAGCGGCAGGCCGGTCGTGTCGAACCCATCCAGCCGGAGCAGATCGAAGAGGAAGTAGACGACCGCCACCGGGCTCTGCCGGGCGACGGCCGGGTCGGTGAGCCCCATTCGCTGCTGGAGCCGGCTGAAGCTGGTCTGTCCCCGGTGCAACGCGACGACCTCGCCATCGACGATCCAGTCGCCGTCCTGGTCGGCCAGGGCATCGACGATCTCGGGGTACGTACCGTCGAGCGCCTTGCGGTTCCGGGACCACAGCCGGACGTCGTCGCCGGCGACGAAGGCCAGGCAGCGCTCGCCATCGAGCTTGCGCTCGTAGAGCCAGCGTTGGTCCGAGAACCGTCGATCAGTGAGCGTGGCCAACGTCGGGGCCACCCAATCCGGTGGCGGTCCGGCCCGCAGCAGTTGCTGCTCGTCGGCCGGCAGCCCGGCCAGGAGCGTCAGCCGTGCCGTGCGGTCCATGACCATCTCCTACCCTGCCTTCCAGCCCGTCAGGCCGTCCACCACCCTGGGGGCCGGGCCAGGCCGTCGGGCCAGGCTGTCGGCCCTACGGGTCAGACGGGCCATCCCGGCCGGCCGGTCCGGCCGGCCCGGGCGCTTCACCCGCCGACCTGGGTAGGCCGTCCGTATGCTGACGCGGTGGAGGCTGCCGACTTGGAGCGACTGGGGGTCTACGACCCGGCCGCGCCGGACGCCGCCGACCGCCTCCGGCTCCTCCGCGACCTCCTCGACCAGGGAGCGCGACCGGAGGATCTCGTCGCGGCCACCGAGGCCGGGACGCTCGGCGGCCTGGCGCTGGAGCTGACGCTGCGCGGCGAGACGACGACGCGGCCGTTCGCCGAGGCGGTCACCGAGGCCGGCCTGTCGACGGCCGAGGCGGCGGACGTATGGAGCGCCCTCGGTTTCCCGACGCCCGGCGACGATGTGCCCCGGCTGACCCCGGAGGAGGTCGACGCGCTCTCGCTGCTGGCCGGCGCCGGGCACGACCTGCTCGGCGAGGACGCCATCCTCGGGCTCGTCCGGGTCATCGGCAGCAGCACCGCCCGGCTGGCCCAAGCCGTCGTCGACGCTTTCCGGGTCCAGTTCGAGATGCCCCGTCGGACGACGGGGACCGGCTACGCGGAGATCGTCGCCGAGTACTCCGAGCTCGTTGACGAGGAGCTCCCGGCGTTCCTCGACGCGGTGGGGGCCGTCTTCCTCCGGCACCTCGTCGCCGCGGCCTCGCGGAGCTGGCTGTTCGACCCGGAGAGCTCGTCGGCGGGCCGTGACCTGACCGTCGGCTTCGTCGATCTCGTCGACTACACCGGACTGTCGCGGACGCTCACCGTGCGGGCGCTCGAACAGCTCGTGAACCGGTTCGAGACCGTCCTCGACCGCGTCCTCAGCCGGCACGACGGGCAGGTCGTCAAGCTGCTCGGCGACGGCGCCATGTTCGTCGCCGCCGACGCCACCGGCGCCTGCCGGACCGCGGTCGAATTGCTGACCGAGCTGGCCGGCGAGGACGGCGTGCCGCCGGCCCGGGTCGGGCTGGCCGCGGGCCGGGTCGTCTCGCTCCACGGCGACTACTTCGGCGACGTCGTCAACCTCGCGTCCCGGTTGGTCGGCCTGGCCGGCCCGGAGACCGTCGTCGTCAGCGACGACGTCCGTCGGCGGGTCGTCGATCAGCTCGGTCAGCCGGCCGGCGGCGACGCCGGCCATCGCACCGGCGACGATCTCTCTTTCGAGCCGCTGCCGCCGAGCACGCTGAAGGGGTTCGAGGTACCGACGGTCGCGTACCGGCTGGTCGCCGGCTGAGCTCCATAAAGGCCCGTGCTGCATCGGGGCCCGTGCTGCATATCAGTAGCACGGACGTCGGTAGGGCCGGTGGGGATCGAACCCACGACCGAGGGATTATGAGTCCCCTGCTCTGACCACTGAGCTACGGCCCTTCTCGTGGCGACTTACTGTCACCAGGATCTTCTATTTTCACACGATCCCCCACCTGCGGTCGGACGCCCTCCTACCTGCGGTCGGATACCGAGCCGGCAGGTACTGTCGTTTCCCGTGACGGCGGCAACGACTGACGAACACCCGGCCGCGGGTGCCCGCAAGGCGGTGTTCTCGGCCACCCCGCCGCAGGCGGCGGCGATCGCCACGGCCATCGCGGTCGTGGCGAGCGCCGGTGGACGCGATCCGCTATCGAGCCTCGGGGCGGGAACGGCGCAGGCGGCGTCGCGCTACGTCCTCGGACAGCCGACCGCGGCCCACGCGCTCACCGAGGGGACGGTCGTGCCGTCGACCGTGCCATCGACGGCGGCGGCCGACGAGCTGGCGTCGCTGGTCTCCGACCCGTGGGAAGCCGAGGTGACCACCCGGCTCCTGGCCGTGGCCGCACTGGCCGACGGGACGTTCGACGGGACCAAGGTCGACCGGCTGCTGGGGTACGCGGACGCGCTCGGTGTGACCGGCGACTACCTGCACCAGATCGAGCTCGGGGCGGCCGGCGACGCGGCCGAGATGGGCCGGGACATGATGCGGGAGAACCTCCGGAGCATCCCGGGCATCGGGTGGGACGAGCAATGGTCGCCGGCGGACGTCGAGCGGGCACTGGCCCCGTACGTCGGCGCGGCGGCCGATCCGGCGCTCGCCGCATCGTACGAGCGGTTGGCCGACTGCCCGCCGGGGAGCCTCGGCCGGAGCTTCTTCGACTTCTACGACCGCTACGGGTTCTCGTTCCCCGGCGACGCGGGCGCGCTCAACGAGCACTTCGCCACCCGGCACGACGCCACGCACCTCCTGAGCGGCTACAACACGTCCCTCCAGGGCGAGCTCCTCGTGTCGACGTTCACGGCGACGATGCACGAGGTCAACGCGATGAGCGGTCACATCGTCCCGGTCATCGTCAGCTGGCACGTCGGCACCCAGGTGAACGAGGTCGCCCGGCACGCCACTGGCGCGTACGACCCGGAGAAGTTCTTCGTGGCCTGGGCCCGCGGGGCGGCGGCGACGACCGACACGTTCGATCCGGCGTGGTCGCTGTGGGAGCACGCCGACGGCGACATCGACGAGCTCCGGACCAACTACGGGATTCGCCCGCTCGACCCCCGGTTCGCGTCGACGATGCCGGTTCCGGCCAAGGGCGATGTCCACCGGCCGGCCGGTGGCGATCGCCCCGAGAGTTAGGCCCCAGGAGTTAAGGAAGCTGACGCCGGACGTCGAGCCGGTGGTGCCGCACCTCGTGCTCGGTATGGACGGCCACCCAGCGCAGTGACCGCTCCGTCGGCTCCGGGAAGTTGTAAACGACCGTGCGATCCCAGTCGTCCGGGGCGAGCCGGTCCAAGACGTTGACGAACAGTCCGGCCGCGTCGATGAGCTGACGGGCGACGTCGACCGGCAACTGCTCGGCATAGCCGTCGTGCCCGACTCGCTCGTCGCGACCCATCGGCGGCAACGACGGGCAGTCGACGCGCCGGGCCAGCAGCACGCGCTCCCGTTGGACGAGCAGCACGTCGCGGACGTGGCAGCCGTACTCGAGGACGGACCAGACGTCCGGAGCCGGTCGACGGCGGACGACGTCGTCGGCCGGCCGGTCATGACCACCGAGGAGTCGGGCGATCTCGTCGGTACCACCGGAGATCGCCTCGCCGGACGATCCGTACCGGTCGAGGTCGTAGGCGAACTCGCACTCACCGCAGCGGTACATGGGCCCAGGATACGGACGTCGATCGGCCAAGTCCGCCCCATTGCCGCGGGTCGCCGGGGACGACCGGGAGGCGTTCCGCCGGCCGGTCCTCGTCGAAAGCGCGGAGTCTGGTTTCCGCGTGGTGGCGACGCGGTTGCCCATAGCCGGCCGGGATTGGAAAACCCCGTTCTCCACGCCGGACGGGGGTCGCCGGGCGCGAGCATCGGTGCGTGCCGACGAACGCAGCGACCCGCGGCGGGGGCGCATGGTGATCGCCCGCCGGAGCGGTTGGCGACGGCTGGCCCTGGCGGCAAGCGCGGTCCTCGTACCGCTGACCGCGTTGGTCGCCCCCTCCGAGGCCGCGACCGCGGCGACGGTACCGGGCCCGTCGGGCTGGAACATCGTCACGAGCCCGAGCAGCGGCGAGCCCGACGACATCGTCCTCGGGAGCACGTGCGCGAACGCGGTCGAATGCTGGACCGTCGGCACGACGGTGACAGGACTCGGCACAAACCCGGATGCGCAGTTCACGCCGTTGATCGAGCAGTGGAACGGCGCGACGTGGTCGCTGTCGGCCGTTCCGGCGAACCCAGCCGTCCACGGCGGGTTCTTCGGCGTGACGTGCGTCAGCATCGCCGACTGCTGGGCCGTCGGCACGATGCTGGCCGGCCAGGGCGGCCAACCGACCGGGACGTTGGCCGCGCACTGGAACGGGACGGCCTGGTCGATCGTCTCGACCCCGAACCCGCCCGGGGCGTCGGGTGCCCTGCTCCAGGGGGTGACGTGCGTGACAACGTCGGACTGTTGGGCGGTCGGGTACACGACGACAGCAACCGGCGGCAACGAGTCGACCCTGTTGGTCGAGCACTGGAACGGCTCGGCGTGGTCGATCGAGCCGGCCACCCCTTCCGGCCAGGCCTACGACGAGCTCGTCGCCGTCGACTGCAACGGCCCCACCGACTGCTGGGCCGTCGGCAGTGCGGGGCCGAACCAGGAGAAGTCGACATTCCTGCCGATCTTCCCCGGCGGTCAGGGTGACCAAGGGCTGATCGAGCACTGGAACGGGTCGACGTGGTCGATCGTCCCGAGCTACCAGGCGGCCGCGCCGGGTGGCAGCTACCTGAGCAGCGTCACCTGCGTGACCGGCACGGACTGCTGGGCGGCCGGTTCGTCGACGAACAGCTCGGGCAAGGCCGGGACCACGCTGGCGGAGCGTTGGAACGGCTCGTCGTGGTCGGTCGTCGCCACCGCGCCACCGGCCGGCGCCGGCGGGGCCCTTCTCGGTGACGTCACGTGCCTGTCCGCGACACGGTGCTGGGCCGTCGGGTCCGGAAGTGTGGGCCCGGGCGAAGGTGGGACAAACGGCACAGGCCACCACACAGGGACAGGCACAGGGACAGGCGCCGGTGGCGGCACAGGGACAGGCGGCGGGTTCATGCCGAAGGGCTTCATCGAGAGCTGGAACGGGTCCGCGTGGTCGATCCAGCCGAGCCCGAACGTGACCGTCCTCAGCATCCTCGACACGGTCTCGTGTGTGAAGGGGGCATCATGCTGGGCGGCCGGTAGCGCGGTGACCTCGACCAAGGGGACATCCCCCGGCCTGCAGTCGCTGATCGAGCAGATGGTCCTGCCACCCGCATCGAACCAGGGCGTCCTCCTGGCCGCTGGCGACGGCGGGGTCTTCGCGTTCGGGACCGCCCAGTTCTACGGGTCGATGGGCGGCAAGCCGCTCAACAAGCCGGTCGTCGGATTGGCCGTTGCCCCGAACGGCGGCGGTTACTGGGAGGTCGCGTCCGACGGCGGCGTCTTCAGCTTCGGGGATGCCCAGTTCTACGGGTCGATGGGCGGGAAGCCGCTGAACAAACCGATCGTCGGTGCCGCGCCGACGCTCGACGGCAAGGGCTACTGGCAGGTCGCGTCGGACGGCGGCGTCTTCGCGTTCGGTGACGCGACCTTCTACGGGTCGATGGGCGGCAAACCGCTGAACCAACCGATCGTGAGCATCGCGCCGACCGCGGACGGCAAGGGCTACTGGCTCGTCGCGGCCGACGGCGGGATCTTCGCGTTCGGCGACGCCGTGTTCTACGGGTCGATGGGCGGGAAGCCGTTGAACCAGCCGATCGTCGGCATGGCGCCGACGCCGAGCGGGACCGGGTACTGGCTCGTCGCGGCCGACGGTGGCCTGTTCTCGTTCGGCAATGCCGGGTACCTCGGATCGGTCCCCGGCCAGGGCATCACCGGCCAGCCGCCGGTCGTCGGCCTGAGCCCGACCCCCGACGGTGGCGGTTACTGGATCGCCGGGGCCGGCGGCTCGGTCTACGCCTACGGCGACGCCGCCTACTTGGGCTCGACCGGCCCAGCCCGGCTGGTCGCGCCGATCGTCGGCGTCTCGTCCGACTGATCCAAGACCCGCCGAGCCGGCCGGTTGCCCGAACCAGCGGACAACGCTCGGCGTCTCGTCACAACCAGCCCCTACCGTCCGCTGGAGTGGAGCTCCGGTTCAGTGAGCACGCCGCTGAGCGGATGCGGGAGCGGGCCGTCGACGCCGCTGAAGTAGCCGAGGTCCTCTCCGACCCCGAGGATCGACACCCGTCCGCCGACGAACCGACCCGGACAGTAGTCATCGGTCGCACCCCAGCCGGCCGCCAGCTCTTCGTCGTCGTTGTCGCCGACAGCGATTCCGCACTCGTCGTGACGGTGGCCGAGCGCGGTCGACCACCCTGCCGATAGCCTGTAGGTGTGCTCGTGACGTACGACCCGGAGGCGGACGCCACGTACGTGAAGCTGGCCGATGCCACCGTCGCGGCGACCGAGCAGTTCGGTGACTCTTTGGCCGTCGATCTCGACAACACCGGCGAACCGGTGGGCGTCGAACTTCTCATGGCGCCGGCCACAGCCACGTCAACCACCCTCGCCCCACTGGTTCGGGCATACCCCAGCCTCTCGGTGATCGAGGATCTCCTCCATCGCCTGACGCTTGCGGCAAACGCCCGCTAAAAGCATCAAGGGGACCAACCTCCTCGATCGCCGGACAGCCCCTACGAGGTCGGCTCCCAGCGCCAACCATCGTTGTCTTCACAGGCGATCGCTTCGCCGTCGCCAGCCGTTCCGGCGACCCCATGTGTGGCGTTACGGCAGTACTCGCCTGGTTCGTAGCACCCGCCTTCGTCGTCGATGGGGCTACAGGCCGAGGCTGCCGCGGTCGGCGGTGGAGCTGGTGCGGTCGTCGGGGGCACCGTCGTCGGGGGTGGCGGCACCGTCGTTGGCGGGGAGGTCGTCGTCGTTGGCGGGACAGTCGTCGTAGTAGTCGTAGTAGTCGTGGTGGCCGCAGGAGTCGTCGTCACCGTCGTGCCATGGCTCCCGTTCACCTTGGCGACAGCCAGGTCGACGAACTTCTCGGCCTGTGTCGCGTCGGGAGTCCCGAGTCCGCCGTACTCGACGAGTCCGACGTACTTCCCGGCTTTGAACAGGACGACGTCGGCGTCGAGCGTGCGCGTTGTCACGGTGATCGTCATCGCGTAGGCCATCGACTGCTTCCCGACCTTGGGGAACGACATGGCCCCGACGGACACTTTCGCGGTCTTTCCTGTTCGCGGTGAAAGTGAACGGCTCGCAGTCCTTCAGCTGATCGGTCAGGTCGGTCCACCTGGTCACCTCGATGTGCCCCGTGGCCAACGTCTCTCCCAGGAAGGTTGTAGACGCTCCCGTGAAGGCGACTTTGGCCCTGGTGCCGGCCGGTGACTTGATGGAGAAGGCGTGGAAACATCCCCGGTCGGTTGCTGTGCCCTTCGATGTGTGGCCGACACTCCATCCAGCTCGGAAGGTCCGACACCGACAGCACCTTCCCTCGAAGCGAGGCGCCGGGCTGGCTGGCCCCCGCCTGGACCGAGCTCATCGTGCCGAGGGTCAGGGCCCCCACCACGGCCAGCGTTGACGCCCCCCATATCATCCGCTGCATCGTCGCTCCTCGCTTAGTTACAGGTCGCGTGTAAGAGTCGACGATCTCGTCGGAGATACGAGGAAGGCCAATGGGGGTTTCCAATCGGAAATGATCGCCTAGCCTCACCCGTCATGGACGCTGTTGGAGCGGCAGTACAACGATGAGACATTGGCGGTCGAGGCCGCCATACGATCGGTGAACGGGGGTCACGAATGTCTGGCACGAGGACCGGGAACCGTGGGTTGCCGAAGGCGCTCCCGCTGGATCCGATCTCGTTAAGCGGTGAGCAGATTTATCGACCGATTCGCCGATAAGGCCGGGGCTCACATCGAACGTGCGTGACTCGCACCGACCGCGGCGTTGTCAGGGAATCGACGGGTCTCATCAGCGCCCTGCCAGATCGCCTCGCCGAAACGAAGATCAGACCGCAGTGGCGACGGCGACGGCAAGGTCGCGATGGGATCGGGTCAGTAGATGAAAATGGCTTCGTAGATCGGGCGATCGTCTCTCTGGCTGAGGGAGCGATCCAGCTTGGCTTCTCGATCACCGAGAACATCGTCGATCGGGCCTGGGTCGACGATGTTGTCCGGTCGGTCAAAGTCCAAGAGGGCCATGTCCCAATGGTGCCTCTCGATAGTGGCGGCGCGGTGGACCCTCGCTCCAGCCGGGCCCGGAGCTGGTATTTGCGTGGGCATGTTCGACGCGGCACGCTGTCGGCCACGCTAGCTGTACTAACCACCGAGCCTTAGCGTGCCAGAGGGAGTACTAGTGCGTGCGAGAGTCGTAGCCCTGGTCGTCCTCGTGACCATCGGGATGACCGTCCCCGAGGCCGTTTCTGCAGGTGCCACACCGGTGGCTCCCCCCGTGGTGGTCACATCGTCCGTCGCCCCCAGCACGGTGACAGCCGGCCAACCGACGACCATCTCGTGGCAGGTCACCCATGGGACCACACTGACGTACAACGCAGTGGCGGTCTCTGGCCCCGGCGGTGGCGGGCTTCCCTCTGGCGCCTGCGCAACGCCCACCCAGGTCTCGGGCACCGCCACCGACGGCTACTTCCACGAGGTCTGCACCGTGCCGAACGGTCTGGCCAACGGGACATACCAGACCCATATCCAGGTGACAGACAATCTCGGCAACTTGACCTTCGTCTCAGGACCGTCCTTCAGCGTGGTGAACAGCACCGTGGTGGCTCCCCCCGTGGTGGTCACATCGTCCGTCGCCCCCAGCACGGTGACAGCCGGCCAACCGACGACCATCTCGTGGCAGGTCACCCATGGGGCCACACTGACGTACAACGCAGTGGCGGTCTCTGGCCCCGGCGGTAGCGGGCTTCCCTTTGGCGCCTGCGCAACGCCCACCCAGGTCTCGGGCACCGCCACCGACGGCTACTTCCACGAGGTCTGCACCGTGCCGAACGGTCTGGCCAACGGGACATACCAGACCCATATCCAGGTGACAGACAATCTCGGCAACTTGACCTTCGTCTCAGGACCGTCCTTCAGCGTGGTGAACAGCACCGTGGTGGCTCCCCCCGTGGTGGTCACATCGTCCGTCGCCCCCAGCACGGTGACAGCCGGCCAACCGACGACCATCTCGTGGCAGGTCACCCATGGGGCCACACTGACGTACAACGCAGTGGCGGTCTCTGGCCCCGGCGGTAGCGGGCTTCCCTTTGGCGCCTGCGCAACGCCCACCCAGGTCTCGGGCACCGCCACCGACGGCTACTTCCACGAGGTCTGCACCGTGCCGAACGGTCTGGCCAACGGGACGTACCAGACCCATATCCAGGTGACAGACAATCTCGGCAACTTGACCTTCGTCTCAGGACCGTCCTTCAAGGTCGGGCTGCCGCCGAGCCCGCCGACGGTCAACGACCTGCCGACGGACGCCACGTACGGTGGGAGCTTCGCGGCAACGGTGACAACCACGGGCGACGGGACCACTTCGGTGACCTCCAGCTCGCCCGGAGTCTGCACCGTCAGCGGCGCCACGGTCTCCTACGTCGGCGCCGGAACGTGCTCGCTCGCCGCGCACGTCGCCGCCGGAGCCCACTACAGCACAGCCGCGGGAAGTCCTCAGACCTTCACCGTCAGCACGGCGGCCACGGCGACGTCGGTGTCGACCACTCCCACCTCCGTCACCGCAAGGAGCGTCGGTCACCTACGCCGTTGCCGTGACGTCATCCGTGGGCACACCTGCCGGTACCGCCAGCGTCTCGATCGGGAGCACCGCAGTATGTGTGGTCACGTTGACGACAGGGTCGGGCTCGTGCACCAGCACGACGGCCCCGGTTGGCCTGGACACAGTGACCGCAAGCTACGGGGGCAGCAACAACTTCTCCTCGTCGACTGCTACCTCGTCACTTCGGGTCACGGCACCACCCGTGCCAGCACCACCCGTCCCAGCGCCGGTTCCAGCACCAACTCCTCCGGCCTCGGGCTTTGACCTCGTCGGCTCGGACGGTGGCGTGTTCGTCCTCCCGACCGGAAGCTCCGGCGGCTACTACGGCTCGCTTCCTGGCCTCGGGATCGCCGTCAACGACATCGCCGGCATGGTCCCCACTTCCGACAACCAGGGGTACTTCTTGGTGGGCGCCGACGGCGGGGTGTTCAGCTTCGGGAACGCTCCGTTCCTGGGCTCGCTGCCCGGAATCGGGGTCAAGCCGGCGCAACCCATCACCGGCATCGTGCCCACCGGAACAAACGGCGGGTACTTCATGGTGGGTCGAGACGGTGGTGTCTATGCCTTCGGCAACGCGCCGTTCCTCGGTTCGCTACCTGGCGACGGCATCAGCGTAAGCAACATCGTCGGCATCGCGGCAACGCCCTCGGGGAACGGTTACTGGCTCGTCGCCGCCAACGGCACGGTCTACGCCTTCGGAGCCGCTCAGCAGCTCGGTTCGGCAACGAGGGCGCTCTCGCCGGTCTCGACCATTGCGGGAACGCCCAATGGAGCCGGCTACTGGATCGTCACCCAAAACGGCACCGTCTATGCCTTTGGGAATGCCAAGGCCTTCAGTACACTGCCGGCGCTCGGGGTGACTCCCGCCCGTCCAGTCATCGGTATCGTCCCCACGGCCGATACAGCGGGCTACTGGCTCATCGGCTCCGACGGGGGCACCTTCTCCTTCGGCGATGCCGGCTTCGTGGGTTCACTGCCGGGCCTTGGGGCTGACGTGACCGATATCGTCGGGGCCGTTCCCACCAGGGAGTAACGGCGTAAGCGAGCAGGCCACAACGGGCTCTCACGAGGTGGAGCACCTCCGCACTGGCCCGGCGCCGTTCTCCTTGGCGCTCGACTCCGACTGCCCCGCTTCATCCTGCGGTTGGCGATCTCGCAGGGCCCGCAACTCCGAGAGGACGTCATGGTCCTTCGATCGGTTCGCCCGCTCCTTGGCGACGATGATGTCCTCCAGCGCTGCGACATGAATCACGAAGCCGTCGCCTTGGACGACCGTCGACCGGGTCACGAGGCTCGTCGTAAGGAACCAGGTGGCCGTCGGCCGCCTCGAGGCCAGCGAGGACGTCGAACCCGCCGGCGTCGGTCATCCAGGTCGACATGCCCGCCAGGTCGAGCGAGGTGGCGTCGATCTGGACCGGGAGGGCTCGGGCTTCGGCGTCGGTCATCCCGCCGACTCGGAGGCGGGCGTGCAGCTCCCGCAAGGCGGCGGCCAGCCGTTCGAGGTTGGCACGCTCCCGGTTGACGACGCAGTCCGCGTCCTCGGTCCGACGCTCAGCGCCATAAGCATAGGCAGCCGCCCCACCCACGACGAGGTATTCGACCTCATGACGGTCCAGAACTTCGATGAGACGCGGCAGGTCGTGCGGTGGACCGTCAGGCGTGGTCACCGGCGGCGGCAGCCTCCTCGGCTCGCTTGGCATCCACCTCGGCGAGCCACTCCATGACTGCCTCTTTGGAATCCAGGCGCCGCCCGTCCCACAGGATCGTCACGTCATCCTCGGTCGGGGGCGCGGCGTGACGCATCCCCTCGAACCACTCCTCTGCGGTCATCACGGGCTGCGCGGGCACAGCTACAGGATACCCGGAGGACGCCCCATTGCCCGAAGACCGCGGGACCAGGCGGTGTAGCTATCACCTGCTCGGCTGGGCCCGTCGGCGCCCTGCCTCCCCACCAACCTCCCCAGGGGTGGTTCAGCCTTGCCGGCAGACAGCGAGCGGGGTGCGAGCCAGGATCGACCAAGATTCTTCCTGGCCCGCACCAACCGTTCGACTGGTTAGTTACTGCTCAGGAGTGGGACCAGGAGCGTCGTCGCCATCTCGAACAGGCGTGTGCAGTTCGAGCCCTTGGCCGACACATCGTGCCCGTCGGGGGCATCCCCGCCCGAGGGAAGTAGGCCACGGTCAGGACCGACTCGTCACTCCAGTGTCCGGGATCCCACATGTGGTGCTGCATGAGGACATCGACCTCCTCGATCTTCCGGAGCACCTTCGGTTACCCCTGAGGTCTTCGAGTGCAGTCCAGGCGCCTGCGGCACAGCGTTGATCGCGGCGTCGAGGTCGGCGAGGATTCCGGACTCCTTCTTGGGCGTGGCAACCAGCGCAGCATCGCCGAGTCGATGTCACCCTCCTCGGTGAGGATGTCACCCTCCTCGGTGAGGAAGTGTGGGTCGTCCACGCCCACTACGCCGCGCCGGTGCTCGAAACCCGTTCGCCGCGATTTCCACGGCGACGGGCCGGAAGGGCCACCCCACGAGTTCCATAGGGTCTGACCAGGGAAACCGCCGGAGGAAGCTCCGGGGGAGAGACTCGAACTCTCAACCTAGCGGTTAACAGCCGCTTGCTCTGCCATTGAGCTACCCCGGAAAGACCACGCGACGATAGCAGTCGGTCCATCGGGTCCCGACTGGCCGCAGCCTCCCGACGTTACAGCCGCCGAGCCCGGTGAGCAGCCGGAGACCG
>CAVUYB010000032.1:0-96734 GCA_963745595.1 uncultured Actinomycetota bacterium | reverse complement strand
GGGCCGGTCGAAAGCGACCGGTCAGGCCTCTTCGAGGTAGTCGCGGAGCAGGTACGCGGCGTCCGGTCGGCGGAGCTTGGCGAGCGTCTTCGACTCGATCTGGCGGACTCGCTCCCGGGTGACGCCGAACTCCCGGCCGACCTCTTCGAGGGTACGGATCTTGCCGTCCTCGAGCCCGAACCGGAGACGGACGACGTCCTGCTCCCGCGTCGTCAGGTGGGCGAGCGCCTCCTTGACGGCCTGGTCGAGCATCGCCCGGGTGGCCGCGTCGTCGGGGACGACCGCGCCACGATCCTCGATGAGGTCGGACAGGCTGAAATCGTCCTCCTCGCCGACGGGCTGTTCGAGCGAGACGGTGTCCTGGTTGATCCGCTGGATCTCCCGCACCCGTTCGATCGCGAACTCGACCCGCTGGGCGACCTCCTCGGCCGTCGGCTCCCGGCCGAGCTCCTGCAGGAGCTGCCGCTGGGCCCAGACGACCTTGTTGATCGTCTCGACCATGTGGACCGGGATTCGGATCGTCCGAGCCTGGTCGGCGATCGCTCGGGTGATCGCCTGGCGGATCCACCACGTCGCGTACGTCGAGAACTTGAAGCCCTTCGTGTAGTCGAACTTGTCGACCGCCCGCATCAGCCCGAGGTTGCCCTCCTGGATCAGGTCGAGGAAGGCCAGCCCTCGGTTGCGGTACCGCTTGGCGATCGACACGACGAGGCGGAGGTTGGCCTCGATCAACGCCTCCTTGGCCAGCTCGCCCCGCCGCACGAGCCGCCGGTCCCGGAACCGGTCGTCCGGCGACAGCAGCTGCTCCTCCGGCAGGCCTTCGGCTTCGGCCAGGCCGTGGGCGGCCATACGGGCCGCCGCCTCGTTGCCCTCCTCGATCCGCCGCGCCATCTCGACCTCGAGCTCAGCGCTCAGCAGCGGGACCTTCCCGATCTCCTTCAGGTACGTGTGGACCGGATCCTCGGCGCTACCACCGAAGTAGTCCGACCCCGACGAGCTCTGACGAGGCCTCCCGGCCCGGCCCGGGTCGGCCACCCGCCCGTCGGTCCGCGGCTCGCCTCTCGATCCCGCCGACCGACCCACACCGTCCGTCCGGACGGAATCGTCGTCGTCGGCGTCGGGCAGCAGCTCGGCAACGGCCTCCTCGGCCGTGTCCTCGACGTCCTCGACGTCATCGACGTCATCGGCCTCGTCACCCTCCGGACCGAGGCCGTCGTCGGCCACCATCTCGTCAGCGACGACATCATCGGCTGTCACGTCGTCGGCGGCGTCGACCTCGAAATCGTCGGCGGCCAGGCCATCGACCACCACCTCGTCAGGCGGCAGCGCACCGGTCTCGCCGTCGACGCGGTCGTGGACCTCGACGACGAGCGAGCGAGCGCCTTCCGGCGGGACCGTCGGTTGGGGCGGACCGGCCGGCACGGCGATGAGGGCCGTCGCCCCGACGAGCGGGGAGACAGCCCTTTCCGTTGTTCGTACCCCGTCGTCCGGAACCCGCCCGTTCATAGGCCCTCCTGCCAAGCCCCGAGGAGCCACGCTAGCAATCGATCCGAGGCCTCGCGCCCCGCCACCGGATCGTCCAGCTCCTCCAGCCAACGACGCACCGTGACCGCCTGGATCGCGGTCGCGCCGGGGTCCCCCGACGACGTCCGGAGGGCCGACTGGAGGTCGGCCAGCGCCCGCCGGGTGGCCTCGCGGACCAGCTGCGTGACGACCGAGTCGACCGGATCGGCCAGCGGCATGTCGGCGACCAACGGCTCCTCGACCGCCAACCGGCGGAGCAGTTCGGCCACCTCCGGGTCGGCCCGATCGACGGCCTGCTGCAGGTTGTCGGCCTCGACCAGTAGGCCGAACGCCCGGCGCTGCACCTCGTCGACGAAGAGCACCTCCTCCAGCCGGTCGGCGACGTCCTCCGGCCGATGGACCGCGAGCCGAAGCGCCTCCAAGCCGGGGCGCGACGCCCCCGGCGTCGGCCGTCGCGAGAGCCTTCCGTTGCCCGTGGCCGGTCCGACCCCCAGGCCCCGCCACCGCCCGGGCCGCCACCGGGGCCCTCGTCCGGGCCGCCGTCCGGACCGGCCGGACCGTCCCATCGATCCGGGCCGTAGGAAGTCGGGGCGTCGCCCGAGCGGGCGTTGCCGTTGCGACGGCCACCGTCGCCCCGACCGGCGCGGCGGCGGCGGGCGGCGGCGGACGTCGTCGAGCCGCTCGCGCAGCAGCGCCGGCTCCAGCCGGCAGCGGTCGGCCACCTGCATCACGTACTGGTCGCGGACGAGACCGTCCGGGTGCTCCGCCACGGCCACCAGCGCGGCCTCGGCCGCCCGGGCCCGGCCCTCCGCGTTCGCCAGGTCGGCCGCGGCCAGGACGCGGTCGACCCGGAACTGGAGGAACGGCCGGGCGTCCGGCGACTGCCCGGCGCAGCGCGTCGGGGTCCGTGCGGGCCAGGTCACCGGGGTCGCTGCCGGCCGGCAGCGCGGCGACGACGACGTTGACCTCGTGCTGGCGCTCCCACTCGTAGACGCGGGAGATCGCCGACTGGCCGGCGCTGTCGGCGTCGTAGGCCAGCACGATCCGCTGGGCGAAGTTCCGGAGGAGCTTGAAGTGCTCCTCGGCCAGCGCGGTGCCACAGGTGGCGACCGCTCGGGGGACGCCGGCCGCGAAGCAGCCGATGACGTCGGTGTAGCCCTCACAGACGACGACCTCGTTGGACGCGATGACGTCCTGCTTGGCCCAGTTGAGCGCGTACAGCGTCCGCCGCTTGGAATAGATCGCGGTCTCCGAGGAGTTCTTGTACTTGGGCTCCGGGCGGCGGTCTCCCCCCTCCCCGCCACCGGGGCCCGGGCGGCCGTCCGGCCCGCCGGCCGGCCGGGCCGGCAGGATCCGGCCGCCGAGGGCGACCGGTCGTCCCGACGGGTCGCAGATCGGGAAGATCACCCGGCCCCGGAACGCGTCCTGAGCCCGGCCGCGGCGGTTGACGAAGCCGAGCCCACTGTCGGTCATGACCCGCTCGGACAGCTTCAGCGCCTTCACCAACGTGTCCCAGTCGTCCGGCGCCCAGCCGAGCCGGAACTTCCGGACGACGTCCCCGTCGTAGCCGCGGGATCGCAGGTAGTCGCGGGCCGGGCCGGCGTCGGGCGCGGCGAGCAGTCGCTGGTGGTACCAGTCGACGGCCCGCTCCATGGCGTCGAGGAGCTCGGTCCGCCGCTTGTGGTCGGCCCCGGCCTGGGCGTCCTCGTGGATGACGACCCCCGCCCGGTCGGCGAGGAAACGAACCGCGTCGACGAAGTCGAGGTGCTCGGTCGCCCGGACGAACGTGATCGCGTCGCCCGACGCCTGGCAGCCGAAGCAGTAGTAGAAGCCCTCCTGGGCGTTGACGCTGAACGACGGCGTCTTCTCCTGGTGGAACGGGCAGAGGCCCGTCCAGCGCCGACCGCTCTGCCGCAGGGCCGCATGCTCGCCGATCAGCGCCACGATGTCGGTCGCCGCCCGGACCTGGGCGACGTCCTCATCGGGGATGGCCATGCCCGGAGGGTACCGCCCGGCTGCCCCACCGCGTGCCGGCGCCCGCCGGCCGGGTCGGTTGCTACCGGCCGGCCGTCGGCCCGGCTTGGCCTTCGCCTTGGCCGGCCCGGTCTTGGCCGCGCCGGCCGCGGTCTTGGCCGTCGACGCGCCGTCGTAGTCGCCGGCGGCCAGCACGGCTTGGGCGGCGGCCAGCCGGGCGACGGGCACGCGGAACGGTGAGCAGCTCACGTAGTCGAGGCCGGCGTCGTAGAACGTGCCGATCGACTCCGGGTCGCCGCCGTGCTCGCCGCAGACGCCGACCTTGAGCGACGGGCGCGTCGCCCGGCCGCGTGAGGTCCCGAGGCGGACGAGCTCGCCGACACCGTCCTGGTCGACCGTCTCGAACGGGTTCCGGGGCAGCAGGCCGAGCTCGAGGTACGCGGCCATCATCCGGCCCTCGACGTCGTCGCGGCTGAAGCCGAACGTCATCTGCGTGAGGTCGTTCGTGCCGAACGAGAAGAAGTCCGCCACCTCGGCGATCTCGCCGGCCCGCAGCGCGGCCCGGGGGGTTTCGATCATGGTGCCGATGGTCACTTCCAGGGATCCTCGACCGGCCTTCGACCCGGCCTTGGCCGTCGGCTTGGCCGTCGACTTGGCCGCCTTGGGGCCCCCCGCCTCAGCCGTCTCGGCCACCTCGGCCACGGCTTCTTCGACCCAGCCCCGGGCCAGCGCCAGCTCCTCCCGGGTGACGGTCAGCGGGATCATGATCTCGACGATCGGGTGGCCGCCGGCGGCGACGCGGTCGCGGGCGGCCTCCATGAGGGCGCGGACCTGCATGGCGTAGAGGCCGGGCTTGATCACGCCGAGACGGACGCCACGGGTGCCGAGCATCGGGTTCGCCTCCTGCCAGGTCAGCGCGGCCTCGTAGAGGAGCTGCTCTTCGGCGCCGAGCCCGGTCGTCGCGTGCTTGACCGCCAGCTCGTGGGTCGACGGCAGGAACTCGTGCAGCGGCGGGTCGAGCAGGCGGACGGTCACCGGCAGGCCGTCCATGGCGGCGAGGATCTCGACGAAGTCCTCGCGCTGGACCCGGCGCAGCTGCTCGAGCGCGTCGCGCTCGTCCTCCGGGCTGGCCGCCAGGATCATCCGACGGACGACCGGCAGCCGGTCCTCACCGAGGAACATGTGCTCCGTCCGGCACAGCCCGATGCCCTCGGCCCCGAGCCGCCGGGCGTTCGCCGCGTCGTCGCCGTTGTCGGCGTTCGCCCGGACACCGAGGTGGCCGGCTCGGATCTCGTCGGCCCACGCCAACAACGTCGTGAACTCGGCCGGCGGGTCGGCTGGGATGAGCGCCACCTGGCCGGCGACGACCGTGCCGTTCGTCCCGTCGAGCGACAGCCACTCGCCCTCGGCGATCGTCACGTCGCCGATCGTCACCTGGCCGGGCGCCAACCGCAGCGCCTCCGCGCCGACGACGGCCGGCTTGCCCCAGCCGCGGGCGACGACCGCGGCGTGGCTGACGAGCCCGCCCCGGGCCGTCAGGATCCCTTCGGCGGCGAGCATCCCGTGGACGTCCTCCGGCGACGTCTCGCTGCGGACGAGGACGACCGGCTCGCCCCGCTCCGCCGCGGCCGCCGCGTCGTCGGCCGTGAAGTACGCCCGGCCGACCGCGGCGCCCGGCGACGCGGCCAGCCCCTTCGTCAGCACCTTGTGGCCGGACCCGGCGAACTGCGGGTGCAGCACGGACGCCAGGTGGTCCTCGGTCACCCGACCGACCGCCTCGGCCCGGCTGAGCCGGATCTTCGGCTCCTTCGTCATGTCGACGGCCATCTTCAGCGCGGCCCGGCCCGTCCGCTTGCCGACCCGCGTCTGGAGCATCCAGAGCTTGCCCTGCTCGATCGTGAACTCCGTGTCGCACATGTCGCGGTAGTGGCGCTCGAGCCGGTCGAAGATGCCGAGGAGCTCCCCGTGGACCTTCGGGAACGCCGACTTCAGCGCCGAGAGCGGCTCGGTGTTGCGGATGCCGGCGACGACGTCCTCACCCTGGGCGTTGACGAGGAAGTCGCCGTACTCGCCCTTGACGCCGGTCGCCGGGTCGCGGGTGAAGCCGACACCGGTCCCGGACTGGTCGTCCCGGTTGCCGAAGACCATCGCCTGGACGTTGACCGCGGTCCCGAGCGAGTGCGGGATGCGCTCGCGGTCGCGGTAGGCGATCGCCCGCGGGCCGTTCCAGCTCCGGAAGACCGCCTCGATCGCCCCTTTGAGCTGGGCCGCGGGGTCCTGGGGGAACGGCTGGCCGGTGTGCCGCTCGACGATCTGCTGGTACGAGTCGACGAGGTAGCGGAGCAGCTCCGTCGGCACGCGGGCGTCCGAGCCCGTCCCGGCCAGCTCCTTCGCCGCGTCGAACAGCGAGTCGAACTCCTCGCCGGGAATGTCGAGGACGATCCGGCCGTACATGGCGACGAACCGGCGGTACGAGTCGAACGCGAACCGCTCGTCGCCGGTCTGCTTGGCCAGCCCCTCGACCGACTGGTCGTTCAGCCCGAGGTTGAGGACCGTGTCCATCATCCCCGGCATCGAGAACTTCGCCCCCGAACGGACCGAGACGAGCAGCGGGTCCGACGGGTCGCCGATGACCTTGCCCATCGCCTTCTCGAGGCGCGCCCGGGCCCTCGCGACCTCCTCGGTCAGGCCGTCCGGCCAGCCGCCGTCCATGTACGCCCGGCAGGCGTCGGTCGAGATCGTGAAGCCCGGCGGGACCGGCAGCCCGAGTACCGACGTCATCTCGGCCAGGTTGGCGCCCTTGCCGCCGAGGAGGTCCTTCATCTCCATCGGCGGCTTGCGGTGCTTGTGGTCGAAGTCGAAGACGAACGGCATCGGGTCTCCCTTGCCCTGGTGGCCTGCGCCGGCCGGCTGGCCTAAGCCCTGGATCGCTGCCCGTGACCGGCGAGCCGGACGACCGGCGCACGGGACGACCAACACTATCGGCCGCGTCGAGCCGCTCAGGCCTCCCGGGCCACACCGGTGATGTGGGCCCGGAGCATCGGCGCGTGGGTCTCGTAGATCTGGCGGGCCTCGCTCAGGAAGTCACAGACGATCGCCAGCTCCTCGACCTTGTAGCGCTGGGCCAGCGCCCGCATGTCGGCGATCATCGGCTGGTGGAGGGCGAAGCCCTGCTCGGCGGCGGCCTGGACGACCTCGACGAGCACCCGCCGGCGGTCGGTGGTGTCCCGCCGCCGGCGGACGATGCCGGCGGCCTCGAACCGGTCGATGAGGAACGTCACCGCCCCGGTCGTCAGCCCGCTGGCGACGGCCAGCGCGCCGGCGGTCATCGTCCCGCGCCGTTCGAGGAGGTCGTAGCATCGGAGGTCCGTCCGGCCGAGGCCCATCCGCTCGGCCATCGCCTCCTCGTAGAGATCGGCCGCGCCGAGGTACTCCCGGAGCGCCATCGCCAGTTGCATCGAGATCTCGGCCCGGCTGCACCGGCGTGGCCCAGATTGCCTTGACATATAAGTAACTTTATCACTAAGTTTTTCCGGATGGTGGAGATGGCGACGAACGCAGAGATCGCGGTCGAGGCGGACGACCTCGTCAAGGTCTTCAAGGGCAAGCGGGAGGTGCGGGCGCTCGACGGGGTCTCCCTCCGGGTCCAGTCGGGCACGGTCCTCGGGCTGCTCGGGCCGAACGGCGCGGGCAAGACGACGGCGGTACGCATCCTCTCGACGATCCTGCCGCCGGACAGTGGCCGAGCCACCGTCCTCGGTCACGACGTCGTCAAGGAGGCCGACGCCGTCCGACGGCTGATCGGGCTGGCCGGGCAGAGCGCCACGGTGGACGAGAACCTGACCGGTCGGGAGAACCTGCGGATGGTCGGCCGGCTGACGCACATGCCGAAGAAGGTGGTCATGGAGCGGGCGACGGAGCTGCTCGAGCAGTTCGGCCTGACGGACGCGGCGAACCGGCCGCTCAAGACCTACTCCGGCGGCATGCGGCGCCGGGTGGACCTGGCCGCCGCCCTGGTCGGGCGGCCCCCGATCCTCTTCCTCGACGAGCCGACGACCGGTCTCGACCCACAGAGCCGGCAGGACCTCTGGCTGGTCATCGAGGAGCTGGTGGCCCACGGGACCACCGTCCTCCTGACGACGCAGTACCTCGAAGAAGCCGACCGGCTGGCCGACCGGATCGTCGTCATCGACCACGGTCAGGTCATCGCGGAGGGGACGCCGCCGGAGCTGAAGGCCGACCTCGGCACGACGGTGATCTCGGTGACGTTCGCCGATCACGAGCTGGCCCAGCAGGCCGCGGCCATCCTCGGACCGGTGACCGGCAAGGACCCGGTGGTCGACGGCTCGACGGTCGACCTCACGGTCGAAGAGGGACCGAAGGTGGCAGCCGAGGTGCTCCGGGCGCTCGACCAGCACGAGATCGCGGTCGCCGGCCTCGCCCTGCGGGAGCCGAGCCTCGACGACGTCTTCCTGAGCCTGACCGGCCACCGGGCGGAGTCCGAGAACGAAGAAGGCAGCGAGGACACCGACGACGGCGCGGACCAGGGCGGCCAGTCCGGACGCGGCCGCCGGTCCAAGAGGAACGACCAGGCGGCCACGGCCGGGAAGGGAGCATGAGATGACCGTCGGCACGATCGACCCGAATGCCCTCCGACCGGGGGCGCTGACCCCCGACGGGTCCGGCGCCCCCCAAGCGGCCGGCGGCCGGTTGCGCTGGGTGTTCACGGACGCGGTGACGGTGACGTGGCGGAACCTCCTCGCCTACACCCGGATCCCCGACGCCGTCTTCTTCTCCAGCGTCCAGCCGATCATGTTCGTGCTGCTGTTCCGGTACGTGTTCGGCGGGGCGATCACAGTCCCGGGCACCACCTACGTGAACTTCCTGATCGCCGGGGTGTACGTGCAGACGGTCATGTTCGGCTGCGTCAGCACCAGCGTCGGGCTGGCCGACGACCTGCAGAAGGGGCTGATCGAACGGTTCCGGGCCCTGCCGATGGCCCGCTCCGCGGTGCTGGCCGGCCGGACGACGGCCGACGCGGCCCGCAACGTCCTCGTGTTGATCATCATCACCGGGGTGGGCTACCTGGTCGGGTTCCGGGTGCAGACGAACTTCGGCCTGTTCCTCTGCGGCTTCCTGTTGGTCCTGTTCTTCGCCTACGCCCTCAGCTGGGCCTTCGCCATCATCGGCCTGACCGCGTCGAACAGCGAGACCGCCCAGCTGGCCGCGTTCCCCCTGCTGTTCCCCTTGACCTTCGCCTCGTCGGCCTTCGTCCCGACGACAACGATGCCGGGCTGGCTGCAGGCGTTCACCGTCAACCAGCCCGTCAGCCAGGTCATCGACGCCTGCCGGCAGCTCATGTTGGGGGACAGTCCCACCCATGTGTGGTCACCGGACTCGATCTGGATCTCCCTGGTCTGGGCGGTGGGCATCCTGATCGTCTTCGCCCCGCTGGCGGTCTGGCGGTACCGCCGGGCCGGCTAGACCGGATCGCAGGCCGGTGATCGGAAGCCGGCCGGCGATCGGAAGGAGCCTGCCCCGATGGACTACGTAAAGCTCGGCGCGACCGGACTCGACGTCTCGAGGCTCTGCCTCGGCTGCATGAGCTTCGGCGAGCCGTCCCGCGGCCAGCACCCGTGGAGCCTGCCCGAGGACGAGTCCCGCAAGATCATCCGCCAAGCGCTCGACGCCGGCATCAACTTCTTCGACACCGCCAACGTCTACTCCGACGGCACCAGCGAGGAGATCGTCGGCCGGGCGCTCGGCGACATGGGCCGGCGCGACGAGATCGTCCTGGCGACGAAGGTCCACGGCCGCATGCACGCCGGGCCGAACGGCGGCGGGCTGTCACGCAAGGCGATCATGGCCGAGATCGACCACAGCCTCCGTCGCCTCGGGACCGACTACGTCGACCTGTACCAGATCCACCGGTTCGACCGCCGGACGCCGGTCGAGGAGACCCTCGAGGCACTGCACGACGTCGTCAAGGCGGGGAAGGCCCGCTACATCGGCGCATCGTCGATGGACGCGTGGCAGCTCGCCAAGCTGCTCTACACCGCGGATCGGCACGGCTGGACCCGCTTCGTGACGATGCAGGACCACTACAACCTGCTCTACCGGGAGGAAGAGCGCGAGATGCTGCCGCTCTGCGCCGACCAGGGCCTCGGCGTGATCCCGTGGAGCCCGCTGGCCCGGGGCCGGCTCACCCGGGAATGGGACGACGCGACCGAGCGCAGCCAGACCGACGAGTTCGGCCGGAGCCTCTACGCCGAGACGGACCGGGCGATCGTCGACGCGGTGGCCGCGGTGGCCGAGCCGCGGGGCATCGCCCGGGCCCAGGTGGCGCTGGCCTGGGTGCTCTCCAAGCCGGTCGTCACCGCGCCGATCGTCGGCGTCACGAAGCCGGGCCAGCTCGACGACGCGCTGGCCGCGCTGACGGTGACGCTGAGCCCCGAGGAGATCGAGCAGCTCGAAGCGCCGTACGAACCGCACCGCATCGCCGGCCACTGAGCTGGGTCGGCCAAGGGCGACCGGTTCGCCGGCCTGACCCTGACCGCACCAACGGCGCCTACTGAGCGGCCGGCGTCACTGGGCCCGGGACTGCAGCTCGGCGAGGAGGCCGTCGATCGGCACGCGGACCTGTTCGGTCGTGTCGCGGTCGCGGACGGTGACGGCGCGGTCGTCGAGCGAGTCGAAGTCGACGGTGACGCACCACGGCGTCCCGACCTCGTCGTGCCGGCGGTACCGCTTGCCGATCGACTGGGTGACGTCGTAGTCGCACATGAAGTGCGGCTGGAGGAGTCCGAGCACCTCGCGGGCGGTCGGCTCGAGCGTGTCCTTCTTCGACAGCGGCAGGACGGCGACCTGATAGGGCGCGAGCCGGTGGTGCAGGTGCAGGACGGCGCGCCGTTCGCCACCGATCTCGTCCTCGTCGTAGGCGGCGAGCAGGAAGGCCATCATCGTGCGGGTGGCGCCGGCGGCCGGCTCGATGACGTGCGGCACGTACCGCTCGTTCGTCGTCGGGTCGAAGAAGTCGAGCTTCTCGCCGGACGCGGCCGCGTGGGCCTTCAGGTCGTAGTCGGACCGGTTGGCGATGCCTTCGAGCTCGTCCCAGCCCCACGGGAAGAGGAACTCGACGTCCGCGGTGGCGGTCGAATAGTGGGCGAGCTCGGCGGCCTCGTGGTGGCGGAGACGGAGCCGGTCGGCGGGGATGCCGAGGTCGAGGTACCACCGGTAACGCTGGTCGAGCCAGTACTCGTACCACTTCGGGCTGTCGTCGGGCGGGACGAAGTACTCCATCTCCATCTGCTCGAACTCACGGGTGCGGAAGACGAAGTTCTGCGGCGTGATCTCGTTGCGGAACGACTTGCCGACCTGGGCGATGCCGAACGGCGGCTTCTTGCGGGTCGTCTGGAGGACGTTGGCGAAGTTGATGAACATCCCCTGCGCGGTCTCCGGCCGCAGGTACGCCACCGCGCCCTCGTCCTCGAGCGGGCCGGCGTGCGTCTTGAACATCAGGTTGAACGCCCGCGCCTCGGTGAAGTCGGTCGAGCCGCACGTCGGGCAGACGCCGTCGATCTTGTCGGCCCGCCACCGGCTGTGGCACTGGCGGCAGTCGACGAGCGGGTCGGTGAAGTTGGCGAGGTGACCGGACGCGGCCCAGACGGCCGGCGGCGAGAGGATCGCCGCGTCGAGGCCGACGACGTCGTCACGGAGCTGGACCATCGACCGCCACCACGTGTTCTTCACGTTGCGGAGCATGTTGACGCCGAGCGGCCCGTAGTCGTACGTCGAGCGGAAGCCGCCGTAGATCTCGGCGGACTGGAAGATGAAGCCGCGGCGCTTGCAGAGGCCGACGATCTTCTCCATGACGTCCCCGCCGTCGGCGCCCTCGTCGGTGCGGGGGCTCTCGTCGGCGGCCAGATCGGTCATGCGCCGCAGGCTATCGGCTACGACGTGGGCTTTAATCACCGGGCGTTCGGAGCCGGGTCGTGACGGCGTTGGCGAGCAACCGGCCGCGGACGGTGAGGACGGCCCGGTTCCCCTGGCGGTCGACAAGGCCCTCCCGCGCCATCTCGTCGAGCTCGTCCAACGCCGACGCCGGGACACCGGCCGGCGTCCGGAGCGACAGGGACAGCTGCTCGAACGTCCGCTGGCCGGTCCGTGAGCACCTCCTCCCCCGCCACGACGGGCCGGCCGTGCTCGACCGCGTCGACGTAGCGGTCGGGCGTCCGGACGTTCCACCACCGGCGGCCGCGGCGGTGCGAGTGGGCGGCGGAACCGATGCCGCGGTAGTCGCCCTGGGCCCAGTAGAGCTGGTTGTGCCGGCAGCCGTGGCCGGGGAGGGCCCAGTTCGAGACCTCCTCCCAGCGGTAGCCGGCCGCGGTGAGGACGGCGTCGGCGCGCTCGTAGCGGGCGGCCTGGACGTCGTCGTCGGGATGGCGCGTCCGGCTCGGTGGCCAACGGCGTCCCCGGCTCGACGGTCGAGCGCGTACGCACTGACGTGCGGCGGCGGCGACGGGAGGGCGAGCACGTCGTCGAGCGAACGGGCCCAGTCGTCGTCGGTCTCGCCGGCGCCGCCGAAGATGAGGTCGAGGTTGTACGACGCGAAGCCGGCGTCGGCGACGAGATCGGCGGCCCGGCGGACGGCGGCCGGGTCGTGACGGCGGCCGAGACCGGCGAGGACGTGCGGAGCGGTCGACTGGACGCCGAGCGAGATCCGGGTGACGCCGGCCGCCCGGTACGTCGCGAACCGCGCCGCGGACGCGTCCTCCGGGTTGCACTCGACCGTCACCTCCGCGCCGGGGGCCCGGGGCACCGCGTCGAGGACCCGGCACAGCTCGTCGGCCGCCAGCCGCGACGGCGTCCCGCCGCCGAAGAAGACGCTCGTCGCCGGCGGCAGCTCGCCCGCGTCGACCGCCCGCTCGATCTCCGCGACGCACGCGTCGACGTAGCGGGCCATCAGGTGGTCGCGGTCGGTGTACGTCGCGAACGCGCAGTAGTCGCACCGGTGCCGGCAGAACGGCACGTGCACGTACACCCCGAACGGGGTTACGGCCGGCGTGGGGTTGGGGCCCCACGCTTCGGAGGAGGAGCAGTGCAGCGGGGCCCCAGCCGGGCGTCAGCACCGCTACAGGTGGGCGGTGGCGCGGACGGAGCGCAGGCGGCGGTCGAGGTGGGCCTCGATGGCGTCGGTGGCCAGCGCGGTCACCTCGTCGGCGCACGGTGGCGGCGGCTCGGCGAGCACCGCGCCGAGCGAGCCGCCGAGGATGCGGCGGAGGACGTCGAAAGCCTCGGGGGTGACCGGCCGGCCGCGACGGCACTGGCGACAGAGCGCACCCCCCTCGAGCACGTCGAACGCAACGAGGTCGACCGCGTCGGCCGGCTCACCACAGGACGCGCAGCCGGTGAGGAGCGGGCCGGCGCCTTCGAGGACGAGCGCCTTCATGAAGAACGCCGGCGCGACGAGGCGTGGGTCGCGGGCCGGGTCGGCGAGCGTCCGCAGCGCGCCGACGAGCATCTCGTAGAGCCGCGGGTCCGGATGGCGCTCCTGGGCGAGCTGGTCGGCGACCTCGACGAGCGAGAGCGCCTTCGCCACCCGGTCGAGGTCCTCGCGGATACCGCGGAAGTGGTCGAGCACCTCGGCCTGGTTGACGATGTCGAGGTCGCTCCGGCCCTGCCACAGCAGGAGCGCGACGTGGCTGAGCGGTTCGAGCCGGCCGCCGAACTTGCTGGCCGTCCGGCGCACGCCTTTGGCGACCGCCCGGACCTTGCCGTGGTGCTCGGTCAAGAAGACGACGATCCGGTCGGCCTCCCCGAGCCGGTACGTCCGCAGGACGACCCCGTTGTCCCGGAAGAGGCTCACCGCTACGGGACCTCGCGCTCGCCCGGCGGCTCGGCCGGCTGGTCGGCCGGCCGCTCGACCGGCTGGGCGACCGATGGTGCCGTCGGCGGCACGTACGTCGACGACGGCGGGCCGGACCCGGCCGGCCGCGGCCCGTGGGGCGACGACCGCCCGCCGATCCAGTTGCCGCCGCCGACGAGGACGACGAGCGCGCCGAGCGTGATCACCGTGACCGCGGCCGCGGTGATGCCGTCGACGGCCATCCAGCAGAGGAGCCGAAGAAGACGACGCCGAGCCCGATGACCAGCTTCGTGACGCTCACCGCGGATCACCGTCGTCGGCCGTCGGGTCGAGGCCGCCGTACCGGCGGTCCCGTTGCTGGTACTCGACGACCGCGTCGTAGAAGTCGCGGCGGCGGACGTCCGGCCACGGCGCGTCGACGACGACGAGCTCGCTGTACGCGACCTCCCAGAGCAGCAGATCGGAGACCCGACGCTCCCCCGACGTCCGCACGACGAGGTCCGGGTCCGGCATGTCCGGGTGGTAGAGATGCCGGGCGATCGCCGCCTCGTCGACGCGGCGCGGCCGCGTCCCCGCCGCCGCCAGGGCGGCGATGGCGTCGACGATCTCGGCCCGACCGTCGTAGTCGACGGCCAGCGTCAGCGTCAGCCGGTCGCCACCGGCCGTCCGTTCGACCAGCTCGTCGAGCCCGGCCGGGCCGCCGTTCGTCGCCGCGTCGGCCGCCCGCCGGCCGGCCACCCGGAAACGGACCCCGCGTCCGACGAGCGCGGCCGGACCGTCCGCGACGAACGCCTCGCACCACGCCGGCCATCGACCGGCGTCCCCGGGCGAGCCGGTGCGGTCGTCCGCCGAGACGGCGTAGACCGTCAACCACGACACCCCGAGGGCGAGCGCGCCGTCGACCACCTCGAGCAGGGCCGTCCGGCCGGCATCACCGGTCGCCCGGCCGACCCGGTCGTCACGGCTGAGCGCCCATGCCACGTGGACGGGCACCCGATCGGCGTCGATCCCCTCGGGAATCGGCGTCGGCTCCGGCTTGCCCGGTACCGACCCGGACGGCAACGGGACCTCCGCGATGCGTGCCACGAGTCGAAACTACCGCGGTGGTCACGGTCGCCAGGCATGATCGGGGCCGTGCAACCGACAGCCGACACGACCGTCACCGCCGACGGCACCGCCGACGGCACCGCCGTGGCCGCCGACGGCACCGCCGTGGCCACGGCCGCGGACCGGGCCGAGACGTGGTTGGCCCGGGTCACCGACGCCCTGCCGAACGGTGAGCCGCGGCCCCAGCAGGTGGTGATGGCTCGGTCCGTCGCCGCCGCCCTGGCCGGTGGGCGGCACCTCGTCGTCCAAGCCGGCACCGGAACCGGGAAGTCGCTGGCCTACGTCGTCCCCGCGCTGGCGTCCGGCAAGAAGGTCGTCATCGCCACGGCGACGAAGGCCCTGCAGGACCAGCTCGCCCAGAAGGACCTGCCGATCGCCGCCGCCGCCCTCCCCGGTGACGTCACGTTCTCGGTCCTCAAGGGTCGGAGCAACTATCTCTGCCGGCAGCGGGCAGTCGAGATGGAGGACCACGGGCACCAGCCGACGCTCGACGTCGACGCGACGGAGTCGTCGACCGTAACCGAGCTGGACAGTGGACGGCTCGTCGACCAGGTCCGCCGGCTGCTCGAGTGGTCGGAAGAGACGGCGACCGGCGACCGCGGCGACCTGCCGTTCGAGCCGCACGAGCGGGCGTGGGCCATGGTCAGCGTCGGGCCGAGGGAGTGCCCGGGTGCGTACCGCTGCCCGTCCGGTGGCCGTTGCTTCGCCGAGCAGGCCCGGGCGGAGGCCCAGGCGGCGGACGTCGTCGTCGTCAACACCCATCTCTACGGCGCCCACCTGGCCAGCGGCGGCGCGGTACTACCGGAGCACGACGTCGTCGTCTTCGACGAGGCCCACGAGGTCGAGGAGATCATGACCGCGTCGCTCGGCGCCGAGATCACGCCCGGTCGGTTCCGCGCCCTGCAGGCCGTCGTCCGACCGCTCCTGCGGGACGACGCCGGCGTCGCCGCCACCGCCGACCTCGGCACGCTGGCCAACCGGCTGCAGCACGCCATCGAGGGTCGGGTCGGCGAGCGCGTCCTCCACCACCCGCGCTCGGCTGGCCGGACCGAGGCGCCGAGCGGGCGGGAGCGATCACGGCCGGCGCCGAGCCGGCCCGGCCGAACCCGAGCCGATGGGCCGGCGGCCGGGGACGTCGAACTGGTGGAGGTGCTCGAACAGGCGGCATCCCAGGTCGACCGGACGCTGGCCCGGCTCCGCCGGACGCCCGACGCCAACGGGGCAGCCGGCGAGACCGCCGGACAGGACGACGGGCGGCGGGCCCGGGCGGTCAGCGCCGCCGGGCATCTCGTCGACGACCTCGCCCGGCTGGCTGGTCGCGGCGACGACGAGGTGGCGTGGGTCGACGGGACGACCCGCTCCCCGGTCCTCCGGCTCTCCCCCATCGACGTCGGGCCGCCCCTGGCCGAGCGGCTCTGGGGGGAGGTCACGGCCGTCCTCACGAGCGCGACCATCCCGCCGCGATTGGGCGAACGGCTCGGGCTGCGCGGCTTCGCCGTCGACGAGGAGGACGTCGGCAGCCCGTTCGACTACCGGTCCCACGCCATGCTCTACGTGGCCCGGCACCTGCCCGACCGGCGCCGGCCGGAGTCGGAGGCCGCGCTGCACACCGAGCTCCGTTCGCTCATCGCCGCCGCCGGTGGCCGCACGCTCGCCCTGTTCACGAGCCGCCGGGCGACGGACGCGGCGGCCGACGCCCTCGCCCCCGACCTGCCGTTCCGGCTGCTCGTGCAGGGGCAGCTCCCGAAGGGCCGGCTGCTCGAGGCGTTCAGTGCGCAGGAGACGTCGTGCCTGTTCGCGACGCTCGGCTTCTGGCAGGGCGTCGACGTGCCCGGCCGGTCGCTGTCGCTCGTCACGCTCGATCGCCTGCCGTTCGCCCGGCCGGACGACCCGCTGCTGCAGGCCCGGCGGGACCGGGCTGGCGACGCCGCGTTCTCCGTCGTCGACCTGCCGCGGGCGGCGACGCTGCTCGCCCAGGGCGCTGGGCGCCTGATCCGATCGGCCGACGACTACGGCGTCGTCGCGGTCCTCGATTCCCGGCTGGCCACCGCCGGCTACCGCAACGTCCTGCTCGCCGCGCTGCCGCCGATGCGCCGTTCGATCGAGCTCGCCGAGGTCGAGGAGTTCTTCGCCCGCGTTCTCGCCGACCCGGACTGATAGTCGAGCCGGACTAATAGCCGAGTCGGTCGAGCGCGTCGTCCCGCTGCTGCCAGCGCTTCTCGACCCGGACGAACAGCTCCAGGTAGGCACCGGGTGGCAGCTCCTGGCGTACGGCGGTGCCGACGGCCTTCAGCACCTCGCCGCCGCGGCCGATGACGATGGCCTTCTGCGAGTCCCGCTCGACGAGGATCTCGACGCGGATCCGTGGCCACTCCCACTCGGTGACACGGCAGGCGATGGCGTGCGGCAGCTCCTCGCGGGCCCGCCGCAGCAGCTGCTCGCGCACGAGCTCGGCCACCCGGAGCGCTTCGGGGGTGTCGGTGACCATGTCGTCGGGGTAGTACGCCGGTCCCTCCGGTAGCCGGTCGACGATGGCGTCGACGAGCGCGTCGACCCCCTTGCCGGTAGCGGCAGAGACCGGGAAGAACTCGACGTCCGGCGCGTTCCGGTGACTGCCGCGTTCGGCGACGAGCCGGTCGACGGTCTCGGCGACGGAGGTCAGCGCGACGACGATCTCCGGCGGCCGGGCCCGGTCGATCTTGTTGACCGCGACCAACAGGCCGTGCTCGTCGCTCCGGGTGGCCTCGAGGGCCCGGGAGAGGACGAACCGGTCGCCCGGACCGATCGCCGCGGTGGCGTCGACGAGGGCGACCACGACGTCGAGGTCGTTGAGGGAGGCGACCGCGGTCTCGTTGAGCCGCTCGCCCAGGGCGGTCCGGGGCCGGTGGAGCCCGGGCGTGTCGACGAAGACGACCTGGGCGTCCGGACGGTGGAGGATGCCGCGGACGTTGTGCCGGGTGGTGTTCGGGCGCGGCGACGTGATCGAGACCTTCGTCCCGACGATGGCGTTGACCAGCGTCGACTTGCCGACGTTGGGCCGTCCGACGATGGTGGCGAAGCCGGTCCGCACTGTTCAGCCGCCTCAGTGTCCTCAGTCGCCGTCGTCGTTGGTGACGTCGGCCCGGGCGAGCCGGTCGATCCGCACCCGCCCGATGCGCCGGCCCTGCACGCGTTGGGCGACGAGACGGAAACCGTCGACCTCGACGGCCTCCCCTTCGGTCGGGATGTGGCCGGCGAGGTCGAGCAGCAGCCCACCGACGGTGTCCCACGCCCCCTGCGGCAGCTCGGCGTCGAGCAGGTCGTCGGCGTCGTCGATGGCCATGCGACCGGTGACGACGACGCTGCCGTCGCCGAGCCGCTCGACGGTCGGCTCCTCGACGTCGTACTCGTCGACGATCTCGCCGACGAGCTCCTCGATGAGGTCCTCGAGCGTCACCAGCCCGGCGGTGCTCCCGTACTCGTCGACGACGACGGACAGGTGGAACTTGCGGTCCTGCATCTCGCGGAGGAGCCCGGTCAGCCGCTTCGTCTCCGGGACGAAGTTGGCCGGCCGGACGTGGGCCCGGACGGCGTCGGCACCGTGGCCGTCGCGCTCGGCCCGCATCAGATCCTTGGCGTAGCCGATGCCGATGACGTCGTCGACGTTGTCCTCGTAGACCGGCAGCCGGCTGCGCCCGGCGGCGAGCGCCTGTTCGAGCGCCCGGCTGACGGTCGTCTCGGCCTCGAGCACGACCATGTCGGGGCGGGGCACCATCACCTCGCGGACGACGGTGTCGCCGAAGTCGATGATCGAGTGGATGAACGCCCGCTCGGTGTGCTCGATGACGTCCTCGGCGTGGGCGACGTCGGCCATCGCCAGCAGCTCGGACTCGGTCACGTTCGCCGACTCCTCCTCGTCGCCCGGCCGCCGGCCGATCAGCAGGTTGGCCAGCCCGATGAGCACGCCGGAGACGCCCCGGACGAGCGGGAAGCGGACGATGGCGGTGACGAGCGGCGCGCTGAACAGCGCGGCCCGCTCGGGGTTGTGCACGGCCCAGTTCTTGGGCACGGCCTCGAAGATCACGAAGATGACCACGATCTCGAAGACGGTGGCCACCACGACGCCGAGCGCCCCCAACCACTCCGAGGCCAGGACGCCGACCAGGGTGGCGGAGACCAGCTGGCAGATGAGGACCAGGAGGAGGACGGCGTTGAGGAACTGCTCGGGGTGCTCGACCAGGCGCACCAGCTGCCGGGCGCCCCGTCGGTGCTCGTCGAGCAGCGACTTGGCCTTCACCCGGCTCGTCCGGACCAGGCTGGTCTCGGCCAGGGCCAGCAGCCCGGAGACGGCCAGCAGGACCAGGATGACGGCGATCAGCAGCCAGTCGACGGCGCGGAAGCCGGTGGCGGCGATCAATCCCCCACCCGGTGGTAGCGGGCGAGCAGCGTTCGCTCGAGCTTCTCCATCCGCTCGGCCTCGGTCGTCGACCTCGTGGTCCATGCCGAGCAGGTGGAGGAGGCCGTGCACGACGAGCAGCGCGAGCTCGTCGTCGCCGGCTCACGCCGTGGTCGACGGCGTTGCGGGCGGCGACCGCCGGGCAGATGACGACGTCGCCGAGCAGGACGAGCGGGTCCGGTTCCGGCTCGGCCCCCGGCCCGGTGCCCCCGAGGTCGGGCGACCGCCCGCCGGGCGCCGGGTCGTCCTCGATCGGGAAGGCGAGGACGTCGGTCGGCCCGGTCCGGCCGAGGAACTGCTCGTTCAGCGCGGCGATCGCGTCCTCGTCGACGAAGAGCAGCGAGACCTCGCAGTCGCCCCTCACGTTCCGGTCGGTCAGGACCGACCGGGCCAGCGCCGCCCACCGGTCGAGGTCGACCGGCCGCCTTCCCCGTCGCGGCCGCCTGCTCGTCGGCGGCGAAGACGTCAACCGCCACGGTCGGGACGCCCCGGGTCGCCGGCGGGGCGGTCGTGCTCGGCGGCCTCGTAGGCGTCGACGATGTCGGCCACGATCTTGTGGCGGACGACGTCGCGCCGGGTCAGGTGGACGAAGGCGATGCCGTCGACCCCGGCGAGGACCGGCTCGAGCCCGACCAGCCCCGACCGGCCGCCGGCGACGTCGATCTGGGTGACGTCGCCGGTGACGACGCACTTCGACCCGAAGCCGATCCGGGTCAGGAACATCTTCATCTGCTCGGGCGTCGTGTTCTGCGCCTCGTCGAGGATGATGAACGAGCTGTTGAGCGTCCGGCCCCGCATGAAGGCCAGCGGCGCCACCTCGATGGTGCCCCGGTCGAAGAGCCGCTGGGCGCCCTCGGGCTCGAGCAGGTCGTAGAGGGCGTCGTAGAGCGGGCGCAGGTACGGGTCGACCTTGGCCATCAGGTCGCCGGGCAGGAACCCGAGCCGCTCGCCGGCCTCGACGGCCGGGCGGGTCAGGATGATCCGGTTCACCTGGCGGCTCTGCAGCGCCTGGACGGCCAGGGCGACCGCCAGGTACGACTTGCCGGTCCCGGCCGGGCCGATGCCGAAGGTGATCGTGTTGGCGGCGATGGCGTCGGTGTAGCGCTTCTGGCCGGCCGTGTTCGGCCGGACGGTCCGGCCCCGGGCCGCCCGGACGACCTCGGCGTTGAGCACCTCGGACGGGCGGAGGTCCTCGCGGACCATGTCGATGGTCCGAGCCACCTTGGTGGCGTCGAGCCCCTGGCCGGACTCGAGGACCAGGACCAGCTCGTCGAAGAGCCGGGCCACCCGCGTCGGCGTCGGGGCCCTCGGCGGTGATGCGGTTGCCCTGCACGACGATCCGGGTCTCGGGGAACGACGCCTCGACCAGCCGGAGCAGCTCGTCGCGCTGCCCGAGCAGGCCGGCCATGAGGTGGTTGTGCGGGACCAGCGTCTCGGCCCGCCAGACGGCCGGCGCCTCGGCGGCCGGCACGCCGGTTCCGCTCTCCGCCGACGTCACCCGACCGAGCCTGCCATCTGCTGGCCGCCGAGGACGTGGAGGTGGAGGTGCGGCACCGAGTTGAGGGCGTCGGGGCCGACGTTCATGACCAGCCGGTAGCCGCGGTCGGCGGCGGCGATGCCCTCGGCCTCGGCCACCGCCCGGGCCGTCGTGACCAGCGCGACGAGATCGTCGGCGTCCTCGGCGGTGACCGCGGCGGCGTTCTCGATGTGCCGGCGCGGGACGACCAGCACGTGGACCGGCGCCTGCGGGTGGATGTCCCGGAAGGCGACCGTCCGATCGGTCTCGGCGACCACCTCGGCCGGGATGTCCCCGGCCACGATCCCGCAGAACAGGCAGTCGGCCATCGGCTTCAGTCCTCCTCGTCCCGGTCGGCGGCCCGGCCGGACACGCCGTCGACGGCGACCTCGTCGTCGCCGCCCGGCCGGCGGGGCGGATACAGGTGCTCGAGGTCACCGGGGGCGATGCGGCAGGACTCGATGTACCGGTCGACGTCGTCGGCCTTCAGCCGGATGACCCGCCCGAACTTGTACGCGGCCAGCTCGCCCTCGTCGATGAACCGGTACAGGCTGCGCAGCGTCACCCCGAGGCGCCGGGACGCCTCCTTCGTGCTGATCCACTGGATCCGGTCCGGCATCACTGGGATCTTGGCATCTGGGAACACCAGTTCGTGGCGATCGTCGTTCGTGCTCATCGGCCCTCCCCGACCACCGTACCGGCGCGGCGACCGGCCAGGATCGCCCCGGCGACGAGCGCCGCGGTCTCCGCCCGCAGCACGTACGGCCCGAGCCCGACGGTGCCGTCGGCGAGCGCCAGTTCGTCGGGCGACCAACCGCCCTCCGGCCCGACGGCGACCGCCGTCACCGCGGCCGGCGGCGGGTCCCCGGCCAGTTGGGCCAGGACCGCCCCGTCGCCGACGACGCCGGCGACGGTCCGGACGTCCGTCACCTCGGGCAGCCAGACCCGTCGGCACTGGCCGACCGCCTCCCGGGCCACCCGGCGCAGCCGGTCGATCGCCCGGACGGCCCGGTCGCCGTCCCAGCGGACGACCGACCGGGCCGCGGCGAGCGGCACGATCCGGTCGACGCCGAGCTCGGTCAGCTTCTGGACGACCCACTCCGGACGGTCGCCCTTGGCCGGGGCGAACGCCACCGTCAGTCGCCGGGAACGGTGCCGGTTCGAAGGTGACCGGTCCGTCCGGCTCCAGGATCGCGCCGAGCTCCCGACCGACCTCGTCGCCCCGGTAGCGGCAGAGCGACCAGTGGCCGCGGCCGTCGCGTGGCGACGACCGGCTCGCCGGCCCGCAGGCGGAGCACCCGGGCCAGGTGGTGACGGTCGTCGGCCCCGACGGCCGGGTCCGCCGGGTCGTCGACGAGCACCTGGGCCGCCGCGGCCGCCCGCTCGACGACGCCGGCAGACGGCAGGTCGGCCGGGGGCACGCTGTCAGCCGAAGGCCGAACGGATCCGGGAGAGGACGCCTTCGTGCCCCTCGGGGCCGCCGACCGGCTCGCCCCGTTCGGCCGCCAGCTCGACGAGCAGCTCCTCTTGGCGTCGGCGTCAGTGTCGTCGGCGTGTCGACCACCACGTGCACGAAGAGGTCACCGCGGCCGCGGCCGCGCAGGTGCGGGATGCCGAGGCCCTTCAAGCGGACGACGTGGCCGTTCTGGGTCGCCGGGGCCACCGTCACCGGGCGCGGCTCTTCCAGCGTCTCGACGTCGAGCTGCGCGCCGAGCGCGGCCTGGGCCACGCCGACGTGCAAGGCGGTGTGCAGGTCGTCGCCGGCCCGCTCGAACCGCTCGTCGGCGGCGACCGCGAGGTGGACGAAGAGCGAACCGTTCGGGCCGCCCCGCGGCCCGGCCGGGCCGCGATCGGCCAGCCGGAGCGTCGAGCCGTGCTCGACGCCGGCCGGCACCTCGACAGCGAAGCTGCGGTCCTCCATCCGTCGCCCTTCGCCGCGACAGTCCTGGCACGGCTGGCTGACGATCTCGCCGATGCCCTGGCAGCGGCCACAGGCCACCGCGGTGACGACCTGGCCGAGCAGCGACTGGCGGATGCGCCGGATCTCACCGGTGCCCTGGCAGTCCGGGCACTCCGTCGGCTCCGTGCCGACCTCGGCCCCGTTGCCGCCGCACGTCCCGCAGGTGACCGGGAGACGGATGCCCAGCTCCTTGCGGGCGCCGAACGCGGCCTCGGCGAACGTCGAGCTGCAGCGTCACCTCCGCGTCGGCTCCCGGCTGAGGGCCGCGGCGGCGGCCCCGGCCGGCCGTGCCGGCCATCGAGCCGAAGAACGCCTCGAACAGGTCGCCGAGCCCGCCGTCGAAGCCGAAGCCCTGGGCGCCGGCCGCCCCATTCTGGCCGAAGCTCGCCGGCCCGAACTGGTCGTAGCGGGCCCGGCGCTCGGGGTCTCGGAGAACCTCGTAGGCGAACGAGACCTCCTTGAACTTCGCCTCCGACTCCGGGTCGCCGCCGGTCGCGTCGGGGTGGTGCTCGCGGGCCTTCTGGCGGTACGCCTTCTTGATCTCGTCGTCGGTGGCGTCCGGGCGGACGTCGAGCAGCTCGTAGAGGTCGTCCATCCCTAGCGGGCCTCCCCGATCCGCTCCCCCAACCGCTCGCCGACCAGGTGCGCGGCGGCCAGGGCTTGGGGGTAGTTCATCCGGGTCGGACCGAGCAGGCCGACCGCGCCGGCGTACCCGCCGTCGACCGAGACCGGCGCGACGACCACCGCGCACGACGCCAGCGACTCGTAGCCGTGCTCCTGACCGATCGCCACCGACAGGCCGAGGTCGAGGACGTCGCGGAGCAGCGTGACGACGACGAGCTGCTGCTCGAGGATGGCCAGGACGGCCCGGACGGTCTCGACCGCGTCGAACGCACCGGCCAGCCGCGACGGACCGCCGACGAAGACGTGGTCGGGCTCGCCGCCCGCGGCCAGCTCGGCCAGGGTGGCCGACGCGACGCCGGCGACCCGGTCGACCGCGGCGTTCCCGCTCGGTGCCGGGATCGACACCGGCGAGAGCGGCTGGCCCTGGGCCGCCGCGTGGAGCAACGCACCGGCCGCGGCGAGGACGTCGTCGTCGACGTCCTCGTCGAGATCGATCGACCGCTTCTCGACGGCGCCGTCGGCGAGGACGACGACGAGCAGGACGTGGCGGGGACCGAGCCCGACGAGCTGGACCGAACGGACCGCGGCGGCGTCGTGGCCGGGGCCGACGACGACGGAGGCGTACGACGTCAGGTCGGACAAGAGGCCGGACGTCCGCTCGAGCATGTCCTCCATCTCGCCGTGGACGTGCTCGAAGAACCGGCTGACCTTCTGGCGCTGGGCCGAGCCGAGGACGCCGGGCTCGACGAGGTGGTCGACGAAGAAGCGGTAGCCCTTGTCCGTCGGGATCCGGCCGGCGCTCGTGTGCGGCTGGACCAGGTAACCCTCGTGCTCGAGGGCGACCATCTCCGAGCGGATCGTCGCCGACGACACGTTGACCCCGGCCACCTGGGCGACGAGCTGCGAGCCGACCGGCTGGGCCGAGCCGATGTACTCGGCGACGACGGCCTCCAGGATCGCCGCCTTGCGCGGGTTCAGGTCGCGGTCGACGGCCGCCTCGTCCGACGGATGGCTCTCGGTCTTCGGGGTGCTGCTCCTCGGCATCGGATGCTCCACTGGTGGCCTGGCACTCGATTCTACCGAGTGCCAGGCCGTTCACCCGCCCGGGGTCCCCGGCGGGAGCGGCCGTTCAGTCCTCGAGCCGCAGGGCGGAGACGAAGGCCTCCTGGGGCACCTCCACCCGGCCGATGTTCTTCATCTTCTTCTTGCCTTCCTTCTGCTTCTCCAGGAGCTTGCGCTTCCGGGTGATGTCACCCCCGTAGCACTTGGCCAGGACGTCCTTGCGGCGGGCCTTGACCGTCTCCCGGGCCAGCACCCGGCCGCCGATGGCCGCCTGGATGGGGACGTCGAACATCTGCCGGGGGATCAGCTCCCGCAGCTTCTCGGTCATCCGGCGCCCGTAGAAGTCGGCCTGGGACTTGTGGACGATGGTCGAGAAGGCGTCCACCGGGGTGTGGTTGATGAGCAGGTCCACCTTGACCAGGTCGGCGGTGGCGTACCCGGAGGGCTCGTAGTCGAGGCTGGCGTAGCCCTTGGTGCGGCTCTTCAGCTGGTCGAAGAAGTTCACCACCACCTCGGCCAGGGGGATCACGTAGACGAACTCGACGCCGCTCGGGCGAGAGGAACTCCATCCGGGTCATCTCGGCCCGCCGGCCCTGGGCCAGCTCCATGACGGTCCCGGTGTACTCGGCGGGGGTGAGGATGGTGGCCTTCAGCATCGGCTCGTCGACGTGGTCGAGGTGGGTGGGGTCCGGCAGCTCGCTCGGATTGTCCACCGCCACCACGGTCCCGTCGTTCAGGTGCGCCTGGTAGGCCACCGACGGGGCGGTGGCGATCAGGGCCAGGTCGAACTCGCGCTCCAGGCGCTCCCGCACGATCTCCATGTGCAGGAGGCCCAGGAAGCCACAGCGGAACCCGAACCCGAGCGCCCGCGACGACTCGGGCTCGTAGGTGAAGCTGGCGTCGTTCAACCGGAGCTTCTCCAGGGCGTCCCGGAGGTCCGGGAGGTCGTCGCCGTCGATCGGGAACAGCCCGCAGAACACCATCGGCTTGGGGTCCCGGTAGCCGGCCAGGGCCTCGGGGGCGGGGTGGGCGGCAGTGGTGACCGTCTCTCCGGAGCGGGCACCGCCCACGTTCTTGATCCCGGCGATCAGGTAGCCGACCTCCCCCGGGCCGAGCTCGTCCACCGGGACGGTGACCGGCGTCCGCACCCCGATCTCCTCGATCTCGTGGTTGGCGTTGGCGTGGATGAAGCGGAGCTTGTCGCTCGACCGCAGCGTCCCCTGCTTGACCCGGATGGAGCTCACCACCCCCCGGTACTGGTCGTAGGAGGAGTCGAAGATGAGCGCCTGGAGCGGGGCGGCGGGATCGCCCGCCGGCGGCGGGATCCGGGCCACGATGGCGTCGAGGAGGTCCGGCACCCCTTCGCCGGTCTTGGCCGAGATGTGCAGGATGTCCGACGCCGGTAGGCCCAGGACGTTCTCGATCTCCTTGGCGCACCGCTCGGGGTCGGCCGCCGGCAGGTCGATCTTGTTCAGCACGGCCACGATCTCCAGGTCGTGCTCGATGGCCTGGTAGCAGTTGGCCAGGGTCTGGGCCTGGATCCCCTGGGAGGCGTCGACCAGGAGAACCGCCCCTTCGCAGGCGGCCAGGGACCGGCTGACCTCGTAGCCGAAGTCGACGTGGCCCGGGGTGTCGATCAGGTGGAGGACGTGCTCCTTCCACCCCACCCGCACGTTCTGGGCCTTGATCGTGATCCCCCGCTCCCGCTCGATGTCCATCGAGTCGAGGTACTGCTCGCGCATCAGGCGGGGATCGACGGCCCCGGTCAGCTCCAGGATGCGGTCCGAGAGGGTCGACTTGCCGTGGTCGACGTGGCTGATGATGGAGAAGTTGCGTATGCGATCGGTCGCGATCGGCGGGGCGGCGGACACGGTTGCACGATCGTACCGGGCCCCGTCACTGGCCCAGCCCAGGTAACCGCCGGGCCCGGCCCAGGTGAAACGGCGATGCCGGGGCCGGCGGCCGGGTCGGGCGACACACCCCTCCGGTACGCTTTTCCTCATGGCCGTCGCCACCCCCACCACGATCTCCGGCGCCCCCACCCGGCACCGGTTCACGGTGGACGAGTGGGACGAGCTGGGTCGCCTCGGGTTCTTCCACGAAGAGGCCAGAGTGGAGCTCATCGAGGGAGAGATCATCGACATGCCGCCCATCGGCGACCGGCACGCCGCCTGCGTGGCCCGCCTGAACCGGCTGACCGTCACCCGGGCCGGTGACAGCGCCGTGGTGTGGGTCCAGAACCCGATCCGTCCGTCCCACTACTCCGAGCCGGAGCCGGACCTGGCCCTCCTGCTCCCCCGGGACGACTTCTACGCGGCCGGCAAACCCGGTCCCGCGGACGTCCTGCTGGTAGTGGAGGTGGCGCACAGCACGCTGGCGTTCGACCGGGACCGCAAGGGCCCGGTGTACGCGGCGGCCGGCATCCCGGAGTACTGGATCGTGGACGTGGCCCACGAGGTGGTGTTGGTCTTCACCGACCCCGGTCCCAGCGGCTACCGGACGTCGACGACGGTCCGGGCCGGCGAAGCCCTCGCGCCCCGGTCGCTGCCCCAGGTCACCCTGACCGTCGCCGAGATCCTCGGCACCGACGTTCCCGACCGCCGACCGCTGAGGCCGGCCTCAGGGCGGCCACCCGGACAATCGCCAGCCCGGCAGGGCGGGAACGCTGTCCTGCCTGCTACCATCGTCCCTCGGCCGGCCGGCCCGGTGCCGGCGGTCCGGAGTGGCGAGCGCTCCGGACGGCCGACCAAGCAACGATCTCGAGGACCTTTCACGTGGCCAACATCCGTAGCCAGATCAAGCGCAACCGTCAGAACGAGCGGCGGCGGCTTCGCAACAAGTCGGTCCGCTCGGAGCTGCGCACCCGGACGAAGGTCGCGGTCGGCTCGGCCGAGGCCGGTGGCGAGGACAGCGCGACGGCGCTCCGCCTGGCCGTCAAGCGGATCGACAAGGCCGCCGCCCAGGGCGTGATCCACAAGAACCAGGCCGCCAACCGCAAGTCCCGGCTGATGCGCCGGATCAACGCCATCGAGGCCGAGGCCGAATAGCCGCCTGACGGCCGCCAGTCGGGCGCCGGGCTCATGGCTGGCGGGTCCCCGACCGGGCGATCAGCTCGACGACGATCAGGTCAACGACGGCCGGCGGGCACGCGGGTCCGGGCCAGCCGGCTGAGCCGGGCGACGAGCACCTCGAGGATCAGGTCGGTCGGCAGCGCGCTCTGACCCTTGACGTCGAGATCGGCCGCGGCGAGGAGCGTGACGGCCTGGGCTACCCGCTCGGAGCCGAGCCGTCGGCTCTGGGCGAGCGCCTTCTTGGCGACGAACGGACTGCGAACGCCGAGCAGCGCGGCGGCCTCCTCGCCGGAGCCGACGTCGGATCCGTCGAGCCGCAGCATGGCGGAGAAGTGCCGGTGCAGGATGCCGACGATCTCCGGCCCGGCCCGGCCACCGGCCCCGAGCATGCGGTGCAAGGTGGCGAGCGCCAGGCTGGTCGAGCCGGCGTCGATGGCGTCGGTCAGGTCCCACGGCGGGACGGCACCGGCCTCGCCGAGGAACGGGGCGAGCTGATCCTCGTTGACGGACGCGCCATCGCCGTAGGCGACGGCGAGGGTCTGGACCAGCCCGGCCAGCCGGCCGAGATCCTCGCCGAGATGGTCGCCGAGCCGCTTGGCCGCCCCACCGGTCAGGCGGACCGGCGCGTCCTTGAGCTGCTCGGCCAGCCAGCGGCCGCGGTCCCGGCCGGTCCCGGCCGAGGCGTCGACGACGCGACCGGCCGCAGTGACGGCCTTGACGACGGCTTGGGGGACGGTCCCGCCGCCGGCGACGAGGACGAGCGAGATGGCCGGCACCGGGTCGCCGAGCATCTGGACGAGGCGAGCGCCGTCGGCGGCGTTCAGCCGGCCCGCGTCGCGGACGACGACGATCCGCCGGTCGACGAGGAACGGCGGCGTCGTGCAGGCGTCGACGACCGCCCCGACATCGAGGTCGTCGGCGGACGGCCCGCCGTGCTCCTCGACGACGAGGGCGGCGTCCCGGTCGCCGAGCAGCTGATCGACGAGCGACCGGGTGGCCTGGGCGACGAGCGAGGCGTCGTCGCCCCGGACGAAGTAGGCCGGCGCGGGGTCGGACCCCGTCTCGGCCGGCGTCACTGTTGCTCCATGACGGCGGCGAGAGCGTCGCGGACGCGGCAGGTCCCGGCGACGTCGTGCACCCGGAGCAGCCGGCAGCCGAGGCGTCACGCCGAGGGCGGCGGCGGACAGGGAGGCCTCCCGGCGGTCGGTGAGCTCGAGGTCGAAGAGCACGCCGAGGAACGTCTTGTTCGACGCGGAGAGGAGCAGTGGGTAGCCGAGGCCGGCGAGCACGCCGGAGGCGCGCAACAGGACGAGGGACTGCTCGGCCGTCTTGCCGAGGTCGAGCCCGGCGTCGAGGACGATCCGGTCGGCGGGGATGCCGGCGGCGGCGGCCCGGTCGGCCCGGTCGGTGAGGAATTCGGCGACGGCCGCGACGACGTCGTCGTACTGCGGGTCGGGGTCGCGGACGCGGGGCGCCAGCCGGATGTGGGTGGCGACGACCGCGGCGTCGGCCTTGGCCGCTTCGAGCAGGTAGTCGGGATCGGCGAACCCACTGATGTCGTTGCCGACGACCGCGCCGACGTCGTAGGCCGCCCGGGCGACGGAGGCCCGCCACGTGTCGACGGAGATCGGGACGTCGAACCGCCGGGCCAGCGCGTCGATGGCCGGGACGACCCGGTCGAGCTCCTCGGGCTCGGTCACGTCCGGGCCGGGGCCGGCCTTGACGCCACCGACGTCGAGGATGTCGGCCCCGTCGGCGACGAGCTGCTCGGCCCGCCGGAGGAACGCATCGAAGCCGTACGTGGCACCACGGTCGTAGAACGAGTCCGGCGTCCGGTTGAGGATGCCCATCACGAGGGCTCGGTGGGTCAGGTCGTACGACCGACCGCCGAGATCGAGGTGCACTAGAACAGCCGGGCGGCGAGCGCCTTGCGATAGCCGGCGGTCCGCGGGTCGTCGGGGCCGAGGGTCTCGAGGACGTCGACGAACTCCTGTCGGGCCTGGTCGTCGTCGCGGACCCGGTCGAGCAGCCCGTCGAGGAGGGTCGTGACGTCGTCGCCCACCGCCACCTGTTGGCCGGCCAACCGGGCCTCGGCCGCCAGCGCCCGGACCTCCGGCGTCTCGGGCACCCGGGCGAGGAGGTCGAGCGCGGCGTCGGGTTCGCCCTGGGCGATCAGCAACGCGGCCAGCCCGGCCACGGCACCCGGGTGGTCCGGCTGCAGCTCGAGCGCCTGGCGCAACGACGCCTCGTCGCCGGCGGCCGCGAGGCGGTCGGCCTCGGTCGGCTGGGGAGCCAGTCGGGCGACGAACTCGGCCACCTGGGCCTCCGGCAGGGCGCCGACGAACCCGTCGACGACCTTGCCGTCCCGCAGGGCGTACACCGCCGGAATCGACTGCACCTGGAAGCTGGCCGCCACCTGGGGGTTCTCGTCGACGTTGACCTTGGCCAGCTCGACCGCGCCGTCGGTCTGGTCGACCACCCGCTCGATGATCGGTCCGAGGGTCTTGCACGGGCCGCACCACGGGGCCCAGAGGTCGACGACGACGGGGACCTCGGCGGAGCGGGCGACGACGGCCTGTTCGAACGTGGCGTCAGTGACGTCGGTCATCCGCCCGACCCTATCGTGGCCGCGCCCCGGGCGGTCCGGGAGCGCCAGCCGGCGGATGCACTGGCTGACGCCGGCTCCGATAGCGTCGGTGGCATGGGGACGGCGGCAAAGGCACAGCGGGAGCCGGACACGGACGTGGTCGGCATCGACGTCGACGCGGTGAGCGCGTGGCTGGCGGAGCACGTCGCCGGGTCGACGCCGCCGTTCTCGTTCAACCTCGTCGCCGGCGGGCGATCGAACCTGACGTTCCGGGTCGAGGACGCGGCGGGGCGGGCGTACGCGCTGCGCCGACCGCCGGTCAGCCACGTCCTCCCGACGGCGCACGACATGACCCGGGAGCACCGGGTGATGACCGCGCTCGGCCCGACGAACGTCCCGGTCCCGGCGACGTACGGGCTCTGTGTGGACGAGACGGTCAACGGCCGACCGTTCTACGTCATGGAATTCGTGGCCGGCCACATCCTGAAAGAGGCCCCGATCGCCGAGGCCGCCCTCGACGTGCCGACGCGTCGGGTGGCCGCGATGGACCTGGCCGACGCCCTCGCCGCGCTCCACGCGGTCGACGTCGACGACGTCGGCCTCGGCGACCTCGGCCGGCGGGAGGACTACATCGGCCGCCAGGTCCGGCGGTGGACGGGCCAGTACGAGGAGATGGCGGTCGACGGGCCGGACCCGCTGGTGGCGGAGGTCGGCCGCATCCTGGCCGCGGAGGTGCCCGAGCAACCACGGGTCTCGATCGTCCACGGCGACTACCGGCTCGACAACGTCGTCATCGACGACGACGGCCAGGTCGTCGCCATCTTGGACTGGGAGATCTGCACGCTCGGCGACCCCTTGGCCGACGTCGGCACGCTCCTCTGCTACTGGGTCGAGCCGGACGACGACGACCGGTTGCTGTGGACGAACCCGGCCAGTGTCGCCCCGGGCTTCCCCGGCCGCGAGGAGCTACTGGCCCGCTACGCGGCGACGTCCGGTCGCGACGTGTCGGACATCACGTACTACATGGCGTTCGGCTACTGGCGGCTGGCGTGCATCCTCCAGGGTGTGTACGCCCGCTACCGGGCCGGCGCGGGCGCCGGCGACCCGAACAGCGTCGACCAGTTCCCGTCGGTCATCGCCCGGCTGGCCCGGCGGGCGGCGACGATGCTGGCGGCTCGGTGAGCTCGTCGGAGGCGCCGTACTTCGAGGTCCACACGACCCCGGTCCTGAAGGACCCGGTCCTCGTCGTCGCCCTGGAGGGATGGGTCGACGCCGGGCTCGGCGCGGCGGCCGCAGTGAGCGCGTTGTTGAACGAACCGACGGAACCGCTCGTCACGTTCGACGGGGACCACTTCTTGGACCAGCGGGCCCGCCGGCCGATCGCCCACATCGTCGACGGGATCACGGCCGACCTGACGTGGCCGCAGACGATGCTCCGACACGGCCACGACGAGGCGGGGACAGACGTCCTCTACCTCCTCGGCCCGGAGCCGGACTTCCACTGGCGGGAGTTCGTCGACGCGGTCGTCCACCTCGCGCTCGGCTACGGCGTCCGCATGGTCGTCGGCCTCGGCGCGTTCCCGGCACCGGCACCGCACACCCGGCCGGTCAAGCTGGCGGCCACCGCGCCGCCCGGCTCGGCCGAGCTCGTCGCCCAGGTCGGCGTCGTCCAGGGGGAGCTCGAAGTGCCGGCCGGCGTGCTGGCCGCGCTGGAGCTCGGGTTCGGCTCGGTCGGCGTCGCCGCGGTCAGCCTCTGGGCCCGGGTGCCGCACTACGTGTCGGCGATGCCGTTCCCCGAAGCCAGTGCAGCGCTCATCGACGGCCTGGCCGGGGTGGCCAACCTGACGCTCGATTCGTCGTCGCTCCGCTCGGCCGCCGACAGCTCGCGCCGGCAGGTCGACGACCTGATCGCCGGGAACGCCGAGCACCTCGCCATGGTCCGCAAGCTCGAGGCGAGCATCGACGCGTCGGAGGGGAACCCGCTCGGTGTCGACGAGGTCCCGACCGGCGAGGAGCTGGCGGCCGAGCTCGAGCGGTTCCTCCGCGACGAGGACGGCCGGTGAAGGTCGACGGCTCCCTCCAGTTCGACGGGTCCGACCTGGCGGCCACGGCGCGCCAGGCCGAGGCGCTCGGTTTCGCGGGTGTGTGGACGGCCGAGGCGAGCCACGACCCGTTCGTCACGCTGGCGGCCGCGGCCGGGGCGACCGAGCACCTCGAGCTGGCGACGGGCATCGCGGTGGCGTTCGCCCGGAACCCGATGAACCTGGCGATCCTGGCCAACGACCTCCAACTGCTGAGCCGGGGCCGGTTCCTCCTCGGTCTCGGTTCGCAGATCAAGCCGCACATCACGAAGCGGTACTCCATGCCGTGGTCGCACCCGGCGCCGCGGATGCGGGAGCTGGTCCTGGCCATCCGGGCCATCTGGGAGAGCTGGGCCACCGGCGGTCGACTGGCGTTCCGCGGCGAGTTCTACACGCACACGCTGATGACGCCGTTCTTCGACCCGGGCCCGAACCCGTACGGCCGGCCGCCGATCCTGCTCGCCGCGGTCGGCGGGCACATGGCCGAGGTGGCCGGAGAGGTCGCCGACGGGCTGCTCGCTCACCCGTTCACGACGCCGCGGTATCTCCGTGAGGTCAGCCTCCCCGCGCTCGAGCGGGGTGCGGCAACGGCCGGCCGGACGCGGACCGATCTGACCGTCTCGCTGGCCGGCCTCATCGTCACGGGCGAGACCGACGAGGAGCTCGAGCGGGCGACGAAGGCGGTGAAGGGCCAGATCGCGTTCTACGGGTCGACGCCGGCGTACCGGCCGGTGCTCGACCTCCACGGCTGGGGCGATCTCCAGCCGGAGCTCAATGCGCTGTCCAAGCGGGGCGACTGGACGACGATGGGCGGCCTGATCGACGACGAGCTGCTCGACGCCCTCGCCGTCGTCGCCCCGCCCGGCCAGGTCGGCGCCCGCGTCGAAGAGCGGTTCGGTGACCTCGTCGACCGGTTCGGCTTCTACACCCCGTACACGGTTGGACCGGACCGGTGTCGCGAGCTGCTGGCCGGCTTTACGAGCTGACCCGGCGCGGTCGCCGCCGGCTCAGACGACGACGTTGACGAGCCGCGGCGGCCGGACGACGACCCGCTTCGGCTCTCCGCCGGCCAGCGCCTCTCGGACCTTGGCGGTGGCGAGGGCGAGCGACCGGGCCTCCTCCTCGCCGATCGACGGGTCGACGGCGAGGCGCTCCCGGACCTTCCCGTTGACCTGGACGACGAGGGTGACGGTCTCTTCCGCCACCAGCGACGGGTCGAACGCCGGCCAACGCTGCGCGTGGACGGACGGCTCGTCGGCGTGCCGCTGCTCCCATAGTTCCGCGGTGACGTGCGGGGCCATCGGGGCGAGCAGGAGCGTCAGCGCATCGACGGCCTCGCCGAGCACGTCGCGGTGCGCGCCGTTACCCGGAGCCGGGCCGCCGCTGCCGCCGTCATCGGCCCGGACGTAGCGCTGTAGGACGTTGACGAGCTCCATGCAGTGAGCGACCGCGGTGTTGTACGACCACCGCTCGATGTCGGCGGAGACGAGTTGGATCGTCCGGTGCACAGCCCGGCGGACGGCCCGGTCGTCGTCGGACTGGTCGCCGGTCCGGAGCCCGTCGTCGGCGGCCGACTCGGCGAGCCGCCACAATCGGTCGAGGAAGCGGCCGCAGCCCTCGATGACCTGGTCGGTCTGCTCGGTCCAGTCGAAGTCGTCGGCCGGCGGCCCGACGAAGAGGTGGAACAGCCGGAGCCCGTCGGCGCCGACGGTCTCGTAGTACCGCTCGGGCGCGACGAGGTTGCCCTTCGACTTCGACATCTTCGTCCCGTCCATCCGGATCATGCCCTGCGTGAACAGCCGGTGGAACGGCTCGCGCGGCACGCCGGGAGCGAGGCCGACGTCGATGAGGGCCCGCGTGTAGAAGCGGGCGTAGAGCAGGTGGAGGATGGCGTGCTCGATACCGCCGATGTACTGGTCGACCGGCATCCAGTGCCGGGCGGCCGCCGGGTCGAACGGCACGTCCGGGCTGAACGGGTCGCAGAAGCGGAGGAAGTACCACGACGAGTCGACGAACGTGTCCATCGTGTCGGTCTCGCGCTCGGCCGGCCCGCCGTCGATCGGGCAGGTCGTGTGGAGGAAGCCCTCGTGCGAGGCGAGCGGCGACTGGCCGGTCGGCTCGAACTTGACGTCGTCGGGGGCGAGCACCGGCAGCTGGTCCTCGGGCACCGGGACGATGCCGTGCTCGGGGCAGTGGACGACCGGTATCGGGCAGCCCCAGAACCGCTGCCGTGACACCAGCCAGTCGCGCAGCCGGTAGTTGACCTTCCGCGTCCCGAGCCCCTCGGACTCGAGGAACTCGATCGCCTTTACCTTGGCGGTCGGGATGTCGAGGCCGTCGAGGAAACCGCTGTTGATCTTCTCGCCGTCGCCGGTATACGCACCGCCGCCGTCCTCGTCCCACCGGTCCGGCGGCCGGACGGTGCGGACGAACGGCAGGCCGTGGGCCTCGGCGAACGCCCAGTCGCGCTCGTCCTCGGCCGGGACGGCCATGATCGCGCCGGTGCCGTAGCCCATGAGCACGTAGTCGGCGACGTAGACGGGCACCGGCTGACCGGTGAACGGGTTCTCGACGTAGCTCCCGGTGAACGCGCCCCGCTTGTCGAGCGCCTTCCCGCCTTCGGCCGACGCGGTCCGCTCGATCTCGGTCTCCAGCGCCGCCGCGTCGCGCAGCTCGGCGACCGCGGCCGCGTGCTCCGGCGTCGTCAGTGCATCGACGAGCGGGTGCTCGGGGGCGACGACCGCGTACGTCATCCCGAACGTGGTGTCCGGCCGGGTGGTGAAGACCCGCAGCGCTCGCCCCGCGCCGTCGGGAAGGGAGTCGGCGCGGGGGGCTCCCGGGTCCGGCCCGATGATCGGCAGGTCGAACTCGGCGCCCTCGGACCGGCCGATCCAGTTGCGCTGCATCGTCTTGACCCGCTCCGGCCACTCGAGGTCGTCGAGCCCGGCAAGCAGCTCGTCGGCGTAGGCGGTGATCTTGAAGAACCACTGTTCGAGGTCGCGGATCATGACGACGTCGCCGGACCGCTCGCACGTCCCGTCGGCCAGCACCTGCTCGTTCGCCAGCACGGTCTGACAGCCCGGGCACCAGTTGACCGGCGCGTTCGCCCGGTAGGCGAGGCCGGCGGCGAGCAGCTTCGAGAAGATGAGCTGGTTCCAGCGGATGTACGCGGGGTCGTGGCTATGGATCTCTCGCCGCCAGTCGTAGACCGCGCCGAGCCGCGTCACCGACGCCTTCAGCTCGGCGATGCGGGCGTCGGTGAACACGCGGGGGTGCGTCCCGGTGCGGATCGCCGCGTTCTCGGCCGGGAGCCCGAACGAGTCGAAGCCGAGCGGCGAGAGGACGGCCTTGCCCTGCATCGTCTGGTAGCGGACGACGAGGTCGCCGAACGTGTAGTTCCGGACGTGGCCCTGGTGAGCCGACCCCGACGGGTACGGGTACATGCACAGCGCATAGAACTTCGGCCGCGGGTCGTCGTTGTCGATCTCGTACGTGCCGTCGTCCCGCCAGCGGTGCTGCCACTTCTGCTCGATCGCGTCGACGTCGTAGGCCCGTGCCATGACGTCGGATGCTACTGCCGGTGCCTGTCGGTTCCCTCCGGTCGGTGCGAAACGGCCGGTCGGTGCGAAACGGCCGGTCGGTGCGAAACGGCGCCGGCCGGCCGGCGGAGGGCGACATAGGCGACGATGCCGGTCACGAGCAGCAGGCCGGCCCCGACGAGCAGCGCGACCTGCAGGCCGGACTCGAACGCGGCCGTCGCCCAGGTCGCCAGGCTGGCGCCGACCTCGTGGCGGACCGTACCGATCTGGCCGCTCGTCACCGGCCCGACCAGCCCATCGCCGGCCTCACGGAGCGCGGCGGTCGGCGCGCCGACGAGGTCGGCGCGCCACTGTCGGGCAGCCACGGTCACGCCGATCGAGCCGAGGACGGCCAACCCGACCGACGTGCCGACCTGCCGGCTGGTGTTCAAGATGCCGGACGCGATGCCGGACGCGCCGCCCTCGACCGACGACATGACGACCGTCGACGCCGCCGGCGACAACAGCCCGAAGCCGACGGCGATACCGACGTACCACCCCTCGACCGCGGCGATCGGCGTCGCCCCGGTGACGAACGAGAGGCCGGCGATGCCGGCCGCGGCCATCGCGCAACCGACGGCGATGACCGCGCCCGGCGAGAACCGCTTCGTCAGCCGCCCGCTCGACTGGGCGACGAACAAGAACGGCACACCGAGGGCGATCCACGAGACGCCGGTCTCGAGCGCCGACCACCCCTCGACGTTCTGGAAGAAGAGCGTGACGAAGAAGAACATGCCGGTGAGCGAGACGAACGCGACGAGCAGCACGACGTTGCCAGTGGCGAACCGGTGCTGGCGCAGCATCGCCGGTGGGACCATCGGCGAGCTCGTCCGGTGCTCCCACCAGAAGAAGCCGGCCAGGACGGCCGCGCCGGCGACGATGCTGCCGACGACGATCGGCGACCCCCAGCTCCGGTCGGCCGACTCGACGAGGCCGAACGTGACGAGGAACAATCCGACGGACGCCAGGACCGCGCCGGCCGGGTCGAGGTGCCGGCCCGACGGGTCCCTCGACTCGTCGACCGACGTGAGCGTCAACGCCAGACCGGCGACGCCGAGCGGGACGTTGACCCAGAAGACCGACGACCAGCCGAAGACGCTCAGGAGCAGGCCGCCGACGATCGGCCCGACCATGAACCCGACGCCGGCGATCGCCGCCCACGTCCCGATGGCCGACGGCCGGTCGTCCTCCGGCGTCGCCTCGACCAAGATCGACAACGTCAGCGACGACATCAGCGCCCCGCCGACCCCCTGGACGGCGCGGAAGGCGATCAGCTCGACGTCGACCGTCGACAGGGCGCACGCGGCCGAACCGACGACGAACACGGCCATCCCGACGACGAAGCACCGACGCCTACCGAACCGATCGCCGAGCGCGCCGCCGAGCGGGATCAGCGCGGCCAGCGCGAGGGCGTACGCGCTGACGACCCACTCCAGCCGACCCGCCGACATGTGCAGGCCGTGTTGGATCGACGGCAGCGCGACGTCGACGATCGTGACGTCGAGGAGGATCATCCCCTGGGCCAGGCTCATCGTCGCCAGCGTCCGGCGTGACCGGCCGTTCCGGACGGGTGGCGCCGGTCGGCGGGAGGACGGCGGCCGGCGGGGTGACAGCGGCGTGGTCACGGTCGGCCAGTATCGCCCCGCCCGCCGCGGCGGGTCGGACATGGTCGACTCCCGCGCCATCGAGCAAGGCCGCGTCGCCGAGTGAGGGAAGCGAGCCGAACGGCGGCGGCGGTCAGCGATGCCAGGAGCGGACCCCGGTGCGTGTCGGCCGGGCCGGAAGGTGAGCGGGCCGACGGCGCCTGATAACGTGATTCGACCACTGGGGGTGTAGCTCAGCTGGTAGAGCGCTTGACTGGCAGTCAAGAGGTTCGTGGGTTCGAGTCCCATCACCTCCACCATGACCCGCTTGGTAGAACCGTCGCCCAAGAGGACCATCACATGACTCAGCTCCACGTCGACCTGCCCGAGGCGGTCTCCGAGCGAGTCGCCGAAGAAGCGACCCGTCGCGGCGTCGATCCGGCAGAGCTGGTGGCCGAGGCCGTGGTGACCTATCTCGCCCCGCGCCACACGCTCGGCATCATCGGGCTCGGGGCCAGCGGACGGGCAGACGTCTCCGAGCACGTCGACGAAGAGGTCGCGGCAGTCCTCGGACGGTGATCGTCCTCGACACCGGGCCGCTCTACGCCGCGGCCGACCGTTCGGATGCCCACCACGACGAGTGTGCATCCGTTCTCGAGGATCTGGAACGACCGCTCGTCATCCCGGTCACCGTCGTGATCGAGACGAGTTACCTGGTCGAACATCGCTTGGGTCCGGACGCCGAGGCCCGGTTTCTCACTGAGCTTCTGGGGGAGGACTATCGAGTCGAGCAGCTCACCGCCGGCGACCTCCGACGGATGGCCGAGCTGGTCCACCGGTACGCCGACATGCCTCTCGGAGCGGTGGACGCCTCCGTGGTCGCGATCGCCGAGCGCCTCGGAGTGAGTGAGGTTGTTACCCTCGACCGTCGTCACTTTTCCGTGGTCAGACCGGCGCACACCGGGGCGTTCACCCTCCTGCCGTAGGGCGTCCACTGATCTACCGGATCACGACCGACTTTCGATACCGTGGGCCGGCGTGCCGGTAACGACGATCTTACCCAGCTCGGGCGACGCCCTGCTCGCCCCGGCGGGGGTCCTCGCGTCCGACCACGCGATCACGTTCCTCCCCGCCGAGCCTCCTCGCCTGGGGACGATCGTGGTCTACGACCGCAGTCGGACTTCCGTCGCCAATGCCGACCGCCGGGGGTTCCCCGACGAGGTCGAGGTCGTCCTACCCAATGCATCCGGCAACGGCGTGCGCCGCCGCACCGTCGCCGCCCGATGCCTCCCCGTCACCGACGCCATCCCCTTCCTCCGCGATCTCGACGTTGACATCGCCGGTGCCGCGGCATGGTCACAGGTGTTCACCATCGGCCTCGGGCTGATCGCCCGAGGCCGGCTTTACCCCTCGGTCACCGCCTTGGGCTGGGACGCCTGGCGCGCCGGTCCACTCGACCCCGCCGACCGTCGTCTCCTCGCCGAGCTCGCCGCCGCGTTCCCGCCGGACGCGCACGCCCTCTCGTCTGGCCGCTCGTCGCCGTTGCGCGTCCGTAGCTCGGCGAGCTTGATCCAGGCCGCATGGGACGCGCTCGCCGATACGCTCCCACGCACCGCGGCCGCGGCGGTCGTGACCGGCGCCACCACAACGAGATCGGCGCTCGCCGCCGTAGGGGACCGCCCGGCCGGCACACCCGGTAGTGGCCCCCGGACGGCATTCGCGGCCATCACGCCAGTCTCCGCCGCGCATCTCCGCCCTTGGCTGGTCGACGCCGTCGCCGGCTTGGCCGGCGAGCGGGGCGCCGACGTGGCCCTTCGAGTGGAGCTCGACCCGCTGGGTCCGACACCAGCGACCACACCCGAGGATGGCGATGACGAGGATGACGAGGATGGCAAGCCGGCGATCGCGGGCCGGTCGCCCGCCGATCCGCCGGCTCCGATGGCCCGGGCGGTGCTCCAGCTCACCAGCCGCGCCGAGTCGAGCCTGGTCGTCGACGCGGCCGATCTCTATCGCTCCCCGGCGGCGGTCGTGGCCCGGTTCGGCGACGACGCCGAGAGCGACCTGCTGCGGGCCCTGCGCCGGGCGGCCCGCGCCTGGGCCCCGCTCGAGCCGCTGCTCCACCAGCGGGCGCCCACCGGCCTCGATCTCGACGACGACCTCCTCGGCGAGCTGCTGGCCGACGGGGCCACCCTCCTCCAGGGCACGGGAGTCGAGGTGCTGTGGCCGGCCGAGATCCTGGCCGACGGCCTCGAGCTGCGCGCGTCGGTCGGGACTGCCCCCGGTGTCGTCGTGGAAGCCGGTTTCGGTCTCGACACGCTCGTCGAGTTCCGCTGGCAGGCGACGCTCCACGGCGAGCTGCTCTCCGAGGAGGAGATCGACCAGCTGGCCGAGGCGAAGCGGGGGCTCGTCCGCCTGCGCGGCCGCTGGGTCGCCGCCGACCCCGCGCTGCTCGAGCGCCTGAAGGCCCGTCGTCGCCAACGGCTGACGGCGGCCGAGGCTCTCGGCACGCTTCTGGCGGGCACGCGTCGACCTCGACGGAGAGCCCGTTTCCGTGGTCGCCGACGGGCCGCTGGCGGAGCTGGCCGGCCGCCTGGCCGCCATCACCGGCGCGCCGGAGGGCGAGCTCGGCGTCCCCCTCGGTCTGGCGGCCGACGTCGAGCTCCGCCCGTACCAGTCCCGTGGCGTCACGTGGCTGCACGCCATGGTCGACGCCGGGCTCGGCGGCTGCCTGGCCGACGACATGGGTCTCGGGAAGACGCTGCAGGTGATCGCCCTCCACCTCCACCGGGCCGCCGCCAACCGAGGACCGACGCTCGTGATCTGCCCGACGTCGCTGCTCGGCAACTGGGAGCGCGAGGTGCGGCGGTTCGCTCCCGGGAGCGTGGTCCGCCGTCACCACGGTCCCGCCCGCAGCCTCGAGGACCTGGCCCCGGACGAGATCGTCGTCACGAGCTACGGCGTCGCCCGCCGGGACGCCGAGACGCTGGCGGCGGCCGGCTTCAGCCTGGTGGTCGCCGACGAGGCCCAGCACGCGAAGAACCCGGAGACGGCGACGGCGCGGGCCCTGCGCACCATCGGCGGCCCCGCCCGCCTGGCCCTCACCGGGACCCCGGTCGAGAACCGGCTGAGCGAGCTGTGGTCGATCCTCGACTGGACCACCCCCGGACTGCTCGGCCCGTTCGAACGGTTCGTGCGCACGGTGGCCACTCCCGTCGAGCGCGACCGGGACCCGCTGGCCACCGAGCGGCTCGCCCGTACGATCCGCCCGTTCCTCCTCCGCCGGAAGAAGACCGATCCGGGCGTCGCCCCCGACCTGCCGCCGCGGACCGTCACCGACGTGCCGGTCCCGCTCACCCAGGAGCAGACCACCCTCTACGAGGCCGAGGTGCGCGAGGCCCTGGAGGCGATCGAGAACGAGGACGGCATCGCCCGGCAGGGTCTCGTGCTCCGCCTCCTCACCGTGCTGAAGCAGATCTGCAACCACCCGGCGCAGTACCTGCACCAGGCGGGCCCGCTGGCCGGCCGTTCGGGCAAGCTGGCGGCGCTGGAGGAGCTGGTCGACGTCATCACCGCCGAGGGCGAGTCGGTCCTCGTGTTCAGCCAGTTCGTCGAGTGCCTGTCCCTCGTCGAGGCCCGGCTCGAGCACCTCGGCGTGCCGCACGCTGTTCCTGCACGGCAAGGTGGGCGCCAAGCGCCGCACGGAGATGGTCGACGCCTTCCAGTCCGGCCAGGCGCCGGTGCTGCTGCTGTCGCTCAAGGCGGGCGGGGTCGGGCTCAACCTGACCCGGGCGACCCACGTCGTGCACTACGACCGCTGGTGGAACCCGGCCGTCGAGGACCAGGCGACCGACCGGGCGCACCGGATCGGGCAGGACCGGCCGGTCCAGGTGCACCGGCTCATCGCCGAGGGCACCCTCGAGGACCACATCGCCGCGCTGATCGAGCGGAAGCGGTCGCTGGCCGAGGCGGTCGTCGGCGGTGGCGAGCGCTGGATCGGCCGGCTCACCGACCAGGAGCTCACCGACCTGGTGCGCCTGGGGAGCGGAGCATGAGCCCGGCCGGCCGACGACTGGTACGAGCACAAGCCGCGACGGCCCGGTCCGAGCGCGCCGCGGACGGCCGGTCGCAAGCCCTTCGGGGTCTCCTGGTGGGGACAGGCCTGGGTGGAGGCCCTGGAACAGCGGGCCCGGCTCGATCCCAACCGGCTGCCGCGGGGGCGGACCTACGCCCGGACCGGCGCGGTCGGCGTACTCACTCTGGCGCCGGGCGAGATCCTGGCCGACGTGCAGGGGTCACGTCGGTCTCCGTACAAGGTGCGGGTGCGGGTTCGGCCGTTCGACGAGGCCGAATGGCACCGGCTGCTCGACGCATTGGCGGCCGAGATCGGACACACCGCCGCCCTGCTCGACGGCGAGCTGCCCGCCGGCGTGGCCGACGACGTCCGGTCCGTCGGTCTCGACCTGCTGCCCGGAGCGGGCGAGCTGCAGCCCCGGTGCTCCTGCCCGGACTGGGCCGATCCCTGCAAGCACGCCGCCGCGGTCTGTTACCTGGTCGCCGATGCCCTCGACGTCGACCCCTTCGGCGTGCTGTTGCTCCGCGGCCGCGGCCGCGACGAGATCCTGGCCGGCCTGCGTTCCCGCCGGCACGCCGACACGCCGGCACCGGCAGTGGCGTTGACGATCGAGCTCGAAGCCGACGAGGGCGTCTCGGCCCGGGACGCCTGGGCACGCGCCCCGAAGCCGCTGCCCGCCGCACCGCCGTCACCGCGCCGGGTCGGCCGGCCGGCGGTGCTCGCGGCCGACCCGCCACCGGACACCGGAGTGGATCTGGGAGCGCTGCGGACCCTGGCCGCCGATGCCGCCGCCCGGGCCCTGGCGCTGCTGCAGGGCGCTGCCTCGAACGGGCTCGAGCTGACGGTCGAACAGGACCTGGCTCGGCGAGCGTCCGCGTTGCTCGGCGACGGTCAGGGTGGGGCCGACACCCTGGCCCTAGGCGAGCTCGCCCGTCGCGCCGGCCTGCCCGGTCGTGAGCTCCTCCACCGGGCCCTGGCGTTTCGCGACGGCGGGCCGGAAGGGCTGGCCGTTCTCGACGAGGTCTGGGATCCCGGCCCCGTTCCCCTCTCGACGGGGCGCGCCCTGCTCGGTCCTGGCGCGGCCGCCCGGCGCAACCGGGTGACGCTCGGGGACCGCCAGCTCCGTCTCGGGCGAGATGGTTGCTGGTACCCGTTCTGCAAGGACCGGGCCGGGCGTTGGAACCCCGGCGGTACGCCGATCACCCCCATGACCGACGACGAGGTCGGCAACTTGGAGGACGAGGCGGACGCCGGTTGAGCCGGCTAGCCGACGTTGCCGACGGGTTCATCAGGGTGCCCCATGTCCTCGCGGCGTGCTCGCTGCCTGCGTATGTACGTTGGGCCGGCCATCGGGGTGAATATCCGGCCGCGGCGAGCCATGACCGGGCGCGACCCCGCTGTCGCTCAGCGGAGAACGCGTGCCAGCGTTCGAGCTCGCCGGGCCATCGTTCGAGCACGTCCTTGAACCGGCGGAAGGCACCCCGCCCCGAGATGGCGATCGACAGACGGTCGGCCCGGTCCTCGTCCGCCAACGCCCCGATGAAGTCCTCCATATCCCGGTAGGCATCCCGGGATCCTTCGCACCAGACCGACAGCCAGCGGTCGGTCGCCTCGTCCTCGGGATCCTCCTCCCCCATCTCCTGAGCGTCGTCGATCACCGCCTGCGGCCAGACCTCGCCCGTGTGAAGGTCGATCCGGCCGCCACCGTGGGTCGGGTCGCCTTCGAGGATGGTCGCCAGCTCCTCGAGGTCGACGGCGAGGGGCCGCAGCAGTGGGGCGGGCCGTTCGCCCACCGCCGCCTCCAGCTGATCGGCGAGATCCTCGTCACCCGTCCAGGCCCGCTCGCGCAACCCCCCGGCACAGCGGTGGGCCAATCCGCAAGCGCCTTCTCCGGATTGCGCCAAGGCGACGAGAAGACCGTCGCCGGCCAGCTGAAGCCGGTCATCCCAGGGGTCCTTCGACAGCGCGACGACGACCCGATGCCCGTCCCCTTCGAAAACGGCGCTTCGGAGAGCGGCCTGGCGATCATCGGCGCGGTCCACGGAACCAGCCTCGCACCGTTGGCGGCTTCGCCGCGGCCGTCCGGCCGAGGCTCGTTGCCCGGGGCTCGTTGCGAGCGGAGGGTCTCCGACCCGTCCAGATCTGGGTTCCCGATGTCCGGTCCCCGCAGTTCGCTACCGAGGCCCACCGGCAGTCGGCGTTGGTCGCGTCGTCCCGCCGAGCCGGCGAGGATCAGGACTTCATCCACGGATTCGGTGATCATCCATGCGTTCGCCACTGATCTCATCGAGGCGCCACCTCCTTCGTTTGGTCGTGGAGCCGAGCCCTCGAAACGGGCTCTGCGAGATGAGCAGCCTGATGGTCGACAAGGTCACCACCGTGCGGCGTTCCAAGCTCGGCGAGCGCGTTGGTCGCTTGTCCAGCGAGGACATCGTCCGCCTCGAACCGGCTCTGCTGGTGTTCCTGGGCCTGGCCGGATGACCTACCGTCGCCACTGACCGCTGACGTCCGGCAATGAGCCGAATCCGTTGAGCCACTCGAACTCTCGACGCGCTCGTTCGCGCTCCGAGTGATCGGTGACGGCCTCCGCAGCTGGCCTCGGCGGCTACTTGATGGCGACCGCCTGGCACGGAGATCCAACGCCTCCCCGGACGTTGAGCGGCACCGAGACGAGGAGGAAGGTATACCGGCCGTCTTCGGCGCAGTCGGTCGCCAGCGCATCGAGCGCCCAGTACTCGCCCAACGGCATGCCCCAGAGCGGCAGCCAGTTCTTGTGCATCTTGAACTCGTCCACCGGTCGTGGGGGTGGGAACTGTTCGACGCTCATGTTGTCGGCGGCTATCGCTGACACGTGGAGGTCCCACAAGAACTCGAGCATTCGGTCCGACACCTCGAGACCCGGCGCCTTGGCGCCTCCCATGCCGGACCCGAGCATTTGCGCCCGGACGGCGTCTTCCGCGGAAACCAGGTAGGGGACCCAGCCCGTACGGAACAGCATGATGTCGCCGGCTTGGATCTCCACGTTCTCCATCGCCATCGTCGCCTGAAGGTCCTCGACCGTGATCCCGTAGTTGCTGCTCAGATCGAGTGGGCGGCCGACACTGTCGAGATAGCGGGCCACGTCGAGGAGAACCCCCCTTCCGACGATGCCGCGCGCCGCCCATTGGTCGACGCCGAGCTTCGTGCCGGGGCCACCATGGATGTCTTCGTCCGGTACCCCGTTGTAATTCTGACCTTTGTACAGCACGTGCGTCAGGCCATCCCACTGGCTGCTGCCTTGCAGCCAGAGCTCCGACACGTAGTCGTCCCGGCCCCGGATCGACGGCGTTTCGTCGTCCGCCTCTTCCCCCGTGAAGTCCGGGCCGTATCCCTGATCGATCATGTGGTGACCGATGTTGCCTCGGCGCCCTCCCTCGGGGCGCCGAGGCTGCTCGAGTGGGAGGCCGAGGGCGATGACCGTTCCCTTGCGAACGAGTTGTGCGGCCTCGCACACCCGCTCGGGCGTCAGCAGGTTCAGCGTCCCGAGCTGATCGTCGTCGCCGAAAAGGCCCCACGCCGACTTGGGCGGCAGCCCTTCGCGTATGGGCAACTCGCGGTAACTCGGAAGTGCTTCGGGCACAGCCCACCCCTCCTGCTACATAATCAAGCGCTCGCTCGATTTTGGAATGTATGCGGGGCGACTACACCTGTCAAGGGACGCGCCACCTTGAAGGACTCGCCCGTCGGTGATGCGGGAGCCCGGCGACGTGCCCGGCTAGTCGCACCGCGTCGCCGTCCATCAGCCGACGGCGGCGGCGGCACCGGCGGCGGCCAGGACGGCCAGGCGCCCCTTTCGGGGCAACCGGTCGAAGGCCAAGAGAGTGGCTGCCACGTCGACCGAGTCGGCCAACGCCGCCGCCTCGGCCCATCCCCGGAGGTGGCGATCGTGGTTGGCGGCCAATAGCAATCCGAGGCCCAGCGCCACGTCCCGACCGCCCAGTGCCCGACCCAGGACGGCGCTGCTGGGGCCGTCGTCGTCGCCGACCCACGGCCGGGCCACCACGGCCGGAGAGAGCAGGGCGACCGCCCCCAGAGCGACGCGACCGGCCGCGACGGCGATCACCACGTTGCGAAGCCAAGCCTGGCCGTCCGGCCGGCGGGGGTCATCGGGCGTCGCGACGAACGGCACGACCGCGAGCGTAGGGTCCGGGCCCCCAGGACCGGCGCCAGGTTTAGCAAACTCTATTTAGTGCTAAATAGAAAGGGTGTGGACCTCGAACACCGCTCGGCAGGGCATCGACGCCGCCTTGGAGGCCACGATCGTGGCCAGCTGGTCCCGGCTGGGCTTCGCGGCCCGCCGGCGATTGTGGTCCTGGGCCGACGACGAACGGCCGACCATGGAGGGCCGGGTGGTCCTGGTCACCGGAGGCACCAGCGGCATCGGCCGGGCGGTGGTGGTGGCTCTGGCCCGCGCCGGAGCGACCGTCGGCCTGGTCGGCCGGGACGAGGCCCGAGTGAGCCGGGCGGTGGAAGACCTCCGGACCGAGGCCGGGTCGACCCGGGTGTTCGGGCAACCGGCCGATCTCGGCTCCCTGTCGTCGGTCCGGGCGCTGGCCGACGGGGTGGCGAGACGGACCGACCGGTTGGATGCCCTGGTCCACGCGGCCGGCGTCTTGAACCGCGAGCTGACCATGACCGACGGCGGGCTGGAGGAGACGGCGGCCGTCCACGTGGTCGGGCCCTACCTCTTGACGTGCCTGCTGGAGCCCTTGCTCCGGCGAGCGGCGCCGGCCCGGGTGGTGTGGGTGTCGTCCGGCGGCATGTACACCCGCCAACTGGACGTCGAGCGGCTCGATCAGCCGTCGACCCCGTACCGGGGGACCACCGTCTACGCCACGGCCAAGCGGGCCCAGGTTGCCCTGGCTCGACAGTGGGATCAGCGGTGGCCCAGGGCCGGAGTGTCGTCCTATGCCATGCACCCGGGCTGGGTGGACACCGACGCGTTGCGAACCGGCCTGCCGGTATTCGCGGCCGTACTGGGCCCGATCTTGCGACGGGCCGAACAGGGAGCCGATACGGCGGTCTGGCTCGCCGATGGTGGCGCTGACGCCAATGCGCCGGCAACCTTCTGGCTGGACCGCCGAGCTCGTCCCGACCATCGGTGGCCGGGTCCCGCTGACCCGCCCGGCGAGCCCGCACGGCTCTGGGAGTGGTGCCGGCAACGAGCCGGGCTGGACGAGCCGGTCGGAGGTGACCGGTGAACGTGGCGGTGATCGGGGCCGGCGTGGCCGGGCTGAGCTGTGCCTACTGGCTTCGGCAGACCCACCGGGTCACGCTGTTCGAAGCCGACGACCGGTTGGGCGGCCACGCCAACACCGTCCGGGTGGCGCTGGACGACGGGGCCTACGACGTCGACACCGGGTTCATCGTGTACAACGAGCCCAACTATCCAATGTTCTCGGGACTCCTCGACCAGCTGGGCGTGGCCACGCAGTCCTCGGAGATGAGCTTCAGCGTGTCCGCCGCCGGCCGGGACTTCGAGTACCGGGGCAACGGCCTAGGGCTGTGGGCCCAGCCATCGAACGCCCTGCGGCCGTCGTTCCAACGGCTCCTAGCCGACGTGCTCCGATTCAACCGGGCTGCCCGCCGACTGCTGGCGACTGGGGACGATCCGGGAACGCTGGCCGATCTGGTGGCCGCCGGTGACTACGGGCCGCGACTGGTCGCCGACTACTTGGTCCCGCTGGGCTCGGCCATCTGGTCGGCCGACCCGGCCACCTTCACCGCCATCCCGGCTCGGACGTTCGCCGCCTTCTTGGACCACCACGGCATGCTGCAGCTGAAAGGCCGGCCGCAATGGCGAACGGTCAGCGGGGGGTCGCACCGGTACGTGGCAGCGATCGATCGCATGCTGGGGGATCGGGTCCGGCGATCGGCCGAGGTCGTCAAGGTCGTGCGGGAGCCGACGTCGGTGACCGTGCTCACGGGGGCCGGCCCCGAGTCCTTCGACGCGGCGGTCCTGGCCGTCCATAGCGACCAGGCCCTGGCCTTGCTCGGCGATCCCAGTCCAGACGAGCGGACCGTGCTCGGGGCCATCCGTTACCAGTCCAACGTGGCCACGCTCCACACCGACGCCAGGCTGCTCCCCCGCCGGCGGTCGGCCTGGGCCAGCTGGAACGCCCACCTGCCGGCCGAACCGGTCGGTCGGCCGACGGTGACCTACTGGATGAACCGCCTGCAACGGATCGAGTCGAGTCACCAGATCTGCGTGACCCTGAACCGAGACGATCACATCGACCCGACCACGGTGCTCGAGTCGTGGACCTACGCCCATCCGATCTACGACTCGGCCGCCGTGGCCGCCCAGCGCCGCCGGCAGGACCTCCAAGGCCACCGGCGCACCTGGTACTGCGGCGCCTACTGGGGCTACGGCTTCCACGAGGACGGCGCCGTCCAGTGCGGCCGACGTCTGCCGGGAGCTCGGAGCGCCGATCCGGTGACCGTCGTCGACCCCCTCGCCTCCCGTCGAGTCGTCGGCACCGGTCTACAGCGCCCTCTACGAGGGCTCGGGTCCGCCATCGCCGGTCGCGACCCCAGCCCCATCACTTCGAGTACCGAGTGGCGATGTGCTACCTCGACCTCGACGAGCTGTCGGCGGTCCTGGCCCGCCATCCACTGTGGTCCGACCGTCCCGGCCGGCCCGTCCGGTTCCGGCGCGTCGACTACCTCGGCGACCCGTCGGTCCCCCTCGCCGAGGCCGTCCGCCAGGTCGTGGCCGACGCCGGCGCGGCAGAAGACGTCGACGGCCCGGTCCGGCTCTTGACCAACCTGCGGACCTGGGGCTGGTGCTTCAACCCGATCAGCCTGTACTACTGCTTCGACCCAACCGGTCGAGCACGTCCGTTCGGTGGTGGCGTCGGTGACCAACACGCCGTGGGGCGAGCGCCACGACTACGTCGCTTCCGGCCGCCGACGACGGGACGGTGGACGAAACGGTGGCCAAGGCCCTCCACGTCTCGCCCTTCTTGCCGATGGACCTGGCCCATCGGTTCCGGCTCGACCCTCCCGGCGACCAGCTGAGGGCCCGGGTCGACGACCGCCGGGGCGACGAAACGGTGTTCGAAGCCGAGCTGCTGCTCCACCGCCGACCGCTCGACCGGTCGACCATGTCCGCCCTCCTCGTCCGGTACCCCCTGATGACCTGGCGGGTGTCGGCCGCCATCTACTGGCAGGCGGCGCGGCTGTGGGCCAAGGGCGAACCGTTCCACCCGCATCCGGCCCGAGCCACGGGTGGCCGATGACCGGGGTCGAACGACTGGCTCGGGCCGCGGTCCTGACGGCAACCCGCCGGGCCGAGATCTTGGTGGTCGAGGACTTCCCCGATGGTCGGCCACGCCACCACGGGCGTCCCGGGCCGACGCCCCCGGACACGGCAACGGTCGCCGTGCACGATCCCGCCGCCTACCGAGCCGTGTTGGCCCGGGGCAGCGTCGGCCTGGGCACCAGCTACGCCGCCGGCTGGTGGGACAGCGACGACCTGGTCGGCGTGGTCCGGTCGGCCAGCCGTCGCCTGCCGTCCCCGGCTGGACGACTCGGGCGGATCACCGGCGGCCTCGGGCGGCTCGGTGGCCTCGGCCCCGGACGGCACTCGGCCGCCCGGAACGGGCTGGACAGCCGAGCCGAGGACCGGTTGGACGTACAGGAGCACTACGACCTCGGCGACGAGTTCTTCGCCGCCTTCTTGGACCCGACCCTCACGTACTCGTGCGCGTACTTCGAGCGGCCCGGCATGTCCTTGGAGGAGGCCTCGGTAGCCAAGCTCGATCGGCTCTGCGTCAAGCTCGACCTGGGGCCCGACGACGAGGTGCTCGAGATCGGGACCGGCTGGGGCAGCTTCGCCGCCCACGCCGCCACCCGGTACGGCTGCCGGGTCACGACGACGACCATCTCGGACCGTCAGTTCGCCTACGCCCGTCGGCGAGTGGGCGAGGCCGGCCTGGACCACCTGGTGACGGTCCGCAACGACGACTACCGGGACCTGCACGGCCAGTGGGACAAGGTGGTCTCGGTCGAGATGATCGAAGCGGTGGGCTGGCGTCAGTACCGGACGTTCTTCGAGTCCTGCGCCCGGCTCCTGCGACCGGACGGGCTGATGGCCCTCCAGGCCATCGTCATCGACGACGCGCGCTACGAACGGGCGAAGCGGGTCGACGACTTCATCAAGGCCGTCGTGTTCCCCGGGTCCTGCATCCCGTCCGTCGGTGTCATCGTGGCGGTCACGACCGGCGCCACCGACCTCCGGGTGATCGGCCTGGAGGACATCGGGGCCCACTACGCCGAGACGCTCCACCGGTGGCGGGCCCGGTTCCTCGACAACCGTCGGGCGATCGCCGAGCTCGGCTTCGACGAGTCGTTCCTGCGGACCTGGGACCTGTACCTGGCCTACTGCGAGGCGGGGTTCGTGGAACGTCGCATCAGCGACGTCCAGATGATCCTGGCCAAGCCCGGGTGGCATCCGGGACCGGTCGGGCAATGACCGCCACGATCGATCGGACGGCGGCCGCGGTCGACCGCCGGGCGGCGCCGGACCGGACGGCGCCGGACCGGACGGGCGCCGGTTCGCCCGCCGCGACCGATGGCGGCACCGACTGGGTCTCGGGTCTGCCGTTCGTCGCCCTGCATCTGGCGCCGGTGGCCATCGTGGCGACCGGGTTCGGCGCCGCCGACGTGGTGCTGGTCGCCGTCCTCTACGTGGTCCGCATGTTCTTCGTCACCGCCGGGTACCACCGTTACTTCTCCCACCGCAGCTACCGGCTGGGTCGCACCGCCCAACTGGCTATGGCCATAGGCGGGATCACCGCGGCCCAAAAGGGCCCGCTGTGGTGGGCTGCCCACCACCGCCGGCACCATCGCTACGCCGACACCCGGCGGGACCTGCACTCCCCCCGAGACGGACTGTGGTGGAGCCATGCTGGGTGGGTGCTGTCCCGGCGGTCCAAGCGGGCCGACCTCTCCTTGGTCGACGACCTGGCCCGCTACCCGGAGCTGCGCGTCGTCGACCGGCTGCAGGCCGTCGGTCCGTGGGCCCTAGGGCTGGCCTGCTACCTGTTGGCCGGCTGGGCCGGGGTGGTGGCCTTCGCCATCTCGACCGTCCTGCTCTGGCACGCCACGTTCACCGTCAACTCGGTGGCCCACCGCCTGGGCCGCCGCCGCTACGACACCCCGGATGACAGCCGGAACTGTTGGCCGGTGGCGCTGGTGACCCTGGGGGAGGGATGGCACAACAACCACCACCACTACCCGCGGTCGGTCCGGCAGGGCTTCGTCTGGTGGGAGCTGGACCCCACGTACTACGCGCTGCGCGCGCTGGCCGCGCTCGGCGTCGTCCACGACCTGCGGACCCCGCCGGCCCGGGCCCTCGCCGCCCGCCTGCGACGGGACCGATGACGGCGCGGCCCGACAACTTGGTGACCCTCGAAGACGCCGCGGCCTCGCTCGGGGTCCACTACATGACCGCCTACCGGTACGTTCGGCTGGGCCGCCTGCCGGCCGAACAACGCGGCGGCCGGTGGTGGGTCGACCCCGGCGACGTCGATCGCCTGCGAGCCGCCGCTCCGGTCGCCCCCGGGCGCGGGACGGCCCAGTCGGGAAGACGGTGGGCCGGGCCCCGGGACCGGCTGCTCGACCGGCTGCTGGCCGGGGACGGACCCGGCAGCTGGGCGGTCGTGGAGCGAGCCTTGTCCGGCGGCGCGGCCGCGGGTGACATCCACCTTCGCCTGCTGGCCCCGGCGATGCGAACCATCGGCGACCGGTGGGCTGACGGTTCGATCGGCGTCGACGCCGAGCACCGGGCCACCGCGGTGGCCATGCGGCTGGTCGGGCGGCTCGGCCCGCTGTTCGCCCGCCGGGGCCCGGCCGCCGGCGGCACGGTCATCCTGGGCGGCGCCCCTGGCGACCCCCATCTACTGCCGCTGCTCATGGTGGCCGACATCCTCCGGCAGTCTGGCGCCCGGGTGGTCGACCTGGGGGCCGACCTGCCGGAGCAGTCGTTCCTGGACGCCGCCGGGGCGGTCGGCGACCTGCGCGCCGTGGGGGTGAGCGTCAGCACCGACGGGTGCAAGGCGGGGGCCGCCGCCGTGGCCGCGGCGGTGCGCCGCGCCCATCCGGACTGCCGGATCTACCTCGGAGGGCCGGCCCTGTCGACCGAACCGTCGGCCCGGGAGCTCGGCGCCGACGGCTGGGCCGCCGACGCCCTCGGTCTGGCCCGCCTACTGGAGACGCCGGGACCGTCGACGGCGGTCAACGCGTTCCCGACCGCCCGCGCCAAGCAATCGCCGCGTCCACCTCGCTCGCGCTGAGCGGCGGGTGCCGCAGCGGCAGGTCCGATCGGGCTACCGCCGCCAGCAGCAGGTCGAGATGACGGCGCCAGGCGTCCGGCGCCACCGCGGCGGTGGTCTCGACGACGCCTCGGACCGACCAATGGAGCATGGCCACGTCCTCGTAGACCAGGTCCGGCCGCACCGATCCAGCCGTCTGAGCCCGGGCCAGTAGCTGGCGGCCGACGCTCTCGATGTCGGCCCGTACGGGACTCCGCCGGGAATCGCTCCACAGTCGCCCCAGGCATCCGGCGTGGTCGGCCTGGAGCTGACCGGCGGCTCGCATGAACGCCGCGAACCCGCCGGCCGCCGGCTCGTCCACCAACGCCGCCTTGGCCGCGACGAGAACCTCCTGGAGCAGCTCGTCCACGACGGCCTCGATCAACGAGTCCTTGGTCGGGAAGCGCCGGTAGAGCGTCCCCACACCGACCCCCGCCCGCTGCGCGACCACCTCCACGCCGACGTCGACGCCGTCTTCGCAGAAGGTGGTGCGGGCAGCGGCGAGAATGCTGGCCAGGTTGCGCGCCGCGTCCCGCCGGAGCGCCGGCACCGCGATCGAGGGGTCGACTTCCGGCCCCCCCTCCCCGTACGGACCACCACCACGGCGCCCGGAACTGGCCCTGGTCGCCGTCATGCGTCGGTGATGGTGGCGCCGGCCACGATGGCCAGCTCGGCGTGGTCGAGCCGGCGATCGTGCTCCGGGACGGCGTCCCGATCGATGGACGGGATGCACAGCGCGGCCCCGACGGCCACCATCGTCATGATGCCGAGGAAGGCAAACCCCCGCGTGTACCCCGCATCGGCGGGAAAGCCCGCCTTCCCCAGGTCGGCCGTCACGATGGAGGCCATGACGGAGGCCCCGATGGCCCCACCGATCGTGCGGATGTTGGCGTTCATGCCGCTGGCCACCCCGGTCTGCGCCGACGGGACCGCTTCGACGATCAGGCTGGACATGGCGGAGTAGGCCAGGCCGAGCCCGATGCCGAGCAGGGTGCTCGCCAGGTAGATCTCCCAGGGCTCGTCACGGGCGAACGCCAGGATGAAGTAGCACGCCATGCAGGCGAACGATCCGGAGACGACGGCCGCCTTCGACCCGATCCCGGCCGCGATCTTGCCGGTGAACAGGCCGCCGACGAACATCGTCACCGTCAGGGGCAGCAGGTAGAGGCCGGACTGGGTGGCGCTCGCCCCGAACCCGTACCCCGACGACGTCGGCGTCTGCAGGAACTCGGGCAGGAAGGTCAGGACCGAGTACATGCCCACCCCGAACAAGAAGGCCACCACGTTGTTCGTCCATACCGCCGGGGCCCGCATCATCCGCATGTCGATCAGCGGGGACCGGACCCGGAGCTCGACCACGACCCACACCACCCCGATGACGACGGCCAGCGCCAACAGCCCCAGCACCCGGCCCGACCCCCATCCCCACACCGGGGCCTGGCTGACGCCGACCAACAGCGCGACCAACCACCCCGAGAGCAGGAGGGCGGCCAACCAGCTCACGCCACCGGGCGTACGGACCGGCGACTCCGGCACGAAGAAATAGGCCATCACCATCCCGATGCCGGCCACCATCAGCGGAATCCAGAACAGCCAATGGACGCCGAGGTGCTCCACGATCGGGCCGGCCAGGACCAGCGCCAAACCGGCCCCGAAAGCGAGCACCGCGGCGATGACCCCCACCGCGCCCGCCACCTTGGCTCGTGGGAACTCGTCTCGGATGATCCCGAACGACAACGGGATCACGGCCCCGCCCACACCCTGGATGACCCGGGCCACGATCAGGACGATGATCGAGTGGGACAGGCCAGCCAGGACCGACCCCGCGGCCAGTGCGGCGAGGGTAGCGACCAGCAACCGCTCCTTTCCCGCCATGTCCCCGATGCGTCCGAGGATCGGCGTGAAAACCGACGCCGACAGCAGGTACGCCGTCAGCACCCACGTGACGGTGTTCTGGGAGGTGTGGTACTCGTGCTGGATGGTCGGGAGCGCCGGGACCACCAGGGTCTGGAGGATGGTGTACGCCATCGCGCCGATCACCAGGACGGCGAAGGTCAACTGATAGCTGGAACGTTCAACGGATCGGGTCATCTGGTCCTGCGAGTTGCTGGTCGAGTGGAGGGACGGACAGCCGGTCCCCCCAGGCGGCCGTCGTCAAGCTAGCAGAAGCGGAATCACCGTTCCGGATATCGACGGCCCCGACCCTCCGGCGATCGACCGCCGACCGCCGCGGTCTGGGTCAGGCGGTCTGGGTCAGAGCGTGCCGATGTCGATGACGAACCGGTAGCGGACGTCGCCGTCGACGACCCGGTCGTACGCCCGGTCGATCTGCTCGCCGTCGATGACCTCGATCTGGGCGCCCAGCCCGTGCCGGGTGCAGAAGTCGAGCATCTCCTGGGTCTCCCGGATGCCGCCGATCATCGAGCCGGCAAAGCTCAATCGGTTGTGGGCGAGCGAGAACGCCCGCATCGACAGGGGGTCGGGAGGCGCGCCGACGGTCACCATCGCCCCGTCCAGCCGGAGCAGAGACAGGTAATCGTCGACCGGTAGGACCGCGGAGACGGTGTTCACGATGAGGTCGAGCGAGCCGGCCAGGGTCGAGAAGGTGGCGGGGTCCTCGGTGGCGTAGAAGTGGTCGGCCCCGAGCACCCGGGCGTCGTCGGCCTTGGCTCCCGTGCGGGACAGGACGGTCACCTCCGCGCCCAGCGCGTGGGCGATCTTGACGCCCATGTGCCCGAGGCCACCCAGCCCGACCACGGCCACCTGCTTGTCCGGGCCCGCCCGCCAGTGGTGGAGCGGCGAGTACAGCGTGATCCCCGCGCAGAGCAGCGGGGCGGCGACGTCGAGCGGCAGGCCGTCAGGGATCCGGAGGACGTAGTTCTCGTCGACGACGATGTGGGTGGAGTATCCCCCGTCGGTCCACCGCCCATCCCGGCCGATCGAGCCGTACGTGAACACCGGGCGCCCGACGCAGTACTGCTCCTCGCCCGCCCGGCAGTTCTCGCACTCCCGACACGAGTCGACCATGCAGCCGACGCCCACGCGGTCCCCCACCGTGTACCTCGTCACCCCCGACCCGATCTCCTCTACCGTGCCGGCGATCTCGTGACCGGGCACCAGCGGGAAGTGGACGTCGCCCCATTCGGCCCGGGCGGTGTGGATGTCGGAGTGGCAGATCCCGGCGTACGCGACCTTGATGAGGACGTCGGCCGGACCGACGTCCCGACGTTCGATCGTCGTCTTCTCGAACGGGGCCTTCGGGCCCGACGTGGCGTAGGCGGTGACGGAGCGCATGACCGGACCCTACCGGGGGTCACCGTCCGGCGATCAGTCCCACCAGAGATCCTTGGCGAGCACGCCCCGGGCGATCAGGTCGAGCTGGATCTGCGACGTGCCCTCGACGATGGTCAACTGCCGGGCGTCGCGGTACCAGAGCTCGGTCGGATGGTCCTCCATGTACCCGGCCGCGCCGAGCAACTGCACGGCGAGCCCGGACACCCGCACGGCGAGCTCCGTGGCGAAGTACTTCGCCGCCGACAGCTGGGGGACGTCCTCCTTGTTGAACTTCCCCTGATCCACGAGCCAGGCGGCGCGGTAGGTGAGGAGGCGGGCCGCCTCGATATCGACGGCCGCCTTGGCGATCTCCCACTGGATGCCCTGGAAATCGGCGATCGTGTGGCCGAACGCCTGGCGCTCCTTCACGTACTCAGTGGCATACATGAGCGCCCCTTCGGCCAGGCCGATGCCCCGGGCCGCCACGATCGGGCGCATCGCGTTGAGGCCGAGCATGGCCACGCGGAAGCCGCCGACGTCACCGATGACGTTGCCGGCGGGGACCTTGACGTCGTCGAGGAGCAGCTCGCCGGTGTCGACGCCGTGGACCCCCATCTTGCGATCGCGGCGGCCGACCGACACGCCCGCCCACGAGCGTTCGACGATGAACGCCGTGATGGTGTCGTGCCCTCGCTCCGACGGGTCGGCCGTCTTGGCGAAGACGGTGTACCAGTCGGCCTGGGCTACCCCGGACATCCAGCACTTCAGCCCGTTGACAATCCAACCGCCCTCGTTGGCCGGGTCCGGGTCGGGCGTCGCCCGGGTGCGCATCCCCGCGACATCGCTGCCCGCGCCAGGCTCGGACAGCCCGAAGGCCGCCCGCTGGTCGCCGCTGGCCAGCGGGGCGACGTACCGCAGTCGCTGCTGGTCGTTCCCGGCGATCAGGACGGGGCCGGCCGGCAGCCGGGTCAGCAGGAGCATCAGCGCGACCGTGTTCGAGTACTTGGCGACCTCTTCGACCGCGAGCACGAGGCCGAGGGTGCCCGCACCCGAACCGCCGAGCTCGCGGGGCAGGCCGAGGCCCAAGAGATCGGCACGGCGCAGCTCGTCGAAGACGTCCTGCGGGTACTCGCCCGACCGGTCGATCTCCCGGGCCCGGGGCGCCACCTTCTCCTGGGCGAACCGGCGGACCGTCCGCTGGAGCTCACGGAGTTCGGGATCGAGCTCGAACTGCACCGCGCTCACCCTATCCAGCGGTATCCGTCAGGCCTGCCTGCGGTAGCCGTCGGCGGGTCGAGGTCGGCCGGATCAGCGCCGGGCGAAGAGCCAGTAGGCCACCGAGTTCCCGGGGTTCAAGAGGACGACGACGCGCCAGAATCGCTTCGAGCCCCGGACGTCGTCGTCGCTCCGCCAGGCCATGTCCCGCCACGCCAACACCGCCAGGGTGACCTGGATCGGCACGACGATCGCCGCCAACGTCAGCTTCCGTTGCGTGCTCATGAACGACGACCTCCCCTGTCTCCGGGCCTTCGTACTTTACGGGCCAGTCCGGCCGATCGACTGCCGGACCGCACCGATCGACCGCCGGGACGGCACGAAACTTCGCCCGACCAGCGGCGAGATAACCTGCAAGTGAAGAAAGACGTCCTAGCCACACCGCTGGCGGCGTCCGACTGCGGGTCGATCGAGGCGAGGCCCGCTGGGGGGAGTTGGCAATGCACGGGCGCCTGGCGGCCGGAGCAGCAGTGGCGTTGGTGGCCGGCATCGCCCTGCCGGTGATCGGGGCGACGGCGCAGACCGCCCAAGCCAGTGGCGGAGTCCTGGCGACGTCGTACACCGAACAGACCGGCTATCCGGTACTGAACAACACAGGCACAACGCTCTCGGTGACGACGGCAGCCGTCGGCGACGTCATGCTTGTCATGGCCCATACCGCCCCGTCGTCGGGCATCTCCGAGGTGACGTCCATCACCGACAGCAGCAGCCGCATCACATGGCAGCCGGCCAAGTCGGCCGGGTTCACAAACCACCCGAGCGGCGACGCCGAGGAGATCTGGTACGGCGTCGTCAAGAGTGTCGGCTCGACCACCATCGACGTCCACTGGTCCGGCACAACCTTCGACCATTTTGTTTGGGCCGCGGAATGGAGCTCGGGTCAGGGAGCGACAACGTCGTGGTCCCTCGTCGCCAGTGGGATCAAAAATTCGGCCCTCGGAACGGGGACGACCTGTTCGTTCCCGACGCTGACCGCCGGCGCGGCCGGTGGCCTCTACTGGGGCTGGGCTTATGGATCGGCAAGGGGCAGTGCGGGTAGCAGCCCGGGATTTTCCTACTACGTCACAACCGACGTGACACATTGGAACGTCCTCGTTTCCGGCACCTCCTTGGCCGCTGACGCCACGTACACGCCGACGTTCAGCCAGGCCAAGGCGACATCCTGGTATGACGCGGCCGCCGTCGTGATGGAGGCCACAGGCCCGACCTCCTCCCCCACGACAACCGGCAGTGGCTCCGGATCGGGCACTGGCTCGGGCACAGGTAGTGGCTCCGGCTCAGGGACGGGCAGCGGCAGCGGCTCTGGTACAGGATCCGGGAGTGGCAGTGGGTCCGGGTCGGGCACTGGCTCGGGTACAGGCGGTGGCTCCGGCTCAGGGACGGGCAGCGGCAGCGGCTCTGGTACAGGATCCGGGAGTGGCAGTGGGTCCGGGTCGGGCACCGGCTCGGGTACAGGCGGTGGCTCCGGCTCAGGGACGGGCAGCGGCAGCGGCTCTGGTACAGGATCCGGGAGTGGCAGTGGGTCCGGTTCGGGCACCGGCTCGGGTACAGGCGGTGGGTCCGGTTCGGGCACCGGGACGGGTAGCGGAAGCGGCTCCGGCACTGGGTCCGGGTCCGGCAGCGGCAGTGGCAGTGGCAGTGGCAGTGGCAGTGGCAGTGGCACAGGGAGCGGGCCGGGAACGGGTAGTGGCTCCGGCGGTTCAGGGGGATCGGGTACCGGAAGTGGCTCGGGGAGCGGTAGCGGATCCGGAAGTGGCTCGGGGTCGGGGTCGGGCAGTGGCGCCGGGAGCGGCAGCGGAACGGCAGTGGCGCCGGGAGCGGCAGCGGAACAGGCAGTGGCTCCAGCGGTTCGGGGACCGGCGCTGGAACGGGTAGCGGACCCAGCTCCGGGAGGCTCCGGTTCGGCCGGCTCGGGCAGCTCGACGACCAGTCCGGGGGCCCCCGGCTACGACATGGTCGCGGCCGACGGCGGGGTGTTCGTGTTCCCGACCGGCCAGTCAGGTGGGTACTACGGTTCGCTGCCCGGCGACGGGGTCGACGTCGATGATGTCGTCGGCATGGTGGCGACCCCGTCGGACAACGGCTACTTCCTTGTCGGGGCGGACGGCGGCGTCTTCGCGTTCGGTGACGCGCCCTACCTCGGGTCGCTCCCGGGCAGCGGGGTACACGTCGACGACGTCCGGGCGATTGTGGGCACGTCAGACAACCGCGGTTACTTCCTTGTCGGGGCGGACGGCGGCGTCTTCGCGTTCGGTGACGCGCCCTACCTCGGGTCGCTGCCGGGCAGCGGTGTGCACGTCGACGACGTCGTCAGTATCGCGGCCACCCCTGACGACGACGGGTACTGGCTCGTTACGTCGACAGGCCACGTCTACTCGTACGGAAACGCGGTCGCCGACGGTTCGGTCACCGGCTCGTCATCGCCGGTCTCGGGCATCGAGTCGACCCCGGACGGCCAGGGGTACTGGGTCGTAACGCAGGGCGGCGGCGTGGTCGCGTTCGGCGACGCCACCTTCCTCGGCTCTCTTCCCGAGACGGGCGTCACCCCGACGGCGCCGGTCGTCGAGCTCGTCCCGACGGCTGACGAGCGGGGCTACTGGCTCATCGGCGAGGACGGCGGCATCTTCTCCTTCGGTGACGCCACGTTCGACGGCTCCCTGCCGCAGGTCGGCGTCCACGTCGCCGACGTCGTCGGCGCGGTGCCGACGACGTAGCCCCGGTCTCGAAGACCTAGTGCCGTGTCGGGCAACGTCGCCTCCTGAAGAGCGCGTCTCCGAGCCGGTGGTCCGGAACGGCGTCCGGGTGAGCGGACCTTGCTGAACCGATTCGGCCGGCGAACTTGACTCTCCCCCTTGGGGAGGCCGCACACTCGATGTGTCGAGCCGTTCGGCTCGACGACGAGGGAGCATGAGGCGTGGAAGAAGTCAGCATTGGCGAGTTCGCAAGGCGCTCCCGTCTGTCAGTCAAGGCGCTGCGTCTCTACGACGAACGTGGAGTGCTGGTTCCGGCGCGTGTCGATGAAACCTCCGGCTATCGCTACTACGACGCCGGGCAGCTCGAAGCGGCGCGCCTCGTCGCGATGTTGCGTCAGCTCGGATTGCCGCTGGCGGCGATCAAGGAACTGCTCGTATGCGATCCGGTTGATATCGCAGAGCAGATAGCGGCGCATTGGCGGGAGGTCGAGTCCGCACACGACGCCCGCCGCGCCCTCGCCGACTACCTCGTCAACCGACTGAGCGGAAAGAGGTCCGTGATGTACGAGGTGGCTACCCGAGAGATGCCCGAGCGGAGCTTGCTCTGCCTGAAGCGCAATGTCGACGAACAGGGCGCGTGGGCGCTCGGCAAGGAATTCATCGCCATCCTGCGCGAGCGACCGCTACCGAAGATGGACGGGCGAGAAGGCGCGATGTTCACCATCTACTGGGGTGAGGTGAGCGCTGACAGCGACGGCCCCGTTGAAATGTGCAAGCCGGTCCCCGAGTCGGACGCGAAGGCGTTGGCAACGCATTACCCGGAGTTGAGCTTGCGGACCGAACCCGCACATCGCGAGGCGTACGTCGCGCTACCGAACGACGCGCTGCCCGCTGGGCCGGGAGGGAACCCGGCAGTGCAGTGGCAGCTCGCGTCGGAGGCGTTGCACGATTGGGCGGCCGAGCACGGCATCGACCCTGAAGGTCTGGCCCTCAGCCCCGAGGATCTCGGCGTACGAATTACCTACCTCGCGACCGAGCCGGTCACTGAGACGAGCGCCCCCTACTGCGACTTCGCCGTGCCGTTTGCCTGAGCCGGGGTCAGCGCGGAGTGAGCTGCTCACAGAGCGTCGTTGGAGGACAGGCAAACGTTTTCTGACACGGCACGAGCTCCAGTCCCCTATTCCCGAAACGGCCGGGCGCCCCGCCACCGAAGTGACGGGGCGCCCGAGCCCACAACGGAATCGCTGACCCCCACCGGGGGCCGACGGTCAACTACCGGCGATACCCACCACCGGGGAGTTCAGCGTCATCGAACCGGTCGAGCCCCAGAAGAAGGCGTTCCCGTAGCTGAAGATACCGCCATCGGAAGCGACCTCCCAGTACCCCTGGCCGCCGGGGGTGGATGCCATGCCGACCACCGGCTTGTTGAGGGGAGCGGCGGCTGGGGACCCGTAGAAGGGCGCTGTGCCGAAGGCGAACAGGCCACCGTCGGAGGCCACCTCCCAGTACCCGCCCGTGCCCGGGTCACCAGCAATGCCCACGATGGGCTTGTTCAGATGCTGGCCGCCCATCGAGCCGTGGAAGACCGCGTCACCGAAGGCGAAGAGGCCACCGTCGGAGGCCACCTCGTAGTACCCCTTGCCGTCGGGCGAAGAAGCGATCCCCACGATGGGTGCGTTCAGATGCTGGCCGCCCATCGACCCATAGAACGCCGCGTCACCGAAGGCGAACAGGCCACCGTCGGAGGCCACCTCCCAGTAACCCTGACCGTCAGGGGTGGCCACCATCCCGACGACCGGCGCGTTGAGGGGGATGCCGCCGGTCGACCCGAAGAAGGGGGCGTTGAAGGCGAACAGGCCGCCGTCGGAGGCCACCTCCCAGTACCCGCCCGTGTTCGGGTCGGCGGCGATGCCGACGACCGGCTTGTTCAGGGGCTTGCCGCCCATGGACCCGTAGAATGTGGCGTCATAGGCGAAAATGCCACCGTCGGCGGCCGCTAGCCAGTAGCCGGACTGGACGCCCAACTGACCCGCGGTGAGGGTTGTCTCCAGGGAGAAGTAGGTGGAGGCGCCGGGCTGCAGGCCGTTCGGGAAGTTGACCGTGCCCCGTGTGAGGGTTGTGGCGATACCCGAGAAGGTGTTGATCGGACCCTGGTAGTCGGCGCCCAAAGGGTCACCGCAGAAGGATGTAAGTGTGCACGACGACGTCGGAGGTGTCTGCCCCTTCAACTGATTGGCGTTGCAGTAGGTGTCACCGGTGTAGCCCAACGGAAGGCCCTCGGGGTTCGTGCCGCCGGTGGCGTTGGCACAGATGCCATCCCCGTCGAACCCGAAGATGTCAACGTTCGGTGCCTGCAGCTGGATGTGGTAGAGCGGCTTGCTGGACGTGTTCACGATGCCGATCAGGGTGTCGTCCGAGCCGTCGTAGGGGCCGAGGGCGGGATTTCCCAGGATCTGGTCCCCGTTGTTGCTGACCACCAAGAGCAGATCGCAGGATGTGATGAGGCCCAGGGCCGGGCACTCGTTGAACGGTGCATTGGTCGAGGTCCCCGGGAATCCGGGAGCGTCCGCCGACCGGTGCGCGGCCGTCTTGGCATGGGGGTGATCCGGTTTCGACGCTCCGGCTTGCACGGTCAAGGCCGTCGCCAAGCCGACAACTACGAGGGCCGCCGCGGCGATGCACCGCAACAGAACGCTCGACGTCCACCGCACCGGATGTCGCGACGCGTCACGCCTCGACGTGTTCTCAGCCATGCTTCCTCCTTATTGCTCTCCGCCCCCGCTGCGCAGGGACGATACGGGGTCCACGCCGAAAACGCAATGGTAATTGGTTCTCCCGTGCCTTCCAGGATCAATTTTCAGTCACCGACAGTGAAGGACTCGGTCAATCCTGGTTGGCCGAACGCGCTAGATGTCGAAGATCGCGGTAACTTACCGACCTTAGGGAACCCTAAGACATCTACCAAATCAGAATGACTTCTTCTCTCGAGAACACCCCGCCCATCGTGGCCATCGCCCTCCCCGCCCTCCCCGCCCTCCCCGCCCTCCCCGCCCTCGTCGGACCGACCGCGGCGCAGGGCGTCCTACCGGCGACCCCCCACCGGCTGGCGCCGACGGTCCAGCGCAAGCGGATGTTCCTTTACTGGGGTCACCGGTAATGGGGTCACCGGTAATGGGGTCGCGCCGGCACCAGCTGGTCGCCATTGGCCGGCGGGGGGCGTCCTGGCGGACGGGGATGGCGATGACGACGTGGGCCGCGGCCGCGGCGGTGGCGGCCGTCACCGCCGTCGGGGCGTCAGCATCGCTGGCCGGCCCAGCGGGGGCGGCCAGCGAGACGGTCGTCGTGATCAGCTCGGCCTGCGCCCCCGGCTGGTCGCTGCCGGCGTCGGGGAAGCTGACGGTCGACGTCGACAACGAGACGTCGGTGACGGTCGACCTGGAGCTGATCGACAAAGCGAACAAGGGGGTCGTTGCGGCCCTCAAGGAGCTCGGCCCCAAGACGACGCTCCCGCTCGACGCCCGCCTCCGGCGGGGCAGCTACCGCCTGCAGTGCATCTACGACCACCCGCACGCGTCTGCCCCGCCGTTCGTCCACCGCCTGTCCGACGTGGCGACGGTGACGGGCGGCGTGCCGGCGTCGTCGGCGACGCCCTCGGTCCTCCCGGCGACGACAGCCGAGATGGCCCACCCGGTCGACGAGTACGACGCGTACGTCGCCGGCCAGATCACCATCTTGCAGTCCGAGGTGTCGGCCCTGACCGCGGACATCGGGTCGGACAATGCCGCCCAGGCCAAGGTCGACTGGCTGGCGGCGGAGTTGACGTTCAGCGGCATCGGGGGGACCTACGGCGCGGTGGGCGGCCTGGAGAACAACATCAACGGGCTGCCGGGCGGGTTCGCCGACGGGGTGAGCAACGACCAATTCATCGGGCTCCACAAGATCGAGTACCTCTTGTGGTCCGGCCAACCGGTCGCGGCGATCGAACCGTACGTGAACGACCTGGCGGCGTCGGTCGGGCGGCTCCAGACGCTGTGGTCGGACGGCGTCATGACAGGGAATCAGCTGGCGACCCGGGCCCACGAGGTTCTCGAGGACGCCCTACGCGACACGCTGAGCGGCGGCGACAACGAGGGCGCCAACGCGTCACTGGCCATCGTGGCCGCCGACGCCCAAGGCGACCAGGTGATCCTGGGTTACCTCCGTCCGGCCATCGACCGGCGGACAGCGAAGCTGTACTCGACGGCCGAGTCGGAGTTCGCAGTGCTCGACGGCGCGCTCAAGAGCACGATGGTCGACGGCCAGTGGCCGACCCTGGCGTCGCTCACCGCCACACAGTTGCAACAGATCGACGGCGCGGTGGGGCAGATCCTCGAGACGCTCTCCCCCATCCCGGACCTGCTGGAGATCCAGGGGTTCACGAACGGGATCGGAGGGTGAGCCGATGACCGATCAGCCCGATCAGCCCGATCAGCCCGGCCAGACCGATCAGCCCGACCAGCCGGACGACCGGTCGACGTCGCCGAGCGTCTCGCGGCGACGGTTCATCCAGTCGGCCGGGGCCGGGCTGATCGGCGCCGCTCTGGCCACCGACGCGCTCACGAAGGCCGCCGGCGCGGCAGGGGCGTCGACGTCCACCGGCGCCCGGGCATCGCAGATCCCTGATCCGCAAAAAGGCGTGCTGACGCCGGTGTCGGGCGTGGTCGCCGGCGACGGGACGCTGGACGCGGTGCCGTTCCACGGCCCCCACCAAGCCGGGATCCTCACCCAGCAGCCGCCGGCCGCGGTCTTCGTCGCCTTCGACGTCCTCGCCACCGACCGCGGCGACGTGAAGGCGCTCTTCCAGGAGCTGACGAGCCTGGCCCGGTTCCTGACGACCGGCGGGGCGCCGGCCAACCTCGGCATCGGCTCGCCGCCGTCCGACTCGGGCATCCTCGGCCCGGTCGTCCCGGCCGACGCGTTGACGGTCACCGTCGGTGTCGGATCGTCGCTCTTCGACGATCGCTACGGCCTGGCTTCAGCAAAGCCTCGGCGCCTGACGACGATGACACCGTTCCCCAACGACAACCTGAACGAGGCCGAATGCCATGGCGACCTCATGCTGCAGATCTGCGCGGGGTCGCCCGATGCGACGCTGCACGCGCTCCGGTTGGTGACCAAGCACACGCGAGGCGCCATGCAGGTGCGGTACCGCATCGACGGCTTCGTTTCCCCGCCGCGGCCGTCGGGCGCGCCTCGCAACCTCCAGGGGTTCAACGACGGGATCGCCAATCCGTCGGTCCATCAGCCGGCGGTGGCCGACGCGCTCCTGTGGGCCGGTGACGACGAGCCGGCGTGGACCCGGGGTGGGAGCTACCAGGTCGTGCGGATCATCCGCATGTTCGTCGAGTTCTGGGACCGCGTCTCGCTGGAGGAACAGGAGACGATGATCGGTCGACGGCGGGCGACGGGCGCACCGCTGACCGGCAACGGCCCGGACGACGTCCCCGACTACGTCGGCGACCCGAGCGGGGCGATCATCCCCGAGAACGCCCACATCCGGCTGGCCAACCCCCGGACGCCGGCGACGGCCTCGAGCCAGATCCTGCGCCGCGGCTACAACTACGACCGGGGTATGGACGCCACCGGCCAGCTCGACCAGGGCCTCGTCTTCGTCTGCTACCAGCGGGACGTCCAGCGCCAGTTCGAGACCGTTCAGCGGCGGCTCCACACAGAGCCACTCGTCGACTACATCAGCCCGACCGGCGGCGGCTACTTCTTCGCCCTGCCCGGCGTCAGCGACGAGCACGACTGGTACGGCCGGGCGCTGCTCACCTGACGCCGGGCGCTCGGCGTGCCGTCACACCCGGTCCTCCACCGGGCCCCGTTACGATGGCCGGCCATGGCACGGGACGGCCGGCGCCACGTCTTCGCCGGCGGCGGCTTCCTGCCGTTCCTCGGTGTCCCGCCGCTCGTGGCGGCGATGCTGGTCGAGACCGGGCGGCCGGACCCGAGGCTCTGCCTGGTGCCGACCGGGGACGAGACCGATCTGCGGTGGCTCGACGCAACGGAGCGGACGCTCCGGTCGTCGACGACGAAGGTGTCGCACCTTCGGCTGTTCCCGACGCCGAACGTCGCCGATCCGGCCGACCTGCTGGGGTCGGCCGACGCCATCTTCGTCGGTGGTGGGAGCACCGCGACCATGCTCGCGGTCTGGCGGGCCCACGGTCTCGACGACGTCCTCCGGGCCGCGTGGACAGCCGGCACCGTCGTCGGCGGGGTGAGCGCCGGCGCGATGTGCTGGTTCGAAGCGAGCCTCACCGACTCGTTCGGACCGACACTGCACCCGCTGCCCGACGGCCTCGGGATCGTCGACGGCAGCTTCTGCCCGCACTTCGATCGAGACCCTCGCCGCCCCCGCTACCGCGAAACGGTCGGCGACGGCTCGCTCCCCGCCGGCGTCGCGTGCGAGGACGGTGTGACGGTCCACTTCGCCGACGACGAGCTCGTCGAGGTGTTCGCCGAGCGCCGGGCATCGAGGGCATGGCGGCTCGGGAGGGCCGCCGACGGGAGCCTGGTCGAAGCACCCGTCGACGCCCCCCCGGTCCGCCGATAGACCGGCCCGGACGCGGCCGGGCTAGAAGCCGATCCCGCCGACGATCGGCTGGTTGAGGTGCGTGCCACCCAACGAGCCCTCGTACGCCGCGTCACCGAAGGCGAAGACGCCGCCGTCGGACCCGAAGAGCCAGTAGCCGTGGCCGGTGCCGTCGGCTACGCCGTAGGCGATCGGCGCGTTCAGCGGCTGGCCGCCCATCGAGCCGTACGACGTGGCGTCACCGAAGCCGAAGACGCCGCCGTCGGTGGCGAACAGCCAGTAACCGTGCCCGTCCGCCGTGGCCGACATGGCGGCGACGGGGGCGTTGAGCGACTGGCCGCCCATCGAACCTTCGTACGTCGCCGAACCGAACGTGAAGACGCCGCCGTCGGCTGCCGTCAACCAGTACCCCTGACCGAGCGGTGTCGACGTGGCCGCGGTGATCGGCTTGACCGGCGTGACGCCGAGACCGGGCAGCGACCCGACGAACGCCGCGTCGCCGAAGTCGAAGACGCCGCCGTCGGCCGCGAAGAGCCGATAGCCCTTCCCGTCCGGCGTCGCCTCGGCCGCGACGATCGGCTTGTTCAGCGTGCGGTGCTGCGGCCCGAGGACGCCAGGCACGGAGCCGTAGTACTGGGCATCGCCGAAGGCGAAGACGCCACCGTCGGCGGCGAACAGCCAGTAGCCGCCGTGGTCGGGCGTGTCGGCCATGGCGACGATCGGCTGGTTGAGCACCATGCTCCCGGTCGAGCCGTAGAACTGGGCGCCGCCGAACGAGAAGATGCCGCCGTCACTGGCCGTCATCCAGTAGCCGGGTTGGATGTACGTGTAGCCCTCCGGGGCCGTCACGACGCCACCGAGGGTGGTGATCGTGATCGGCACCGTCCCGGCCGTCCCCGGCGGCACCTGCACGGTCAGCACCTGGCATGTGCTCGACACGGTGAACGACGGTGCCGGGGTATCGCCGAAGTAGACGGAGCTGACGTCGCACAGGTTCGTCCCGGTGATGACGATCGTCTGGCCGCCGGACGGTGTCCCGCTCGTCGGCGAGACGCCTGTGCTCTTTGGCGGTGTGTGGCCGGGCTGCGGCACGGTGACGTAGGTGAATGTCCCAGCCGTGACCGGACCGCCCGCCGGCGTCTTGACGGTGACGGGCACCGATCCCGCGTTCTCGGCCGGGGAGTCGGCGGTGATCTCGGTCGGGCTGACGACGGTGACGTCGGTCGCCGGCGTACCGCCGAATGTCACTGACGCCGGCCCGTAGAAGTTGGTGCCGGTGATCGTAACCGGGGTGCCGCCGTTGGTCGCTCCGGTGGACGGCGACACGCCGGTGGCGGTCGGCGGCTCGAAGATGCCGGGCCCCTGGACGGCGCAGACCGACTGGCCGACGACAACCGTCGCGCCGGCGCCTGTGGCGAGCTGGACGAAGAGACCGTCCACGGTGATGTTCACCGATCCGGCGGTCTCCGACGTCACCTCGTGGTTGGCCTTGATCTTGACGCCCGGGATGATTGTTGTGAGGGCGAATGTCGCTGTCGACGTCGGCACGGTCTCCGGTGTGCCGCCGAGTGTCAGGTTGGCGACGTTCACCGACCCGGTCGCCCCGGTGGCGTCGGCGGTGCAGCTCGACGTCACCGCGGTGGCCCGGATGGTGGCCAGGGCAGCCAGGTTGTCGACGGTGGCCGAGCTCGTGACCTGCTCGGCCGCGGTTCCGACATTGATCGCCGCGGTCCTCACGGTGGCGGTCGCCGATGTGACGACTGTGTGCGTCGGCAGTGTGAGCAGGTTCGACGACTGGGCGGCCCCAGAAGCTGGAAGCGTCACCGATGGCGTCGGCGGGACGACCGGACTGGTGGGCCCGGTCACCGATATCCCGTACGCGCTGCCGGTCGCCGTGTCCGCGGTCGCCGCCCCCGCCGATACGGCAAGGGACACACCCGAGCCGGCGACGGCTCCGAGTGCGGCCAGCGCGGCGATCGACCCGCGGAGGGCCGTCAACCGCGCTGAAGGTTCGATGCGTCTCATTTTTATTCCTTCCTTCTGTGCCGGAACGATCCCGGCGGTTGCGGCCAGCTTTCGGACCGTCTACTTGCAGAACGAAGGCAACGCCGGTTACCGCACTGGCCGGCGACCCATATTCGACAAGAACGACCGTTCGACCCATCCGCTTTGCAACCCTCATGTCGGACGAGTGGACGACGACCACCGGCGACAGGACGGTCAGCCGGACGTCGGACCGATGCGGAGACCGCCGGGTCGGCGGCCGCCGACGACGTCGATGGGATCGCAGCAGGCAGGCGGACCGGGTCGTCGGCGTCGAGCGGCGGCCGTCGTCGGCGACCGGTCGTCGAGACGGTGGGTCAGCCGGTCGCCCCGGCTCATGACATCGCCCCTCTGATCGACGATCGACATCGCCGGCGAAAGAAGGGGAGGCAGTCGGACCGCTTCATAGTCGGGCCATCCCCATTCACCGCTCGTGACATTTGTCACTTGATCCAGCAACTTCGGTAGCATCCTCCGAGACATCAGACGGGGCTATTGGACCGAAGGATCGGCCGAGTTATAATATCGTCTAAGGTCGCCATTCAGCGCCCGAAGCTTCGGGTTCGAGAAGGCCGCGGCCAGCTCCCAGCGGCTCGCAGAACTTTCTGCAACGAAACTGCAGGTCAAGCCATACCGGTCGACGGCGCGCGGACCGGCACCGGTGGACGCTCCGGGGACGACTTTCCTGAGGAACAGGATGTTCGGCTCGGTTTTCCGTCGCTTTTCGGACGCCAGACGATCTAGGGAAGGTCCGTGGAAGAGGTATGTTCCCTCCCAAGCTGCACTTTCCTATAGAGTCTCCGTTCATGGCGACCACCAATGTGACCAAGAGAAGGCCTCGCAAGGCCGGAGCGATGACCGACGCCCACAAAGCGGCTTTGGCAAAGGGGCGCGAGGAAGGCCGAGTTGTTCGGGCGTACCTCGAGGCCCTGGAATCCACCAAACCGCGCCGGGGCCGTCGGCGGACGACGGAGTCGATCCAGAAGAAGCTGACCTCGATCGAGCAGGAACTGTCGACCGCCAGTGCGTTGAACCGGTTGCATCTGGTGCAAGAGCAACGGGACCTCGAGGCCGAGCTGGCCCAGTCGGACGAGACCGTCGACCTGGCCGCTTTGGAGAAGGAGTTCACGAAGGTCGCCAAGGCCTACGGTGCCCGTAAGGGGATCTCCTACTCGGCCTGGCGGGCGGTTGGTGTCAGCGCGTCGGTCCTCGAAAAGGCCGGCATCCCGCGCACCCGGGGCTAGCGAACACCTAGCGAACACCTAGCGAACATCCGGGGCCCGGGCGCCCGCTCAGCGGAAGTCCCGGGACCCAGGAGTCGAGCCGAGCTGGAGCGGTTCGAACCGCTCGGCCAACACGTTGACGACGCCGTCGGACCGCTCCAGCCGGCCCCGCACGACGAGGGCCGGCGACGTCCGCGCGACCGATCGCCAACGGACCCATCCACCTCGCGAACAGACGACGTTGACCAGACCGGTCTCGTCTTCGAGGTTCAAGAACACCGCGCCGCCGGCCGTCTCCGGCTGCTGACGGTGGGTCACCACCCCGGCCACGGTCACCCGCCCGGATCCTGTCCACGTCGGCAGTGTCCGGGCGGGGACCACCCCCCGGCGGGCCAGTGTCGTCCGGACCAGTTCGATGGCCGTGCGTTCCGGGGTCACGCCGATGGCCCAAAGATCGTCGGCGATCGCTTCGAGCGGCGACGGCACCGGGAGCGGCGGCGGATTCGCGCCGGTGACGATGCCCGGAAGATGGCCCAAGGTGGACTCGGCCGCCGCGCCGGCCGTCCAGACCAGCGGCCGCCGCGACCGTTGCTGGTCGCCGGTCAATCGATCGAGCGCGCCGGCGAGGGCGAGGGCCTCCAATTGCGATCGGGTCAGGCCACCGCGGCGGACGAGCTCCTCCTGGCTCCCCCACGGCTGACCGGCGACCAGTCGGGCCGCGGTCTCCTCCCCGACGGCCCGGACGGACGCGAGGCCCAGGCGGATCGCCGGAGTCCCGGGATCGAGCCACCCGCCGCCGGCTGCACCGCCCCTAGTTCCGCCGCCGCCTCCGCCGCGCTCGTCGGCGGCGGCCCGACCGGCGGCGGCCCGGGCATCGGCCGCAAGGTCCACTGCGCCTGGTCGGGCACCGACCGCGCTGGCGTTGACGTCGGGTCGGTGGACGACGACACCGTGGCGCTTGGCGTCGGCGAGCAGGCTCTGGGGTGACCAGAACCCCATCGGCTGGGCGTTGAGCAGGCCGGCGGTGAAGGCCGCGGGGTAGTGCAGCTTCAACCAGGCCGAGGAGTAGACGAGGGCGGCGAAGGAAAGGGCGTGGGACTCGGGGAAGCCGAAGCTGGTGAAAGAGGAGAGCCGTTCGACGATGTCCTTCTGCACGATCTCGGGCACCCCCCGATCGGCCATGCCGGCGAACAGCCGGGCCCGCAGGCCGGCCATCAGCTCACCGGAACGCTTGTGGCTCATGGCCCGGCGCAGCTCGTCGGCCTCGGCGACCGACAGCCCGGCAACCTCGACGGTGATCTCCATCAGTTGCTCCTGGAAGAGCGGGACGCCGAGCGTCCGGCCGAGGATCCGCTCGAGGGCGGGCTTCATCATCTGTTCGAGTGACGGGTGGAGGTAGACGACAGGCTCCCGACCGCGCTTGCGGCGGATGTACGGATGGACGGCGTTGCCCTGGATCGGGCCGGGCCGGATCAGCGCGACCTCGACGGCGAGCTCGTAGAGGTTGCGGGGCTGCACGCGGGGCAGGGTCCCCATCTGGGCCCGGCTCTCGACCTGGAAGACGCCGACGGTGTCGGCCCGGCCCAGCAGGTCGTAGACCGCGTCCTCGTCCGGCAGGGTGGCGAGGTCGAGCTCGACGTGATGATGCTCGCGGACGAGGTCGACCATGTGGTGCAGGGCTTCGAGCATCCCGAGGCCGAGCAGGTCGAACTTGACGAGCCCGATGGTGGCGCAGTCGTCCTTGTCCCACTGCAGGACCGTTCGCCCGGGCATCCGGGCCGGCTCGACCGGGCAGACGTCGACGACCGGGCGGTCGCAGATGACCATGCCGCCGGAGTGGATGCCGAGATGGCGGGGGGAGCCGAGCAACTGGCCGGCCAGCTGGCGGACGAGTGGAGGAACGTCGTCGCGGTCGCCGACGGCCTGGTCCCGGTCGGTCGCCTTGGCCCACCGGTCGAGCTGGTCGGACGGGTGACCGAGGGCCTTGCCGACGTCGCGGACGGCGGAGCGGTGGCGGTACGTGATGACGTTGGCGACCTGAGCGGTGTGCCGGCGGTCGTACTTCTCGTAGACGTACTGGATCACCTCCTCGCGCCGGCCGGACTCGATGTCGAGGTCGATGTCCGGCGCGCCCTCGCGGGTCGGGCTCAGGAAACGGGCGAAGAGCAGTTTCCGGTCGACCGCGTCGACGACGGTGATATCGAGGACGTAGCAGACGGCGGAGGTGGCGGCCGAGCCGCGGCCCTGACAGTAGATGTCGTGGGTCCGGCAGAACTGGGCGATGTCGAAGACGGTCAGGAAGTAGCCGGCGAAGCCGAGCGTGCCGATGGTCGCGAGCTCCTCGTCGAGCCGGGCCCAGGCACCGGCGACGGTCTCGTGGTCGCGCGGCCCGTAGCGCCGGGGGGCGCGCCGCTCGATCAGCTCGGTCAGCCAGCTCTGTTCGGTGTGCCCCGTCGGCACCTGGTAGGTCGGGAGCCGGGGTGCCATCAGTTGCAGGTCGAACGCGCACGCCGCGCCGATCTCGGCCGCCCGGGCGACGACGCCGGGCCAGCGGGCGAACCGCCGGGCCTGCTCGGCGCCGGACCGCAGGGCGGCCGCAGCCGATGCCGGCAGCCAGCCGGCGAGCCGGTCGAGTGGTCGGTTGGCCCGCACCGCGGCGACGGTGCCGGCCAGCGCGAAGTCGGCCGGACGGGCGTAGTGGACGTTGTTGGTGGCAACGAGGTCGATGTCGGCCTGGGCGGCGAGGAGAGCGAGCGCGTCGTTGCGGGTCGAGTCGAGCGGATCGCCGTGGTCCCACAGCTCGACCGCGACGTGCTCGCGGCCGAACACGTCGACGAGGCGGTCGAGCTCGCGCCGGGCGGCGCGGGGGCCGTCGGCGACGACCGCGGCCGGGACGGCGCCCTTGCGACAGCCGGTCAGCACCTGCCAATGACCGCCGTGGGCGCCGGCGAGGTCGTCCAACCGGACGGCCGGGCGCCCCTTCTCCCCCGCGGCCAGATGGGCGTCGGCGATGGTCCGGCTGAGCCGGGCGTACCCGTCGGGGTTGCGAGCGAGGACGACGAGATGCTGCCCGGCCGGGTCCGGCTCGCCGGTGCGCGGCCCGGCCGGCGACAGGGTCAGCTCGGCGCCGAACACCGTCGCCAGCCCAGCCGCGGCGGCGGCCTCGTGGAAGCGGACGACGCCGTACAGGCCGTCGTGGTCGGTCAGGGCCAGCGCGGCGAGGCCGTGGCGGACGGCCTCGGCGACGAGCGCCTCGGGATGGGACGCGCCGTCGAGGAAAGAGAAGTTGGAGTGGCAGTGCAGCTCGGCATAGGCCGGCTCGGTACTGGGCAGCTCGGCATAGGGCAGGTCGTCGCCCATCAGTCGTAGCTCGCTTCGAGCCGCCAGCCCCCATCCCCCGCCGAGGAGTGTCCGGCCGCCAGGAGGTGGGCCCGCCCGTCGGCGGTGGCCACCTGCAGGCGGACCGAGCGGTGCCGGTCCGGTGACCACCACCGCTCGTCGACCGGCCACGGCGCGCTCCAGTCGGTGACCGCGGCCCAGCGCTCGCCGGCCACCGACAGCCGGTCCGGCACCGCGGTCAGCAGTCCTCGGATCGTGACGGCCACCGGGGCGCCGGCCCGGTCGACGAGCTCAGCCGGCGGGCCCGCGTCGGGCACCCGGGCCGGGAACGGCGCCGGCAACCGGCCGGGCCACGGCTCGGCGAGCGAACCGTCGTCGACCCCGGCCGGGGCCCCCCGCGCGGCGTCGGGGACCGGCTGGTCGGCCCGCCAGGACGTGAAGCGGGCGCGGTCGGCCGGGCCACGCCCGCCGGCCGTCGAGACGACCGCGACCGCTTCGGGCCCGAGCTGTCGCTGCAGGCCGACGAGCGCCTCGGCCGCCCGCTCGTCGGCCGCGCTGACCCCTCCCCAGAAACCGGGTTGGTGGTTCCGCAGGGGGACGTGGCGGTCGAGGGCGGCGAGCCGGGCGGCGAGGTCGGAAACCCGGTAGCCGGGCCGCTCGCCGTCGAGCCCGCGGGCGATCCGGTGACGGAGGGCGCCGTCGCTCCCGAGGCGGGCGATGACATCGCGGGCGGGCAGGGCGGCGAACGCGCCGAGGGTGGGCAGCCCGAGCCGGACGAGCAGATCGGCCAGCTCCGGCTCGGCCACGGTGGCCACCGGCCAGGGGGCGAGGAAGGCCGGCGTCGCGCCGGGGGCGACGAGGCAACCGGCGAGGGCGGCGAGGGCGGCGGCGAACACCCCGTCGGCCACCCCCAGGAGCACGTCGTCGTGGGAGACCCCGACGATGTCGGCTACCCGCTCCAGCACGGCCTTCTCTCCGCCGAAGTAACGGGCCGGCCCCCGGACCGGGAGCGCCAGGACGCCGGGACGGACGGGGTCGATCCAAGGGCAGATCTCGGCGAGGGCCTCCATAAGGGCGGCGAGCTGCCGGAGGACCTGACCGCCGTCGTCAGGCGCCATCAGCGCCGGGCAGCCGATCAGCAGCAACCGCTCCATGGCCGTCCCTACGCGGCGGCAAGCCGACCGGTGGCGGCCGGCAACCACAGCTCACACCGGATCGGCCGGGCCGCCGGTCCCCGTCCGTCGGCGACGACGGTGACCCGGCGGGCCTGGAGGCGGCCGGCCCCCCGGTCGAGCCCATGCCACCGCCCGTCGGCCACGCGGAGGCCGACGTCGGTCGGCTCGGGCCAGCGGGCGCGGCCAGCGAGCACGATCAGGACGGCCCGCCGCTCCCGGGCCCGGGCGGCCAGCGAGCGGACGGCCGGCGGTCGCGGACGACCGGGCGGTCGGACGACGACGACGTCGAGACCGTCGAGCAGCCGGCCGACCGCCACGGCCCACTGGGCGGCCGGGGCCCGAACGACGGCCAGCCGGTGGAGATCGACGCCGTAGCCGGCCGCGGCGAGGGCGCCGACGTCGTCGACGCCGACGAGACCGCACCACGAGCCGGCGGCCGACGCCGCGCCGGCCGCGGCGAGGGCGAGGCTGAGGGCCCCTCCCCCACTGCAGCGGATGACGCTGCCCCGGCGCAGCCCACCGTCGGGCAGGAGCGCGGCCAAGGCATCGGGCACCGGCAGCAGCCGGGTCCGGCTGGCGGTGGTCGGCCGGACCCGTTCGGCGAGCTCGCCGAGCGTCACCGGATCGCCGGGTCGCACCCGGGTGGGACGCAGGGAGGCGGTGCCCGAAGAGCCGAACATATGTTCGCTACAGTACCCACCGCCGGCCGCCGCTGTCTCCCGGGACCACCGGGCGCTTACGGCTCAGTACCGTTTCGGCATGAACCCCAAGCATGCGGTGGCCTTCGACCGGTCGGTCGGGCCGTGGTTCTACCGGCTGCACCGCCACGTCTACCGGGCGACCGGCGGCGTCGTCGGCCACCGGAGCCGGGTCGGGCCGTTCCTCCTCCTCACGACCGTCGGCCGCCGGACCGGGACACGCCGGACGACCCCGCTGCTCTACCTGGCCGACGGCGACGATCTCGTCGTCGTTGCATCGAACGGCGGGCGTGACCAGCCGCCGGCGTGGCTGCTCAACCTGGAGGCGACACCGGCCGCCGACGTCCAGGTCGGACGGCGAAAGATCCCGGTGGTGGCCGATGTGCTCCGGGGAACGGCCAAGGCCGACCTATGGCCCCGGTTGGCCGGCTTCTACGCCGGCTGGGACCACTACCAGGAGCTGACGGACCGCGAGCTGCCGGTCGTCCGGCTCTGTCCGGCCGGCTGAGACGGCCGGACCTCCGGCGTCAGGCCGGGTCACCGCCGGCCGTCAACCTCCCGGGCGGGAGCGGCGGCGCGGGTACCCGGTCGCCGGGTTCGCCGGCGACGTTCTCGGCGACACTGCCGAAGCGGCGCCCGGCCTCCCAGTCGGCCCGGGCGTCGGCGATCTCGTCGGCCGTTCGGCCGACGAAGTTCCACCACATCACGAGCGGTTCGGTGAACGGCTCGCCGCCGAGCAGCAGGAACCGGCCGGCCGGGTCGCCGGCGACGACGAGCTGCCGGCGGTCGCGGCCGAGGTAGGCGCAGTCGCCGGCCGAGAGCCTCACGTCGTCGACGACGACCGACCCGTCGACGACGAGCACCGCGTGCTCGAAGCCGGGTTCGAGCGGCACCGACGACCGGCGCGGGGCGGAAGCCCGCACGTCGGCACCGACCAAGGGCGAGAAGGTCGTCGCCGGCGACGCGACGCCACCGACGTCGCCGACGAGAACGGTCACCGACGCCGCGCCGGCGTCGAGCACGGGGAGGTCGGGATGGTGCTCGAAAGCCGGCGGGGCGAGCCGGTCGGCGTCGGGCAGGGCGACCCACAGCTGGAGCCCGTGGAGCCACCGCGGGTGCGGGTCCGGCGACACCTCCGCGTGGGCGATCCCGGCGCCGGCCGTCATCAGGTTGAGCTGGCCGGGCCGGATCGGCTGGACGCTGCCGAGGCTGTCGCGGTGGAGCACCTCGCCGTCGAGCAGCCACGTGACCGTCTGAAGGCCGATATGAGGATGCGGACCGACGCGCATGCCCGGCCCGGCAGCAACGTCGTCGGGCCCGTAGTAGTCGAGGAAGCACCATGCGCCGACCGTCGTCCGGCCCCGGCGCGGCAGGTACCGGGCGACCTCCGTCGACTCGCCGACCGGCGCCCGCCGAGGCGCGATCAACTCGAACGCGGACCGGTCGGCCGACGGGGAGCCGGCAGGTCGACCGCGACCGGAGACGGGTCGAGGTTGCTCATGACGCCCATCGTACGGAGCCATCAGACCGGCAGAGACCCACCATCACCGCTGCGGATGGGACACCGGAGGTAGGGTCGAAATCGTTGGCGATGTGCTGACACGCGGCCAGCGACGGAGGGGGCGTCCTATCGGCTGACGAAAGGTGGGCGTCGTGGTTCGAAAGCTTGCAGCGGAGTTCCTGGGAACGCTCCTATTGGTCTTCTTCGCCGTCGGAGTGGCGACGCTCATGTTCGGCTTCAAGTTCGACGGCGGCAGCGTCGCCGCCGGCGTCGTGGCCACGGCGCTCGCGTTCGGCCTGACGTTGCTGGGCCTGGCGTACGTGCTCGGTCCGATCTCGGGCTGCCACGTCAACCCGGCAGTCACGCTCGGCGCGCTCGTCGCCCGGCGGATCGAACCGGTCGAGGCCATCGGCTATTGGATCGTCCAGTTCGCCGGCGGGATCGTCGGCTCACTGCTCCTATGGGCGCTGTTCTCGGCGTCGCCGTTCTACAGCCGGACGAGGACCGGACTCGGCACCGACGGCTACGGCAAGGCGTCGCTCATCCACATCAGCGCCGGCGGCGCGTTCTTGGCCGAGGTCGTCCTCACCGCGCTCTTCGTCTTCGTCATCCTCGGCGTGACCGACAAGATGGCCAACGCGGCGACGGCCGGCATGGTGATCGGGCTGACGCTCACGGTCGTCCACCTGATCGGCATCCCGATCACCGGGACGTCGGTCAACCCGGCCCGGAGCCTCGGCCCGGCCCTCGTCGTCGGTGGGACGGCGCTCAGCCAGGTCTGGCTGTTCATCGTGGCGCCGCTCGTCGGCGGGGCGATCGCCGCGGTAGCTCACGTCTTCTTCTACCCCCGGTACCCGGAGAGCAAGGAGCCGGGCGAGCCGGAGCCGTCGCTCGACCCCATCCCGACCGCCTGAGTCCGACCGCCGAAGTTCGACGGCCTGATCGCCCGACCACCAGCCGGACCACCGAGGATGACGGTTCTCTCGCGGCTCGACGCGGTCGACCTGTCGGCCCGGCTGAGCAGTGACGAAGGTTCGGCCCAGCTGGCCGCGGCGCAGCGTCGGCTCCTCCATCTCCGGCTCGTCAACGCCGGCCTCGTCGACGCCGACCGGCTCAACGGCGCGCACCATGGCGGCCGCTTCGGGCCTCCGGTCTGCGTGCTCTTCGAGGGCTGGGACGCGTCCGGCAAGGGCGGGGCGATCCAGCGGCTCGTCGCGCCGCTCGACCCTCGGCACGTCCGGGTGGCCGAGTTCGGCGTGCCGACGCCGGACGAGCTTCGCCATCAGTACCTGCTGCGGTTCGCCGCCGCCATCCCGGGCTGGGGCGGGATGGCCGTGCTCGACCGGTCGTGGTACGGCCGCGTCCTCGTCGAACGGGTCGAGGGGTTCGCTACCGAGGCGCAATGGCGGCGGGCGTACGACGAGATCACCGACTACGAGACGTCGCTCGTCGCCGACGGGATGATCCTCGTCAAGCTCTGGCTGCACATCTCGGACGACGAACAGCTCAAACGGTTCGAGGCTCGCCGACAGCACCCGCTCAAGCGGTGGAAGCTGACCGACGACGACTGGCGGAACCGAGGCCGGCGGGCGGAGTACGAGGCCGCAGTCGAGGACATGCTGGCCGCCACCGACCACCCGGGCGCACCGTGGGACGTCATCGCGGCCGAGCAGAAGCGGTTTGGCCGCGTTGCGGTGCTGCACACGATCATCGATCGCGTCGAAGCCGGCATGCGGCGCTGCGGCATCGAGCCGCCGCCATCGACCGGCGCGGACTACGGCACCTAAATCGTCGGCACCTAAATCGCCGGCACCTGAGCGGGCAACCGCCGGGGCCGGGCCTGACCGAACGTCGCCGGGCCGGCCCCGCGCACCGGGCAACCGGCGGGGCGCCGTGCAACAGTGACACCCATGACCACGCCTACCGGTTCCGACGCGCCCGCTGCCCGCTACGGGATCACGATCCCGTTCGCCGGCGTCCCCCTGCACGCCCACCGCGAGTGGTTCGAGGAGCTGGTCGACCTCGGCTACACGGACGTCTGGTCGGCCGAGTCGGACGGCGTCGACGGGTTCACGCCGCTGGCGCTGGCGGCCGCCTGGGCCCCGACGCTACAGCTCGGGATCGCCATCGCGCCGGCGTACACCCGTGGACCGGCGTTGTTGGCGCAGACGGTGGCCGGGCTCGCCGACGCCGCGCCGGGCCGTTTCGCCCTGGGCCTCGGGGCGTCGTCGGACGTCATCGTCGGGCGGTGGAACGGGATCCCCTACGACCGTCCGTACCAAAGGGTCCGCGACACGCTGCGGTTCCTCCGAGCCGCGCTGGCCGGGGAGAAGGTCACGGCGACGTACGAGACGTTCGAGGTACAGGGGTTCCGACTGGGGCTACCGCCGGAGCAGGTGCCGCCGATCTACGTCGCCGCACTTCGGTCGGGGATGCTCCGGCTGGCCGGCCGAGAGGGCGACGGCGCCATCTTGAACTGGCTGTCGGCCGAGGACGTGGCGACCGCGGTGGCCGAGGTCGGGCCGGGAAAGGAGATCGTCGCCCGGATCTTCGTCATCCCGACGGAGGACGCGGACGCGGCCCGCGCCACGGCCCGGCGGATGATCACCGCGTACCTCAACGTCGGCGCGTACGCCGAGTTCCACCGGTGGCTCGGCCGGGGGGCGGCGCTCCAGCCGATGTGGGACGCCTGGGCATCGGGTGACCGGAAGGCCGCGCTGGCCGCGGTCCCGGACGAGGTGGTCGACGACCTGTTCATCCACGGGTCGCCGGCGGCCTGCCGGGAGCACGTCGCCCGGTACGTCGCCAACGGCGTGACGATCCCCGCCCTGGCGGTCATCCCGGTCGGCATCGACCTGGCCGAGTCGGTCCGCGCCCTGGCGCCGACCGCCTGAACCCCGCCGGCGGCAGCCCTGGCATACTGGCGATCTGACGGGTCGTCAGCCCGTCCGGCACTGGACACGAGGGGGGACCACGATGACGACGACCGCACCGGCCGACGTCGTTCGCCACGTCGGCGAGGACGACGCCCTGATCGCGAACACCGGGACGGGCGTCGGCCTGAAGGTCGTCCGCTACGACGCGCTGCACGGCACGTGGGTGATCCTCAACCGGTTCGAGCCGGGCGTCCGCCTCCAGGTCCACAAGCACACGGGACCGGTCGACGGGTACACGCTGGCCGGTCGGTGGCACTACCTGGAGTACGACTTCTATTCGACGGCCGGCTCGTACATCTACGAGCCGGCGAGCTCGGTGCACACGCTCGACGTGCCGACGGAGAACACCGGCGTGACGGACGTCCTGTTCGTCATCGAAGGGGCGCTCCTCAACCTGGACGCGGACGGCAACGTCGAAAGCGTGATGGACGGCCCGGGCACGCTGGCCGCGTACTTCGCGCTGCTCGAAGCCGAGGACAAGCCCCGCCCGAACGGCTTGATCGTCTGAGCGGCGGCTCCCGACCGCGGTGCCGAACAAGGAGCGCGCCATGAACGGACGGCGGCCGTGACGCGGCGGCCGGGCGAGGCGCTGGCGGCCGGCCTCACGGACCCGTCGCTGTACGCCGGCGACCCGTTCCCGCTCTACGCCCGGCTGCGGGCGGAAGCGCCGGTGGCCTGGAACGCCGAGCACGGCTTCTGGGCGCTGACGACGCACCCGGAGGTCCAGCACGCGGGGGCCGACCCGCAGACGTTCTGCAGCCGCCAAGGGATCCTCGTCCAGGAGATCGGGGTCGAGCACGCGACGCCGCCGACGATGATGCACACGGACCCGCCGGCGCACACCCGCTACCGGCGACTGGTCCAGCCGGGGTTCAAGCCGACGGTCGTCCGCGACCTGGAGGCGGCGGTACGCGACCACGCCCGGAGGCTGATCGACGAGATCGAGCCGGGGGTACCGGTCGACCTGCTCCCGGCGCTCTCGGTGCCGTTCCCGCTCCAGGTCATCTGCCACCTGCTCGGCGTCGACGGCGGCGAGTGGCCACGCTTCTACGAGTGGTCGGAAGCGGTCATCCCCGGGGCGGTCGACTGGCCGCCGGAAAAGATCGCCGCGCTCCAGCTCGAGATGTGGCAGTTCCTCGTCGGGACGGCGAAGGCCCGGCGGGCGGCGCCACGCGACGACGTCATCTCGGCGATCGCCACCGCCGCGGTCGACGGCGACGAACTGACCGATGACGAGCTGGCAATGTTCCTCGTGCAGTTGCTCGTCGCCGGCAACGAGACGACGCGCAACCTGCTCTCCGGCGGCCTGCTCGCGCTGGCCGACGAGCCCGCGCAGTGGGCGCGGCTGCGCGACGACCGGGCGCTCGTCCCGACCGCGGTCGAGGAGCTACTGCGATGGACGACGCCGGTCATCTCGTTCCTGCGGACGGCGACGCGCGACGTCGAGCTGCGGGGCCAGCTGGTGGCGGCCGGTGAGCCGGTCCTGCTCGTCTACGCGTCGGCCAACCGCGACGAGGCCGTCTTCGGCGACTCCGCCGGCCGGCTGGACGTCGGCCGCGACCCGAACCCACAGCTCAGCTTCGGCTTCGGTCCGCACTTCTGCCTCGGCGCGGCGCTGGCCCGGCTGGAGGGGCGGGTCGTCCTCGACGCGCTGCTCGACCGGTTCTCGGCGATCGAGCCGGCCGGTCCGGTCGAGCGGGCACCGAGCCCGGTGATCGCCGGCATCCGGGAGGCCCCGGTTCGATTCACGGCCGCCTAGCCTGATGGGGTGCCGGAGATCCCCGAGATGCAGGCGCTGGCCGAGCGGCTCGACACCGCGTTGGCCGGCCGGGCGCTCGAACGGTACGAACCACTCGGCTTCACTGGCCTGAAGACGGCCGATCCGCCGGCCGACGATCTGATCGGCCGGACCGTCGTCGGCGTCGGACGGCGGGGCAAGTACGACGTGATGGACTTCGGCGACGGTCTCCGGGTGGCGTTCCACCTCTCCCAGGGCGGCCGGCTCGACCTCGAGCAGCCGCCGAAGGCGACGAAGCCGCGCGGCTCGGTCGTCCGCTGGGTCTTCACCGGCCGCGACGGCGGCGAGGGCGGCTCCGACGAGGTGGACGGGCCGGTCGGCCTGCTGTTCCGAGAGCACGGCAGCCAGCGCAAGGCCGGCTGGTGGGTCCTCGGTCCCGGTGACGACGGGCCGCTGGCCGCGCTCGGCCCGGACGTCTACGACCCGGCGTTCGCCGAGCTGATGGCCCACGGCGAAAGCAACCGGCGCCTGCACACGTGGTTGCGCGACCAGCACGTCGTCGCCGGCATCGGCCGTGGCTACGCCGACGACGCGCTCAACCGGGCGGGCATCTCCCCGTTCGCCTCCCTCAGCGGGCTGGACGGCGGACGACCGGAGCCGCCTCCTCGACGCCATCCGGACGGTGATGGACGAGGCGCTCGTCAGCGAACGGCAGCGGACCGGTGCGCTCTCCGACGCCAAGCTCGGCGACCGGTTCCTCGTCCACCGGCGGGCCGGCCAACCGTGTCCGCGCTGCGGCGAGGAGCTCAAGCGCGTCTCGTACGAGTCGTACGAGATCGTCTACTGCACGCGCTGCCAGACCGGCGGCCGCGTGCTCGCCGACCGGCGGCTGTCCCGGCTCCTCCGGTAGGACCACTCCACTAGGACGTTCCGCTAGGACCGCTGCCCGGGTCCGCGTTTGTTTCACCCTTTGCCGAATCGAACAGATGTCCTGGTCACCGCCTCGGGTCGGGACCTCCGGTGCGCTGGCATCTCGCCAGGTCAGGGCAATTCTGCAACCGGTGAAACGCGAGCAACACACCGGCAGCCACCGTCTCCGGCGGCCGGAGGGGTCAGCCGGTGCCGATCAGCCCGTAAACGTGGCGAGCAGGTCGGCGAACTTCCGCCGGGCCTCGACCTCGCGGGTCGGGATGTGCTCGGTCGGGACATCCGTCGCGGTGTAGTTGCGCAGCGTCCGGCGGGCGACGGTCTGGCGGTGGACCTCGTCGGGCCCGTCGTAGATGCGGGCGGCGCGCGCGGCGCGGTACATGTGCTCGAGCGGCAGGTCCGCGGAGTAGCCGAGCGAGCCGTAGACCTGGATCGCCCGGTCGATCACGTTGTAGAGGACGCCGGCGCCGTAGTACTTGATCATGGCGATCTCGACGCGGGCGGCCGCCGCGCCCTCCCGGTCCATCTTCCAGGCCGCCTGCAGCGTCATCAGCCGGGCCGCGGTCATCTCGGCCAGCGAGTCGGCCACCCAGTTCTGGATCGTCTGCTTCTCCGACAGGAGCGACCCGTGGGCGTAGCGGGAGACGGCCCGCTCACACAGCATGTCGAAGGCGCGGCGCGACTGGCCGAGCCAGCGCATGCAGTGGTGGATCCGGCCCGGCCCGAGGCGGGCCTGGGCCAGCTGGAACCCCTCGCCCTCCCGACCGATCACGTTCGCGACCGGGACGCGGACGTCGCGGTACTCGACCTCCGCGTGGTTGCCGAACGTCGCGAACGGCCGGCCGATGTGGTCCATCGTCGGGACGTCGCGGACGACGGTCAGCCCCGGCGTGTCGACCGGCACGAGGATCATCGACGACCCTTGGTACGGGTGGACGTCGGGGTTGGTGACGGCCATGACGATCAGGAAGTCGGCGACGGACGCGTTCGTCGTGAACCACTTCCGCCCGTTGATGACGTACTCGTCGCCGTCACGGACGGCCTGGGTCGACAGCAGCGTCGGGTCGGAGCCGGCGGTGTTCGGCTCGGTCATCGAGAAGCCGCTGCGGAGCTGGCCGTCGAGCAGCGGCCGCAGCCACTGCTCCCGCTGGTCCTGACGGCCGGTCGTCTCGATGCCGATGGCCAGCAGCTCCGCGTTGCCCGAGTCCGGGGCGTTGTTGCCGAAGACGACCGGCCCGTATGGCGACTGGCCGAGGATCTCGTGCATCAGGCCGAGGCGGAGCTGACCGAAGCCCATGCCGCCGAGCTCGGGCGAGAGGTGGGCCGCCCACAGGCCCTGGCGCTTCACCTCGTCCTGCATCGGCTCGATCGCCGTGAGCACCTGGTCGTGCGTGAGGTCGAGCGTCTCGAGCGGCATGACCTCCTCCCGCAGGAAGCCACGCATCCAGTCGAGCTGCTCCTCGAACTCCGGCTCGGTCGAAAAATCCCAGGCCATGACCGTCTCTCCCTCGCTCGGTGACCGATCGGGAGCCCCCTCGGCTACCGGGTGGTGGCACGCGGCCACTACCGTTGGCGCCGTGCCCGGCGAACCGCTTCCCGTCCACACTCGTACCACGGTCGCCTTCCGGCCGGCCACCCCACCGGCGGCCGGCGACCCACCGGCGGCCCCACCGGCGACCCCGGCGGCCGCTCCCGCGCTCGGCGCCACTGACCGGCGCCGAGCGAGCGCGGCTGGCCTCGGCCGAGCACGCGCTGCTCGACGAGCGGCGGCCGCTGACCGGCGAAGAGCTGGCCGAACTGGCCGCCCTCCCCGACGGCGCGGTCGTCGCGCTGGCCGCCCTCGCCCACCAGGTCCGGCTGGCCTGGTGCGGGCCGGCTGTCGAGGTCGAGGGCATCCTCTCGGCGAAGACCGGCGGCTGCCCGGAGGACTGCCACTTCTGCTCGCAGTCCTCCCGCTCCGACACGACGGTCAAGGCGACGCCGTTCCTCGACACCGACGACGTCCTCCGCGCCGCCCGCGAGACGGCCGCGCTCGGGGCGTCAGAGTTCTGCATCGTCCTCGCGGTGCGCGGCCCGGACGAGCGCACGCTCTCGCGGATCCTCGAGCTCGTCCCGCTCGTCCGCGACGAGACCGGGCTGAACGTCGCGGTCAGCGCGGGCATCCTCACCGACGACCAGGCCCGGCGGCTGGCCGAGGGCGGTGTCCACCGGTACAACCACAATCTCGAGACCGCCCGATCGTTCTTCGGCGAGGTCGTCACGACCCACGGCTGGGAAGAGCGGGCCGAGACGTGCCGGCTCGTCCGGGCCCACGGCATGGAGCTGTGCTGCGGCGCGCTCATCGGCATGGGCGAGACCGACGCCCAGCGGGTCGAGCTGCTGCTCGAGCTGCGCGAGCTCGACCCGACGGAGGTCCCGGTCAACTTCTTGAACCCCCGCCCAGGAACGCCGCTCGGTGACCGGCCGCCGGTCGGCGCCTGGGAGGCCGTGCGGTGGATCGCCCTGTTCCGCCTGGCGCTGCCGAGCGTGATCCTCCGCTACGCCGGCGGCCGCGAGGTGACCCTGCGCGACCTCCAGTCGATGGGGATGACCGCCGGGATCAACGCCCTCATCGTCGGCAACTACCTGACCACCCTCGGGCGATCGCCGGCCGAGGATCTCCAGATGCTGGAGGATCTCCGCATGCCGGTCGCCGCGCTGACCGCCGCCTTCTGAGCGATCGGGTGGACGGGTGACCGGCGACGCCCACTGCACCGGCTGCGGCCGGCCGCTGACGGACTGCACCGGCTGTGGCCGGGAGCTCGACCCGCCCCGCTACTGCGCGACGTGCGGGCGCTGGGCCGCGGTGACGGTGACGCCCGCCGGCTGGTCGGCCCGGTGCCCGGACCACGGCGCTCGGAGGAGCGACCCGTCGTCGTAGTCCCGGAACGGCAGGACCGAGACCAGCACCACCGCGGCGAGGCCGAAGAGGATGATCAGGTCGTCGACGACGCCGGCCGACGCCAGCGTGCGCGCCATGCCGTCGACCGCGGATATGCCGATGAGGGCCTCGACGACGGTGATGGCGATGACCGCCCGCCGCAGCCGTCCGGTCGCCACCGGCGCCAGCAGGACCAGGCCCCAGGTGGCGTACCACGCCCACAGCACCGGGCCGAGGAGGGCGAAGGCGAGGAGCGACAGGCCGAGGGCGCGGACGAGGCCGATCCGGGGGGACCGCCAGAGCAGGACGGTCGTGATCGCCGCCGCCGCCAACAGCCCGAGGGTGGCGAAGGCGACGCGCACGCCGCCGAAACCGACCTGCCACCCGACGAGGTGGGCCCCATCGGTGACGAGGTGGGCGACCGCGTCGACCGGCGTCACGCCGGTCGAGACCTTGCTCTCCGCGCTGATCGTGCCGACCCAGCCCCACCCGAGCCCGGAGACCCACGACAGCACGGCCAGCGTGGCCCCGGCGATGCCGAGGGCGAGCACGGTCCGTTCGACCCGGGCCCGGAAGGCCGCCGCCGGGCCGGGCCAGCACCATCCGATGAAGACCGCGCCGAGCAGCGCCGGCGCCTTGACGCCGGCGGCCAGCCCGCAGAGCACGATCCCCGGCACCGGGCCGACGCGGCGGGCGACCGCCAGGCCGCAGACGAGGAGGCCGACCATGAGCGCGTCGTTGTGGGCACCGCCGACGAGCGTCATCAGGACGAGCGGGCTGCCGGCCCCGAGGGCGACGACCGCGGCCGCGTCGCGCCCGGCCGCCCGGGCCAGCGTCGGCAGGCCGGCGACGATCAGCGCGATACCGATGACCGCGAGCAGGCGGAGGAGAACGACGTCGGCCAACACCTGGTGGTGGGCGAGGCGGGCCACCAGGCCGTCGAGCGACAGGAACGTCGGCCCGTATGGTGACGGCGTATTGCTCCAGAGCTGCCCGGCGAGGGCACTGAACGGCGTCGCGCCGAGGACGCCGGGACCGTAGAGGTACGGGCTGATGTGGTGGCTGACCATCTCGCCCTGGCCGGCGTAGCTGTAGACGTCGCGGCTGAACAGCGGCGGCGCCACGAGGATCGGGACGGCCCACGTCGTGACGACCCCGACGACCCGCCGCACGGCGACGCCGGGGTGGCGCCGCAGCGTGCGCAGCAGCCGCAGCCACGTCACGACGAGCAGCACCGCGCCCCCGTAGACCGCGACGACGGCCGCCGCGCTCGGTTGGGTCCCGTCCGGGCCGAGCGAGCCGAGCGGCCCGCCGGGCGTGCCGAAGAACCAGGCGCCCGGCAGACGCGACATGAACGCGGTGCCACCGAGCACCACGCCGCACAGGATCGCCGTCGTCGCCACCAACCCGAGTGCCGCGAATCCCCGGAGCGACACCAGCGGTGCCGCTTCCGGCGCCTCGGCATCGGTCGGGTCAGCGGACGGTGGGTCGTCCGGACCGGACACGACCAGCTGTCTCGCCATCACCTCATCAGGCTCCCCGTCGCTCGGGCGCGACGACCACGGGTACGAAGTCACCAAAAACTCTACTGAGCACGCGCCTCGGTGCGGCAGCGCCCATTGCGCCTGCTGGTCAGTCGACCGCGATCTCCAGCGCCTCGGTCAACTCGATGTACGGCGCACCCGGCCGGTACGCGGCCGGAATGGCCGCCGCGTCGTCGTAGCGATCGACGTCGAAGACGTTCGACGACAGGATGCTCTCCTCCTCCGCGATGCCGCAGAGCGTCAGCTCGGTGGCGCCGTCGAACGCGCCGGCCAGGTCCGTCGGGTCGGCTCGCAGCCCGTCGTAGTGGTCCCGGGTGGCCCGGCCGACGAGGCAGTACTCGCACTCCCCCGCGACGCGCGCCGACGCGGCGGCCGAGCATGACGTGGTGTCGCCCGTCGTCGACCACGTAGATCGCCCGGTCGCCCGCGCCGACGCAGTCCCGGACCCGCTCGTGACGCTCGTGCGACGGCAGCAGGTGCCACTGGATGTGCCGGCGGTCCTTCATCGCCCACAGCGGGCTCGGCGGGACGATCCCCTCCGGCTCGTCCTCCTCCAGCGGCGTCGACTCGTCGCTACCGACGAGCGGGCCGCGGAGGATGCCCACCCCCGGGCTGACCGCCAGGTCACCCGGTCGCGGCGTCGTCGTAGCCGTTGTCACGGCCTCACCCCAGTGGGTCCCGCCGTCCCCTTCGTCCCCCCTATCCGGATCTACCCGGTCCACCTGGTCCACGGCATCGCCCTCCTGGTCCTGGCCGACACTGTAGGGCGCCCGGCCTACCCCGTCGGCCGGTCAGCCCTCGGCCCGGTCAGCCCTCCTGGCCCGCTCGACCCAGCACGCAGCCGGCCAGGGCGTCCTCTCCCCCGGGCGTCGTCACGACCGCCGTCCCGTCCCGGTCGACCAGCCAGTCACGGTTCCGGCGGTGCAGGTCGTCGGCCGGGTCGAACCGGTTGAGGACGACGACGACCGGCGCCGGGACGCCGGTCGGGGCGGCAAGGGCGTCGACGGCCAGACGGACGTCGTTGATCGTGCCGAGCCCGGCGTCGGCGACGAGGACGACGACGTCGGGACGGAGCAACCGGCCGAGGGCGACCGCGTCGCCGTCGGCGGCCTGGGGCGAGCGGACGCCGCCGGCCGTCTCGACGAGCCCGACGGCGGTCGCCGCCGGCCACCGGACCTCGGCGACGAGGTCGGCGACGGTGAACGGCGGCCGGCCGAGGACCTCTGCGGCCATCGGCGGCGCCATCGCCACCGGGTACCACCGCGGCGGCGGGCAGACCGTCGTCGGCGCCTCCCCGGTCGCTGCGCCGAGGACGGCGGCGTCCGTCGACTCGGCTGAGTCGGCCGGCCCGAACGACTGGGCCGGCTTGCGGGCGGCCACCCGGTGGCCGGCCGCCGCGAGGTGACGCAGGACGGCCGCGGCCACCCACGTCTTGCCGACCTCGGTGCCGGTACCGGTGACGAGGACGAGCCGCTCCGGACGGCTCCCCGGGCCGGCGGGGGCCGCCGCGCCGGCGGGTGCGGAAGATCCGGCGGCCGGACCGTCAGCGGGCATCGGCGAGGGCGGCGTCGACCTCGAACGACGCCAGCGCGGCGACCAGCCGATCGACGTGCTCGTCGGTGTGGGCGGCCGAGAGGGTGATCCGCAGCCGGCTCGTCCCCGGCGGGACCGTCGGCGGGCGGATGGCCGGCACCCACAGCCCCAGTTCGAGCAGGGCGGCCGACGCGGCGACCGCCCGCTCCTCGCGGCCGAGCACGACCGGGACGATCGGTACCGGGTGGCCGGGCGCCACCCGCTCGACGTGATCGGCCAGCCGGGCGACGAGCGCGGCGCCCTCCGCCGAGACGAGCACGTCGAGGGCGGCGAGACCGGCGGCGGCGTCGGCCGGCGAGCCGGCGGTCGTGAAGATGTACGGCCGCGACGAGTTGACGAGGAGGTCGGCGACCGGTCGCGAGCACGCGGCGAAGCCACCGAGGGCGCCGAGCGTCTTGGACAGCGTCCCGACGCGGACGACCGCGACGTCGTCGGTGACGTCCGGGCCGGGGTGCGGGCCGAGGACGGCGTGGGCCTCGTCGAGGACGAGCAGCGCGCCGTGGCGGCGGCAGGCCGCGGCGAGCTCGGCCAGCGGCGCGACGTCGCCGTCCATCGAGAAGACGGTGTCGGTGACGACCAACGTCGGCCGGTCCGACGCGGCGAGCAATGCGTCGACGTGCGTCGGATCGGCGTGCCGGTAGACGGCGACGTCGGCCCGGGCCAGGCGGCAGCCGTCGATGATCGACGCGTGGTTCAGCTCGTCGGAGAGGATCCGGGTGCCCGGGCCACCGAGGGCGCTGAGCACGCCGAGGTTCGCCGCGAAGCCGGTCGGGTAGCAGACCGCCGCCTCCGTGCCCTTCCACGCGGCCAGCGTGTGCTCCAACGCCTCGTGCACCGGGCGCGATCCGGTGACGAGCCGGGAGCCGCCGGACCCGGCGCCCCACCGGTCGAGCGCGGCGTGGGCCGCGGCGACGACCGCCGGGTGGCGGCTCAGGCCGAGGTAGTCGTTGGACGCGAACGAGACGACCGGCGCCGGCGTCCCCTCACCGTCAGGCGCCAGCGTCCCCTCGGGCCCACGGGCGTCGAAGCTCCGGGCCACCCGCCAGCGGCCGTCCGCCCGGGTCTGGGCGAGCTGCTCCGCGACCCGCTCGGTCCAGCCAGCGCTCACCGGCCGGTCTCGGCATCACCGACGGGGGGACCGACGCCCGCCGCGCCACTGGCCCCGTGACGGGTGGCGTCCGGCGCGGTGACGTCGTCGAGCGCCGCCTCGACGACGTCGACGAGGCGGTACACCTCGCCGGCAGTGATCGTCAGCGGCGGCACGAGGACGATGACGTCGCCGAGCGGCCGCAGGAGGACGCCGCGGGCGACCGCGGCGGCCGAGACGCGGCGGCCCCAACGGAGGCCGCCGGTCGGCGGGGCGAGCTCGATCCCGACCATGAGGCCACGCTGGCGGACGTCGGCGACCGCTGGGTGCGGCGCCACCTTCTCGGCCAGCAGGGCGGCCAGCTGCGCCGACCGCCGGTCGACGTTGGCGAGCACGTCCCACTCGTCGACCAGCTGCAGGTGCCGGAGCGCGACGGCCGCGGCGAGGGCGTTGCCACCGTAGGAGTGGCCGTGGAAGAACGTCTGCGGGCCGAGGTCGTCGCCGAGGAACTCGCGGTAGACCCGGCCGGACGCCACCGTGGCCGACATCGGCAGATAGCCACCGGTGATGCCCTTGCCGAGGCAGAGCAGGTCGGGGCGGAGCCGGCACCGGCTCGACGCGAAGAGGGTGCCGGTGCGGCCGAAGCCGGTCGCCACCTCGTCGCAGATCAACAGGACGCCGGCGTCGCGGCAGGCGTCGCCGAGAGAGGCGACGTCGTCGGGCTCGGCGCACCACATCCCCGACGCGCCCTGGACGAGCGGCTCGATCACCACCGCGGCGAGCTCGCCGGCGTGGGCGGCGATCGCCGCCCGGGCCTTGGCCGCCCAGCCCGGGTCGGCGTAGCCGGGGGTCCGCAGGACCGGGAAGCACAGCGGATCGAACGCGGCCGAGAAGACGCCACCGTCGCCGACCGACAGCGCGCCGACGGTGTCGCCGTGGTACGCGTCGCCGAGGGCGAGGAACCGATGGTGTCCGGGCTCGCCCCGGTTGACCCAGTACTGGAAGGCGATCTTGAGCGCCTGCTCGACCGCGACCGCGCCGTCGGCGGCGAACAGGACGTGCGCGTCGTCGACCGGCACGACGTCCCGCAGGGCCTCGGCCAGCTCGACGACGACGGCGTTGCCGTGGCCGAGCATCGTCGAGTGAGCGATCTTGCCGACCTGCTCGACCAGCGCGGCGTCGAGCTCCGGGACGCGGTGGCCGAGCGTGTTGACCCACAGCGACGAGATCGCGTCGAGGTAGCGGCGGCCGTCGACGTCGATCAGCTCGCGGCCCTCCGCTCGCTCGATGACCAGCGGCGCGTTGTCGGCGTAGGCCGCCATCTGCGTGAACCCGTGCCAGACGGCGCCGGCGTCCCGCGCCACCCACGACGCCGCCGTCCTGGGGTCGCCGGTGGCCTGAGCATCGCCGGTGGCCTGGGGATCGCCGGTCGTCTCGGGCTCCACGGCCCCGATTCTCGACCACCGGGCGGCCGCGGTCCATTGCGGCTGTGCCCGACCGGCGGCGAACGGAGCCCGCTCGGCGGCGAGCCGGGGCCGGCCGGCCGGTATCGTCCTCGGCATGGACCGAATCGCGGTTGTCGACACGATGTTCGCCCGCTACGACATGGGGGCGGAGGCGCTCGACGAGCTGGCCGGGTGCCCGGGCCACGGCGAGCGCTTCGAGGTGCTCCACCAGACCGTGCCGGGGTTCAAGGACCTGGCGGTGGCGGCCAAGCGGCTGATCGAGGACGAGGACTGCCGGATCGCGGTCGTCCTCGGCATGCCGGGCAAGGAAGCGGTCGACAAGACGTGCGCCCACGAGGCGTCGTCGGGGATCATGCTGGCCCAGCTGATGACGAGCACGCCGATCCTCGAGGTCTTCGTCCACGAGGACGAGGCCGACGACCCGGTCGTCCTGGCCGGGGTCTGCCGGGACCGGGCCCGCAAGCACGCCCGGAACGCGTACTGGATGCTCTACGAGCCCGAGCAGCTCACCCGGCGGGCCGGCCAGGGCATTCGCCAGGGCTTCGGCGACGCCGGGCCGGTCGTGCCCACCGGCCGCCTGCCCGGCTGACCGACGGCGCGCGCCGCCAGGCCCCAGAGTGTTGCCGGGCTGACGAGAACCTGTTCTACTTATCCCCCGATGGAGTTCAATCTCGCAGACCTGTTCGAAGCGGCCGTCGACGCGTTCGGCGACCGGGAGTACCTGGTGGCCGACGGTGAGCGGCGCACGTACGCCGAGCTGGAGGCCCGGGCCAACCGGCTCGCCCATCACCTGGCCGCCCAGGGCATCGGCCCCGGCGACCACGTCGGCATCTACGCCTACAACAGCGTCGAGTGGGTCGAGACGGCGTGGGCGGTCTTCAAGCTGCGGGCCGTCTGGATCAACATCAACTACCGGTACGTCGAGGACGAGCTCCGGTACCTGTTCACGAACGCGGACCTGAAGGCGCTCGTCCACCAGCGAGAGTTCGCCCCCCGGGTGACCGCGCTGCTGCCGGAGCTGCCGACGGTCCAGCACGTCCTCGTCATCGACGACGGGACCGGCGAGGCGGACCCGCCGGGGGCGGCTCGCTACGAGGACGCGATGGCCGCGGGCAGCCCGGCGCGGGACTTCGGTCCCCGGTCGGCCGACGACCTGTACATCCTCTACACCGGCGGCACCACCGGGATGCCCAAGGGCGTCGTCTGGCGGCACGAGGACGTCTTCTACGCCCTCGGCGGCGGCGTCGACCCGATGACGAACACGCGGGCCGAGAAGCCGGAGGAGATGGTCGAGAAGGGCCGCAACGGCGTCATCACCCACCTGCCGATCGCCCCGTTGATGCACGGGGCGACCCAGTGGGCGGTCATGGGCCAGAGCTTCGTCGGGGCGAAGATCGTGCTGATGGCCAAGTTCGAGCCCCACGAGGTGTGGCAGCTGATCGAGCAGGAGAAGGTCAACTCGCTGATGGTCACCGGCGACGCGATGGCCAAGCCGCTCGTCGAGACGCTCGACGAGCCGGGGCCGGCCTACGACCTCTCGTCGCTGATCGCGGTGGTCTCGTCGGCCGCCCTGTTCTCGGCCCCGGTCAAGGACGAGTTCTTCGCCCACCTGCCGAACATCCTGATCACCGACGCGGTCGGGTCGTCGGAGAGCGGCAACAACGGCATGACGATCGTCTCGAAGGACAACACCGCCATGAAGAGCGGGCCGACGGTGCACATCCTCGGTGCGACGGTCGTGCTTCGACGAGCACCTGCAGCCGGTCGTCCCGGGCTCGGGGACGATCGGCAAGATCGCCCGGTCCGGCAACATCCCGCTCGGGTACTACAACGACCCGGTGAAGACGGCGGAGGTGTTCATCACCGTCGGCGGCACCCGGTACGTCATGCCGGGCGACTTCGCCACCGTCGAGGAGGACGGCTCGGTGACGCTGCTCGGCCGCGGCTCGGTCGTCATCAACTCCGGCGGCGAGAAGATCTTCCCCGAGGAGGTCGAGTCGGCCGTCCGCTCGCACCCCGACGTCATGGACGCCATCGTCGTCGGCGCGCCGGACGAGCGGTGGGGCCAGACGGTGGCGGCCATCGTGCAGCCCCGGCCCGGCCGGCACCCGGACCTCGAGGCCATCCAGGCCCACTGCCGGACGGCGATCGCCGGGTACAAGCTGCCGCGGCGGCTCCACACCGTCGAGACGATCCAGCGCTCGCCGAGCGGCAAGCCGGACTACCGGTGGGCCAACGACGTCGTCGCCGGCGGGTCGCCCTGACGTGCCCGTCGACCTCCGCTCCCTCCTCGCCGGCCAGAGCCTGATCAGAGGGGGCCTGACCGGGGGACGGGCGGACAGGCCGCCGGGCGGGGCGCCGAACAGGCCGCCGGACGACTGGCCGACCGCGGTGCTCACGATGGAGCTGCAGCGGGGGGTCATGGGCGACCTGGCATCGTTCCCCCAACTGGCCGAGGCGGCCGAGGCGGCGGGGACGGTGGCGAACACCGCCCGCCTGCTCGACGCGGCGCGCCGGGCCGGCCTGCCGGTCGTCCACTGCACGGCCGAGTTCCGGGCCGACCGGGTCGGGACGGTCGTCAACACGCCGCTCCACTCGGCCGTGCTCCGCCGGCCGGACCACCTGCTCGCCGGGACGCCGGCGACCGAGCTGGTCCCCGAGCTCGGGCCGGACGCCGGCGACGTCGTCAGCGCCCGGGTCCACGGCGTCTCCCCGTTCATCGGCACGTCGCTCGACGCGACGCTGCGCAACCTCGGCGTCCGCGTGCTCGTCGTCACCGGCGTCTCCGTCAACCTCGGCGTGCTCGGCCTGTGCATCGAGGCGGTGAACCTCGGCTACCAGGTGGCCGTGCCGACCGATGCGGTCGCCGGTGTCCCGGCCGACTACGCGGCGGCGGTGCTCGGGACGTCGATCGCGCTGGTCGCCACGCTGACGACCGTCGACGACGTCATCACCGCCCTGGGAGCGCCGTAGTCGACCGGCGGTGGGCCCGGAACACCCAGGCCCGCAGCAGGACGAACCGCACCAACCCGGCCAGACCGGTGGCGACAAGCAGCGGGCCCTGGAGCAACAGGTAGAGCACGAGGTAGGCGACGGTGCTGACCAGCCCGACCCCGGCGAACCGGGCCAACGGAGAACCACCCGGGTCCGGTCGCGCACCGACGGCCGAGGCGGAACGGCCGGACCGCGGGTCCCGGACCGGCCGAGACCGCATCAGCCGCCAGACGCCGCGCAGGTCGTCGACCGCGGTCTGCCGGATGTCGACCCGTGAGTCGGGGTCGTCGATCCAGTCGACCGGGACCTCGTGGATGCGCAGCGCGTGCCGTTCGGCCAGGACGAGCAGCTCGGTGTCGAAGAACCACGTCTCGTCCTCGACCATCGGCAGCAGGGCGCGGGCGACGTCGGTCCGGACGGCCTTGAAGCCGCACTGGGCGTCGGAGAAGCCGTTGTGCAGGGCGGCCCGGACGACGAGGTTGTAGCCCCGGGAGATCAGCTCCCGCTTCGGTCCGCGGACGACCCGCGAGCCGCGAGCCAACCGGGTGCCGATGGCGACGTCGCTGTGCCCCGACAGGAGCGGCGCCACCAGCGGCAGCAGTGCGTCGAGCCCGGTGGCCAGGTCGACGTCCATGTAGGCGACGACGGTGGCGTCGCTGGCCATCCAGGCGGCCCGCAGCGCCCGGCCGCGGCCCTTCTCGGCCAGGTGGACGGCCCGGACACCGGGCACCCGGCGAGCCAGGCCGGCGGCGATCTCCCACGTACGGTCGGTGCTGGCGTTGTCGGCGACGGTGACGGTGGCGTCGAACGGGAAACGACGTGTCGAGGAACCAGCGGAGCCGCAGGATGCTCGCTTCGAGCTCGGCCTCCTCGTTGTAGACGGGAACGACGATCTCGACGCTCGGCGGCCGTTCGCGGCTCGCCCGGTGGCTGGCGACGGCTTCGACGGTGCTCATGGTCCGAGCTTGCGGTCGGTTCCTTACGGCCGGCTGTGCCCGGGCTGGGCCCGGCCGCACAGGTTGCCCCGACCGGCAACGGGTAGAGCAGGGGGGAACACCAAGACACCGCCAAGGCGAGGAGGCCCGATGGACACCAAGGGGTTCGTGGAGATGCTCAACCAGGATCTGTCGACCGAGTACCAGTCGATCGTCCAGTACACGAACCATGTCGCCACGATCACCGGGGCCGAGTACCTCAGCATCGTCGACGAGCTGAAACGCCACCTGACTCAGGAGCTGGGGCACGCCCAGATCCTGGCGGCCCAGGTGTCCTTCCTCGGCGGCTCACCGACGACGACGGTCGCCACAGCCGTCGCCGCCGACGACAGCCGATCGGCGCTCCAGGCCGACCTGCGGTTGGAGCAGGACCAGCTCGACCGCTACCGGGAACGGTTCGCCCAGGCCAACGACCTCGGGTTGGCCGACGTGGCCGAGGCGCTCCGACCGCTGCTGGAGCAGACCCAGGAGCACGTCCGGGACCTGCAGGCCGCGCTGGGCCAGTGATCAGTCGGGCGAGTGATCAGCTGGGCGAGTGATCAGTCGGTGACGACCGCTCCGACGCCAAACCCGTCGGCCGGGGGCGCGTCGGCGACGGCCGACGCCCGGTCGAGCGGCAGCCGGACGGTGATCGTCGTCCCCTCGCCGACGGCCGACGCGGCAGTCACACGACCGCCGTGGGCGGCGACGATGGCGGCGACGATCGACAGGCCGAGGCCGGTGCCGCCGTGCGCCCGGGAGCGGGACGGGTCGGCCCGGTAGAACCGCTCGAACGCGTGGGTGGCCTCGTCGTCGGTCATCCCGGGTCCGCGGTCGGCGACCTCGACGACGGCCTCGTCGCCCTGGCGGGCCACGCGGACGGTGACCGCGGTGCCCTCGGGCGTATGGGCGCGGACGTTGGCGAGCAGGTTGTCGAGCACCTGGCGGAGGCCGGCGGCATCGCCGACGACCTCGACCGGCTCATCCGCGTCCAAGCGCACCGGCCAGCCCGGACCGACGGTGGTGGCGGTCTCGACGGCGTCGGCGGCCAGGGTGAGGAGCTCGACCGGCTGGCGCTCGATCGGCCGCCCCTCGTCGAGCCGGGCCAGGAGGAGGAGATCCTCGACGAGCCGGCCCATCCGCGCCGTCTCGCCGCGGATGCCGGTCATCACCCGGCCGAGATCGTCGGGGTGCTCGCGGGCGCCGCGCTCGAACAGCTCCGCGTAGGCGGAGACCGCGGCGAGCGGCGTGCGGAGCTCGTGGGAGGCGTCGGCGACGAACCGCCGCAACCGCTCCTCGGACAGCCGTAGCTCGGCCTCGGTGGCGTCGCGCTGGGCGAACGCCTCTTCGATCCGGGCGAGCATGACGTTGACCGTCCGGGCCAACCGGCCGACCTCGGTACGGTCGTTCTCCCCCGGCACGCGCTGGTCGAGCTCGCCGGCGGCGATTCGCTCGGCGGTCGTCCTCGACGTCGGCCAGCGGGCGGAGCCCGAGCCGGACGAGCCAGAGGCCGAGCAGGACGGCCGCGACGAGCGCGGCGCCGGTGACGACGGCCTCGATCAGCACGAGCTGGTTCAGCGTGCTCTGCGTGTCGCTCAGCGAGGCACCGAGCACGAGGACGTCGCCGTTGGTCTGGCGGACGGCGAGCACCCGGAACGACGGGCCGCCGGCCACCGTCGACGGGGTGGTGAGGAAGACTTCCGACGGGTTGCCGGCGGTGGCCGCCGAGAAGCCGGTGAAGTGCGCGGGCAACTTCGGGGAGTACGCCTTCCCGCCCTGCTGGTGCTCGGCGAACGGCCCGAGAACGACGTCGCCGTCGGCGTTGCGGACCTCCAAGAACGCGCCCGGAGCATGGGTCTGGACGACCGGCGGCGGCTGGCGACTCCCGTTCGGCTCGGTGCCGCCAGCCGCCGCCTGGCCGCCGAGCCCGCTCTGCCCGCCGACGGGTTGGCGGCCGATGCCGAGGGGCAACGACGCCGCGGACTGCTGGAGCGCCTGGTCGGTCCGGCTGTAGAGGAACGACCGGAGCGCGGAGTACGTCGCGACGTCGGCGGCGAGCAGGGCGACGACGGCGATGGCGGCGACGGCCAGGACGAGCCGGCTGCGCAGGGACATCTACCGCGCCGCGGCCGGTTCGCGCAGCGTGTAACCGACGAGGCGGATGGTGTGGATGAGCGGCGGCCCGTGGCGCTCGAGCTTCTTGCGCAGGTAGCTCACGTACGTCTCGACGACGTTCGGCTCGCCGCCGAAGTCGTAGTGCCAGACGTGGTCGAGGATCTGCGGCTTCGACAGGACGCGCCGGGGGTTCAGCAGGAAGTACCGCAGCAGGTTGAACTCGGTGGCGGTCAGCTGGATGGGCTGGCCGTCGCGGCGGACCTCGTGGGACGCCTCGTCCATCTCGAGGTCCGCGAAGCGGAGGACGCCGTCGTCCGGCTCGTCACCGAGCGATCGTCGGAGGATGACGCGGATGCGGGCGATGACCTCGGCCAGCGAGAACGGCTTCGTGACGTAGTCGTCACCGCCGATCGTCAGGCCGGCCAGCTTGTCGTCGAGCGCGTCGCGGGCGGTGAGGAAGAGCACCGGCGTCCGGATGCCGTCGGCCCGGAGCCGCCGGGTGACCTCGAGCCCGTCGAGGTCCGGCAGCATCACGTCGAGCACGATCAGGTCCGGCGGGTGGTCCTGGGCCATGGCCAGGGCGCGGCGCCCGGTCGTCGCCTCGTCGACGTCGAACCCTTCGTAGCGCAGCGACGTCGAGACCGAGTCGACGATCGACGGTTCGTCGTCGACGACCAGGATGCGGCGCGCTGGCGAATCGTCGGCCATCGGGAACACCTCCTCGCGGCCCAGGTTCCCACGACCGGCTCCCCAGCCGCTGTGGCCCCGCTGTGGGCCCGCTGTGAAGTCCGGCCGGTCCTGCTCGACCCGCACCCGGCACGGCGGGGCAGGCGGGGCCGGGCGGGCGGGGCGGGCGCCACTCAGCCGAAAAAGCTGGCGACGACGTTGATGGCGAGCCCGAGGATGACCGCGCCGAAGAGGTAGGAGATCAGCGCGTGGCGAAGGGCCAGGTGGCGGACCGGCTTGGCCGTGAGGTCGGTATCGGAGACCTGGAACGTCATGCCGAGCGTAAACGCGAGATAGGCGAAGTCGACGTAGCCGGGCGGATCGGTCTCGTTGAAGTCGATCCCACCGGCCGGCGGCGCGTAGTAGAGCCGGGCGTAGCGGAGGGTGAAGACGGTGTGGACCATCGCCCACGACAGGGCGACGGTCAGGACGGCGACGCTGATCAAGTAGGCCTTGATGCCGCCGTGGGCGCTCCCGGCCTTCACGAGCGCGAGCGCCACCGCGGCCAGGAAGGCGACGCAGGCGGCGA
>CAVUYB010000031.1:0-19983 GCA_963745595.1 uncultured Actinomycetota bacterium | reverse complement strand
GCCGGCCGGCGACGATGGAGGGCGATGGAGGGCAACCTGGCGGAGGTGCAGGAAGCCCTGGCCGAGCGGTTGGGCGCCCGTGAGGCGATCGTCACGGCCGAGCGCCGGCTCACCTGGGCCGAGCTGACCGACCGGAGCCGGCGACTGGCCAACGCGTTGCTCGACGCCGGCGTGACCGTCCGGACGGCCCGGTCGGAGCTGGCGCCGTACGAGAGCGGCCAGGACTCGGTCGCGCTCTACCTCTTCAACGGCCATGAGTACCTCGAGGCGATGCTCGGCGCCTTCAAGGCCCGAGCCATCCCGGGCAACGTGAACTACCGCTACGTCGAAGCCGAGCTGCTCCAGCTACTCGGCGACATGGCGCCGCGGGCCATCGTCTTCGACGGTCGGTTCGCATCGCGACTGGCCGCGGTCGTCGACCAACTGCCGCAGCGGCCGCTCCTATTGCAGGTGGCCGCCGGCGGTGGGCCGGCGGAGCCGTTGCTGCCGGGCGCGGTCGACTACGAAACCGCACTGGCCGGCGCCAGCCCGGCTCGCCCACCGGTCGACTGGTCGCCGGACGACCTCTACACGCTCTACACCGGCGGGACGACCGGCCAGCCGAAAGGCGTCCTGTGGCGCCAGGCCGACGTCTTCGTCGCCGCGATGGGCGGGTGGAACTTCCGAGAACGGCGCGAGTGGCGGTCGATCGACGAGATCGTCGACACCGCGGTCGCCCGGCCCGGACCCCGCGCCCTGTCCGCCGCGCCGTTCATGCACGGCACCGGCCAATGGGTGGCGTTCCAGGCTCTCCACGCCGGCGGATCGGTCGTCGTCCCGCCGGTCGTCGATCGCTACGACGCGGCGGATGTGCTCGACACCATCGAAGCCGAACGGGTGACGCTGCTCGTGATCGCCGGCGAGGCGTTCGCCCGCCCGCTGCTCGACGCCGTCGGCGGCCGGCCCCGCGACCTGACGTCGCTGACCACCGTCGCGTCGTCTGGGGCCGCCCTCTCGCCCGCGTCCGTCGAGGAGCTGCGACGCCGGCTCCCTGGTCTGCGGGTCCGCGACACCGTCGGCTCGTCGGAGGCCGGCCCGCAGGCCGAGGTCTTCACGACCGACGGGACCGGGCTCCCGCCCAGCTTCCAGCCGACGCCGGGGACGTGCGTCGTCGACGAGACGATGACCCGCGTGCTCGCGCCGGACCACGACGGTGTCGGGTGGCTGGCCCGGTCCGGTCGGGTGCCGCTCGGCTACCTCGGCGACGCCGAGCGGACCGCCCGCACCTTCCCGACGGTCGACGGCCAACGGATGGCCGTCCCCGGCGACCGGGCCCGCCTGCTGGCCGACGGTCGCATCGAGCTGCTCGGACGGGACGCGACGACGATCAACACCGGCGGCGAGAAGGTCTTCGCCGAGGAGGTCGAGGCCGCCGTACGGGCCGACCCGGCCGTGCGCGACGTCGTCGTCGTCGGTCGACCGAGCGAACGGTGGGGGAGCGAGGTCGTCGCTCTCGTCCAGCCCGAGCCGGGGGCCACGCTCGACCGTGACCGGCTGCGGGCGACGTGCACCGACCGGCTGGCCCGCTACAAGCTGCCGAAGACATTCGTCGAGGTCGACGCGGTCCGGCGCAGCCCGTCCGGCAAGGTCGATCTCGGCTGGGCCCGATCGGTCGTGGCCCCAGCCGCCGCCCCGCCAGTTGCCGCGCCGACAACGCGCGCACCGGGTCCCGTCCCGCCCGCCTACCGGCCGGACGATCGGTTGCCGGTCGGGCCCGACGACCCGGTCGACGCGGTCGTCGACGCCGTCCGCCGATGGGTCGTCGACCGGGTACCGGCCGCGTGGGTGGCCGCCGGGCAGGAAGGTGGCGCGGCGGCCGTCCGCCGGGTGCGGAGCCGGTCCGAGTACGAGGCGTGGTACCCGGTCTTCGCCGCCTCCGGGCTCGCCGTGCCCGGGTGGCCGACCGACTACGGGGGCCTCGACCTGGCGGCCGCCACCGTGCGTCGGATCGACGCCGAGCTGGCGCCGTACCACCTCGGTCGGCTCAACCCGCTCGGCCTCAACCTGGTGGCGCCGGCGCTGTTCGCCCACGGTACCGAGGCGCAGCGACGCCGGTACCTGCCGCCGCTCGTCCGCAACGAGGAGCGGTGGTGCCAGCTGTTCAGCGAGCCCGGTGCCGGCTCGGACCTGGCGTCGCTGGCCACCCGGGCCGTCCGCGACGGCGACGACTGGGTCGTCGACGGCCAGAAGGTCTGGACGACGTGGGCCCACCGGTCGGACCTCGCCGTCCTGCTGGCCCGGACCGATCCGGACGTGCCCAAGCGCCGTGGGCTGACGTACTTCGTCGTCGACCTCCGTTCGCCGGGCGTCGACGTGCGGCCGCTCCGTCATATGGGTGGCGACGTCGAGTTCAACGAGGTCTTCCTGACCGCTGTCCGCGTCCCCGACGGCCAGCGGATCGGCGAGGTCGGCGAGGGCTGGGCGGTGGCCAACGCGACGCTGTCGGGCGAGCGCCAGATGGTGTCCGGCGCGGGGTCCGGTGGCGTCGACCGGATCGGCGGCCGCGGTGTCGAGCACCTCGTCGCCCTGGCTCGACGGCCGGCGACGGACGGCCGACGGCGGTGGGACGACCCGCTCGTCCGCCAGACGTTGATGCGGCTCTACGCGGAGGAGCGCATCCGTGACTGGACGAACCAGCGGGTGCGGGCCCAGGTCCGCGCCGGACGGTCGCCGGGACCGGAAAGCTCGATCGGCAAGGTGCACCAGGGTGCGCTGAACCAGCGGGCGCAGCTGCTCGCGGTCGATCTGCTCGGCCTCGATGCCGTCGCCTGGGTACCTGGCGAGCCGGCGGCCGGCGCGGACGGGTACGGCGCCGGCCTGCCCGCCGAGGTCCGGGGGATGCTGCGCAGTCGGGCGAACACGATCGAGGGCGGCACGACCGAGGTCAACAAGAACGTCATCGGCGAGCGCGTCCTCGGGCTGCCTCGGGAGCCGGACCCCTTCCGGTCGACGGTCTGGCGCGACGTGCCGCGGAGCTGACCGACCGTTACAGGTCCTGCCACTGCGGCGGCCGCTTCTCGGCGAACGCTCGGGGGCCCTCCTGCTGGTCGGGGTGGCCCCAGAGGCCGACGAGCTCCCGGGCGCCGGCCCGGCAGGCGTCGGTGAGGCCCATCTCGAACGCCCCCCAGAGCGCCCGCTTCGTGGCGGCCATGGCGGCCGGGGAGTTCCGGGCGATCGTCTCACCGAGCTCCTGGGCGGCCTCGCGGAGCCGGTCCGGCGGGTCGACGACCTGGCTGACCATGCCGAGCTCGTAGGCCCGCTGCGCCGACATCCGTTCGTAGCGCCCCATGAACGCCATCCGCAGGACGGCTTCGGCCGGCAGCTTGCGGAGCAGTCCGATGGCCTCGATGGCGACGACCTGACCGACGGAGACGTGCGGGTCGAAGAACTGGGCGTCAGCGGCGGCGATGACGATGTCCGCGTCGGCCACCCAGTGGAAGCCGCCGCCGGCGCAGATGCCGTTGACCGCCGTGATCACCGGCTTCCAGACCTGTTGGTGCCAGGCCGTGAAGTGGAGGTCGAACGTCTCCAGCGACTCCCGGTAACGCTCCATGCCGACGCCGTCGACGGCCACCTCGGTGACGTCGACTCCCGTCTGGAACGCCCGGCCCTCGCCGGTGTGGACGATGACCCGCACCGCCGGGTCGTCGTCGAGCTCCCGCCAGGCCAACGCGAACTCGTCGCGCATGGCGGCGTTCATGGCATTGAGCTGGTCCGGCCGGTTGTTGATGAGCCAGCCGACCGGTCCGTGGCGCTCGACCTTCAGATGCTCGTACATCTACCCCTCGCCCGCCGGGCCCGCCGAGGACCCCGTCTATACATATAAAGTTATAACCGATGGCGGGACTTCACGAGCGAGCGTCGTCATCCTCTCGGCAGGCCGAGCAGCCGGGTGGCGACGATCGTCCGCTGGATCTCCTGCGAGCCGCCGTAGACGCTCGCCGCCCGGGACCACAGGTATTCGTGGAGCTCGGCCGGATGCCGGCCGAGCAGTGGTCCGGTGCCGAGCAGGTCCATCGTCGTGTGGGCCAGCGCCTGCTCGGTGCGGACCATCAACAGCTTGTCGACGGAGACCTCCGTCTCCGAGCCGAGACCCTTGGCCCGCCGGGACAGCGTGCGGAGGATGTGGGCCCGAAGGACCTGGAGGTCGACGGACGACCGGGCCAGCCGTATGCCGTCGTCACGCAGCCGACCGTCGGCGGCCGCGTCGGTCAGCGAGCCCAGGCCGCGGCGCAGGTCGGCCAGGAAGCCGACGTCGGCCGGTCCCCGCTCGAACGAGACCGTCGACATGGCGATCCGCCAGCCGTCGCCGGCGTCGCCCACCCGGTTGACCGCCGGCACGCGGACGTCGTCGAAGAAGACCTCGGCGAACTCCATGCTCCCCGTCATCTGCCGGAACGGCCGCACGGTCAGGCCCGGCGTCGTCATCGGGACGAGGAAGCACGACATCGCGTCGTGATCCCGTGCGTCCGGCTCCGACCGGGCGAGCAACAGGCACCAGTCCGCCCAGTGGGCTTCGGACGTCCAGACCTTCTGGCCGTTGACGACGTAGTCGTCGCCGGCCCGCTCGGCCCGGGTGGTGAGCGACGCCAGGTCGGAGCCGGCGTCCGGTTCGCTGAACCCCTGGCACCACCGGTCCTGGCCGCTGAACGCCGGCGTCAGGAACCGCTGCCGCTGCGCTTCGGTGCCGTACAGCAGGATGACCCGGGCGATGTAGCCGTAGTGCCACGCCGACGGCAGGCCGGCCGACCCGAGCTCGTCGAGGACGATCGCCTCGTAGACCGGACCGAGACCGCGGCCACCGTAGGCCTCGGGGAACGACACGGCCGCCCAGCCGCCGTCGAACAGCCGGCGCTGCCACTCGCCGAGCCGAGCCATCCGTTCGGCGTCGCCGTCCGGCAGAGGTGCGAACGGGAGCTGATCGTCGATCCACCGCCGCAGCTCGTCCCGGAACGCCGCCTCGTCGGCCGTGTCGCCGAAATCCACCGTCGCAGTATCGCATGGACGCGACGCTGAACGACGAGGAGAGCCTGCTCGCCGAGACGGCTGGGCGGGTCGCCGCCGGCCTGTCCGGCGACGCCGGCGACGTCGATGCCGACCGGGCCTGGCGGGCGTTGGACGAGAGCGGTTTCGTCGCGATGCGGGCCGACTCCGGGCCCGGCGGCGCGTCAGTGGTCGACGCGGTGCTGTGCGCGGAAGCCTTCGGGCGGGCGGCATCGGCCATCCCGCTCGTCGGTCCGCTGCTGGCCGTCGAGCTGCTCCGGGTGGCCCGGACGGGCGATGAGGGGGACGGGCGGAGCACAGCTGACGGCGGCGGGCGGGCGACGATCGCCCTCGACGGGACCCTCGGTGACGTCGCCGGTGCCGCTCTCGGGGCCGCGGGCGCCTTCGGGGCCGCCGGGACCGCGATGGCCTTCGACGCCTTGGGGGCATCGGCGGCGGTGGGACTGGACGGCGGTCGGCCGGTGGCGGTCGACGTCGGGCCGCCAGTCGCCGGGTCGGCCGATCTGTCGCGGGTGGTCGCCGAGCTGACCGGCGAGCCCCGGCCGATCGGCGGTGCCGTCGATGCCGTCGGGCTCGAACGGTGGCGGTCGTTCGGCCTCGTCCTCGTCAGTGCGGACATCGTCGGGGCGATGACCGGTGCGCTGGCGATGGCCGTCGCCTATGCCGGCCAACGCCGGCAGTTCGGCCAGCCGATCGGATCGTTCCAGGCCATCCAGCATCTCTGCGCGGAGCAGCACGTCAGTGTCGAGGCGGCCCGGAGCATCACGTACTACGCCGCCTGGGCGGTCGACCATCCTGAGGAGGCCGCCGGCGCTGAGGTCGCTCGGGTGGCGAAGGCGTACGTCGGCCGGGTGGCCCGGCAGGTCGGCGAGGCCGTCATCCAGGTCCACGGCGGCATCGGCCACACGTGGGAGTGCGATGCCCACCGTTACCTGCGACGACTGCTCGTCGACCGGGCGGTCCTCGGCGACGAGCACCGCCAGGAGGGCGAGTTGGCCGCTCAGATCGCCGGTGGGGACAGCCCGGGCGGTGGTGGCCAACCTCGCTAAAGTTTACAGAATGGCGGAACCGGCGATCACGGACGAGGGCGTCGCCCGGCTCCGCCAGCGGATCGGCATCCCGGTCCCGCATCCGATGCCCCCGCACTACCGGCGGCCGGATGTCGACTCGTTCCGCAACGTCGCGATCGCCTACGGCGACGACAACCCGCTCTGGACCGACCCGGCGTACGCGTCGGCGTCCCGGTGGGGTGGCTCGTTGGCCCCGCCACCGCTGGTCGGCGGGGACACCTTGATCGGCGAGAACGAGATCGCCGACGTGGCGGACGGGCATCGGGAGCTCATGCGCGGCGACCCACTGCGCGGCGTCCACGCGTTCTACTCGGCTAGTGCCCGCGAGTGGTGGTCGCCGCTCCGGCCGGGCGTCCGCTGCTTCCGCCGCAACGCCCTCGTCGGCGTGCTCGACAAGCCGAGCGAGTTCGCCGGCCGGGCGGTCCACGAGTGGACCGGCGAGGTCTTCCGGGACGACGACGGGAACGTGCTGGCCGGTCAGTACCGGCTGATGGTCCGGACCGAACGGGCGAAGGCCCGGGAACGCAAGAAGTACGACGCGGTCGAGCCAGCCCGCTACGACGACGACGAGATCGAGCGGATCGACGCCCAGTACGCCAGCGAGGCGCGGCGCGGTGGCGAGCCGCGGTGGTACGAGGACGTCGCCGTCGGCGACGTCGTCGGCCCGATGGTCAAGGGACCGCTGACCGTGACCGACATCGTGTGCTGGCATGTCGGGATGGGCATGGGCCTCTACGGGGTCAAGCCGCTGCGGTTGGCCTACGAGAACCGGCGGCGGATCCCGCGCTTCTTCCACCGCGACGACCAGAACGTCCCCGACGTCATGCAGCGTGTCCACTGGGACCCCGAGTTCGCCCGGCGGTCCGGCAACCCGACGACGTTCGACTACGGCCGGATGCGCGAGACGTGGCTCGTCCACCTCTGTACCGACTGGATGGGCGACGACGCGTGGCTCTGGAAGCTCGACTGCGAGTTCCGGCTGTTCAACTACGTCGGTGACACGCAGTGGCTCGACGGCACGGTGGTCCGACGCTACCTGGCCGACGGCGACCGGCCGGCGGTCGATCTCGAGCTGCGGGCCGTCAACCAGCGCGGGATGGTGACGACGCCGGGCCACGCCACCGTGCTCCTCCCGAGCCGAGAGCACGGACCGGTCCGGCTGCCGGACCCGCCGGGGCGGGCCGGCGACCTACAGGGGACCCTGGACGCCGTGGCGGCCGGGTTCACCCGGAGCTGATCGTGTACGACGGGACCGACGGGCTCGACGTCTCGCTGACCGACGGCGTCCTCCGGCTCCGGCTGGCCCGTCCGACCAAGCGGAACTCGCTGACCGACGACATGGTCGCCGCCTTCATCGCCGCCGTCGAAACGGCCGGCCACGACGAGGCGGTGCGTGCCATCTTCGTCACCGCCGAGGGCGACCACTTCTGCAGCGGCTTCGACATCGTCGGCCGAAACGCCGGCCAGGCCGGCCGGCCGAGGGTCGGGAGCATCCAGCGACGGCTGCCCGTCCAGGCCCACCGGCTGATCCCGTCGCTGCTGTCCGTCCAGGTGCCGGTGGTCTGCGCCGCCCAAGGGTGGGTCGCCGGGATCGGCCTGCAGGTCGTGCTGGCGGCCGATGTGACGGTCGTCGCCGACGACGCCCGGCTGTGGGAACCGTTCGCCGAGCGAGGGCTGACGCCGGACTCGGGGGCGACGTGGCTCCTGCCCCGCCGGATCGGCGAGGTGCGGGCGCGCGAGATGCTGCTGCTCGGCCGGGTCGTCTCGGGCACGGAGGCCGCGGCGTGGGGGATGGTGCACCGCGCCGTCGCGACCGCCGACCTCGCCGCCGCGGCCGAGGCGATCGTCGAGCCGCTGGCGGCCGGGCCGACCGTCGCGCTCGGGCTGACGAAGTGGCTGCTCCACGCCGGGGCGCAGGCGTCGCTCGACCAGCAGCTGCGCAACGAGGGCTTCGCCATGGAGCTCGGCTCGCGCAGCGAGGACTTCCGGGAAGGGCTCGCCGCGTTCGCCGAGAAGCGGCCGCCACGCTTCGGCGGCCGGTGACCGGGCGGTGAGCGGCCGCTACGGCACGCTCGAGGTGACGCGGGACGGCCCGGTCGGCTGGCTCGTCTTCGACCGACCGGGCGTCGGCAACGCGATCGACGCGACGATGTTCGACGAGCTGCCCGACGCCTGGGCCGAGCTGGACGGCGACCCGGACGTCCGGGTGATCGTCAACACCGGCAACGGCCCGGCCTTCCAGACCGGGCTCGACATGGTCCAGCTCGCCGGCGACCCAGCCGCGTTGCGTCTCCAGGCCCGGCAGACGAGGGACGCCGACCTGCGACTGACCGCCCGGCACAACCGCGTCGGCAAGCCGGTGATCGCCGCCGTCAACGGCACGTGCGCCGGCGGCGGGCTGCACTTCTTGGCGGACGCCGACGTCGTCATCGCCGCGGCCGACGCCCGCTTCATCGATCCGCACGTCTCGGTCGGCCAGGTCAGCGCGTTCGAGGCGATCGGACTCGCCCGCCGGATGCCGGCCGAGGCGGTCTTTCGGATGGTGCTCACCGGCCGGCACGGAACGCTCGACGCGGCCCGGGCCCACCAGCTCGGCCTGGTCGGCCAGGTCGTCGATCCCCCCGCCCGGCTGCGAGACGAGGCGGCGGCCGTCGCCGAACGGATCGCCCGTACGCCGCCGGACGTCCTAGCGACGATCAAGCGGGCCGTGTGGGCCGCCATCGACGGCTGAGCTCTTGGCGGCCCAGCTCTTGGCGAAGCAGTTTGCCGGCGTCGTTGCGGGCGAGCTCGTCGACGACCGTGAACGTGACCGGCACCTTGTACGGGGCGAGGTGCTCGCGGCACAGCCGTTCCAGCGCCGCCGGGTCGGGGATGCGCCCGGGGTGGGCGACGATGAGCGCCACCGGGACCTCGCCGAGCCGCTCGTCGGCGACGGCGACGACCGCCGCGTCGTCGACCGCCGGCGACAGTCGGAGAACCTCTTCGACCTGGTCGGGGAAGACCTTGTTCCCGCCGCGATTGATGACGTCGCCGACGCGGCCCTCGATCCAGACGAACCCGTCGTCGTCCGTCCGGGCGAGATCGCCGGTGTCGACGTAGCCGTCGCCGTCGACCCGGTCGCCGAGGTCGTCACCAGCGCTGTCCGGTCGGACGAGCAGCCGCCCGACCGTCCCGGACGGAACCGGCTGCCCGTCGTCGCCGACGATCTTGATCTGTACGCCCGGGTGCGGTCGTCCGGCCGCGCCGAGCTTCTCGGGGTGTTCCCGGGCGTCGGCGACCGTCCAGCCGACGACCTCGCCCAGTTCGGCCTGGCCGTAGCTGTTGAGGACGGTGACGCCGAACTTGTCGGCGAACCGGCGGCCCTGCAGTGGCGACAGCGGCGCCGTGATGCTGCGGACGTACCGCAGCGGCGCCAGGTCGGTGACGTCGGCCGAGTCGACGAGGGCGACCATCGCCGCCGGCGGGAGGACGGTCGACCGGACGGCATGCCGGTGGACGAGCTCGGCGAACGTCGCCGGGTCGAACCGGTCCATCAGCACCAGCGAAGCGCCGGACCGGAGGCCGAAGAGCGCGTTGTAGAAGCCGGCGTTGAGGGCCAGCGACGTCGGGATGAGGTTCGGGCTCGGCGGTCGTCCCGACGACGGCCGGCCGGTCGGCCGGAGGGCATCGAGCACACGGTCGATCAGCGCGGCGTAGGCCGCGTGCGTGTGCACGATCGGCTTCGGTGGCCCGGTCGTCCCGGACGTCCAGAGGACGACCGCGACCGCCGGGTCGTAGCGCCGGTCGCCGGGCCGCCGCCGCGGGCCGTCGTCGTCGACCACTGCCGCCGCGCCGGTCGACTCGACCGTCCGCCGCCGCTCCGCCTCGGGCGCTCTCGGGTTGAGCGGGATGTACACCGCGCCGGCCAACCAGACCCCGATCATCGTGCAGACCGACGACGGCCCGTCCGCCAGGTTGACGGCCACGGCGTCGCCGGGGCCGATGCCGATGCCGGTGAGCGATCCGGCGATCCGGCGGGCCTCCCGGCGGGCCTCGCCGGCCGTCATCGAACGGTCGATCGTGAAGAGGAGGTCGTCGCTATCGGCCGCCGGGTGGTCCATGAGGACGACGGCCAAACTCATACCTGCAATCTTATATAGTTTGCCTACTCAGGCGTTGGTTGGCCCCGGACGATCTCGGCCCGCACCGTCGCCTGGCCCTCGCGGCGCATCGTGAACGTCTGCGTCGCCTCGAGGTGCCGGCGGGTGACGGCCGCCGCCTTCGCTTCGTCGCCGGCGGCGATGGCGTCGACCAGCTTTTCGTGGGCCCCCAAGGCGGTCCGGCAGGCAGCGATCGCCGGCTCCGGGCCGAGCTCGTAGACGCGGTGCTCGTGGCTCGTCCAGACGGACTCGAGCGCGCCGACGACGACCGTCAGGGTGTCGCTGCCACAGTGGGCGACGAGGGCCTCGTGGAACCGGCGGCTGGCCTGGTTGAAGGCGATCGTGTCCGGCAGGGCCCGCCGCTGCTCGTCGACCAGGGCTCGCAGGACGGGGACGACCGTCCGACGCCGGTCCTTCCGGCGGGCGCAGAGCGCGGTGCAGACCGGCTCCATGTCCCGCAGCGCGTCCCCGACGTCGGCCAGTGACGTGTGCCGCAACTGGAGGACGAGCCCGACCATGTAGGCGACGCCCTCCGCGCTCGGGGTCCGGACGACCGCGCCGCCGACATTGCCTCGGCGAACGCGGATCAGCCCCTCCGTCTCGAGAATGCGCAGCGCCTCGCGAACCGCCGGTGGGCTGACGCCGAAGCTGGCCAGCAGGTCCTCCTGGCGGGGGAGCGTGTCGCCGTCGCCGAGCTGGCCGCTCAGGATCTCGTCCCGCAACGCGCCGGCGACCAGTTCGGCCAAACGGGGCTGGCGGAGCTGGTTTCGTGATCCGTTGCCTGTCACCACCGTCCCGCATGGTAGACGCCCAGGAAGACTGCGCTGTACATCTTATAAAGTGCAGCCGTGCAGACGCTGCCGGACGTGGTCCACGCCGCGGCCCGGCAGTTCGGCGAGCTCGAGGCGGTGGTCGAGGGGCCCGCTCGGCCGACGTTCGTCGACGTCGAGGCGGCCGTCGCCGTTCGGGCCCGGGCCCTGGTGGCGTCCGGGACCGAACCGGGGGACCGGGTCGGCCTGTGGGCGCCGAACGGGCTGGAGTGGATCGTCCTGTCGTTCGCGGTCTACGCGGCCGGTGCCGTGCTCGTACCGGTCAACACCCGGTTCAAGGGCGACGAGGCCGCGTACGTCCTCCGCCAGACCGGTGTCCGGCGGCTGTTCACGGTCACCGACTTCTTGGACACCGACTACGTCGAGTTGCTCGACGGATCGGACCTGCCGGATCTCGAGGAGATCGTCGTGATCGCCGGTCCGACGCCGGCCGGAGCGACGTCATGGGCCGCGTTCGTCGACCGGACCGCCGGCGCGTCGACCCCTGACGTGAGCGCCCGGGAAGCTCGGCTGCGGGCGACCGACGTCTGCGACATCATCTTCACGTCCGGGACGACCGGCCGGCCGAAGGGGGTCGAGCTGACCCACGGCGCGAGCATCGAGACGTACCGGCAGTGGACCGACCGGGTCGGCCTGCGGACCGGCGACCGCGAGCTGATCGTCTACCCGTTCTTCCATACGTCCGGGCTGAAGTCGGGCGTGCTCGCCGCCTTCCTCACCGGCGTGACGCTCGTGCCGCACGCGGTCTTCGACGTCGAGTCGGTCCTACGCGTCGTGGCGGAGGAGCGGATCACGTTCCTCCCCGGCCCGCCGTCGGTGTTCCAGTCGATCCTCAGCCATCCCGACGCCGACCGGTTCGACCTCCGCACCTTGCGATTGTCGGTGACCGGCGCGGCGACCGTGCCGGTCGAGCTCGTCGAGCGGATGCGCTCGGAGCTGCGGCTCGAATCCGTCGTCACGGCCTACGGCCTGACCGAGACGCACGGCACCGCGACCGTGTGCCGCCGCACCGACCCGGCGGCGACGATCGCCCGGACCGTCGGGACCGCCCTCGACGGCATCGAGCTGCGGATCGTCGACGACGACGGCGTCGACGTCGAGCCGGGCCGCACCGGCGAGGTCTGGATCGCCGGGTTCAACGTCGTTGCCGACGGCTGGTTGCGCACCGGTGACATCGGCTACCTCGAACCCGACGGCCATCTGCACCTGGTCGACCGGAAGAAGGACGTCTTCATCGTCGGCGGCTTCAACGTCGCACCGGCCGACGTCGAGCGGGTGCTGCTGCTTCGTGACGACGTCGCCCAGGTCGCCGTCGTCGCGGTGCCCGACGAGCGGCTCGGCGAGGTCGGCATGGCCTTTGTCGTCGCTCGGCCCGGTTGCACCGTCGAACCGGCCGAGGTCGTCGCCTGGTGCCGCGACCGCATCGCCAACTACAAGGTCCCGCGGTACGTGCACCTCGTCGCGGCTCTCCCGGTCAACGCGTCCGGGAAGGTCCAGAAGTTCGCGCTGCGCGAGCAGGCCCGGCAATTGGCAACGACAGAGGAGAGCCCGTGGACTTCGACCTGACCCCCGAAGAGCAGGCGTTCCGTGACACCGTCCACGCCTGGGTCGAGCGGGAGTGCCCCAAGGCCATGGCCCGGGAGCTCGAGGCTCGCGAGTTCGAGTACCCGGCGGCGCTGTGGCAGAAGATGGGCGACGCCGGATTCACCGGGATCGGCCTGCCCGAGGAGTACGGCGGCCAGGGTGGCGACGTCCTGACGCAGGTCCTCCTCCAGCGCGAGCTGGCCCGTTCGCTCGGCGGCCTGACGTGGATGTGGGGGATCACCGCGTTCTGCGCCAAGGCCATCTTGTTGTTCGGGACCGACGAGCAGCGCCAGGCGCTGCTGCCCCCGATGGCGGCCGGTCGGGCTCGGATCGCCATGGCGGTGACCGAGCCGGGCGGTGGCACCGACGTCCTCGGCGCGCTGCGGACCTCGGCGACCGTCGCTGACGGCGGCTGGTCGCTCACCGGGGAGAAGGTGTGGTCGACCGGATCGCTCGTCGCCGAGCACCTGCTCGTGCTGGCCCGCTCCGGTTCGGCCGCACCGGACGCGCAGGGCTTGACGATGTTCCTCGTCCCCAACCCGGCTCCCGGTCTCACGGTGACGCCGATCCCGAAGCTCGGCATGCGCGCCCTGGCGTCGTGCTCGATCGTCCTCGACGACGTCTTCGTCCCGGACCGGCTCGTCCTCGGCCAGGTCGACGGCGGCTGGCGTCAGATCATGACGGCGATCGACACCGAGCGGATCCTGCTGGCCGCGCTGTGCTGCGGGATCATCGACGGCGTGCTCGAAGACGCGGTCGCCTATGCTGGTGAGCGCACGGCGTTTGGCCGACCGATCGGCCAGTTCCAGGCCATCCAGGCCCACCTGGCCGACATCGTCACCTGGCAGCACGAGGCCGAGCTGCTCACGTACCGCGCCGCCTGGCTGGCCGCCAACGGACGCCCGTACGGGCTCGAGGCGGACATCGCCAAGCGGACGACGTCGGACTACGCGGTGCGCGCCGCCGACCTCGGCATCCAGGTGCTCGGCGGTCTCGGTTACTCGCTCGAGACGGACATGCAGCGGTACTGGCGCGACGCCCGGTTGTTCCGTATCGGACCGGTGACCAACGAGGTGGCGACCGGGATGATCGCCCGCCGCCTCGGCCTACCCCGCGCCTTCTGAACGGCCGTCGGCCCCGGAGCCGGCCGACCGAGCGGGTAGGTTGACGGCCACCGAACGAGCGGAAGGAGCGACGTGGAAGAAGAGCTGTTGGGGGGCGATCTTCTCTATCGGGTGGAGGACGGGGTGGCGTGGCTCCGCCTGAACCGTCCGGACATGGCGAACGCCCTGACGCCGGACCAGCGCAACACGATGATCGACCTCTTTCGCGACGTCGACCAGGACCGCGACGTCCGCGTCGTCGTCCTCGGGGCGACCGGCGGCCGGCACTTCTGCGGCGGCGCGGACCTACGGGCCAACCGTTCAGCCGCGGAGCCGGTGACCGGGACGGTCATGAAGATGATCGGCTACGGCGTGCAGCGGCTGGTGGCGGCCATCCTCGACTGCCAGAAGCCGGTCATCGCGTCCGTGCCGGGGACCGCGGCCGGCATCGGCGTCCAGTTGGCGCTCGCGTCCGACCTCGTCGTCATGGCCGAAGAGGCCAGCTTCGTCGAGGTCTTCGTCCAGCGGGGCATCGTGCCCGACGGCGGCGCCGCCTACCTGCTGACCCGACTCTGCGGCGTCCAGCGGGCGAAGGAGCTGATGCTGCTCGGCGAGAAGGTCGGGGCGGCGAAGGCCAAGGAGTACGGCCTCGTCACCGAGGTCGTCCCCCGGGCCGAGCTCGACGCCCGGACGGCGGCGATGGCGGCGACCCTGGCCGAGGGCCCGACGGTGGCGATCGGCCTGATGAAGCGGCTGGCCAACCGGGCCCTCGACTCGGACCGGGCCGGCGCGCTCTTCGACGAGGCGATGGCCCAGGAGGTCGTCATGACCACGACCGACGCCCAGGAGGGTGTCGCGGCGTTCGTCGAGCGACGATCGACCGCGTTCCGCGGCTACTAGCTGAGCTCGGAGCCGACGACCGAGACGAACGCCACCATCTCGCCGGGGTAGCCGCCGAGGTTGTGGGTGAGCGCGAGCGTCCGGTCGGTGGTCAGCTGCCGCTCCGGCGGTGCCTCGCGACGCAGCTGGAGCCACGCCTCGAACATCATCCGCAGCCCGGACGCGCCGACCGGGTGACCGAAGCTCTTCAGTCCGCCGTCCGGGTTGACCGGCAGGTCACCGTCGAGGGCGAACGCACCGGCCAGCACCTCCTTCCAGGCGGTGCCGCGTTCGGCGAACCCGAGGTCCTCCATCAGGACGAGCTCGGTCGGCGTGAAGCAGTCGTGCACCTCGGCCAGTGCGAGCTGGTGGCGAGGGTCGGTGATCCCGGCCTGCTGGTAGGCGTCGCGAGCGGCCGTCTCGCACTCCGGGAAGTGCGTGTAGTCGTAGTCCGGGTCGATGAGGCCGGCGCCGCTACCGGCCGCGAACGACAGCGCCTTGATGTAGATCGGCTTGTCCGTGTACTTGTGCGCGTCCTCCGCCCGCACGACGACGGCCGCCGCGGCCCCGTCGGCGACGCCGGCGCAGTCGAAGACGCCGAGCCGGCCGGCCACCCGGGGCGACGCGCAGATCGTCTCCTTCGAGACCTCGCGGCGGAACTGCGCCCGCGGGTTCCGGGCGCCGTTGTAGTGGTTCTTCGCCGAGATCGTCGCCAGCACGTCGGCCATGACATCGTCGTCGACGCCGTACTTGGCGGCGTACGCCGGCGCGACCATCGAGAACATGGCCGCCGCGGTCAGCGTGCGCGCCGTCCCGTCGCCGGGGACCGGGCTGGCGTTCAGGCCCTGGTAGCCGCCGTCCTTGACCTTCTCGACGCCGACCGCCATCGCCACGTCGTAGGCACCGGACGCCACCGCGTACGCGGCGGCGCGGAGAGCCTCGGAGCCGGTGGCGCAGTAGTTCTCGACCCGCGTCACCGGCTTGTTGTCGAGCTGCAACGGCCGGGCCAACGTGATCCCGCTCATCCCGCCCTGGGCCGTGCCGAGCCAGTACGCGTCGACGTCGGCCTTGGCGACGCCGGCCGACGCGTACGCATCGACCGCCGCGTCGACGATCAGGTCGTCGAGGCTCTTGTCCCAGCGCTCGCCGAACGACGTACAGCCCATCCCGACGATCGCCACCCGGTCACGGACACCGTGCGAACCCACTATGTCTCCTTCCCGGCACCGTCGCGCCGCGGTACCGCCTTCCAGAAGTAGTCGTGAATGCCGTCGGCCGTGAAGAGCCGGCGGAACGTCATCGTCACCCGGTCGCCGATGGCCAGCGCATCGGCGTCGACGTCGGTCAGCTCGAGCGGGAACCGGCCGCCGCCGTCGAAGTCGACGACCGCGAAGACCGTCGGCGGGCTCGGCGAGTACGCCATGTGGTCGACCGTGAACGTCACGACCGTGCCCACCGCGTCGGCCATCGGCGCCGGCTCCATCTCGTCGACCGCGCCGCCGACCATCGACACCCGCGACGGCGGGAGGTGGATCGCACCGCTCGACCGGTCGCGCGAACCGACGAAGCCGAACTTCCAGTCTTCGTTGCGCCACGCCGCGGTCGACGAGACCCGCGACGGCTCCGGTCGCCGCGGCGGCTCGACCGTCGTCATGCCCCGCCACGACAGGAACTTGCCGTAGCCGACCTCGGCCCCCGCCGCTACCTGGGCGGTCACCGGGGTGGCCGGTCGCCAGTCGGCGATGGCGTCGGTCGTCCGGAAGAGCTGGACGTCCGCGCCATCGGCCAGGTGGACGATGGCGATGACCTTCCCCGCGCCGCCGTCCTTGGCCGTGTCCTCGAGCATGGCGGCCAACAGCAGCAACGGGTGCGCCGTTCCGGTCTGACCGACCGTGCCGGAGAGGTCGCCGACGAGCGCGCCGTCGGCCAGACCGAGCTTGCCGGCAACGGCCTTCACAGCCCGCGAGTGCATGCCCGACACGGCCACCCGGTCGACGTCGCCGGCGGTCAGGCCCACGTTCTTCAGCGCCCGCTCCCACGCGTCGCGGCCGAGGGCGACGTAGCGCGTCTCGCCGAACCGCTCCTCCCACGTCCTCGATCTCGACTGGCCGGGCGCCCGCCAGCGGTCGACGAACTCGTCCGTCGCCGTCGCCCCGCCGAGGTGCTCGGCCAGTACGGGCGCCGCCTCGTTGCCGTCCCCGACGACGAGGGCCGCCGCGCCGTCGCCACCCGACGACTCGTCGGGGCTCGTCGGCAGGCCGTCACGCTGGTCGGCCGCCACGACGAGCACCGTCCCACCGCCGGACAGGGCGGCTTGTAGGGCACCGGTCCCGGAGCGCAGCGCCCCGCCGAAGTCGAACGCCGGGACGTCCGCCGGCAGCTGCAGGGCCGCGTGAATCGTCGCCGCGTTCGTCTTGTCCAGGTACGCCGGCGTCGCGGTGGCGAACCACACCGCATCGGGCGTTGCCCCGGGCCGGGAGCGGAGGGCCAGACGGCCGGCCTCGACGCCCATCGTCGTCGTATCCTCGTCGTGGCCGGCCACGCTCCGGGTGCCCTTGCCGCCGCCGGCGCCGAACAGCTCGGCGATGGCGGACCGCCGGAGGCGGTGATAGGGGACGTAGGCCGCAGCACTCACAATTCCTCGCACGCCGGTGATGGTACCTGACGGACCGTCAGGTTCGTCCGGTACGGTGCACCCTGGGCCCTCGGACCGGGCGGCGCTGTATCTTCTGACGGGGGCACGAGGGGTGGGAGGGACATGGAGCAGGGCGATGCGGCAACCCGGGCAGAGCTGGCGGTGCGGAACCTGATCGCCCGGGTGGCTCACGTGGCCGACGGCGGCGACCTGGAGGAGAGTCGGGAGCTGTACACGGAGGACGCGGTGTGGGAGTTTCCCGGCAGCGCCCCTCGTCACGGTCGGGACGACATCCTCGCCGACGCCCGACAGCGGCGGGCCGAGGGCGTGACCGGGCCGGGCAGCGCCACCCGCCACGTCATCACCACCCTGATCGTCACCGTCGACGACCCCGCCGGGACGGCCACCGCCGACTCGTACTGGCTGTACTACCGCGACACGACGACCGCGCCGGTGCTGTCCGGCATCGGTCAGTACCACGACACCGTCCGTCGCGACGGCGGCGCCTGGCGGATCGCCCGGCGCCGGATCTCGGTCGGTTGATGAAACTGGGGGAGAGCCACAACCAGGAGGCCGCCCGCTGGGGCCGGCCGCTGGACGGCATCCGGATCCTGGCCCTGGAGCAGATGCAGGCCTTGCCGTTCGCCACCCAGCTCCTGGCCCGCCTGGGTGCGGACGTCATCAAGGTCGAGCTGCCCGGGCGCGGCGACTCCGGCCGGCTGTCGAAGCCGGCGATCGTACGGGAGAACGGCGAGGCCGTCGGCGCGACGTTCGTCCGGAACAACCTGAGCAAGCGGAGCATCGCCGTCGACTACACGACCGACCGCGGCCGCCAACTCGTCGCCGACCTCGCCGCCGAGGTCGACGTCGTCTGCGAAAACCTCGGCCCGGGCCGGGCGGAAAAGTTCGGCCTCGGCTACGACGACCTGGGCAACCCTCGGCTGATCTACGTGTCGATCACCGGGTTCGGCACGCTCGACCCGTCGCCGTACGCCAACTGGCCGGCGTACGCCGGCGTCGCCGAGGCGATGAGCGGGATGTACGAGTACTCCCGTCGGCCCCACGAGGACCCGGTCATCAACCCGCTCGGCGGCACCGGCGACTCCGGCACCGGGCTTTACGCCGTCATCGGCCTGCTCGCCGCTCTCCGGCACCGCGACGTCACCGGCGAAGGCCAGTTCGTCGACATCGCCATCTACGACTCGATGCTGTCGCTGCTCGACCTGGCGTACAACTACTGGTCGATGGGCGTCCGCTGGGAGCCCGACGAGCCGCGCCGCATCCCGGTGATCGCCGGCTCGTTCCGCACCGGTGACGGCTTCGTCATGCTGCAGATCGCCCGCCCGCACCAGCTCGAGCGGCTGGCCGCCCTGCTCGGCCACCCTGAGTGGACCGGGCAGGACGAGTTCGCCGACGGCCGGTGGCCGGACACCTACGAACCGATCGTCCGGCCCGCGCTCGAGGACTGGTCGAAGAACCTGTCGAACCTCGACGCCGCTCGGGCGCTCGCCGAGGCCGGCATCCCGGCCGGCCCGTGCTACGCCGGCTCCCAAGTTCCCGACGACGAACACGTCAAGCTGCGCCGGATGGTCGTCGAGATCCCGCGGACCGACGGCGTCGACGAGCCAGCGCTCGTCGCCGGCAACCCGATCAAGATGACGAAGATGGTCGAGGGGCCCGACCGGCCGCTGCCGCTGCTCGGCGAGCACACCGACGACGTCCTCCGCGAACTGCTCGGCTTCGACGGCGACGCGGTCGACGAGCTGCGCCGGGTTGGGGCGGTCGGGAAGTGAACCGGGACGGCCGGCGCCAAGGTAACGACGGGGGGCCTGGACGGTGAACGACAAGGTGTACATCCACGAGTACGTCGACATCATCGGCCACCACCGGGCCGACTACATGCACCACATGACGGCCAACTTCAGCCCGCGGGCCCAGGAGGAACGGCAGCAGCGCTGCTACGGCGTCTGGGGCGTCCTCGGCTCGACCCGGCGCTGGCCGGAGGTCGTCAACGTCTGGGAGGAGGACGGTTTCGACGGCCTCGCCGCATCGTTCCGCCACGAATGCCGCGGCCCCGGGATGCAGGACCCGCACCTGGCCGAGTGGTGGGCCCAGGCGGCCGGGCTCCGTCGCGGCGGCTCGGACCGGTTGCTGGCGCCGGCGCCGTGGACGCGGACGATCGACGAACTGTGCGCCGACGGCGTGACCGGCGAGACGTACGCCCACGAGCAGGTGACCGTGCCCGCCGGGACGTCGGCCGACTATCTCGAGATGCTCCGCCAGGAAGCCGTACCGGCGTACGACGCGTTCGGCTGGGAGCTCGCCGGGGCATGGGAGACGTTGATGACGAACGACTCCGAGTGCATCGTGCTCTGGGCTATCCCGACGTGGGAGCAGTGGGCCGAGCTGGAACGGGGCCGCCGCACCCACCCGACGATGGCCCGCTGGTGGGCCCGCTGCCTCGAACGCACCGACGCATTCGCGCGGTTCCTGCTCGTCGACGCACCGCTGTCGCCGTTCCGGACCCACCGACAGCCGGCATACTCGGATCAGCTCGAAGACCGAGCCTCGGATCAGGACCGAGCCCCGGATCAGGAACCAGCCCCGCCAGTCGCAACCAGAGGAGGATGACGTGGCGACAGTGAAGCCCCTCGAAGGGGTGCGGATCGTCGAGAGCTCGATGCTCGGCCCCGCCGAAAT
>CAVUYB010000030.1:0-17272 GCA_963745595.1 uncultured Actinomycetota bacterium | reverse complement strand
TCGCCGCCGGCGCGGTCTTCCCGGTGCTGTGCTGCTCGGGCGCGACCGGCGTCGGCGTCGACCGGCTGGCCCGCCTGCTCGTCGAGCTCTGCCCGCCGGCCGGCCGGCACCGGCCGGTCACCGTCCGGGCCGGCGAGGGCACGGTCGACGTGCCGTGCGACCCCGACGGCCAGCCGCTCCTCGTCGTCGCCAAAACGCTGTCGGACCACCACACCGGGAAGGTCTCGCTCTGCAAGGTGCTCTCCGGCACCATCCGGCCCGACGCCATCCTGACGAACCCCCGGACCCGCGCCGACGAACGCCTGCACGTGCTCCAGGTCCTGCGCGGCCACGACGCGACGACCGTCGACGAGGCCGTCGCCGGGGATCTCGTCGCCGTACCCCGCCTGGCCGGAACGGTCTCGGGGGACACGCTGGCGCCGAAGGGCTCACCGGTCGTCGTCGAGCTCCCGCATCCCGGGCCGCCGCCGCTGTCGGTCGCCGTCCGGCCGGCATCCCGCAACGACGACGACAAGCTCATGTCGGCGATCCAACGGCTCTGCGAGGAGGACGCGTCGCTGCGGGTCTCCCGCGACGACGAGACGCACCAGACCATCCTCGGCGTCACCGGTGAGGTCCACCTGGCCGTGACCCTCGAACGGCTCAGTCGCAAGTTCGGCGTCTCCGTCGAGCGGGAGGACGTCGTCGTCCCGTACCGCGAGACCATCGGCGGCCCGGCCGCCGCCGAGGGCCGCCACAAGAAGCAGTCGGGCGGCCACGGCCAGTTCGGCGTCTGCCACCTGCGGATCGAGCCGCTCGGCCGCGGCGACGGGTTCGCCTTCCACGACGAGGTCGTCGGCGGAGCCATCCCCCGCCAGTACATCCCGGCCGTCGAGAAGGGCGTCGTCGAGGCGATGACCCAGGGCGGCGCGTTCGGCTACCCGGTCGTCGACGTCGCGGTGACCGTCGACGACGGCAAACACCACTCCGTCGACTCGTCGGAGATGGCCTTCAAGATGGCCGGCATCCTGGCCTTCCGCCAGGCCGCCGCCGAGGCCGGGCCGGTCCTGCTCGAACCGATCTCGCGGGTCACCGTCACCGTCCCCGTCGAACTGCAGGGCGAGGCCCTCGGCGACCTCCACACCCGCCGGGCCCGCATCCAGGGCACCGAGGTCACCGACGACGGCCTGCAGACCGTCACCGCGCTCGTCCCGACGGCCGAGCTCGCCCACTACGCGGTCGACCTCCGCGCCATCACCGGCGGCCGCGGCCGGTTCCGGGCCGAGCCCGACCACTACGACGCCGTCCCGGACCACCTCGTCGCCGGGCTCGCCCGGACCGCGCCGGCGACCGGGTAACCGTCCCCAGAACATCCAGCCCGGACCGCCCGGTCCGGCACACCCAGCCCCGGAACCACCGGTCCGGCACGACCGGTCCGGAACGACCGGCCGACCCCTCACGGACGACCGGTCCCCGGACGCGACCGGGGACCGTGTCGCCACGGCCCCCGGGTGCAGTTCAGGGTCGTTCGGTCAGGCGATCAGGCTGCGCCCACCCCCACCGAGACGGCGCCCGACACCGTGTTGATCAGGGTCACGCCGGTGGCGGTGGCCGACGCCACCTCGATCAGCTTCGATCCCGCCGTCACCGGGATGGCGAGCCCCGTCGTGATCCCCGACATCGTCGTCCCGATGGCGTCGACACCGGTCAGCGGCGGAGCCAACGTGGTCTCAGCCCCTGGGATCTCGTGGAAGACGTTGCTTGTCGGTGTGGCCTCGTAGAGCTGGACCTGGACCGTGACGGTCGTCCCCACCAGGCTCAGCGCCACGCTGGTCGAGAAGGACGCGCTCACCGACGTGATCGTCTCGTCCCTCGGCACCGACTGGGCCACGAACGCGGTCGTTGTCGACGGGCTCGGCACGAGTGTCACTGTGGACCCGAGCGCTGTCGGGGTCTGGGGCGCTGTGGCCAGCGCGCCGTCGAGCGGCAGCATCGCCCCGGGTCCCGCCAGCCCACCGGCGATGGTCGTGAGGACCGCCCGGGCGCTGGACTCGTTGGTCGTCCCCGGATCCCGTCGGGCCCGTCGCCCCGGTGGCACCGGTCGCACCGGTCACACCTGTGACGCCTGTCGTGCCGGTGGCACCGGTCGTCCCGGTCGGTCCGGTGATGCCCGGTGGCGCCCGTGGCGCCCGTGGCGCCGGTCCCCGGGGCGCCCGTCGCGCCGGTGGCGCCCGTGACACCGGTCGGGCCGGTCGCCCCCGTGGCTCCGGTGGCACCGGTGGCGCCCGTCGGGCCCTGCAGACCTGTCAGACCGGTCGGGCCGGTCGCCCCGGTGGCACCCGTCACGCCGGCTCCCGTGGCGCCCGTCGGGCCGACCGCACCGGTGGCTCCAGCCGAACCGGGGACACCGACCGCCCCGGTGGCGCCTGCGGCACCCGTGGCGCCCGCCGCGCCGTTGGCTCCCGATGCCCCCGTCGCCCCGGTCGGCCCCGTTGCCCCGGTCGCCCCGGCCGCACCGCCGGTCGGGAGGATGGCCGCGCCGACGACATTCGTCCCGACGCCGTTGCCGACCGGCGAGCCGTAGAACTGGGCGTCACCGTACGAGAAGACGCCGCCATCCGCCCCGATCAGCCAGTACCCCTGCCCGTCGGGGGTGGCGACGATCCCGACGATCGGGGCGGTGAGGGGCAGGTTGTTGGCCCCGCCGTAGTAGCGGGCACCTCCGAAGGAGTAGACGGCGCCAGTCTTGGTAACCAACCAGTACCCGCCCGCCGGTCCCTGCGCCCGCGGCGTGAGCGCCGATGTGGCGGCCCCGGCGGCGCCCGGAGTGAGCCCGGCGAGCAGCCCGCCGACCACGGCTGCGCTGGCGGCTACCCCCGAGACCTTCTTCGACCAGCGGTTCTGCCGGCTCGCCTGGCGGCGCCCGGCCCGGTTGGGGTTCGGCATCGGTGTCTACCTTTCGTACGTCTCGTAGTGTCGGGACCGTTGTCGGCCGGCCCCTCCCTGGGTCGTGAGGAATAATACATACATTCGTTTTCAATGACAGGATTTCTCGTAGATTCGCTACCAATGCCATCACCGTCCCAAGACGGCATCGCCGGGAGCCATACATTGATCACGCCGGAGAATGACCGTCCAGATAGGCCCAACGGCCATTGCGGATCGGCTACCAGCTCGCAACTCACCCGCCACCACCGGTGGCTCGCCGCCGCCGGGGTGATGCTCATTGCCGCCCTGGTCCTGGCCTCGTGCAGCCGCAGCGGCCCGCCACAGGCGCACGCCACCCCGCCGTCCGTTCTGCCGACGCTCGACAAGGCCATCCACGAGGAGATCCACGGGCAGTATGCGGCGGCCGTCGCCGACTTCTTGACCGTCGTAAAGACCGATCCGAAGAGTCAGCTCGCCTGGTACGACCTCGGGGTGATCGCCGACCGGGGCAACGAGACGAGCCAGGCCGAGCGTGACTACCGGGCCGCCATCGCCGCCGACCCGACGTACGTGCCCGCCCTCTACAACCTGGCGGTGCTCCTCGCCCCCACCGAACCCCGCCAGGCGATCACGCTCTACCGCCAGGCCGTCACGCAGGAGCCGAAGGACGCCGACGCCCGGCTGAACTACGGCTTCGCCCTCCTGGCCACCGGTCAGAAGGCGGCCGGTCGGGCGCAGCTGGCCGAGGCGATCAAGCTCAACCCGAAGATGGCATCCCGAGTGCCGGTGGCCGACGGCGGCACCGGATGAGGCCGGCCGGCGCCCAGGTCACGGTCGGCCTGGCCATGATCGTCAAGAACGAGGCCGTCACGCTGCCCCGCCTGGCCGCGTCGCTCGACGGCCAGCTCGACCACTGGACGATCGTCGACACCGGCAGTACCGACGCCACCGTCGAGGTCGCGGCGGCGGTCTTCGACGGCGTGCCCGGCGAAGTCGTCCAGGACGAGTGGCGGGGCTACGGGCCGTCGCGCAACGTCGCGCTCTCCACTGCCCGGCCGCACACCGACTGGGTGATGACGCTCGATGCCGATGACACGTTCCACGGCGAGATGGAGCGGTCGATGCCCGACGAGTTCGACGGCGTCGAGGCCGTCTACCGGGTGGAGCCGCTTCGCTACTGGGTGCCGCGGCTCGTCCGGGCCGACACCGACTGGGCCTGGCACGGCCGGGCCCACGAGTACCTGGCCCGGACCGACGGCCCGAGCCGCCTCTTCCGCACGGCCGCCTTCGCGATCGAGCACCACGCGGACGGCGGGAACCGCGGCAGCAAGTTCGAGCGGGAGCTCGCGCTCCTCCAGGCCGACCACCGGGACCACCCGGACGACCCCCGGACGACGTTCTACCTGGCTCGGACGTACGAGGACGGTGGCGAGCGGGTCCGGGCGGCGACGTGGTACCGCAAGCGCATCGAGCAGCCTGGCTGGGACGAAGAGACGTGGTACGCCCGCTGGCGGCTCGGCATCTGCCTCCTCGCCGGCGGTCGGACCGACGAGGGCTGCGGGGTGCTCTGGAGCGCCTGGGGAGCGCGCCCGTGGCGGGCCGAGCCGCTGTGGTCCCTGGCCGAGCACTACCGCCTGACGGCCGAGTGGGCCCTCTCGTTCGAAGCCTGCGACTTGGCCCGTCGCCATTGCGGCGTCGGCGCGCCCGAGCCGGGGAACGGCTTCGGCGGGGACCGGCTCTTCGTCCACCTCGACGTCTACCAGTGGCGCATCGCCTACGAGCAGTCGATCAGCGCCTACTACGTCGGCGAACCCGACCTCGGCCGCTCGCTGGTGGCCGAGCTGCTGGCCCGGACGGACCTTCCCCCGGGCATCGTCGCCAACCTCGAGGAGAACCTCCGCTTCTACGACGCCTGACGGTACGACGCCTGGCCGTGCGACGCCTGGCTGTGCGTCAGGACCAGGCGGCGCTGATCTTCTCCCACGCCGTCGCCAGCGTCTCGGGCATGACCCGGACGCCGCCGACCGACGTCATGAAGTTCGTGTCGCCGGACCAGCGGGGCACGACGTGCAGGTGCAGGTGCCGAGGGATGCCGGCACCGGCGGCGCGGCCGAGGTTGGCCCCGAGGTTCATCCCGTCGGGTCGGTACGCCGCGTTGAGCGCGTCGACGGCCCGCCGGGTCGTCGCCCATAGCTCGGCGGCTTCGTCGTCGGTCAGCTCGTCCATCTCGGCGAGGTGGCGCCGGGGTAGGACGAGCAGGTGCCCGCTGGCGTACGGATAGGCGTTGAGCACCGCGAACGAGAGGTTGCCGAGAAAGACGATGCCGTTGTCGACCGACGGCGGCCCGCTGGCCGCGAGGCGGCAGAAGACGCAGTCCCCACCGTCAGTGGCACCGCCGTCGGCCGCCCGCTCGTGTTCGGTGGCTGCGGTGACGTAGTCGTGTCGCCAACCGGCCCAGAGCTGCTCAAGCGGCACTGGCCGCCCGCTTCTGCGCCACGTCCTCGAGGACGCCGGCGACGAAGTCCTCGACGGCCACCCCCCGCTCCGGGCGGTCGCTGCCGCGGCGATTGACGCCGACGGTCCCGGCCGCGACGTCGTCGTCGCCGACGACGAGCACGTACGGCAGCTTCAGCAGCTTGGCCCGGCGGATCCGGCCGCCGAGTGCCTCGCTGGCGTCCTCCGTCGTCACCCGCAGGCCGGCGGCCTTCAGGCGGTCGGTGACCTCGACCGCGTAGCCGACGTGGTCGTCGCGGACCGGCAGGACGCGGACCTGCTCCGGGGCGAGCCACGTCGGGAAGGCGCCGGCGTAGTGCTCGAGCAGGATGGCGAAGAACCGTTCGACCGAGCCGAACAGGGCCCGGTGGATCATGACGGGCCGATGCTTGGCGTTGTCGGCGCCGACGTACTCGAGGCCGAACCGACCCGGCTCTTGGAAGTCGAGCTGGATGGTCGAGAGCTGCCAGGTGCGGCCGATGGCGTCGCGGCACTGGACGGAGATCTTCGGGCCGTAGAACGCGCCACCGCCCTCGTCCATGACGAGCTCGAGGTCTCTCGCCTCGGCCACCGTCTGCAGCGCGCTGGTCGCCTCGTCCCACTCCTCGTCCGAGCCCACGGCCTTGTCCGGCGGCTTGGTCGACAACTCGAGGTAGAAATCGTCGAGCCCGTAGTCGCGCAGCAGATCGAGGACGAATGTCAACAACGACCCGAGCTCGTCGACGATCTGCTCGCGGCTGCAGAAGATGTGGGCATCGTCCTGGGTGAAGCCGCGGGCCCGGGTCAACCCGTGGACGACGCCCGACTTCTCGTAGCGGTAGACCGTCCCGAACTCGAACAGGCGCACCGGCAGCTCGCGGTACGACCGCTGGCGGCTGCCGAAGATGAGGATGTGGAACGGGCAGTTCATCGGTTTGGGGTAGTACTCCTGGCCGCCGTCGAGCACCATCGGCGGGTACATCCCGTCGGCGAACCATTCCAGGTGGCCAGAGGTCTGGAAGAGCTCGGCCTTGGCGATGTGCGGGCTGTTGACGAACTCGTAGCCGGCCTCGACGTGGCGTTGCCGTGAGTAGTCCTCCATCAGCCGGCGGACGGTGCCGCCCTTGGGGTGGAACACCGCCAGGCCGGAGCCGATCTCCTCGGGGAACGAGAACAGGTCGAGCTCGTGGCCGAGCTTGCGGTGGTCCCGCCGCTCGGCCTCCTCCAGCCGGTGCAGGTGTTCCTTCAGCGCCTTGTCCGACTCCCACGCGGTGCCGTAGATGCGCTGCAGCTGCGGCCGCTTCTCGTCGCCTCGCCAGTACGCGCCGGCGACCCGCATGAGCTTGAAGTGCCCCAGCTTGGCGGTGGACGGGACGTGCGGGCCACGACACAGGTCGACGAATGTCGGCGAGTTCCGGTAGGTCGAGATGGCCGGCCCAACGCCATTGCTACCGGTTCCGTTACTACCCGTCCCGTTGCCACCGGCGTCGTTGCCACCGGTTCCGTTCGCGGCGGCCGGTCCGGCGTCGACCTCGTCGGCCCCCTCCCCGACCGCCCGGATGATCTCCTGCTTGAACGGCTGGGCGTCGAACAGGGCGAGCCCTTGGTCGACGGTCACCTCGTCGCGGATGAACGGCTGGTCCTCGGCGACGATCTGGCGCATGGTGTCCTCGATCCGGCCGAGGTCGTCGTCACTGAACCGGGCGCCACCCGGCAGTTCGAAGTCGTAGTAGAAGCCGTCGGCGATCACCGGACCGATGGCGTAGTGGGCGCCCGGCCACAGCCGCAGCACGGCCTGGGCCAGGACGTGGGCGGTCGAATGCCGCAGCACCTCGCGGCCGGCGTCGGACGACGTGGTGAGAATGGCCACCTCGGCGCCGTCGGCCAGCTCGGTGGAGAGGTCCACCTCCCGACCGTCCACGACCGCGGCCACCGCGGCGCGGGCCAGCCCCGACCCGATGGCGGCGGCCAGGTCGCCGGCCGTGGACCCGGTGGCCAGCTCCCGCGCCGAGCCGTCGGGGAGTCGCACCGTCACCGTCGCTGCCATGGTCGTCGTCTTTCGTGGTCTGGCCGTCGGATACCGGCCCCGGGGCGACGGCCGCGTCGGCGGGGCTCGTGGAACAGACAGCGTAGAACGACGCGACGGGAGGTTCGTCACCCCGGTTTCGGTGACGCCAGGGCAGCGTGGGAGCATGCGTCGGTGCCCCGTTCCTCCTCCGGGCGATCCGCCCCGTCCCGGCGACCCGGTGCGGCCGAGCTGGCGGCCGCCGAAGGAAAGACCGTGCCGGACGTCATCGGGCCGGGGCTCGACGTGCTGTTCTGCGGCATCAACCCCGGCCGGTGGTCCGGCGCGGTCGGCCATCACTTCGCGCACCCCGGCAACCGGTTCTGGAAGGCCCTCGACGCGTCCGGGTTCACCGACGAGCGGCTGACCCCGGACCGCGAACAAGAGCTGCTCCGGTCGGGCGTCGGCATCACCAACCTGGTCAGCCGCACGACCGCGTCGGCAGCCGAGCTGTCCCGGGACGAGCTGCGGGCGGGCGGCGCCACGCTGGCCGGGAAGGTCGAACAGTGGCGGCCGACCGCGGTGGCCTTCCTCGGCCTGACCTCGTACCGGACGGCCTTCGGACGGCCGAAGGCAACGATCGGCGAGCAGGACGAGCGGATCGGCACCGCCCGGCTATGGCTCCTGGCCAATCCGAGCGGGCTCCAGGGCCGTTACGGGCTGGACGAGATCGCCGCCCAGCTCCGGGCCCTACGGGAAGCCGTCATCGGTTCGGGCTAGCCGGCTGGTTTGGACTAGTCGGTCCGGCCGAGATCGATCCCGAGCAGCGCCGCGCCGGCGCCGACCGATCGGCCGGCCGCCGCGCCGTCGTCCAGCGCGATCAGCGCGCCCGGCGCGTCGAGGTCGTCGTCCAGCCGTTCGCGCACCGCGTCGAGGACCGGGTCGGCGGTGGACGCGCCGGTCCGGACGGCACCATCGACGGCCGCGGCGTCGGCCGCCCGCCACCGGGCCAGCCGCTCGGCCGCGACGGGCAGGTCGGCGTCGGTCCACTCCCAGTCGCCCCGGTAGTGGTGACCGAGCAGGGCCACCCGGACGACGGCCGGCTCCCAGTGCTTGACGAGGTCGCCGACGAAGACGAGGTTGCCGAGCGACTTCGACATCTTCGTGCCGCCGAGGCCGACGAGGCCGACGTGGAGCCAGTGCCGCACGAACCGCCGACCGGTGACCGACTCCGACTGGGCCGTCTCGCACTCGTGATGGGGAAAGACGAGGTCGCGTCCGCCGCCGTGGAGGTCGATCGTCTGGCCGAGCTCGCGCAGGACGAGGGCGGAGCACTCGATGTGCCAGCCCGGCCGGCCGGGGCCCCAGCGGGACTCCCAGCTCGGCTCGTCCGGCAGCGACGGCTGCCACAGCACGAAGTCGAGCGGGTCGCGCTTGTTCGGGTCGTCCGGGTTCCCGCCATGGACGGCCGCCAGCTCGAGCATCGCCGGGCGGTCGAAATGACTGACGTCGCCGAACCGGACGAACGTGGCGACCTCGAAGTAGACCGCGCCGCCCGACTCGTAGGCGTGGCCTCGGTCGAGCGCGGCGCCGATCAGCGACAGGATGTCGGCGATGGCCGACGTCGCCCGCGGCTCGGCGGCCACCGGCAGCAGGCTGAGCGAGGCCATGTCCGCATCGAACCGGGCCATCTCCTCGGCCGCCAGGTCGAGGTAGTGGACGCCGAGCTCGCGGGCCTTGCGCAGGATGTCGTCGTCGACGTCGGTGACGTTGCGGACCGACCGGACGCCGAACCCGAGATCGCGCAGCCGCCGCCCGAGGACGTCGAACGTCAGGTAGACCGCGGCATGGCCGAGATGGGCCGAGTCGTACGGGGTGATCCCGCAGGCGTAGAGCGTGGCGGTCGGTCCGGCCGGCTCGAACGGCACGACCGCGCCCCGGGCCGTGTCGTAGAGGCGCATCCCCACCGCGGCGGCCTCAGATGCCGGCGAGCTTGAGGGTGCTGTGGACCCGGTGCCGGATGTTCAGGGTGATGCACACCGCGGTGAACGCCTCGATGGCCGCGGCCTGGTTCAGGCTGCCGGCATCGAGCGGCCGCAGTCCCTCGATCCGCTCGACCAGCTCGAGGGTCGCCTCCCGGGCTCCGCCGTCGTCGGCGCAGACCAGCACGTCGGCCAACAGGCCGGAGTCGAGGTTCTCCATCTCCGACGCCGGCAGGTGATGGAACGAGGCCGCCACTCGGGAGCCCGGCAGCGCGGCCTGGACGGCGGCGGCCATCGAGCCCCGGGGCGGGACGAGGGCCAACATCTCCCGGCCCTCTTTCACGAGCGCGTTGACCATCGAGACGACGACCTTGCCGGCCAGCGGCTCGGCCAGTGCCCGAACGGTGGCGACCGCGCCGTCCCACGGGGTGGCGACGACGACGAGGTCGGCGGCCGCCGCACCGGCGTTGTCGGCGCCGCTGATCGAGCCGGGCAACCGCCCGGCCCACGCTCCGGCCACCTCGGCGGCCACGATGGCGGCCCGGTCGGCGTCGCGCGAGCCGATCGCCACTCCCAACCCGGCCGCGGCCAGCCGCACGGCCAGTCCCCGACCGGCCGGACCGGTCCCTCCGAGTACACCCACGTCCATCGGCTCACTGTCACACGGGGCCGGCCGCGGCGCCAACCGGCGACGGTGCCCCGGACCGCCCACCAGCCGAAAACAGCCAACCGACAGGCAACCGGCAGGTATCGTTGGGCCCGTGACCGGAGACCAAGGGGGGCCGCCGCGCGACGGCCCGCGGACCCGCCAGGAGATCCAGTCCGCCCAGGGTCGTCAGCCCCGCAGCCCCGAGATGAGCCGCCGCTTCTTCCTCCGGCGCGTGGCCGCGCTCGGCGGCGTCGTCGCGGCCGGCGCGGTCGGCTACGGCGTCTACGACGCGGTGTCCGGCAGCGGCCCGAGCTCGGCCACCGCCGACCCGAAGTCGAACGGCACGTCGAAGCGGACGACGACGTCGACGACGGTCGCCGGCCCGACCACGAGAACCGTCGACGGCGTCACCATCCCGGTCTCCCCGGCCATCGTCGCCGAGAACGCCAAGCCGGGCCATGCCTGGTGGGTGACGACGCCGCAGAACCCCGGCGACATCGAGGGGTACTCCAGCCAGGTCAGTGCGGTCGCCGGCGACAAGGTCTCGCTCTTCGTCAGCACGAAGGCCCCGCAGTTCCACGTCGAGGCCTACCGGATGGGCTACTACGGCGGCGTCGGCGGCCGGCTGGTCTGGCAGTCGGCCGAGGTCGCCGGGGCCCGCCAGCCGACACCGACGATCGTCGGTCCGACCAACATGATCGAGTGCCAGTGGCAGCCGTCGATCACCGTCCCGGTCACCGCCGCCTGGCCGCCGGGCGCCTACCTGCTCAAGCTGGTCGGCGCCGACACAGAGCAACAGTTCGTCCCGCTGTGCGTCCGCGACGACTCGTCGAGCGCGGCCGTCGTCATCCAGAGCAGCGTGACGACGTGGCAGGCCTACAACCGGTGGGGCGGCTACAGCCTCTACTACGGCAATCTCGACGGCTCGCTGTCGTTCACCCACGCCCCGGGGAACGGCGACTACACACACCGTTCCCGCATCGTCTCGTTCGACCGGCCGTACGACCACGACTGGGCGTCCGGCGCGGCCGACTTCGTCGGCAACGAGCTGCCGGTCATCTTCCACGCCGAACACCTCGGCCTGGACGTGACGTACTGGACGGACGTCGACCTCCACACACGGCCGCAGCTGCTCACAAACCACCAGGCGCTCGTCAGCCTCGGCCACGACGAGTACTGGTCGCTGCCCATGCGCCAGGGCGCGCAGACCGCGCTGGCCAAGGGGACGAACCTGGCCTTCCTCGGCGCCAACGCCTGCTACCGCCAGATCCGGTTCCAGAGCTCGTCGGTCGGGCCGAACCGCCAGCAGATCTGTTACAAGGACGCCGCCGAGGACCCGATGAACGGCGTGAACGACGCCGTCGTCACGGGGCCGAGCTGGGAGTCGCCGCCGACGTCGTGGAAGGAGAGCGCGCTCATCGGCAACATGTACCAGGACGTCGCGGCCACAGCCGACATGGTCGTCGCCGACGCGTCGTCCTGGCTGCTAGCCGGCACCGGCCTGACGAGCGGCCAGCAGCTGCCCCACGTCGTCGTCGGCGAGTTCGACCGGTACGTCCCCGGCGGGTCCGGGCCGGCCAACGTCGACGTGATCGCCCACTCGATCGTGCCCAACCGGGGGGGCAACTACTCCGACGTCACGTGGTACACCGCGTCCGGCGGCGGCGGGGTCTTCGCCAGCGGGAACGCCAGCTGGGTCGGCAACCTCGTCGACTGCCCGCTCATCCCCCCGAACGTCCTGCCGGAGCCGAACCCCGCGGTCAACGCCGCCCTCCAGCGGGTCATGCTCAACCTCTACTCGGTGATCGGCGCCGGACCGGCCAGCGCCAGCCAACCGTCGCAGGGCAATTGGCAGGCCGTCTACTCCGGGGCCGGATCGATCAGCGCCCCGGCCCAGAACAACGCCTCCTGACCTGTCCGAGCCATCCGATGGGCCCGAGCCGTCCGCCGAGCGCCGGCGCCCGGCCGGCCGGAGACGCCGACCGGCGGCGGGCATACTGCTCCGGTGACCCGGAGCCGACGCCGTCGTCTTCGGCGGGCGATCCTGCTCGGCGTCGTCGCCGTCCTCGTCGTCGCCTACGTCGTCGTCACCGTCGTCTTCTTCGTCTCCCCCGACTTCGGAACGGTCTCGCGCCCCCAGGCCGTCGTCGTGCTCGGCGGCTACGGCGACCGCTTCGCCCACGGGCTGGCCGTCGCCCGGGCCGACCACATCGCCACCGTCGAGCTGTCGACCGGCAACACCGAGGCCGCCTGCCCGAAGGTCGCCGGCATCGACCTCCACTGCTTCGCCCCGCACCCGGCGTCGACCCAGGGCGAAGCCCGGGCCATCGCCGCCATGGCCCGGCAGCACCACTGGGACCGGCTGCTCGTCGTCGCCGGCACCACCCAGGTCACGCGGGCCCGCCTGCGGATCGGCCGCTGCTACGGGGGCCAGATGGCCTTTAGCAGCGTCGACCCGGCGGGTCTGCTCCCGTGGATCCACGACATCGTCTATGACCAGGTGGCGATGGCCAAGGCCGTACTGTGGCAGTGGGGCTGCTGACGGACTGTGGCAGTGGGGCTGCTGACGGCCGCCGTGGCCATGGACGGCGGCCGGCCGCCGTCGCCACGGGGCTCCCCGTTCCCTCACGCGTCCTCTAACCTCGCCGTGCCATGAGCCTGCTCGACGGAAAGCGGATCCTCGTCACCGGCGTCCTGACCGACGCGTCGCTGGCCTTCGCGGTCGCCCGCCTGGCCCAGGAGGAGGGGGCCGAGGTCGTGCTGTCAGGCGCTGGCCGCGGCCTCTCGCTCACCCGCCGCACGGCCCGGAAGCTGCCGGTCGAGCCGGAGGTGCTGGAGATCGACGTCACCGACCCCGGTCAGCTGGCGGCGGCCGGCGAGGCACTGGCCGCCCGCTGGGGCCGGTTGGACGGCCTGCTCCACGCCATCGGCTTCGCCCCGCCGACGTGCCTCGGCAACGGCATGTTCGAGGCCGAGTGGGACGACGTGTCGACGGCCCTCGAGGTGTCCGCGTACTCGCTGAAGGCCCTCGTCGCCGCGTTCCGGCCACTGCTGGAGGCCGCCGGCGCGGCCGGCGGCGCGTCGGTGGTCGGCCTCGACTTCGACGCCACGGTCGCCTGGCCGCTGTACGACTGGATGGGCGTGGCCAAGGCCGCGCTGGAATCCCTGACCCGCTATCTGGCCAAGGAGCTCGGCCCGAAAGGGGTCCGGGTCAACCTGGTCGCCGCCGGCCCAGTGCGGACGATGGCGGCCAAGTCGATCCCGGGGTTCTCGGCGTTCGAGGACACGTGGCGCGACCGGGCACCGCTCGGCTGGGACGTCCACGACAGCGAGGTCGTGGCCCGGGCCTGTGTCGCGCTTCTGTCAGACTGGCTCACCATGACCACCGGAGAGATGCTGCACGTCGACGGCGGCGTTCACGCCGTGGGGGCCTGAGCCCGTGCCGACCACCGATGAGCTCCGCCAGCTCGTCGACCGGTACTGCGCGGTCACCAGCTCGGGGGCGATCGACGACTACGTCGCCCTCTTCGCCGAGGACGCCGTCCAGCTCGATCCGGCGTCGGCCCCGCCGCACATCGGCCACGACGCGATCCGGGCGTTCCGCCAGAGCGCGGTCGACGCCGCCAAGTCCATGCGCTTCGAGGCGCTGGCCGTCCACACCGCGGCCAACCATGTGGCCATCGACTTCCGGGTCACCGTCGAGCTCGACGCCGGCCGGATGATCATTCAGGGCATCGAGGTCTTCACCGTCGCCGACGACGGACTGATCAGCGCGGTCTCGGCCTACTGGGACGACGCCGACATCACCTTCGCATAGACCGCGTCGGCCGGTCCGCCCGCCGTCCGGCGCCGCCGGCCGGGCTCCACGGCACCCACGCGGACATCGCTGCACCGGCCGTGACCGCACGCCTATGCTCTCCCGAGCGTCCCACCAGGGGGGACACCAAGCAGGGGACGCAGGCGGGATACAGGGGGCCAAGTGATCTTCAAGAAGCTCGGCCGGTTCGTGGTGGGCCATCCGTGGTGGGTGATCGGCGCGTGGGTGATCGGCGCCGTCGTGCTGCTGACCCTCTCCCCTCAATTGGTCAAGTACACGTCGAACAACAACTCGTCGTTCCTGCCCAGCTCCTACGGGTCGGTCCAGGCCCAGCAGGTGGCGGCCAAGTACTTCCCGGCCAGCGCCGGTGCGACCGGGACGATCGTCGTCAGCGCCGACGACCACGACGCCCTCACCACAGCCGACCAGCAGAAGACGGCCGGCCTGGCCGCCGCGCTCACGGCCGACCACATTCCGTCGGTGGTGACGGTCACGACGTCGCCGCTCTACCTGTCACAGGACAAGAAGGTCCAGCTCGTCCAAGTCGTCTTCGACGGCCAACCGGGCGCCACCGGGCCGAACGCGGCGGTGCCGATCGTCCGCGACAAGACGAACGCCTATCTGGCCGGCTCCGGCCTCAACGGCGGCCTCACCGGCAACGCGGCGATCAGCGTCGACTCGACGACCGCGTTCGACAACGCCGAGAAGATCATTGCTATCGCCACCGTCGTCCTCATTGTCGTGCTGCTCGGGCTCGTCTTCCGCAGTGTCCTGATCTCGGTCCTGCCGATCGTCATCATCGGCATCGTCCACCAGATGGCCCAGGCGCTCACGGCTGACCTGGCCGACTGGTTCGGCTTCATCGTCGGGCCGGAGCTCGCCCCCCTACTCGTCGTCGTCATGTTCGGTGTCGGGACCGACTACTTCGTCTTCATGATGTTCCGACATCGAGAACGGATGGCCGGCGGGGACAACGCCAAGGACAGCCTGCGGTTCACGGTCGAACGGGTCGGCGAGGTCATCGCGTCGGCCGGCGCGACGGTCATCGCCGCGTTCGCCGCCCTGCTCGTGGCCAGCCTCGAGTCGCTCAAGACCCTCGCCCCCGGACTGATCGCCGGCATCGCGCTGATGCTGCTCGCCGCGCTCGACGCTGATCCCGGCCATCCTGAGCCTCCTGGGCAAGCACGTCTTCTGGCCGACGCCACCGCGGCTCCGGCGCTCCAGCCGGCGGACCCGCTCGGAGATCCTGGCGGCGATCGTCGCCAAGCGCCCGGCTGTCGTCCTCGCCGTCTGGAGCGCGGTGCTCATCGGCCTGGCCTTCGGCATCCTCGGCTTCAAGACGACGTACAACCAGTTGGCCGAGCTGCCGTCGAGCACGCTGTCGCAGCAGGCGTACAACACGATGGCCGCCTCCTTCCCGGCCGGTTACCTCGGGCCGACCCAGGTCTACGTCGTCTCGTCCACCGGGGCCCCGCTCGACCCGACAAGCGTCGACGCGCTGGCGGCCACGCTGGGCAAGACCACAGGAGTCTCGACCGTCCTCCCGGCCCAGTACACGACGGACAAGGGCCAGGCGCTCGTCAACGTCCTGTTGAAGGACGACCCGTACTCCGTCACCGCCATCAACGCGGTCACAGGACCGATCAGTCGCGCCGCGCCTTCCGACGCCATTCCGGGAGCGACGACGTACATCGGCGGCACGTCCGCGCAGCTCGCCGACGTGCGGACAGCGCTGCGCCACGACATGGAGCACATCTTCCCGCTGGCGCTCGCCATCGTCGCGGTGATCCTGGCGTTCCTCCTCCGGGCCCTCGTCGCGCCGATCTATCTGTTGGTCGGCGTCGTGCTGACCTACGTCGCCACCCTCGGGGTCATCTCGCTGATCTTCCTCACCGGGTTCGGGTTCTCCGGTCTCGACTTCACCATCCCGATCGTCGTCTACCTCTTCGTCATGGCCATCGGGACGGACTACAACATCCTCATCTCGTCGCGCCTGCGCGAGGGGTTCGACGAGGGGTTGGCGCCGAGAGAGGCCGCCCGGCAGGCCATCATCCACGGCTCGCCGGCCGTCTCCGCCGCCGCCCTCATCCTCGCCGGCACGTTCGCCTCGCTCCTGCTGACCGGCATCCAGCTGCTGGAGGAGATCGGCTTGGCCGTCGCCCTCGGCGTCCTGCTCGCCGCCAACGTGCTCGCCACCCGGATCGTGCCGACGCTGGCGGCCATCCGGGTCTGGCACTTCTGGTGGCCCCACCGGCGGCACCTGAAGACGGCCGACGACGCCAGCGTCCTCACCGGCGACGACGTCGATCAGCCGACCCCGGTCAGCTCCTAATCACTTCCCCTCGAGGGGCGCGCCTCGGCGGCCAGCGCGGTCACGAGGTCGGCGACGTCGACGTAGTCGACCCCGCACGCCGCTGCGCTGGCCTCGTCGACTGGGTCGTTGCCGACCATGACCGCCCGGCCGGCCGGCACGCCCGTCGTCGCCAGGAGGTGGCGGAGCCCGTCGGGGGCCGGCTTCGGCCGGTGGTCGACCGCGTAGACGACGGTGAGCGGCGGATCGGCCGTCGCCAGTCCGAGCAGGTCGACCTTGTTGACCTGTTGCCGGCGGTTCCCGTTCGTCAGCACGGCGAGCGTCGCCCCGCCCTCGGCCAACCCCCGGAGCAGCTCCGCGGCCCACGGGTAGAGCGCGAGGGCCGGCCGAACCGTCCGCAGCACCTCCAGGCAGCCGGCGATGGCCTCCTCCGGCGGCCCGGGTAGGTCCAGCCGGGCGACCAGGTGGGTCAGGAACTCGTGGCGGCCAGTCGTCGCCAGCACCTCGTCGAGCACGGCGACCACGTCCGGCTCGGGTCGGCCGTACGCCGCGGATAGGTAAGCGACGATGGCCTCGTCGGCCGGCCGGAGGTACGTCTGGTCGTCGTAGAGCGTCCCGTCGAGGTCGAAGACGACCAGCGCCTTGCCCCCGAGCCGGGTCAGCGCGTCAGTCGCAACCACGGGTCGGACCAGGGCTGGTCACCCGGCGGCCGCCAGGCCGATTACCGGGCGGACCAGCGCCACGCCGCCCGTCGACCCGTCGAAGGTGGCGTCGCCGAAGGCGAAGATGCCGCCGTCACTGGCCACCTCCCAGTAGCCGTGCCCGTCGGGGGTGGCGGCGAGGCCCACGATCGGCTTGTTCAAGGACTGGCCGCCCATCGAGCCGTCGAACGCCGCGTTGCCGAAGGCGAAGATCCCGCCGTCGCTGGCCACTTCGAGATAGCCACCGGCCGCGACGCCGTTCGACCCGGCCTCCGAGGTGGCCGCCAGGCCGACGATCGGCGCGTTCAGATGCTGGCCGCCCATCGAGCCGTCGAAGGTGGCGTCACCGAAGGCGAAGATCCCGCCGTCGGACGCGACCTCCCAGTAGCCGTGGCCGTCGGGGGTGGCCGCGAGGCCGACGATCGGTG
>CAVUYB010000029.1:0-34246 GCA_963745595.1 uncultured Actinomycetota bacterium | reverse complement strand
CCACGAAACCGGCCGTCGCCGATGCCGCCTCCGCCGACGACGCGCCACTCCCAGCCTGACGCCTCGTGCTACCGACGCCTCAGACGCCGTCGAGGGCGAACGGCCGGGCCGGCTCGGCCACCGTGACCCGGGCCGACGCGGCTTTCCAGAGGAAGTCCGGCTCGACGTCGCCGAGGTCGCAGGTCAGGGCCAAGCCCCGCCGTTCGAGCTCGTCGGCGATCTGCTGCTGGTGGTCGTCGACGTGCTCGTGGTAGCCGGCGCGACGGGGCACGAGCAGCGGCGCCCGACCGGTGCCCATCGCGGTCAGGGCCGAACCGACGCCGGCATGGGAGACGACGAGGTCCGCGTCGCGCATGGCCGTCGCCAGCTCCGTCCGCGGCACGAACCGCCGGGCGGCGATATCGAGGCCGGTCACGTCGGTGGCGCCGGTCTGCCAGAGCACGTCGCAGCTCGCCGGCAGGACGTCGATCAGCCGCTGGACGAGCCGCCGGAAGCCGTACCCGCTCGTCCCGACCGTGACGACGGCTCGCCGCAGCGACGGCGTCGACGTCGGCGCGGGGGCGAAGCCGTCGAGGACGGAGCCGCGGTACCGCCACGACCGGCGTTCCCACCACGGGTACGGGCTGTAACAGACGACGCCGGGCGTGCGTTCGAGGATCTTGGCGGTCAACGACGGCCCGAGCACCCGCGACGAGCTCTCGATGAAGTGGCAGCGGATGCCCTTGGTCCGGGCGAGCGTCATGAACGGGACGGCCATCAGTGGCCCGGTGCTGACGACGTCCGTCCAGTCGTCGAGGGCGAGAATGTGGTGGGCCAGCCGGAGATTGGCCAGCGTGGCGCCGACGTCTCGCGGTCGGGCCGGCGGTGCGAAGAGCCGCTGCTCGCCGGCCAGCAGCGATCGGGTCTGGGGCGTGTCCGCGGTCACCCACGTCACGTCGCCTCCCAGGCCGACGAGGCGTGGGCGGAGGCGCCAGAGCTCCTCCACGTGACCGCCCGCGGCGGCGACCATCAACGTTCGCACGCCATATCAATTGCATTGGCCCATCCCAGGACCGTCCCGCCGGCGTACGCGACCGCCTGCCGCACCCCGAACCAGGCGGAGACGTTCGCGGGACGCGGGCCCCGGATACTGCTCTCGTGACGGACGTTCCCTACACGCCGGTTTCGCTCCGGCCCCCGGCCGGCTCAGGACGGACAGCGCAGCCGTCGACCGCGTCAGGACCGGCCGAGCCGCTCCCGGAGGTGCTCGACCGGCGACGACGGTGCGACACCGAGATCCTCGAGAACCCGTTCGGCCTTGCCGAGGGCGTCGAGGGCCCGACCCCGGTTGCCGAGCTCCAGGTGGATCTCGGCCATGCGGACGAAGTGGCGCTCGTCGTACGGGTCGGCCGCGGCCAGAGAGCCCAGGAGGTCGACGGCCTCGCCGCCCCGCCCCTCGGCCACTGCCTCGTCGACGAGCAGGTCGAGCAGGCGGAGGTACGTCCGAGCCACCGACTCCCTCGTCCCGGTCGCCCAGTCGGCGTAGCGGTCGGCCGGCAGGAGCTCGCCTCGGTAGCCGTCCGCCGCCACCCGGGCCTTACGACCGGCCTCGGCCGGGTTGGCCGTCGGGTCGAGCGCCTCCTCGGCCTGGCCTCGAAACCACTCGACGTCCGTCACCGCGCCGGGAGCCAGCCGGACGACGTTGCCGTCCCGCTGGAGCAGCTCGCCGCAGGACGACCGGATGCGCCACAGCACGTTGCGCAGCCGGCGGGCGCCGACGCCGGGTTCCGCGTCCTCCCACAACAGCTCGACGAGCTCGTCGACGGTGATGCGTTGCTGCAGGCCGACGATCTTGACCGCCTGCGCGGCCAGGCTGGCCGGCAACGCGACCGGGCGGCCGCGATGGCGGACCTCGAAGCCACCGAGCAGGATCAGCTCCCACTCCGGCGCACCAGCGACCGGCCCGCCTTCGACCGGACCCGCCGAGAAAATGGCGGCGGGCACCGGGGACGGGAGCGGAAACGGCCGCGGCGACAGTCGCGCCGGCAACGTCGAACCGACCGAGATCACGGTCGGCAGCATCGTGAGCCATCGTCGCGACGGGCGCCGGGGGGACCGTCGCGGCGGTGGCCACGTCCACCCGGTCGGCACCAGCCCGGTCGGCGGCGACCGATGGCAAGCGAGCCAACTCCTGGCGGGCCAACGCGGCCAGGCCGGTCGCGCCGGCCTCGCCGGCCCGATCCTCGACCCGGCTGAACCGAGCCGTCGCCTCGTCGGCCCGACCGGCGTCGGCCAGCCGGACGCCGAGGCACAGGTCGACCCGGGCCTGAACGAGCGGGGCGTCCGAGAACGCGTCGCTGGCCGCGACGAGCTGGTCGACCGACCGGTCGACGTCGTCGCAGCTGGCGCCGTCCAGCCAGCGTCGCCAGCCGTCCGTCCGGGCGTGGCCGGCCCGAAGGGTGCCGGCGCCCGGCCCATGCTCGTTCGACGGATCGCCCGGGTCGCCCGGGTTGCCCGGGTCGCCGGGCAGACGGTCAGCCGGGTACGCCGGAGCGGTCCATCGCCCGGGGCCGACGGTGGCGCGGGCGAGGAGGAGGACGGCGGCGGCCGATGCGGCGATCTCGGTCGTGACGACGTCGAGCGCGACGCCAGCCGAAGCGCCATCGGCGGCCGGCAGGTGGGCGAGATCCTCCTCGACGGTGCGGATCCACGCCAGCGCCGGACCGACCCGACCCTGGACGAGCTCGAGCAGCGCGAGCGCCGGCATGGCCCGCAGCCGGGCCGGTCGCGCCACCGGGTCGGCGACGGCAAAGAGCTTGGCGCAGTCTTGGAAGCCGCGCTGGTGGTCGCCGGTGAGCGCGTGGAGCTGCGTGGCGACCGACCAGGCCCAGGCGGCCACGGCGACGCTGCCGCGCTGCTCGGCCAGGGCGGCACCGGCGTCGACGGCGGTACCCGCATCGACCAGACGGCCCTCGTCGAGGTGGATCGAGGCCCGCAGCAGGAACGGCACGGCCGCCAGCGCACCGTCGCCGCTCCCGGCCGCGCACCGCTCGACCCACTGGGCCCAGCGCTCGGCCTGGCGCCACATGCCCTGGCGCACGAGGCTCGTGCCGACGACGAGCGCGACCTCCGGCGTCGACGGGAACCGCTCGGTCTGGCCGATCAACAGCGAGATGCGGCTCCGCTCGGCCAGCGCCTCGACGTCGTGGCCCTGGGCGAGCAGGGTGGCGGCCCGCATGGCCCCGACGAGCACTTCGGCCTGGCTGCTCACCGATGCGGCCAGGGCCGCGGCGCGCTGGACGACGGTCTCGGCGGCGAGCAGTTCGCCGGCCAGCAACTTCCAGGCCGCCGCATCGACGAGCATGGCGACCGCCCGGTTCGGGGCGTCGGCGACGCAGCGGTCGGCCGCGGCGGCGATCTGGTCGGCGACGTCCGCACCGGCCGTCTCGGGGACGAGCCGGGCCCGCTGGTAGGCCAGCTCGCCGGCGACGGGGTCGCTGACGCGGTGGTGGCCGACGACGTCGATGCAACGACGAGCCCGGTCCCGCCGGCCGGCGGTGATCCACAGTCCGGCGGCCGTCGCCATATGCAGGACGACCGCGTCGTCACCGGTGGCGAAGCGGGACGCCCGTTCCTCGTAGCGGGCGGCCGCCTCCGGGTCGCCGCGCTCGAGGGCGGCCTGGGCGGCCTGGGCCAGGCGGCGGGAGACCGCGTCGTCGGGCCCGTCGGCGTCGGCGGCGGCATGGAACGCGCTCGACTCGATCGCGTGCTGCCGGGCCAGCTCGTTGCTGAGCACCTGGCGGGCGGTCCGGCGGACGGACGCCGGGGCACAGAAGAACGCGGCCGCCCGGACGAGCGGATGGGCGAAGTCGACCCGCGGGCCCCGCTCGACGAGGACGCCGGCATCGGTGGCCGGCGCGAGGGCAGCGGGGTCGATGCCCACGCCGTCGAGGACGGCGAGCAGCGTGTCGCGGGGAGCCCGGGCCGCGGCCACGACCGCCAGGGCCTGGCGGGTAGCCGTCGGCAGGTGGGCCGCGACGTCGAAGGCCTCGGCCACGAGGCTCCCGACCGGGAGCGGATCCGGCAGCGGCTGCCAGCCCTCGATCTGGTCGGCGGTCAGCCGGCCGTAGACCTCGACCAGGGCCAACGGGTTCCCACCGGTGCCGGCGACGAGCTCGGCCAACACGGCCGGATCGGGGAGGCGGTCGAAACGGGTCGACAGCAGTTGGGCCGCCTGGCCCTCGGTCAGGCCGGCCAGCCGGTGCCGGGGGAGGTCCCGCTCGACCGGATGGAACGGGACGAGGTGTGGCAGATCCTTCCAGGCCAACACCACGCTGACCGGGTCGGTCAACAAGTGGCCGGCAACCGCCCGGCCGACGGCGTCGACGAACCAGGTCGGGAGCGCCTGGCAGTCGTCGATCGTGAGCAGCAACGGGCCACCAGCCGCGACGACCATCTCCTGCAGCGTCCCGGCCACGGCCTGGACGACGGCCCGCTTCGGGGGCGGCGGGGTGGATGGCACGGCGCCGGCCGCCCAGGCCGCGAGCTGGCCATCGCCGACGATCTCGAGCCGGCTGGCCAGGTCGGCAAGTGGCTGGGGCCAGTCGGCCGGCGTCGCGGCCGACCCGGGGTCGGACCGACCGCGGATCTGGACGACCCGGAACTCGGCCGCCCGGGCGATGGCGGCCTCGATCAGCGAGCTCTTCCCGACGCCAGACTCGCCGTGGAGGCCGACGACACCGCCGGTGCCGCCACGGGCGCGCCACAAGAGGTCGTCGAGATGGGCGAGCTCGCGGCCGCGGGCGATCAGTCCGGCGTCCGGCACCTACCGCGCTCCTTCGCCGCCTCCCGTCAGCACTCGGCCGCCAGTCAACGTTCGGTCGCCAGTCAGCACTCGGCCGCCAGTCAACGTTCGGTGATACACGCCAACGGGCGTTCCACGTCTCACCGCGTCGTACGTGTCAATGTAGATATCGGCATGTTTTTCCCGGCCAGACGCCTGGGGGCACCCGCGCTGGGGGGGCCCGTCGTCGTGCGCTCCTCTCAATGGTCCTCCTCTGACCTTTGGGCGAGGCGGCACACCCGCCTCCTGATACCTGTGACCGTCGGATCTCGGCGACGGGACACCGACCGATCAGACGAACCGCACCGACCAGTGGAGGCTTACTGATGGAGAAGGTCGTATCCGGTCCGGGCGCGCCGGGTGATCCGACGCTGGCCCTCTTCGGAGGATTCCACGGCCAATCGGACGGCATCGAGGTGGCGTACCAGGCCCTCGACCTGGTGGCCGCCCGGTACCAACTGCCCGAAGCATTCCTCTTGTTGCGGGCCGATCCGTTCTCGCCGCAGATCTTCGTCCTCGGACGCGGCCACGCCACACCACGGTGGGCGGCCGACTTCGCCCGCCGTCCGTCCGGCCTCTACGCGACAGCCGACGCCACGACAGCCGACGCGGTACCGGCCGCCGTCCGGGACGCGCTGACGGGCTACTGCGAGATGGCCCTGAGCGCCCATGTCGCCCGCCAACGGGTGGCCGTCGACGCGACGACCGGGCTCGGGGCGCGCACGACGGTCGACGCGGCCGTCCGCCGGGCCGCCAGCCGCAGCTCCCGCTTTCGCTGGCCGTTCTCGATGCTCCTGTTGACGACGACCGGTCCCGGTGCGCCGGGCGCCCGCTGGCACCTGCTCGCTCGCGCCCTCGGCGACTGCCTGCGGGTCAGCGACGAGGTCGGCGTGGCCGGCACCGGTCGGGCGATGGCCATCCTGGCCAACTCGGGCGCCGACGCGGTCGAACCGTTCGTCGGTCGCCTGCGAACCGCCCTCGCCACCCAAGGCGGTGACGTCCGCCTGCTCGTCGGGCCGGCGTCCGCGCCGGGCGACTCGGTCGACCCGGACCAGCTCTGGCGCCTCTGCGAGCGCCGGCTGGCCGAGCAGGTCGCCGGCGAGGGACCCGACGCCGGACTGCCCCGACCCCGGCGGACGCCACCGTCCGAGGTCGAGTTGGCGTTGCGCTGCCTCCCGGGCGTCCTCTCGGTCGGCACGACAGAACTGGCGACCGGGCGCGTGGTCGTCGTCGCCCGCCACGGGGACGACACGCTCACCGAAGCCGCCGACGCGATCGTCGCCGAGGCGTTCGGCGAGCGTCGACGTCACGCTGCTCGTCAGCGGTGACGACCCGACGCCGTCCAGCCTCCGGCGGGCGACACGGGTCGACGTCGGCCCCGCCTGGACGCCGGCCGACAACGAACGACGGGCGGTCGCCGGGACCACACCGGACGACGCCGGCTGGTCGGACGAACCCGGGTGGACCGACGACGGCCGGCCGGAGAGCCCGCGGGTCATCCTGCTGCGCAGCTGGTTCGACCGGTCGACCGGCGACAGCGAGGTGTCGGTGACGTGGCGGGGCACGCGCGCCGTCGGTCGGGCGTCGGGCAGCCCGCTGGCCAGTGCGGCGCAGGCGACGCTGACGGCGATCGAGGCTCTCGGCGCGGACATCCCGTACTACGTGACATCGGTCGAACGGACGACGCCGGAGCCGGGCTCGCCCGTCATCGTCGCGCTGGCCGAACGGCGCCGGGCCGACGATCCGGGCGGGGCGAGACGGCTCGGCATCGCCGCGGGGACCGACGAGGTCGAAGCGGCCAGCCGGGCCACGCTCTGCGCCCTCAACCGCCTCCTCTCGAAGGTCCCGAGCTCCCGTTGACCGTCGAACCCGTCGTCGAGCTCCCGACCGGGCTCGCCAGCGGCCCGGCCGTCGGGCCGGTGCCGTGCGGGCCGTACCGGTACGGCGCCCATTTCGTCGACCGGACGACCGGGCTCCGCTTCGAGGCCCATCACCCGGTGCTCCGGCCGGACCGCTGGGCCGCCTACCTCGACGGCGCGATCCGTGAGTACGCCCGGTTCGGCCTGGCCGACCTCGTCGACCGGGAGACCCTGACCGCGGCGGAAGACGTCTTGCTCTTCTTCGTCGGCTTCGACGCCGAGGACCGCGTCGTCGCCGGGGTCCGCTGCCACGGGCCGCTCGACGACGTCGACGGATCGCAGGCCCTCGTCGAGATGGCCAGCTCGAGCGAGGCCGACGGGCTGCGCGACACGGTGCGAGCGACCGTCCCGCACGGCGTCGTCGAGATCAAGGGGGCGTGGCGGGAGGGAAACCGCGACGAGGCCCACCTCGTGGCGACCACCCTCGGCCGGTGCGCGGTCCACGCCCTGCACTGGGTCGGAGCGGAGGTGGCGCTGGGCGCGGTTGCCGAACGACTGAAACCGACCAGCCGCATCAGCGGGGCCGAGATGATCGGGACCGAGAGCGCGGCGTACCCGAGCGAGGAGTACCGCACGATCCTCATGGGCTGGCACCGGGCGACCGGTCGCCCGGCGGCCCGGCCGGACCAGCTCGTCCTGCTGCGAGAAGAGGGCGAGCAGCTGCTGGCCGGTCCGCGCCCCGGGCCCGACGGGAGCTGGCGCCCGATCGTCCTCGACGCCCGGCGACGGGCCGACCGCCAGCTCCTCTTCAACCTGCGGGCCGATCCCGGCGTCGAGGTGCTCGACGTCGTCGGGCGCCAACGCCAAGAGCTGCGTCGCCTGCTCCCCGCGCCGGACGCCGGCCTGCTCGACGAGCCGCCGCGCCACGTCTACTACCCGTGGCGCCAGACCGTCGTCGGCCTGTCCGGGCCGGACGTGTTCTCGGTGCTCCGACTCGACCGCAACCGCAACAAGATCACCGCCGAGGAGCAGGCCCGGCTGCGGTGCCTGCGGATCGGCATCGTCGGGCTGAGCGCGGGCCACTCGATCGCCACCACCCTCGCCCTCGGCGGGCTCTGCGGCGAGCTCCGCCTGGCCGACTTCGACGAGGTCGAGCTGACCAACCTCAACCGCATCCCGGCCAGCGTGCTCGACGTCGGCTGCAACAAGGCCGTCCTGGCCGCTCGGCGGGTCGCCGAGATCGACCCGTACCTGCCGGTGCGGGTCGTCCCGCACGGGGTCGACGAGGACAACCTCGAGGCGTTCGTCGCCGGCCTCGACGTCCTCGTCGAGGAGTGCGACTCGATCGACATGAAGCTGCTCGTCCGCGAGGTCGCCCGCCGCCACCAGGTGCCGGTGATCATGGAGACGAGCGACCGCGGCCTGCTCGACGTCGAACGGTTCGACCTCGAGCCGACACGGCCGATCCTCCACGACCTGCTGCCGGGCGTCACCGCCGGCATGCTGGCCGAGCTGCCGCTGCCGCTCAAGGTGCCGTACGTCCTCGACATCGTCGACGCGTCCCAGAGCTCGGCGCGCGGCGCGGCGTCGATGGCCGAGCTCGGCCGGACGCTGTCGACGTGGCCGCAGCTGGCCGGTGACATCACGCTCGGCGGCGCCACCGTCGCCGCGGCCGTCCGCCGGTTGGGCCTCGGCGAGCCCCTGCCGTCCGGCCGGGTGCGGATCGACCTCGACGCGCTCGTCGGTTCGCTGGAGCCGCCGTCACCGAAACCGCGACGGGCCCCCGTCGACCTCTCGCCGGCGGCAGCGGTGCCGGCGACGAACGACCCGCTCGTCGTCATGGCCCACGCCGCCACGCTGGCCCCGTCGGGCGGCAACGCTCAGCCGTGGCAGCTGAACGTCGGCCCGCAGCAGCTGACGATCGCGCTGGACCGGCACCGGACGTCGACGATGGACGTGCGCTCGCGGGGCAGCTACGTCGCCATCGGCGCGGCCGTCTTCAACGCCCGGACCGCGGCGGCCGCGCTCGGTCGCCTGGGACCGGTATCACTGTTCCCCGACGGTGCCGGGCCGGACGCGGTCGCGTCGCTGGCCCTGGGCGACGGGACAGACGCCGAGCTGGCCGCCCTCTACCCCGACGTTCTGCGCCGAGAGGCCAACCGGCGCCGCGCCGCGCCGGAGCCGCTCGATCTCTCGCTGGCCGCCCAGCTGGCCGACGCGGTGACCGCGGAAGGTGGGCACCTCCGGCTCGTCACGGACCATCACCAGCTGACCGAGTGCAGCGACATCCTCGGCGACGCCGAGCGCATCCGCTTCCTCACCGCCCACCTGCACCGCGAGATGATCGGCGAGCTCCGGTGGCCCGGTGACGACCTTCGCACCGGGATCGACCTGCGGACCCTCGAGCTGTCGCCGCCCGAGGTGGCCGTGCTCGGCGTCGCCCGTCGCGGCGACGTGATGGACCTCCTGCGCGACTGGGACGCCGGGCAGGCGCTCGGCGACAACGCCCGTGGCGCGGTCCGCGCCAGCTCGGCGCTGGCCGTCGTGACGGTGCCGAACGCCAGCCCGACGTCGTACGTCCGGGGCGGTGCGGCCGTCGAGCGGCTCTGGGTGACCGCGCAGCAAGCCGAGCTCGGTGTCCAACCGGTCTCGCCGGTGTTCGTCTTCGCCGTCCAGGACGCTGACTTCGACACCCTCGGCGGCGAGCGCTGGGGCGACGATCTCCGCTCGCTCTCCCAGCGGTTCCGCCGGACGCTCGCCCTCGTACCGACGGACGCCATCGCCCTCGTCCTCCGGCTCAGCCACGTCCCACCGGCTTCGGTGCGAAGCCAACGGCTCCCGCTCGACGAGGTGCTGACGAGGGTCCCGCCGATGTCGTAGCGGGGCAAGATGCCCCTCTACGACCGTTGCGGACGGTACGCTGATCTCTGACACGGGGTTTTCCGTGCCCCGCGGCTAGGCGAAGAGCGACCATGTCCAACGAACCCCTGGCTATCGAAGACCACTTTCACCAATTGCTCGACACGATGGCCGAGCTGGTGACGGGCACCGTCGCGGTCGCCTTCGTCGCCTCGGAAGACCGCGGCACGTGGACGGCGCCCCGCTCGCACGAGGCCCTCGCCGGCCTGGCGGGCACCGTCCGGCGGCAGCTCGACGACCGGGCCGAGGCTGGGCTCGTCGACGGTGCCCTGCCCGATCACGCCATCTGGGTCGAGCCGGCGTTCGGCGGGACCGAGGACGGCGAACGGGCGGCGCAGGCCGGGGCGCTCGGCATCGCCCGGCGAGTGCCGGCCGGCGCGGCGGCACCGTTCAGCCAGGGGGAGATCGACGCCATTCGGGTGGTGGCCAAGCTCTGCGGGAGCGCCACCGGCGTCGCCGACATGACCCGCGAGCTCGAGTACCAGCGGCAGATCGAGGAGCTCGTCTCCCAGGTGGCCGAGCGCCTGATGGCGACGACCAACGAGACGATGCAGACCTCGCTCGACTGGACGGTCGAGACGCTGGCCCTCTACCTGAAAGCCGACTCCGCGTTCCTCCGGCGCAACGACCACGTCAACGGCGTCAGCATCCTCATGGCCGAGTACCCGGAGCGGGACGCGCCGGACCCCGACCCGCTCGCGGTCGTCGCGTTCGACGTCGACCCGATCTTCGCTGCCACCCGGGACCTCAAGGGCCCGCTGGTCATGCGCAACCCCGAGGCGATGGACACGGACTACACCAAGCGGGTCGAGGACGCGGGCGTCGCGGTGGCCTTCTCCGGCGCCGGCGTGCCGCTCATCTACGGCGACGTCACCGAAGGCTGTCTGGCCTTCGTCCGGTTCTCGGCCCTCGACTGGGCGGACCACGAGATCAGCGCCCTGCGGATGGTCGCGTCACTGCTGGTCCACCTGACGCACCGGCTGGAGATGGACGCCGATTGGCGACGCCGGGCGATGACCGACGAGCTGACCGGGCTGCCGAACCGGCGGGCGCTGCTGGCCGAGATCGACCGGCGGCGGCTGGCTCGGAACGGGCCGCTCCAGCTGCTCTTCGTCGACCTCGACCGCTTCAAGGTGATGAACGACTACCTGGGCCACGGCGTCGGCGACAAGTTGTTGACGACCATCGCCGACCGGATCCGAGACTCGGCCCGGCCCGGCGACTTCGCCGCCCGCCTCGGCGGTGACGAGTTCGTCGTCCTCCTGGCCCACGAGGAGCCCGAAGCCGAGATCGTGCGCATCGGCGAGGAGTTGCTCGAGGTCATCTCCCAGCCGGTCCTGATCGAGGGCATGGAGATCGTCCACTCCGGCAGCATCGGCATCGCCGGGTCGACCGACGAGGACTACACGGCCGAAGCGCTCCTCGGTCGGGCCGACATCGCGCTGTACGCGGCGAAGCGACGGGGGCGCAACCAGCTCGTCGTCTTCGACGCCGTTCTCCAGAAGCAGGTCGCGGAGCGGTCGGACACCGAGCTGATGCTCCGCCAGGCGTTCGCCGACCAGCAGAACTTCAGCGACCACGAGACGCTCGTCGTCTTCTACCAGCCGGAGTTCGACATCGCCGAGCGGAAGCTGGCCGCGGTCGAGGCGCTCGTCCGCTGGAACCACCCGACCCGCGGGCTGCTCACCGCCGGCGAGTTCATCCCGGTGGCCGAAGAGACCCACCTCATGCCCGAGCTGGGCAACTGGGTCCTCCGCCAGGCCTGCGCGCAGATGGCCCGCTGGAGGGCCAAGTACCCCGGCCTCCAGGTCGTCCTGCGCGTCAACATGTCCCCCGGCGAGCTCGTCGTCCCCGGCGTCGTCGCCCGGGTGCGTGAATGCCTGGTCGAGACTGGCCTCCCGCCGGGGATGCTCTGCCTCGAGATCACCGAGAACATGGCCGTCATCAACGTCGAGCAGACCGTGCAGGTCCTCCGGGAGTTCCGGGCCCTCGGCGTCCAGCTGGCCATGGACGACTTCGGCTCCGGCTACAGCTCGATGATCCAGCTCAAGAACCTCCCGGTCGACGTGCTCAAGATCGACCGGGTCTTCGTCGACGGGATCGCCACCGACCCGACCAACCAGGGCATCGTCGAGGCCATCATCCGGCTCGGCACGGCGTTCGCGCTCGAGGTCGTCGCCGAGGGGGTCGAGACCCCCGAGGATCTCGAGGAGCTCTTCCGGCTCGGCTGCCGGCGGATCCAAGGTTTCCTGCTCTCCCGGCCAGTCAGCGCCCAGCAGGTCGAGCCGTTGCTCGCCGGCGCCACGATCGATCTCGACGAGCTCATCCGCCGGGGCCGGCGGCCCGAGGTCACCGGGCCCGGCGAGCTCGCCGACGAGATCACTCCGGCGACGACCGGTTAGCGGCCGATCGCTTCGCGGCCGATCGTTTAGCGGTCCGGGCCGCGGCGCTTGTTGGCGAACATCGCCTGGTCCGCTCGCCCGAGGATGCTCTCGGGATCGTCTCCCGAGACCGCGGCGGTGCTGCCGACGCTGAGCCGGGTCACCGCCGTCCCGTCGGTCCGGGTCGACGTGGCGGCTATCAACCGCCCGGCCAGGGTGGCGGCCGCGGCGGCGTCGAAGCCGGGGCAGATGACGATGAACTCGTCGCCGCCGATCCTCGCCACCAGCCCGTCGTCGGCGACGAGCGACTCGAGCTGCCGGGCGGCGACGACGATCGTCGCGTCGCCGGCGGCGTGACCGAGCTCGTCGTTGACGGCCTTGAGCCCGTCGATGTCCGCGAACAGCACCGCGAACTCGTCGGCCGAGTCGAGGTGCCCGGCGATGGCCTCGAGGGCCCACGCCCGATTGGCCACCCCGGTCAGCGGGTCCCGCATGGCCATGCGGACGAGGGCCGGCTCGGTGCTCCGGTCGGTCAGCACGAGCGTCGAGACGCCCGGCCGGTCGCCGACGCCGCCGGCGATGATCCGGACCTCGGCGTCGAGCTGGTCGAGGCCCGGCCGATCGAACGTCAAGAGCACGGTCCGTGTCTCCTCGGCCCGCATCTGGCTGAGGATGCCGAGCAGCCGCAACCGGCTCAACGGCTCGAGCAGCTCGGCCAGATCGGTGCCGTAGAGGTCGTTTCGGGACCGTCCGAGCATCCGCTGAACGGCCGGGGTGGCGAAACGGATCGACCGCGCCGCGTCAACGGCCATCGTCGGCACCTCGAGCGTGGCCATCAGCGCCGGCGTGAGCTCGTCCAGCGGGGCCTCGTCCGAACCGACGAACTGCCCCTCGTCCTCGAAGACGAGCCGGGAGGCGACGACGAAGCCCTCGATGTCCGGGTCGTCGATGCAGTTCCAGGCCCGGATCTCGCACGTCCGCCAGCTCCCGTCGACGTGCCGGAGACGCAGCTGGCCGGACGTCTGCCAGCCCGGCGAGGAGGCCGCGCCGAAGGCGCCGACGCGGACCAGCTTCTCCATGTCGTCGGGGTGGCAGAGCCAGCCGATGTCCGAGCCGATCGTCTCGCCGAGCCCGAGGATGCCCAGGGGCGGCCCGACGCGGGCCTTCAGGTGCCCGGCCGCGTCGTAGACCGCGACCTGCTCCCGCAAGAACGCCAGCAGGCGCGGCAACATGACCGCGTCGAGCACCGCGCCGCCGAGATCGGCGTCCGTCACTTCCACCTTCCGCCCTGTCCTCTCCGCACTGCCCGCCCCCGAAACCGTTCAGGCCCACTGCCGGACCCGGGAGGCTCTCCCGGTCGAGACGATAGTCGCGACGGCAAATCCCGGCGCCGCGCCGTGACGGGCCCGGAGCTGGGCACGCCCGCCCGGTTCATCGACCGGCTGTTCCTCACGACGGCGCCATCCCGACGATCGGCCGGTTGAGCGTCATCGAGCCGGTCGACCCCCAGAACGGGGCCGCGCCGAAGGCGAAGAGGCCGCCGTCGGACGCGACGAGCCAGTAGCCACCGACGCCGTCGGCCGCCATGCCGACGATCGGCCGGTTGAGCGTCATCGAGCCGGTCGAGCCCCAGAACTGGGCGGACCCGTAGGCGAAGAGGCCGCCGTCGGACGCCACGAGCCAGTAGCCCTGCCCGTCCGGCATGGCCGTCATGCCGACGACCGGCCGGTTGAGCGGCTGGCCGCCCATCGAGCCGTAGAAGGCGGCGTCGCCGTACGCGAAGATGCCACCGTCGGACGCGACGAGCCAGTAGCCCTGCCCGTCCGGGCTGGCCGCCATCCCGACGACCGGACTGTCGAGCACGAGTGACCCGGTCGAGCCGTAGAAGGCGGCGTCGCCGAAGGCGAAGACGCCGCCGTCGGACGCGACCAGCCAGTAGCCACCGCCGTCCGGGCTGGCCGCCAGGCCGACGATCGGGTGGTTGAGTGACCGGCCGGCCAGGTCACCGTCGAACGGCGCGCCAAAGGCGTACACCGTCCCGTCGGACCCGACCTCCCAGTAGCCGCCGGTCGCCGGGTCGGTCGCCGTGCCGACGATCGGCGCCGGGACAGTCTGGCCGCCGGTCCCGGGGACGGCCGAACCGTCGAACGTCGCGCTGCCGTAGGCGAACAGGCCACCGTCGGACGCGACGAGCCGGTAGCCGGTGTCCGGGTCGACGGTCGGGCACGACTGGGCGAGCGGTTGGGGCGTCGTCGTCGGCCCGGGGACGACCGGGTCGCCGTCGACGAAGCAGAGCGGGTCCATCCGCAACGACCGGGCGCCTCTCGGGTAGCCGACCGCGCCGGCCGTCCAGGCCGCGTAGGCCATCCACCACTGGCCGGCGCCGTCCTGGAACGCCCACTCGCCGCCGGGGCCGACGACCGATGTCCGCGACTGCAGGATCGGCTGGTCGTCCGGCTTCCCACACGGACCCGACGGGCCGGCACAGACCGCGTAACCGACGCCGTACGACGAGCTCTCGTATGTGCCGCCGGAGTACAAGAGGTAGTACGTCCCACCGTGGAGGACCAGGTCGGGGTTCTCGACGGTCAGCTCCCAGTTCTGGTCCTGGTCGATCAGCTCGGTGGCCGAGCTGCCCGGAGCGAACGACCGGCCGTCCGGAGAGAGCGGCTGCGACCAGATCGTCGCCGACGTCGTCATGCCCCCGGGGTTGGCCTTCCACAGCAGGTACGGCTGGCCACTGCCGTCGACGAAGACGTCCGGGTCGATGTCGCCGGCGTTGTAGGTCGAGCCCTTGGCGGTCGGCGACGGCAGGCAGACGAACGGCCCAGTCGACGAGTTGAGGTACGGCCCGGCCACTGTGCTGGCGAACGCCTCGGTGATGCATTCGGCATCGAAGTACTCGGCGAACGTGGCGTAGAACATCACCCACGTCCCGTCCATCTCGGCGACGCTCGGCGCCCATTCGAGGCCCGGGTTCACCCATGTCGGCTCCACGGCCAGCGGGCCGGGCGACGGCACCGGCGTCCAGTCGGCCAGGTCGGTCGACTGGAGCTCCTGGATGTGCCCGAACGTGCCACCGGTCGTGAACGCGTAGTAGGTCCCGTTGACCGACACGATGTCGGGGTCCGGCGCGTCGTCGGGAGTCAGCGGGTTCTGGTACGCCCCCGGCGCCGGCGACGTCGCCGGGACGGTCGACGACGACCCTCCCGACCGTGACGTTCGCCCCCGCACGCCACGAGCCCGGTCGACAGCACGGTCGAGAGGACGGTCGAGATGACGCCCCCCACCGCCGGCTGACCGACGCCCTCCGGGGCCGTCGGGCCCCCGTCGAACCTCCATCGTCCCTCCGCTGATCGTCGCGCCCGGAATCGCCGCACCCGAAATCGTCGCGCCCGAAGCTCCGAACAGTAGACGCAGGGCCGTGTCAGTAGACGCAGGGGCGGCGCAACTGTCTTTCGACGCACCTCGTTCCCGCTACCCATCGGCGGCACCCCTCCCCGGCCGCCCATCGGCCCCGTCTCGGGCAAGGCCGGTTGATTACAGTGAAGTTCTCGCTCGACGATCAGGGGAGACCCAGATGGGGTTGCACCAGAAGAAGGAGGTCGCCGACCAACTGCTCGACTGCCTGTTCGCGTCGAAGGACCTTTCGGTGGCGTTGCCGAAGTACAAGTTCCCCGACGTCGAGACGCTGCCGGACCTCGCGTACCAGGTGATCCACGACGAGCTGCTGCTCGACGGCAACGCCCGCCAGAACCTGGCGACGTTCTGTCAGACGTGGGAGGAGCCGCAGGTCCACGCGTTGATGGACCTGGCGATCAACAAGAACCTCGAGGACAAGGACGAGTACCCCCAGACGGCGGAGCTCGAGCGCCGCTGCGTGCACATGATGGCCGACCTCTGGCAGGCGAAGGACGCGGCCAACACCGTCGGGACGTCGACGATCGGCTCCTCCGAGGCGTGCATGCTCGCGGGGATGGCCGCCAAGCGCCGCTGGCGGGCCCGCCGCGAGGCAGCCGGTCAGCCGTCGGACCGGCCGAATATGGTGTGCGGGCCGGTGCAGGTCGTCTGGCACAAGTTCGCCCGGTACTGGGACGTCGAGATGCGCGAGATCCCGATGGCGCCGGACCGGTACTGCATGGACGTCGAGCAGATGCTCAGCCGGGTCGACGAGAACACGATCTTCGTCATGCCGACGTTCGGCGTGACGTACACCGGCGCGTACGAGCCGGTGGCCGACCTGGCGGCCGCGCTCGACGACCTCCAACAGCGGACCGGCCTCGACGTCGACATCCACGTGGACGGGGCGAGCGGCGGCTTCCTGGCCCCGTTCTGCGCGCCGGACATCGAATTCGACTTCCGCCTACCTCGGGTCAAGTCGATCTCGACGTCGGGCCACAAGTTCGGGCTGGCCCCGCTCGGTGTCGGCTGGGTGGTCTGGAGCGACGCCGCCGAGCTGCCCGAAGACCTCATCTTCCACGTCAACTACCTGGGCGGCGACATGCCGGACTTCCAGATCAACTTCTCGAGGCCGGCCGGCCAGATCATCGCCCAGTACTACGACTTCATCCGGCTCGGTCGAGCCGGCTACGGGGCCATCCACGGCGCCTGCTACGAGACGGGGCAGTTCCTGGCGGCCGAGATCCCCAAGCTCGGACCGTTCGAGCTGCTCTGCCGTAGTGACCCGGCCACCGGCATCCCGGCGGTCACCTGGCGGATCGCCGAGGGTGAGAACCCCGGCTACACGCTGTTCGACTTGGCCGACCGGCTGCGTAACCGCGGCTGGCAGGTGCCGGCGTACACGCTGACCGGCAGCGCGTCGGACATCGCGGTCCAGCGGATCCTGGTGCGGCAAGGCGTCGACCGCGACCTGGCCACGCTCTTGCTCGACGACTTCCAGACCGCGGTGTCGCACTTCGATCGCCATCCGGTGTCCGTGGCCATGACGCCCGCCGAAGCGGGCGGGTTCAACCACCTCTGATCTTCCGTGGACAGCACGACGATCGACGACGAGCGGATCTGCTGAGCCCAGGTCAGGCCGGGGTCGCGGATCGAGATGGCGGGGGGATCGCCCGCCCCTCCGCTCGGGCCGCGTCGAGCCACGCTTCGATGGCTACCCGAGCCTCACTGACCGCGTCTTCGGGGGTAGGCCCGTGGGCCGTACAGAAGGCCAGGTCGGGGACGTCGGCCAACCAGGCACCGTCCTCGTCGCTCCACCTGACCTCGATGCGGTAGTCCCGGGTCACCGGTCCTCCTTCAACTGCAGATCGTACCGGCGGACCAGCCGAACGACTTGCCGTACCTGGTATGGCTTCGCCTGGCCGCCGGTCTGCTGGAGGCTCACCAGTTCCGAGATGCCGGCGCGGGCGAACACCCGATAACTCCCCCGACCGCCCACTTCGACGAAGTCCACGTCGTGCAACAGGTGAACCAAATCCCGAAAGGCGACGTTGCCGACGTCGCCGCGGAGGACCCGTGCGAGCACTCGGGCGGCATCCACGTCGGCAACGTACCGATCGGTTGTGACCGCGGCAGATGGGGCTACCCTCCACAACGTGCCAGAGGTCGGCCCTGACGGCCTGGATCCCAAAGTGGTCGCCGCCATCCGTGACGCGGCGCTCGGCGAGGCGGCTCGCCTCGGCGCGTCGCACGCGGAGGTCCGAGTCGAGCGGATCCGGTCGCAGATGGTCGCCCTGCGAGACGGCCGGCTGGAGACCGCGGCCGACGACACCGAGGTCGGCACCGGCCTGCGCGTCGTGCGTGACGGCTCGGTCGGGTTCGCCGCCACCGTCGCCGTCGACGCCGACACGGCAGCCGGACTGGCCGGACTGGCGATCGACGCGGCGCGGACGACCGCGCTGGCGGGCGGTCGACCGGTCGAACCGGCCGACGAGCCAGCCCACAGCGCCACCGAGTGGACGTCGCCATACCGGACCGACCCGACGGCGGTCCCGCTGGCCGACAAGGTGGCGGTGCTCGGCGACTGGAGCGAGCGGCTGCTGCGGGCCGGCGTGGACCACGTCACGGCGTACGTGCTGGCGGTGAGCGAGGAGAAGCACTTCGCCGATCTCGCCGGGACGACGGCCGTGCAGCGCCGGGTCCGCGTGCACCCGCAGGTCGAGTGCCTGGCCGTCGGCGACGGCGGCGACTTCGAAGAGATGCGGACGGTCGCGCCACCGGTCGGCCGGGGCTGGGAGTACCTGGCGGGCGACGGCTGGGACTGGGATGCCGAGCTGGCCCGGCTGCCGGACCAGCTGGCCGAGAAGCTGCGGGCGCCGTCGGTGGAAGCAGGGACGTACGACCTCGTCGTCGACCCGACGAACCTCTGGCTGACGATCCACGAGTCGATCGGTCACGCCACCGAGCTCGACCGGGCGATGGGCTACGAGGCGGCGTACGCCGGCACGTCGTTCGCCACGCCGGACCAGCTCGGTCACCTCCGGTACGGGTCACCGGTCATGCACGTGACCGGCGACCGCACGACCGAGCACGGCCTGGCGACGGTGGCGATCGACGACGAGGGCGTCGCCGCCCAGTCGTTCGACCTGATCCGCGACGGCGTCCTCGTCGGCTACCAGCTCGACCGGTCGATCGCCACCGCGGCCGGTCTCGGCCGGTCGAACGGCTGCGCGTTCGCCGACTCGCCGCTCCACGTCCCGATCCAGCGGATGGCGAACGTCTCGCTGGAGCCGGCCGGCGACGACGGGCCGACGACCGACGAGCTGATCGCCGGCGTCGACCGCGGCCTGTACGTCGTCGGCGACAAGAGCTGGTCGATCGACATGCAGCGCTACAACTTCCAGTTCACCGGGCAGCGGTTCTTCGTCATCGAGCACGGCCGGCTGGTCGGTCAGGTACGCGATGCCGCCTACCAGGCGACGACGACCGACTTCTGGGGGGCGATGGAGGCGGTCGGCGGTCGATCGACCTACCTCCTCGGCGGGGCGTTCAACTGTGGCAAGGGCCAGCCCGGCCAGGTGGCGCCGGTCAGCCACGGTTGCCCGTCCGTCCTCGTCCGCGGTGTCCGCATCCTCAATACCCGAGAGGAGTCGGGCCGATGAGTGGGCTGCCGCCGGCCGTCGACGTCGTCGAGCAGGTGCTCACCGCGGCCGCTGCCGCGGGGTCCGGCGACTGCGTCGTCCTGGTCGAAGAGGCCCACGAGGCGGAGGTCCGCTTCGCCAACAACACGACGACGACGAACGGCGTCCGGCTCGACCGTCGGGTGACGGCCATCCGCTTCGTCGACGTCGACGGCGGCCCGTCCAAGGGCGGTATCGCCGCCGGCGTGGCCCGCCGGGCCGGCGACGTCGACGCCCGGTCGTTGGTGGCCGCGGCCGACGCCGACGCCCGGGGGGCGGGACCGGCCGATGACGCGGCGCCGCTCGTCCGCGGGTCGGCCGACGCCGACTTCGACGACCCACCGGGCTCGACCGACCTCGGCGTGCTCGGCGGTGTCCTCACCGGCCTGGCCGCTGGCTTCGAACGGGCCCGGGCGGGCGGGCTGGTGCTCTCCGGCTTCGCCGAGCACCGGGTCGCGACGACGTACCTCGGCAGCACGACCGGCCTGCGCCGGCGCCACCAGCAGCCGACCGGTGCGTTGCACCTGGTCGGCCGGACCGACGACGGCACCCGGTCGGCGTGGGCCGGAGCGGGCACCGCGGACTTCGCCGACGTCACACTGGGCGACCTCGAAGCGCGCGTCGTGCGCGGGCTCGAGTCGGCCGCCCGGCGGGTCGACTGCCCGGCCGGCCGGTACGAGACGATCCTGCCGCCGGCGGCCGTCGCCGACCTGATGGTCGGCCTCATCGAAGCGGCCGGAGGCCAGCAGGCCGAGGAGGGCCGCACGGTCTTCTCGAAGCCGGGCGGCGGGACCCGGGTCGGCGACGTCCTGTCGGCCCTCCCGTTCGACCTGTACGGCGACCCGGCCGAGCCCGGGCTGGCGTGCGCGCCGTTCCTGACCGCGTCGGCATCGGGCCCGAACGTGTCGGTCTTCGACAACGGTCTCCCGCTCGAACGGACGGACTGGCTGCGGGGCGGCCGGCTCGAGCGCCTGACGTACCACCGCGCCGGCGCGGCCCGGTCGGGTGCCACGCCGACGGCACCCGTCGACAACCTCGTCCTCGAGCTGCCCGGCGCCGGCGGGACCGTCGACGACCTCGTCGCCCGGACGGAGCGGGGCCTCCTCCTCACGTGCCTCTGGTACATCCGCGAGGTCGACCCGGCCACGCTGCTGCTCACCGGCCTGACCCGCGACGGTGTCTACGTGATCGAGGACGGCCGGATCGTCGGAGCGACGAACAACTTCCGCTTCAACGAGAGCCCGGTCGACGTGCTCGCCCGGTCGACGGAGGCCGGCGAGACCGTCCGAGCGCTCGGCCGCGAGTTCGGCGAGTGGGTCAACCGGACCGCGATGCCGCCGCTCCGGGTGCCGGACTTCAACATGAGCTCGGTCAGCCAGGCCAGCTGACCTCGACGGGCCGGTCGGCCCAGGTCGCGGCGAGCAGCTCGAACGAGCGGGCCCGGGCGTCGTAACCATGGACCCGACTCGTCACGATCAGCTCGTCGGCGTCGGTCCGGGTGACGAGGTCGTCGAGGCCGGTCCGGACGGCGTCGGGATCGCCGACGATCCAGCTGGCCGTCGTCGAATCGACGAGCTGTTGCTCGCCTGGCGAGTAGCGGTACGCGGCGGCCGTCTCCGGCGTCGGCAGCGGGACGAACCGGCCGGTGCGGAGCTGCACCATCGACAGCGCGGCCGGGCCGGCCAGGTACCGGGCCTCGTCGTCGGTCGGCGCGCAGACAACGGCCACGCCGACCATGGCGTGTGGCCGGTCGAGGACGGCGGACGGACGGAACGCCACCCGGTACCGAGCGAGCGCCGGCTCGGTGTTCTGGGGCATGAAGTGGTGGGCGAACGAGAACGGCAGGCCGAGCCGCCCGGCCAGCTCGGCGCTGAACAGGCTCGACCCGAGCAGCCAGATCTCCGGCCGGTAGCCCGCGCCGGGCACCGGCCGGGGGTGGACGATCGTGCCGGCGAAGTAGCCGATCAGCTCGACCAGGTCGTCCGGGAACCGGTCGGCGTCGAGGTCGGCGGTGCGGCGAAGGGCCTGGGCGGTCCGCGGATCGGTGCCCGGGGCCCGGCCGAGGCCGAGGTCGATCCGGCCGGGGTGCAAGGCTTCGAGGGTGGCGAACTGCTCGGCGATGACGAGCGGGGCATGGTTCGGCAGCATCACCCCGCCGGAGCCGACCCGGATGGTCCCGGTGGCCGCGGCGAGGTGGGCGATCAGTACCGCCGGTGCCGAGCTGGCGACGGCCGGCATGCCGTGGTGCTCGGCCACCCACAGCCGCCGGTAGCCGAGCGCCTCGACCCGCCGAGCCAGATCGGTCACCTCGGCCAGCGCCTGGGCCGGCGACGAGCCGTCAGCCACGGTGGCGAGTTCGAGCACGGACAGCGGGACGGACGGATGCGGTGCCATGACGTACGGGTCAACTCCGGAGCGGGTCGGGCGCTTCCCGGGCGATAAGTTCGCCGCCGTGACCAGCGACGTAGCGCAGCCGGCGGCCGTCCATCGGGTGTGGGAGGACGAGATCCTGCCGACCCTGTCCGAGTACACCCGCATCCCGTGCCTCTCCCCCGCTTATGCCCCCGACTGGGCGGCCGACGGCCACCTCGTCCGGGCCGCTCGACTGCTGGCCGACTGGTGCCTCGGCCGGGCGGTGCCCGGCCTGACGGCCGACGTCGTCGAGGTGCCCGGCCGGACGCCGGTGCTGCTGGTCGACATCCCGCCGTCCCGCGGCCACCGTGATCGCTCCGAGCCGGCCGGCACGGTCCTCGTCTACGGCCACCTCGACAAGCAGCCACCGATGGGCATGTGGCGGGACGGCCTCGGCCCGTTCGAGCCGGTGCGCGACCGCGACCGGCTGTACGGGCGGGGCACCGCCGACGACGGGTACGCGGTCTTCGCCGCGGTCACCGCGCTGGAAGCGCTCGTCGCGGCCGGCACGCCCCACCCTCGGGTCGTCGTCCTGATCGAGGCCAGCGAGGAGAGCGGCAGCCCGGACCTCCCGACCCATCTCGACGCCCTCGGTCCGCGGATCGGGCGGCCGGACCTGGTGGTCTGTCTGGACTCGGGTTGCCTGACGTACGACCGGCTCTGGACGACGTCGTCGCTGCGCGGCAACCTCGTCGCCGAGGTCGAGATCGACGTCCTGACCGAGGGCGTCCACAGCGGCTACGCCGGCGGCGTCGTCCCGTCGTCGTTCCGGGTCCTGCGCCGGCTGCTCTCCCGGATCGAGGACGAGGCGACCGGGCGGGTCCTCCTGCCCGAGCTGCAGGCCGACGTGCCGGCCCGCCACCGGGCCGATCTGGCCGCGGTGGCCGACGAGCTGCCGGACGCCGTCAGTCGCAGCCTGCCGACGGTCCCCGGCCTCGTGCTCGCCGGGCCGTCCGAGGCCGACCGCTTCGTCGCCCGGGCCTGGGCCCCGGCGGTGGCGGTCACCGGCATGGACGGGATCCCGGCGGTCCGCGACGGCGGTAACGTCCTGCGGCCGTCGACGACCGCGAAGCTGTCGATCCGCCTGCCACCGACCGTCGACGCGACGGCCGCCGCGGTTGCGCTGGAAGCCGCGCTGACCGCCGACCCGCCGGACGGCGCCCGGGTGACGGTGACGACGGAGACGCCGGCCGACGGCTGGCTCGCCCCCGATCCCGAGCCGTGGGTCGCCGACGCGCTCACCGCGGCGTCGACCGCGTCGTTCGGCCGGCCGCCGTCGGCCTACGGCGAGGGCGGGACGATCCCGTTCCTCTCGATGCTCGGTGCCCGCTACCCCGGCGTGCAGCTGGTCGCCACCGGGGTGCTGGGTCCGGGCAGCAACGCCCACGGGCCGAACGAGTTCCTGCACCTGCCGATGGCCGAAGCGGTCACCGTCGCGGTCGCCCACCTCGTCGCCGCGGCCGGTGTCAGAGCTGGTGGGCCGCGACCTCCAGGCCGACGATGAACAGCCCGACCGAGACGAGGGCGAGGACGTAGAGGACCCGGTGGCTGTCCGGGCGGGCCGGGCCGGCCGTCAAGATCCCGACGACCGCCAGCGCGCCGACGCCGACGCCGGCGTCGATCCACAGGGCGGTCGACGTCGTATAGAGCCCAGTCCGGGAGATGGCGAGGACGATGGTCGCCGGGATGGCCGCGGAGACGATCGGCCACGACCGGCGGAGCTGATCGGTGACGGTTCGAGAGGTGAACGGCGCGTCGTCCGACCGGTTGGACCAGGCGACGACGAGGTGAGAGACGGCGTGGGCCAGGGCGATGGCGATGGCCCCGACGACGATCACCCCGCCGGCGCTGACCGAGTCCGGCCGGTTCTCGAGGCTGAGGCCGCCAATGGCCACCATGGTCGAGATCGTCCCGTAGACGTACTCGCGAGCCCATTCGATGGACCCCGACGGCGCCACGCCAGCCGTCGTCACCCCGGGCTCCGTTTGGTCCACGGTCCCCAGTCTGGCGCCGGCCACGACCGGCCGGCGAAACGCCACGTCCGGGCCGCGTAGGGTAACCATCCGTGGCCGAGACGACGACCCCCCGGACGCATGCCATCGTCGACGTCGACGGCCTCGCCGTTTGGTACGAGACGGCCGGCGACGGCGACCCGATCGTCCTCCTCCACGGCGGCCTGGCGACAAACACGACGTGGAACGCGCGAGTTCGACGGTTTCTCGCCCTACCGGCGCGTCGTCGCCGCGGAACGCCAGGCCCATGGCCATACCCCGGACCGGGATCGCCCGCTCTCCTACCGGTCGATGGCCGACGAGACGATCGGCTTCCTCGACGCCGTCGACCTCGGGCCGGCCGACCTCGTCGGTTGGAGCGACGGCGGGATGGTCGGCCTTTTGGTGGCCGCCCAGCGCCCGGACCTCGTCCGCAACCTGGTCATGACCGGCGCCGGGTTCTCCTCGGCCGGCTACGTCCCCGGCTGCCCCGAAGAGCTCGTCGCCCTCCAGCCGGGCGACGACGACATGGTCATGTTCGCCGCCCTCTACGCCGCCGCCTCCCCCGACGGCCCCGACCACTTCCCGGTCGTTTGGGACAAGGTACGGACGATGTGGGCCACGCCGTTCGACTTCTCGGCCGAGCTCGATCGGCTCGCCGCGCCGGTCCTCGTCGTCCTCGGCGACGACGACCTCGTCGCGGCGGCGCACGGTGACGAGCTGGCCCGGCGGGCCCGCCACGGCCAGCTGGCCGTCGTACCCGGCACGTCCCACCTGGTGCCGATGGAGAAGCCGGACCTCTACAACCGGCTCGTCCTCGACTTCACCGCCCGGCCGGCGGTGGAGACGCTGATGCCGTGGTGGCGCCGGACCTGACGACGTAGTCGGCCGGGTGGAACCGGCGGGTCTCGCGCCGGAAGCGGTACGTCGGCCGGGACCACATCGTCGTGTTGCGGCCGCGGTGGTCGAGGTACCAGCTCGTGCAGCCGCCGGTGGCCCACGTGGCGTTGGCCAGCTCGGCCTGGACGCGCCGGTCGAACCGCTCGGCGACGTCTCGACGGACCTCGACCGTGCCGATCCCCGGGCGGTCGAGGAAGCCGACCGCGTCGACGACGTAGTTCAGGTGGGACTCGATCATGTAGACCATCGAGTTGTGGCCGAGCGTCGTGTTCGGCCCGATCAGCAGGAAGAGGTTCGGGAACCCGGGCACCGTCGACCCGAGGTACGCGGTCATGCCGGCCTGCCACGCCGCCGACAGCAACTGCCCGCCGACGCCACGGACGCGCCCGGCGAACGACGGCTCGGCGGCCCGGAAGCCGGTGGCGAAGACGACCGCGTCGACCTCCCGCTCGCCGCCGAGCGCGTCGACGACCGACGACGCCCGTAGCCGGCTGACCGCCGACGGGACGACCTCGACGTTCGGCCGGGTCAGCGCCGGGTAGTAGTCGTCGGAGACGAGCACCCGCTTACAGCCGAGCCGGTAGTCCGGTTCGAGCACCGCCCGCAGCGCCGGATCGGCGACCTGCCGCCGGCGGTAGGCGGTCGCGAGCTTCTCGAGCAGCCCCTGTCGGCGCTCGTCCCGGCCGAGCAGGACCGGGCCCAAGAGCAGCTCCAGACGGAGGTAGATCCAGGCCCGGACGGCCAGCCGGGCCGGCGGGCACCGGCGGTACAGCCACCGCCGGCCGGCGCCGATCGACCGGTCGTTGCGGGGGACGATCCACGGCGCCGACCGCTGGTAGACGACGAGCTCGGCGGCGAGCGGCTGGAGCTCGGGGACGACCTGGACGGCCGACGCGCCGGTGCCGACGACGGCCACCCGCTGGCCGCGCCAGTCGTACGTGCCGTCCCATGCCGCGGTGTGGACGATCCGGCCACCGAAGTCGTCGATGCCGGGCAGGTCCGGGACGAGCGGCTCGCTCAACGGCCCGGTCGCCCACACGAGCACCCGAGCGGTCAGCCGGTCGCCGGTCGCCGTCCGTAGGCGCCAGCGCCCGGACGGCTCGTCGAAGGCGGCCTCGGTGACGTCCTGGCCGAACCGGAAGTGGCCGGCCAGCCCGAACCGGTCGACGCAGGCCCGTAGGTACTGCTCGATCTCGGCCTGCGGGGAGTACGCCCGGCGCCAGTCGGGATTCGGCGCGAACGAGAACGAGTACAGGTGCGACGGGATGTCGCACGCCGCGCCCGGGTACGTGTTGTCGCGCCACGTCCCGCCGACCCGCTCACCCCGGTCGAGGACGACGAAGTCACCGACCCCGGCCTGCCGGAGCCGGATGGCCATGCCGATGCCGGAGAAGCCGCCCCCGACGATCGCCACCGCGACGTCGTCACCCATCGCCCCGACGCTACCCACCCGGCGCGACGCGGGCGCTCGCCGGCGAAGAGCCCGTCAGCTACAGGGCACCCCGGTGGCGGAGCCACCGGATGGCCAGGAACCCGGGCACGGCCGGCAGCCAGTACGTGAGGAGCCGGTACGTCAGGGCGGCCGCGACGACCGGCGAGCTGGCCAGGCCGGCGCCGGTCAGCCCCGCCACCAAGATGGCCTCGGGGGCCCCGAGGGCACCGGGGACCGGGACGGCCCGTTGGGCCATCGTCGCCAGCACGACGAGGGCCAGCAGCAGGGCGATGCTGGTGTGCTGGTGGACGAGCGCCAACGCGCAGTAGAGGCAGGTGACCTCGGCGGCCAGCAGGAGCGCCTGGCCGAGGACGAGGCGCAGGGCCTGGCGGGGTCGCCGGGCGACGGCCCGGACCATGGCGCCGCCCTTCTTCAGCTGCGGGACGACCCGCCGGTGCAGCCGGGGGAAGTGCCACACCGCGGCCACCGCGGCGGCCAGGACCACGACCCCGGCCAGAAGGAGCCATCCGTCCGACCCGGCCGCGCTGATGGAGGTTCTCGGTCTGGAAGGCCGACGCCGACAGGATCCCGCCGACCACCAGGGCGACGAGGTCCACCAGGAGGCTGCCGACCGAGACCAGGGCGGCGGAGGCCGAGGCCGCCGCCACCTCGATCCCGAGACGCTGCACGAACCGGACGGTGAGGGCGAAGCTCCCGACCCCGCCCGGCGTGGCCATGGTGGTGAAGGACCGGCCGACCTCCAAGAGGACGGTCCGCCCCGGCGGCAGGCGGACGTCGACCGCACCGGAGAGGGCCACCGCGGCGGCGAAGAAGACGGCCGCCGCGCTGCCGATCGCCGGGACCAGCCACAGCCAGTCCTCGCCGTGGACCTTCGAGAACGCGGCCGGGACATCGGCGATGGCGCCGGCCAAGAAGACGATGGCCAGGAACGTGACGGCCGCGGTCGCCAGTCCGAGCAGCCGACCCCGCCCGGTGCCGTCCGGCCCGACATCGCCGCCCGGCTCGTCGCCGTCCGCCTCGTCGTCACCGTCCGCCAGCCGTCGGTCCGGGCTGACGACGGCCGGCGTCGTCCTCGCCGCCGGAGGTCACGCCGGTCAGGCCGACGCGGTGGCCGCGGTCCGGCCGGCGAACCGGCCGAACAGGGTGCTGTCCCCGATGGACAGCCCGCTGGCGTACCCGAGGGCGCAGACGCCCGCGGTGGTCCGCCCAGCGGCGAAGAGCCCGGGGACCGGCCGGCCGGCGAGGTCGAGGACCGACCCGTCGACGGCGGTGTCAAGCCCACCGAGGGTGAACGGGGCGTACGGCGCCGGGCCGACCCGGAGGTCGAAGGCCCCCAACGGAGGCCGGAGGGACCGGACCCAGGCGGGCGCCTTGTGGAAGACCGGGTCCTCCCCCCGTTCGGCGTGCCGGTTGTAGAGGTCGACGGTCGCCTCCAGGGCGCCGGACGGCAGGCCGATCTCCTTCTCTAGCTCGGCCGCGGTCTCGCACACCCAGGTCGCCTTCAGGCCCATCCAGTTCGGCTCGTAGGTCTCCTCGTCGACGATGAGGTACACCTCGCCGTCCTGTTCGTAGAGGGCGGTCCGGCCGACCCGGCCCATGTAGGTGTCCTCGTTGATGAACCGCTGGCCCCGGCCGTTGACGAGGATGCCCCGGATGAGACCCCGGGGCGGGGTGATCGGCAGGGAGACCTCGCCGCTGTACATGTTCCGGACGGCGGCCCCGAGCGCCTGGGCCATCCGGATGGCCCGACCGTCGTCGCCCTCGGTGCCGACCTTGAAGCTGCCCCGAACCAGCGGCGGGCAGTGCCGGCGGAGCATGTCGTCGTTGAAGACGAACCCGCCGGCGGTGAGGACCACGCCGCGGCGGGCCCGGAGGTGGACGGTGTCGGCGAACTGCCGCGCCTGGACCCCGACCACCCGGCCCTGGTCGACGACCAGTCGGTCCACCCGGGTGTCGAACCGGGGGACGGCCCCGGCCGCCTCGGCGGCGGCCGCCAGGTGCTGCATCAGCAGCCAACCGGTGGCCCGCTTGGTCTTGGCCAGGTGGCCCCGGGGGGCCGGTCGGGCGATCTGGTCGAACGGGTAGGCGTCCTCGCCGCCGGAGTAGACGAGGCCCTCCTCCCCCACCGGGGCCATCGAGGTCTCGGCGCAGAAGGTGGGGTCGAAGGGCACGCCGCGGGCCACCAGCCAGTCGAAGTGGTCGAGGCTGTGGTCGCAGTAGGCGGTGATCTTCGCCTCGTCCGGGTCCGGACCGCAGGCGGCCATCATGAACCGGAACATGTCGTCGACGGAGTCCTCGAAGCCGCAGGCCTTCTGGATCGGGGTCCCCCCGCCGAGGTAGACGATCCCCTCGGCCAGCGCCGCCGCGCCGCCGGAGCCGCCGGTCCGCTCGACCACGACCACGTCCGCCCCGGCCTCCGCCGCGGTGAAGGCGGCCGTCGACCCGGCCGCGCCGAACCCGACCACCACCACGTCGGCGTCGGCGTCCCACCGGGACACCTCGGACGCCTCGATCGGGGCGATCGGGTCGTCGGAACTGACGGGCTCGCTCATGTCGGTTCCCCCCGCTGGGCGTTGACCACGGCGCCGAGCAGCATCGCATAGATGGCCAGATAGGCGAAGAGCATGGCCAGGACGACCCCGGCCAGGGCGCCGTAGACGGCGGTGAAGTGCGTGGACAGATGCAGGTAGACGTCGAAGGCCACCAGGAGGCCGACCACCGCCACCCCGGTGGCCACTGCCCCGGGCAGGAGCCGCCGGAAGGCGACCGGCCGGCGTACCGAGAACCGGTACAGACCGGCGGCCAGCCCGGTGACCAGGAGCAGCAGCAAGGGCACCCCGACCAGGGCCTCCACGCCCTTCGCCGACCGGTCCAGCAGGTCGGTGATGGTGGCCGACACCGCGGCCACCAGGCCCAGGCCGAGGACCACGACGACGGCGCCCCGGAGGGCGTGCAGCCGGGCGTCGACGTACCGGAGGGTGGGCAGGCCGTAGGCCACCCGGACGGCGCGGACCAGGTTGTAGACCCCGGCCGACGTGCTCCACAGGGCCAGCACCACCGACACCACCAGGCCGACCGAGAGGCGGGCCGGGTTGGTCGCCGCGACATGCCGGAGCTGGCGGGCCACCACCGACCCCAGCGAGTCGGGCCCGGCGGCGGCCACCGAGGCCAGCCGTCGGGCCACCTCGGCCGGGGTGAACAGCAGGCCGAAGAGGCTGACGGCGGCCAGGACGGCCGGGAAGACGGCGATCAGCAGCCAGAAGGCGGCCCCCGACGCGGCCAGTCCCAAGCGGTCGGAGGCCTGCTCCGAGGTCGCCCGCCGGGCCATCCGCCACGCCGCCGGCACCGCCCGATCGCCGGGCGCCGCCGGCACAGCCCGATCGCCGGGCGCCGCCGGGCGAGCCCGGTCCCCAGGCGCCTCCGGGCTGGTCCCGGGAGACGCCGGGGGCTGATCGGTCAACTGCGGGGCACGTCCTTCCAGGCGGTCGACTTGTCGGCCCGAGGCTCGCCGGGCAGGCCGAGCACGCGCTCGCCGAGGATGTTCCGCATGACCTCCGACGTCCCGCCCTCGATCGAGTTCGCCCGGACGCGCAGGAACGCCTTGTGGATGTCGGGCGTGCCGATGGCGACGCCGGCCGGCCGGATCTTCGGGTAGTCGGAGCCGTAGAGCATGCCGTCGGCACCGAGCAGGTCGAGGCAGAGCTCGTACGTCCGCTTGTTCTCCTCCGCGTACGTGAGCTTCGCCACTGAGCCCTCCGGCCCCGGCGTGCCGGCCCGTCGGGCGACTGAGGCTCGCAGGTTCGTCAGCCGGGCGACCTCGTTGCGGGTCCACGCCGCCATCAACCGGTCCCGCAGCGCCGCCGCGTGGGGCGACGGGTCGTCCTGCCACCGCTCCCGCCAGAGTCGGACCGCGGCGCCGATCGGCCCCTCGCCGCGGCGGCCGACGCCGCCGCCGATGGCGACCCGCTCGTTCATCAGCGTCGTCAGCGCCACCCGCCAGCCGTCACCCTCGTCGCCGAGCCGGTCGGTGTCGGACACACGGGCATCGGTGAAGAACACCTCGTTGAACTCGGCCTCGCCAGTCAACTGGAAGAGCGGCCGCACGTCGACGCCGAGCGCGTGCATGTCGACGAGGAACGCGGTGATCCCGCGGTGCTTCGGCTGGTCCGGGTCGGTCCGGGCGAGCAGGAGGCCGAAGTCCGCCAGGTGGGCGACGGTCGTCCAGACCTTCTGGCCGTTCAGGGTCCACTCGTCGCCGTCCCGGGTGGCCCGGGTGGCCAGGCCGGCGACGTCGGAGCCGGCGCCCGGCTCGCTGAACAGCTGGCACCAGATCTCCTCGCACGTGAACAGCGGCCGCAGGTACCGCTGCTGCTGGCGCTCGGTGCCGTGGGCGACGAGCGTCGGCGCGATCATCCCGAGACCGATGAGGTTGACCGGGCTCGGAAACGGCGCGCCGGCTGCCTGCAGCCGGTCGGTGACGCGCTGCTGGAGGCCGGGGTTCAGTGCCGAGCCACCCAGCCCCTCCGGGAAGTGGACCCACGCCAGCCCCCGGTCGAACTGGGCGCCCAGGAACGTCCGGTCGTCGACTTTTCCCGGTGGGAAATCGGCCAGCAGCCCGTCGAGGAGCTCGTCGACCCGGGCGTCGGCCGGGCGGTCACCGGCGTCGGCCGTCGACGCCATCAGTCCTCCCCTCCGCCGAGCGACGCCGGCTGGTCGCCGTCGTGGTTCGGGTCCGGCACGTCGCGCCGGGCGATGACGTGGACGTCGATGCCGGTCTCCGCGGCGAAGCGAAGGACCTTGCGGACCACCGAGCCGCGGTGCCACTCCTCCCACCGGCTGCGCCTCGTCGCCCCGACGACGATCTGCGTGACGTGGTGCTCGACCGCGAACGTGACGACCGTCCGGGCCGGGTCGTCGCCGGCGACGTCGTACCAGTGGCCGCCGACGTCGTCGACCAACTGCTTCACCGGGGCCAGGCGGTCAGCGTGGCTCGAGCCGTCGACGCTGGCGACGTGAACGGCGAGCAGGTCGCCCTTGGCCCGCCGGGCCATCCGGGCGGCCCGGCGGACGACGCCGTCGCTCCCCGGCGCACCGGTGACCGCGACCATGATCCGCTCGGTCGTGTCCCACACCGCACCGGGATGGTGGTTCTGCAGGTAGCGGAGGAGCTCCTCCTCCGTCTCGTCGGCGACGAAGCGCAACGCCAGCTCGCGGAGGGCGACGAGGTTCTCGGTCTTGAAGAACCCGGTGAGGGCCTGGGGCACCTTGTCGGTCGGGTAGATGTTGCCGTGGAGCATCCGCCGGCGGAGCTGGTCGGCGGACGAGTCGATCAGCTCGACCTGGTCCGCCCGCCGGACGACCCAGTCGGGGACACGCTCGCGGATCTGGACGCCGGTGATCGCCTCGACCGCGTCGGCCAGGCTCTCGACGTGCTGGATATTGACGGTGCTGATGACCGCGATACCGGCGGCCAGCAGATCGAGGACGTCCTCCCACCGCTTCTCGTGGGCCCCGAACCCCGGGACGTTGGTGTGGGCGAGCTCGTCGACGAGGACGACCTCGGGCCGCCGGGCGAGCACCGCGTCGAGGTCCATCTCCTCGAACGCCGTGCCGCGGTAGTCGACGACCCGGCGGGGAACGACCGGCAGGTCACGGACCAGCTCGGCCGTGTGCGGCCGGCCGTGCGTCTCGACGAACCCGACGACGACGTCGGCGCCCCGGTGGTGGCGGCGCCAGCCCTCGTCGAGCATCGCGCACGTCTTGCCGACGCCGGCGGCCGAGCCGAGATAGATCCGGAACTTGCCCGTCGGGCGCACGGCCTGGCGGGACTCGTCGTCGACCGCCGAACGGTCGATCATCGAAGGTCCGGTGGGCACGCTCTCATTCTGCCGGGTTTCCCCCGCTCGTACACTTGCGCGGTGAGGAGGAACCTGGCCGGCGTCGTCGTCGCCCTGGTCGGCATCGGCGTGCTCAGCGCGGTGATGGTGCCGGCCCGGGACCACCTCTCGATCGCCACGTGCGCCCTCGTCCTCGTCGTCCCGGTCGTCGGCGGGGTGGCCGTCGGCGGCCTCCCGGCCGGTCTCGTCGCCGTCGTCGCCGGCTTCGTGGCCTACGACGTGCTGTTCATCCCGCCGTACGACACGCTCTCGGTCGGCCAGGCCCAGAACTGGGTCGCCCTGGCCGTCTACGTCGTCGTCATGCTCGTCGTCGCCCGGGTCGTCGTCTTCCTGCAGCGGGCCCGGGCCGACGCCCGCCGGCAGGCCGACGCGACCGAGCGGCTCTACGTCCTCTCCGACCTGCTGATCGGCGACCGACCGGTCACCGACCTGCTCCAGCAGGTCGTGACGACGATCCACGACGCATTCGGGCCCCGCTGGGTCGCCGCCCTGCTGCCGGAGAGCCCCGACGACGACCGCCTGACCCTGGCCGCGACGGCCGGCCAGCCGCTGTCGGCGGAGGAGCTGGCCGACCTGTCGCCGACCCCCGGGCGACCGGCGCAGCTGCGGCCGCCGGCCGACCGGACCGGGGGCCGCGACGCCAGCGAGCCGGCGGAGTCGGTGACCCGGATCGTCCTGACCGCCCGCGGCCGACCGGTCGGCATGGTGGCGATGGCCGGCGGCCCGCTCCGGCCCCACGACTGGGATCTCCTGCACACGTACGCCAACCACGCCGCGCTCGCCCTCGAGCGCAGCCAGCTCCGCGAGCAGGCCTTGCGGGCCGAGCTGCTCGAGGAGGTCGACCGGCTGCGCGACGCCATGATGGGCGCGGTCTCCCACGACCTGCGGACGCCGCTGGCGTCCGTCAAGACCGCGGTCACGACGCTGCAGCGCTCCAGCGACGACCTGTCGGCCGCCGACCGGCGGGAGCTGCTCGACCTGATCGAGGACCAGTCCGACACGCTCGACCGGCTCGTCGACAACCTGCTCGACATGACCCGCATCCAGTCCGGCGCGCTCGAGCTGCGCCGCGACGTCAGCCCCGTCGTCGACGTCGTCGAGGGTGCGCTGCTGACCGGTGCCGTCCACCGCGACACCGTCCGGGTCGACCTGCCTGCGGACCTGCCGCCGGTCGACGTCGACCAGCTGCTGATGGAGCGGGTCCTCGCCAACCTCGTCGAGAACGCGGTCCGCCACTCGCCGGCCGGCGAACCGGTCACTATCGCCGCGGCCGTCCACGGGTCCTCGGTCGAGCTGGCCGTCGTCGACCGCGGTCCCGGTGTCCCCACGGACGACCGGGCCCGCGTCTTCCAGATGTTCAACCGGGTCAGCGGCGGTGGACGGGCCGGGCTCGGTCTGGCCATCGCCAAGGCGTTCGTCGAGGCTCACGGCCAGTCGATCTGGGTCGGCGACGTGCCGGACGGCGGGGCCCGGTTCGTCTTCACGATGCCGATCGCCGTCCTGCCCGTCGAGACAGGGTCGTAGTGGCCCGCATCCTCCTCGTCGACGACGACCAGGCCCTCCTGCGGGCGCTGCGCATCGGGCTCTCCGCCCGCGGCTACGACGTCGTCGTCGCCCACTCCGGCGAAGAGGGCGTCACCCAGGTCTCGCTGGCCGGCCCGGACGTCGTCGTCCTCGACCTCGGGCTGCCGGACATCGACGGCATCGAGGTCTGCCGGCGCGTCCGGCAGTGGTCGGCCGTGCCGATCATCGTCCTCTCCGCGGCCGGGACGGAGGACCGCAAGGTCGCCGCCCTCGACGCCGGCGCCGACGACTACGTGACGAAACCGTTCGGCATGGCCGAGCTCGAGGCCCGGCTCCGGGCCGCCCTGCGGCGATCGGCCCGCTCGGTCGGCGACGACACGCCGACCGAGATCACCGTCGGTCGGATCGACGTCGACCTCGTCCACCACATGGCCCGGCTCGACGGCCAGGCCCTCGACCTGACCGCCCGCGAGTTCGACCTCCTCGCCTACCTGGCCCGGCACGCCGGCAAGGTCTGCACGCATCAGATGATCCTCCGTGACGTCTGGGGGTCGTCCTACGGCAGCGAGGCCCACTACCTCCGGGTCTACGCCCACCGGCTCCGCCGCAAGCTCGGCGACGCCGGCCACCTGCTGCGAACCCAGCCGGGCATCGGCTACCAGCTGCTGGAGGACTAGCTGAACGGATAGAGCGGGTTGAGGAGCACCCGCCGCCCGCGGTCGGCCAGCACGGTCCCCTCGACGGCCAGCGACGCGCCGACCGTCACGCCGGGGACGCGATCCCGACCGACCCACCGCAGGACGATCGTGCCGGTGCCGTCGTCGAGCTCGGCGTCGGTGGCGCAGCCCTGCGCCCGGCGCGGACCGACACCGCCCGCACCGTGCCGGTGAGCGCCGCCCGCCGACGGGAGTCCGCCGCCGCGACCGTGCGCGCCACCGGGCGGCCACCCCACTCGTCGGTCCCGTCGGCCATCCAGCCGGTCATGACAGCCAGCCGGTCATGACAGCCA
>CAVUYB010000028.1:0-31782 GCA_963745595.1 uncultured Actinomycetota bacterium | reverse complement strand
CGAAGGAGCGCCTCGTGCCCCTCGGCCGGTATGCGGCCGGCGCCCTCCGGCGTGGCTCGGCCCCGGGGGGCGGGATCGGCTGGTCCCGGCCAGTGGCACCGCCGGGGCGACGACGTGGCCGTCTTCCTCAACCACCGCGGCGGCCGCCTGAGCCGGCAGGGCGCCTACGACGTCCTCCGCCGTCGAGCGACCGGCACCGGCATCCACGTCAGCCCGCACGTCCTCCGCCAGCTCGTGCGCCACCCACATGCTCGCCCGCGGCGCGGACATCCGCGTCGTCCAGGAGCTGCTCGGCCACGCGTCGATCTCGACGACCCAGCTCTACACGAAGGTCACCGCCGAGCACCTCCGGGCCGCCTACGAGTCGGCCCACCCCCGGGCGGGGTAGCCAGAGCCCATTTGACGACGGGATGGCTCTAGGCTGGGCAGATGGCCAGCGACGCCCCCGCAACGGACTATCTCGGCCTTCTCGAGGCCGAGGGGCAGACCTGCGCGACCAGCTCGCGGAGCTCGGCGGACTGAACTACGACTCGAACTTCGCCGACTCCAGCCAGGTCACGGCCGAACGCGGCGAGGCGGAGGCCTTGACGCTCTCGCTGAACGAGGCGTTGCACGACGTCGACGCGGCGATCGCCCGGCTCGCGGACGGCAGCTACGGCCTCTGCCGCCAGTGCGGGCAGCCGATCGCCCCGGCCCGCCTCGAGGCGGTGCCGACGGCTCAGCTCTGCATGGCCTCCGCGTCCCGGCACTGACGATGGCCGACGACCCGCCTCGGCAGCACGCCTACCGAGTCACCGGCCAGGGTGGACCGGGTCGGTGCAAACGGCCAGCCGGCTCCGGGCACGCCAGGCGGGCCAGCGGAAAGGTCACCTCAGGCCGCCCGACGCCCACGGAGCCCGCGCCAGGTCATCTGGCTCGTCGCCATCGTCGCGGTCGTCGTCATCCTGCTGCGGTCGCACCGGATCAACGAGACAGAGATCATCTGGTTCTGCATCCTGATCCCGTCGTTGATCCTCCACGAGATCTCGCACGGCTGGGTCGCGTTGGCGTTCGGCGACGACACCGCGAAGCGGGCCGGTCGGCTCAGCCTGAACCCGGTCCGCCACGTCGACCCGATCGGTACGCTGCTCGTGCCGGCGATCATGGTCCTGTCGGGCTGGGGCTTCTTCGGCTGGGCGAAGCCGGTCCCGGTGACAGTGGGGCGCCTGCGCAGTCCGCGCAACCAGGGCGTGCTCGTCTCGCTGGCCGGCCCGTTCACGAACATCGTCCTCGCCGCGCTGTCGGGGCTGCTGTTCTACGTCCTCTACGTCGCCGGCGGCCCGCACGGCGGCACGCTGAGCCTGACGGGCACGGTCATCTTCGACATCGGCCTCGTCAACCTGTGGGTGGCGTTCTTCAACCTCATCCCGATCCCGCCGCTCGACGGGTCCGCGCTGCTCGAACGGCTGCTCCCGGGCGCGTGGTGGCCGCAGTACCTGCGCATCCGTCCATACGGGCTGCCGATCATCTTCGGCGGTCTGCTGCTGCTCGGAATGGCGCGGGTCTACCCGCTCCAGCCGATCTTCGGCCACCTGGAGCAGTGGTGGGGGACACTGCTCCACGTCCAGGTGGCGTAACCCACCGTCGCGTCCCATCGGGACCGCGGACCAGCCGGAACCCGAACGCCGTTTTCAACCGGTGATGGTGGGTGCAGAGCAATTGCAGATTATCGAGCTGCGTCGGACCGCCCGGGAGAGCTCCCAGTCGTGGTCGATCTCGAGGTACCTCGTGTTCGGGCAGCCCGGGACGGCACAGCCGCCGTCGCGCTCGCGTAGGGCCGCCCGCAGCGGCTCTCGAATCGTTCGCTTGCGGGACGTGACCGTCCTGACGTCGGTGCCGTCGGTGACGACGAGGCGGAACGCCGAGTCGCCGAGGACGTCGCGGGCGACGCCGACCGGCACGGAGCCGACGCCGGGGATCTCGCAGACCTCGTCGCCGTCGACCTCGCCCCGGCGCAGCGCAGCGGCGTCGACGCGCAGCTCGACGTGGGCCTTCGGCCGCGCCGCCGCGTCACCGCAGACGACGTGGACGAGGGCGTCGGCCAGGTAGGCCGGCGCCGGCTCCCGCCGCCCGGCGGCGTGGGCCTCTTTGCCCACCCGGTCGGCTTCGGCCTCGAGAACGGCCTTGACCCGGGCGCCGTCGATCCTCGGCAGCCAGGCTTCGAGCCGTAGCCCGCCCTCGTCGGGCGCCCACACCCGCACGTAGCGCCGCCGGTGGGCCCGAGCCTCCTTGGCCGCCTCGGTCGCTTCCCCCAGCGCCCGCCGACGGATCCGTCGGGCGTCGTCGACGAGCTCGCGGAACGACTGTCTCGTCGCCGATCCGATCAGCTGCGCCTGGGACGCCGGGTCGAGCGCCCCGGCCCCGGCGACGACCTTGGCCTGGGCCAGCGACAGCCGGCCGTCCGAGAACGCCTGGTCGACGAGCGGTGCCCCGGCCAGCTGCTCGGCCACGTCGAGCACACCCTGGGCCGCGCCGGTCGACTCCCCGGTCTTGGCGGCCAGCCAGTTCGCCGCGCTCGTGTAGCCGTCGTAGGCCTTCGTCTCGGCCACCCGCCGGGCGTAGCGGGTGCACGTGGCCGCGCCGAGGCGCTCGATCTCGACGCCCCGCTCGACCAGCCGAGCCGCGTCCGGCCCGGTCAGCTGGTCCGGGGCGAGCGACGCCACCGCGGCCCGCAGGCCGGCGAGGTGCCGGTCGATGGCTTTCAGGACGCCGAGGTCGTCATCCACGTCGCCATCATCGCCGCGGGGTGTGACACCGAAGGGCACGGCTGCGGGCCACCGGCGCCAGAGGCTGGGATGGATTCGGAGGGCCTTGAACGACCTGGAAAGCGACTACTGAAAGTGGGCGGAAGCCGGTGAAAGGGCCGCTGAATTCCCTACTCCATCTCCCCGATCAGGGCGGCTGACCTATGGCGCGAGCAGCCCGATCGCGTCGGCGGCCCGGGCGTACGTGGCGGACGCGACGGCGTGGGCCCGCTCGGCGCCGGCGGCGAGGATGCCGCGGACGGCGCCGAGATCGCTCGAGAGGGCGACGTGGCGTTCGCGGACGGGCCGGAGCAGCTCGACGAGCGCGGCGGCGACGTCGTTCTTGAGGTCGCCGTAACGGGAGTAGCCGGCGGCGACGTCGACGGGGCGGCGGTCGGTGGCGGCCGCGAGCAGGTCGAGCAGGTTGGACAGGCCGGGCTTGGCGGCAGGGTCGTAACGGACATCGCCGTCGGTGTCGGTGACGGCCTTGCGCACCTTCCGCTCGATGTCGGCCGGGTCGTCGAGCATGCCGATCGTGCCGAGGGGGGAGTTGACGGACTTGGACATCTTCCGGTCGGGGTGCTGGAGGTCCATGACGCGGGCGCCGACGGTCGGAAAGGCGCCCTCGGGGACGACGAACGTGTCGCCATAGCGGTGGTTGAACCGGATGGCCAGGTCGCGGGTCAGCTCGACGTGCTGCCGCTGGTCGTCGCCGACCGGCACCCGCTCGGCGTCGTAGAGGAGGATGTCGGCGGCCTGGAGCACCGGGTACGTGAGGAGGCCGACGCGGGCGCTGTCGTTGCCCCGTCCCTTCTCCTTGAACTGCGTCATCCGGTTCAGCTCGCCCATCGTCGCGGTGCACTCGAGCAGCCAGGTCAGCCGCTGGTGCTCGGGGACGTGGCTCTGGACGAAGAGCGTGCAGACCTGCGGGTCGAGACCGGCCGCAAGCAGGTTGACCGCGGCTTCGATCGTGCGGGTGCGGAGCACCGCGGGGTCGATCTCCAGCGTCAGGGCGTGGAGGTCGACGATGAAGTAGAACGCGTCGCCGTGCTGGTCGGCCACCCACTGGCGGACGGCACCGAGATAGTTCCCGAGATGGAGATCACCAGAAGGTTGCACGCCCGACAAGACCCTGGCCATGGGGCGACATGGTAGGGGAACACCGCCGGTCGCCCTTCCAGGGGCGCGTGGAGGGGTCGCTGGGATGCGCCAACCGGCGAGGTAGGGTCGGTCCGTGGCGTACGCGGTCGCGACCCCCGTCTTCGAAGGGCCGATCGACCTGCTGTTGCACCTCGTCAGCAGCCACGAGGTCGACATCTTGGAGGTCCCGCTGGCGCCGGTCATCGACGCGTTCGTCGCGGTCCTCGTCGAGCGGCGGGACGAGCTGACGATGGACGTGCTCTCGGAGTTCGTCCTGGTCGCGGCCATCCTGGTCGAGCTGAAGTCGCAGAAGCTGTTGCCGGGCCCGGACGTCGTCGACGAGGACGAGGAGCTCGTCGGCTGGGAGGAGCGCGACCTGCTGCTCTCGCGCCTGCTCGAGTGCCGGGCGTACGCGGCCGCGGCCGACGCGTTCGTCGTCCTCGCCGAGCGCGCCGCCCGGTCGATCCCCCGCGAGGTCGGGCTCGACGACGGCTTCGTCGTCCATGCGCCGGACCTGCTCGCCGGCGTCACTGCGGACGAGCTCGCGCAGGCGTACCTACGGGCGACCGCGGAGCGGCCGGTGCCGCAGGTCGACCTCTCGCACGTCACCGTCGACACGGTCACCGTCTCGGAGACGGTGCAGCGGCTGGCGACGACACTGCCCGGCCGCGGCCCGACGTCGTTCCGGGCGCTGACCGGCCACCTGACGACGCGCATCGAGGTCATCGTCCACTTCCTCGCGGTCCTCGAGCTGTGCAAGCTCGGGAAGATCTCGCTCGGTCAGGGCCACGTCTTCGGCGACCTCGAGGTCCAGTGGATAGCCGAGGGCCGGCCGTTGGCCGGCGCGCTGATCGGCGACCTCGAGACCGACGAGTACCAGGGTTGATGACCGACGACGAGCTGACGCGGGCGATCGAGGCGGTATTGCTCGTCGCGGTCGAACCGGTTCCGCCGCGGCTGCTGGCGGAGCTGCTCGAGGAGCCGGTCGACCGGGTCGAGGCCGCTGGCGACCGGCTGGCGGGCGAGTACGACGCGCAGGGCCGCGGGTTCGTCCTGACGCGGATCGCCGGCGGGTTCCGCTACCAGACGCACCCGGACCAGGCCGCGTACGTCGAGCGGTTCGCCAACCGCGAGGTCTCGCACCGGCTGTCGACGGCCGCGCTCGAGACGCTGGCGATCGTCGCGTACCGCCAGCCGGTCTCGCGGTCGCAGATGGCCGCGCTGCGCGGCGTCAACGTCGACGGCGTCGTCCGCCTGCTCGAGCAGCGCGGGTATATCGAGGCGGTCGGCCGGGCGGAGGGCCCGGGCCAGCCGGTCCTCTACGGCACGACGGACCTGTTCTTGGAACGGCTCGGCCTCGATGCGCTGGGCCAACTGCCGCCGGTCGAGGACTTCCTGCCGGGGGCCGAGGTCGTCGAGGAGCTGGAGGCCGGGCTCCGGCCGGCCAGCGGGTCCGACGGCGACTGAGCTGGGCCCGCCGGCGGCCGAAGGCGACCGGCTCCAGAAGGTCCTGTCGCGCGCCGGGATGGGCAGCCGGCGGGTCTGCGACGACCTCGTCGCTGATGGTCGCGTCACCGTCGACGGGTCGGTCGCGGTGCTCGGCGCCCGGGTCGACCCGGCGGTGCAGCGGATCGCGGTCGACGGCGTGCCGGTCGCGGCCGCGCCGGGCCTCGTCCACTACCTGCTCAACAAGCCGGACGGCGTCGTCACGACCGCGGCGGACCCGCAGGGCCGGCCGACGGTCGTCTCGCTCGTCCCCGACGACCCGCGGGTGTTCCCGGTCGGCCGGCTCGACCGGGCGACCGAGGGGTTGCTCGTGCTCACGAACGACGGCGAGCTCGCCCAGCTGCTGACGCACCCGTCGCACGGGATCGAGAAGGAGTACCTGGCGGAGGTCGACGGCGTGCCGTCGGCCGGGGCGCTCCGCCGGCTCCGGGAAGGCGTCGAGCTCGACGACGGGATGACCGCGCCGGCGATCGTCGGCGTGACGTCGCCGGGCGTCCTCCGGATCGTCGTCCACGAGGGCCGGAACCGCCAGGTCCGGCGGATGTGCGACGCCGTCGGCCACCCGGTCCGGCGGCTGGTGCGGACCCGTATCGGTCCGGTTGCGGACCGGTCGCTGCCGCCGGGGCAGTGGCGGGACCTGACGTCGGCCGAGGTCCGGTCGCTGTTCGGGGCCGCGGTCGGCCGGCCAGCGGCGGCAAAGTCCAAGCGGACCGCCAAGTAGCATGCACGGCCGATGGCCGTACGAGCACTCCGGCGCGACCACCGTCGACGACGACACCGCCGAGCAGATCACCGAACACGTCCAGGAGCTGCTCCGGGAGCTGATGGACCGCAACGACCTCGTCGAGGACGACGTCATCAGCATCGTCTTCACCGCGACGGCCGACGTCGTCAGCATGTTCCCGGCGACCGCGGCCCGGGGGCATCGGGTTCGGCGCGGTCCCGCTGCTCTGCGCGGCGGAGATCGCGGTGCCCGGCGCGATGCCGCGCTGCATCCGGACGCTGCTCCACGTGAGCACGGAGCACCCGACGGCGAAATTGCGGCACGTCTACCTCCACGGCGCGCAAGTGCTCCCGATGACCTCCCCGAATAGGGCGCTCGTCGTCGGGACCGGGCTGATCGGCGGCTCACTCGGCCTGGCGCTGCGGGCCCGCGGCTGGCACGTGACCGGTGACGACGCGGACGCCGACCGGGCCCGGGCCGCGCTCGGCCGGCGGCGCGCTGGACGAGATCGGTGACGACACGGCCGCGACAGTGGCGTTCGTCGCCACGCCGGCCGGCTCGGTCGCCGCGGTCGCCCGCCGCCTGCTCGACGACCCGGCCCGGCGACCGGACCTCGTCGTCACGGACGTCGCCGGCGTCAAGGCGCCGGTCGTCGCCGCGGTCGACCACCCGCGGTTCGTCGGCGGGCACCCGATGGCCGGCTCCGAGCAGGTCGGCCTCGACGGTGCCGATCCGGACCTGTTCACCGGGGCGACGTGGGTGCTGACGCCGACCGCGACGACCGACCTCGACGCGTTCGCCCGCCTCCAGACGACGGTCAGCGCGCTCGGCGCCGACGTCGTCGCGCTCGCCCCGGCCGACCACGACCGGCTCGTCGCGGTCGTCTCGCACGTGCCACATCTCGTCGCGGCGACGCTGATGAACGCCGCGTCGAAGGGCGCGGAGGAGAACGCCGCCCTCCTGCGGCTCGCCGCCGGCGGCTTCCGGGACATGACGCGGGTGGCGGCCGGGCACCCGGGCATCTGGCCGGACATCTGCACGGAGAACGCCGGCGCGATCGTCGCCGCGCTCGACCAGGTCGTCGACGACCTGACCGCGATGCGCCGCCGGGTGGCCGAGTCCGACCGCGACGGGCTGCTCGACGTGCTCCAGCGGGCGAGCACCGCCCGCCGCAGCCTGCCGGCACGGGCGCCGCGGCCCGACCACCTGGCCGAGCTGCGGGTGCCGGTGCCCGACCGCGAGGGCGTGCTGGCAGAGATCACGACGCTCGCCGGCGACCTCGGGATCAACATCTACGACATCGAGATCGCGGCACTCCGCGGAGGGCGCGAGCGGCGTGCTCCTGCTCGTCGTCGACCGCAACGAGTCGACGAAGCTCCGCGACGCGATCGTCGCCCGGAACTACCGATGCACCGTGCAGGTGCTGTCGTGAGGAGGTCGGTGTGAAGTTCGTGGCGCAGGGCCCGCTGCGGGGGATCGTCCGGACGCCCGGCGACAAGTCGGTATCCCATCGCGCCGTGTTGCTCGGTGCGATGGCCGACGGCGTCTCCGTGATCCGCGGCCTGTCCGACGGCGACGACGTCGCTCACACGCTCGCCGCGGTCGTCCAACTCGGCGCGACGGTGACCCGGGACGGGGCGACGGTGACGGTCACCGGCGGCCGCCTCCACGCGGCGGCGGACCCGGTCGACTGCGGGAACTCCGGCACCGGGATGCGGCTGCTCGCCGGCGTGGTCGCCGGGCTCGACGGGTCGACGACGCTGTTCGGTGACGACTCGCTGTCGACGCGGCCGATGGACCGCGTCGCCGACCCGTTGACCGCGATGGGCGCGACGGTCTGGGGCGACGGGAAGCAGTGCCGGCCGCCGATCGACGTCGTCGGCGGTCCGCTGACCGGGATCGAGTGGACGCTGCCGGTGGCGAGCGCGCAGGTGAAGTCGGCGATCCTGCTCGCCGGCCTCTCGGCCGACGGCGAGACGGTCGTCCACGAGCCGGTGCCGACGCGCGCCCCACACCGAGGAGATGCTGGCCGATGCCGGCGCGGACATCACGGTCGAGCCGGAAGGGAACGGGCGAGTCGTCCGGCTCCGGGCGTCGAAGCTCGAGCCGATCGACGTCGTCGTGCCCGGCGACCCGTCGCAGGCCGCGTTCTGGGTCGTCGCCGGCTGCATCGTGCCGGGCAGCTCGGTCGCGGTCGAGGGCATCTACATCGGCGCAGAACGGATCGGCTTCGTCGGCGTCTTGCAGCGGATGGGCGCGAGGGTGGATCTGGTCGGCCGCGAGAAGACGACCGCGACGGTGACCGCGACGGCCGGGCCGTTGCGCGGCACGGTCGTCGAGGCCGCGGAGATCCCGTCGCTCGACGAGGTGCCGATCCTCGCCGTCGCCGCGGCCGTGGCGACCGGCGAGACGACGTTCCGAGACGTCGGCGAGCTGCGGGTCAAGGAGTCGGATCGGCTGGCCGGCGTCGCCGACCTCGTCCGGGCGTTCGGCGCCGACGCGGAGGTCGTCGGTGACGACCTCGTCGTGCGCGGCGCCGGCCGGCTCTCCGCCGGATCGGTCCGCTCGCTCGGCGACCACCGGATGGCGATGGCCGCCGCGGTGGCGTCGCTGGCGGCCGGCGAGGGCGACGTCGACGACGTCGACTGCATCGCGACGAGCTACCCGGGATTCGTCGACGACCTCGTCGCCCTCGGCGGCTCGGTCGTCGTGCCCCGGATATGGGTCGGCACGCCGGCGCCACCGGTGCCCCGGGCGGTGCCCGCCGGCGGGATCATCGCCATCGACGGGCCGGCCGGTTCCGGCAAGTCGACGGTCTCGCGGACGCTGGCGAAGCGGCTCGGCATACAGCGGCTCGACACCGGGGCGATGTACCGGGCGATCGCCTGGGCCGCGCTCGACCGGGGGATCGACCCGGCCGACGCCGAACCGGTCGCCGCCGTCGCCCGCGACGCGACGATCGACGTCGGCCCGTCGACGATCCGGATCGACGGCACCGACGTGACCGGCGCGATCCGGTCGCCGGTCGTCAGTCGGGCCGTCTCGGTCGTCGCCGCCAACCCGGACGTCCGGGCCGCGCTCGTCGAGCGGCAGCGCCGATGGGCGCTCGCGCACGGCGGCGGCGTCGTCGAGGGCCGCGACATCGGGACGACCGTCTTCCCCGGCGCGGTGCTGAAGGTCTACCTCGACGCGTCGCCCGAGGAACGGGCCCGCCGCCGGCACGACGAGCCGGCCGATGGCGTCGCCCGACGGGACCGGATCGACAGCACGCGGGCCGCGTCGCCGCTCTACGCGGCGGCGGACGCCCACGTCGTCGACACGACCGGGCGGACCGTCGACGAGGTCATCGAGCAGATCCTCTCGTGGCTGTGACCGCTGGTCATACGGCCGCGCCAGGCCGCGGCGCGGTCTTCGAGCCGGACCCACGCCGGACGGTCGGCTACCGGATCTGCCGGGCCATCTTCGTCACGATCGTCGGGCTGTGGTTCCGACCGAAGGTCACCGGTCGGGCGAACATCCCGGCCGACGGACCGGTCATCCTGACGCCGGTCCACCGGTCGTTCGCCGACTTCGGGTTCAGCGCGTTCGTCACGCGCCGCAAGCTCTTCTTCATGGCCAAGGACAGCCTCTGGAAGAACCGGTTCCTCGGCTGGTTGCTGCTCACGCTCGGGGCGTTCCCGGTCCACCGAGAGTCGGCGGACCGCGAGGCGCTCGCTCACGCGGAAGAGGTTCTCCGTCGCGGTCAGCTCCTCGTCCTCTTCCCGGAGGGGATGCGCCAGGAGGGACCGCTCGTCGGTGCGCTGGCCGAGGGGGCCGCGTTCCTGGCCGCCCGCACCGGCGCGCCGATCGTCCCGATCGGCATCGGGAACTCCGACGTCGCGATGCCGAAGGGCCGGCGGATCCCCAAGCCGCTCCGCATCCGTATCGTCGTCGGCGAGCCGCTGCCGCCGCCGGCCCGGACCGAGGGCGGCCGCGTCTCGCGCAGCAAGGTGCACGCGACGACCGAGGAGCTCGGAGAGCGGATCCAGGCCGTGTACGACGTGGCCCGCGGCTAACGCTCCCGTCGCCACGTCCGCAGGATGACCGCGGCGTAGCGGAAACCGTAGAGCAGGTTGCCGCCCTTCTTCGACTGACCGGAGAGCCGCTCGTGCCAGACGGTCGGCCGTTCGGCGACCCGCCAGCCGCGACTCAGGCAGGTGATCAGCAGCTCGGCCGTCTGGTACTGGTCCTGCTCGAGCCGGCCGACGACGTCGGACAGCATCGTCGCCCGCAGGGCGCGGTAGCCGTTCGACGTGTCGGTCAGCCGCGCCCCGGTCAGCCGGTTCATCAGCCAGGAAAAGAAGACGACGCCAGCCTGCCGGTACCGGTCCGCAGTCTCGTCGACGCCGAGCCGGCGGGACGCGACGACGAAGTCGGCCGCGTCGTCGACGAGCGGGCGGAGCATCGTCTCGATCTCGGCCGGGTCGTTCTGCCCGTCCGCGTCGAGCGTGACGACGTAGCGGGCGCCGGCGCCGACACAGAGGTCGTAGCCGACGCGCAGCGCGATGCCGTGGCCGAGGTTGACGGGGAAGACGAACGTCACCGCACCGCCATCGATCGCCACCCGGTCGGTGGCGTCGTCGCCGCCGTCGACGACGACGACTGGCGTCACCGGGAGCCCGCACGCCTCGGACGGGATCCGTTCGAGCACGTCGCCGAGGTTGTCCTCCTCCTCGTAGGCGCAGACGAGGGCGGCGACCGGTGCCAACGAGAGGTCCGGGTAGCGAGCGTCGAAGTCTTTTCGAGCAAGGTCGACGACGAGGCGCTGGAGGGCGCGCAGGCGGTGCTGTTGACCGTCGGAGACGCTCGCCATCAGAGGCTGTGGGGGTGGTCGAAGACCTGGCGTACGGCCGGCTCGAAGTGGGCGAGCGGCTTCGTCGGGTAGTCCGGGTCGAAGCTCGCCTGGTCCCACTCGTCCGCGAACGTCACCGCCAGGTCGTACCACGGTTCGTCGCGGTGGTTCCGACGCAGGTCCGGGTCCATCCCGAGATGCTCGTAGTAGTGGCGCCCCTGGAAGTCCTGGTGCGTCTCGATCACGCGGGTGACGTCGGCGCGGACGTACGAACGGAGGATCTCGGCCGCGATGCGCGGATGGTTCGGGACGGAGATCGCCTTGCCGACGTCGTGACAGAGCGCGGCGACGACCATCTCGGTGTCCGCGCCGGCCGCCTCGGCCCGGGTGGCCGTCTGGAGAGAGTGCACGAGCTGGTCGACCGCGAAGGCGAACGTCAGGTCGGCCAGCGAGCGGAGCATCGTCAGCACGTGGTCGGCCACCTGCGGCTGGGCGTCGATCGTCTCGACGAAGATGTCGTGCCACTGCTCGGCCGTCGACTCGTCCATCCGGGTGAAGGTCATCGGACGCTCCTTCCTCTCGGTCTCAGCCGGCCAGGGCGGCGAGGACGTCAGCCGCCGCGACGTCGCGGTCGCCGGCGACCGGGTCGGCCCCGCCGACATCAGCGACGTTCGCGGGCGGGGCGGCGCCGGTCAGCAGCCCGACCGCGGTCGACAGCGCCCGTAGCAGCTCGCGCAGCTCCGGCGGCGGCGGGAAGTACTCGTCCTCGGTCGTCACCGGCAGCACGTCGACGCCGTCGGCCGGGGCGAGGGCGTCGACGACGGCCTCGACGAGGCTCTCGGGCGCGGACGCGCCAGCGGTCACGCCGACCGTGCCCGAGAGGTCGTCCGGGAGATCGCCGACACCGTTGACCCGGACGACCCGCGGGCAGCCCCACGCCCGGGCGACCTTCTCGAGGGCGACCGTGTTCGACGAGTTGGCGGAGCCGATGACGACGACCGCGTCGACCTTGCCGGCGAGCGCCTTGAGCGCCTCCTGCCGGTTCGTCGTCGCGAAGCAGAGGTCGCTGCGGCCGGGCATCCAGAGGTCCGGGAACCGCCGGCGGGCGGACTCCATGAGGCCGGACCACTCGTCGTGGCTGAGCGTCGTCTGGGCGAGCAGGGCGACCGGCGGGGCGTCGCCGCCGTCCGGGCCCACGACCGCGTCGAGGTCGGCCTCGGACTCGATCAGGCGGACCGCGTCGGGGGCGACGGCCATCGTCCCGATGGCCTCCTCGTGACCGGCGTGGCCGACGTAGAGGATCGTGAACCCCTTGCGCGTCCGCACCTTGACCTCGTGGTGGACCTTCGTCACGAGCGGGCAGACCGCGTCGACGACGACGCCACCGCGCCGGCGGGCCCGCTCGACGACGTCCGGGGCGGTCCCGTGGGCGCTGAGCATCAGCGGCGCACCGGCCGGGACCTCGTCGACGTCGTCGACGAAGACGACACCTTCCGCCCGGAACTGGTCGACGACGTGCCGGTTGTGGACGATCTCGTGATAGCAGTACACCGGCGGCTCGAAAACCCGGACCATCCAGGCCAGCGCCTTGATCGCCTTTTCGACGCCGGCGCAGAACCCCCGGGGCTCGGCGAGCAGCACGCGGTCGACGGGCACGATCCCAGGTTACCGGGCAGTCGGGCCGGGCCAGTAGCCTGTGGCCATGTCGGCACCGAAGGTGACGGTCGTCACCGAGGGGTCGCCGGCCGCCGTGGCCGGGTTCGTCGTCGGCGACGAGCTCGTCTCCCTCAACGGGCGGCAGCCCCGCGACGTCATCGAGTACCAGCAGCTCGTCGACACCGACGAGCTGGAGATCATCGTCCGCCGGCCGGTCGCCGGCGGACCGCAGCGCGCCGCAGGCTCGGTCGGTGGCGACATGCTCAGCGGGAGTAGCGGAGACCGCGCCGAGAGCGACGGGGACCTCGGCGGGGGTGGCGAGAACGGCGCCGGGGGTAGTGAGGACGGCAACGGGGGTTCGGAGGCCCGGGTGCTGACGGTCCGCAAGGAGGCCGGTGAGCCGCTCGGCATCGAGGTCTCGTCGGCCGTCTTCGACCGGATCCGCACGTGCGACAACCACTGCGCGTTCTGCTTCATCTACCAGCTGCCGAAGGGCATGCGGCGGAGCCTGTACGTCAAGGACGACGACTACCGCCTGTCGTTCCTCTACGGAAACTTCACGACGCTGACCCGGTTCACCGAGCTCGACGCGGAGCGGGTCGTCGACGAGCGGCTCGGGCCGCTGTTCGTGTCGATCCACGCGACCGACCCGGACGTCCGGTCCCAGATGCTCCGGAACCCGAAGGGCGCGACGAGCCTGCGGTGGCTCCGGTTCCTGCTCGACGTCGGGATCGAGGTGCACGGCCAGGTCGTCGTCTGTCCGGGCGTCAACGACGGCCCGGTGCTCACGGACACGTTCACCGGCATCCTCGACGAGTACGCCGGCCTGGCCAGTGTCGGCGTCGTCCCGCTCGGGCTGAGCCGGTACTCGTCGGAGCCGACGATGCGGCCGCACACGGTCGACGAGGCCGCCGCGGTCTGCGACGAGGTCGGGCGCTGGCAGGCGATCTACGAGTCCGTCCTCGGCCGCCGCCTCGTCTACGCGTCGGACGAGTACTACCTCCTGGCCGGACGGCCGCTGCCGCCGGCCGGCGACTACGACGGGTTCCCACAGCACGAGAACGGGATCGGAATGATCCGGGCGTTCGAGCGGGCGTTCGGCGGCGACCGGGCGGCCGTCGACGGCGTCCGGCACGGCTTCTTCGCCGCGGTCGACGGCGCGCCGGCGGCCGGCTACCGGGCGCCGCGGGTGACCGGCGAAGCGGGCAACGCCGCCGGCGGGGGCGACGGGCCCTCGCTCCCGGTGACGGTCGTTACCGGCACGTACGGCGCCCGAGTGCTCGCGCCGCTGCTGTCGGCGCGGCCGGACGTCGAGATCCTGACGGTGGCGAACGACTTCTTCGGCGGCAACATCGGCGTCGCCGGTCTGTTGACCGGGGAGGATCTGGCCCGGGCGCTGGCCGGGCAGCCGGACGGGCGGCGGTACCTGATCCCGGACGCGTGCCTGTCGGAGGACCGCTTCCTCGACGGGCTGACGCTGGCGGACTTGCCGCGACCGGTCGAGGTCGTCCCGACCGACGGGCAATCGCTGCGAGCCGCCCTCGACGGCCAGCTCGTGCCGGCCGGCGGCGGGGGGTGCGGGGCCGGCAATGGTGCCATGGCGGACGCAGCGGCCAGACCGACGCCGGTGGTGCTTCGATGAGTCGCCGGACCGACGCCGGTGGTGCATCAGCGAGCCAGCCGGTCGTCGTTATCGCCGGGCGGCCCAACGTCGGGAAGTCGTCGCTGGTCAACCGCATCGTCGGCCGCCGAGCCGCGGTCGTCGAGGAGCAGCCGGGGGTGACGAGGGACCGCAAGGCGCTCGACGCGGAGTGGACGGGCGTCCCGTTCACGATCGTCGACACCGGCGGCTGGCTGGCCGGTGGGTCGGTGCTCGACGACAAGGTGAGCGCCCAGGCCGAGAAGGCGGTGGCCGAGGCCGACCTCGTGCTGCTCGTCGTCGACGTGACGGTCGGCGTGACCGAAGAGGACCTGGCAGCTGCCCGCGTCGTGCGTCGCACGAAGGCGCCGGTCCGTCTCGTCGTCAACAAGGTCGACGACGTCGGTCGGGAGGGGCAGGTGTGGGAGTTCGTCTCGCTCGGCCTCGGCGACCCGTGGCCGGTCAGCGCCATCCACGGCCGCGGCACCGGCGACCTGCTCGACGAGGTCGTCAACGTCATCGGCACCGGTACCGGAGCCACCGACGGGAAGAGCGCCAGCCGGACGGACACGGATGGGGCCGCCGAGGCCGACGTCCCGAGCCTGGTGGCCGACGACGGGGCGCCGGAGCTCGGTGAGCTCGTCTCGGAGGACGGCCGGCCGCCCCGAGTGGCGCTCGTCGGTCGGCCGAACGTCGGGAAGTCGACGCTCTTCAACCGGCTGATCGGCGAGGAGCGGGCGGTCGTCCACGACATGCCGGGAACGACGCGCGACACGATCGACACGGTCGTCGTCACGCCGGAGGGGCCGCTGTGCTTCGTCGACACGGCCGGCATGCGGCGGCCATCGAAGACGGAGCGGGGGCCGGAGTCGTACTCGGTCCTCCGGGCGCTCGACGCGCTCGAGGAGGCCGATATCGCGCTGCTCATCATCGACGCGACCGTCGGCGCGACCCACCAGGACCAGCGGCTGGCCGAGCGGATCGGCGCGTCGGGCTGCCCGGCGGTCGTCGTCCTCAACAAATGGGACCTGATCGCGACGGGGGACCGGGAAGACGTGATGGCCGGCGTCGGGGAGCGGCTGGCGTTCCTCGGCATCGCACCGGTCCTCCGGGTCTCCGCGACGTCTGGCCGGGGCGCCCACAAGATCCTGCCGGCGCTGATCGCCGCGGTCGACGCGTACCACCATCGAGTATCGACCGGCGCGCTGAACCGGGCCCTCCGGGAGATCCAAGCCAGCCACGCCGCGCCGGGCGCCCGGATCCGCTACGGCGTCCAGGGGGCGATCGACCCGCCGACGTTCACGCTGTTCGCGACCGGCCGGCTGCCGCAGACGTACCTCCGGTACGTCGAGCGTGGGCTGCGGGAGCATTTCGACCTCGGCCCGACGCCGATCAAGCTGCGCGTACGGGCCGGCGGCGGGCGGTGAGGGAGGCCGATCGACCGGTGACGGAGCAGGCCGAGGAGCACTGGTGCGAGGGCTGCGAAAAGCTGATCGAGGACGACGACCTCTACGAGGACGGCACGTGCCCGACGTGCGGGACCCAGGTCACCGAGCCGATGCGCCGACCGGTGCCGTGGTACTTCAAGTTCATGATCCTCGCGTCGGTCATCTACCTCGGCTACCGGGCCTACCAGGGCATCACCTGGATCGCCCACCACGGCTGACATGGCGATCTACCGGCTCGGCGACCTCGTACCCGACATCGATCCGGACGCGTACGTCCATCCGGAGGCCACGGTCATCGGCGACGTCACGATCGGCCCGGACGCGTCGATCTGGCCCGGTGCGGTGCTGCGGGGGGACTACGGCGCCATCGTCGTCGGCGCCCGGTCGTCCGTGCAGGACGGCACCGTCATTCACGCCGGCCCGGGCTTCCCGACCGTCGTCGGTGCCGGCTGTGCCATCGGCCATCTCGCCCATCTGGAGGGCTGCACGATGGAGGACGGCTCGCTCGTCGGCTCCGGCTCGGTCGTCCTGCACTTCGCGGTCGTCGGCACCGGCGCAGTCGTCGGCGCCAACGCGGTCGTGCCCAACAAGATGGTCATCCCGACCGGTGCGCTCGCCCTCGGTATCCCGGCCAGGATCCAGCCGGGCGCATCGAACCTCGAGATGATCCGGATCACCGTCGACGAGTACGTCGCCAACGGTCGGCGGTTCCGGGAGGAGCTCGAACGGCTCGACTGACCGCGTCGAACACCGCTTCGCTGCCACCCTGCTGGCGGCCGGGCTCGCTTTGTCGAAGTGCCTCGTGCACCCGTAGTTTGAGCACTCACCGCTCAAGACAACCGCGCGCCAGGCCGACAGAATAGATCACGGAAGCAACTCATCCTTTGGCGATGGTCGCCCAGGGAGAAGGAGGATGTGTGGGTACTGGCAGATCGAAGACCCTGTGCCTAGTTGCGGGCACCGCCCTGGCCTTCGCCGCCGGCGGGGTAGCCCTCGCGGCGGCGGCCGGGCCGGCCGGCGCGACCACATCCGCCGGCATCACCGTGAAGGTCACCGGCGCCTTCAACGGCACGCTGCACGCCCCGCCGAACGACTGCCAGACAACCACCGCCAAGGGAGGCCAGATCAGCTTCACAGGCAAGCTGAAGGGCTCGAAGGCCGACGAGTGGACGCTCACCTTCCTCGCTCCGCACGCCGGCAAGTGGCCTGGGCACACCTCGGGCGACAAGATCGGGTCGTCGTCTTTTGTCTTGCAGTCCAACGACGGTCGGTCGTGGGTAGCCACCAAGGGCTCCTTCATCACCAATGGGACGTCCGGGAGTGCCAACATCACAATGGGGCCCGAAGACATCTCCGAAGTGCGGGCGAAGGGGAACTTCCACATCGCCGCCAACTGGAACTGCGCGCCCCCGCCCACCACCACCACCACGACGGCCGCCGCCACATCTACATCCACATCTTCGACATAGGGCGGCATCGGCCGGAGGGGAACCCCCTCACCGAGCCGACTAGGGTGGTGCCCCTGCTCAGCGCCCAAGTGCGCCACGAGCGACCCGTCGGGAGCGTCCGTTTGCAATCCGTTTGCAAATCGGGCCGGATCGAGCGGATCGGTCGAGGTCCCCGAAGGCAAAAGTGCAGGTGAGATTAGTAGCGGGCTGTGGCGCAGCTTGGTTAGCGCGCTTGACTGGGGGTCAAGAGGTCCCGGGTTCAAATCCCGGCAGCCCGACCAGGTCGGAGAAGGTGTTGGCGGTCTCGGGAGTGAGACCTCGCACGGGGGCAGGCTGGCCCGAGGGGTCGGCGGTCGGGGTCGGAGCAGGTCTTCGGCATGTGGGGTCGTGCCCGTACAGGCGGAAACGCCGGGCCGAAGGCTCCCAGGAGCGCCGGAGCACCCGCCACACGCCAGAGGCTCTGAACGAACGGTTAGTGGTCCTCCCGGCCCGTCAGTGGCATGCTCATAGTTCCAGTGTGGGGGGCCTCGCGTGCCGACCGGGCGCAAGAGCGACGCTGTCGTCGTTCGAGAGGGTGGGGGAGCGCCCCACCTTCTCCGCAAGGAGGCTGAAATGGTCGGACTGCAAGTGAAGGATGTAGTCGCCGAGCTCGAAAGCGGCTACCTCGCTCCGTCGTGCGAAGCCGAGGGCACCGTCCGGAGTGCGCTGTTCCACCCGGACGGCTACTCGCTCTGGGAGCTCGAGGCCGAGCTCGCGGCCGGGTCCGAACTGCGGTGGGGCGCAGACCACGGCGACGAAGTGGTGTTCGTACTCGACGGGGAATTGGAGCTCGACGGAACGGTCTGCGATCCGCAGACGGCGGTGATCGTCGAGGCGGGCGTGTCGGCGACCGCCCGGGCCGTCAGCGACGCGAGGGTCTTGCACTTCGGCCCGGCCACGGCGGACGCACCGGTCGACGGCCTCCTCGGCCCGGCCCTCGACACCGGACGACAGGTGCACGTCGTCGGCCGGGGAGACGCGCCCGAGGTGGGTTCCGGGGACGGACCGGGAGCCGTTTACTACGCCGATTCGAGCTGCCCGACGTGCCGGATCGCCTTCTTCGAGGTCCATTGCGGCACCCCGCACATCATCTCGTCGCATACGCACTCGCAGGACGAGATCATCCGGGTGATGAGCGGCGAGCTGCGGGTCGGCAGGGTGACGGTCTCCACCGGCATGAGCATCGCCGTCCCGGGCGAACTTCGCTACGGCTTCCGCACGCCGGGACCGTATTCGTTCCTCAATTATCGCCGGGACGCCTCGTTGTACGTGGGGGCTCCCGGCAGTACGCCGATCGTCGAGGGAGCCGAAGCGTCACGCCAGATGGCGTCCGGGCAAGAGCTCGGTTGACGGGACGGTCGGTCGATGGGAAGGGTTGAGGGGAAGGTGGCGTTCATCACCGGCGCCGCCCGGGGTCAGGGACGCGCCCATGCGGTGCGCCTGGCCGAGGAAGGTGCCCACATCGTCGCCATCGACGCCCTCGGGTCGTATTCGACCGTCGCCTATCCAATGGCGACGCAGGAGGATCTCGACGAGACGGTCCGGCTGGTCGAGGGACTGGACCGGCGGATCCTGGCCCGCCAGGCCGACGTGCGCAGTCGCGCCGAGCTCCAGGCGGTGGTGGACGAGGCGTTGGCCACCTTCGGCGCCATCGACGTCGTGTCCGCCAACGCCGGGATCGCGCCGCTCGGACTGCCCTTCTGGGAGATGTCCGAGGCGCAGTGGGACGACTGTCTGGACGTCAACCTCAAAGGGGTCTGGCTCACCTGTTCGGTGGTCGTTCCGTCGATGATCGAACGAGACCGGGGCGGTTCGATCATCGTGACGAGTTCCGGCGCCGGCCTGTTGGGCGCCCCCCACCTCGCCGACTACAACTCGTCCAAGCACGGCGTCATCGGCCTCATGCGGACCATGGCCAACGAGCTCGCCCGGCACTACATCCGGGTCAACGCCATCTGCCCGACGGTCGTCAATACCCCCATGGTCCAGAACGACCAGCTGTACCGGCTCTTCCGGCCCGACCTCGACGACCCGCAACAGGCCGATGTCATCGAATCGTTTCGACGGATGAACGCCATGCCGGAGCCGTGGATCGAACCGGTCGACGTCAGCAACGCCGTCCTGTGGCTGGCGTCGGACGAAGCCCGTTACGTGACCGGCGTCGCCCTGCCGGTCGACCTCGGCAGCAGCATCAAGATGTAGGTGCCGCGAGCGCCGACAGCCGGCGGACGAGGAACCGACGCTCGACGTCGGTAGCGGCCAGCCGCAGGGCGCGCTCGAAGGCCTCGCCGGCTTCGTCGTCGCGCCCGAGTCGGTGCAGCAGCTCGGCCCGGGTGGAATGGAAATAGCGGTACTCGCCGAGATCGAGCGAGTCGACGAGCTCGAGCGCTCGTTCGGGCGCGCCCGTCTCGGCGATAGCCACCGCGCGATTGAGGGCGACGATCGGCGAGCCGGTGAGACCTTCGAGGCGTTCGTAGAGCAGGGTGACTTCGGGCCAGTCGATGTCCGCCTCGGCCTGCAGCGACGCGATCGCCGCCTGGAGCACATACGGCCCGGTCGCCGATCGCAGGGCCAGCGCTTGTTCGAGCGCCGCGCGTCCGGCGTCGATCTTCGCCCGGTCGTGCCGGGAGCGGTCCTGCTCGGCCAGCGGGATCAGCTCGCCCTCGACCACCCGCGCCTCGCGACGTGAGTCGTGGAGGAGCATCAGGGCGACCAGCCCGTACACCTCCGGTTCGTCGGTCATCAGCTCGGCCAGCAGTCGCCCCAGCCGGATCGCCTCGGCCGCGAGATCGCCCCGGTCGGTGTAGCCCTCGTTGAAGATGAGGTAGATCACCGCCAGCACCGCCGACAAGCGTTCCGGCAGCAGGCGATCAGCGGGTACGGCGAACGGGATCGCCGTGGCCTTGATCTTGGCCTTGGCCCGCGAGAGCCGGCGCTTCATCGTCTCGTCGGACACGAGGAAGGCACGGGCGATCTCCTCGGTGGTGAGGCCCCCCAGGGCCCGCAGCGTCAGCGCCACCTGCGCGTCGGCGGCCAGCGCCGGATGGCAGCAGGTGAAGATCAGCTTCAGCCGTTCGTCACCGATCGTGCTGTCGTCGAGATCGATCTCGTCCATGGTCGCGGTCAGCCGATCGTTCTGGAGCAACCGACGCTTGTCCTCGAGCGTCCGCTCGCGTCGGATGCGGTCGATGGCACGGTTACGCCCCGTGGCCACCAACCAGGCCACCGGGTGCTGGGGCATCCCATCTCGGGGCCACCGCTCGGCCGCGATGGCAAAGGCTTCCTGTGCGGCTTCCTCGGCGAGGTCGATGTCGCCGAGGAAGCCGACCAGGGAAGCGAGGACGCGGCCCCACTCGCGCCGGAACACCTCCTCGATCAGAAGGCGTCTTCCGCGGGGATCTCCACCAACGGTCGGACCTCGACCGCACCGCCGAGCCGCACCGCCGGGACTCGCTGGACGAACTCCAACGCCTCGTCCAGATCGGCGGCGTCGAGGACGAAGTAGCCGCCGAGCACCTCCTTGGTGTCGGCGAAGGGGCCGTCGGTCATCAAGACGCCGCTCGGGCCCTGACGAACCGTGGTCGCCGTCTCGGCTGGCTGCAGATGGGCGCCGCCGATGCAGCGCGGGTCGTCGCGCAGCGCCAGGTACTCGGCGTTCAGGGCCTGGTACTCGTCAGGATCGAGCCCGTCATGGGTCCCGGGCTTCGGGAAGATGAGCACTGCGTACTTCATAGTTGCCTCCTTTGGGGGATCATCTCTCGAATCGAGACGAACGGGCGGTACCGCAGGGGACAGCGACGGTCGAAATTCTTCCAGATATATCGACCGGGCCCCTGACCGAGAGTGGCTGGCTCGACCTCGTTCGCCGACGGCTCGCATCAACACCCCGCCGGCACGTTCTCGGTACCCTGCAAGGGCTGATGTTCGGAACGGATGGGGGGCCATGACGACGACCGACTTCACCGATCCCTACGGATCGACCTGGAGGCAGGATCCGGCGTCCGGGCAATGGAGCCGTTGGGACGGCACCCAGTGGACGACAACCGGCAAGGTCCCGCCGGGTTTCGGACAGCCGCCACCGCCGATGGCCGGCTACCGAGCCGCCGGGCCACCGCGACGACGTCGCCGGGTCTGGCCCTGGGTCCTTGGTTCGATCGGCCTGGTGATCGTCCTGGTCATCGTGCTGTTCGTCGTGGCCGTCGGGAAGGCGGTCCACGACCTCGATGCCGAACAACGGTCCCATGCGATCAGCCAGCGTCAGTTCGAGGCCGTGAAGCTCGGTACGAGCCAGGCCGACGTCGAAGCGCAGCTCGGTAAGTCGCCGCAGAACGCCCAGACATTCGTGACGAAGAAGATCCTCAGCTCGGGGCAGATCAGCAGCTCGTGCCTCTACTACAACGAGACAGGCCACTTCTTCGGGACCTACTACCAGTTCTGCTTCTCGACAGGTTCGCTGTTCACGAAGCATTCGTTCTGACGGTCGGGCCGAGGGGGCAGGGCATGCTGCAGTCGCCGGAAGTAGCGAGCGCCTACTGCGGCGCCCTCGTCGGATGCGCCGGCGAAGGCGGGGGACCGTCGGAAGAACAGGACCGCATCATCGGCGCGTTGGCCGTGGCCGTCTTCGGGAGCACGAAGGACGCCTTCGAGCCGATGGCTCCCGAGGCGGTGGCCGGAGCGATCGTCGACCGCCAGTGGCGGCACCGTCTCGTCCAGATGATGATCCTGCTCGAGTTCGCCTGCCATCCTCCGCGCCCGGCCATGGCCGACGCGGTCGAGCGCTACGCGGCGGTGCTCGACGTGCACGACACGATGCTGGCGCTCGGCCGGGACGCCCTGGAGGAGAAGCGACAACGCCTCGTGGCCGACTACGGGCGCTTCGCGGCCGCACCTCCCGTCGAACCGGAACTGGCCGGGGTCGACGACGATGCCTTGGCCACGACGCTTCGCTCGCTGGGCAGCTGTGCCGCTGGCACCCTGGGCCGGGCGTTCTTCGATTTCTACGATCGGTTCACGCTGCCCTTTCCGGGAGAACCGAACGGCGGCGGTGCGCACCTCGTGGCCCACGATTTCACGCACGTCATCGCCGGCTACGAACCGGTCCCGATCGACGAACTGGCCCTCCAGGCCATGCTCGTCGCCGCCACCGACGGCGACGAGCACTTCACGGCCCTGGTCGCGGTGCTCGGCCTCTCCGAGGTCGGGATGCTCGCCTTCCCGGACGTCGAGCCGAAGGTCAACCTCCTTCAGCGACCTGGCGCGACCGAAGCGCTGGCCGACGCGGTTCGCCGAGGCCAGGAATGCCATCTCGATTTCGAGGCGGTCGACCATCTCGCCCTGGTCGACGAGCCGCTCGCCGACGTACGCCGCCGACTCCGGATCCCCGCTCGAGCCGGCCAGCCACCGCTGCCGAGCCGGGGGAGGAGCTGATCGGGGCCGAGGCAGTGCCTCCTACCGAGCGGTGACCGCCGGGACGCGCCGGAGCCCCTGGCCGTAGCCAGGGGCTCCGTATCCCGGGCGCTTCCCCCCTCACCACTGACGTTACAACCGTGTTACGACCATGTCTCGTCGCGACGACAGAAAAATTTCGGCGAGCGAACGGCGGCATCCGACGCGGCGACGAACCCCCAGGTGAGGGTCACCATCGGGGAGGGGTGCCGACGCCGGCGGGCTGAAAGCCTGATCGGCGTGGGGCTGGAAAGGCGCCGGCTCGGGCTGGCAGCAGCCCATCGGAAGACGGCCTCCGGACGCGGCAGGACCCCCGCACGACGGGGGGGGATGTTGTGCTGGGGGGCCCTGGCGCATTGTGACGGTCGTTGACGACCAATGCCTATTGTACGGGTAGGCGACATGAATAAACAGGGTTTGGAGCGAATTGCGTCGGGTGTTCTCTTCCCGGCGCCGGCGGGTCCTCCCAGTTCGGCGAGGTCCCGCCCTTGCGGCCTAGGTTTTTTGAACTTCCGTTTTTTGATTTTTCAGTGGGCCAGGAAGGGATTTGAACCCCCACGTCCTTTCGGACACAAGACCGAAGCCTTGCGCGTCTACCAGTTCCGCCACCGGCCCGCCGGAAGCTGTCGGTGCTTCCACCCGAACAGAGCGGCGGGTTGCACCGCTAATACAAAAATCTCGGGGACTGATGACCGTCGGCCCAGGTCCAGTCGGTGGACCGGTCATTTCAGCCACGAAATTTTCTTCGGGTTGCCCTACCGGCGGCGCCACGACCGGATCGAACCCGGACGGATTACCGTCGGATCGTGCTCGTCCGTCTCGCCATCCGCCTGGTGCTCGGCGAGGTGCTCCTGCCGCGCCGCGGCCGGCGGAAGCGCCACCATCACGACCCGGCGTGACGACCGACGACCCGCGCCCGGTCGTCGGGCCCGGCGACGCCGATCCCGGAGCGGGCCCACCGCCGTACCGGCTGGCCGCGCTGGCCCCGCTCTACGTCGTCGTCTTCGTCGGCTTCCTCGGCTACAGCCTGATGATCACCGTCTTCACGCCGATGATCCTGGACAACGACAACGGGATGCTCCCGGCGACGTCGAGCGCGGCGACGCGCAGCATCGTGCTCGGCCTGCTCCTCTGCCTCTACCCGCTCGGCCAGTTCGTCGGCGCGCCGGTCCTCGGCGCCCTGTCGGACCGGCTCGGCCGGCGACCGGTCCTCGTCGCGTCCCTCGGCGCGTCGACCGTGTGGTACGGCGTCATCGGTGCCGCGCTCGTCGTGAAGAGCCTCCCGCTGCTGATGGTGGCGTCGTTCCTCGGCGGCCTCGGCGAGGCGAACATCTCGATCGCCCAGAGCGCCATCGCCGACGCCGCCCCGGCGACCGACCGCAACCGGCTCTTCGGCTACGTCTACCTCAGCTCGAGCCTGGCGTACGTCGTCGGTCCACTGGCCGGCGGGCAGTTGGCCGACCGCCACCTCGCCTCGTGGTTCGGCTACCCGACGCCGTTCTTCGTGGTCGACGTCCTGCTCGGCCTGACGCTCGTCGCCGTCGTCGTCTGTCTGCCCGAGTCGCACCGCCCGCGGCCGGGCGTCGCCGGGGGCTACCTGAAGAGCTTCACCAACCTGGCCACCGTCGTCACCGACCGGCGACGACGACCGCTCTACGTCGTCAACTTCCTCCTCTACCTCGCCATCTTCGGCTTCTTCCGCGTCTACCCGATGTACCTCGTCCGCGTCTTCCACCTCGGCGTCGCCCGCGAGTCCGTCTTCGTCGCCTGGGTGGCGGTGCCGATCGTCGTCGCCAACCTCTGGCTCGTCGGCCGGCTCTCCGCGAGGTGGTCGGCCGCCGCCCTCACCGTCGCCTCCGGACTGGTGACCGGCGTCATGCTCGTCGTCCTCCCGTTCCCCGGCGTCCTCGATCTGTTGTGGCTGACGCTCGGCCTGACCGCGCTGGCCCTCGCCGTCTGCCTCCCGTCCAGCGCGACGATGCTCTCGCTGTCGGCGGACGACACCGAGCAAGGCCACGTCATGGGCAACAACCAGTCGCTCCAGGTCGGCGCCGAAGCCATCTCCGGGATCGTCGGCGGTCTGGCCGCGGCGGCGGTCATCGAGCTGCCGTTCGTACTCTTCGGCGCAGCCGCGCTGCTCGGCGCCGGACGCCTCTGGCGACGTCGGCACGTCGAGCCTTGACGACAACCGGCCCCTCGTCTTCTAAAGTGCGGGCTTCGCCGCGAACGGGAGAGCACCAGATGGAACGAAGAGCAATCGGACATGGCATCGCTGGCGTCGTCGGCATCGCCGTCGCGCTCACCGCAGTTTTCGCCCCGACCGCCTCGGCGTGGGCCTCCGGGGCGAAGCATTCGAAGAGTGCCCTGTGCACAGCCGCCAAGCACCAGACAGCGTCGGCCTCCAAGCAGGGGGAGGCCATCGCCAAGGCGGTCGAGGCCGGTAACTGGCCGGCCGCCCAGAAGCAGCTGCTCGCCACCTTCAACTCGGACGCGGCCCTGGAACGGCGGGCCCTTGGGTACCTGTCGTCGGCCCCGTCGAACGTCCGGGCCGCCGAGCAGACGGTGCTGAAGCTGGCGACAACCGAGGAGTCGATCATCAAGAGCTCGACCAGCTTCACCCAGTTCGAGTCGTCGCTCACCACCGCGGCCGAGAGCCCGAAGCTGGTCAGTGCCGAGAAGACGCTCGCCAGCTACTTCGGCAACCAGTGCGGGATCACGACGCCGACGACCTGAACCCCACGAAAGCGGGCCGAGAACAGGTCGATCGGCCTTCTTCCCGAGTTGTCAGCCGAGTCGGCTTTCGCTACCGTTCAGCCCTTCGACAGGGCTTCGACAGCTTGTCGACAGGGGCCGGTATCCAAGTGGTCAAAGGAAGCAGGCCGTAAACCTGCTGGCATCTGCCTTCGGGGGTTCGAATCCCTTCCCGGCCCACCACCGCCGCCCCACCGGGCGACCGACCGCCGGACACGGCGCGGGCCGGCGGAGCACGACGCCCAGCTGGTCATACCCACCTCGCGACCTCGCCGCGCCGTAACATGAACGCTGTTCGCCGACGAGAAGGAACTGCGTGGTCCAGGACGTACCGACGAGCAGCCGGGAGCGGCGGCACGACCGCACCCGTGCCGCCATCCTCGACGAGGCCCTCGCGGTCACCCACGAGGGTGGGGCCGAGCGAATCGGCATCCGTGAGCTCGCCCGGCGGCTCGACTACAGCCCGTCGGCCCTCTACCGCTACTTCGCCAGCCGGGAGGACATCATCGTCGCCCTGGCGGAGGAGACGGTCGAGATGCTCGCCGCGTCGTTGACCGACGCCGCCCGGCAGGCCGACGCCGATCCGCTCGTGGCCGTCGGCGAGGCCTACTTCTCCTTCGCCGCCAGCCAGCCCGAGCGGTTCCGCCTGCTCTTCGCCCACCTGCCGTCCGGGCGGCTCTCGATCGACGCCGGCGCGCCCGGCCGCTCGCCGTACCTGATCATGCTCGGTGTCATCGCAGCCGAGCGCGACGCCGGCCGGGTGCGGCCGGAGCTCGACGTCGAGGATCTCGCCTACGCGCTCTGGGCGATGGTGCACGGCATGGCCGTGCTCGAGTCGACCAACCGCCGCGCCCCGAGCGGGCTCGACGGTGCCGCCGGGCTCGACCGTACTGACGCGCTCGGCGGGACGGTCACCCTCGACGGTGGACCTGATCTCGATGGCCGACCTGATCTCGAGGGCGGGGCCGGACCCGACCGCGCCGCCGGCTCCGACGTCGTCCGCCGGGCCGCCCTGGAGCTGCTCGTCCGGAGCTGGGCACCGGTCGCCAGCTGAAACTGGTGGCCGGCTGACACCCGTCGCCCGGCCACCGGCGCGGCGACCTCAGCCGTGGACGACCCGGATGACCTCGACGAACTTCTGCGGGCCGACCGCGACCGAGCCGAGGAACGGGTAGCCGAGCTCGATGAGCATGAAGATGTTGACGGCGAGCACGACGGCGACGCCGCCGACCATCGTGCACGCGAACCGGAGGCTCTCCAGTGAGAAGACGAGGGCGAACCCGAGCGTCACCGCGCTGGTCAGCAGGATGCCGACCCACAGGACCACCGGGAGCGAGCCGGCGTCGCTCGCCTCGAGCTGGCGGGCCGCCCGGGCCTGGCTCACCTGGTCGACGTCGTTGATCGCCGTGTTGAGGAAGTCTCGCTGGGCCGCCGTGCGGGGGACGTAACGGTCGAGCGTCGCGTAGAGCGCGTTGAGGTGCCGGGTGACCGCTGGGCTGGGCTCACCCTGGGCGATAGCTGGCCAGTCGCGGACGACCGCGTTGGCATAGCCGACGATGTCGGCGTCGAGCCGGGCACTCGTCACCGGGCCGAACACTTGGTTCCCGTCGTGGATCTGGAGGAGCATCGTCGCCTCCGTGCTGACGTCGTTGTTGGCCGTGACCGTCTGCTCGTAGAGCGAGACGATCGTGAAGCCGACGATGACCGCGTAGATGACCGCGACGACGGCGACCAGGAAGCCGGCGACGTCGTTGTGCGTATCCCTCCCGAGCGCCGGGACCTTCCGGCTCAGTAGGATCTTCGTCCCGACCGCCAGGGCCGGGATGCCGACGATCAGGACGACGGCGACGAGCCACGTCGGGACGCTCGTGACGACCCACTTCACCGCTGGCTCCTCCAAGGGTTCTCGCGCCGGCCCGGCGGCCCGCCGGTGATCGAGGGATGCTACCCGGCCGCCACCGCCCGACGACTACCGCCCGACCATCAACGATCGGGCAGCCGGACCCGCTCGGGCAGGTGGAGGGCGAGCAGCTGGCGCGTCACGTCCGGCGGGACTGTCCGGCGGGTGAGGAGCGAAACGCCGATCATGGCGACGAAGGCCAATGGCACCGTCCAGATCGCCGGCTCCCCGAGCAGCACGGCCGGCCAGCCGGTCTTCCCGACCCCGACCATCGCCAGGATCACCGCCATCGACGACGCGCCGCCGCCGAGGGCGAGGCCGCAGAGCGCGCCCTTCCACGTCAGCCCGGCCCACCAGATGCCGAGCAGCAGCAGCGGGCAGAACGACGACGCGGCGATGGCGAACGCCCAACCGACGAGCACGTTGATGGCGATCCCGCCGACGAGCAGGCCGAGCCCGGTGGCGACGATGCCGGCGACGACGGCCGACAGCCGGAAGGCCCGCACGCCGCGGCCGAGGAGGTCGTGGGAGACCGCGCCGGCCATGCTGATGAGGAGGCCGGACGACGTCGACAGGAACGCCGCGAACGCGCCGGCCGCGGTCAGCGCGGCCAGGACGATCCCGACCGTGCCGGCCGCCGCCAGGCGCGGCAGGACGAGGACGACCGAATCGGTCTGCCCACTCGTGTAGAGGCCCGGCGCCTCCGCCCGGCCGAGCACCGCGAAGATGGCGGGGAAGACGTAGAAGCAGGCCAGCAGGAGCAGGACCAGTGACGTCGTCTTGCGGGCGGCCGGCCCGTCCGGGTTCGTATAGAAACGGACGAGGATGTGGGGGAGCCCGATCGCCCCGAGGAACGTCGCGAGGATCACGCCATACGTGGCGGCCAGCGGGTGGTCGAGCTGGCCGCCGAGCCGAACGAGCGGTGACTCCCACTGCGCCGCGGTGAGCACCGCCTGCGACGTCACCGTCGGCGCCGGCGTGCCCGCCGGGAAGATGAGCGTGCTCCCGGCGGCCACGTCGTACTGGCCGGCCCGCAGCCGCAGCGGGCCGTCGCGCCGCACACCGGCGACGGTGCCGCGGGCGACGACGGTGACCGGCGTCCGCACCGCCATCACCTCGGTGTCGGGGAACTCGACCTTCGTCACCTTGTGGAACGTCGGCGACGCCGCGCCGTCGATCCCGGTCAGCGGCGGGTGCTGGACCAGCATGAGGAGGACGAGCGCGGGCACCGCGATGGCCGTCAGCTTGAGCCAGTACTGGAACGCCTGGACGAACGTGATGCCCTTCATCCCGCCGCTGGCAATGCCCGATGACGACGACGATGCCGAGGACGACGACGCCGACCCAGTACGGCCCGCCGACCGCCGCCTGCAGCGTCAACCCGGCCCCCTTGAGTTGCGGCAGGAGGTAGAAGCCGCAGATGACGAGGACCATCACCGTCGCCGCCCGGCGCAGGACCGGCGACGCCAGCCGGCCCTCCGCGAAGTCCGGGATCGTGTACGCCCCGAAGCGGCGGAGCGGCGCGGCGACCGCGGCCAGCAGGACGAGATAGCCCGCGGCGTAGCCGACCGCATACCAGAGCGCCCCCAACCCGTCCAGCATCGCCAGGCCGGCGATGCCGAGGAACGACGCGGCCGAGAGGTACTCGCCGCAGATCGCCGACGCGTTCAGCGTCGGCGGGACCCGGCGGGCCGCGACGAGAAAGTCCTCCGGCGTCCGGGCCACCCGGACCCCCCGGGCGCCGATGACCGCGGTGACGACGGCGACGGCGATGATCGCCCCGAGGACAGCCGGTTCGGTCATGGCGGTCCGGTCATGGCAGTCCGGTCATGGCGGTCCTCGTCGCGGTCCTCGAGCAGCTCGACGAACCGTTGCTCGACGTGGGCCGCCCGTCGCCGGTACCAGAAGCCGAGGAGGACGAGCGGCGGGTAGATCCCGCCGCCGAGGACGATGAACGTGAGCGGTACCCCGGCCACATGGACCTGGGCGAGGCTCGGCACGAGGACGGCCAGGAGCGGGTACAAGAGGAGAAGCGCCGCCGCCGGCACGAGCACGGTGACCGTCGCTCCGAGCTGGGCCCGCATCAACGAGCTGAGCAGCGTACGGGCGTAGTTGTCCTGCTCGTAGAGGTCGCCGGCGGCCGGCGAGTGGCCGGCGACCGTCGACCGCCGGACCGGGGCCCGGACGACCTCGCGCCCGCTCACCGCGTGCCCGGGCGGGCGTGGCGGACGAGCCGGTCCCGGAGCTCGCGCAGGTGCCGGCGGCTCACCGGCAGCTCCGTCTCGCCGACCTTGACCGTCGTCCGCGAGCCGTCCGTCCGCAGCTCGCGGATGTCGTGCACCGCGACGAGGTAGCTGCGGTGGATCCGGACGAAGCCGGCCCACTGCTCCTCGAGCACCGAGATGGCCGCTCGCAGCAGGTAGCTCGGCCCGTCCCGCAGATGCAGCCGGACGTAGTCGCCGGCCGACTCGACCCAGCTGATGTCCTGCCGGTCGACCAGGATCGTCCGACCGCCGGACTCGACCGGCACCGCGTCGAGCTCCTCGGCGGCCTGGTGGCCGCCGGTAGCTCGCCGGAGGACTCGTTCGAGGCGCTCCCGGTTGAGCGGCTTCAGCAGGTAGCCGGCCGCACCGACGTCGAACGCCTCCAGGGCGTGCTCCTCGTGGGCCGTCACGAAGACGACGACCGGCGGTTCCGAGAAACGGGCGAGCACCCGGGCGAGGTCGAGGCCGTCGAGGCCGGGCATGCGGATGTCGAGCAGGACGACGTCGAAGTGGTCGTCGCGCAGCTGGCGCAGCGCGTCGGTCGCGCTCTGCGTCACCGCCACCGAACCGACCAGCTCGGACGTGCGCAGGAGGTACGACAGCTCGTCGAGCGACGGGACCTCGTCGTCGACCGCGAGGACCGAGAGCACCATTACACCGTCACCCCGGCATGGAACTTCGGGATCCGCAGCACGACCTTCGTGCCGGCGCCGATCCCGGTCTCGATCGCCAGGCCGTGCTCCTCGCCGAAGACGGCCCGGAGGCGTTCGTCGACGTTGTGGAGGCCGACCCCGTCGCCCTGGGCGCGGCCGGCCAGCACCCGGCTGAGGTACGCCGGGTCCGCGCCGACGCCGTCGTCCTCGACGCTGACGACCGCCTCGTTGTCACCGTCGGCGATGACGATCGACAGCGTCCCGGTGCGCTCGCTGGGCTCGAGGCCGTGGCGCACCGCGTTCTCGACCAACGGTTGCAGGATGAGCGACGGCAGCACGACGCCCAGAACCTCCGGCGCGACCCGCAGGGTCACCGACAGCCGTTCGCCGAACCGGGCCCGCTCGAGGTCGAGGTACGTGTCGACGAGCCGCAGCTCCTCGGCCATCGTGACGAACTGCCCGTGGCTCCGGAAGCTGTAGCGGGTGAAGTCGGCGAAGCCGATCAACAGCTCGCGGGCCCGCTCGGGGTCCGTCCGCACGAACGACTCGATCGCGGTCAGCGTGTTGTAGATGAAGTGCGGGGAGATCTGGGCCCGGAGGAAGCGGAGCTCCGCCTGGTCGGCCCGACGCCGCGACCGGTCGAGCTCGGCCAGCTCCAGCTGGGCGGAGACGAACTGGCCGACCTCGCTCGTCAGCCGCAGCAGTCCCGCCGACGCCGCCGGCCCGAGCATGCCGAGGGCGCCGACGACGTTCCCGTCGACGTGCACCGGGACGATCACACCGGCCTGCAACGGGCAACCGACCGGGTCGCCGCAGTCGAGCTGGTCGACCGAGAGCGTCTGCGACCGGCCGCTGGCGATCGCCGCCTGCAGCGGCGGTTGGAGGAAGGCGCGGTGCGCCCTATCGATGTTGTCCGCCGCCAGCACGCCGCCGTCGTCGGCCAGCACGACCCCACTGGCGCCGAGGAGCACCCGCAGGTGCGGCACCGCCCGGGCCGCGCTCTCGTGCGTCAGCCCCGATCGCAGGGCCGGCGCGGCCAGGCTGGCCGTGTGCAGCGCCTCGTACGTCGCCCGCTGGGTCGGCGTCCCCAGGTGCCGGCCGCCTCGCCAGGCGAACCAGCCGACGCCCCCGATGAGGAGGACCACGGCGATCAGGGTCAGCCACAGCGCGTCGCTCACGAAAACCCCCGGCGTACACCCGTTGCCGACGGGTGGCGCTATCCGGGATCCTACCCGTGGGGCCCCGTCCGAACCGGGCCGACGCCGGCCGCTCGTCGTGGGAAATCGACCGCTCGGCGACCGCTCGGCGCCGCATCCGGCCGGTTGGCCGACGGATGGTTGAACCGACCGGTCGCCATCGGCAAGATCGATCGTGGGTTGCCGGAACACCGGCAACGGCACGGACACCGGCTCGCACCGGCGGTGCGGCCGGGGGGAGGCACGAGATCATGGCCACGACGTTCGGGGAGGCCCGCCCGGTCGCCCAACCAGTAGAGATCACCGCGGCACCGGGGGTGGCCGATCCCGCCCCGCTCGGTCTCGCCGGCTTCGCCCTG
>CAVUYB010000027.1:0-82263 GCA_963745595.1 uncultured Actinomycetota bacterium | reverse complement strand
TTCGGCGCGACGTAGACCCCGCCGTTGCCGACCGCGTTGTACGCGTCGAGCACCTGGAGCGGGCTGACCGCGTCGACCTGGCCGATCGGCAGCGAGACGAAGTTCGTCGGCTCCCACTGTGTCGGGCCGGCGATCAGCCCGTCGGACTCACCGGGGAAGTTCAGCCCGGTCGGCTCGCCGAAGCCGAGCTCCTTCACCTGGGCCAGCAGTCGTGTCTCGCCGAGACCCTCCGCGATCTCCGACGTGCCGATGTTCGACGACTGGGCCAGGATCTGCGTGGCCGTGAGCTGCTCCGTCGGATGTGTCTCGGCGTCGTGGAACGTCGACCCGTCCAGCGTGATCCGGTCCGGCACCCTGAACGTCGTGTTCGGGTTGATCAGACCGTCCTGCAGCGCGGCCGAGAACGTCACCAGCTTGAAGACCGATCCCGGCTCGTAGAGCTGGGTCATCGCCAGGTTGTTCTGCGCTTCGGAGACCGGGCCCTTCGGTCCGATGTCGATCGTCTGCCCGGCCGTCGCCGTCGCCGAAGAAGGCGTCGATGTCGACGCCTTCTTCTGGTTGGCCGTCAGGTTGGCCATCGAGACGATCTGACCGGTCCGGACGTCCATCACCATCGCCACCCCGCTCGACGCGTGCGACGCGACGATCTCGGAGGCCAGTGCCTGCTCCGTCGTGTACTGCAGCGGCTCGTCGAGCGTCAGCTCCAGCCCGGTCCCGGCCGCCGCCGCCACCTTGTTCGTCACCGGCGTCCCCGGCAGCGCGATACCGCTCGGTGACTCGAGCAGCGTCTCGCTGCCGGCCGTCCCGGCCAGCGACTTGTTGTACTCGTACTCGAGGCCCGCCGCGCCCTTGCCCGACGCGTTGACGACGCCGAGCACCGGCGACGCCAGTGTCCCGTTCGGCACGACCCGCTCGGAGCCGTCGATCAGGTTGATGCCCGGAAATGCCTGGTCGGCGATGGTCGTCGCCTTTGTGTCCGACACGTTCTCGGCCAGCGGGACGTACCCGGAATGCTCACGCAGGAGCGACGCCAAGTGCGTCGCCGACAGGCCGAGGTACGGCGCCAGGGTGATCGCCTCCGACACCGGGTGCTTGATCTGGAAGTCGTCGGCCAGCACCGTCTTCGTCGGCACCGACATCGCCAGCACCTTGCCGTCCCGGTCGTAGATCCCGCCCCGCAGGGCCGGGATGGTGATCGGCTGCGTGAGCTCCTCGCTCGCCTGGTGCTGGTACTGCCCGGACTGCAGCACCTGGACGTCGACCAGCCGGGCCGCGATCAACAAGAAGACGAGCACCAGCCCGAGACGGAGGAACCGGACCCGCCGACCGAGGATCTGCTTCGACGCGCCCGTGCCGGCCCGCCGGGGCGCCAGATGCCGCCGGGGCGGCTTCGCCGGCGGCCTGACCCCCGCCGACGGCCGCGGGCGGCTCGACGGCGCTGCGCGGTCGGCTCGACGGATCCGTGGACGTTCGACCGGTGCCGGACGCGGCCGTTCTGTCGTCCGGTAGCGCTGGCCGGCGGACAGGGCCGCCCACCGGTCCGGCGCCCCGCTCCGCCTGCCGGTCGGTGGGGCCGGGCGAACCGGGCTCACTGGCCCGACGACCCGGAGGTCGCCGATGTCGTCCCGCCCGTCGCCGACCCGCCGGCACTGGTCGACGCTGTGCTGGTCGAACCGGTGCTGGTCGAACCGGTGCTGGTCGATGTGGTCGCGCCGGTCGATGTCGTCTGGGCGCTCGGCGTCGTCGTGGTCGTCGCCGGCGCCACGTTCGGCGTCGCCAGCGGCGTCGTCAGCGGGACGCGAGGCAGCTGGTTGGTCTGGGCCGGCGGCGCCATGCCCTGTGCGTGGGCCTTGGCGACGATGCGCGACGGCGTCTCCAGCTTGGCCGCGGCGATCACCGCCTGCCGGTGGGCCGACTGCTCGGCCGACAGCGCCGACTGGACGGCGGACAACCGGACCTGACCCTGCGCGAGCAGGGCATGGCCGACGACGACCGAGAGCAGGCTGGCCCCGATCATCGCCAGCGAGACGACGGCGACCGACCGTCGGCGACCCTTCCGCCTCGGCCGGTCGCCGACGACCCGGAGCGGCGGGCGGCGATCGGGAGCGACACGCCGGTCGGGCGTGGGCGTCGGCCGCGTGGCTCGAGCGGCCGTGGCGGTGGCGGCGGGCGGTGGCGTCATCAGCTTTCCTTCTCGTCGATTCGCTCGACCGCCCGGAGCCGGGCACTCTCGGCCCGGTGGTTGACGGCCAGCTCGGCCGCGGACGCCTTACGCGAACCCCGGAAGACCAGTCGGTGCTCCGGCCGGGCACCGCAGACGCACGGCAGGCCGGGTGGGCAGGTGCAACCGCCCGTCACCGCGGTGGCCAGAACCGACTTCACCAGCCGGTCCTCGCCCGAGTGGTAGGCGATGACGACCAGCCGACCGCCCAGGGCCAGCCGGTCGAGGGCCGCCGGCAGGACCGCCGCCAGCTCGTCCAGCTCCTCGTTGACCGCGATGCGAACCGCCTGGAAGACCCGTCGGGCCGGGTGGCCCCGCCGCCGGACGGCCGCCGGCACGGCCCGGCTGACGACGTCGGCCAGCTCGGCCGTCGACGTGAGCGGCCGGGCCGCGACGATCGCCCGGGCGATCCGTCCGGCCAGCCGGCCTTCCCCGTTCGCCGCGAACAGCGCGGCCAGCTCGCCCGCGTCGGCCTCGTTGACCAGCTCGAGCGCGGTGCGCCCGGCCGTCGGGTCCATCCGCATGTCGAGCGGGCCGTCCTGGCGGTACGAGAAGCCCCGGTCGGCCCGGTCGAGCTGCGGCGAGCTCACGCCGAGATCGAGCAGCACACCGGCCAATCCCGTCACCATCCCAACGGATGAGTCCGCCGGTGTCCGATCGCCGGACGGGTCCGGCTGTGTCCGATCGCCGGACGGGTCCGGCCGTGCCGGCTCGCCGGACGGGTCCGGCCATGTCCGGCCGCCCATCCGCTGCGCCGCATCGACCTCGTCGCCCAGGTCCCCGAACCGGGCGTGCCGCAACGCCACCCGGTGACCGAAGGGACGCAGGCGACGGCTCGCCGCTTCCAGCGCCGCTGGATCGCGGTCGAGACCGAGCACCCCGATGTCGGGGTTGGCGTCGAGCAGGGCGGCCGCGTGGCCGCCGCCGCCGACCGTGCCGTCCACGACGACGCCCGGTCCGACCGCGGCCAGGAGGTCGACGACCTCCTCCACCATCACCGGGCGATGCGCGAAGTCCTGGGCCATCCGCAGCCCCTCGACCGGCGAACTGCCGTCGGGGTTGGTCCCCGGGCGACCAGCGGGGAAGAGGGCGGAGGAGAAGTCTTCCACCGAGCTGGTCGAGGGGCTGCGCATAGGTCCAGGTCTGTCGGTCACTCCTCCTCGTCGTCCAGGAACCACTGCTCTTCCGGCATCACCCGTTCCCGCCACGTCGACGGGTTCCACAGCTCGACGCGGTCGATCGCACCGTGGACGAGGACGTCGCCGTCCAGCGACGCGAACTCCCGGAGGTGCGACGGGATGGCCATGCGACCCTGCCGGTCGATCTCCACCTCGTGGGAGTTGGCCGCCCACAACCGGGCCCGGTTGCGGTCCGTCCGGCCCGCGGCCGCTCGCTCCCGCATCGCCACCATCTGCCGCTCGAACTCGCCGGGCGTCCACAGCGCCAGGCAGCCTTCGCGGTTCTCCGACAAGTAGCCGCCCCGGTCGAAGTCGGGACGGAACTTGGCCGGCAGGATCACCCTGCCCTTCGTGTCGAGCGAATGCTCGTACCTGCCAACGAACCCCGGCACCGACCTCGTCTCCCACGACGCTCCCTGTTTCGCGCCCTTTTGCTCCCCTTCAAACCACTTCTCGCCACTCTACGCCCCACACCCCCACCGGTCAACACAAGAACGCCCCTGATCGCCCCTTTTCCTGGCTTTTTCGGGCGCCCGGGCGCGGCAACGCCCGCCGGTCAGGCGCGGCGGCAAGAAGAAGAGGGAGAAAAGAGGAGGAGGAGAGGAGGTGGGTGGAGGGGGCTCGAAAGGGAGCGGGTTGCGGTCGGGGGGCGCTCCCTACCGGACGATCTCCCACCGCGGCCCGCCCGGCAGGCCGTCGAGGAGCGCGTCGACGAGGCGGCCGCCCAGACCGCGGGCGTCGGCGACGGACGAACCGGCCGCCGGCGAGACGAGCCCGTCGAGCCCGGCCGCCGCGTCGGCCGCCGCGGTCCCGATCGCCGGGCGATCCACGTCGTCGACCGCCAGCAGGTCGACCAGCCGCCGCGGGTCCCAGTGCCCGTACGCGCCGCCGTGGACGAGTGCGCCCTGCCGGCTCCGCCACTGGGCGAGGCCGACGACCTTCTTCCCGTCGGCGCCGACCGTGACCTCCCCGGGGCCGACGCCGGCGAAGCAGATCAGGGAAGACCAGCGCGCCGGGATCGACCGGCCCCGGTGGACCGCCAGCTCGTCCGGTGCGATCCCGGTGGCGGTGGCGACGGCCGACCGCCACCACTCCCCCGCCCAGAGCGGCGCGACGAGCACGTCGTCGTGCCAGAGCGGGTCACCCCGGGGCACCCAGACGTCGACCCAGACCGGGTCGTCCGGGGCGACATGGACCGCGCCGCCGCCGCTCCGCCGCCGCGTCACCGCCACCCCGGCCGCCGACGCCCGAGCCGCGTCGACGACCGACGACGGCTGGCCGCTGCCGAGGACGACCGTCTCCCGGTCGACCGGCCGGACGACGACGACCCGGCCGGCCGCCGACCGGAACCGATCGACGTCGAACCAATCGCCGTCGGACGAGCCGGCGTCCGGTACAGCCGAGCCGGCCGTCAGGAAGCCGCGGCCAGGTACGGCTCCCAGAGCGGGTCGACCTCGGCCAGGTGACGGAGCCGCCAGAGGTACCCGTCCGGCGCCCATGGCTTGAACTTGAGCGACCAGCCCAGCTCCGAGAGGAGCCGGTCACCCTTCAACAGGTTGTCCCGCTTGCACGACGCGACGACGTTCGTCCAGACGTGCTGGCCGCCCTTGCTCCGTGGCACGACGTGGTCGACCGTGTCCGCCAACTCGGAGCAGTACGCGCAGACCCCGCCGTCTCGACGCAGCACGGCCCGCCGGGTGAGCGGCGGCGTCCGCGCCCACCGCGGGATCCGCACCATCTGCGAGAGCCGGACGATCGCCGGCACCTCGATCGACAGCTGCGCCGAATGGAAAACCCGTGCCGTCGGACGGAAGGCAACCGGCTCGGCCCGGCCCGCCAAGACGAGCACGACCGCACGGCGATCCGAAACGAGAGCCAGCGGCTCGTAGGTCGCATTGAGCAGGAGGACCCGCTCCATGACCGGAAAGGCTATCTGCCCCGTCGTCTCATCCTGCGACACCACGTCAGATAGCTCACCACATCTGCCGCGTCCGGCACGCCGTCGCCGTCACCGCCGTACGCGGTGACCATCCGGAACCGCCAGTAGCCGTCGTCCGGTAACGGCAGCGGCGGCCACCGGCGCCACCAGCCGGTCGCGGCCAGCCGGAAGAGCGTGACCACCGCCACCGGCCACAGCCGCGGTCGCACGACCACCGCGGCGGCCACCGGTCCGACCCACCGGCGGCGCACGCCGGGCTGGCGCACCGGTCGGCTCACCCCCCGCCGTCCCATCCACCGTCGATGCCGCGCCAGCCGACCGCGCCGGCGCCGACCAACGGGCCCTCGGCGCCGAGTCCGGCCGGCAACAGGCGGGTGCCGGCCGAGAACGGCATCGCCGCCCGGTACCGGAGCTCGCGCCGGGCCGCCTCGAAGAACGGCCGGCCGAACCCGAGCGCGACCGACCCCGCGACGACCGCCAGATCGAGATCGAGCAGCGTCGCCACCGACGCGACCGCCCGGCCGACGAGCGTGCCCGTCCGTTCGACCACCGCCGGCGACGCGTCCGCCGGTCGGCGGCCCGTCACCGCGGCGATCGCCGTCCCCGACGCCTCCGCCTCCAGGCAGCCCCGACCGCCGCAGACGCACGGGCGGCCGTCCGGCTCGACGACGACATGGCCGATGTGCCCCGCGTTGCCGAGCCGCCCGTCGAGCAGGTGGCCGTCGAGGACGATCCCACCACCGACCCCCGTCGACACGACCATCGCCAGATAGTCGCGCGTGTCCTGCGCCGCGCCGGTCCACCCCTCGGCCAGCGCCAGCGCCTTCGCATCGTTGTCCACGAACGTCGGTACGCCGGTCAGCGCGGCCAGGCGCTGACGGAGCGGGAACTCCCGCCAGCCTCCGATGTTGAGCGGCGAAACCGTCTCCCCGTGGCCGGCCATCGGGCCACCGCAGCCGACCCCGCAGACCAGCACCCGCCCGTCGGCCGCCTGTCGGACCTCATCGACGAGTTCGGCCACCGTCGTCCAGAGCGCCACTGCCCCGGCGCCCGGCGGCGTCGGCACCGTCGCCACCGATCGCAGCGTCCCCGTCCGGTCGACCAGGCCGGCCGCCATCTTCGTCCCGCCGATGTCGACCGCCAGGCATAGATCACCCATCGGGCCGGCCGACGTCTCCGTCCGGCCGGTCGGGTGGTTCAGTGGTCTCGGCGGAACAGGTGCGTGCGGAACCACTCGCGGGTGCCATGGACCGCGTGCTCGATCCCGCCAGCCGCCCCCGACGGCTCCTGCTGGTGCAGCGACCGCGTCAGGTCGTGCCAGCCCGCCTTGCCCATCCGGCGAAGGTTCCGCTCGAAGACGACCGCGGAGCCGAACATGATGGCCACGCCGAGCAGACCGGCGATGATCGACTCCGAATAGAACGCGACCAGGATCGCCACGCCGGCCACGAAACCGACGGCCGCCCACTTGCAGTACCGCCCGGCGTGCCGGTACACCGTCTCCGAACGGACCCGTTCGGCGAATTGCGGGTCGTGGCGGACCAGCGACTCCTCGAGCTCCGCCAGGACGCGTTGCTCGTGCTCAGAGAGCGGCACTCGCCCGTCCCTCCTTCCGGTCACCCTCAGCCCTCCGTGCCAGCACGGTGAAGGCACCTCCTCGCCCCAACGTCCACACCGCCATGTTCGCGCACCGCCCGGCCGTCAGTCTACGGTCCGCTCCGACGCCGCGGTGCGCGGTCGGCCGGCCCTGAGTATGAGCTGAGCGGGCCGTTCGGACAGCCGTTGGTCCGGGCGGCACGACCATCGACGCCGTAGGGTGCCCGCATGGACGGCTACGACTCCGCCACTGACCTGGCCGACGCCATCCGCCGCCGACAGCTCAGCCCGGTCGAGCTGCTCGACCACTGCCTCGCCGAGATCGACCGGACGAACCCGCTCCTGAACGCGGTCATCTGGCGCAACGACGACCAGGCGCGGGCCGACGCCGGGCGCGTCGCCGATGCCGTCGCCGCCGGCCACGACGACCTCCCACCGTTCGCCGGCGTCCCGCTGCCGATCAAGGACCTGACCGCGGTGGCCGGTTGGCCGGTCACGTACGGCTCGTCGGCCGGGCCGTCCGGACCGAGTGACGACGACGAGCTCGTCGTCGCCGCCTTCCGGCGGGCCGGCTTCGTCCTCACCGGGCGGACGAACACGCCCGAGTACGGGCCGCTCCCGATCACCGAGAACGTCCGTTACGGGATCACCCGCAACCCGTGGGACCCGACGCGCACGCCCGGCGGGTCGAGCGGCGGCGCGGCGGCGGCCGTCGCCGCCGGCATGTTCCCGCTCGCCCACGGCAACGACGGCGGCGGGTCGATCCGCATCCCCGCATCCTGCACCGGTCTCGTCGGCCTCAAGCCGAGCCGCGGCCGCGTCCCGGCCGTCGTCCCCGGCTGGATGGGCGCGTCGATCGAGGGCGTCCTGACCCATACCGTCCGCGACACCGCGGCCGTCCTCGACGAGATCTCCGGTCCGGACCGGCTCGGCTGGAGCAACGCCCCGGTGCCGGACCGCCCGTTCGCCGCCGAGGTCGGCGCGGCGATCGGCCCGCTGCGGGTCGCCGTGCTGACGCGGGCGCCGCTCGGTCTTCCCGTCGCCGACGCGCCGCGGGCCGCCGCCGTCCGGGCCGGCGAGACGCTCGAACAGCTCGGCCACCACGTCGAGGCCGTCGACTTCGACCTCGTGCCACTCGAGCTGCTGGCGTCGTTCCAGCCGGTCGTGAACGCCGGGTTCGGCGACTACACCGACGTCGACGTCGACCAGCTCGAACCGCACAACCGGGCCGCCTACGACGCCGGCCGCGCCGTCGACAGCATCACCTTCGTCCATGCCCTCGGCGAGCTGCAGCGGGCCTCTCGCACGCTCGTTGCCCGCTGGGGGCCGGACTACGACGTGCTCGTCACGCCGACGATGACCGTCCTCCCACCGGCGGCCGGCTCCGTCCTCCAGGCCGTCCACGCCCACCCCGCGTCGCCACCGGCGGAAGTGCTCGCCATGGCCGCGTTCACCGCCCCGTTCAACGTCACCGGCCAGCCGGCGATCAGCCTCCCCCTCGACCACGCCGATGGGATCCCGGTCGGCGTCCAGGTCGTCGCCGGGCCGTGGCAGGACGCCGTCCTCCTGCGCCTCGCCGCCCAGCTCGAACAGGCCGACCCCTGGCGGGACCGACGACCGGTCGGGTCGGCCGCCGCGGCGGCCCCGTGACGACCGCCGACCGGACCACCCGGACCCGGCGACTGCCGAAGCCGCGACGACCCGAAACGAGAGGGCCATGACGACCGACGACGAGCCCGACCGCCCCGCCCCCAGCGGCCGCCTGCGACTGCTGGGCCGCCGGCCCGGCGGCGTCGGCCCGGCCGAGCGGGCGGGCGGTGGCCCGCGCCTGCGGCGGACGCGGGCCGTGATCACCTGGGTGCTCATCGTGCTCGCCGTCGTCCTCGTACCCGTCTCCGTCGTCACCGTCTGGGCCGTCAACACCGTGACGAACACCGACCACTACGTGGCCACGCTGGCCCCGCTGGCCCGGGAGCGGGTGGTCACCGACTACATCGCCCTCGACGCCACCGACCAGCTGTTCGAGAAGGTCCAGGTGCAGCAGAAGATCACCAAGGCGCTGCCCGAAGAAGGCCGACTTCCTCGCCGCCCCGCTGACCGGGACGCTCCAGAACTTCGTCCAACGACAGCTCACCGAGCTGCTCCAGTCGACCTGGTTCCACAACCTCTGGGACACCCTCAACCGGAGGTCCCACACCGCGGTCATCAACATCCTTTCCGGCAAGACCGTCCCCGGGCAGCGGGCGAACCGCGTCCTCGTCAACCTGACGCCGGTGCTGACAAAGGCCATCGACCAGCTCGACCACCGGGGCGTGACGCTCTTCGACCCGCTCCGGGCCCAACTGGCCCACGCCCAGACGGTGACGTTCGAGCTGGCATCGAGCCAGCAGATCTCGAAGGCCCGGAACTTCTTCACCGCCGCCTCGGACCTCGGATGGGCGGCGCCGTTGCTGGCCGTGATCGCCATCGTCCTGGCCCTCGTCGTCGCCGTCGACCGTCGCAAGACCCTCCTGCGGGTGGCCGTCGGGACCGCCCTGTTGACGCTCGTCCTCCTCGGCGCGCTCGCCCTCGGACGGAGCTTCTTCCTCTCCCATGCCGCCGCCCGCGTGCCACCGACAGTGACCGGGACCATCTTCGACACCGTCATCCGCTTCCTGAGGAGCGGCCTCAAGTGGGTGCTGCTGATCGCGGTGATCGTCGCCGCCCTGCTCTGGCTGGTCGGCCCGGCCCGCTGGCCCCGGTGGCTCCGGGCCCAAGGCGTCCGGGGCATCCGGTGGACCGGTCGCCGGGCCGCCGAGCTCGGCAACGAGCAGAACCGCCAACGGGCGACCGCCGGGGCCCGAAAGGGCGCGGCATGGTGCCTCGAGCACGCGTCCGGTGTCCGCCTCCTCGGCGTCGTCGTCGCCGGGATCGTGCTCGTCTTCGGTGGCAACCTCTCCGTCAGCGGCGTCTGGTGGACGCTCGTCGGCCTGGCGATCTACCTCGTCGTCCTCGAAGGCCTGTTCGCCTGGGCCCGACGGACCGCCGCCCCGCCGCTAGTTGCCCGGACCGCCGAGCCCGTCACCGTCGGGGTGCCGGCGGCGACCGGCGAGCCGCCGGGAGAGGAGGGCGATCGCCACCCCGAGCACCCCGGAGATGACGATCACGACGATCAGCGGGGACTTCGCTGACGTCAGCCAGAAGTGGATCTGGACGTCCTGCAGGTTGATCAGGGCGAACCAGACGAGCAGCACCGCCACGACGCCAGTGAGCACCAGCCGGACATCGCGGCGCCGGTCACGCCTCGGAGGGGGCGAACCACCGGACGGCATCATCGGATCGGACACGTCGACCTCCCTCGGTCGGCGGCCGACCCTCTCGGCAGCGCAGCCCTTTCGGGGCGACCGCTTTCGTCGGCACCACTCTGCCTCGCTGGCCAGGTCGAGGTGGTGGACCTGGTAAAGAGGACGACCACATCGTCGACTGGGGGTACGAATGATCGAGCGAGACGCCATCACCGGGGCCAGGACCATGTGGGAGCTGGTCGACCGGCGGGCGACCGCCTCGGGGGACCGGCCGATGTTGATCGACGCCGCCGGGACCGTCCTCACGTTCGGCGCCTTCCGCGACCGGGCCGAAGCCGTCGCCGCCGGCTTGGCCGCCCGTGGCGTCGAGCCCGGCACCGTCGTCTCCTGGCAGCTCCCCACCCGCATCGACTCCGTCGTCCTCTCGATCGCCCTCAGCCGCCTCGGCGCCGTGCAGAACCCGATCATCCACCTCTACCGCGAGCGGGAGGTCGGCTTCGCCCTCCGCCAGACCGGCTCCCGGCTGTTCGCGGTGCCCCGGGAGTGGCGGGGCACCGATTACGTCGCCCTCGCCGACCGGGCCCTCGACGGCGTCCCCGCCGGCACGCGCCCGGACATCCTCGTCGTCGACGACGGCCTGCCCGAGGGCGATCCGGCCACCCTCCCGCCACCGCCGGCCGGGACCGCGGCCGACGACGCCCCGATCCGCTGGATCTATTACACCTCTGGTAGCACCGCCGACCCCAAGGGCGTCCGGCACACCGACCAGACGCTCATCGCCGGTGGCTGGGGTCTCGCCGCCGCCCTCGACATGTCGTCCGACGACGTCGGGTCGATCGCCTTCCCGTTCGCCCACATCGCCGGCCCCGACTATCTCGTCACGATGCTCGCCCTCGGCTTCCCGGCCATCCTCGTCGAGGCCTTCTCCGTGCCCGACGTCCTCCCGCTCTTCCGCCGGCACGGGGCCACGATGGTCGGCGGCAGCACCGCCTTCTACGTCGCCTACCTCGCCGAGCAGCGCAAGCAGCCCGACCAGCCGATCCTGCCCTCCCTCCGGCTCATGTCCGGCGGCGGCGCGGCCAAGCCGCCCGAGGTCCACGCCGAGGTCCGCGACGAGATCGGCGGCCGCGGCGTCGTCCACGGCTACGGGATGACCGAAGTCCCGATGATCGCCAACGGCTCGCCCCACGACACCGACGAGCAGCTCGCCAACACCGACGGTCGACCCGTCGTCGGCGCCGACGTCCGCATCGTCCGGGCCGACGGCGCCGTCGCCGCCCCCGGCGACGAGGGTGAGATCCGCGTCCGCGGGCCGATGGTCTTCCACGGCTACACCGACCCGTCGCTCGACGCGGCCGCCTTCGACGACGACGGGTACTTCCGTACCGGCGACCTCGGGAAGCTCCGGCCCGACGGCCACCTCGTCATCACCGGCCGGCTCAAGGACGTCATCGTCCGCAAGGGGGAGAACGTCAGCGCCACCGAGGTCGAGGCCGTCCTCTACAAGCACCCCAAGGTCGCCGAGGTCGCGGTCATCGGCCTCCCCGACCGCGAGCGCGGCGAGCTCGTCTGCGCCGTCGTCCAGCTCGCCGACGGCGCCGAACCGCTGACGTTGCCCGACGCTGGTCGCCTTCTGCCGCGCCGCCGGCCTGATGACCCAGAAGATCCCCGAGCAGCTCGAGGTCCGCACCGACTGGCCCCGCGCCGGGACCGGGAAGATCGTGAAGAAGGCCCTGCGCGACGAGTACGCCGCCCCGTGAGCCCTCCGGGTGCCGGCGTCCCCCGCCTGCCTGCGCTCGGCTCCGGACCGATCGGGATCTGCGTCGTCTGCACCGGGAACATCTGCCGCTCGCCGATGGCCGAGGTCGTCCTCCGCCAGCTCGCCGACCGCCAGACGCTCGACGCCGCGGCGCCACCAGCCACCGGGACGTCCGGCCCCGCCACCCTCGGTTACCGGCTACGGCTGTCGAGCGCCGGCACCGGGCCGTGGCACGACGGCGAGCCGATGGACCCGAGAGCTGCGGCCGCGCTGGCCAACGCCGGGTACGACGACCACGGCCACGTCGCTCGCCAGTTCGTCGCCCGTCAGTTCGACGCCCAGTGGGTCGACCACCTCGACCTGCTCGTCGCCCTCGACCGTCGGCACCAGCAGACGCTGCGGAGCCTCACCGCCGGGCGGCTCGACGACGACCGGATCGTGCTGCTCCGGTCGTTCGACCGGACCGCCGGCGGCACAGTCGACGTCCCCGACCCCTACTACGGCGGGATGGCCGAGTTCGAGGCCTGCCTGGCCATGATCGAAGCCGCCGGCCGTGGGTTGGTGCAGGCCCTGCGCGCCTCGCTGACCGCCCCGCCCGCGCCGCCCGCGCCGACCGCGCCGCCAGCACCGCCCGCGTCCTGACCGCCCGGTGACCGCTTCGGCGTCCGTCGTCCGGCTGGCCGACGGTCGGACCGCGTACGTCAAGCACTGGCCCGACTGTCCCGACGACTTCTTCGGTTCCGAAGCCCGCGGGCTCGCCTGGCTGGCCGAATCACGGACCGTCGCGGTGCCCGACGTGATCGCCGTCGACGACCGGTCGATCACCCTCGGGCTCGTTCCCCCAGGTCGACCCAGCCAGCGCGGTGCCGAGTCGTTCGGCCGGGCCCTCGCCGACCTCCACGCCACCGCCGCCCCCGACTTCGGTGCGCCGTGGCCCGGCTTCATCGGGCCGCTGCCGATGGAGAACCGGCCGATCGACGGCGGTGGCCCGAGCGGCCGCGGTGGCCGGGGCTCGTGGGCCGCGTTCTACGCCGAACGGCGGGTCCTGCCGTTCGCCCGGGCCGCCCGGGACCGGGGCGCGCTGTCGGCGGCCGGGCTCGCCGCGGTCGAGCGCTCCATGGAGCGACTGCGGGACGACGTCGGCACGTGGACGGCCGAGCGGCCGAGCCGTCTCCACGGCGACCTGTGGTCCGGCAACGTCCTGTGGGGTCCCGACGGCACCGCCTGGGTGATCGACCCGGCGGCCCACGGCGGGCACCGGGAGACCGACCTCGCCATGCTCGCCCTCTTCGGCGCCCCCCACCTCGACCGGATCGTCGCCGCCTACGACGAGCACCGCCCGCTGGCCGATGGCTGGCGCCGAGCGCGTCGGGCTGCACCATCTCCACCCGCTGCTCGTCCACGCGGTGCTCTTCGGCGCCGGCTACGGCGACCAGGCGGCGGCCGTCGCTACTCGAGCGGGTTGAACCACCGGTCGAGCGGGAAACCGACCTCCGGCTGTGCCATAGTCCCCGGATGGTGTCCCGGCGAGTCCGCCGGCGTCGGCGCCAGGTCCTGACCGGCCTGATCGTCGTCGTCCTGCTCATCGTCGTCCTCGTCGTCGTCACCGGTGGCTCCGGTCCCCCGCCGTCGTCCACCACCACGACGACGGCCGCGGGTGGCGCCGGGGCGGCAGGAGCGGGGACGGCGAAGGGATCGCCGACGGTGGCCAACTGGCGGGGCAACGGCCGGGCGGTGACGCTGGCCTTCGGCGGGGACGTGCACTTCGAGGGCGTCCTCGGCACACGGCTGGCGGCCGACCCGACAACCGCACTGGGCAGCGCGGTGTCCGGCCTGATGACCGGGTCGAACCTGTCGATGGCCACGTTCGACGCCGCCCTGACCGACGGCACCTGCCCGGCCCCGCAGTCGAAGCCGTTCATCTGGTACTCGCCGGCCAGTGCGCTGACCGCGCTCAAGGGCGGCGGCCTCTCACTGGTGACGATGGCGACGGACCACGGTGAGGACTGCGGCCCGGCCGGGCTGCAGATGTCGCTCAGCGAGGCCGACAGCGCCCACTATCCGGTCGTCGGGATCGGCTGCGACCGCCCCCCAGGCCTACGCGCCGTACCGGGTGACCATCGACGGGCAACGGATCGCCGTCATCGCCGCCACGCAGATCTTTCCCCCGAACCTGCAGTCCGCCTGGACGGCGACGGCCACCCAACCCGGTGTCGCCTCCGCCGCCGACCAGGCCGAGCTGATCGCCGCGGTCAAGGCGGTTCGCCGGACGGCCGACACCGTCGTCGTCGACGTCCACTGGGGCACGACAGGCCAGACCTGCCCCAACGCCCAACAGGCGCCCCTGGCCACCGCGCTGGTCAAGGCCGGGGCCGACGTCGTCGTCGGATCGGGCAGCCACGTCCAGGAGGGCGCGGGCTACCTCGGCCGCGCCTACGTCGACTACGGGCTCGGCAACCTGGCGTTCTACGACACACAGGTCCCGGAGACGTACAGCGGCTCGCTGCTCGTCACGGTGACCGGCCGGCACGTCGACCAGACCAGCTGGCGGCCGGCGGTCATCGCCGACGGCCTGCCCCAGGCCCTCTCCGGGTCGGCCGCCACGACGGCCGTCGACCGTTGGCAGGGGCTACGGCACTGCAGCGGGCTGGCTGCCAAGCCGACCTAGAACCGCTCGGCCCCCGTCCGAGCCGGTCGGCGGCGGCGCCTCAGCCGGTGTAGTACCGGTCGGCCACCGACAGCGCGTCGTCGAGGATGGCCAGCCCCTCGTGGACCTCGTCCTCGGCGACCGTGCACGGCGGGACGACGTGCACCCGGTTGAAGTTGGTGAACGGTAGGAGGCCGCGTTGCTTGCAGGCCGCGACCAGCTCGTCCATGGCCGGGCTCGACCCGCCGTAGGGGGCGAGCGGCTCCTTGGTGGCCCGGTCGGCGACGAGGTCGAGGGCCCAGAAGACGCCCATCCCGCGGACCTCGCCGATCGTCGGGTGCCGCTCGGCCAGGGCGGCCAGGCCGGGGCCGAGCACCTTCTCGCCGATGGTCGCGGCGTGCTCGACGATGCCCTCGTCGGCCATCGCCGTCATCGTCGCCACCGCGGCGGCACAGGCCAGCGGGTGACCGGAGTACGTGAGGCCACCGGGGAACGGCCGCTCGGCGAACGTGTCGGCGATGGCCGGTGAGATGACGACGCCACCGAGCGGGACGTAGCCCGAGTTGACGCCCTTGGCGAACGTGATCAGGTCGGGCACGACGTCCCAGTGGTCGACCGCGAACCACTCGCCGGCCCGACCGAACCCGCACATCACCTCGTCGGCGATGTAGACGATGCCGTAGCGGTCGCAGAGCGCCCGCAGTCCGGCCAGATAGCCCGGTGGCGGCGGCATGACGCCGGCCGTTCCGGGGATCGTCTCGAGGACGACCGCGGCGATCGTCGTCGGGCCCTCGAACTGGATCACCTGCTCGAGGTGGGCCAACGCCCGGACCGACTCCTCCTCGGGGCCGGACGAGTTGAACGGCGAACGGTACGGGAACGGCCCGAAGAAGTGCACCGCCCCGGCCGACCCGGTGTCGTTGGCCCAGCGGCGGGGATCGCCGCTGAGGTTGACGGCCGTCGTCGTCCCGCCGTGGTACGACCGGTAGGCCGCGAGCACCTTCGGCCGCCCGGTGTGCAGCTTGGCCATGCGGGTCGCGTACTCGATCGCCTCGGCGCCGCCGTTGGTGAAGAACACTTTCGTCCCCTCGCCCGTGCGGGCCCGGTCGACGATCAGATGGGCCGCCCGGCTCCGCTGGTCGTTGGCGTGGACCGGGGCGATCGTGCACAGCCGGCCGGCCTGCTCCTGGATGGCCGCCACCACCTTCGGGTGCTGGTGGCCGATGTTCGTATTGACCATCTGGGACGAGAAGTCGAGGTACCGGCGCCCGGCGTCGTCCCAGACGTACGACCCGGCCGCCCCGGCGATCACCATCGGGTGGAGCGCCGACTGGGCCGACCACGAGTAGAACACGTACGCCCGATCCTCGGCGTAGACGTCGGTGCCGGTCGTCGGCCGGTCGTCGGCAGTGGTCATCACCGCTCCTCTCGATCGTCCCCGTCGTCGGGTCGAGTCTCCGTGGCGAACGATGGCTCGAAAGCCGTAGTGAACGAAGGCTCGGCGGCCACGACGAGCGCCCGGGCCCGCGCCTCGGCCTCGGCCGCCCGGCCGGGCTCGCCGCCCGACCGCAGCAGGGTGGCCTGCTGGCGCCAGTTGTACGGGCTCGTCGGTCGCAGCCCGAGCCGCTCGCTCAGCAGCTGGCGAGCGACGTCGGTCCGGCCGTCCCGTTGCGCGGCCTCCAGCAGCGTCCGCTGGACGACGTCCCGCTGGGCATGGCTCCCGCCGAAGACGTGGACGCGGTGGCGGATCGGCAGCAGCCGGTCGACCACGTCGCCGTACCGGCCCTGCCCGAAGGCGACGAGGGCCCGACAGACCGGCAGGCCGACCTCGGCGGTGAACGACAGATTGCTGTCCTCCTCCGGCGAGGCGGACGGGGCATCGAGGTACCGGGCGCGGTCGGCAACGAGCGCCTGGGCGTCGCCGAACCGGCCGGCGCCGACGTAGGCCATGACCGCGTGGGCGTCGTTGAACGCGTAGTGCGGGATCGCGACGGTGCCGCCCCAGGCGTCGGCCAGGACGCCGAACCGCTCGGTCTGGGCGTCGCCGTCGAGGTACCGCCGCCAGAGCAAGGCCGTGGCGTCGAGCAGCTCGAGCGCCAGCCGGCCGGTGTCGGCGGTGTGGAGGACGCGGTCGTACACGGTCAGCGCGACGTCCGGGCGGTCGGCCTCGAGGGCGTACAGGCAGTAGTGCCACCAGTTGTGGACCCGGAAGAAGTTGCCGTCGTCGAAGTCCTCGACCCGCTCGTTCATGAACCGGAGCCCGTCGCCGAAGCGTCCCTGCATCTCGTACGTGTGAGCTACCGCGTGGATCGCCCAGACGTCCGAACGGTCGAGGCCGACCGCCTCCAGCCCGACGACCTCGCTGCGGTCGTAGTGGCCGGCCTCCTCGAGCCCGAAGGCGAACATCCCGAGCAGGAGGGAGTACGCCGGGTCGTCGGCCGACCAGGCCGTGAGCGCGCCGCCGATGCGGTCCCGCAGCGACGTCGACCGGCCGGTGAAGAAGTCGGCCTGGTGACCGGCGGCCAGGGCCAGCACGTCGCGCGGGTACGCGGTCGTCAGCTGGGCCAGCAGGTCGCCGGCGGCCAGCATGTTGCCGCCGAGCCACGTGTGGGCCACCGCGACGTGCGCCCGCTCCCGATCGGTCAGTCCGGACAGGTCCGTCGTGGCCAGCCACGCCGAGAACGCCCGGGCCGCCGCGGCGGCGGCGTCGGCCTCCGTGCCGAGCACCCCGAGGTAGGCGGCGAAGACCTGGCCCATCGGCATCGTCGGGTCGGCCGCGACGATCCGGCCGACCGCGTCGAGCAGGTCGACGCGGAAGTGCAGGAGCGAGTCGACGGCCGCGTCGAGCCGGGCGACGGCCTCGGGCGTCCCGGTCGTCGGCAACCCCTGGCGGTCGTCGGTCCGCGGCACGACGGCAGTGTACGTGCGGCCCGGTCGGCCACCGCCGATCAGCCGGCTTTCATGGACCCAGCGCCGGAAAGACCTAGACCTCCCCCGGCCCGCCGGCTATGCCGTAGAGGCGCTGGGTCGGCGTCAGGGCCAGGGACGCGTCGAGGCCCTGGCCGGCGACGCCCATGTACCAGACCGGCGATCCGGCTGTGGAGTTGAAGTAGCCGTTGCTGATCGACTCGTCGAGCGGGCCGCCGCTGTTCGTCCCCTCGAGCCCGGCGACGACCCGCATGACGGTGTTCACCTCCGACTCGTCGTCCGGCGTGCACGACGGGCCGTCGATGACGACGCAGCTGGACACCCCGGCCAGCACCGTGCCGGGAGCCACCGTCGCGCCGGCCGGGATCGTCGCGCCGTGCCACTGGTCGGCGGTCGGCGACCCGCCGAAGAACCGGCTGGCCTGCCGCCAGTAGTCGCCTGTCTCGACCAACGTCGTGCAGATCGGCCCGACCGGTCCCGTACAGGCCGCCGACGCCAGGCCGATGGCCCCGGGCGGCACGGCCGACGTGACCCACCGTGTCCCGTCGGTCGTGTCCACCACCGCCGGGCCGGACGCCCCGATGCCCACGGCCAGGCAGGTGGCCGGGGCCATCCCGGCCGCGCAGCCGACCGACGAGAGCGAAGCCACCCCCTCGGGGACCGGGATGGCCTCCCAGCTCCCGGTCCCCGAGGCGTGCAGGATCGCTCCTGCGTCCCCGCTCGTGCCGACCGCCCAGCAGACGTCGACGTTCGGGCACGACACCGAGGCCAGCGCGGTCACCGAGCTCGGTACCGACTGGCGGGCCCACCCGCTGGTGCCGGCCGTGGCCACGACGACCGGACCGGTCGCCGTCGTCCCGGTCGCCCGGCACGTGCCCGCGGCCGGGCACGTCAACGACGTCAACGACGTCAACCCACCCGGCAGCGCCTGCTCGGTCCAGCTCGCCCCGCCGTCGCGGCTGGCGGCCGCGACCGCGCCGGCGCCGTCGGTGGCCTCCCCGACCGCCTCGCATGTCGTCGCCGTGAAGCACGCCATCGCCGTCACCGACCCCATCGACGACGGCGAGCCAGCCGCCACCAACCGGACCTGGTCGTCGACCAGCCGGAGCGACAATCTGGTCCCGCCGGCGCTCGGGCTGGTCACCCGGGCCGGGCCCGGGCTGGCGGCAACCACCCACCCCACGCCGGCGGCCAGCGCAGCCACGACGACCGCGACCGCAACGGCGAACCACGCCGTCCCAAGTCGACGGTCCGGCCGACCGTCCGGCCGACGGTCCGACCGACCAGGTCCGGCCGCCGACACCACCCGGGCCCGGACCCGGGCCAGCATCTCCGGATCCGGCTCGTCCCGCGGCGACGTCGCCCGACGAACGAGGATCAGCTCATCCATGAGACCCCTCCTTGACCGACCCTTCCGTGGACCCCGAGCCGGGTCCGGCTGGTGAACCGCCGGTGGGCCCGACGCCCGATCGATCGACCGGCGCGTCGGAGCGGACCGGCGCGTCGTCGCGGAGCAGCTCTTGGAGACGGCGCCGGCCGCGGAAGATCCGGGACCGGACGGTGCCGACCGGGACGTCGAGGGCGCGGGCGACCTCGTCGTACGTCAGGCCGCCGACGGCCAGCAGCATCAGGGTGTCCCGGATCCCCGGATCGAGCTGGTCCAGGGCGGCCAGGACCCGACGCCCGGTCGCCATCGTCGTCCGTTCCCGGGTGGTCACCAGCCGACTGGCCGCCGGGCCCGGGCGTTCGACGCCCCAACCGGTAGAGTCGCTCGGCCAAGGCCCGCCGCCGGCCTTCGGCCCGCCAGTGGTGGCGGAGCGTGTTCGTGGCGATGCCGAACAGCCACGGCCGGGCGTCCGCTTGGGCGAGGTCGTAGCGGGCCCGGGCTTTGAACGCCGAGAGGAACGTCTCGGAGGCAAGATCCTCGACCGCCGACGGCGGCACCCGGTGGGCCAGGTAGCCGGCCAGCGCGGCGCCGTGGCGGTCGAAGATCTCGGCGAACCGGTCCGGGTCGACCAGCGACGCCCGAATGCAGTCGGCGTCCGTCGGCGGCCGGTCGGTCACGCCGGGATGTTGCCCCGATCGGCGGCGAAAGTTCCCCTAACCGGCGACCGGGGCACGGGCCCGGGCGTCGGCCAGGAGCTTGTCGTCGTCGGCCAGCAGGGCCCGGGCCAGCCGGCGGACGAGATCCTCGATCTCCGGGTGGGCCTCGGGGTCCCATCCCTCGAGCAGCTCGTTGAACCCGGCCCGCCGGGCCGCCGTCAGCTGCTCGATGGCCTGGTCCCCGGTGGCAGTGACCCGGAGATCACAGTCCCCCGGACCGTCCGAGCGGGTGACCATCCCAGCACCGACCAGTTCGTCGACCGCCGGTTGGATCCGGGAAACCGGCACCTTGAGCCGGTCGGCCACCCCTTCCAGGGTGCAGTCCGGCCGATCGGCCAGGCGGTAGAGGAACCAGCAGGCCCGGGGTGTCAGCTCCAGCCCGGCCCGGGTGGCCAGGGTCCGGTAGAGCTCGGCCCGGTTCTCCCGGGCGGCCATCCGCTCGAGGGCCAGCTCGATCTCCTGGAGCGACGTCCGGCCCTCGGGCACGGCGACGCCGACGCCGGGGTCGGGGGTGCGGATCGACTTGCGGAGCGGGACCTCCGGGAGAAGCCAGCTGAGGAGGAAGGCCGCGACGGCGATGGGCACGCCGATGAGGAACACCGTCTCGATCGTGTGGGACACCGCCTGGGCGACGCTGGCATGGACCGCCGGCGGGAGCTGGGCCAAGAGGGTCGGATTGTCGATCCCGCTGGCCGCGTTACCCGGGATCTTGGCCCCGCCCAGGTAGTGGACGAGGTTCCCGACGAGCAGGTTGGAGAAGATGGCCCCGAAGACCGCGGTCCCGAACGACCCGCCGATCATCCGGAAGAACGTCGTGCTCGACGTCGCCGTCCCCAGTTCCTCGTACGGCACCGAGTTCTGCACCGCGACGACGAGGACCTGCATGACGAGGCCGAGCCCGGCGCCGAAGATGAACATGTACGCCGACTGCGTCCACGTACCGGTCGTCACCCCCACCAGCGACATGAGGTAGAGGCCGATCGACATGAGGGCCGTGCCGACGACCGGGAACACCTTGTAGCGGCCCCACCGGCTGACCAGCTGCCCCGATCCGATCGACGCGATCAACAACCCGCCCATCATCGGGAACAGGCGCAATCCCGACTCGGTGGGGCTGACCCCCTTCACGATCTGGAGGAACAGCGGCAGGAACGACAGCGCGCCGTACATGGCGAACCCGACGACGAAGCCGATGGCACTGGCCGACGAGAACACCCGGTTCCGGAACAGCTTCAGCGGGATCACCGGCTCGGCCGCTCGCCGCTCGGCCAGGACGAAGAGGCCGGCCAGGACCACGCCGCCGACGGCCAGCCCGACCATGAACGGCGACCCCCACGAGTACGACGTGCCCCCGAGACTGGTGAACAGCACCAGGGCCGTCGCCGACAGGGCGAGCAGGGCGGTGCCGAGGTAGTCGATGACCCGGTGCACCTTGGTCAAGGTCCCGGGGAGGGCGAGCGCGGTGACGACGAGCGCGATGGCCGCGATGGGGACGTTGATGTAGAAGATCCACCGCCAGCTCAGGTACTCGACGAAGAGGCCGCCGATGAGCGGCCCGATGACCGTCGTGACGCCGAACATGGCCATGAACAGCCCCATGTAGCGGCCGCGGTCCCTCGGCGAGACGACGTCGCCGACGATCGTCTGTGCGCCGACCATCAGGCCGCCGCCGCCCAGCCCCTGCAGGGCCCGGAAGGCGATCAGCTCGAACATCGAGTGGCTCAGCCCCGACAGCACCGACCCGACCAGGAAGATGACGATCGCCGCCTGGAAGAACCGCTTGCGGCCGTACTGGTCGCCGAGCTTGCCCCACAGCGGCGTCGAGACCGTCGACGACAGCAGGTACGCGGTGACGACCCACGTCAGGTGGGACGCGCCGTGCAGGTCGCCGACGATCGTCGGCAGCGCCGTCGAGACGACCGTCTGGTCGAGCGCGGCCAGGAACATGCCGAGCATCAGCGCGCCGATGATCACCAGGATCCGGCGCCGCGTCAGTGTCAGCGCCGGCGCTGTCGTCAACGCACCTCCACCGTTCGCGTTCACCGCGACCGTGCCGTCGGTCGTGCCGGTGCCGTCGGCGTGCCGGTGCCGTCGGTCGTGCCGGTGCCGCGGTCGTGCCGGTGCCGTCGGTCGTGCCGGTGCCGTCGGTCGTGCCGGTGCCGTCGGTCGTGCCGGTGCCGTCGGTCGTGCCGGTGCCGTCGGTCGTGCCGCCCTCTCCGACGCCGTCGGCCACCGGCCCTTACCGTCCCCCGACGGGGTCCGGCTCCGACTCCTGGAGACCTCCGGGACCGCCCGGGCTGCCGCCTGGCGGTGGGCCGCCGGCTTGCGACCCATCGCCGACGGCCACCAGTTCCATCGGCCGAGCAGCGCCACCGTCGACGGCACGAGAACGGTCCGGACGACGAACGTGTCGAGCAGGATGCCGACGGCCAGCCCGAACCCGATCTCCTGGATCGAGGTGCCTGTCGCGCCACGACCGCCGACGACGCCGAGCACCACGAAGCTGCCGGCGAGCACCAGACCGGCCGACGTGACCGTCGGCCCGGTCGCCCCGACGGCTCGGACGACCGCCTGGCGCAACGGCAATCGACGGGCCTCCTCCCGGATCCGGGTCATGACGAGGATGTTGTAGTCCTCCCCCAGCGCCAGCAGGAAGATGAACATCAAGAAGGGCAACAGGAACACGATGCCCTCCTTGCCCCCGATCTTCATGAAGAACAGCACCGACAGCCCCAGCGATGCCAGGTAGGACAGCACCACGCTGATGATCAGGTACAACGGCGCGATCAGGCTGCGCAGGACGAGGACCAGCAACAGGCCGATGGCCACGACGGCCACCGGGATGATGTGGACCAGGTCACCGCCGGAGATGCTGCTGACGTCGTACAGGGCCGGTGCCTCGCCGGCCACTCCCGACGCGGTGGCCCCGGCTTGCTTCGCCACCTGCGTCACGTCGGTCCGGATGGCCGGGATGGCGTGGAGCGCCGATGTCGATTGCGGGTCGCCGGCCTTCAAGTTCGTGTACCAGCCGACGGTCGTCCCGTCTGTGCTGATGAAGTTGGCGGTGGCCAGGTAGGCGAAGTACTCGTCCGCCGGCACGGACGCCGGTGGCGCCTGGGACGACTGGGCCAGCTGCTTCGGCGACCCCAGCTCCTGGTGCAGCTGGACGCAGCTGGGCCCCGGTCAGCGGGGTGCCGTTGGGATCGAGCGGGCCGCTGATGGCGGTGAACTGCCCGGTCTTGGCCAGCCCGTCGCTGGCCACGGCCAGCGGTGTGGGATCGTCCCAGACCGACGTGGCGAACGTCATGATGACGTTGGTGGGGTTGGCGCTGGACTGCGGATAGTTGGCCGCCAGCGCGGCGTTGCCCTTGGCGGCGCTCGTACCGGCCGGCGCGGTGACCTTGCCGCCGAACCCACCGGACTTGTACCCGAGGGTGCAGGCGGCCAGGGCCCCGAAGGCGACGACGCCGATGGCCAGGGTCAGGGCCGGGTGCTCGACCAACCGACCGGCGATGCGACCCCAGTACCCCTCCTTGTGCTCCCTCGGCGCCGTCTTGGTCGGCCAGAAGACGGCGCGGCCGAAGATGGCCAGTAGGGCCGGCAGCAGGGTCAGCCCGGCCAGCAGCATCACCCCGATCCCGATGGCCAGCGGAATGCCGAGGTCGTGGTAGATGCCGAAGCTGGCCAGCGTGAGCGTCAGCAGGGCCAGGATGACCGTGCCGGCCGACGCGGTGATCGACTCGCCGACCCGGGCCATCGCGTTCGCCACCGCTTCGTGGGTCGTCCGGCCCTTCAGCAACTCCTCACGGACACGGAAGACGAGGAACAACCCATAGTCGGTCCCCGCGCCGAGCAGGAGCACGATCAGCAGGATCTGGGTGAAGAACGAGATCTTCAGTCCGTGCTCGCCGAGCGCGCCGATGAACCGTGTGGACAGGCTCAGGGCGAACACCGGCCCGAGGAGGGTGACCACCGGGGCCAGGAGGGCCCGGAAGATGACGACCAGCAGGATCAGGATGAAGATGATCGACGCAAACTGGATCTCGTTGCTCTGTTTGTTGGACTGCTCTTGATTGGCCACGTTGGTGGCCACCGAGCCAGCCAGGTTGGCCTGCAGGCCCGACGGCAGGTCGGCCTTCTGCAGGGTCGACTCCAGGTTGTCGACCAACTTCTTGGTCCCCGCCTGGTCGAACGGCGAGACGGTGGACACCACCTGGAGCAGCTGGGCCTTCTGGTTCGGCGACGTCGCCTTGCGTGTGACCGACTTCACCGTCGGCACCCGGTGCAGATCGCCCGCCAGCGCGGTCAGCGCGGACTGGTCGGCGCTGTCCAAGGTGCCGTCGGAGGTGACCGCCACCACTGTGACCTTGGCCTGTGTGATCGATCCGATCAGCGGCTTCGCCAGATCGGCGGCCTGGTTGCTCGGCGCGCTCGCCGGCAGGAACTCACTGTTGTTGTTGTTGACCTGGCTGGCAAGCGTCGGGAAGGCGTGCGACGCGAAGCCGATGCCCAGGACCCAGATGATCAGGATCACCCAACGGAACCGGACGACCCCCCGTCCGAGTTTGCCGAACAGTACGTCGATCACCGGTGTTCCTCCGAAGTGTGCAGGGTCGTCGTCGTCAAGGATGTTCCTCCGAGGCATGCAGGGTCGTCGTCGTCAAGGGTGTGGGGTCGGTGATCGTCGTGGCGCCGGAGCTCGTCACCTCTTCGACGAGGATGTCGAGCCCCTCCAGCAGGGCCCGCGACCGGCGCGGGCCCATTCGCAGCAGCGCTCGGCGGAGCGGCGCCAGCTTCGAGTCGAGCACCTGCTGGCTCTCCAGCCGGTGCTCCGGCGCCACCGAGACGACCGTCCGCCGACGATCGGTGACGTCCTCGTGCCGCTCGACCAGACCGGCCTCGGCCAGCTGGGTGACGAGCAGGCTAGCCGTACTGAGGGCGAACCCCTCTTGGCGGGCCAGCTCCGAAACCGTCATCGGACCACCGAGGGCGATGACCGCGAACGCCCCGACGTGGCGAGGGGCCAGGTAGCCGCTTTTCAGCAGCGCTTCGACGTGGCTCGGCATCGCCGACCCCCGTCGGTGCGGCCCGCGCAGCAATCGGGCGAAGGCCAGCAGCACCTGGGAGGCCAGCTCGTCCTCCGGTGACCGGGCTTCTGGAAGCTCGTCGCCTCCGAGCTCGTCGCCTGGGAGCTCGTCATCGGCCAACGGCTGGATCGCCACAATCCGTCCACGTTAGAAATGTGTTGTCTCAAAAGCAATTGGCCTGGTCACGCTGGCCGACCGCCACGCGCCGCCATAAGCTCCCGACCGGGTGTGCCGGGAAGCCTGGTCGGCGGTACGTCAACCATGTCTCCGCCCACTCCGCCCCCGCCCACTTCGCCCCCGCCCCCGCTGTCCGAACGGACGGGCCGACGGACGCCGTGGCGCCCCGAAGCGTGGGCCGGGCCGGTGGTCGAGCTGGCCCGGACGGAGGCGGTCGGCGGCATCCTGCTGACCGTCATGGTCGGCGTCGCCCTGCTGTGGGCGAACCTGCCGGCCCACTCGTCGTACGACGCGGTCTGGCAGGCCGCGGCCCACTGGCGGCTGCTGCCGGCCGACCAGTTCGGCACGGTCAGGGACTGGGTCGACAACGGCCTGATGACCGTCTTCTTCCTCGCCGTCGGGCTCGAGGTCGGCCGGGAGCGGGTGCACGGATCGCTCCGGAGCGTCCGCAACGCCCTCCTGCCGGTCGCGGCCGCCCTCGGCGGGATGGCCGGCGCGGCGATCGCCTATCTGGTGACGGTGACCGCCACCGCCGGGGGGCCGGCCGCGGCCCGCGGGTGGGGCGTCCCGATGGCCACCGACGTGGCGTTCACGCTCGGCGCGATGGCCCTGCTCGGCCGCCGGGTCCCGCCGGCCCTCCGGGTGTTCGTCCTCGCCCTCGCGGTGGCCGACGACGTCGGGTCGGTCGTCGTGCTGGCCTTCGTCTCGGCGTCCCGTGTCCACGTCCGGCCCTGGGCGCTCGCCGCCGCGGTCGTCTGGTTCGCGGTCGTCGCGCTGGCCAGTCGCCGGGTCCGGACCGCGTGGTGGCCGTACGTCGTCGCCGCGCTCGTCGAGTGGGTCCTCCTGGCCTGGGGCGGCGTCGAGCCGACCCTGGCCGGCGCGTTCGTCGGCATGGTCGTGCCGTGCGCCGTACTGCCGGCGACCGCCCGGCGGGCGACCACCGGACGGCGGGCGACCGAGCCATCCGCCAGGGCGCCGTCGACCACCGGGGCACTGTCGGCCACAGGGCCACCGTCGGCCACGGGGGCACCGTCGCCGGTGGACCGGTCGCCGTCGGCCGTGCTCGAACGGGTGCTCAACCCGGTCTCGATCCTGCTCGTCCTCCCGCTGTTCGCGTTGGCGAACACCGGCGTCGACCTCGGCGCGCCGGGGCTCACGAGTGGAGCGGGCGGCTCCGTCGTCGTCGGCATCCTCGTCGCCCGGCTGGTCGGCAAGATGGCCGGCATCACCGTGGCGACGGCGATCGTCGTCCGCTGCCGAGTCGTCGAGCTTCCCGAGGGGGTCCGCTGGTCCCAGCTGGCGGGCGCGGCCGCGATGTGCGGCATGGGGTTCACGGTCCCGCTGCTGTTCGCGACGAGCGCGTTCGCCGGTCATCCCCCGCTGGTGGCGGCCGCCCAGATCGGCCTGCTGGTCGGCACGGCCGTCGCCTTCGTCGTCGGCGGGGCGATCCTCTTCGCCGCCGGCCGGCGGCCGGGTCGACGGGCCGAGCGACCTAGCCGCTGACCTTCCAGGCCTCCCTGGACATCACAGCTAGCCGCTGACCTTCCAGCGGTCGGCGAGGCCGTCGACCCAACGGTCGACCTCACCGGCCTCAGCCGGCGGGGACTCGACGAGCACGACCTCGTCGACCCCCACCCGGTCGAGCGCGGGGACGTCGTCGGGCGACCCGTCGGCCAGGGCCACCGAAACATCGACGGCACCGGGGTCCCGCCCCTCCCGCCGGCAGTGGGCATGCAAGTCGGCGAGTAGCCGGGGGACGGTGGCCACGGGGACGTTGAACCCGTACCAGCCGTCACCCCAGGCGGCCACCCGGGCCAGCGCGGGGTCACTGTTCCCGCCGACGACGATCGGGATTCGTCGGTCTCGCGGCTTCGGATAGCTCCGGACCCGCTCGAACTGGACATGGGCGCCTCGGTAGGACGACACGTCGTCGGCCCAGAGCGCCCGCATGGCCTCGACGTACTCCCGAGTCCGGGCGGCCCGCCCGTCGAACGGCACGCCCAGGGCGGCGAACTCGGCGGCTGACCAACCGATCCCGATCCCCAGGACGAACCGCCCCTTCGACAGTACGTCGAGGCTGGCTGCCCGCTTGGCCACGGCGACGGGCTGGTGCTCGGGCAGCAGGAGGATGCCGGTGGCCAGCCGGAGGCGCGAGGTGGCGGCGGCGGCGAAGGTCAGGACGACCAGGGGGTCGAGCCAGTCGACGTCGCTCGGCAACGCGATGCGGTCGTCGTCGGCGTAGGGGTACGGCGTGTCCGGGTCATCGACCATGACGATGTGCTCGCCGGCCCACAGCGTCGAGAAGCCACGACGCTCGGCCGCGGCGGCGACCGCGACGACGACGTCAGGGTCGGCGCCCGGGCCGACGCCGAGCGCGTGGAGGCCGAACCGCACGGGCGGCCGTCAGACCTCGGTACGGGCTTCGATCCGCCCTTCTCGAACGGCATCGACGAGGGCAGTGTGGTCCAGTTCGGTCTGGTCGGCGTAGGCGGCGGCGAAGTCGGCGACGTGACGGTCGAACCGGTTGCCGGTGCCGAGGTAGCCGGCGATCGCCGCGGCGTTGCCGGAGCGGGCGTGGGCCCGGGCGAGGGCCCACCCGCAGACCCGGGCGTAGTCGGCCAGGCCCTCGGGGAGCACGCCCTCCGGACTGAACGACCCCTTCATGTCGCGGGAACTGGCGGAAGTAGTAGTCGACGCCGAACGTCCCGGTGCCCCAGCCGAGGAAGATGTCACTGGCGGCCTGCATGAGGCGCTGGCCCTCGACGACCCGGCGGCCGTGGTTGTCGTACTGGCTGGCCCGGACGAACGGCTCGAGCACCGACGGATCGGCCTCCTTGAACTGGAGGAGGAGCACGTCGTCGTCGTCGAGCCCCTGGAGCAGGACGAGGTAGCAACGGGTGCCGACACTGCCGACGCCGACGACCTTGAAGGCGATGTCGACGAACCGGTAGCGCTCGAGCAGGTGCCGGCGGTCGTCGGGCAGCGACGACACGTAGCTGACGAACATCGCCTCGACCCACTCGTCGAGCCGGTCGTACTGGATGTGCTCGAGCACCGGCGGGTCGTCGATCAGCCGGCGGACGCCGTCGACGACCGTCGTCAGCTTGCCCATCGCCTGCAGTGCAGTCCGGCCCCGGGCCTTCTTGACGTTGGCCTGCAGGACACGACGGGCCCGGGCGCGGGTGACGAGCTTGGCGATCGTCTCGACGTCGATCCGGGCGTACCACGTGTTCATGTGGCCGAGGCCGGCGTAGCCGCCGACCCGCAGGCGGTACGCCCGGACCGCGGCCTCGGCGGCCGTCCGCGACGCGGTGTCGTCGAACCCGGCGTCCCGGCCGGCGACCATGACACTGGCCGCCAGCCGCTTGACGTCCCACTCCCACGGCCCGGGCAGCGTCTCGTCGAAGTCGTTGACGTCGAAGACGAGGTTCCGCTCGGGCGTGGCGAAGAGGCCGAAGTTGAGCAGGTGGGCGTCGCCGCAGGCCTGGACCTCGATGCCGGTGGTGGCGGTCGTCGCCAGGTCGTGGGCCATGACGGTGGCCGAGCCACGGAGGAAGGCGAACGGCGACGCCAGCATCCGGCCGTAGCGGATCGGCACGAGCTCGGGGACCCGGCTGAGGTTGGACGCCTCCAACAGGGCGATCGGGTCGGCCCGGCCCGGCGGCGGCTCCCAGCCGCGGTGGTGGCTCCGGGGCACGTCCTTGCGACGCGACCGGCCGTGCTCGTAGTGCTCGGCCACGGTCACCCGGTTCGCCTCCCGGTGGCCGATCCCGTCGGGCAGGATCGACGCGTCGGGTGCTGTCGGGTCAGCCGCCGTGCCCGGCTGGGGTGGTCCGGTGGCGACATCGGTGGCGGCGACATCGGCGGCGGATGTCCGGTCATCGGGCCGCCGGGCTCTCGGCTGACCCACCCTCGGCTGACCCACCCTCGGCCGGGCCACTCTCGGCCCGACCGCCGAGGACGCCGATCGGGCAGGACACGCCGGTCCCGCCGAGCCCGCAGTAACCGTTCGGGTTGGTCGCCAGGTACTGCTGGTGGTACGCCTCGGCGTAATAGAAGGGCCCAGCCGGCGCGACCTCGGTCGTGATCGTCCCGTAGCCGGCCGCGCTGATCGCCGTCTGGTACCGGTCGACCGCGGCCCGGGCGGCTTCCGCCTGGGCGGCGGACGTCGTGTAGATGGCCGACCGGTACTGGGTCCCGACGTCGTTGCCCTGGCGCATCCCCGCCGTCGGATCGTGGCCCTCGAAGAAGACGGCGAGCAGCGCGTCGTACGTCGTCTTGGTCGGATCGAAGACGACGAGGACGACCTCGGCATGACCGGTGCGGCCGGAACAGACTTCCTCGTACGTCGGGTTCGGCGTGTAGCCGCCGTCGTAGCCGACCGCGGTCGTGTAGACGCCATCGGTCTCCCAGAACTTGCGCTCGGCGCCCCAGAAGCAGCCCATGCCGAAGATGGCCTGCTCCAGGCCGTCGGGGAACGGCGGCTGCAACGGCGTGCCGAGGACGAGGTGCCGGTCGGAGACCGCCATCGGCGTCGACCGGCCCGGGAGCGCCCGGTCCTCGGGCACGATCTCCTGCTTGTGGGCGGTGAACAACCCCATCGGTCGCCTCCTGTCGTCGATACCAGTATGGACGTCAACCGGCCTGGCTGCCGGCCTGTTCCCCGTTGGCCGTCACCCCGCCTCCGGCCTCGCGCTTGACATTCGTTTGCGATGGGTTACGATATATCGGTACCGATCGTGATAACACGATGAGGACAGAGTAAACACGAGCCCGTTGGAAAACAACGGCACCGGCGGCGCCAGGGACCTCGCAGCGAGGTCGCCCGGGGCGCCCCGGACGATCGATCGAAGGAGATCGAAATGGACAACCGATACGACAGAGGCAGTAGGGAGCACGGCCGGAGCCGGGGACGAGGCCGCGGGATGCGCGGCATGGAAGGCCCCGGCGGCGGTTGGGGCGGCGGCCCGGGACCGGGCTGGGGCGGCGGGCGGCGGCGGATGCGCCGCGGCGACATCCGGCGGGCGGTCCTCTCGACGCTGGCGGACGGGCCGGCCCACGGCTACGAGGTCATGCGCCGGCTCGAGGAGCGCAGCGGCGGGATCTGGCGACCGAGCCCCGGCTCGGTCTACCCGACGCTGCAGATGCTGGAGGACGAGGGGCTCGTCCGGTCGGCGACCCAAGACGGGACGCGGACGTACGAGCTGACCGACACCGGCCGCGGCGAGGCGGAGGCGGCGACGAAAGAGGGCGACCGGGAGGCACCGTGGGACTTCGGCGGCGAGGGCGCGGACCGGACCCGGTCGCTCAAGATGGCCGTCGTCCAGGTCCAGATGGCCGCCCGGCAGCTGTCGATGGCCGGCCAGCCGGAGCAGGTCGAGCGGGGCCTGGAGATCATCCAGCGGGCCCGCAAGGAGCTCTACCAGATCCTGGCCGAGGCCTGACCGGCGAGCACCGAGGCCTGACCGGCGAGCACCGAGCCCGGCGCAGCGAGCGCCAAGCCCGGCGCAGCGAGCGGTAGCCTCGATCCCGAACCTATGACGACGACCGCCCCCACGCCGGCGCCACAGCGGCCGGCCGCCGACCGGCCGGACGACGCCATCATCCGCACGGTCGACCTGACCAAGGTCTACGCCGGCACGGACTTCCGGGCGGTCGACGAGCTCAACCTGTCGTGGCGGCCGGCGAGATCTTCGGCCTGCTCGGACCGAACGGCGCCGGCAAGACGACGACGGCCGGCATGCTCACCACCCGGGTCATCCCGACCTCGGGCCAGGCGTTCGTCGGCGGCGATCGACGTCGTCGCCCACCCGGCCCTGGCCAAGCAGCTCCTCGGGATCGTCTCCCAGACAGAACACGCTCGACCGCCAGCTGACGGTCTGGGAGAACCTCTACTTCCACGGTCGGCTCTTCGGCATCGCGCGGCCGAGAGTCGCGCCGGACGGCCGACGAGCTGCTCGAGCAGTTCCAGCTCTCCAAGTGGGCCAAGGCGTCGGTCTACGCCCTGTCCGGCGGGATGGCCCAGCGCCTCATGGTGGCCCGGGCCATCTTCCACCGGCCGGCCGTCCTCTTCCTCGACGAGCCGACCGCCGGCCTCGACCCCCAGAGCCGGCTCGCCCTGTGGGACATCCTGCGCGAGCTCAACGGCGAGGGCCAGACCATCCTGCTCACGACCCACTACATGGAGGAGGCCGACCAGCTCTGCGGTCGGGTGGCCATCATGGACCACGGCAGGATCCTGGCCCTCGACACGCCGGCCGAGCTCAAGCGGAGCGTCGGCGCCGACACGATCGTCACGGTCAAGGCGACCGGCGACCCGCACCGGCTGGCCGAGGTGCTGGACCGCAGGCCATCGACGGGGTCGACCGGCACGCCGGCCGGTCGACGGCGGCGCTCGAGCTGCACGTCCGCGGTGCCGACCGGCTCGTCCCCCGGGTCGTCGCCGCGGCCGAGAGGCGCGGGCTTCGAGGTGGTCGACCTGTCGGTGGCCGAGCCGAGCCTCGAGACCGTGTTCATCAACCTCACCGGCAAGGAGCTGCGCGACTGATGGCGCGACGGCCACCCGTCGCCGACGACGCGCCGTGCCCGTCGAGGCCCGCGCGCCTCACGCCGACCCGGTCGACGGTCGCCGCCAGCCGGACCGCCCTGGCGGCGCTCATCCTGCGCGACCTCGTCGTGCTGAGGAAGAACTTCTGGCGAGTTCGTCATCCGCACCCTGATCCAGCCGTTCCTGCTCGTGCTTCGTCTTCCTCTACGTCTTCCCGAAGATCGGCCAGGGCATCGGCGGCGGCGAGCGACCCGGCCGGCCGAGTCGGCGTTCGCGACCGTGCTCGTTCCGGGCGTCGTCGGCATCTCGATCATGTTCCAGGGCGTCCAGTCCGTCGCCCTGCAGCATGGCCCAGGAGTTCGGCTTCACCCGCGAGATCGAGGACCGGGTCCAGGCCCCGTGCCCGATCTGGCTGGTGGCCATCGCGAAGGTGCTGTCGGGCGCCGTCCAGGGGCTGATCTCGGCGGCGATCGTGCTGCCCATCGCCTCGGTCGTCCACGCCGCCGGGCGTCGAGGCCAACATCATCGCTGCACTGGTGGATCATCCTCACCCTCGTCCCGCTGTCGTGCGTGGCGATGACGTCGCTCGGCCTGGTGCTCGGGACGTCGCTTCGAGCCGCGCAACATCGGGCTGATGTTCGGCTTCGTCGTCCTGCCGATCACGTTCCTCGGCGGCACCTACTACCAGTGGACGCGGCTCGCCCCGGTCGAAGGTCGGCGGGTGGCACTGGCTGCAGACGATCGTGCTGATCAACCCGCTGATCTACGTGAACGAGGGCATGCGAGCCGCCTTCACCGACGCCTCGCACATGCACCTCTACATCATCTACCCGGTGCTGGTCGGCTTCTGCGTCGTGTTCCTCGGCGTCGGGCTGCGCAACTTCCGCCGCCGCGTCCTCTCCTAGCGATCAGGCTCGGGTCCTAGCGATCAGGCTCGGGCGGTCAGCTCGAGAACGCCAGGTACTGGTGGACCGACCGCACCGACGACGAGCCCTCCCCCACGGCCGCGGCCACCCGCTTGGTCGACCCCGATCGGAGATCGCCGACGGCGAAGAGCCCGGGGTGGCTGGTCTCGAACGGCAACGGCAGCCGGTCCAACGCCGCCCATTCGTCGCCGAGCTGTTCGGTCAACGAGAGGTCGGTGAGCACGAAGCCTCGTTGGTCGACCGCGGCGCAGCCGGAGAGCCAGCCGGACGACGGGTCGGCGCCGATGAAGGAGAACAGCCCGGCGCAGTCGACGACCGTCTCGCCGTCGGGGCCCTTCAGATGCAGCGCCCGCAACGTCTGGTCCCCGTCGAGGGCGACGACGGTCGTACGTGTCCGGACGGTGATGCCGGGGTCGGCGTCGATCCGCTGCTCCAGGTAGCGCGACATGCTCGCCCCGAGGTCCGACCCCCGGATGACGAGCGTGACCGCACACCCACCCTGGCTCAGGAAGATCGCGGCCTGCCCGGCGGAGTTGCCGCCACCGACGACGACGACCGGCGCCGTTCCGCACATGCGGGCCTCGATCTCGGTCGCCGCGTAGTACACGCCGTTGTCCTCGAACTCGCTCAGCCGCGCCGCGTCCAGCCGCCGATAGGCCGCGCCGGTGGCGGCGATCACGGACCGTCCGGCGACATCGCTGCCGTCGCTCAGGCGGACGACCAGATGCCCGGCGTGGTTGCGCAGCGAGACCGCGGTGCACGGCGCGGTGAGGTTGGCCCCGAACTTCTGGGCCTGGATCACCGCCCGCTGCGTGAGCTCCCCGCCGGAGACGCCCATCGGGAACCCGAGGTAGTTCTCGATCCGCGAGCTCATCCCGGCCTGCCCACCCGGCGCGGTCATCTCGACTCCGAGGGTCCGGAGCCCCTCGGAGGCGCCGTACACCGCGGCGGCCAGACCGGCCGGGCCACCGCCCACGACGACCAGGTCGAAGCAGCGCCCCGGCAGGCTCTCGACCGTCAGCCCGAGATAGCTCGCCAGCTCGCCGGGGGTCGGTCGGCGCAGCACCGTTCCCGAGGCGATGACCACCGGCAGGTCGCTCGCCGCGACGTCGAACTGCCGCAGGAGATCGTCCACCAGGGCGTCGCGGTCCGGGTCCAGCCATTCGTGGGGCACTCGGGTCCGCGTCAGGAACTCCCGGACCCGGAGCGACTCGGGCGAGAACTGCGAGCCGATGACCCGGATCGCCGGCGCCGCGCCCGTCAAAAGGAACGACCGGCGGGCGACGAAGGCCGCCAGGATGGTGTCGCCCAGCCGCGGGTTCGTCGCCATCAACTGCCGCAACTGGTCACGCGGCACGACGATGGCCTCGCCGGACGTGACCACCCGAGCCGAGACGAACAGCCGGAGCCCGCTCAGCATGTTCTGCTCGCCGAGGAACCGACCCGGTCCGTGATGGACGAGCACGTTCTCGCCACCGTCGACCGAGAGCACGATGTCGACCTCGGCGCTGACGAGGACGAAGAAGTCGTAGCTGGCGTCGCCCTCCCGGAAGAGGTACTCCCCCACCTCGACCTGGCGTCGAACGCCCAGCTCGGCGATGAGCGCCATATCGGCGGCGTCCAGCGTCGGAAGGGCCACTGCCTCGTCTGTCATGTTGCGGAGCCTCCAGATCGACGGCGGCGGCGGCGGCACCCGTCGTCAGCCCGTGCCACCTGCGTGGCTACCACAAGGGCGTCGCCGGGGGAAGTGGAGCTTGGGCGAGCGGTCGGCGGCCGAGGACGGCCGGGCCGATCGCGACACCGCGTCCCGCTGGTAAGCCAGACTCCGCCGGGCCGGCGGACGGCCCGACGGGAGGTGCACGAGATGAACCAGGTCCTGTACTCGGCGACGTCGACGGCGTGGGGCGGCCGGAACGGTCGGGTGACGTCGACCGACGGCCGGATCGACCTACAGCTGTCGATGCCGAAGTCGATCGGCGGCGACGACGGTGCCGGGACGAACCCCGAGCAGCTCTTCGCCACCGGCTACGCCGCCTGCTTCCACAGCGCGCTCAAGCTCGTCGCCGGCCGTCAGCACGTCGACGTCAGCGAGTCCGCCGTCTCCGTCACCGTCGACCTCATCAGCGACGGCAGCGGCTTCGGCATCGGGGCGAAGATCGAGGCCGAGCTGCCCGGCGTCGACGCCCAGACCGGCCGCCAGCTGATCGAGGCCGCCCACGAGGTCTGCCCGTACTCGAAGGCCACCCGCGGCAACATCCCGGTCGAGCTGGTCGTCGTCGACGGCTGACGGCGGCTCAGCCGAGCCCGAGCCGCGCCGGTCGGTCGGTCGGTCGGCGATCGAGTCGAGCACCGCGGTCGTGCCACCAGGCTTCGGGGTCACTGCTCGGCCAGGATGGCGGCCAGCTCGGCCAGCGGGTCCCGGACGACCGGCCCGGTGACCTCGACGGTGGCCCGCACGATCGTGCCGTTGAACGGGAACGGCGCGTCGTACCCCTCGCCGACGGCCGGCCCCCACTCGTAGCCGCACGTCAGGCCGGCGCCGACGCCGTTGAAGCCGGCCGGCGTGAACCGCTCGACCGCGCCGGTGGCGACGACGTCGCCGTCGTAGCGGATCGTCCCGGTCCCGCCCGGCGCAGCCGGTGTCGTCGGCCCGGGGGCGTCCTTGTCGAAGTCGAACCGGACGACGTGACGCCCCGGACCGAGCGCCCGGTCGGCCTCGAGGACGTGACGCGTCTTGCCGTAGAGGTTGTGGACGTACCGGACCCGGCCGCCGACCGCGTGCAGCGACCACCCGCCGAGCGACGAGCCGAGGGCGAGCAGCACGCCGGACGCGACGGTGCCGTCGGGCACGTCGACCTCGACGACGACCGCGTGCGACCGGTTCCGGACGTTGACGGCGACCGCCTCGGGCACCTGCGCGCCCGCCGGGGAAGTAGCGGTAGCTCGACCGCGGCCGGCGGCGATCGGGCTTCGGGTGGACGAGCGCCCAGAGCACCCGGTTGTCGAGCGGCAACACCTGGTTGTCGGCCGCTTCTTGCCACCAGAGGTCGACGAGCGCGGCCAGGCGGTCCGGCTCCCGGTCGGCCAGGTCGTCGACTCGGACAGGTCCTCGGCGACGTGGTACAGCTCCCAGAGGTCGTCGTCGAACGGCGCGTTGGGGTCGAGGCCGTCGTCGTACAGCGGGCCGACGGGGTGGTACGTCACCGCCTTCCAGCCGCGGTGGTAGATGGCCCGCGACCCGAACATCTCGAAGTACTGCGTCTCGTGCCGCTCGGCCGCGGCCGCGCCGTCCGGTCCGAGCAGGTAGGCGAAGCTCGTCCCGTCGATCCGGCTCTGCGGGACGTGGTCGACGACCGCCGGCGGGTCGACGCCGGCCAGCTCGAGCACCGTCGGCAGCACGTCGATGGCGTGGACGAACTGGTGGCGGACCTCGCCGGCCGATCCGTCGGCCCCGCCGAACCGCCGCGGCCAGCTGACGATGCACGGGTCGGCCACCCCACCCTGGTGGACCTCCCGCTTCCACCGCTTGAACGGCGTGTTGCCGGCCATCGTCCAGCCCCACGGGTAGTTGTTGTGGGTCGACGGTCCGCCGATCTCGTCCAGCCGGTCGACCATCTCCTCGAGGCCGGCCGGGTCGAGGTTGGTCAGCCGGACGTCGTTGATCGACCCCTCGGCTCCTCCCTCGGCGCTGGCCCCGTTGTCGGACACGACGATCACGACGGTGTCGTCGAGCTCGCCCAGCGTCGCCGAGGAAGTCGAGCACCCGGCCGATCTGGGCGTCGGCGTGCGAGAGGAAGCCGGCGAAGCACTCCATGAACCGGGCGGCCACCGCCCGGGTCCCGGTCGCCGAGGTCGTCCCACGCCGGCACCCACGGCGGGCGGGGCGACAGCCGGGTGCCGGTCGGCATGACGCCGAGCGCCAGCTGGCGGGCGTGCGTGGCCTCCCGCCAGGCGTCCCACCCCCCGTCGAACCGACCGCGGTACCGGTCGATCCACTCGGCCGGCGCCTGGTGGGGCGAGTGGCACGCCCCGGTGGCCAAGTACAGGAAGAACGGCCGGTCGGCGTCGACCGCCCGGAGGTCGCCGACGAACTCGATGGCCCGGTCGGCCAGGTCCTCGCTCAGGTGGTACCCCTCCTCCGACCGACCGGGGCGGCCGCACCGAGTGGTTGTCGTGGTAGAGCGCCGGGACGAACTGGTGGGTCTCGCCGCCGTGGAACCCGTACCAGCGGTCGAAGCCCCGCCCGAGCGGCCACGTCGCCCGGGGCGCGGCCATGTGCGTCTCGTCCTCGGGGGTGAGGTGCCACTTCCCGACGGCCAACGTGGCGTAGCCGCGGGCCGCGCAGGATCTCCGACAGGAAGCCGTTCTCCTTCGGCGGCCGTCCCCGGTAGCCGGGGAAGCCGACGGCCAGGTCGGCCACCCGGCCCATCCCGCTGCGGTGGTGGTTGCGGCCGGTCAGCAGGCAGGCCCGGGTCGGCGAGCACAGCGCGGTCGTGCGGAAGTTGCCCAGCCGCACGCCCCCGGCGGCCAGGCCGTCGATGACCGGCGTGGCGATGTCCGAGCCGTAGCACCCGAGCTGGGCGAAGCCGACGTCGTCCAGCACGACGAGCACGACGTTCGGCGCGCCCGGTGGCGGTGTCGGCTCCGGCGGCCACCACGGCTCCGAGTCCCGCCAGTCGCGGCCGATCCGGCCCCCTGATCGACCGTCGTCCGTCGTGCCCACCGGTCCCAGCTTGTCAGGAGCCGCCGTGCGGCGGACGCACCCGACTACGTTGGTTGACGATTTTCGGCGCCGCCTTCCGACCCCCTGGCCGACCTCGTCGGCCGCTGCGGCGCCGGTGGGTAGGTATCGGAGATCGCCATCGTGCGCTCGACGAACGGATCCACCGAAGGGACGGTGAGGGAATGGCCGACACCGAAGATCTCGACTTCCGCCGGGCCGGGCTGGCCAGGCGCTACCCGCAGGTCCGGGCCCTGACCGAAGCCCTCGCCGCCCCGCTCTCGCCCGAGGACCAGACCGTCCAGACGATGCCCGACGTCAGCCCGACGAAGTGGCACCGCGGCCATACGTCCTGGTTCTTCGAGACGTTCCTGCTCGAACCCAGCCTCACCGGCTACCGGGCCTGCCACCCGGCGTACGGCTACATCTTCAACTCCTACTACGAAGCCGTCGGGGCCCGGCACCCCCGCGCCGAGCGCGGCCTCGTCTCCCGGCCCGGCGCCGGCGACGTCGGTCGCTACCGGGCCCACGTCGACGAGGCGATGGAGCGGCTCCTGCGGCGGCGACCTGGCCGCCGACGTGCTCGACCTGGTCGAGCTCGGCCTCAACCACGAACAGCAGCACCAGGAGCTGCTGCTGATGGACATCAAGCACGTCCTGTCGAAGAACCCGCTGCGGCCGGCCTACCGCGATGCCCCCGCCGACGCCGGCCCGTTCCAGCCGGCGACGGCGAGGCGCGTCGACCCAGTCGGCGTCGGCCGAGGCGGCGAAGCCGGGGTGGATCGAGCACCAGGGCGGGACGGTCGAGGTCGGCCACGCCGGGCGACCGGTTCGGCTACGACAACGAGTTCCCGCGGCACCTCGCCCACCTCGTCCCGTTCGCGCTGGCCGATCGCACGGTGACCTGCGGCGAGTGGCTGGCGTTCATGGACGACGGCGGGTACGCCCGGTCGGACCTGTGGCTGTCGGACGGCTGGGCGGTCGTCCAGGCCGAGCAGCGGACGGCCCCGCTGTACTGGTCGACGGGCCCCGACGGCGAGCCGGACGACTGGCGCGTCTTCGGGCTCGGCGGTGACCAGCCGGTCGACCCGACCGAGCCGGTCTGCCACGTCGACTACTACGAGGCGGACGCGTTCGCCCGGTGGAGCGGCGCCCGGCTGCCGACGGAGACGGAGTGGGAGACGGTCGCCGCCGAGAGCCCGGTCGACGGCAACCTGCTCGAACCGGTGCCGACCGGCCGCGACCCGGGCCGCCGGACGGACCGGTACCGCACCCGGTCGGCTCGGCCGACGGCGGCCGGCAGCTCTTCGGCGACGTCTGGGAGTGGACGGCCAGCGCCTACAGCCCGTACCCCGGCTTCCGGCCGGCCGCCGGTGCGGTCGGCGAGTACAACGGCAAGTTCATGGTCAACCAGTACGTGCTGCGCGGCGGCTCCTGCGTCACCCCGGCCGACCACATCCGGTCGACGTACCGCAACTTCTTCCCGGCCGGCGCCCGCTGGGCGTTCAGCGGCGTCCGACTGGCCCGGGACCTCTAGCCGTGCCCGGTACGCCGCTCACCGTCGACGTCCACCTCGGTCCCGAGGATCTGCGGGTCGCGCTGGAGGACGACGTCCGGCACGGGATGACCGCCGGCCGTGGCCGCAAGAGCCTCCCGCCGGTCTGGTTCTACGACGAAACCGGCAGCCGGCTGTTCGAGGACATCACCCGGCTGCCCGAGTACTACCCGACCCGGGCCGAGCGGGCGCTGCTCGAGGCCAACGCCCCGGCCGTCGCCCGGCTGGCCCTGGCCGACACCCTGGTCGAGCTGGGGGCCGGGGCCTGCGACAAGACCCGCCTGCTGCTCGACGCCATGGCCGTCCACGGACCGCTGCGGCGCTACCTGCCGTTCGACGTGAGCGACGAGTTCCTCCGGGCCGCCGCGGCCGGGCTGGCCGACGACTACGACGGCCTCGACATCCACGCCGTCGTCGGCGACTTCCACCGCCACCTCGCCGAGATCCCCCGAGGGCGGCCGGCGGCTGATCGCCTTCTTGGGCGGGACGATCGGCAACCTCACACCGGCCCAGCGCCAGCGGTTCCTGTCCGACCTCAACGGCACGATGGACGCCACCGACCACCTCCTGGTCGGGACCGACCTCGTCAAGGACCCGGGCGCGGATCGTCGCCGCCTACGACGACGCGGCCGGCGTCACCGCCGAGTTCAACCGCAACGTGCTCCGCGTCCTCAACGGCCAGCTCGGTGCCGACTTCGACGCGGACCGCTTCGAGCACGTCGCCCTCTGGAACGCCGAGGCGTCGTGGATCGAGATGCGGCTGCGGTCGGTCGGCGACCAGACGGTGACGATCGCCGACCTGGCGCTGACCGTCGACTTCGCCGACGGCGAGGAGCTGCTGACCGAGATCAGCGCCAAGTTCACGCCCGACGGCCTCGCCGCCGAGCTGGTCGACGCCAACTTCGTCGTCGACGGCCAGTGGGGCGCCGCCGACGGCGAGTTCCTGCTGACGCTCGCCCACCCGTACGGCTGACCGGCCCGCCGCCGGTCGGTGGAGCCCTACCGACCGTGACGCCACTATGGCGGATGCCGCTACCGGGCGCCGGACCACTGCGACGGCGGGTCGCTGGCCGGGAAGGACTCCTCCTCGGCCTCCTCGACCTCGTCGTCCCCCTCCGGACGGTCGTCGTCGGGCTGGCTGCGGTTCCCACCGTCGTCACGGCGTCATGGCCGACCGCGGCCTCCGGGGTGGCCACCCGGAAGCTGAAGCTCTCTTCGAGGTACAGGTGGACCTGCTCGGCGTCGTGGTAGTCGTAACCGATCGACAGGTCCTGGCCGGACTCGAACAGGAAGTCGCCACCCCGCAGGCTGACGACGACCGCGCCCTCGACGCCCGGCGCCCACACGATCGGGCCGCCGAGGATCTGCCGGAGGTGGTCGAAGACGACGAGCCCGCCGTGCTCGGTGGTCTCGACGACGCCGGTGTAGCCGTCGGGCCCGAGCGCCAGGCCGTACGGGCCGCTGATGCCGTCCGACAGCAGCGTCTGTACCGCCTTCGCCACCCGGCCGGGGTAGTCGGCGTAGGCCGTGCCGAGCTCGAGCGCCTCGTGGGGGGACGCCTCGGTGATCCCGGTGATGCCGGCGTCGGCCCACCCGTGGAAGACGGCGACGTTCTCGGCCAGGGCGATCCGGCGGGCCGCCTCGTCGAGACGGCCCAGCTCGATGTCGGCCGCACCGCGGTCGGCGTCGAGCAGCTCCTCCCGGGCCACCGCGAACTCGGCCCGCAACTCGACGAGCGGCAGCACCCTGCGCTGCCGGGCCCGCAGATCGGCGTCGGACGCCGTCACCGTCGTCGTCCGGCCCAGGTTGGTGGCGGAGTACTGCCAGCCGCGGGGGCCGGAGAAATCGACGAGCTTGCGGGCGGCCAGGGCCGGGACGAGCCGCTCACGGCCCTCGTCGTCCAGTACCTGCCAGCCCGCCTCGGTGAGCGGGGCGTGGGAACGCAGCAGGTGGTTCATCGGGTTTCTCCCTTCAGGCTCCCGATCCCGAGCGAACCGGTCTCGTCGGCCGCCGCGGTGTCGCCGCCGCCGGCCTCTTCCTCGTGCTCGATCTCCGTCACCGGTGCGGTCGTGAACAGGTACGTGCGCAGATGCTGGTCGAGCTTCGGGTCGTGGCGGCGAAGCCATTCGAGCGTCATCGCCGCGTGCTCCTTCTCCTCGTCCCGGTTGTGTGCGAGGACCGCCGCCAGCTCGGTGTCGGCGGTGGCGTCGACCCGCTGGTCGTACCAGTCGACCGCCTCGAGCTCCTCCTGGAGCGACGTGATGGCCCGATGTCGGTCGATCGTCGGCGGTGCCAGCTTCTCCGCCGGTTCGTGCAGTCCGGCACTCTGCGCCATCGATCTCCTCCTCTGCCCCCCGCTCCAGCTGCTTCCCAGGCCCTGCTGCGCTTCACGGTAGCAGTACGTCCCTCCCACCTGCCCTTTCAGGTGATCGAGAAAACCGGCACCGTGGCGGCACCGTTCACCAGGATGTCACTCCCCCGCCACGCTGCCGTGCCCATCCGGCAACCTCCGTGCCGCATCCTTTCGTCAGGGCCCGCCATGTCGGAGCGGTCCCACGGACATTCGGAGGCACCATGCGCAACGGTGCGGTCGGACAGCTGGCGGCGGTGCCCGTCATGATCCCGGGAGCCGAGGAGATCGTCGTCCGGTGGGGCGATGGCCACCGGAGCCGCTACCGCCTTCGGTGGCTCCGCGACTGCTGCCCCTGCGAGCACTGCCGCGGTGACGGGTCCGGGCGGCGGCGGGCCGATCTCCGCGCCGTCCCCTGCGACCCCCGCCCCGAATCCGCGGCCGTCGTCGGCCCGACGCTCGTCCTGCGCTGGGAGGACGGGCACCACACCAGCCGGTTCGACCTCGACTGGCTCCAGGACCACTGCTGCTGCCCGGCCCACCTCGACGACCGGCGGCGTGGTGGCGACCGGCAGGCCGTCCCGTCGGGGACGACCCGCGGCGACCGGCCCGCCAGCACCGGCGGCAGCGCGGCCGGTCCGGCCGTTACGAGCTGGCCAGCGCCAATGGCCTGGTCGGCGGTGGCCGGCGACGACCGTGCGCTCGCCGACTGGCTGGCGACCGTCGGTACCGACGGCTGGGCCCACCTGACCGGTGTCCCGGACGGCGACACCGGCCTCTTGGCCGTCGTCGCCCGCTTCGGCTACGTCCGCGAGACCAATGACGGCCGCATCTTCGACGTCCCGGCGGACGTCGGCCCGGCCGGGCCGCTCCACACCGCCAACCCGTACCGCCGACGGGCCCCATCGCTCCAGCTGCTCCACCGCGTCGCCCCGCCGGCGGGGGGCGGCGGCAACGGCAACAGCGAGACGATCCTGGTCGACGGCTTCCGGGCCGCCGACGTCCTGCGGGCCGAGCGGCCGGAGGCGTTCGCCCAACTGGCGACGTGGCCGGTGCGGTGGCGCTACGCGGACGACGCGGTCGACCTCGTCGCCGAGGCGCCGGTCGTCGAGCTCGGAGCGGGCGGCGCGGTCGTGTCGATCCGCTTCGACGAGCGGTCTCGCGTGCCCCTGCAACTCGACCCCGACGTCGTCGACCTGCACCTGCTGGCGCTCCGGCGGTTCGCCATCATCCTCGACCGACCGCAGCTCCAGGTCCGGCCCGTCCTCGACGCCGGTGACGTCGTCCTGCTCGACGGCCGCCGGATGCTGCACGGCTGGGCCGCCGGCGAGCCGGCCGGCGCGGCGTCGCTCCGCGGCTGCTACGTCGACCGGGACGGGCTCGACAGCCGGCTGGCCGTCCTGCGCCGCCGAGCTGGCGATGCCGAAGCGGCCCGATCCGGCTCGACACCGGCCGGCTCGACACCGGCCGGCTCGACACCGGCCGGCTCGACGCCGGCCGGTCCGAGACGACCCAGGCCGAGAGGGCGCGGCCCGAAAGTGGCAATCGGCCGATGAACGTCGTTACGGCCGACGGCGTGCTCGGCATCCTCCGCACGAGCGGTCGCGAGACTTACCTGGGCGAACCGGTGACCGTCGCCGAGCACTCGCGGCAGGCGGCCCGAGCCGCCGAGCTCGATGGCGCGGCACCGTCGCTGGTCGTCGCCGCCCTTCTGCACGACGTCGGCTGGCTGCTCCAGGCCGGGCCCCGCCGGCACGAGGAGCGGGGCGCGGCGTTCCTGGTCGAGCTGTTCGGCCCCGAGGTCACCGAACCGATCCGTCTCCACGTCGTCGCCAAGCGCTACCTCTGCACGATCGACCCCGACTACCGGGCCGTGCTCTCCAGTGCCTCCCGACGGACGCTGGCCCGTCAGGGTGGCCTGCTCGACGAGCCGGCCCGGGAGGCGTTCGCCGCCGAGCCGTTCTCCGCCGACGCCGTCCGGCTACGCCTCTACGACGACCGGGCCAAGGTGCCCGGGGCCGACCCGCCCGACGTCGACTACTACGCCCCGCTCGTCGCCGCCAGCCTCTGCCACTGACCGGTGGCCGGCGGGCTCGACCGGCGGCCACCGGTCAGTGGCCGGACTACTGCTGGTAACGCTCGACCGTGTCGGCCGGCCGCTCGTGGGCGGCCGACGGGTCCTGGCCGGCGTCGCGGAGGGCTCGGCGCTGCCGGAGGAGGTCCCAGAGCTGGTCGAGGGTGACCTCGAGCCGGCGCAGCCGGTCGTGGTCCTCGGCCGACAGGTTGTCTCCGGCGTGCGCCTCCTCGAGCCGCCGTTCCTCGTCGGCGAGGTGCCCGATCCGCTCGATGATCTCCTCGTCCTGCACCGACCGACCTCCTCTGGCTGGCGTCGTCCGGCCAGGCTACGCCGCCGCGGCCTCGACCGCCGGTCCGACCACCGGCTCGGCCGGGTCGTCGGCGGCGAGGGCCGGGGCGAGGACGTCGGCGATCGACTCGGCCAGATGGAACGTCATGACGTCGCGGACCTCCTCGGGGACGTCCTCGAGATCCGGACCGTTGCGAGCGGGCAGGACGACCTCGGTCAGCCCGGCCCGGTGGGCGGCCAGCACCTTCTGCTTGACGCCACCGATCGGCAGCACGCGGCCCTGCAGCGTCACCTCGCCGGTCATGCCGACGACGGACCGGACCGGCACGTCACGGAGCAGGCTGACGAGCGCGGTCGTCATCGTCACGCCGGCCGACGGCCCGTCCTTGGGCACGGCACCGGCCGGGACGTGGACGTGGAACCGCTTCCCCGCGAACGACGTCGGGTCGACGCCGAGCTCGGCCGCGTGCGACCGGACGTAGGAGAGGGCGATCTCGGCCGACTCCTTCATGACGTCGCCCAACTGCCCGGTGAGGGTGAGCCCCTCCGGGCCGTCGGACACCGTGGCCTCGACGAACAGCACGTCGCCACCGGCCCCGGTGACGGCCAACCCGGTCACGACGCCGGGCACGCTCGTCCGGTCCGCGGCCTCGAAGAAGAACCGCGGCCGACCGAGCCAGCCCCGGACGTCGTCGGCGTCGACGGCGATCGGGGCGGTCCGCTCACCGGCGGCCAGCTTGGTCGCCACCTTGCGCAACAGCCGGCCGAGCTCCCGCTCCAGCGAGCGGACCCCGGCCTCCCGGGTGTAGTCGGCGACGATCGTCCGGAGGGCGTCGTCGGTGATCTCGACCTCGTCCGGGCGCAACGCGGCCCGACCGAGCTGTCGACCCACCAGGTGATGCCGGGCGATGGCCACCTTCTCGGCTTCCGTGTACCCGTCCAGCCGGATGACCTCCATCCGGTCCAACAGGGGCCCGGGGATGGTGTCGATGACGTTGGCCGTCGCGATGAACAGCACCCGCGACAGGTCGAGGTCGACCTCGAGATAGTGGTCTCGGAAGGTGTGGTTCTGCGCCGGGTCGAGTACCTCGAGGAGGGCCGACGACGGGTCGCCGCGGAAGTCCGTCCCCAACTTGTCGACCTCGTCCAAGAGGATGACCGGGTTCATCGTGGCGGCCTCCCGCAGCGCCCGGACGAGCCGGCCGGGCTGGGCGCCGACGTACGTCCGCCGGTGGCCCCGGATCTCGGCCTCGTCCCGGACACCACCCAAGGCCACCCGGACGAACTTGCGTCCCAGGGCCCGAGCCACCGACTCGCCCAACGAGGTCTTGCCGACCCCCGGCGGGCCGACGAGGGCCAGGATGGCCCCCGCGCCGCGCCCGTCGACCGGCGTCAGTCCGCGCTCCGCCTGCAGCTTGCGGACGGCGAGGTGCTCGAGGATGCGGTCCTTCACGTCGCGCAGCCCGTCGTGGTCCTCGTCGAGGATGGCCGCGGCTTCCGCCACGTCCAACCGGTCGTCGGACTCGACGCCCCACGGGAGCTCGAGCACGGTGTCCAGCCACGTCCGGATCCAGCCGTTCTCCGGGCTCTGGTCGCTCGTGCGCTCCAACCGGTCGACCTCCCGGTCGACGGCGGCGCGGACGTGGTCGGGCAGGTCGCGCTCGGCGACCTTCGACCGGTAGTCGTCGGGGTCGTCGTCGGCGCCGCTCCCCGAGAGCTCGCCGAGCTCCTTGCGGATGGCTTCCAACTGCCGGCGGAGGAGGAACTCGCGCTGGGTCTTCTCCATCCCCTCCTCGACGTCGGTCTTGATCCGCTCGCGAAGGGTCAGGTCGGCCAGCGTGTCCCGGGCCCAACCGAGGACGAGTCGCAGCCGCGCCTCGACGTCGAGGGTCTCCAAGATCTCGACCTTCTGGGCCAGCGACAGATCCGGCGAGTAGCCGGCGACATCGGCCAGCCGGCCCGGGTCGGTGACCTCGCGGAGCTGCGCGGCCACCCGGCCGGCCCCCCGGCCGAGAAGGATGTTCTCCAGCACCGCCCGGTACTCCCGGGCCAGATCGACCGTGACCGCCGTCGGCTCGCCGTCGTCGAGCACCTCGGCCTCGACCCACAGGGCCGTGCCCGTCCCGGGCACGCCGGTGCCGATCGACGCCCGCTGGTCACCGCGGACGGCGATCGCCGGCAGGCCGCCCGGCAGCTCTCCCTGCTCGGTCACCTCGGCGACGACGCCGACCGACGCGTAGCGGCCGTCGATGTGCGGGACCAGCAGCAGCCGGCCACCGGCCGTCCCGGCGGCGTCCGCGGCGGCCCGGGCCTCGTCGGACTCGAGGGCCATCGTGAAGACCATCCCCGGCAGGACGACGCCGGACGTCAGCGGGAGCAGCGGCAAGGTCAAATTTTCGGGCACGGTTCCTCCGTTCGGGGCCGCTTCGCTACGGGTAGAAGAACGCCCATACGGGGGGCGGGTATTCCCCGACGAGAAAGCCCGGCTCACCTGGCATATTTGGGTTCGGCGCCGGACGGCCCGGAGAGCACGGAGGGGCATGAACCCGATCGAGAAGGTGGCGAGACGGATCGACCGAGCCCAGCAGGGCTTCGCCCCCGCCGCGTTCGTGTTCGGCGTCGTCAAGAAGTTCGGTGACGACCGGGCCGGCTCGCTCGCCGCGCTGATCGCCTACTACGGCTTCCTCTCGCTCTTCCCGCTCCTCCTCCTGCTCGTCACCATCCTCGGGATCATCGCCGGCCACGATCCGGCGTTCGCCAAGAGCGTGGAGCACTCGGCGCTCTCCCAGTTCCCGGTCATCGGGACACAGCTCGGCAAGAACATCACCGCCCTCCACGACAACAGCGTCCCCGGCCTGGTGGTCGGGATCCTGGGCCTCATCTGGGGCAGCCAGGGAGCCATCCAGGCCGGCCAGTACGCCATGGCCGAGGTCTGGAACGTCCCCGGCGTGGTCCGGCCCAACTTCTGGTCCCGGCTGATCCGGACCCTGCTGATGATGGCCGTGATCGGGGTCTTCCTGGTCATCAGCACCTTCGTCACCGGGTTCGCCAGCTTCGGGCACAACGAGCCGTTGATCACCCAGATCGGGGCCGTGGCCCTCTCCCTGGTCCTCAACGTCCTCCTCTACGTGGTGGCCTTCCGCCTGCTGACCCCCAAGCAGGTGGGCCATGTCGGCCTCCTCCTCGGCGCCGTGCTGGGCGGCGTGGGGTGGACCGTCCTCCAGCTCGCCGGCACCGTCCTGGTCGACCACACCCTCCGGAACGCCAGCCACCTGTACGGGTTCTTCGCCATCGTCCTCGGGCTGATCGCCTGGATCTACCTCGGAGCCGAGATGACGCTCTACGTGGCCGAGGTCAACGTCGTCCGGGCCCGGCACCTATGGCCCCGCAGCCTGGTCCAGCCCCCGCTGACCGCAGCCGACCGCGAGGTGCTGGAGGCCATCGCCAAGCAGGACAAGCGCCGGCCCGAGCAGCATGTGAGCGTCCGCTTCCGGGCCCCCGACGAGTCCGAGCCGAGCGGCGGGTCCGAGCCGAGCGGCGAGGCCGAGCCAGCAGAGGGGTCCGAGCCGAGCGGCGAGGCCGAGCCAGCAGAGGGGTCCGAGGAGACGAGCGGGTCCGAGCCGGCCGGCGAGCCCGGACAACCGGTGGAGTCCGGCTGAGAGTTACCAGGTGATGCCGAGGGCCTGGCGCATGGCGTCCTCGAACGACCGGTCGTCGAGGGCCCGCCGGGTGGCCAGGATCGTCTCGGCGTCCTGGCCGACTTCCACCCGGAGCGGCGTCCCCGGGTCGCCGACGGCATCGGCGATGGCGGTGGCCACCGTCTCGGGGCCGGGGCGGCCGCCGGGCCCGGTCAGCTTGGCGTCGGTCCCGTCCCATTGGGCCCGGAGCTCGTCGTAGTCGGCCGGTCCGGGGTGCGGCTGGTCGCTTTTCATCCCCGGGGCGACGTAGCCGGGCTGGACGACGACGACCCGGATGCCGAAATGGCCGAGCTCGTAGTGGAGCGTGTCCGACAGCGCTTCGAGCGCGTGCTTCGACGCGGCGTACGCCCCCTCCAGTGGCGTGGCGACGCGGCCCTGGACGGAGCTGACGTTGACGATGATCCCACTGCCGCGCCGCCGCCAGGCGGCCAGCACCGGCTGGACGACCCGGAGCGCACCGACGGCGTTGGTGTCGAGGACGCGGGCCAGTACGTCGAGCGGGTAGTCCTCCAGCGGGCCGGCGGGGTTGAGCGCGGCGTTGTTGACGATGGCGTCGAGCTCACCGGCCGCCGCGTGGGCGTTTCGGACCGAGTCGGCGTCCGTCACGTCGAGGGCCAGCCGCTGGGCGACATCGAGGTCGGCGAGGACCGAGACGTCGCGGGCGGTGGCGACGACGTCGTGACCGCGGGCGGTCAGCTCCCGCGCCGTGGCCGCTCCGATGGCCCGGCCGGCACCGGTGATCGAGCACGCGCATCTCCGGAGTGTACGGTCGGCGGTGCCATGTTCGACGACATCGAGCTCGCCTACCTGCGGTCCCAACGACTGGCCCGGCTGGCGACGGTCGGACCGGACGGGCAGCCGGACAACTCACCGGTCGGGTTCGAGTTCGACGCCGACGTCTTCTGGATCGGCGGCTTCGACGTCCCGGCGACCCGCAAGTACCGCAACGTCGTCGCCGGCGCGACGAAGGCCGCGCTGGTCGTCGACGACCTCGAGTCCGTCGAGCCGTGGCGGCCGCGCGGCATCCGCGTCTACGGCACCGTCGACGTCGTCGACCGGCAGGGCCGGTTCGGCTCCGCGCCGTACCTGCGACTCACGCCGACGGTGACGTGGAGCTGGGCGCTCGAGGTTCCCTTCGGCGGTCCCGACAGCTCGTCTTCACGCAAGCGGACGGTCTGGCGCTGAGCCGACCAGCGTCTCGCTGACCGCCCAGAGCCGCCGGGCGGCGTCGGCATCCCGGGCCGCGGCCGATGGCTCCCGGGCCCGGCACTTGACGAAGTAGCGACCGGTGACGTCGGCGACGGCCGGTGACGATGCCAGGTAGACCGACGTGACCGCCCCCCGCTCGGGGCTGAGGACGAACGGCTTGATGACCTTCACGCCGAAGGCCAGCCAGCCGTGGGTGTCGCCGTCGCGGCCGTAGCCGGTGGCGACCGTCCCGGGATGGAGGCAGTTGGCCGTCACGCCCGTGCCGTCCAGGCGGCGGGCCAGCTCGGTGGTGAAGAGGATGTTGGCCAGCTTCGACGCCCCGTAGACCGGGAGCGCCCGGTAGTGGTTCGTCGACTGGAGGTCGTCGAAGTCGAGGCCGTGCCGAGCCGCCTGGTGGGCGGTCGACGCCACGGTGACCACCCGGGCCGGCGCCGAGGCCGTCAGACGGTCGAGCAGCCGCTCGGTCAGCAGGAACGGCCCGAGATGGTTGATGGCGAACGTCGCCTCGTAGCCGTCGACGGTCTCTTGTCGGTCGGTCAGGACCAACCCGGCGTTGTTGACGAGGACGTCGAGCCGGGGACAACGGTCGAGGATGGCGGCCGCCCCCTCGCGGACCGACGCCAGGCGGCCCAGGTCGAAGACGACCAGGTCGACCCGGTCGTGGCCGCTCCGCCGCCGGACGTCGGCCAGCGCGGCCTCGCCCCGTCCCCGGTCCCGGGCGGTGATGACCGTGTCCGCCCCCGCTCTGGCCAGGGCCACCGCCGTTTCCAGGCCGATGCCCGAGCTCCCCCCGGTGACCACCACCGTCTTGCCCGTCATGTCGGCGACGTCCATCGCCCCCCCCTTCGTATTGGTTCGTCGTGCCCGCTCGTCGCGCTACCGCCACTCGTCCCGGGCGGTGACGAGGCCCCGCTCGGCGGAGAGGAAGTGGCCGCTCAGTGTCCGTTCGTCGTTGCGCATCCTCCAGCGCAGCAGCTCCTGGGAAGCCTGCCACGCCGCGGCGGCCGCGTCCGGCTCGCCGGCCCGGTCGTGCAGTTGCCACGGGTCGTCGACGAGGTCGAAGAGGAGCGGCGGCATCAGTGCCGGGTCGGTCGCGAACTGCACGTACTTCGTCCGCTCACCTCGGGCGACGGCCAGCGAGCAATGGCTCATCGGCACGCCGAGCGACCGCTCCGCCGCCTGGGACTCGGGGTTCGAGAAGTCCCACTCCCAGTGGGCCGTCGTCCGCCAGTGCTCCGGCGTCGCGCCGGTCCGCAGGAACGGCGCCAGCGACCAGCCGTCGACCTGCCGCGGGGTCTCGACCCCGATCCAGTCGCAGATCGTCGGCAGGACGTCGACCGACTCGGTGAACGCCCGCACGACCGCGCCGCGGCCACCGGCGGCGTCGCTCCGGGGGTCGCGGACGATCAACGGGACGTGGTAGCTCTCGTCCCAGTAGCCGAGCTTCTCGAGCAGCCAGTGGTCACCGCCCATCTCGCCGTGGTCACTCGTCACGACGACGAGCGTGTCGTCGGTCAGGCCGTTGGCGTCGAGGTAGCCGAACAGATCGGCCAGCCGGTCGTCGACCTCTCGGACGGCCCCGTAGTACGTCGCCCGGAGCTGCCGCCGCTCGCCCTCGTCGTCCGGTGCCGCGGTGATCGGGAGCTGCATGGCCCCCCAGGCCAGCGGGTGGCTGGCCATCTCCTCCTGGCGGGTCGGCGCGGCGACGAACGGCCCGACGTCGTCGGCCGCGTACCGGTCGTGATAGCCGATCGGGTTGCGCCGCGGCGGGTGCGGACCGATGAACGACGCGTGGACGAAGAACGGCTCGTCGCCATGACGGTCGAGCCAGTCGGTCACCCGGTCGACGACGAACGCGGTCGGCGAGTGCTCCGCCGAGAACCGGGTCGGCGCCCACGTCGACCCGTGCCGGTCGGCGCCCGGGTAGCCGGGAACCGGAAGGTAGAGGTCGTGCGGGTCGGCCGGGACGTCGACGCCGCGGTCGGCCAGCCACCGCCCCCAGGCCGGGCTGCCGGCGTCCCACGGGTCGACGACAACCGGGTCGAACCCCGGCAGGACGCCCTCGTAGCTCCACAGCCGCCGGTCGGCCGGTGTCACCGTCCGCGGGTCGACGCTGGTGTCGGTGTAGCCGAAGAGCGCCGGCCGGTAGCCGGCCTGGCGAGCCAGCCGGGCGACGTTCGTCAGGCGGTCGTCGAGCGGCGTCCCGTTCTGGACGGACCGGTGGTGGTGGAGGTACGTCCCCGTGTAGAGGCACGCCCGCGACGGGCCGCACGGCGCGGCGTTGGCCCAGTGGTTGGCGAACCGCGTGCCCGACGCGGCCACGCGGTCGAGGGTCGGCGTCTCGACCAGCGGGTGGCCAGCCGCGGAAAGACAGTCCCCCCGCCACTGGTCGACGGTAACGAACAGCACGTTCCCGGCCATGCAGCGCCGAGGCTACCGTCGAAGCCGTGCCCGAGCCGACCCCCGTCGACCGACCGCTGTCCGAGCTGAGCGCCGAGGAGAAGGCCGCCCGCTCCGGCGTCTTCGGCGACGTCGCCAGCCACTACGAGCGGTTCCGGCCGGGGCCGCCGGCGGCCGCGGTCGACTGGTTCCTGCCCGAACGGGTCCACCGGGTGGTCGACCTGGGGGCCGGGACCGGCGCGCTCTCCCGCCTGCTCGTCGACCGGGCCGACGAGGTCGTCGCCGTCGAGCCGGACGAGCGGATGCGGGCCGTGCTGGCCGACGAGGTGCCGCAGATCCGGGTGGTCGACGGCCGGGGCGAGGCGACCGGCCTACCCGACGACAGCGCCGACGCCGTTCTCGCGTCGTCGTCCTGGCACTGGATGGACCCGGCCCGGGCGCTCGCCGAGGCCGCCCGGATCCTGGTCCCCGGCGGGACGCTCGGCGCCGTCTGGTCCGGCCCCGACCCCGACGGCGCGTTCGTCGCCCAGGCGCGCGCCCTGCTGTCACGAGGGGCACCCACCGATGGTGACGGCGACCGCCAGAGCGGCGAGAGCGGCGGCGAGCGCGGTGACGGCACCCGAGATGGGTCCGACGCCGAGCTGGCATCGGTCGTGAACGGCGACGGCAACCGGCCGGTCTCGGCGCTCGAGGTCCCCGACGGCGGGCCGTTCCTGCGACCGGACCACCAGGTCATGCGGTGGGACGTCGCCCTCGACGCCGACGACATCATCGGCCTGCTCGGCACGTTCAGCTGGGTCATCACCATGCCCGAGACCGCTCGCCAACGCGTCTTCGACCAGGCCCGGCGGCTGCTGCGCGAGCACCTGGGCGTCGAGGGCGACGTCACGGTCGACGTCGGCTTCCGGGCCGAGTGCTGGAGGACCCGCTACCCCCGTTGAGACGGATTTCGGCGGGGGTGGCTTGGCGACGGCCCCCGGCGCGGGAAAGATGGTGGGCCATGACGGTCATCCGCATCAACGCCATCACCGTGGCCGCCGGGAGCGGCGACGAGCTCGCCCGCCGGTTCGCGGCTCGGGCCGGTGCGGTCGACGACGCGCCGGGCTTCGAGGGCTTCGAGCTGCTCCGCCCGACCGACGACCGGGACACCTGGCTGGTCGTCACCCGCTGGCGTGACGACGAGTCCTTCCAGGCGTGGACGAGATCGCCGGCGTTCGCCCACGGCCACCGGCACGCCGCCGAGCCAGCCGGCCAGGACGGCAACGGCGAGCCCCGTCCGGTAGCCAGCCACAGCGAGCTGTGGTCGTACGACGTGGTCACCCTTTGACCAGGACGACCTCTGCCGCCGCCCGGCCGGCTGGGTCAGACGCGCCCGGGGAGGTAGACCCGGGCCTTCCACGAGCCGGTGAGGTCGGTCGCGACCAGGGCGGTGCCGGCTCGCAGCGCCCAGTCGAGCACCGTCGAGTCGGCGACGACGTCGGGGACCATCACGACGAGACCCCGGCGAGCGTGGTCCTGGCGGACCCGCCAGCCGCCGGGAAGGGCAACCCCGACCTCGCGGAGCTGGGTCACCGCGTGCCGGCCCTTCGGGTGCAGCACCCCGACGGTGACCTCGTCACCCGGGTGGCGGCCGCCTCGCGGCGGCATCCACGTGCACATCGTGACCAGTGGTCGGGCGGAGCCGAAGAGCGACGAGAAGACCGTCGGCGACGGCGGGTCGTCGTCCTCGTCGCCAGGGATCCCGGGCATGAGGTTGATCCAGCCGTCGCGGGCGTCCCGCAGGTGCGCCATCCAGCCGACCACCGGTTCGGGTTGGCCGGGCGTGAACTCGATCTCCTGGGTCTGGCGGGCCATCGGTCAGGTCGTCTTGACGATGAGGACGTGGCAGGGGGCGCGCTGGGCCACCCGCTCGGGGACCGAGTCGGTCTGGCGCCGAGCGCCCTGGAGTCCGCGGTTGCCGACGACGATCACGTCGGCCCCGGTCTGCTCCGCCACCGCCACCAGGGCGTCGGTCGGGCCGCCGACGACCGAATGCCGCTCGACGTCGAGACCGGCCAGGGCCGGGTCCTCCACGGCCTCGTCGAGGACGGCCTCGCTGGCGTCGTGCCAGTGGTTGCTCGTCGACCGGTACGGCGATCCGACCGCGACACCGGCTCCGCCCGGATCGGCGGGATCCCGGTAGCCGTTGACGAGGTGCAGCCGACCGCCCATCTGGCGAGCCAGGTCGGCGGCGATCACCACGGCCCGTTTGGCCGTCTGCGAGCCGTCGGTGCCGACGACGATGGTCGAGAACATGATCGGGGAAGCTACAGGAGCCGGGACCGCCGGCGGGGGCTGTCGTCGGGAGCCCCCCCGGGGGGGCCAGGACGACCGGGAGTAGTGGCGGCCGGCACCGTTGTATCAGTGGCCGTCCCCGCCACCTCCAACAGGGTGGCCGCTACCGGTCGGTGCACATCACTGAAGCGAAGGAGGTGGCAATGAGAGAGGTCGCGGCCTGCGAAGCGGCGTGCCGCCACGTCGACTGCAGCTTCTGCGGCGCTCCGGCCGGAGAGCTCTGCCAGAACCCCGACGGTGCCGTCCGCCCGACGATGTGGGCGCACACGACGCGCCTGCTCACCTACCGGTCCCAGCACCATGCCGTGCCTCGCCGGTGCCGGCGCGGCCGGCCGAGCTGGAAGCACTGAACCAACCCCACGCGGCGTCAGCCGGCCCGGGCGCTCGACGTCGCCTCCGCCAGTCGGCGGTCGAGGAACCGCCGCTCGGCGTCCGTGCCCGCCAGAGCCACGGCGACCTGGAACGGGCCGACCGCCTCGGCCGGTCGGCCGGCCCGGACGAGCAGCTCACCCCGGGCGGCGTGGAACAGGTGGTTGCCGTCCAAGTCGTCCAATCGGTCGAGGCTCAACCGGTCGAGGATGGCCAAGCCGGCCGCCGGCCCGTCGGCCATGCCGACGGCGACCGCCTGGTTCAACTCGGCGACCGGGTTCGGCCAGCGCCGGACGAGCTCGGCGTAGAGGGCGGCGATCTGGACCCAGTCCGTCTCGCCGACCGTCGGCGCCTCGTCGTGCAGGGCGGCGATCGCCGCCTGCAGCTGGTACGGCCCGGGACCGCCGCGGCGGAGCGCCCGCTCGAGGCGCGCCGTGCCCTCGACGATCTTCGATCGGTCCCACCGGGTCCGGTCCTGCCGGTCGAGGACGACGACGTCGCCGGCGCCGTCGACCCGGGCCGGCCGGCGGGCATCGTGGAGCAGCATCAACGCCAGGAGCCCGTCGACCTCCGGTTCGTCCGGCATCAGCTCCGCCAGCATCCGCCCGAGCCGGATGGCCTCGAGGCACAGGTCGTCGCGCACCGGCCCGGGACCGGCCGTCGGGGCATACCCCTCGTTGAAGACGAGGTAGACGACCGCGAGCACCGCCGGCAGCCGGTCCGGCAGCTCGTGGTCGGGCGGCACCCGGTACGGGATGCCGGCCGACCGGATCTTCTTCTTCGCCCGGACGAGCCGCTGGGCCATCGTCGCCTCGGGCACCAAGAAGGCCCGGGCGATCTCGTTCGTCGTCAGCCCACCGAGCGTGCGCAGCGTGAGGGCCACCCGGGCGTCGATCGCCAGCGCGGGGTGGCAGCACGTGAAGACGAGGCGGAGCCGGTCCATCGTGTCCCCTCCCGCGGTCTCGTCGTCGGCCGACCGCCCGGCCGCCCGCTGCTGCTTGTCGTCGCGACGGGCCTCCCGCCGGACCCGGTCGATCGCCTTGCGCCGGGCCACCGTCAGCAGCCAGGCGCCGGGACGGTCGGGGACGCCGTCGACCGGCCACCGCTCCATCGCCACCACGATGGCGTCCTGGAGGGCGTCCTCGGCCAGGTCGAAATCGCCGAGGTACCGGATCAGGGTGGCGAGCACCTGCCCCGATTCGGACCGGAAGACGGCGTCCAACCCGGCCGTCATCCCATCAGGTCCGCCATGTCGAAGATCGGACGGACCTCGACCGTCCCGGTCCGGGCACCGGGGATCCGGGCGGCCAGGGCCAACGCCCGGTCCAGGTCGGGTGCGTCGACCATGTAGAACCCGGCCAGGAACTCCCGGGTCTCTGCGAACGGCCCATCGGTCGTCACCGTCCGGCCGTCGCGTACCCGCACCGACGTCGCGGTCTCCGGGTCCTGCAGCCGCTCGCCGGCGAGCAGCTCGCCCGATTCGACGATCTCCTGGGTGAAGACGCCGTACTCCGCGGTCATCGCCCCCTGTTCCTCGGGCGTTCCGGCCGGTGCAGTCGGGTCGGTGTAGATCATCAGCAGGTACTTCATCGGGTTGCTCCTCCTCGGGTGGTTGGTCCTACCCGACCGACGAACGGGATCGGCCGAGATCGACACTTCCGCCGAAAAAAGAGTCGCCCGCTACTCCGGGCCCGCGCTACTCCGGGATGGCCTCCCACCACTGGCACCACCATGCCGCGCCGACGAGGATCCGCAGCTTCGGGTGCCAGCAGTACGAGATCTCGGCCGTTGTCTCCAGGTAGTAGAGGCAGTTCTGGCATTTCTCGTCGTCGGACGGGTGGGCCCGCAGGACGGCGTTCTCGGACAGGTGCCGGAGCTCGATCGACAGCTTCTCGTCGATCTCCTTGGGCTCCGGATCAGGGATGACGTAGTCGGCCACGCCGTCAACCGTACCCCAAGGGCCCCGTTCAGACCCCGGTCTCCGACTGCCGTTCCCGCTCCATCACGCGCTCCTCGGACTCTTCGAGGATGACCCGGGCCTGGTCCTCGGGGTCGTCACTGTCGCGCTCCTCCGGCGGCCTCCCGGAGGCCCGCGATTCGACGTGTGGCTCGTCCGGCACGACCTCGGGCCGGTCGGTGTCCTCGTTCGCCATCGGCTCCTCCTTCGCCGGTCTGGACGTACCCGCCCCTCCGGGAGTCGAACCGCTGGTGGTCGGCGCTACTGGCGGACGAGCGGCTTGTAGCGGATGCGGTGCGGCTGGTCGGCCGCGGTCCCGAGCCGCTGGTGGCGGTCGGCCTCGTAGTCGCTGAAGCCGCCCTCGAACCAGCGGACCTCGGAGTCGCCCTCGAAGGCGAGCACGTGCGTGGCGATCCGGTCGAGGAACCACCGGTCGTGGCTGATCACGACCGCGCAGCCCGGGAAGCCGAGCAGGCCGTCCTCGAGGGCCCGGAGCGTGTCGACGTCGAGGTCGTTCGTCGGCTCGTCGAGCAACAGGACGTTGCCGCCGGCCTTCAGCACCTTCGCCAGCTGGACCCGGTTCCGCTCGCCGCCGGAGAGCTGGCCGACGAGCTTCTGCTGGTCGCTCCCCTTGAAGCCGAACCCGGCCACGTACGCCCGGCCGTGCAGTTCGCGCTGGCCGACGATGATGCGGTCCTGCCCGCCGGTGATCTCGTCGAAGACGGTCGCGTCCGGCGCCAGCGTGTCGCGGGACTGGTCGACGTAGGCGAACGAGACGGTCGACCCGACGGCGAGCGAACCGGCGTCCGGCTCGTCGTCGCCGACGATCATCCGGAAGAGCGTCGTCTTGCCGGCGCCGTTCGGGCCGATCACGCCGACGATGCCGCCGGGCGGCAGCAGGAACGACAGCCCGTCGATGAGCAGCCGGTCGCCGTAGCCCTTCGTCACGGCGTCCGCGTCGACCACCCGGTCCCCGAGCCGGGGCCCCGGCGGGATCGTGATCTCGAGCTTGTCGGCCCGCCGCTCGGCCTCCTCCGCTTCGGCGACGAGATCGTTGTAGGCGTTGATCCGGGCCTTCCCCTTGCTCTGCCGAGCCCTCGGCGACATCCGGATCCACTCGAGCTCGCGTTCGAGCGCCTGCTGGCGCGACCGGTCGGCCTTCTCCTCACCGGCCAGCCGGGCCTGCTTCTGCTCGAGCCACGACGAGTAGTTCCCCTCCCACGGGATGCCCGCGCCGCGGTCGAGCTCGAGGATCCAGCCGGCGACGTTGTCGAGGAAGTACCGATCGTGGGTGACCGCGACGACCGTCCCCGGGTACTCCTGCAGCGTCCGCTCGAGCCACGCCACCGACTCCGCGTCGAGATGGTTCGTCGGCTCGTCGAGCAGGAGCAGGTCGGGCTTGGCCAGCAGCAACCGGCACAGCGCCACCCGGCGCCGCTCGCCGCCCGAGAGCGTCGTCACATCGGCGTCGCCGGGCGGCAGCCGGAGGGCGTCCATGGCGATCTCGAACGTCCGGTCCAGGTCCCACGCCCCGGCCGCTTCGATGCGGTCCTGCAGGGTGGACTGCTCGGCCAGCAGCTTGTCGAAGTCCGCGTCCGGGTCCCCCATCGCCGCGCAGACCTCGTTGAACCGGTCGACGAGGGCCTTCGTCTCGGCGATGCCGTCGGCGACGTTGCCGGCGACGTCCTTCGCCGGATCGAGCTCGGGCTCCTGGGGGAGGAAGCCGACGGAGAACCCCGGCGTCAGCCGGGCCTCCCCGGTGAACTCGTCGTCCTGGCCGGCCATGATCCGCAGCAGTGACGACTTGCCGGACCCGTTCGAGCCGATGACGCCGATCTTCGCGCCCGGGTAGAACGACAGGTTGATGCCCCGCAACACCTCCCGGTCGGGCGGGTAGAACCGCCGGAGGTCGCGCATGGTGAAGATGTACTGGGCTGGCATGCAAAGACCGTATCCTCGCCCGGAGCGGCCATGACGATCGACGACCTCGAAGCCACCGGCGACCAGTTCTCCGTCGACGGCCTGCTGGCCGTCCGGGAGCGCACCCGGTGGGCGGTCCACGCCATCGCCCGGCAGGTCGAGGCCGGGATGACCGAGGAGGACGCCAAGACGGCCGCCCGGGCCACGCTCCGTTCGCTCGGCATGCGCCGGGGCTGGCACCACATCATCGTCCGCGTCGGGTCGAACACGACCAAGAGCTTCATGGAGCGGTCCGAGCGCGGTGTCGTCGTCGGGCCCGACGAGATCTTCTTCGTCGACATCGGTCCGATCTACGGCGACATCGAGGGCGACGCCGGCGACACGTTCGTCGTCGGCGACGACCCCGACCATCACCGGGCCCGGCGGGACGTCCGGGCGATCTGGGACCTCGTCCGCCGGCGCTGGCTGGACGAGCACGCCACCGGCCAGGCGCTCTACGCGTTCGCCGCCGAGACCGCGGCCGACCGCGGCTGGCGGCTCAACCTCGATCTCTCCGGCCACCGGCTCGGCGACTACCCGCACGCCGCCCACTACGACGGCTCGATGGCCGACGTGCCCGACCAGCTCCGGGCCGAGCGGTGGGTGCTCGAGATCGCCATCGCCCACCCCGACCGGCCGTTCGGCGCCTTCTACGAGGATCTCCTGCTCGACGACCAGTCGTTCCCCGGCTGGGTCTTCGAACCCGAGCCCCCCGCCTGATCCGGGCCGCCGACCCGGGCCGCTACCGGACGTCGTGCGGCCGGAACTGGACGCTCAGCCGGGGACCGACCGGCCGCCTCGTCTTGGGCACCGCGTGCTCCCACGTCCGCTGGCAGCTGCCGCCCATCACCAGCAGGTCGCCGCCGGCCAGCTCGAACCGGACGGCCCGGCCGCCGTCCCGCGGCCGGAGCCCGAACGTCCGCGGCGAGCCGAGCGAGAGGATGGCGACGATCGTGTCCTCCGTCGACGCCCGGCCGATCGTGTCACCGTGCCAGGCGACGCTGTCGTCGCCGTTCCGGTAGAGGGCCAGGCCGATCGTGCAGAACGGCTCGCCGAGCTCCGGACCGTACGACCGGTCCAGCGCCGCCCGGGCCGCGGCCAGGGCCGGGTCCGGCAGCGCGTCCGCCCGGTCGTAGAACGCGGTCATCCGGGGCACGTCGACGACGCGGTCGTACATCCGCCGCCGCGCCGTCCGCCACGGCACCGAGCCGGCGAGCCGCTCGAACAGCGGGTCCGCGCCGGCCATCCACGCCCGGTGGACGTCGACCCAGGCCCCGCCGGCCAGCCCGAGCCGCGCCACCCGCTCCACCGGCTGGCGTGGGCCGATGTCGTCGGCCAGCGTCAACAGTGACCCCTGCAGTGCCGTCACCACGTCGACTCTACCGGAGCTAGCGAACGTATGTTCGTCTCTCCTCGAGGCTCGGCGCCGGCGGAGCGGACGGGGGCCGCCGGTTCGTCGTCGCGCCCGCCTCGCTGGCCAGCCTGGCGGCGTCGCCGTCGAGCTGCGCCGGCTCCGGCTCCCGGCGGCTGACGACGAACAGGGCGACGGTGCCGACGCCGGCGACGCCGAACGTCGTGATGACCCGGTAGATCAGCGTCGCCGCGACCGGCGTCGGCGGGCGGCGTGCCGGTCAACGCCAGGGCACCGATCATCCCGCCCTCGACGAACCCGATCCCGCCGGGCAACGGGGCCAGGCTCCCGGCCACCTGCGCGGCCGCGTAGGCGAAGAGGACCGACCGCCACGGGACCGGCAGGCCGAGCCCGCCGAACGCCGCCACCAGGCAGAGGACGTCGAGGCCCCAGTTGCCGAAGCTGAGGGCGAAGACCTCGGTGCCGCCGGACGCGGTCGCCCGGAACCGCACCATCTGCGCCGCCCAGCCGGCCGCTCGTTCGGCCAGGCGGACCCGGTGTCGCCCGGCCAGCCACCGCTCGACCGCGCCGACGTGATGGACGGTGACGACGATGCCGACCGAACCGCCGATGAGGGCGACCGCGCAGCCGACGGTGGCGACGATCCCGATCAAGCCGGCCACCGCGGCCCCGACGAGCAGGAGCGTCAGCACCGTGACGGTCGCCGCGAACCCGCCGGCCAACACGGCCCAGAGGGCCAGCGGCATCGGGATGCCGTGACGGCGGTACTGCCCGACGAGCCAGCCGCTGGCCGGCGCGGTGCCGCCCGGTACGAGGTTGGTCAGGCCGGTCGCCGACACCGCCAGGCCGAGCACCGTCCGGCGCCCCAGCCGGGCCCCGCCGGCCCGGAGCAACCGTCGCTGGACACCGGCGTAGCAGACGAACGAGAGCGCCTCTGCGCCGACCGCGGCCGCCAACCACGGCAGGCTGCCGACGCCGACGTGCCCGAAGGCCTGGGCCAGGCTGGCCCGCTCCCGGACGACGAGGACGGCCAGGGCGACGACGATGAGGACCGCGAAGACGATCTTCGGCGACGGCAGCCACTTCGGCCACCACCGTCGCTGGCTGGGCGGTCGAACGTTCGTCGGTCGGTCGGTTGCCCGCCGGTCGGTTCCCGGCGGTCTGCGGTTCACCATCAGGGGCGCTACATACCCCGATCAGCCCCGGCCGTCGCCCCCGCTCTTCTTCCCGTCGGCCAGGTACGCCGACAACGCGGCCTCGGCCATCTCTTCGGGGCTGCCGACCTGCTCGACGCGGCCGTGGACCATGATCGCCGCGTCGGTGGCGACGGTGAGGGCAGTGTTCACGAACTGCTCGACCAGCAGCACCGTGAGCCCGGTCCGGGCGAGGTCGGCGACCAGTTCGTACAGGTTGGCGACGATCAGCGGAGCCAGGCCCATCGACAGCTCGTCGAGCAACAGGACTTTGGGCTTGGTGACCAGGGCGCGGGAGATGGCGAGCATCTGCTGCTCGCCGCCCGACAGCGTTCCGGCCGCCTGGCGCCGGCGCTCTTTCAGTCGGGGGAACGTCTCGTACGTCCGGGCCTCGACGTCGGCCAGGGCGATCCCGCCCCGGTACGTCCAGATCCGCAGGTTCTCCCGGACGCTCAGGTTCGGGAAGATGCCGCGGCCCTCGGGTATCGAGCACAGCCCGTCGTGGACGAGCGACTCTGCGGAGGCCTTGCCGATCGCCCGGTCGCCGATGCGGACGACCCCGTGCGTCGACGCGATCCGGCCGCTGACCACCTTGAGCAGCGTCGACTTGCCGGCCCCGTTCGGGCCGAGCAGGGCGAAGACCGAGCCGGCCGGCACCGAGAGGTCGACGCCGTGGAGCACCTCGATCCGCCCGTAGCCGGCCCGGATGCCCTCTATCGTCAGCGACTCGCCGCCGCCGCCGGCCGGAGCGACCGGGTCCGTCGGCGCGGTCGGGGACGTCGTCATGCCGTCGCCGTCCCGAGGTAGGCGGCCTGCACGGCCCGGTCGTTGCGGATCTGCTCGGGCGTCCCGGAGGCGATGACCTCGCCGAAGTCGAGGACGTGGACCCAGTCGCAGACGCGCATGACGAGCTCCATGTCGTGCTCGACCAGCAGCACGCCGACCCCGTCGGCGGCCACTCGGGTGAGTACGGCGCCGAGCGCCTCGGACTCCGCGTCGTCGAGGCCCGAGCCGGGCTCGTCGAGCAGCAGCAGCTTCGGCCGGACCGCGAGCGCCCGGGCCAGCTCGACCATCCGGGCCAGCCCGGTCGGCATGGCGCTGGCCTGGTTGCCGGCCGCGCCGGCCAGGCCGACCTCCCCGAGCAGCTCGTCGGCCACCGCGCTCGGCGACCCGGCTTGGGGAGCCCGGGCCCGGCGCGGGCGCAGGGCGCCGCGCAGGTGGGCCCAGCGCCACCAGGCGACGATCGCCTCTGCGCCGACCTGCACGTTCTCGCCGGCGCTGAGCGAACCGAACAGCTCGAGCCGCTGGAACGTGCGGGCGATCCCCAGCCGCGCCCGCTGGTGCGGTGCCTGGCCGGCCAGATCCTTACCGCCGAAGCGGACCGCGCCCCGATCGGGTGGCTGGAGACCGCTCACGACGTTGAAGAGCGTCGTCTTGCCGGCCCCGTTCGGGCCGATCAGCCCGGTGACCCGGCCGGCCTCGACGTGCAGGTTGACGCCGGACAGCGCGGCGACGCCGCCGAAACGGACGGCGACGTCGTCGACGACGAGCAGCGGTTCAGCCGGCGGCACCGGCGTTGCCCTCCAGCATCCCACTGAGCTCCGGCAGGGTGCCCGGCCGGTCGGGCCGCACCCACGGTAGGCGGACCCGTTCGGCCAGCCAGTCGAGGCCCAGGATCCCGTTGGCCGACCGTCCGATGAGGATGATCCCGGCCCCGGCGAAGATCCCTTCCACCTGCGTCAAGTGGGCGACGTTGGTGAAGATGGCGAACGTCAACGCGGCCAGGAACGCCCCGGAGATCGTCCGGGCGTTCCAGACGACGAGGAAGAGCAGGAACATCACGCCGCTGAAGATTGTGAAGTTCGGCGTCCCGACGCTGCCCTGCAGCGAGCCGAACAGCGCACCACCCAGCCCGGCCATACCGGCGGCGATGGCGAAGACGGCCACCTTCGTCGCCGACGTGTTGAGGCCGACGGTCGCACAGGCCGCCGGCGAGTCGTTGAGGGCGACGAGCCGCCGGCCGAACAGGCTCCGGCGGATGCCGAGGACGACGAAGGCGGCGAGGACGAAGACGACCGTGACGAAGATCAGCTCGGCCCGGTCCCCGACGAGCGAGATGCCGGCGATCGAGAACCGGGTGATCACGAGACCGGTGTCGCCGAAAACGCGGGTGTCGGCGAAGAAGCCCTGCTGCACGGCCTCGGCGAAGGCGAACGTGGCCAACGCCAGGTAGAGGCCGCGGAGCCGGATCACCGGCAGGGCGATCACCGCACCGATCGCCGCGCAGGCCGCGGTGGCGATGACCAGGCCGAGCAGGGACCCGCCGCCGGCGAACTTGCCCATGAAGAAGGCGCCGATACCCATGAACGCCAGCTGGCACAGCGAGACCTGGCCGGCGTAACCGACGAGCAGGACGAGCGAAAGGGCGACGATCCCGAAGACCATCGTCTGGCCGGCGATCGGCCCGATCGTGCTCAGTCCGGGCGACAGGAATGTGCCGCTCATACAGAACGCCACGACGATCGCCACGACGATCAGCCCCGCCCCGGCGACGACGGACTCCCCCCGGCCGGCCACCCGGGGCACGCGGGTCGTCGTCAGCCGGCCGACCGCCCGCAGCCGGACCGACGGCAGCGCGACGAGGGCGATGAAGAGGAAGATCATCGGCAGGACCGCCGTCAGCTCCGCCCCGACCCCCTGGGGAAGGTGCTGGGGGGCGTAGCCCTCGAAATACGTGACGACGAGGCCGAGGGCCAGCGCGCCGACGAACGTCCACGGGATGTTGCGCAGCCGGCCGACGACGGCCGCCGCGTAGCCGTTGACGACGAGCAGGGTCATCGTCGGCACCGTGAACGTCGGGCCGAGCGTCGGGGCGATCAGGATGCCGGCCAGGGCGGCCAGGAAGAAGCCGAGCATCCACCCGGCTCGGCTCATCCGGGTCGGCGACACTCCGGCCATCGTGAGTAGGTCGGGGTCGTCGACGACCGCCCGCATGCCGATACCGAGGCGGCTCTGCCGGAAGAGCAGCCGGAGGGCGACGGCCACGGCGATGGCCACGACCAGCAGCACGACGTTCTGCCAGCCGAGCTCCACGCCGAACAGTGTGAATGTGCCGGCGACGATCGGGTGCAGTGTCCGGGCGGTGCTGGCGCTCCAGATGAGCGTGCCGGCACCGAGCAGGATGACGAGCAACCCGAGCGTGACCATGATCGGCCGTTCGGCCGACGCGCCGTACATCCGGCGCATGAACAACCATTCGACGAGCGCGCCGAACAGGGGGGCGCCGACCAGCAAGATGACCACCAGGGACAGCGCGGTCGGCCAGTGGTGCTGCTGCATCTCCCAGTAGGAGAACGCCGCCACCATGCCGACCGCGCCGTGGGCGAAGTTGAAGACACCGGACGTCGTGTACGTCACGACGAGACCCGTGGCCAGGATGGCGTACGCCGCCCCGACCGCGATCCCGATGACGGTGAACTGGAAGAACTCGCTCACCGGTGCCCCTTCACTCCCTGTGTGGCCATCTCACGTCTCGACGACCGGCGGGCCCCCTTGCTCGTGCGCTCGGTGACCCACGGCTCGGCCGCCGACCCTAGCTGCCGGCGCTCGGCGGGACGTAGTACTTGTAGTTGCACCGGTACCCGTGGGTGTTGCTGTCCACCGGCGGGTCTGTCAACCGGGTCCAGTCCCCGTTCTTGATCTGCCCGATGACGTAGCAGTTCGACACCGTCTTCTTCGCCGGATTGGTCGGTGCCGTCAGGTTGCCACCGGTGAAGCTCGTCACCTTCGAGAGCGCCTGGAGGAGCGAGCCACGGCTCGGGTTCTTGCCGGCGTTCTGCAGCGCCTGGGCGAACAGCTCACCCGACAGCCAGCCGTACATGGTGAAGAGGTCCGGTTTCCACCCGGGGTCGGCCACCTGGACCCAGTGCTGGAAGGTTGTCACCGCCGGGATGACCTTCGAGTCCGTCCCGAGGTACAGGGCCAGGTTCTGGTCGAGGTACATCCCGTTGACCGCGCTCGGGCCGCCGGACTTTGTGATCAGTGTGTTGCTGTACGTCGACGCCCCGAGGACGACCATCGGCTTGAAGTGCTCCGCGTTCATCGCCTTGATCAGCGGCGCCGCGTAGAGCGGCGGGTTCTGCTCGATGAAGAGCATCTTGACGCCGGCCGCCTTCATGGCCACGACGTCGGCCACGAATGTGTTGTAGGTGGCGCTCTCCGAGAAGGTGTTCTCGTAGGCGATCTTGTAGCCGAGGTGCTTCATCGTCGCTTCCTGGCCTTCCCAGGCGTCGACAGCCGACGGCTCGTTGGCCACCATCGCCCCGGCTTTCAGCGCACCGGCCGGGTTCTTCTGCTTGAACCACATCAGCGAGCCCTCTTGCCAACCACCCTGCAGCGGCACCGGGCTGACGAGGTTCGGCAGCTTGTTGTTGGTCGTCGACACTGTGACCGACACGTCCGGCATGCCCGGGTTCTTGGCCAGCACCTGGCCACCCGATGTGGCGGTGACCGAGAAGCTGCCGACCAACGAGAAGTCCTTGCTCATGTCCGCCTGCACGAGCTGCTGGTTGATCGTCCCGCTGAGCTTGTCGTCGCCGGCTGTGACGACGATCTTCCGACCGTTCACGCCGCCCTTGGCGTTGATGTAGTCGGCGTAGGCCTCGGTGCCAATGGCCGCGCCGGTGAAGAGTGTGATCGTGTGCGTCGAGACGTTCCCGACCGTCACCGAGTTGGCGGTGATGCCGATGTGTGTGCTGAACGCGCTCTGGGGAATCGTGCTGCTCGTGCTGGCTGCCCCCGCAGTGGCCGGCACGACGCCGTAGAGCGCGACTGCGCCGACCGCGGCCGCCAGGCTGGCGCCGCCGAGCCGGCGCCGCCAGCTCGACCGTTCCGTCCTCGATGATGCTGTATTCAACAGACCCCCCTTGACGTCATGACCGCTTCCGGTCGTGGCGGATGCGTACCGAGCAATCGCCGCTGCCAGGATTCTTACCTCCGATCGTCACCGAACGGTCGTCGGCCGATGGGCTCGGATGTAAGAACCTGTTCTACCTTGCGCCTGCGCACTTTAGGCCATTTCGGCCGGGTCGTGCAGACGCAGGTTTCCCCTTTGGCCGTCCCCCACCGGCGCGACGCCCCCGGACCCGCCGAGCCAGCTCGCCACGTTGCGGTAGCATCCCCTCCCAGTTGCCGGAGGGCAACCTGGCGGTTGCCGGCTCGGCCAGTCGACCACCGCGGCTTCGTCGGCGACCTCGCCATTGCCGATCGCCACGAGCCGGGAGAGACCGGGAGAAACAGGACGACCCCATGACGAGGGACGAGGGGCACGCGCCGACCGACGGCGTACTGAGCGCGCTGTCCGCCGTCCTCCCCGTCGGCCTCGTCGCCGTCGACGTCGACGGCGACGTCTGGTACCACAACCAGCGCTGGGAGAACGTCACCGGCGTCCCCGAACAGGCCGGCGGGCGCTGGTACGACGTCCTCCACCCCGACGACCGGACCGCGATGGCGGCCCGGTGGGACTCGGGGTCGGCCCGGCGCGGTCACCTCGGTCCGTTCCGGACGGTGTCGACCAACGGTGCCGTCCACGACTGCCTGGCCGAGTCGGCCGCCGTCCAGGATCCGGCCGGGACGTTGACCGGTTACGTGATCGTCGTCCGCGGCGTCGGCGGGACGGAGCGGTACGGCAGCCTGCCCGGGCCGCACATGGTCGAACGGCTGCTCGACCGTTCCGAGGACTTCGTGACGATCCTCAACCCGGACGGCTCGTGGCGGTGGTCGAGCGCCGGCGTCCTCCGGCTCATCGGCAACGGGATGGCGTACGACCCGGCTGACGGCGTGCTGCCGTACCTGCATCCCGACGACGTGCCGATGGTGCGCGACGTCTTCGCCCGCGTCGCCGGCGGCGGCGGCGAGCCCGGCGAGCGCGTCGAGGTCCGTATCCGGGCGGCCGACGGCAGCTGGCGGCACATCGAGGCGCTCCTCGACGACCTGCTCGAGGACCCCGACGTCCGCGGCCTGGTCGTCCACGCCCGGGACGTGACGGAACGTCGCGCCCTGCTCGACGAGCTGGCGAAGATCGACACCCATAAAACGGCGGCGATGGCGACGGTCTCCCACGAGCTGCGGAACCCGCTGACGTCGATCATCGGGTTCGCCGAGCTGCTGCGCGACGCGCTCGGGCCGGCCGGCGACGCGGCGCAGGTCGGCTACGTCGACACCATCCTGCGCAACGCCCGGCAGGTCATGCGGCTGAGCGGCGACCTCGTCGACCTCGAGCACCTGGCCGCCGGCACCGTCGCCCTGTCCGTCGGCCCGGTCGACGTCGCCGACTGCCTCCGCCGCGCCGTCCACGCCATGGCACCGTCCGCCGCGCCCCGAGGTCTCGCGCTCGACGCCGACATCGTCGACGGTCCGCCCGTCACCGGCGACGGCGAACGGCTCGGCCAGCTCTTCGACAACCTCTTGTCGAACGCGGTGAAGTTCACCCCGCCCGGCGGCCGGATCGCCGTCCGCGGCTCGCCGATCGACGACGGCTGGCAGGTCGACATCGCCGACACCGGCATGGGCATCCCCGACGACGACGTCCCCCACGTCTTCACACAGTTCTTCCGGGCGTCGAACGTTCCGGACGGGCGCGACGGCGGCCGTGGCCTCGGCCTGTCGATCGTCAAGGCGATCGTCGACCTCCACCGGGGGGAGATCGACGTCACATCGAGCCTCGGTGCCGGCACGATCTTCCGGGTGCGGGTCCGCGACGCCCGTCCCTGACCGAGCCCCGCCGGTGGACTGAACAAGCCGGTCGGACGGCGGGCCGCGGCGTCGCCGCCCGACCGCCGGTACCGTGGCTGGCCGTGGCCACCGTCGACGATGCCGCCCGGACCGCGTTGGCCCTGCCCGAGGTCACCGAGAACGAACGCCACGGCCACCGGACGTGGTTCGTCGCCGGGAAGGCCTTCGCCTGGGAGCGGCCGTTCTCGAAGGCCGACATCAAGCGGTTCGGCGACGCACCGGTGCCGGTCGGGCCGATCGTCGCCACCCGCGTCGCCGATCTCGGCGAGAAGGAGGCCGTGCTCGCGGCCGGTCCGGCCGCGTTCTTCACGATCCCCCACTTCGACGGCTACGCGGCGATCCTGATCCGGCTCGACGGAGTCACGAAGGCCGCGCTGAAAGGGGCCATCGTCGACGCCTGGCTGTCGTCCGCGCCGCCGGCCCTCGCCGAGCGCTACCTGGCGGACTGACCGGCCCGCGTCCGCTCAGTGCAGGTGGAACTGCCAGTCCGCCGGCACGCGACCGGCCGGACCGGGCACCGGCTGGTCCAGCGGGTGGTGCTCCGGCGCGGCCAACGGCGGTCCGGTCACCTCCTGGTCCGTGCCGTAGTCCCAGAACCAGCCTTCGCCGGGCTCGAAGCTGCGGATGACCCGGTGGCCGGTGGTCCGGGCGTGGGCTGACGCATGCTGGGCGGGCGACGAGTCGCAACAGCCGATGTGGCCGCACGTCACACAGCGGCGGAGGTGGAACCACCAACCGTCGGCGGCGAGACACTCCACGCAACCGGTTCCGCTCGGCGGTACCGACGGGTCGATCTGCTCGGTCATGCCGCCAGCGTACGGGTTCGCGGCATCGATCGTCGACGGGCGCGACGGGTAAGTTCGCAGGATGGACGCGTTCGAGACCCCGCCCGGCCGTACCTGGTCCCGCGTCTCGCCCCGGCTGGCCCGGATGCGGCGGGTCGTCCTCTTCGCCCTCCTGGTCCCGCTGGCCGGCGTGGTCGTCGGCGTGGCGTTCGCGTCGACCGTCGCCGCCCTGGTCATCGGCGTCGCCGGCGTCGTCCTGCTCGTCTGGGCGTGGTTCGCGGTCGGCCGCAATCTCCGGTCGTGGGGCTACCTCGAACGGGATGACGACCTGCTCGTCACGCACGGCGCGATGTTCAAGAAGCTGACCGTCGTCCCGTACGGCCGGATGCAGCTCGTCGACGTCAAGGCCGGGCCGATCGAGCGGGCGTTCGGCCTCGTCCGCGTCAAGCTGCACACCGCGGCGGCGACGACCGACGCCGAAGTCTGCGGCCTGACGCCGGATATCGCGGCGGCGCTACGGGACAGCCTGACCGCGCTCGGGGAGGCGCATGCCGCCGGGCTCTGAGCCGACTTCGCCCGCCGGCGGTTCAGGGGTCGGCGAGCCGGACGAGACGTTCCGGCTCCACCCGCTGACCCCCGTCGCCCTCGGCGGGAAGGTCCTCGGCCTCCTCGTCTTCTTGCTCCTGCTCGGCCTGGTCGACCACGCGTCGTCGTCGGGATCGGGCGGGCGGTGGATCCAGACCGCCATCTTCGGCGGCCTGGCCGTCGTCGTCGTCATCCGGGGCCTGATCACGGTGGCGGTGACGAGCTACCACCTGTCCGGCGGCGAGCTGCGGATCGACAGCGGCCTGCTCCAGAAGCAGTCGAAACGGATCCGCCTGAACCGCGTCCAGAGCGTCGACGTCCTCGAGCCGTTCTCCGCCCGGATCTTCGGCCTGGCCGAGGTCAAGGTGACGACGGCCGGTAGCGAGCGGGCGGCCGTCCGGCTCCGGTACGTGGCCGCGCCGGTCGCCCAGCAGCTGCGGGCCGATCTGCTCGCCCGGTCGACCGGCGGCGGCCATGACGGGGCGGCCGACACGGTCGAGACGCCGGAGCGCCCATTGCTGCACGTGCCGCACGGCCAACTCGTCGGGTCCGTGCTCCTCCAGATGGTGTCGTGGCGGCTCCTGCTGCTCGCCATCGGACCGGCGCTGGCGATCGTCGGCAATCAGAACGGCCATAAGGCCACCGCCGGCCTCGGCGTCGCGCTCTTCGTCTCGATCGGCATCGCCTTCGTCCTCGCGGTCTGGAAGCAGCTCAATACGTTCTGGGATTTCACCGTCGCCGACTCCGTCGACGGGCTGCGCGTCCGCCACGGGCTGTTCTCGACCGCCCGACAGACCGTCCCGCCCGGCCGCATCCAGGCTGTCCTCATCCACCAACCGCTGTCGTGGCGGCCGTTCGGCTGGGCGCAGGTGCGGATGAACGTCGCCGGCTACGGCCGGGCCGACGCCAGCCGCCGGACGATGCTGATCCCGGTGGCCGACCGTGAGTACGCGGAGCGCTTCGTCGGCTGGCTGCTCGGCGGCGTCGACCTGCACGAGATCCCGCTGACGCGGCCGCCGCGCCGCGCCGCGGTGCGGGCGCCGCTCTGGTGGCGGTTCGAGCTCGCCGGAGCGAACGACCGGCTGTTCGTCGTCCGCCACGGGATGCTCTCCCGCACCGTCGACGTCGTGCCGCACGAGCGGACGCAGAGCCTCCGCATCACCGCCGGGCCGTTCGAGCGGGCGCTGCGGCTGGCGTCCGTGCACCTCGACTCGACGCGCGGACCGGTCAAGACCCGGGTGGCCCATCGTGACGCGGCCGATGCTCGGGAGATCCTCGACCGCCAGGTCGAGCGGGCCCGGCTGGCCCGGGAGGCGTCAGCCAGCTGAACAGTCGATGACCGTGCCGAGCTGGCGCTCGTGGGGCCAGCGAGGGAACTCGGGGCTGGCGACCCCAACCTTGCCAAGGTTGGGGTCGCTCCCTTTACCACAATGATAAAGTTGTGGTGTGGCGATCCCGCCGTTCGTGTCCCCAACCGGTCGGCTCCCGCCGGGTGAACACGAAGCAACTTGGGAGGAGGTCGTCGACCGGTTCGGCTGGAACCGACGACGACGCCAACTTCTCGACGGTCTCGGCGAAGCGCTGACGTTGCTCGCCGAGGCTGGATGTTCGAAGGTGTGGATCAACGGCAGCTTTGTCACCGACAAGGAAGAGCCGGGAGACTTTGACGTCGTCTGGGACCCCGCCGGCGTCGACCTCGATCAGATTGACGGCGTCCTCACGGACTTCTCGGATGGTCGACGGGCACAGAAACAGCGATTTGGCGGCGAGCTCCTCCCCAACGTGGTGGAGAGGGCCAGCGGCCTGGAGTTTGCCGACTTCTTCCAGAACGAACGAGACAGCGGACGGAAGGGGATCGTCGTGATTGACCCGAGGAGGATCGAACAGTGATCACCAACGAAGTGCAGTACCGAGCCACCAAAGCACATCTGGCCAAGTTCGAAGAAGCCGTCGCCAACCTCGAAGCGGCGAAAGGCGACCCCGCCGGTGCGAAGCTCCGCTCTCTCGAGCTCGACGCGCTGCGTTCCCAGGCCGCGGATCTCCGGGCTGAGGTCGATGAGTACGAACAACTCCGGGCGGGAACTCTCACCACCTTCGAAGCCACCTCACTCCCGGAGCTCGCCACCGCCCTCGTCAAGGCCCGGATCTCCAAGGGATGGACCCAACGCCAGCTGGCTGAACGGCTCGGGGTGGCCGAACAACAAGTTCAGCGTTACGAATCCACCGGGTACGCCTCGGCCAGCCTGGCGCGGCTCGGCGACATCGCGGCCGCCCTGGGGGCACGGGTTCGCGAGGTCGTCACGCTCGACACGGACGCGGCGTAGTCGCGAACCCTCTCCCCCGTTTCACTACCGACCCGCCGCGGCGATCTGGGTGCGGAGACCCTTGAGGGTAGCGACGTAGATCTCCGAGAAGGTCGGGAACGGCTGGATGGTGTCGCGCAACACGTCGAGGGGCACGCTCGCCCGGATGGCCAGCGTGGCCTGCTGCAGCCACTCACCGGCCTCAGGGCCCAGTGCGTAGGCGCCGGTCAGCCGTTCGCCGTCGCTCAAGAGCGTCAGAAAGCCCTTGGACTGCGCGTAGGCGCGGGTATACGTGGCCGTCTTCGTCACGTCCGACAACGGGGTCGTGGCAGTGAACCGGTCGTCGGGGGCGCCTACCGACGCGGCCTGCGGGTCGGTGTAGACGACCGCGGGAATGGCCTCGTAGTTGGCCACGCGGGGCTCACCGAGGATATTGGCGGCCACGACCTCACCCTGGTACTTGCCGACGTGCGTGAGCAGCCGCACACCGGTGACGTCACCGACCGCCCACAGCCCTTCACCGACGCGGAGGTGGGCGTCGACGGGAATGCCGTGCTTGTCGGCGACGACGCCGACCGAGTCCAGGCCGATCCCGTCCACGCGGGGGCGCCGACCGGTGGCCAGGAGAAGTCGGTCGCCACGCAACTCTCGACCGTCACCGAGGGCCAAGACGTACTCCTCGCCGTCGCGTCGTGCCTCGGTCACCGACGCGCCCAAGAGCAACTCGACCCCGTCGTCCCGCAGCACATCGCCGAGCGCGTCGCCCAACGGCGCTGGCTCTCGGGCGAGCACGCGTTCGGCCGCGTCGGCCAGGGCCACCTCGCCGCCCAGGCGGCGAACGGCTTGGGCCATCTCGACACCGACCGGCCCGCCCCCCAAGATCAAAAGCCGCCGCGGGACCGCCTTCATGCCAGTTACTTCGCGGTTGCTCCAGACGTCCGGCAAGTCGGCCAGGCCGGGGACCGGCGGCACGACCGGATCCGAGCCGGTGGCCAAGACGATGTGGGACGCGGTGTGGCGTACGCCATCGACTTCGACCACGCCGGTTCCGGCCAGTCGACCGGTGCCCCGCAGAAGGTCGATGCCCTTGTCCGCCAGCCAGTGTTCCTGGCCCACGTCGGAGTAGTCCGAGACCATGAAATCCCGCCAGGCCAGTGCCTCGTCGACGTCCACCTCCGCGCTGGCGGCTGCCTCGCGTGCCGCGTGCGCGGCCTCGCCGGGGCGCAACAGCGTCTTGGACGGGACGCACGCCCAGTAGGAGCACTCGCCGCCGACGAGACTGCGTTCGACGAGAGCGACCCGCAATCCACCGTCGGCCAACTCCCCCGCGCAGTGCTCACCCGGCGAGCCGCCGCCCAGGACGATGACGTCGTAACTGCTCATCTCAGCGGCCCGGAAGGCGCGTCGTGATCTCTTGGACGAACCACCCGTTGCCATCCGGGTCGCTGAACGAAACGAACGAGCCGTAGCTCTGGCGGTCCGGTGCCGGTCCCGGAGCCCGTGCCGCGGTTCCGGCGTGGTGGAACACTCCGCCCGTGTCATGAAAGATCTCGCTCACCTCGACGCCACGCTCGGACAACTCGGCCCGCGCCGCCTCGATGTCGGAGACGACCAGATGCAATCCTTCGGCCGAGCCCGGTGCCGCCGCGGTGACCTCGGCGCCGAAGATGATCGAGCATGCCGAGCCCGGTGGCGTGAGCTGGACCACCCGAAAGCCGCCCTCGCCGGGCACGTCGGCATCGAGCCTCCACCCCAGGCTCTCGTAAAACGCCTTGGCCCGATCGACATCAGAAACCGGCACCACCACCACCTCGAGGCGCATATCCACGGGCCCGGCTCCTCTTCCATGATGTCGAGCACCATTGGTTCGTCAATGAGGCTGGCGCGACAACATTCGCGTGGTTCCTTTCTCACGTCCAGCGCGTTTAGGCTCCGACGCGGGTGAAAGTCGAGCCGACGGTGGCCAGTCCGGTATCCGGATCGTTGACGATGAACCCTGGCCCACCAGTCCTGGTGGTCGGCGCCGGGCCGACGGGCCTGCTCTTGGCGGCCGAGCTTCACCGCCGCGGCGTGCCATGCCATCTCGTCGACGCCCAACCTGGACCGATGCACTGGGATCGGGCGACGGTCGTGCATCCGCGCTCTCTCGAGATCTTCGAGTCCATCGGCATTCTCGACTCCTTTCTCGGTGCCGGCGTCAAACAGCGAGCGGCCCGCCTCTACTCGGACGGCGGCCTGCTGGGAGAGATCGACCTCTCGACCTGTGGCAGTCGTCACGGGTTCAACCTCGGCCTCTCCGAAGAGGTGACCGAGTCGATCCTCACCGACTACCTCCGCCAACAGGGCGGCGACATCTCCCGCTCGCGTCAACTGGTCACGTTGGAACAGGGCCCAGACGGGGTGGTCGCCGGCATCGAGCACGACGGCGTGGTCGAGCAGTCACTGTTCGGGTGGGTGGTCGGCTGCGACGGGTTGCACAGCCTCACCCGTCAGCTGAGCGGCATCGACATGACCGGTCACGACATCCCCGAGCCATGGGCCGTGTTCGATGTCACCGCGTCCGGCTGGCCGGAGTCCTTCGAGGCCAACTACGCCTACCTGGACGAGACCCCGGTCATCTTGACCGCGCTGCCCGGCCAGCGTTGGCGGGTCTACCTGCGACCGACTTCTCCCGACTCCGACCTCGTGGCCGACGCCTCCTCCACGATCCTCCGCTACCACCCCGAGGTGGTCCTGAAGGACGTGGCGAACGCGGCGCGGTTCCATTGCCACACGAAGGTGGCGACGCAGTTTCGGGCCGGTCGCGTGCTCCTCGCCGGTGACGCGGCCCACGTCTGCTCGCCATCCCAGGGCCACGGGATGAACAGCGGCATCCAAGATGCCTTCAACCTCGCCTGGAAGCTCGCACTCGTCTGTCAGGGCCACTGCCGCGCTGATCTGCTGGACAGCTACGACGCCGAACGACGTCCGGTGGCCGAGATGATCACCCGATCGGGAGACGTCGCCGAGCACGCGCACACCCTGACCGATCCCCGCGAACGACGGGATCGAGACGAGGCCCTGCGGGCGGCCTTCGCCGACCCGACGTCACGGCACCAGGAGGTCATCGCCGAGGCGGAGCTCGACATCGACTACGGGACCTCTCCCATCGTGCTGGGCGCCACGAGCGCCGCGCTCGACCCGGGTCAGCGACTTCCCGATGTGATCCCGGTCCGCGTCGGCGACGACGAGGACCGCATGCTCCACGATCTCGATCAACCGGGCCGGCCACACCGCCGTGCTCATCGGCGGATCGATCGGCTGACCGCGAGGAACTGGCCCGGATCGGCGCGTCCGTCGGTCGGCGACGCACCCATCGCTCGTCGCGGCGGCGATGGTCGCCACGTCCACGTCCACGTTCGACGACCGCGAGCCGCTGGAGGGACGTGATGGCATCGCCGCTCACCGCGTCGAGGGCGACGAGATCGCCCTGCTCGTGATCCGCCCTGACGGGTACATCGGCCTCTGCGCGAACCGCGACCACCCTGACGCGTCGACTGCCTACCAGTCCGCATTGGGGTGGGCTCCCGGCCATGTGTCGGTGCTAGAAAGCGTCTGAGGCCTCGAGAAAGAGAGGGTGTTCATGACGGGAGAAAGCCCGCGCGGACCCGTGCTGTTCTGCTTCGACGGTTCTGAAGGATCACGGGGCGCCATGAGGGCGGCGGTCGAGCTGATCGATCGACCGGCGGACGCCGTTGTGCTCACGGTTTGGGAGACGGTTGCCACCCGCTTGGCTCTGGCCGGCGCTTTCGCCGCCGGGACCACCGGAGGAGCGGATCTCGACGCGGAGGAGGAGTCCTATGCCCGATCAATGGCCGCAGAGGGAGCCCTCCGAGCGAGCGAGCATGGGTACCAGGCCTCGCCGATGACCAGGGAGTCCTTCGAAGGGATCGCCAAGGCCATCCTGGAGAGCGCGGACGACCTCTCCGCTCGCTTGATCGTCTGCGGCCAACGGGGCCGGGGCGCTCTGCGCACTGCATTGCTCGGTAGCGTCTCGCACACGCTCGCGTCGCACACCCGACGTCCGGTGCTCATCGTTCCAGAACTCTCGGTCGGCGAAGGCTGAAGACCCCTTCGAGCAGAGGCGCTGCTCCAGGGCGGCGGCTCGGCGTTCAGGCTCGCGGGTGCACGAGCAGGACCGGGGGTTCGGCGTGGGCCACCACCGCCGCGGCCACGCTGCCGACCATGTGCCCCACCAGTCCGCGGTGGCGATGCGAGCCGATCACGATGAGGCTGGCATTGCGGTCGCGTCGCCGTCTGGACGATCCCTTTCCAGCTGGGCGCGGCCTCGACGGCGAGCGCCCGGGCCCGGAACCCGGCCGTCTCGGCCAGCGATGCGCCGTATGCCGCGGTCTCCTCCGCCGCCTGATGCACTTCCGTTGCGTTGGCGGCGTCGAAGTGCTGGCCCTCGACCGGGGAAAAGCCGACATCGGCCGGTTGCCAGACGCAGACCACCAGCGCGTCTCGCGCCGTCGCGAGCTGCCGGCCGGCCTGCTCGATGGCGAACGCGGCGAGCTCGGAGCCGTCGTAGGCGAACAGCACCGGGCCGAGCGCCACGACAACTTCGCGCTGGGCAGTCTCGGCTGTTCCCGGTTCGACCGTCATGTCAGTCGGCTCCTTCGCTCACCGGCGTGGCGACCACCCGGCGGGAGCGGATCCTGGCCAGCAGCGGTGGCGAGTACCACCCCGGGTCCGTTCCGGCCAGGAAGCGATCGAGATCGGCCGCTTGCGGACGCGCGCCGCTGAAAGCGTAGATGACGACGCCGATCAGCGGCACCGGCGATCGCCAGCCCGAGCCCCACCCAGAGCGCGGTGGCGGTACCGGCGTCGACGCCACCGGAGGCGGTCGAGGCGAAGTAGACGAAGATCGGCGCCACCATGAACGCGGCCACGGCCCGGAGGAGCTCGACGATAGCGAGCACGCGCTGGAGATTCGCGGCGGCCAGTGAGAAGCCAGCAACGAAGAGCGCGGGCGCGACGGTGGCTCCGAGCCCGATCCCCGTCAATCCCGAGCCGACCAGCGTGAGCGCCTGGCTGGAGGGCACCTCGATCCGGAACACCGCGATCCCGGCCGCCAGCGCGACCATGCCGACCAGCGGGAGATAGTGCAGAGACCGCCTCCTGATGACCACCCCGAGCGCGACCGCCGTGATCACCGCGCCCCCGACCTCGGGCAGGTAGAGCAGTCCGATGTGCAGCGGGCTGTACCTTCCGACCAACACGCTCGCCGTGAGCACCGTCGCCGACACCGAGGCCGCCGCCGCGAACAGCGCCACGGCGATCCCGGCGACCGGGATCGAGCTCGTCAGCATGCTGCGGATCGTCAGCAGCGGTCGCTTGGCCCGGTACTGGTAGACGACCAGGGCGATGATGACGGCCACGCCACCCACCAGCGGGAGGATCACCTCCGGATCCAAGAAGCGGTGGCTCGTGAGCTCCGACACGCCGAAGAAGGCGGCCACGCACCCGACGACGGCGAGCCCGATCGCCGGGAAGTCACGCGGCGAGTCGGGATTGGCGGGCGGCGAGTCCTCGAACGTCAAGACGGTCAACAGAAGGGCCACGGCCGCGATCCCGGCGACGATCCAGAACAGTGGCCGCCAGGCGTCCGACTCCGCCTGCAGACCGCCGATGAAGGGGCCCAGCGCAACCGCCCCGAAGATGCACATGTTCATGATCACGACCGTGATGCGGAGCTTGTCCGGCGGAAAGCCGATCGCCAGCGGTGGCACGGCGGCGATGAGCAAGAGACTGGTGCAGAGGCCCTGGAGCACGTGACCGGCGATGTACATGACCGGGTCCTGCGCCGCCGCGGCCAGGACCGATCCGATCAACAGCACCGCCGCATAGAGGACCACCATCCTCCGCTGCGGCAGGTGCTGGGCGAACTGGACCGCCAGCACCGTGCCGACCGCGTAGGCGGCATTCCCGAGGCCCGAGCCCAGGCTCATCGTCTGCAGGCTCGTGTGCAGCTGCTTGGCGATGATCGGCGTGATCGGGCCGAGGGCGGAGGACAACGCCAGATAGGGAATCAGTGCGAACATCACCATCGCCGCCACGGCGGCGTAGCGACCGGCAAGAGGACCTTGGCGCATCCTTTGGGGTTCTAGCAATAAACGGACTACTATGTCCAGTTTGTTAATAGTGATCACCAGGATCGTTGAGAGAGATTTGTCCCTTGCGGAGAGACCTGTCCGGTTGTACCCTCTCGCCGGGGGTGTCCGTTGACCAACAGCCAGCTGCGCAGTGACGCCATGCGTAACCGGCGGGCGATCCTCGACGCCGCCCGCCAGCTGTTCGCCGAGTCCGCCGACGTCTCCATGTGCGAGGTGGCCCGTCACGCTGGCGTGGGCCAGGCGACGCTCTATCGCAACTTCGAGGACCGGCGGGCCCTGGCGGCCGAGATCCTCGTCGAGCAGCTCGAGCGCCTCACCCAGCTCGCGAACGACTACGCCGGCGACCCGGACGCCTTCTTCGTCCTGCTACGAAGTCTCATCGAGAGCATGGGCGACCTCTATGCCCTGGGTGAACTGGCGCGCCGCGACGCCTGCGTCGGCTCCGAGCTCGACCAGCACCGACAGCGGATCGCCGAGCTGATGAAACGTCCGCTGTCCGACGCCAAGGCCGCCGGAGCGCTGCGCCGCGACGCGTCCCTCGACGACGTCTTCCTGGTGCTGCTCATGGTCAGGGGGGCCATGACGAGGGCCGACGGGGCGGCGGCACGGGCCACCGCCGCCAACCGCGCGCTGACCCTGGCCCTCGACGGCATGGTGCCACCCAGGCGTTCGGGCCTGACCCGCTCTGGGGCCGACCGATGTACGACCTCATCGACCCCCGACACAGAGAGCACGTCATCAGGGTGTCTCGTTGTGGCCCTGTGCGAGACTCTGATCGTTCGGTGATGGGAAGGGGCCAGGATGGGGTCACGACGTCTGCTCCGTGTCCTCGGTGGCATCGCGATCGTCGCCAGCCCGATGGTTGCGACCACGTCGTTCATCGCCACGACCGTGTCATCGGCCGGCACCCCGGTCCCCGGCGCCCCGAACTGCCCCATGTTCCCGTCGACAAACGTCTGGAACACCCGGATCACAAACCTGCCCGTCAACGCGCTCTCCACAGCGTGGCTGGCCAGCATGAATTCGGCCACGACCAACCTGCATCCCACATTTGGTCCGGCGACAAACCAGACAGTCCCCTACGGCATCCCCTACACGGTGGTCCAGCCCAGCCAACCGTTCGTCAACGTCTCGTTTCAGTACACGACACAGAGTGACCCCGGGCCCTACCCGTTCGGTCCCAACACGCCGATCGAGGGTGGGCAAGCCTCGACAGGCGACCGCCACGCGCTCATGGTCGATCCGACAAGCTGCACCCTCTACGAGCTCTACGACGCCCGGTACAGCCCGACCGGGTCAACGGCGGGTTCAGGTGCGATCTGGAACCTCCGGTCGAACGCCCTGCGACCGGCCGGTTGGACGTCGGCCGATGCCGCCGGACTCCCGATCCTTCCCGGGCTCGTGCGCTACGACGAGGTGCAATCGGGAAGCATCACGCATGCCATCCGAATGACCGCCGACGCATACCGACACCAGCTTCATCTGGCCGGCCCGACATGAGGCCGGAACACGAACAGACCCGGACCTCCCGCCTATGGGCGCCCGGTTCCGTCTGAAGTCGACATTCAACCTCAGCGGGTTCTCCGCCCAAGCGCAGGTCGTGCTTCGTGCCATGCAGCAGTACGGGCTCATCCTCGCCGACAACGGCAGCAACTGGTACTTCGGAGGTGCGGCCACAAACGCGTGGCCGCCGTCGCTCGTCAACGAACTGAAGAAGGTGCCGGCCAGCGCATTCCAAGCGGTCGACGAGTCGTCGCTCATGGTCAATCCCAACTCGGGACAGGCCAGTACGTTTCCGGGCCCGGTGACGGGCATCGCCGCCCCGAACAGCGGATCGGGCTACTGGCTCACCGACGCCGAGGGCGCCGTGTCGGCCCACGGCGTGCCGAGCTACGGGTCGATGGCCAACACGCCGCTCAATGCCGCCATTGCCCACATCGTCTCGACCCCCGACGGCGGCGGGTACTGGCTCGTGGCGAGCGATGGTGGGGTCTTCTCGTTCGGTGACGCCAAGTTCTACGGCTCGATGGGCGGACAAGCCCCTCAATGCCCCGGTCGTGAACCTCGCCCCCACTCCCGATGGTGGCGGCTATTGGTTGGTCGCCTCCGATGGCGGCGTCTTCGCGTTCGGCGATGCCAAGTACTACGGATCGATGGGCGGCAAAGCCCTCAACGCCCCCGTGGTGGGCATCGCCGCGGATGCCAAGGCGGGCGGCTACTGGCTCGTTGCCTCTGACGGCGGGATCTTCGCGTTCGGCACAGCACCGTTCTTCGGCAGTACCGGCAACCTTCGACTCAACAAACCGATCAACGGCATGGCCCCGACGTCTGGCGACAACGGCTACTGGTTGGTGGCCTCCGACGGCGGCATCTTCGCCTTCAACACCGCACCGTTCTGGGGGAGCACCGGGAGCCTCGTCCTCAACGCCCCGATCGTCGGCATGGCGCCGGACAATGCCACGGGCGGTTACTGGCTCGTCGGATCCGACGGCGGGGTGTTTGCCTACGACGCACCCTTTGACGGTGCGGACTGACGGCACTCAGAAACGCGAACAGGCCGCCATCGGAGGCCACCTCCCAGTGGCCGCCACCAAGGCCGTCGTTCAGCTAGCCGGACATGATTGTGGTCTTCGGAGTTGCCGTGCATGAGTTCAGTCGGCGTCAGTTCGGTGGCGATACCGGATCACACTACCGCCCCGACGATCGGCGTTCGAGAGCACGTAGCTGCCGTACCCTGACCCATGGTCACTGTCCCCCACCCGACTAGGACCGACCTTCCGGTCGAAGCGGTCATCGCCGAGCTCCGCACTGCGCTTTCCGGGATCGGCTCTGCAGTCCTCCAGGCTGAGCCGGGCGCAGGCAAGACGACGATCGTTCCCCTTCGCCTGTTGGGTGAGCCGTGGATGGATGGCGGCCGCATGCTCCTGCTCGAGCCCCGCCGGGTCGCGGCCCGTGCTGCGGCGGCGCGGATGGCGGCACTCCTCGGCGAGCGTGTCGGGGAGACCGTCGGTATCTCGACCCGTGACGAACGCCGGGTCTCGGCGGCGACCCGGATCGAGGTCGTCACCGATGGCATTCTCACCCGACGCCTTCAGCGAGACCCCACGCTCGACGGCGTCGCGCTCGTCATCTTCGACGAGTTCCACGAGCGCCACCTCCAGGCGGATCTCGGCCTGGCACTCACGCTCGACGCCCGCGAGGGCCTCCGGCCGGAGCTTCGCGTCCTCGTCATGTCTGCGACTCTCGACTCGGGCCCGATCTCCGTCCTTCTCGGGGATGCGCCATTCGTGTCGAGCCGGGGACGGTCATTCCCGATTGATCTCCGTTGGATGCCGCGGCGAACGAACGCCCGTCTGGAACACGGTGTCGCCACGGCGGTGCATCATGCGCTCGAACGCGACCCTGGGGATGTACTGGTATTCCTCCCCGGGACCGGTGAGATCAGAACGGCGATCCGCATGCTGGGCGGTATCGGTGGCGTCGACGTTCTCCCACTTCACGGCATGCTGCCGGCCGCGGAGCAGGACCGAGCGTTGCGTGCGGGTGCGCGTCGCCGGGTCGTCGTTGCGACCGATATTGCGGAGTCGAGCGTGACCGTGGAGGGCGTCACGATCGTCATCGATAGCGGTTTGGCCCGGCGACCGGCGTTCGACCCCGCGAGTGGCCTCAGTCGGGTGCGGACGATCACGACCTCCCGTGCGTCAGCCGACCAACGTGCTGGTCGCGCTGGCCGCACCGCACCCGGCGTGGCCTACCGGCTGTGGTCCGAATCCGAGCACCTCAAACGGCGAGAATGGCCCGATCCCGAGATCGCCGGTGCGGACCTCACGCCCCTTGCGCTCGAACTCGCCGCCTGGGGGGCGCCCGCCGAGGCCCTCCGATGGCTCGACCCGCCGCCGTCGGGCGCCCTCGCCGTCGCGGCCTCCCTGTTGATCGAGCTCGGCGCGCTGGCCGACGGCCGTCTGACCGATCTCGGACGTCGAATGCTCGAGCTTCCACTCCACCCGAGACTCGCCCGAATGGTGATCGAAACGCCGGCCGACGACCGCCGGGTGGCCGCGCTCCTCGCCGCGATGCTCTCGGAACGGGACATCGCCCGGCGCGGCGGGCGGGACTCCCCGGTGAGCGCGGACGTCGCGGAGCGCCTCGCCGCGCTCACCGGCGACGGCTCGCGCTGGCTCGCGGTCGACGGAGCGGACGCCGCAACGGTACGCCGCCGTGCCGACGAGCTGCTCCGGCGCGCCAAGTTGCCGGCAGGCAGCAGTCTGACGGCTGATCCCGGTCCGCTGCTCGCTCTCGGTTACCCCGACCGGATCGCGCAGTTGCGCGGCGGTGCCCGCTATCGGTTGCGCCACGGCTCGGCCGCAGCGCTCCCCGAACACGACCCACTGACCGGGGCCGGGTGGCTCGTCGCGGCCGAGATAGACGGCGCGGACCGCGCCGCTCGCGGCGAGGGCCGGATCCGCCTCGCCGCGGTACTCGACCGTGAGGACGTCGAGTCGATCGGCGGGGAGGGGATCGTGACTGTCGTCCGGGTTGCATGGGACGACGGTGTGGATGATCTGCGGGCGACGACCGAGCGTGTCCTCGACGCGCTCGTCCTCGGCACGGTCCGAACTTCCCCGCAGCCAGGGCCGGAGACCACTGCGGCGCTTGTCGCCCACGTTATTTCGACCGGCCTGGCGCCTCTCGGGTGGTCAAGTGCGGCGCGAATTCTCCAGGCACGCGTCGGGTGGGCACGTGCCGCCTTCGGTGAGGCTTGGCCGGCGTGCACCGACGATGCGCTCGCCACCGACGTTGGCGCGTGGCTCACCCCACTTCTCGGGCGAGCGACGGGCAGAGCTGACCTCCAGCGCGTCGACATGGCCAGCGTCATCCGTTCCCGCCTCGGTGGCCGGGTCGCGGATCTCGACCGACTCGTGCCGAACGCGGTCCTCCTCGCCAGCGGCAAGAGCGCCCCGGTCGCCTACGACGGTGAGCATCCTCGAATCGCAGTGCGCGCCCAGGACCTGTACGGCACCGCCATCCACCCAACGATCGCGAACGGTCGGATCCCGGTCACGGTCGAAGTCCTCTCCCCCGCCGGGCGGCCGATCCAGATCACCGGCGACCTCCCGGGGTTCTGGATCGGGAGCTGGGCGGCGGTCCGCCGGGAGATGGCGACGCGTTATCCCCGCCACCACTGGCCCGACGATCCGGCGGCCGCGACTCCTGGGCAGCGCCCGCGTCAGCGTCGCTGATCCAGTCCCAGGAGGTCCCTGTGGATGCCGACAACGCTGTCCGCAGTTCCTGAACTGGACTTTGACGGAAGGATCCTCTTCTGGCGAGCATCCTGCTCTGTGATGACGTTCCGCTCGGCCGCACCTTCGGCTCGACACCTACTCCTCCCGGCGACGCCGGAGGTAGTCGTCGAAGCCCGGAACCGAGAACTCGAGCTCGCCGTGGGTCGGGGCGTGGATCACGCCGGCCCGGATTAGAGAGTCCCGCGTGGGCGAGACCTGGCTCAACCCACGCCCCAGTTCTTTAGCCACGTCCCCCGACCGAACACGCGGCCCCGACCCCGGAATCTCGTCGAGCAGATCGACCATCGCGTTCACGTACTGCAGCTGGGTCGGACGCAGCTGCTCATACCGGGACTCGTATATGCCCCGCTCGATCTGGCGGTCGGCGACCGGCTTCCCACCGGCCACGTGCGCTGCCGTGATCCGGCGAACCACCTGTGGTGCGGTTGCGAACTCCCAGGTCTCGGAGGCGTACAGCTGGAGAAAGT
>CAVUYB010000026.1:0-25682 GCA_963745595.1 uncultured Actinomycetota bacterium | reverse complement strand
CTCGGGCCGCCTGCCGCGAGCGCTCGGCGACGGTCACCGGTTCGCCCAGGTAAGTCCCGCGACCGCTCGTGCGGAGGATGCCGAGCACGCCGTCGGCCGTAACGACGTTCATCGGCCGATCGCCACCTTCGGGCCGCGCCCTCTCGGCCTGGGTCGTCTCGGACCGGCCGGCGTCGAGCCGGCGTCGAGCCGGCCTGCGTCGAGCCGGCCGGTGTCGAGCCGGCCGGTGTCGAGCCGGATCGGGCCGCTTCGGCATCGCCAGCTCGGCGCCGCAGGACGGCCAGCCGGCTGTCGAGCCCGTCCCGGTCGACGTAGCAGCCGCGGAGCGCCGCCGCGCGGCCGGCTCGTCGGCGGCCCAGCCGTGCAGCATCCGGCGGCCGTCGAGCAGGACGACGTCACCGGCGTCGAGGACGGGCCGGACCTGGAGCTGCGGTCGGTCGAGGATGGTGGCGAACCGCCGGAGCGCCAGCAGGTGCAGGTCGACGACGTCGGGGTCGAGTTGCAGGGGCACGCGAGCCGCTCGTCGAAGCGGATCGACACGACCGCGCCGCCCGCTCCGAGCTCGACGACCGGCGCCTCGGCGACGAGGTCGACCGCTCGTCCGCGTAGCGCCACCGCACCGGCCACGTCGCCAGTTGGGCGAACGCCTCCGGCCGCTCGGCCCGCAGGACGTCGGCGGCCCGGAAGCCGTCGACCAGGATCGTCTCGCTGTTGCCGTTGCCGCCGCCCCCCGCCGGCGGGGCGACGCGGTGGAGCAGCTGGAGCGATGGGGCCCGTCGGCGGTACGGGTTGGCGGTGTGGAGCGGCCCGGCCGGGCCGACGTCCGCCGGGACGTCGAAGATGCGGCCGTCATTGGTCTCGCGGACGTAGCCGAAGCGGGCGACGACGGCCAAGAGGCCGGTGTCGCCGTCCGGGACACCGGTCAGGTGGGCCAGCCGTCGGGACCGACGGTCGCCAGCCAGTCGGCGAGCGCACGGTCGTCGCCGGCCACCGCCGACCAGGCCATTGGCGCTGGCCAGCTCGTAACGGCCGGACCGGCCGCGCCGCCGCCGGTGCTGGCGGGCCGGTCGCCGCGGGTCGTCCCCGACGGGACGGCCTGCCGGTCGCCACCACGCCGCCGGTCGTCGAGGTGGGCCGGGCAGCAGCAGTGGTCCTGGAGCCAGTCGAGGTCGAACCGGCTGGTGTGGTGCCCGTCCTCCCAGCGCAGGAGGAGCGTCGGGCCGACGACGGCCGCGGATTCGGGGCGGGGGTCGCAGGGGACGGCGCGGAGATCGGCCCGCCGCCGCCCGGACCCGTCACCGCGGCAGTGCTCGCAGGGGCAGCAGTCGCGGAGCCACCGAAGGCGGTAGCGGCTCCGGTGGCCATCGCCCCACCGGACGACGATCTCCTCGGCTCCCGGGATCATGACGGGCACCGCCGCCAGCTGTCCGACCGCACCGTTGCGCATGGTGCCTCCGAATGTCCGTGGGACCGCTCCGACATGGCGGGCCCTGACGAAAGGATGCGGCACGGAGGTTGCCGGATGGGCACGGCAGCGTGGCGGGGGAGTGACATCCTGGTGAACGGTGCCGCCACGGTGCCGGTTTTCTCGATCACCTGAAAGGGCAGGTGGGAGGGACGTACTGCTACCGTGAAGCGCAGCAGGGCCTGGGAAGCGCAGCAGGGCCTGGGAAGCACGGGCGGGGGGCAGAGGAGGAGATCGATGGCCCAGAGCGCCGGACTGCACGAACCGGCGGAGAAGCTGTCACCGCCGACGATCGACCGTCATCGGGCCATCACCTCGATCCAGGAGGAGCTCGAGGCGGTCGACTGGTACGACCAGCGGGTCGACGCCACCGCCGACGCCGAGCTGGCGGCCGTCCTCGCCCACAACCGGGACGAGGAGAAGGAGCACGCGGCGATGACGCTCGAATGGCTTCGCCGCCACGACCCGCGCTCGACCAGCACCTGCGCACCTACCTGTTCACCGACCGCACCGGTCACGGAGATCGAGCACGAGGAAGAGGCCGGCGGCGGCGACACCGCGGCGGCCGACGAGACCGGTTCGCTCGGGATCGGCAGCCTGAAGGGAGAGACCCGATGAACCACCTGCTGCGTTCCCACGCCCCGCATCACCGAGGCGGGCTGGCAGGTACTGGACGACGAGGGCCGTGAGCGGCTCGTCCCGGCCCTGGCCGCCCGCAAGCTCGTCGATTTCTCCGGCCCCCGCGGCTGGCAGTACTCCGCCACCAACCTGGGCCGGACGACGACGGTGACCGGCGTCCGACGCCGATCTGCGGGCCCGGCAGCGCAGGGTGCTGCCGCTCGTCGAGTTGCGGGCCGAGTTCGCGGTGGCCCGGGAGGAGCTGCTCGACGCCGACCGCGGTGCGGCCGACATCGAGCTGGGCCGTCTCGACGAGGCGGCCCGCCGGATCGCCCTGGCCGAGAACGTCGCCGTCTTCCACGGGTGGGCCGACGCCGGCATCACCGGGATCACCGAGGCCTCCCCCCACGAGGCGCTCGAGCTCGGCACGGCCTACGCCGACTACCCCGGCCGGGTGGCGAAGGCGGTACAGACGCTGCTGTCGGACGGCATCAGCGGCCCGTACGGCCTGGCGCTCGGGCCCGACGGCTACACCGGCGTCGTCGAGACCACCGAGCACGGCGGGCTCGTCGTCTTCGACCACCTCCGGCAGATCCTCGGCGGCCCGATCGTGTGGGCGCCGGGCGTCGAGGGCGCGGTCGTCGTCAGCCTGCGGGGTGGCGACTTCCTGTTCGAGTCCGGCCAGGACCTGTCGATCGGTTACGACTACCACGACGCCGAGCAGGTCCACCTGTACCTCGAAGAGAGCTTCAGCTTCCGCGTGGCCACCCCCGAGGCCGCGGTCGCCATGACGCCGTGACGACGGTGGACCGCAGCCAGCCCGACGACGACCGTCCGGAGGGGGACGACGAGGTCGAGGAGGCCGAGGAGGAGTCCTTCCCGGCCAGCGACCCGCCGTCGCAGTGGGCCGGCGCCCGGTAGCGGACATCCGCCCGTGGCGTCACGGTCGGTAGCTCCACGACCGGGGGGGGACCGGTCAGCCGTACGGATGGGCGAGCGTCAGCAGGAACTCGCCGTCGGCGGCGCCCCACTGACCGTCGACGACGAAGTTGGCGTCGACCAGCTCGGCGGCGAGGCCGTCGGGCGTGAACTTGGCGCTGATCTCGGTCAGCAGCTCCTCGCCGTCGGCGAAGTCGACGGTCAGCGCCAGGTCGGCGATCGTCACCGTCTGGTCGCCGACCGACCGCAGCCGCATCTCGATCCATGACGCCTCGGCGTTCCAGAGGGCGACGTGCTCGAAGCGGTCAGCGTCGAAGTCGGCACCGAGCTGGCCGTTGAGGACGCGGAGCACGTTCCGGTTGAACTCGGCGGTGACGCCGGCCGCGTCGTCGTAGGCGGCGACGATCCGCGCTGGGTCCTTGACGAGGTCGGTCCCGACCAGCAGGTGGTCGGTGGCGTCCATCGTGCCGTTGAGGTCGGACAGGAACCGCTGTCGCTGGGCCGGTGTGAGGTTCCCGATCGTCCCGCCCAAGAAGGCGATCAGCCGCCGGCCGCCCTGGGGGATCTCGGCGAGGTGGCGGTGGAAGTCGCCGACGACGGCGTGGATGTCGAGGCCGTCGTAGTCGTCGGCCAGCCCGGCCGCGGCGGCCCGGAGGAACTCGTCGCTCACGTCGAACGGGAGGTAGCGCCGCAGCGGTCCGTGGACGGCCATGGCGTCGAGCAGCAGGCGGGTCTTGTCGCACGCCCCGGCCCCCAGCTCGACCAGGGTGTCGGCCAGGGCCAGCCGGGCGACGGCCGGGGCGTTGGCCTCGAGCAGCGCCCGCTCGGCCCGGGTCGGGTAGTACTCGGGCAGCCGGGTGATGTCCTCGAACAGCTGGCTGCCGGTTTCGTCGTAGAACCAGACCGGCGGGAGGCTCTTGTGGCCGCGGCCGGCGGTCATCCCGTCGCGGACGTCGTCCTCCAGGGCGACCCGGAGATCCTCGGGACCGAGGTGGACGTCGACGGTGAGCGGCGTACCGGGCACGGCTAGAGGTCCCGGGCCAGTCGGACGCCGCTGAACGCCCAACGGGCGCCGGCCGGGAAGAAGTTGCGGTACGTCGACCGGATGTGGTCGGCCGGGGTGGCGCACGAGCCGCCCCGCAGCACGTACTGGTTGACCATGAACTTGCCGTTGTACTCGCCGACCGCACCGGCGGCCGGCCGGAAGCCGGGGTACGGGCTGTAGGCGCTGGCCGTCCACTCCCAGACGTCGCCGAAGAACTGCCGGCCGCCGTCGGCCGAGCCGACCGGGTGCGGCGCCGGTCCGTCCGGGCGGCCCGGGTCGCGGCCGGTCGGCGGCGGTTCGAGCAGGTTGCCGTCCACCGGGCTCTCGGTGGCGACCGTCTCCCACTCCGTCTCCGTCGGCAGCCGGGCGCCGCTCCACCGGGCGAACGCGTCCGCCTCGTAGTAGTCGACGTGGCAGACCGGCTCGGTCGGGTCGACCGGCTGGTCACCGCCGAGCCCGAAGACACGCCAGTCGTCCGGCTCGCCGTCCGGGCCCGTCGACCAGTACAGCGGCGCCGTCCGGTGCTCGGCCTGGACGACCGCCCAGCCGTCCGACAGCCATAGGTCCGACCGCGCGTACCCACCGTCGTCCATGAACGCCAGCCACTCGCCACAGGTCACCGTGCGATCGGCCAGCGCGAACGGGACGAGGTGGGCGAGGTGCCGCGGGAACTCGTTGTCGTAGCCGAACCGGTCGCCGGTGTGGCCGACCTCGACCGCCCCGCCCTGGTGCTCGATCCACCCCGGCTTCGCCGCCTCGGCCGACGCTGACTGGACTGACGACGGATGGGCCGGCCCGGCGTCGGCGGGGGCGTCGCGGTAGGCCGGCCGCAGCGGGTTCTTCGACAGCACGTGCTTGATGTCCATCAGCAGCAGCTCCTGGTGCTGCTGCTCGTGGTTGAGGCCGAGGTCGACCAGGTCGAGCCCGTCGGCGGTCAGGTCGCCCCGCAGGAGGTCCTCCATCGCCTCGTCGACGTGGGCCCGGTAGCGACCGACGTCGCCGGCGCCCGGGCGGGACACGAAGCCGCGCTCGGCTCGCGGATGCCGGGCCCCGACGGCCTCGTAGTAGGAGTTGAAGATGTACGCGTACGCCGGGTGGCACGGCCGGTAGGCGGTGAGGCTGGGTTCGAGCAGGAACGTCTCGAAGAACCAGGACGTATGGCCGCGGTGCCACTTCGTCGGGCTGACGTCGGGCATCGTCTGGACGGTCTGGTCCTCGGGCGACAGCGGGGCGGCGAGCGCTTCGGTCAGGGCCCGCACCTGCAGGTAGCGCCCGGCCAGCCCGGCCCGGCGGGTGTCGAGATCTTCGGTGCCGCCCATTCCCTCACCGTCCCTTCGGTGGATCCGTTCGTCGAGCACTCGCTGGCGATCTCCGATACCTACCCACCGGCGCCGCATCGGCCGACAGGTCGGCCAGGGGGTCGGAGGGCGGCGCCGAAAATCATCGACCAACGTAGTCGGGTGCGTCCGCCGCCGGCGCGCTCCTGACAAGCTGGGACCGGTGGGCGTGACGGACGACGGTCGATCGGCCGACCAGATTGGCCAGATCGAGCAGATCGGCCGGATCGGCCGTGACTGGCGGGACTCGGAGCCGTGGTGGCCGCCGGAGCCGGCACCGCCACCGGGCGCGCCGAACGTCGTGCTCGTCGTCCTGGACGACGTCGGCTTCGCCCAGCTCGGGTGCTACGGGTCGGACATCGCCACGCCGGCCATCGACGGCCTGGCCGCCGGGGGCGTACGGCTGGGCAACTTCCGGACGACCGCGCTGTGCTCGCCGACGCGGGCGTGCCTGCTGACCGGCCGGAACCACCATCGCAGCGGGATGGGCCGGGTGGCCGACCTGGCCATCGGCTTCCCTGGCTACCGGGGACGGCCGCCGAAGGAGAACGGCTACCTGTCGGAGATCCTGCGCGACCACGGCTACGCGACGTTGGCCGTCGGGAAGTGGCACCTCACGCCCGAGGACGAGACGCACATGGCCGCGCCCCGGGCGACGTGGCCGCTCGGCCGGGGCTTCGACCGCTGGTACGGGTTCCACGGCGGCGAGACGCACCAGTTCGTCCCGGCGCTCTACCACGACAACCATTCGGTGCGGCCGCCCCGGTCGGTGGCGGACGGGTACCACCTGACCGAAGACCTGGCCGACCGGGCGATCGAATTCGTCGGCGACCTCCGGGCGGTCGACGCGGACCGGCCGTTCTTCCTCTACCTGGCGACCGGGGCGTGCCACTCGCCGCATCAGGCGCCGGCCGAGTGGATCGACCGGTACCGGGGTCGGTTCGACGGGGGGTGGGACGCCTGGCGGGAGGCGACGCACGCCCGGCAGCTGGCCCTCGGCGTCGTGCCGCCGGGTACTCGGCTGTCGCCCCGGCCGCCGTGGGTGCCGGCGTGGGCGGACCTCGACGACCGGGCCCGGGCGGTGGCCGCCCGGTTCATGGAGTGCTTCGCCGGCTTCCTCTCCCACGCCGACGCCCAGATCGGCCGGGTGCTCGACTTCCTCGAGACCCTGGGCGAGCTCGACGACACCGTCGTGATCGTCGTCTCGGACAACGGCGCCAGCGCGGAGGGGGGAGCGGAGGGGTCGATCAACGACGTCCGGCTGACCAACCTCGACCCGGCCGGCCTCGACGAGATGGTCGACCGGCTGGCCGAGATCGGCGGCCCGTCGACCCACAACAACTACCCGTGGGGCTGGACGATGGCCGGCAACACGCCGTTCAAGCGGTGGAAGCGGGAGGTGCACCACGGCGGGGTCGCCGACCCGTGCATCGTCAGCTGGCCGCGACGGTTCGGCGGGGCCGACGGGACGCCCGGCCAGGTCCGCCACCAGTTCGTCCACGCGGTCGACGTGCTGCCGACGGTGCTCGAGCTGGCCGGCGTCGACCCGCCGGCGGTCGTCGACCACGTCCCGCAGAGCCGGATCGACGGGACGAGCTTCGCCTACCTGCTCGGGCCGGACGGCGCGGCCGCGGCCGAGCGGCACGAGACGCAGTACTTCGAGATGTTCGGGTCGCGGGCGATCTACCACCGGGGGTGGAAGGCCGTGACGTACCACCCGGTCGGCCCGCTGTACGACGACGGCCTCGATCCGAACGCGCCGTTCGACGACGACGTCTGGGAGCTCTACCACATCGCCGACGACCTGGCCGAGATCGACGACCTGGCCGACCGGGAGCCGGACCGGCTGGCCGCCCTCGTCGACCTCTGGTGGCAAGAGGCCGCCGACAACCAGGTGCTGCCGCTCGACAACCGGGTGCTCTGGGCGCTCGTCCACCCCAAGCCCGACCGTCGCCGGCCGCGGTCGGGCTACCGGTACTTCCCCGGCGGCGCCCAGGTGCCCGAGGCGGTGGCCGTCAACGTGCGGAACCGGTCACACGCGGTCGTCGTCGACGTCGACGTGCCCGACGGGGTCGTCGCGTCCGGCGTGCTGCTCGCCCTCGGCTCGTCGCTCGGCGGGTGGTCGCTGCACGCGGTCGGTGGGCGGGTCCGCTACGTGCACAACCTCTACGGCAAGACGCGCCACGTCCTCGAGGCCGACCGGGCGCTCGGTCCGGGGCGCCACGTCGTCCGGTTCGACTTCGACAAGGACGGGCCCGGCCCGGCGGCGACGGCCGACACGCCGGGCGGGACGGGGACGATCCGCTACGACGGCGACGTCGTCGCGGCCGGCGCCATCGAGCGGTTCACGCCGGCCGGCTTCAACGGCGTCGGTGCCGGCCTGACGTGTGGCTACGAGTGGGGGCCGGCCGTCGGCGAGGGGTACGACGCGCCGTTCCCGTTCAACGGCACGATCGTGCGGGCCACCGTCGAGGTCACCGGGCCGGTGGTCCGGGACCCGCTGGCCGAGCTGGCCGCCATCCTGGCCGAGCAGTGACCCCGAGGCCTGGCCGAGCAGTGACCCGGGCCCGCCGCCGGTGACCGCGCCCGTCGTCCAGCTGGCCTGCCTGGACCTGGCCGGGACGACGGTGGCCGACGACGGCGTCGTCGCCCGGGCGTTCGACGCCGCGCTCGACGAGCTGGCGGTCGTCGCCGGCCCGGAGCGAGACCGGATGGCCGAGTACGTCCGGACGACGATGGGGACGTCGAAGATCGAGGTCTTCCGAGCGCTGTTCGGCGACGAGGCGCGGGCCCGGGCAGCTAACGCGGCGTTCGAGGCGGCCTTCGACGATCTCGTCCGCCGCGGTGCGGTGCGGCCGCTGCCCGGCGCGGCCGAGACCGTTGGCGCACTCAGGTCGGCGGGTGTCCGGGTGGCGCTGACGACCGGGTTCTCGGTGCCGACCCGCCGACGTCTGCTCGACGCGCTCGGCTGGGCCGACCTGGCCGACCTGGCCCTCAGCCCGGCCGACGCCGGGCGCGGCCGGCCGTACCCGGACATGATCCTGGCCGCGGTCGTCCGCCTCGGCATCGATTCGGTCCAGGCGGTGGCGGTCGCCGGCGACACCGAGGCCGACATGGCGAGCGGCGTCCGGGCCGGCGCGTCCGTCGTCGCCGGCGTCCTGACCGGGACCGGTGACGCCGATGGGCTGTGGCGCGGCGGGGCGACGGCCGTGCTCGACTCGATCGCCGACCTGCCGGACCTGCTCGGGCTCGACTGAGTCCTCGGGTCGCCGGGCCGCCCGGGCCGCCGGGCCGCCGGGCCGCCCGGGCCGGCTCGATCGCCGGTCAGCCGTCGACGACGACGAGCTCGACCGGGATGTTGCCGCGGGTGGCCTTCGAGTACGGGCAGACCTCGTGGGCGGCGTCGATCAACTGTCGACCGGTCTGGGCGTCGACGCCGGGCAGCTCCGCCTCGATCTTCGCCCCGATGCCGAAGCCGCTGCCGTCGCTGATGAGGTCGACGGTGACGGAGACCGCGGACTCGCTGACGTCGACGTGCTCGCGCCCGGCGACGAGCTTGAGCGCACTGTGGAAGCAGGCGGCGTAGCCGGTGGCGAAGAGCTGCTCGGGGTTCGTCCCGGCGCCGTCGTCGCCGCCGATCGACTTCGGCATCGACAGCTGCAGGTCGATCCGGCCGTCGGTCGACGTCACCCGACCGTTCCGGCCGCCCCACGCCGTCGACGTCGCCGAGTACAGGACCTGGTTCATCTCGTGCACCTCCCGTCGGGCCGTTCGGAGGCCCGGCCGAGTCTGGCCTACCAGCGGATGCGATGCCGCGAGCTCGTACCTGGCCGTCGTCGCCGTCCTCGCCAGCCGGCCGGTCGACCGCCGGCCGCTCATCGAGCGGCCCGCTTCCCCTGGCCACGCGCTTGTGGTAGCCACGCAGGTGGCACGGGCTGACGACGGGTGCCGTCGTGAGCGCCGCCGTCGATCTGGAGGCTCCGCAACATGACAGACGAGGCAGTGGCCCTTCCGACGCTGGACGCGGCCGACCTGGCGTTGATCGCCGAGCTGGGCGTTCGACGTCAGGTCGAGGTCGGCGAGTACCTCTTCCGGGAAGGCGACGCCAGCTACGACTTCTTCGTCCTCGTCAGCGCCGAGGTCGACATCGTGCTCTCGGTCGACGGTGGTGAGAACGTGCTCGTCCACCACGGACCGGGTCGGTTCCTGGGCGAGCAGAACATGCTGAGCGGGCTCCGGTTGTTCGTCTCGGCCCGGGTGGTCACGTCCGGCGAGGCGATCGTCGTGCCGCGTGACCGGTTGCGGCAGTTGATGGCGACGAACCCGAGGCTGGGCGACACCATCCTGGCGGCCTTCATCGCCCGCCGGTCGTTCCTCCTGACAACCGCGGCGCCGGCGATCCGGGTCATCGGCTCGCAGTACTCGCCGGAGTCGCTCCGGGTCCGGGAGTTCCTGACGCGGACCCGAGTGCCCCACGAGTGGCTCGACCCGGACCACGATTCCCTGGTCGACGATCTGCTGCGCCAGTTCGGCGTGGCCGCGGGCGAGCTGCCGGTCGTCATCGTCTCGGGGTCCTTGCTACGTCGACCGACCCCCGGCGAGCTGGCGAGCTATCTCGGGCTGACCGTCGAGAGCCTGCCGGAGCGTTGCGTCGACCTCGTCGTCGTGGGCGGTGGGCCGGCCGGTCTGGCCGCCGCGGTATACGGCGCGTCCGAAGGGCTCCGGACCCTCGGGGTCGAGATGACCGCGCCGGGCGGGCAGGCCGGGATGAGCTCGCGGATCGAGAACTACCTCGGGTTCCCCATGGGCGTCTCCGGCTGGGAGCTGACGCAACGGGCGGTGATCCAGGCCCAGAAGTTCGGGGCGAACCTCACGGCGCCGTGCACCGCGGTCTCGCTGCGCAACCACGCCGGGCATCTGGTCGTCCGCCTGAGCGACGGCAGCGACGTCGCCGGGCGGTCGGTGATCGCCGCCACCGGGGCCGCCTACCGGCGGCTGGACGCGGCCCGGCTGGGCGAGTTCGAGGACAACGGCGTGTACTACGCGGCGACCGAGATGGAAGCCCGCATGTGCGGAACGGCGCCGGTCGTCGTGGTCGGTGGTGGCAACTCCGCCGGGCAGGCCGCGATCTTCCTGAGCCAGGGTGGGTGTGCGGTCACGCTCGTCATCCGGGGCTCGGACCTCGGGGCGAGCATGTCGCGCTACCTGGAGCAGCGCATCGTCGCCGATCCCAACATCACCGTCCGGACACGGACGACCGTCGTCGCCCTCGACGGGGACGAGACGCTGCGGGCGCTGCACCTGCAGGGCCCCGACGGCGAGACGGTCGTCGACTGCGCCGGACTGTTCTCCTTCATCGGCGCCGACCCCTCGTCGGGTTGGCTCTCCGGCTGCGCCGCGGTCGACCAACGAGGCTTCGTGCTCACCGACCTCTCGTTGACGGGGGAGCAGCTCGGCGAGGGCTGGGAGGCGCTGGACCGGCAGCCGTTGCCGTTCGAGACCAGCCACCCGGGGCTCTTCGCCGTCGGCGACCTCCGGTCGGGGTCGACCAAGCGGGTGGCCGCGGCCGTGGGGGAAGGTTCGTCGTCGGTGCGGTCGGTCCACCAGTACCTGGCGTTCTCGAACTGACGGCCCGCCGTCCGGAGGGCCGGCCGGGCCTGACCTACGAGAGGACGCGGCGCCGGAAGTTCCGCAGCCCGAGGCCGAGGAAGACGACGCAGAACCCGACGAGCACCGGGTAGACGATGTAGAGGTGCATGTGCGAGGCGTCCGTGAACGCCGCCCGCATCCCCTCGTTCACGTAGATCAGCGGGTTGATCAGGACGACCGTCTGCAGCCAGTGCCACCCGCCGACCTTGACCGGGACGAGCCTCGTCCACTGGTAGTACGTGCCGCCGAGGAACGTGATCGGCAGGACGACGAAGCCGAACATCAGCCCGATGTTCCGCGGCTCGAACGACGTGCCGAGCAGCAGCCCGAGCGACGTCATCGCCACGCAGGCCAGCGGGACCAGCGTGACGATGATCCACCAGTGCAGCGACAGGTTGGCCTCGACGCCGGCGGCGTGGACGACGGAGGCGATCGGCAGCACGATCGCCGCGGAGATCAACCCCTGGACGGCGCCGGAGAGGACCTTGGACATGGCGACCAGCCAGATCGGGCAGGGCGCCTGGACGCGGTCCTCGATCTCCCGGGTGAACCCGAACTCCTGGGCCATCTGCATGGCGACGGCCTGGATGCCCTGGAACATGATCGAGATCCCGACGACGCCGGGAACGAGGACGGTGGCGAACGCCGACTCCGCCGCCGGGTTGCTCCCGCCGCCGATGCCCTGGCCGATCTTCGGGAAGACGTACAAGAAGACGAAGCAGAGCAGGAACGGCTGGACGAGCGTGCGGATGACGAACTCCCAGAAGTTCTTCTTGAGGACGACGAGGTCGCGCAGGATCAGCGCCTTGAGCGCCGTTCGGCTGGCCGCCATCGTCGACCGGGTCGGCGTGAGGTGCAGCGGGCCCTGGCCGGGGACGACACTCTCGGCGACGGGGGGCGCGTCGACGGCCATCAGTCCCGCAGGGCCTTTCCGGTCAGGTTGATGAAGACCGTCTCCAGGCTCGGCTCGGCCACCGACAGGTCGGCCACCTCGAACCCGCCCTGCTCGGCCGCGGCGACGACGCGGGGGACGAGCCGGTCGGCCCCGTGCACGAGCAGCTCGACGCCGCCGTCGACCGGCCGGCTGCCGGTCACGCCGCCGATGGCCGCGGTCAGCACCGCCGCCAGTTCGTCGGGATCGCCGGTCGCCTTGACCGTGACCATCGTGTCGGCCCCGACGCTCCGCTTGAGCCGGTCCGGGGTGTCGAGGGCGAGGATCCGGCCGTGGTCCATGATCGCCACCCGGCCGCAGAGCTGGTCGGCCTCTTCCATGTAGTGCGTCGTCAGCAGGACCGTCTGCCCTTCGGCGTTGAGCGTCCGGAGGATCTCCCACAGCGCCAGCCGGCTCTGCGGGTCGAGGCCGGCCGTCGGCTCGTCGAGGAAGAGGACGGCCGGCCGGTGGAAGATGGCCCGGGCGACCATCAGCCGCTGGGCCATCCCGCCCGACAGGGCGTAGACCGACGCCTGGCCCCACTTCGCCAGTTGGAACTTCTCCAGCAGCTCGTCGGCCGTCCGGCGGGACTCCTTCGCCGCGATGCCGAAGAGGCGGCCGTGGAAGTAGAGGTTCTCCCAGACCGTCAGCTGCCGGTCGAGCGTGTTCGTCTGGGAGACGATGCCGATGAGCTGCTTGGCCAGCGCCGGGTGGGCGACGACGTCGACGCCGCCGACGACCGCCCGTCCCGACGTCGGGACGACCCGGGTCGTCAGCATGCCGGCCGTCGTCGTCTTGCCGGCGCCGTTCGGGCCGAGCAGCCCGAAGATCTCGCCGGCCGCCACCGACAGGTTCAGCTCGTCGACGGCCCGGAAGTCCGCGCCGGCGTAGACCTTCGTCAGGTCGACCGTGCGGATGATGGCGTCGTCCGGCCGGTCGGCGGCCGGCGTCGGCGCGGGCGTGGGGGCGGTCGTCGTCATGGGCTCGGGACCGAGGCTACCGCTCGCTGCGCAGGGCTCGGCGCTCGCTGCGCGGGGCTCGGCGCTCGTCGGTCACGCTTCGGCCAGGATCTGGTAGAGCTCCTTGCGGGCCCGCTGGATGATCTCCAGGCCCCGCTCGACCTGCTCCGGCTGGCCGGCCATCGACAGCTGCCGGGCGGCCATCTGGACCTGGACGACCGCCATCTTGAGCGACCGGGTCCGGTCCGCGCCCTCGCCGCCGAAGTCCCATGGGGCCTCCCGCTCCCCCTCTTTCGTCGCCGCCTCCGCCTCGCCGCGGCCGGTGTCGGTCAGCTCGTACGTCCGCGTCCCGTCTTGCGTTGCCGACCGGACGAGTCCCTCGTCCTCCAGCATCTGCAGCGTCGGGTAGACCGAGCCGGGGCTCGGCCGCCAGAGGCCGCCGCTCCGTTCCTCGAGCCGACGCATGACCTCGTAGCCGTGGGCCGGGCCGTCCCGCAGGGTCGAGAGGACCGCCCGCCGGATGTCGCCGCGGCGCATTCGCCGCCGGCCGCCGCCCCAACCCGGTCCCGGGCCGCCGCCCCAACCGCCGCCGGGGCCTTCCATGCCGCGCATGCCGCGGCCTCGACCACGGCTCCGGCCGTGCTCCCTACTGCCTCTGTCGTATCGGTTATCCATTTCGATCTCCTTCGATCGATCGTCCGGGGCGCCCCGGGCGACCTCGCTGCGAGGTCCCTGGCGCCGCCGGTGCCGTTGTTTTCCAACGGGCTCTTCGTTGCTCATGCTCATGGTCTCATCGTGTTATCACGATCAGTACCGATATATCGTAACCCATCGTAAACGAATGTCAAGCGCGGGAACGGCGACGGGGTGATCGTTGGCGGGGAACAGGCCGGCAGCCGGGCCGGTTGACGTCCATACTGGTGTCGACGACAGGAGGCGACCGATGGGGTTGTTCACCGCCCACAAGCAGGAGATCGTGCCCGAGGACCGGGCGCTCCCGGGCCGGTCGGCGCCGATGGCGGTCTCCGACCGGCACCTCGTCCTCGGCACGCCGCTGCAGCCGCCGTTCCCCGACGGCCTCGAGCAGGCCATCTTCGCCATGGGCTGTTTCTGGGGCGCCGAGCGCAAGTTCTGGGAGACCGACGGCGTCTACACGACCGCGGTCGGCTACGACGGCGGCTACACGCCGAACCCGACCTACGAGGAGGTCTGCTCCGGCCGCACCGGGCACGCCGAGGCCGTCCTCGTCGTCTTCGACCCGACCAAGACGACGTACGACCAGCTGCTCGCGGTCTTCTTCGAGGGCCACGATCCGACGGAGGGGATGCGCCAGGGCAACGACGTCGGCACCCAGTACCGGTCGGCCATCTACACGACGTCCGCCGCCCAGGCGGCAGCCGCCCGGGCCGCGGTCGACCGGTACCAGACGGCGATCAGCGCGGCCGGCCACGGGACGATCACGACCGAGGTCGCGCCGGCCGGGCTCTTCTACTACGCCGAGGCGTACCACCAGCAGTACCTGGCGGCCAACCCGAACGGCTACTGCGGGCTCGGCGGGACCGGCGTGTCTTGTCCGATCGGCGTCCTCGGCGGTCGGGCCGACAGTGGGCCGGGCGATCCGACCGAGGGTGGGGCCGCCGGGGAGCGGGCGGCCAGGGAGCGGGCGGCCGGATGACCGGACATCCGCCACCGATGTGGCGGCCGGCCATGCCGCCGCCGGAGACCCCGTCGGCGCCAATGTCGCAGCCGGACGGCGTGGCCGACCCGACAGCACCCGACGCGTCGATCCTGCCCGACGGGATCGGCCACCGGGAGGCGAACCGGGTGACCGCGGCCGAGCACTACGAGCACGGCCGGTCGCGTCGCAAGGACGTGCCCCGGAGCCACCACCGCGGCTGGGAGCCGCCGCCGGGCCGGCCCGACCCGATCGCGCTGCTCGAGGCGTCCAACCTCAGCCGGGTCCCCGAGCTCGTGCCGATCCGCTACGGCCGGATGCTGGCGTCGCCGTTTGCCTTCCTCCGTGGTTCGGCCACTGTCATGGCCCACGACCTGGCGACGACCGCCACCACCGGCATCGAGGTCCAGGCCTGCGGCGACGCCCACCTGCTCAACTTCGGCCTCTTCGCCACGCCCGAGCGGAACCTGATCTTCGACGTCAACGACTTCGACGAGACGCTGCCCGGGCCGTGGGAGTGGGATGTCAAGCGGCTGGCGGCGAGCGTCATGGTCGCCGGCCGGGACGCCGGGTTCGACGACACCGCGTCGCGGACGGCCGCCGAGGCCGCGGTCCGGGCCTACCGCCTGCGGGTCGGCGGCTACGCCGGCCTCGGCCACATGAGCACCTGGTACGCCCGGCTCGACGTCGAGACGATCGCCAAGCTCGTCACCCGCGCCCGGGCCCGTCGTGTCCTGCAGGCCAACGTCAAGAAGGCCCGGAGCCGGACCGCGCTGCAGGCGATGGGCAAGCTGACGACGGTCGTCGACGGCGTCCGCCGGCTGGTCGACGACCCGCCGGTGCTCGAGCACATCCAGTACGACCGGCTCGACGAGTGGGTCGAGGCGATGTTCGTCAGCTACGTGTCGTCGCTGCCCGACGATCGCCGGCACCTGCTCGAGCGCTACCGGTTCGTCGACATCGCCTTCAAGGTCGTCGGCGTCGGCAGTGTCGGCACCCGTTGTTACCTCGTCCTGCTCCAGGGGCGCGACGACGACGACGTGCTCTTCCTCCAGTTCAAGGAGGCCGATCCGTCCGTGCTCGAGCCGTTCGTCCGGGCCAGCCAGTACGACAACCACGGCCGCCGGGTCGTCGAGGGCCAGCGCCTCATGCAGGCCGCCAGTGACATCTTCCTCGGCTGGGGCACCGGGACGTTCGGCGTCGACTACTACTTCCGCCAATTCCGCGACATGAAGGGATCGTTCAGTCCCGAGGGCGTGGTCCCCGAGGGCCTGGCCGACTACGCCCGGGTCTGCGGGTGGGCCCTCGCCCGGGCCCACGCCCGCTCCGGCAACGCCGCGGTGATCGCCGGCTACCTCGGCACCGGCAACCGGTTCGACCGCCACGTCGCCGACTTTGCCGTCGCCTACGCCGACCAGACCGAACTGGACCACACCGCCCTCGTCGACGCCGTTCGAGAAGGGCGGATCGAAGCCCGTACCGAGGTCTGACGGCGACCCGTGCGGTTCGGCCTCCACGCGCTCGGCGTCGGCCCGGGCGCCGACCCTGACGTCGTCGTCGCGGTCGCCGCGGCGGCCGAGCGTCGTGGCTTCTCGACGCTGTGGGCCGGCGAGCACATCGTCATGGTCGATGACCCGGACACGCCGTACCCCTACGCCGACGACGGCCGCATCGCGTTGCCGAGCGACGTCGACTGGCTCGACCCCCTGGTCGTCCTGACCTTCGCCGCCGCCGCCACCTCGCGCCTCCGGCTGGCCACCGGAATCCTCTTGTTGCCCGAGCACCAGCCCGTCGCCGTCGCCAAGCGGGCCGCCAGCCTCGACGTCTTGTCGAAGGGGCGGTTCGTCCTCGGGATCGGGATCGGTTGGTCCGCCGCCGAGTTCGCCGCCCTCGGCGTGCCGTTCGAGGGGCGGGCCGCCCGGACTCGGGAGTACGTCGACGCCATGCGGGCGCTCTGGGCCGACGACGTGTCGTCCTACCGCGGCGACTACGTCTGGTTCGAGCGGGTCCGGAGCTACCCGAAGCCGCGACGCCGGCGAGTCCCGGTCGTCGTCGGCGGGAACAGCGATCCCGCGCTGGCCCGGGCGGCCGCCTGGGGCGACGGCTGGTACGGGTTCAACGTCCCCGTGGCCGACGTCCCCGGTCGGCTCGCCAGCTTGCACGCCCACTGCCGGCGGGAGGGACGGGACCCGAGCGCGGTCGACGTCTCGGTCGCCCTGGCCGACGGGTCGCCCGACGACGTCGCCGCGCTCGATCGGGTCGGGGTCGGCGAGGTCGTGCTCGTCGAGTCCCCGCCGGCCGAGGCCGGTGAGGTCGACGGTTGGATCGACGGCCTGGCCGACCGCTGGCAGGTCAGCGGCTAGGTCTGGAAGGTGAGCGGCTAGATGATCAATTCCAAGGGGTCAGTGGTCGTAGGCCAGCAGCGACCGGTGTGGCCGGGCACCGATGCGATCGTTGTGCCAGATGACGGCGGTCAGGGCGAGCAGGCGTTGTAGCACTCGCACAATGACCCCGTCCTTGGTTCGGCCGCCATGGCGCTCGAGGTCGAGCTGGCCCTTCAAGGTGTCGTTGACCGACTCGATGACCTGGCGAAGGGGCTTCAAGAACCGGCCACCCGGACGTGGGTCCTCGCCCCGCATGGCCGGTCGGAGCAAGGTGGCACCGTGGTCGGCCAAGAAGGTCTCGAGCTCGGCGCTGCGGTACCCCTTGTCGGCCAAGACGACCTGGCCGGGGCGGTCGTCGAGCAGTTCGGGCTCGATCTCCAAGAGATCCCGGAGCACCTCGCGCTCGTCGAGCTTGGGGTTCGACAGGGCGAAGGTGATCGGCAACCCGGCCGGCGTCGTGACCAGGTGGAGCCGCAGACCCCAGAAATAGCGGGAGTGGCTGGCGCAGTACCCGTAGCCGGCGAAGCCACAGAGCTCGCTGCGCTTGGCCGTCTCCCGAGACCTCCCGCACTCGACAGGGGTGGAGTCCACCATCCAGAGGTCGTCGGACCACAGCGTCGTCTGGCGGGCCACGGTCCGGATGAGGGCCTGGAGCTGACCGGTGGCGGCCCGGAGGCGCTTGTTGTAGCCGGACTGGTTGGGCACGTAGGGGAACAGGTGCCCAAGGTGGGCCTTGGCGAAGCGGAGGAACCGGGTCTCAGAATTGAAGCCCAACAAGGCCTGGACGACCGACAAGGTGACGAGCTCGGCGTCGGAGAGCTTCGGGGCGATCCCGACGACCGGTCGGTATCGGGCCAGCTCGGGACGGGTCTTCAACTCGTCGTCGACGGCCACGTAGAGTGCCGTGCAAAGGGTGTCCAGATCGGCGTCCATGAGACCTCCAAGGTCGAAGTGGCTTTGAGCAACGCCGATCTTGGACACCTTTTTCGCGCCGGTGGCGGACCGCTTACGAGCAGCGATCCCTTGGAATCACTCGTCTAGGTCGCTCGGCCCGTCGACCCCGCCGGCGGCCGGCGACGACGAGGATCGCCGCGCCGACGACGAACGCGACCGCGGTGCCGACCAGTAGGCCGATCTGGGCGGCCGCCACCAGCGGTGGGTGGCCGGCGAACGCGCTCGTCGCGAACAGCAGTGGGACCGTGAACCCCATGCCGCACATCGCCGCCGCCCCCGCCAGCTGCGACCAGCGAACCCCTTCGGGAAGCTCGACGACGCGGCAGCGGACGACGATCGCCGTCGCCACGGCGATGCCGCCCATCTTGCCGACCAGCCGGGCCACGAGGATGCCGGCGACCACCGAGCCGCCCGCCCCGGTGGTGAGCCCCGGCGCGCCGAGGTCGACGCCCGTGTTCGCCAGCGCGAACAGCGGGAGGACGAGCAGGATCGAGACCGGGTTGAGCACGCGTTCGAGCACCGCCGACGGCGACCGGTCGGCCGCCGGCAACTGGGCAGCCGACGGCGACTGGGCAGCCGACGGCGACCGGTCGGCCGGCGCCGGTGCCCGGGCGGATGTCTCGGCCGCCGGCCGTCGGGTCCCCGGCCGTCGGGCGACCACCGGTAGCGCGGCACACGGCACGAGCATGCCGACGAACGCGCCGGCCAGCGTCGGCTCGACGCCGCCCCAAGCCAGGAGGATCCACTCGACGAGCGCGGCGACGACGTACGGCCACCACGCCGTCCGTACCCGGCGGCTGGCCATTGCCACGACCGCGAACCAGACGACCGCGGCGGCGAGCACCCAGGGTCGGACGTGGACACGGGACGCCGAGACGAAGGCCAGCACGACGACCGACCCGACGTCGTCGGCCACCGCCAGCGCGAGGACGAACACCCGGAGGGCCGGCGGAACCCGGCGGCCGAGCAGGGCCATCGCCCCGAGGGTGAACGCCACATCGGTGGCCATCGGGACGCCCCACCCCCGGGTCGCGGCCGACCCGCCGGCGGTGGCGGCCACCGTCACCAGGTAGGCGACCGCGGCGCCAGCCATCCCGCCGAGGGCGGCCGCGACCGGTAGGAGGGCGTTGCGGACGCTCCGGAGCGATCCGTGCACCCGCTCCCGGCCGACCTCCAGCCCGATGGCGAGGAAGAAGACGGTCATCAGGCCGTTGTCGACCCAGTCCTTGACCGTGCCGAACTGGTCGGCCGGCAGCAGCCGCCAGTGGGCCGGAGCCTGCCAGATCGCGTCGTACGACGAGTGGTCCGGCACGTTCGCCCACAGCAGGGCGACGCCGACCATGACGGTCAGGAGAACGCCGCCGACCGCCTCCGTCCGGGCCAGCTCGACCACCGGGCCGGCCCAGGCTTCGGGGCGCCACGGCGACCCCCGGCGCGCCAGGGGAGAAGAGGACGGGGGCGGGGGTGAGGTGGGCGGAGACATGGTGGCGTTACTGCCGACCAGGCTTCCCGGCACACCCGGTCCCGAGCTTATGGCGGCGGCCGGTGGCGCGGCCAGCGTGACCAGGCAAATTGCTTTTGAGACAACACATTTCTAACGTGGACGTACTGTGGCGATCCAGCCGTTGCCCGACGACGAGCTCCCTGGCGAGGAGCTCCCTGGAGCCCGGTCACCAGAGGACGAGCTGGCCTCCCAGGTGCTCCTGGCCTTCGCCCGGTTGCTGCGCGGGCCGCACCGGCGTGGCTCGGCGATGCCGAGCCACGTCGAGGCGCTGCTGAAGAGCGGCTACCTGGCCCCCCGGCACGTCGGGGCGTTCGCGGTCGTCGCCCTCGGCGGGCCGATGACCGTCTCGGAGCTGGCCCGCCAGGAAGGGTTCGCGCTCAGCACGGCGAGCCTGCTCGTCACCCAGCTGGCCGAGGCCGGTCTGGTCGAGCGACACGAGGACGCCACCGATCGCCGGCGGACGGTCGTTTCGGTGGCGCCGGAGCACCGGCTGGAGAGCCAGCAGGTGCTCGACTCGAAGCTGGCGCCGCTCCGCCGGGCGCTGTTGCGGATGGGCCCGCGCCGGTCCCGAGCCCTGCTGGAGGGCCTCGACATCCTGGTCGAAGAGGTCACGAGATCCGACGCCACGACGATGACTGACGCCACGACGATGACTGACGCCACGACGATGACCGACGCCACGACGATGACCGACCCCACGCCCTTGACGACGACGACCCTGCAATCTTCGGAGGAACACCTGTGATCGATGTGCTGTTTGGCAAGCTCGGACGGGGGGTCGTCCGGTTCCGCTGGGTGATCGTCATCATCTGGGTCTTGGGCATCGGGTTCGCGTCGCACGCCTTCCCGACGCTTTCCAGCCAGGTCAACAACAACAACAGCGAGTTCCTGCCGGCGAGCGCGCCGAGCAACCAGGCCGCCGACCTGGCCAAGCCGCTGATCGGATCGATCACACAGGCCAAGGTCACAGTGGTCGCGGTGACCTCCAACGGCACGCTGGACAGCGCCGACCAGTCCGCCCTGACCGCGCTGGCGGGCGACCTGCAGCAGGTGCCGACGGTGACGTCGGTGACGCGCAAGGCGACGTCACCGAACCAGAAGGCCCAGCAGCTCCAGGTGGTGTCCACCATCTCGCCGTTCGACCAGACGGGGACGAAGAAGTTGGTCGACAACCTGCAGTCGGCCCTGCAGAAGGCCGACCTGCCGTCGGACCTGCAGGCCAACCTGGCCGGCTCGGTGGCCACCAACGTGGCCAATCAAGAGCAGTCGAACAAGCAGAGCAACGAGATCCAGTTCGCCTCGATCATCTTCATCCTGATCCTGCTGATCTTCATCTTCCGGGCCCTCCTGGCGCCGTTCGTGACCCTGCTCGGGCCCGTGTTCGCCCTGGGTCTGTCCACACGGTTCATCGGCGCGCTCGGCACCCACGGCCTCAAGATCTCGTTCTTCACCCAGATCCTGCTGATCGTGCTCCTGCTCGGCGCGGGGACCGACTACGGGCTGTTCCTCGTCTTCCGGGTCCGTGAAGAGCTGCTGAAAGGTCGGACGACCCACGAAGCGGTGGCGAACGCGATGGCCCGGGTCGGCGAGTCGATCACCGCGTCGGCCGGCACCGTCATCCTGGCGCTGCTGACGCTCACGCTGGCCAGCTTCGGCATCTACCACGACCTCGGCATCCCGTTGGCCATCGGGATCGGGGTGATGCTGCTGGCCGGGCTGACCCTGCTGCCGGCCCTGCTGGCCATCTTCGGCCGCGCCGTCTTCTGGCCGACGAAGACGGCACCGAGAGAGCACAAGGAGGGGGCCTGGGGTCGCATCGCCGGCCGGATGGTGGAGCGCCCGGCCCTGACCCTGGCCATCGGCGTCGTCGCCTTCGGGGCCCTGGCCGCCTGCACCCTCGGGTACAAGTCCGGCGGCTTCGGCGGCAAGGTCACCGCGCCGGCCGGTACGAGCGCCGCCAAGGGCAACGCCGCGCTCGCAGCCAACTATCCGCAGTCCAGTGCCAACCCCACCAACGTCATCATGACGTTCGGCAAGTCGGTCTGGGACGCCCCCACACCGCTGGCCGTGGCCACCGACGGGCTGACCAAGACCGGTCAGTTCACCGCCATCAGCGGCCCGCTCGATCCCAACGGCACCCCGCTGACCGGGGCCCAGCTCGTCCAGCTGCACCAGGAGCTGGGGTCGCCGAAGCAGCTGGCCCAGTCGTCCCAGCCGCCGCCGGCGTCCGTGCCCGCTGACCAGTACTTCGCCTACCTGGCCACCGCCAACTTCATCAGCACAGACGGGACGACCGTCGGCTGGTATACGAACCTGAAGGCCGGCGACCCGCAATCGACAGCGGCGCTGCACGCCGTCCCGGCCATCCGGACCGACGTCACGCAGGTGGCGAAGCAGGCCGGGGCCACCGCGTCGGGAGTGGCCGGCGAGGCACCGGCCCTGTACGACGTCAGCACAATTTCTGGCGGCGACCTGATCCACATCATCCCGGTGGCCGTCGTGGCCATCGGCCTGCTGCTGGTCCTCGTCCTGCGCAGCCTGATCGCGCCGTTGTACCTGATCATCAGCGTGGTGCTGTCCTACCTGGCGTCGCTGGGGCTGTCGGTGCTGTTCTTCATGAAGATCGGGGGCAAGGAGGGCATCGTGTTCCTGTTGCCCTTCTTGATGTTCATCTTCCTGTTGGCGTTGGGGGAGGACTACAACATCCTCGTGATGACCCGGATCCGGGAGGAGGCCCGTCGGTTGCCGCTGCGCCAGGCGGTCGTCCGGGCCGTCGGGGCGACCGGGCCGACGGTGACCTCGGCCGGTCTGGTGCTCGCCGGCAGCTTCGTCGTGCTCGGCGTCGTCGGCGGTCGTGGCGCCACAGGCACCTCGATCCAAGAGATCGGGTTCGGGCTGGCCGTCGGCATCCTGCTCGACACGTTCGTCGTCCGCACCGTCCTCGTGCCGTCGACGGTGGCGCTGCTCGGCCGATGGAACTGGTGGCCGTCGGCGATGGGCCGCAAGCCGGCCGCCCACCGTCCAGGCGGCCACCCGGGTAGTCCGGGGGATGTCCGCGAGCCGGAGCCGGACCCGGTCGGGGGACGGTAGGCGCCGGTGGGCGACCCCGGTCCTGAGCCTGGTTCGGCCGGCGGTACTGCCGCTCGTCCGGGGACCGGTCCTGAGCCCGGTTCGCCGGCCGGTGGGCCAGCCGCGACCGCGGTAACGAACGGTGGGGGTGCGTTGGCGACCGCGCCGGCGCTGACGCTGACGCGGCGCCGGATCCTGGTGATCATCGGCGCGCTGATGCTCGGCATGTTCCTGGCCGCGCTCGACCAGACGGTCGTCTCGACGGCGCTGCCGACGATCGTCGGTGACCTGCACGGCGCGTCCCACCTGACGTGGGTCGTCACCGCGTACCTGCTGTCGTCGACGGTCTCGACGCCACTGTGGGGCAAGCTCGGCGACCAGTACGGCCGCAAGCGGTTCTTCCAGGCGGCGATCGTCATCTTCCTGGTCGGGTCGGTGCTGTCGGGGCTGAGCCACTCCATGTTCGAGCTGATCGCCTTCCGGGCCCTGCAGGGGCTGGGCGGCGGCGGCCTGATGGTCGGGGCACAGACGATCGTCGGCGACGTCGTCTCGCCGAGGGACCGCGGCCGCTACATGGGGCTGTTCATGGCCATGTTCGGCGTCACGACGGTCATCGGGCCGCTCATCGGCGGCCTCTTCGTCGAGTACCTGAGCTGGCGGTGGATCTTCTACATCAACGTCCCCATCGCGGCCATCGCGCTCGTCGTCACCGCGCTCGCCCTCCCCGGGACCTTGACCAAGGTGCACCGGGTCATCGACTACCTCGGCACCGCCCTGCTCGCCCTGTCGGCGACGGCCCTGGTGCTGTTCACCAGTCTCGGGGGCACGTCGTACTCGTGGGGGTCGCCGTTCATGGTCGGGCTGGCCGTCGGCGGCGTGGTCCTGGCCGGCCTCTTCGTCCTGGCCGAGCGGCGAGCGGCCGAGCCGGTGATCCCGCTGAAGCTGTTCCGGAACCGGGTGTTCTCGTCGGCCAGTGCCATCGGCTTCGTCGTCGGGTTCGCCATGTACGGCGCGCTGTCGTTCCTGCCGCTGTTCCTCCAGATCGTGAAGGGGGTCAGCCCCACCGAGTCGGGATTGCGCCTGTTCCCGATGATGGGCGGGTTGTTGATCGCGTCGATCGGATCGGGGCAGCTGGTCAGCCGGTGGGGCCGCTACAAGGTGTTCCCGGTCGTCGGCACGGCCCTCATGTCGATCGGCCTCTACCTCATGTCGCTGGTGGGGGTGACGACCGGTACGTGGACGCAGTCGGCGTACATGTTCATCTTCGGCGCCGGGCTCGGCCTCGTCATGCAGGTCCTCGTCGTCGCGGTGCAGAACTCGGTGCCGTACGAGGAACTGGGGACGGCGACGTCGAGCACGACGTTCTTCCGGATGATCGGCGGGTCGTTCGGGACCGCGGTCTTCGGGGCCATCTTCTCCAACCTGCTCGTCGGGAACCTCGTCCACTACCTGGGCGGGGCCAAGATCCCGGGTAACGCGGCCAGCGGGATCGACAATCCGACCCTCTTGGCCCAGCTCCCGCCGGCGGTCCATGCCAGCGTCGCCCAGGCGGTGTCCCACACGATCGAGACGGTGTTCCTCATCGGCGTGCCCATCGCCGTCGCGGCCTTCCTCCTCAGCTGGCTTCTCCCGGAGGTCCCGCTCCGCAAGTCGATCCGCACCCCCGACCCCGGCGTCGGCGTCGCCGTGCCCGAGGGCCGGACGTCGCTCCAGGAGATCGAGCTGGCCCTCGAGCGGATGGCCGCCCGGGAGAACCGGGCCGAGCTCTACCGGACCCTGGCCACCCGGGCCGGGCTGGAGCTGACACCCCGGGCCTGCTGGTTCCTCTACCGCCTGGCCGATCGGCCGGACTGCACCCTGGAAGGGGTGGCCGACCGGCTCAAGGTGCCGGTTTCCCGGATCCAACCGGCGGTCGACGAACTGGTCGGTGCTGGGATGGTCACCCGCTCGGACGGTCCGGGGGACTGTGATCTCCGGGTCACTGCCACCGGGGACCAGGCCATCGAGCAGCTGACGGCGGCCCGGCGGGCCGGGTTCAACGAGCTGCTCGAGGGATGGGACCCCGAGGCCCACCCGGAGATCGAGGATCTCGTCCGCCGGCTGGCCCGGGCCCTGCTGGCCGACGACGACAAGCTCCTGGCCGACGCCCGGGCCCGTGCCCCGGTCGCCGGTTAGGGGAACTTTCGCCGCCGATCGGGGCAACATCCCGGCGTGACCGACCGGCCGCCGACGGACGCCGACTGCATTCGGGCGTCGCTGGTCGACCCGGACCGGTTCGCCGAGATCTTCGACCGCCACGGCGCCGCGCTGGCCGGCTACCTGGCCCACCGGGTGCCGCCGTCGGCGGTCGAGGATCTTGCCTCCGAGACGTTCCTCTCGGCGTTCAAAGCCCGGGCCCGCTACGACCTCGCCCAAGCGGACGCCCGGCCGTGGCTGTTCGGCATCGCCACGAACACGCTCCGCCACCACTGGCGGGCCGAAGGCCGGCGGCGGGCCTTGGCCGAGCGACTCTACCGGTTGGGGCGTCGAACGCCCGGGCCCGGCGGCCAGTCGGCTGGTGACCACCCGGGAACGGACGACGACGGCGACCGGGCGCGGGTCCTGGCCGCCCTGGACCAGCTCGATCCGGGGATCCGGGACACCCTGATGCTGCTGGCCGTCGGCGGCCTGACGTACGACGAGGTCGCCCGCGCCCTCGACGTCCCGGTCGGCACCGTCCGTTCCCGGATCTTCCGCGGCCGGCGCCGTCTCCAAGAGCTGCTCCGCGACGACGCGCCGGTCCGCTCCGACGCGCCGGTCGATCGATCGGGCGTCGGGCCCACCGGCGGTTCACCAGTCGGGCCCGGCTCGGGGTCCACGGAAGGGTCCAAGGAGGGGTCTCATGGATGAGCTGATCCTCGTTCGTCGGGCGACGTCGCCGCGGGACGAGCCGGATCCGGAGATGCTGGCCCGGGTCCGGGCCCGGGTGGTGTCGGCGGCCGGACCTGGTCGGTCGGACCGTCGGCCGGACGGTCGGCCGGACCGTCGACTTGGGACGGCGTGGTTCGCCGTTGCGGTCGCGGTCGTCGTGGCTGCGCTGGCCGCCGGCGTGGGGTGGGTGGTTGCCGCCAGCCCGGGCCCGGCCCGGGTGACCAGCCCGAGCGCCGGCGGGAC
>CAVUYB010000025.1:0-25541 GCA_963745595.1 uncultured Actinomycetota bacterium | reverse complement strand
TTGGCGGAGGGAGTGGGATTCGAACCCACGGGGACCAGAAGCCCCACGGCTTTTCAAGAGCCGCGCATTCGTCCGCTCTGCCATCCCTCCGGGCCCGAAAAGGGTACCCCCGTCGACCGCCTGCGCCGACCGGTGTCGGTCCCGGCCCGGACAGCCGCCCCGCACCGGCTGGCACCGGGTCGAGGGCCGGCGCGACCGGATGCCCAGGCACCGGCCCGGCCAGGCGCGGTCCCGAACGGCAGGTAATCTCCGGGCGGCGAGTGGAGGGTAGGCAGTCGTGGTCGAAGGCGCGGGTCGAGGGGGGCGGCAGTCGGCGTCGACCGAGCTGCGCCGGCCGCCGGTCACCGGAACGAGGGAACGGACGGTGAACCCGTCGCCGACCCCGCCGGCCCGCATCCTCGTCGTCGAGGACGACGCCGACATCTGGCGCTCCCTCGAACTGTTGTTCCGCCGGGCCGGGTACGTCCCGTTGCTGGGCCGCCGACGGCGTCGAGGGGCTCCGCCGTTTCGGGTCGACGCCCCGACCTCGTCGTGCTCGACATCAGCCTGCCGGGGCTCGACGGGTGGACGGTGCTCGAACGGATCCGTCACGTCAGCCGCGTGCCGGTGATGCTGCTGACCGCCCGACGCTGGAGGCGGACAAGGTCCGCGGCCTCCAGAGCGGCGCCGACGACTACCTGACGAAGCCGTTCAGCAACGACGAGCTCGTCGCACGGGTGGCCGCCCTGCTGCGGCGGTCACCGCCGCTCCCCGGCGACGCGAAAGCCGACGTCTTCGACGACGGCCGTGTCCGCGTCGACTTCGCCAACCACGCGGTCGAGGCCGACGGCCGGCCCGTCGACCTCACCCCGACCGAGCTCCGGCTGCTCGCCGCGCTCGTCCGCCACGCCGGGCAGGTGCTCTCGCCGAACCAGCTGCTCGAGCTCGGCTGGCGACGACCCTTCCGGTTCCGGCCTCGGCCGCGTCAAGTTCACCGTCCTCAGCCTGCGGCGGAAGATGGGGTGGTCCGACCTCCGGAGCTGCCCGGTCGAGAACGTCCGCGGCTTCGGCTACCGCTACCGGCACGCCGCCGACCCGTCCTGAGCGGACGCGTGGGCGAGACGGGCTGAGCCGCCCGTCCTGGGTCGGCCACGTCGCGACTCGGTCGGTCAGGTGCGGCCGGACTTGGCCCGGGAGCGCTGGCGGCCCCGGATCGCCTGGTCGAGCACGACCTTGCGGAGCCGGACCGACTTGGGCGTCACCTCGACGCACTCGTCGTCGGCGATGAACTCGAGCGCCTGCTCGAGCGAGTGGACGAGCGGCGGCGTGAGCCGGATGGCCTCGTCGGCCGCGGCGACGCGCACGTTCGTCTGCTTCTTCTCCCGCGTCGGGTTGACGTCCATCTCCTCGTCGCGGGCGTTCTCGCCGATGATCATCCCCTCGTAGACCTCCGTCGCCGGCCCGACCATCAGCACGCCGCGCTCCTGGAGGTTCATCAGCGAGTACCCGGTCGTCGCGCCGCGTCGGTCGGCCACCATCGACCCGTTCCGTTTCGTCCGCAGCTCCCCGTGGCACGGCTCCCAGCCGTCGAAGACGTGGTGCAGCATCCCGGTGCCGCGGGTCTCGGTCATGAACTCCGTGCGGAACCCGACCAGCCCCCGCGCCGGCACCCGGTAGTCCATCCGGACCCAGCCGGTCCCGTGGTTGACCATCTCGATCAGCGTGCCTTTGCGCAGCGCCATCAGTTGGGTGACGACGCCGAGGTACTCCTCCGGCACGTCGATGGCCACCCGCTCCATCGGCTCGTGGAGCTTCCCGTCGATCTCCCGGGTGACGACCTGCGGCTTGCCGACCGTCAGCTCGAACCCCTCGCGGCGCATCATCTCGACCAGCACCGCCAGCTGGAGCTCGCCCCGGCCCTGGACCTCCCAGGTGTCCGGGCGCTCGGTCGGTTCCACCCGCAGCGAGACGTTGCCGATCAGCTCCGACTCCAGGCGGCTGAGGATCTGCCGGGCGGTCAGCTTCGTCCCGTCGATCCCGGCCAGCGGGGACGTGTTGATGCCGATCGTCATCGCCGAGGCTCGGCTCGTCGACGGTGATCGCCGGCAGCGGCCTCGGGTCGTCGGGATCGCTCAGCGTCTCGCCGATCGTCACGTCGGCCATGCCGGCCACCGCGGCGATCTCGCCCGGGCCGGCCTCGTCCGCGTCGACCCGGTCGAGCGCGTCGGTGACGTAGAGCTCGGTGATCCTCGTCCGCTCGACCGTCCCGTCGAGCCGGCACCAGCCGACCGTCGACCCCTTGCGCAGCGTGCCGTTCTGGACGCGGCAGATCGCCAGCCGGCCGACGTACGGCGACGCGTCGAGGTTGCAGACGAGGGCCTGCAGCGGCATCGCCGGGTCGAAGCGTGGGGCCGGGATGTGGTCGAGGATCGCCTGGAACAGCGGCTGCAGGTCGGTGCCGACCGCGCCGCGCTCGGTCGACGCCCAGCCGGCCCGGGCGTTGGCGTACAGGATCGGGAAGCCGATCTGGTCCTCGTCGGCCTCGAGGTCCAAGAACAGCTCTTCGACCTCGTCGACGACCTCGCCGATGCGGGCGTCCGCCCGGTCGACCTTGTTGACGACGAGGACGACCGGCAGCCGGGCTTCGAGGGCCTTGCGGAGGACGAACCGCGTCTGCGGGAGCGGGCCCTCCGAGGCGTCGACCAGCAGCAGCACGCCGTCGACCATCGTCAGCCCCCGCTCGACCTCCCCGCCGAAGTCGGCGTGGCCCGGCGTGTCGATGATGTTGAGCTTCGTGCCCTCGAACCGGACGGCCGTGTTCTTGGCCAGGATCGTGATGCCCTTCTCCCGCTCCAGGTCGCCCGAGTCGAGCACCCGGTCCGCGACCTCCTCGTTGGCCCGGAACGCACCGGTCTGCCAGAGCATGGCGTCGACCAGCGTCGTCTTGCCGTGGTCGACGTGCGCCACGATGGCCACGTTGCGGATGTCGTCTCTCGTCAGCATGGGTGTCGGCACAGGGGGAGTAGCGGGGTGGGTCGCAGGGGGTCGCGCGGGTAGCGGTGCGAAAGCGCGGCCCGCGAACCCTACCCGCCCGCAGCGGTGCGGCTCGACGCCGCCCGAGCGGCGCGGACCGCTCCGACCACCGCGTCGGCCGTCGTCTCGAGCAGGACGGCGTCGACCGGGAGCACGAGCGCTCGGCCACACTCCGGCCACCAGCCGACCACCCGGGCCGGCATCGCCTGCTGCCGTCCGCCGGCCGCCGCCACCAGCGCCGGCAGCCCGAGCGCGGCCCGGCTCGCCGGTCCCGGGCGGCCGCCGACGATCGTCAGGAGCGCCGTCCGCCGGTCTTCACCGCCGTCGCCGACCGGCAGCCGGACATCCGCCCGGCCCCGGAGGACGAGGCCCGCGCTGACGTTCCACCACTGGTCCGCCGGCCCGACCGCCGCGCCGTCGATCCGGTCCCATGTGGCCGCGTGCAGCAGCCCGGTGGCCCAGACCGTCGCCTCCGCGGCCACCGCCGCCGTTCCTCCCGGCGCCAGCGCGGCCAGCCACTGCTCGATGCCGCCCGGCCGTCCGAGACCCCGTCGCCCATCCTCGGCCATCACCGCCATCGTCTCGACCACCGCGTCGCCCGGTGATCGTCGGCTCCCCGGCGGGCAGGCCCGCACCGCGGCCACGCCGATCGTCCGCCGCGCCGTTCGGGCCGTCCACCGGAACGGCGTCGCCGCGCCAGCGGTCGGTGTACGGAGGAAGAACGCGTCGACCGTGAGGCGGTCGCCCGCGGTGGCCGGCGTCGGCGCCCCGGGGGTCGGGCCGAGCGCTGTTCGAAGGCGTTCGGCGACGGCCGCCATAACCGGCACCGGCAGCGCCGGTCCGGCCGGGGCCACGAGCGCGTCGGTCAGCCCGGTCGCTCTCGGCAGCACCGTCGAGCACAGCGTCGTCGAGAGCTGCGGCGTCGGTGCCAGCCCGTTCATGCCGCGGCCGTCGAAGGTTCGACCGTACCGGTGCCGCCCTTGATGGGGCCGGCGTCGATGCGGCCGGGGCGGACCGCGCTGGGGTGGATGCTCGGCCGGACCGGCCGGTCTGCGGCGCCGCCAGCGCTCGCCAGGTCGTGGACGACCGCTTCGACCGCGGCCGCCAGCCGGCTCTCGGTGACGTCCTCGATGTCGATCTCGCCGGAGGCCGGGTAGTACGTCGCCGTCCGGAACGGCTGCGCTCCGCTGCGGAGCGTCTCGACGAGCGCGTGGAAGCCGCGCTCCTCCCCGTGCTCCGCCCGTCGCTCCCCCGAGCGGACGTCGACCAGGCACACCGACGCCCGACCCTCCGACGGTCCGCCGAGCACGAGGTCGAGCCGGCCGTGCAGCACCACCCGCCCGCCGGCCAGCGGTGCGCCGACGAGCTCGCCGGTCCGTGGCGACCACGCCGTGGGCACCTTCGACCATTGCGCGGTCATCGTCCGGGCCTGCCGGCGGACATCCGTCGCCAGCGCGGCCCGGTCCGCGGCCGGCAGACGATCGACGAACGCCAGGATCGCGCCGTCGGTACCGGCGACGGCCAGCGCGGCGGTCGCGTCGGCCATCGCGTGCTCGATCCGTCCGGTCACGACGACTTGGCGGAAGAGCGCGCCGACCATCGCGCCCCGGGCGAGCGCCACCGTCGGCCCGGCCGGCCCGGCCGGCCCGGCCGGCGAGCCGTTCCCGCCGACCAGCCCACGGGGCCCGACGAGCACCGACGCACCGTCGGCGACCGACCGGGCGACGTCGACGACTTCGTCCTCCAACCACGCCCGCAGCCCCCCGGCCAGTCCCGGATCGACCACCGGGCGGCACTCGGTGTCGCCACGGAGGCGGCCCAGGATCGCCGCGACGTCGCCAGCGGGCGCTTGGTTCGGTCGGACGACGGCGGTCGGCATCACGACGAGGATGCCCGCGGGCTGTGACAGCCAAGACCTGTACTGCCAAGACGTGCGACAGCCAAGAGCTGTATGGCCAAGACCTGCGAGCGGTGAGCCGGGTCCCGTAGCCTCTCCAGCGTGATCCTCGCCGCTGCGCCGCCGTTGGCCGCCGATGCGGCGTTCTACGTCGTCTTCGGTGCCGCGGCGGTCGCTTTCGTCGTCCTCGCGGTGATCACCGTCGGCTGGGCGTTCCGCCAGGACCGGACCGGCCGCGAACGGTGGCTCGACCGCCAGCGGGAGCGAGGGGCGACCGGTCAGCCGTCGACCGGTCAGTCGCCGACTGGTCAGGCTTCTCGGCAACCGCCGCCGCCGGTGACGAACGGCCACCGGCCGACCCGCCGCCCCGGGTCGTCGCGCCGGGCGCCCGAGTGAACACTCTGCCGGATGGCGCTCCAGCCGGCGCGGTGCCGGATGGCGCTCCGGCCGGCGCGGTCCCGGATGGCGCCCGAGTCGGCGCGGTCCCGGATGGCGCCCGAGTCGGCGCGGCCGCGGACCGTCCGCCGTCCCTTGCCGGCCTGAGCCGCTGGTGGCAACGGAGCCGGCCGGGGCGATGGTCGCGGCAGGAGCCGATCGCCGAGCGGACCGCGTTCGTCCTGGCCGGTGGCGGCAGCCGCGGCGCGGTCCAGGTCGGGATGCTCGCGGAGCTCGTCGACCGCGGCATTCACGCCAGCCGCGTCTACGGCGCGTCCGTCGGCGCGATCAACGGCGCCGCGTACTGCGGCTCGCCGAACCGCGACGGGATGAAGAAGCTCGACGACGTCTGGCGGAACCTGTCCGGCGAGACCGTCTTCCCGCGCGGCCGCGTCCACGGCCCGTGGATGTTCCTCCAGCATCGGTCGTCCGTACATGCCAACAGCGGCCTCCGCCGGATCATCGACGACGGCGTCACCTTCGAACGGCTCGAGGACGCGGAGATCCCGCTCGAAGTCGTGACGACGTCGCTCACGAACGGCGAGGAGCGTTGGATCGCCGACGGACCGGTCGTCGACGCGCTGCTCGCGTCCGCGGCGATCCCCGCGATCTTCCCGCCCGTCGCCATCGACGGCGATCTGCTCGTCGACGGCGGCGTCGTCAACAACGTCCCGATCAGCCGCGCCATCGCCGGCGGCGCCACCCGGATCTACGTCCTGCTCTGCGGGCCGCTGCACTTCCGACCGCCGACGCCGCGCCGTCCCGTCGAAGCCGTCATCACCGCGTTCTTCGTCGCCATCCACGCCCGCTTCACCCGCGAGCTCGCGACGCTGCCGCCCGGCGTCGAGGTCGTCGTCTTCAGCGGCGGCGGCGGTCCCGACGCCGACTACCGCGACTTCTCCTCCACTGCCGAGCTGATCGACGCCGGCCGAGCCGAGGTCGCGGCCGTCCTCGACCGGTACGAAGGGACGTCGCAGCAGCTCGCGTAGCCGGCGGCTGCCCAGACCGGTCGACGGTAGGGATCAGTTTCGACCTCACCGGAGCTCTCGAGGGCCGAACCGACGAGCCCCCCCGGAAGACTTGGGACCGGGAACGGCTCGCCGGGCCCGCGGCTCCACCAACCGTTCGAGATCAGCGACGGCGGTAGACGTCGGCTCGGTGCTCGATCCGGACCACGTGGACGACGGCGTCATCCTCGACCAGGCGGTAGACGACCCGGTAGGCGCCGCGTCGCGCCGAGAAGTAACCGGTCAGCTCACGGCCGAGCGGCTTGCCGACCCGACGCGGGTTGTCTCGGAGCGGTCCGTTGCAGAACTCCCAGACTGCGACTGCGACCGCGACCGCGACCGCGACCGCCACCGGCAGCTCGCGTTCGAGGGCTCGGCGGGCGCTACCGGACAGGAGCAGCTCGTAACGAGCACTCACACAGCGCCGCCCTCGCGGCGCCGACGCTCGTCCATCAAGCGGGCCATCTCCTCCCCGGTCGTGACATCCCCTCGGATGTACGCCGCTTCCGCCTCACGGATGTCGGCCAGGGCATCGGCGTCCGAGAGAATATCGAGGGTTTCTTCCAACGACGCCAGATCCTCAGGCGAGACCAGCACGGCGGCCGGGTGGCCGTGCTTGGTGATCGTGACGCGGGCGTGGGTCTTCTCTACGTCGGCAACGAGCTCCGAGAGCCGGTTCCGGGCATCAGCGAGCGAGAGCTCATCCATAGGCAGAAATATAGGCAGACTTGGCTCCCGACCCGCCCGGCACGCTCGTCACATCCGCCTGGTGAAATAGAGGGATGCTCGACGACTTCCACCCGGCTGTCCGCGAGTGGTTCGGTCGCCGCTTCCCTGGTGGACCGACCGCGCCGCAGTCGGCCGCGTGGCCGCTGATCGCCACCGGCCAGGATGTCCTCGTCGCCTCGCCGACCGGCACCGGGAAGACGCTGACCGGCTTCTTGCTGGCCATCGACGCCGCGTACCGTCGGCACGAGCAGGCTGGGACCGCCGGCGTCGAGCCGGACGGGGCAGTGACGAGCGGGGGAGTGACGGGCGGGCCGGCCGGCTCCCGTCTCCCGTCGGTGCTCTACGTCTCGCCGCTCCGGGCGCTGGCGACCGACGTCCACGAGAACCTCCAGATCCCGCTGGCCGGCATCCGGGAGGTCGCGGCCGAGCTCGGGCTGGACGCGCCGGACCTCTCGGTGGCCGTCCGCACCGGTGACACGCCGCCGTCCGAGCGGGCGGCGATGCGCCGGTCACCGCCGGACCTGCTGGTCACGACGCCGGAGTCCCTCTATCTCTTGCTGACCGCCCCGGCGTCGCGTTCCATGCTGCGTGGCGTGCGCACGGTCATCGTCGACGAAGTCCACACGCTCGCTCGCGACAAGCGCGGCTCCCACTTGGCGTTGAGCCTCGAACGGCTCAGCCACCTGGTCGCGGAGGCCGGCACGGCGGACGGGCCGGACGGCCCAGCGGCCCCGCCGGCCGAGGATCGTCCCCGACTGCAGCGGATCGGGCTGTCGGCGACGCAACGCCCGCTGGAAGTCGTCGCCCGGCTGCTCTCCGGTGTCGGCGCCGACCGGCCGTTGCCGGCCATCGTCGACTGTGGCCACCAGCGGGACCTCGACGTCGCCATCGAGCTGCCGTCGTCCGAGCTGGAGGCGGTCTCCAGCCGCAACCAGTTCGCCGAGGTGCTCGACCGCATCGCCGACCACGTCCGACAGCACCGGACGACCCTCGTCTTCGTCAACACCCGCAAGCTGGCCGAGCGGGTCGCCCACCAGCTGGCCGAACGCCTGGACGGCGGTGGGGATGGCGACGGCGACGGGGAGGGCGGCGGCGCGGGGGACAGCGAAAGTGACGACGTGGCAGAGGGCGGCGGCGAGGGGCTGCTGGTCGCCGCCCACCACGGGAGCCTGTCGTCGGCCCGTCGCCGGCTGGTCGAGACCCGGCTCCGGGCGGGCGAGCTGCGGGCGCTGGTGGCGACGGCGTCGCTGGAGCTCGGCATCGACGTCGGGCCGGTCGAGCTCGTTTGCCAGATCGGGTCGCCGCGGGCGATCGGCACGTTCCTGCAACGGGTCGGCCGAGCGAACCACCATCTGGAGGGCACGCCGGCCGGCCGGCTGTACCCGCTGACCCGGGACGAGCTGGTCGAGTGCACCGCGCTGTTGGCGGCCGTCCGGGCCGGCCACCTTGACGTCCTCGAACCGCCGGTCGCCCCGCTCGACGTGCTCGCCCAGCAGCTCGTGGCCGAGGTGGCGTCGACGGAGGAGTGGGCGGAGGACGAACTGTTCGAGCTGGTCCGGCGGGCCGCGCCGTACGCCGGGCTCGACCGGTCGACCTTCGACGAGGTCGTCGAGCTGGTGGCCTGGGGGATCCCGACCGGCCGGGGGCGCCGCGGGGCGTACCTGCACCGCGACGGTGTCAACGGCCGGCTGCGGGCCCGCCGGGGCGCCCGCTTGGCCGCGCTGACGAGCGGCGGCGCGATCCCGGAGACCGGCGACTACCGGGTCGTCCTCGACCCCGACGGCGTGACGGTCGGGTCGGTCCACGAGGACTTCGCGGTCGAGGCGAACATCGGCGACGTCTTCCTCCTCGGGACGCACTCGTGGCAAGTCCGCCAGGTCGAGATCGGCACGGTCCGCGTCCACGACGCCGGCAACGCCGCGCCGACCGTCCCGTTCTGGCTGGGCGAGGCCCCGTCCCGGACGGCTGAGCTGTCGGCCGAGGTCGGCGAGCTGCGGGGAGCGCTCGAGGCGCCGCTGGCCGCCGGGCGGGCGGACGAGGCGCGGTCGGTCGTCCGGGAACGGGCGGGTGTCTCGGCGGACGTCGCCGACCAGGTCGTTGCCTACCTGGCGGCCGGCCGGGCGGCGCTCGGCTGCCTGCCGACTCGGGACCGGATCGTCGTCGAGCGGTTCTTCGACGAGAGCGAAGGCACGCAGCTCGTCATTCATGCCCCCTACGGCGGCCGCGTCAACCGGGCGCTCGGGCTGGCGCTGCGCAAGCGGTTCTGCGTCGCCTTCGACTTCGAGCTCCAGGCGGCCGCCGACGACGACACCGTCGTCCTCTCGCTGAGCCCGCACCACAGCTTCCCGTTGTCGCAAGTGCCGAAGATGCTGTCGAGCCGGACGGTCGTCGACGTCCTGACCCAGGCCGTCCTGCCCCATCCGATGCTCGCCGCCCGCTGGCGCTGGAACTGCAACCGGGCGCTCGTCGTTCTCCGGTCCCGGGCGGGGCAGCGGCGGCCGATCCACCTGCAACGGATGGACGCCGACGACCTGCTCGCCGCGGCGTGGCCAGCGCTGGCGGCTTGCCAGGAGAACGCCGAAGCCGGGCCGATCGCCGTCCCCGACCACGTCCTCGTACGCCAGACCGTCACCGACTGCCTGACCGAGGCGCTCGACGCCGAGGGGCTCGCCGACCTGATCGCCCGGATCGAGGACGGGCGGGTCGAGGTCCAGCTGGTCGAGTCGGCCGAGCCGTCAGTGCTGGCGCACGGCATCCTCAGCGGCCGGCCGTACACGTTCCTCGACGGGGCGCCGCTGGAGGAGCGCCGCTCGCGGGCCGTCTCCCTGCGCCGCGGCCTCGGCCCGGGCGGCGCCGACGGCCTGCCGGTCGCGGCCGACGAGCTGGCCCCGCTGGACGGTCCGGCCGTCGCGGTCGTCCTCGAGCAGGTGCGGCCGGACCCACGCACGCCGGACGAGCTGCACGACCTGCTCCTCTCGCTCGTCCGTTGCCGGCCGGTCCCGGCCTGGCGGGCGATGTTCGACGCGCTGGTGGCCGACGGGCGGGCCGGCGTGATCTGGCAGACGAGCCCGTCCGGGCGCGACCCGGCCAGCGGCGACGGCCCGGCGGGCGATTGGGCGGCCACCGAGCGGCGGTCGATGGCCGAGACCGTGGCCGACGACGACGAGGCGGTGGCCGAATGCGTGCGGGGCCACCTCGACGTGGCGGGGCCGGTGACCGAGGAACAGCTCACCGGCCCCGACCCGCTGCCGGCCGGCGCACCGGCCGGTGCCCCGCTGACGGTGCTCCGGCTGCGGACCGGGCTGGCCCGGTTGGAGGCGGAGGGCTCGGCCATCCACCTGCCGGACGGCCGGTGGTGCGCCCGCCATCTCCTCGTCCGGCTGCACGCGGCCAGCCGCAGCCGGCGCCGGCGGGCGGTCACGCCGGCCAGCGTCGCCGACTTCGTCCGCTTCCTCGGCCGCTGGCAGCACCTGGCCCCCGGCACGCAGCTCGAGGGCCGAGCCGGCCTGCTGGTGGCGATCGAGCAGCTGCAGGGCGTCGAGGTCCCGGCCGGCGACTGGGAGACCCACGTCCTGTCGGCCCGCGTTGCCGGCTACGACCCACGCTGGCTCGACGAGCTGTGCCTCTCCGGCGAGGTCGCCTGGGGACGGTTGACGCCGCGGCCGGACCGCGACGTCGACGAACCCGGTCGCCGCGGCTCGTCGACGCCGTCACCGGCCACGCCGCTGGCGCTGGTCCTCCGTGAGGATCTGGACTGGCAGATGGCCGCGGTCCGGACCGGTGACCGGGCCCAGGAGCCGACGGCCGGCCCGTCGGCCGACGTCCTGGCCGCCCTCCGGACCCGCGGTGCCTGCTTCCGGGCCGAGCTGGCGCCGGCCACCGGCCGGCTGCCGGTCGAGGTCGACGAGGGGCTCTGGGATCTCGTCGCCCGGGGCATCGTCACGGCCGACGCGTTCTCGGCCGTGCGCTCACTGCTCTCGGCCCGCGACCGTTGGCGGGCCCGGTCGTCGCGCCGTCCGGGGATGGGCCGCCCGGGGGCTCGTCCGGGATTGGGCCGGCGCCGGGCGACCGTCGGGACGGGGACGGGCGAGGGTCGGTGGGCGCTGCTGCCGGAGCCGCCGGACGTCGCCGACGGCTCCATGGCGGGACAGGCGAACGGCGCCGGCCCGGTCGACCGGGGAGTGGCCGAGCAGGCGGCCGACGAGCTGGCCGAGGCGGTGGCCTGGCAGCTGCTCGCCCGCTGGGGGGTCGTGGCCTGGGAGGTCTGGGCCCGCGAGTCGTACCGCGTGCCCTGGCGGGAGGTCGTGCGGGCGCTGCGGCGCTTCGAGGCCCGCGGCCTGGCCCTCGGTGGCCGCTTCGTCGCCGGCCTCGCCGGTGAGCAGTACGCGTTGGGTGACGCGGCCGAGCTGCTGGGGAAGGTGCGGACGTCGGCCGGCGACGGCTCGGAGCTGGTGGTCGCCGGCACTGACCCGCTCAACGTGACGGGCACGGTGCTGCCCGGGCCCCGGGTGCCGGCGGTCCGTCACCGCCAGGTGACGCTCCGCGACGGCGTCGCCGTCCCCGAGCGGCGTGCCGGCTAACTGGGTGCCGGCTAACAGCGTGCCGGCTGACCGTGTACTGGGCGGTGTGGTGGGGGATCGCGTGCCGGCCGGCGGCGAGCCGAGGACGGTCGACCTCAACGCCGACGTCGGCGAAGGGTCCGACGACCGGCCGCTGCTCGATGTCGTGACGACGGTCCACGTCGCCTGCGGCTTCCACGCCGGCGACCCGGCGGTCATGCGCCGGACCGTGGCCGCGGCAGCGGCGGCCGGGGTGGCCGTCGGGGCGCATCCGTCGTACCCGGACCGCGAGGGGTTCGGCCGCCGGCCGATGGACCGGAGCCCGGCCGAGGTAGCCGACGACGTCGTCTACCAGCTCGGTGCGCTCGACGGTCTCGCCCGGGCGGCTGGCGCGACGGTCCGTTCGGTCAAGCCGCACGGCGCGCTCTACAACCGCATGGCGGTCGACGAGCCGTGCGCCCGGGCGGTGGCCGCCGCGGTAGCCGGCTACGGGAGCGAGCTGGTGCTCGTCGTCCCGGCCGGCTCGGTCGCCCTGGTCGGTGGCCCGTGACGAGGGCGTGCCGGTCGTCGCCGAGGCGTTCTGCGACCGTGGCTACCGGGCCGACGGGTCGCTGGCCCCCCGGGTCGAGCCCGGTTCGCTGATCGTCGATCCCGACGAAGCCGCCCGTCGGGCGGTGGCCCTGGCGGCCGACGGCCGAGTCACCGCGGTCGACGGTACCGAGCTGCGGCTCGACTGCGACACGCTCTGCGTCCACGGCGACACCCCCGGTGCGACGGCCATCGCCGCCGCGGTGCGGCGGGCGCTCGGCGAGGCCGGGGTGGTCGTCGCCGCCTTCGCCCGGTGACGTTGGGGGCCGGGTGAGGCCCGGGCGCCGGGTGGGGTCCGGGGTCCGGTGAGATCCGGCCCGAGGGAGCTCCGGCCGTTCGGCGACGGCGCGGTGCTCGTCGGCGCGGCCGACGCCCGGGACGCGAGATGGCTGGCCGCGGCGATCGACGCGGCCCAGTGGCCGGGGGTCGAGGACGTGGTCGGCGGCTTCGAGTCGGTGCTCGTCGTCGTCGATCCGGCGGTCGTCGACCCGGTGACGATCGGCGAACGGGTGGCCGGCCTCGAACTGGCCGGCCCCGAGCGGTTTGGCGACGTCTCGTTGGCCGGTGGTGCGTCGGCGGCCGGGCTGGAGTCGGCGGTCGGTCGGGAGGTTCGCCTGCCGGTCTGGTTCGGCGGGCCGGACACCGACGACGTCTGCGACGCGGCCGGCGTCGAGCCGGACGAACTGGCCCGGCTGCTCGCCGGCGCGGTGCTCGAGGTGGCCGTCGTCGGCTTCTCGCCGGGGTTCGCCTATCTGACCGGCCTGCCGGACGTCCTCCGGTCGGTCCCCCGCCGGGACCGGCCGCGGCCGTCCGTGCCGGCCGGTTCGGTGGCGCTCGCCGGCGGCTACGCCGCGGTCTACCCGCAGTCGACGCCCGGCGGCTGGCAGCTCGTCGGCCACACCGACCGGCCGATGTTCGACGCCATCCGGCCGCCGTTCGCGCTGCTGCGACCGGGTGACACGGTGCGGTTCGACCCGGTCGGGCTGGCCGCCGCCGGGGCGCCGGGTGCGGCCGGGGCGATTGGTGGCGCCGGGGCGATGGGCGGTTGGCCGGACGGCGGACGGCCGCGGCGACCACGGCTCGAGCCGCCGCCGGGCGTCCCCACGGTCCTAGTCGTCGAGGACCCCGGGCTGCTCACGCTGGTCGAGGACGGCGGTCGCCGCGGCGTCGCCCGGCTCGGCGTGCCGACGGCCGGGCCGGCCGACCCGGTCGCCCACGCGCTGGCCAACCGGCTCGTCGGCAACCCCGTCGGGGCGGCCGCGCTGGAGATGACCGCGGCCGGGCCGACGCTGCGGTGCGTCGAGGCCGGCCATCTCGCCGTCGTCGGCGGCGATCCACCGGTCACCGTCGACGGGTACCCGGTCGGCGACGGGCACGTCGTCCCGCTCGCGCCCGGCCAGCAGGTGGCCGTCGGACGGCTGCGGACCGGGCTTCGTGCCTACCTGGCCTGGGCCGGCGGCCTGGTCGTGCCGGACGTCCTCGGGAGCCGGTCGACCGACCGGCTGACGTCGCTCGGTCCCGGTCGGCTGCAGGCCGGCGACCGGTTGGGCGCCGGGCCGGCGACCGGTCGGCTCGCCGACCGCCTCGGCCCGGACGGCGCGGTCGACAGGGACGGCGACCGTGGCGGTCGCGGCGACGTGGTCAGCCTCCGGGTCCTGCCCGGTCCCCACCCGGACCGGTTCCCGTCGACCGTCCTCGACGACCTGGCGACGACGCCGATGACGGTCGACGGCGCGAGCGACCGCATCGGGCTACGGCTCGACGGCCGGGTCCGCCGGGCGCCCGGCGAGCTGGCGTCGCTCGGCATGGTCACCGGCGCGGTCCAGGTGCCGCCGGACGGGCGGCCGGTCGTCCTCGGCCCGGACCACGCCACCCTCGGCGGCTACCCGGTGGTCGCGGTCGTGATCACCGCCGACCGCTGGAAGCTCGGCCAGTGCCGGCCGGGCGACCGGGTCCGGTTCGTCCCGGTGACCGCGGCCGAGGCTGTCGCCGCCCGGGTGGCGCTCGACCGGTCGATGGCGGCCGCGGTCGTCGGCCGGTACCCGACGGAGGCGGGCTGAAGGGTTCCCGCGATCAGCGGGCGAGGGCCCGGTGCCGGCGGCTCACGTCGGCGCACGCTTCGCAGACGCTCTCCGGGATCACGCCGGCCCGCATGAGCACCGCGAAGATCCGGCAGCCGAGGCAGAGGCCGAACGCAGCCTCGAGGAACGCCGCGCCGGCGACCAGGCCGACGAGCACCTCCGCGGCGGCGCCCCAACCGGCCGCGGCCCACACGATCATTGCGGCCGTCGTCAGCACCGTTCCGATGGCCTGGGCGAAGCGCTTCGGCGGGCCCGGCGTCGGCCGGTCGGCGAACGGGAGCAGCGGGACGACGACCCGGGTGGCGAGCTGGCCGAGCGGGCTCAACGTCGGGCCGGTGAGGACGCGGGCCCAGAAGCCGTAGACGAGCGGGACGAGGAGCCACGGGACGCCGAGCGCCAGCGCCAGCACGGTCATCACGACGACCCCGGCCGCCACCGTGCGAGCCGCCACCTCGTTCACCGGGTCCGGAAAGCGGAACAGCCGTCCCATCACGGATAAATCTTATCGGCTTGCTCATCAATTGTCGCCGGGAGCCGCCGAGCTTGGACCGCCGGACGCCACCCCGCGCCGTGCCCGATTAGCCGACGAGCAGCTTGATCGCGGTGGCCAGCCCGATGGCGATGACGACGACCCGGAACACCGGCGCCGGCAGATGGCGGGCCAGGCGGGCGCCGATCCAGCCGCCGACCAGGCTGCCGACGGCGAGCAAGCCGACTGCGGCCCAGGCCAACGAGGCGCCGATCAGGAATGCCACGGCGGCGATCCCGTTGACGAGGACCGACAGGATCGTCCGCAGCCCGCTCGTCCTCGACAGCGTGTCCGGCAGCGCGAGGCCGAGGATGGCCATGAACATGACGCCCATCGCCGCGCCGAAGTAGCCGCCGTAGACGGACGCGACGAACGTGCCGCCGAAGAGCAGCAGCCGCCGGGTCGGGTGGTCGTGGCCGACGTCGGCCAGCAGCCGGCGGAGCAACGGCTGGACCGCGAAGAGGGCCGACGCCAGCAGGATCAGCCAGGGCGCCACCCGTTGAAAGTCGGCCGGCGAGGTCGTGAGCAGGAGCACCGCGCCGACGACCGCACCGACCGCCGCCGCCGGGGCGAGCGCCCGGACCGTGGCCCGTTGGTCGCCGATCTCTTCCCGGAACCCCGCGACGCCGCCGAGGTAGCCCGGCCAGATGCCGACGGTGTTCGTCACGTTCGCCGTCAACGCCGGGTAGCCGAGGGCGAGCAGCACCGGGAACGAGATGAGCGTGCCGCCGCCGGCGACGCCGTTGACGATCCCCGCCCCGAGGCCGGCCAGCGCGATCAGCAGCGCCCGGCTGGTCGTCAGGTGGACCGTCGCCGCCGCGCCGACGAGGTGGGCGACGAGTAGGCGGCCGCCCAGCAGATGGAGGGCCGCCAGGACGTCGTGCACGCCCGAGACTGTACGGACTGGCGTCGGGTACTGGCATCAGCGGCGCGGGTGCGGTAGTGCTGTGCGGTGAACGCACGTCGGACGGAGGCGCTGAGCGACAGCACCTTCGCGGTCGCCATGACGCTCTTGATCTTCGACGTCCGCCTGCCCGACGTCCGGCTCGGCAACCATCTGCACGGCGTCGCCCACGACCTCTGGTTCCAGGAATGGCCGCACTACCTCGGCTACGGCGTCAGCTTCGCCGTCATCGGCATGATCTGGGTCTGCCACCACACGATCTTCCGGATGCTCCGCGGCATCGACCACGCGGGCATCGTGCTGAACCTCGGCCTCCTCGGCCTCGTCGTCTTCCTCCCCTTCCCGACCCAGGTCATGGCCGCCTACCTCGGTACGCACGATCCTGAGCAGACGTACGTCGCCGCCTTCTACGGCCTCTCGCTCGGCGCGACGACGCTCATGCTCGCCATCCTCTGGCACCACGTCTCCCGGAACCGCCGGCTGATCGAGCCGTGGATCCCCGACGACGCGGTGAAGCGGCTGACCCGGCGGTACTACCTGACGCCCGTCCTCTACGTCGGCGCCACCGCGGTCGCCGTCGCCGACCAGCGGGCCGGGCTCGCCCTCTTCCTCGTCATCGCCTGCGGGTACCTGCTCCACACCGGGACGAGGGCCGCGCCGACGCGGCCGGCCCACCACCTGCATCCGGCGCACCCGGCCGGCCAGCTCGATCCGCTCGTCGCCGAGTCGGACGCGGAGTAGATCGGGGGTAACCCCGGGGTACCACGACGGTTTAACGTTATCTTTTGATGGTATATATTTCTTCATTAATGAGAACGCCGGCCCCCAGCCTCCTACCCTTGTTCCGCTCCGGGGCGGAGCTGGAGCTGTTGGGCGAGCTGTTCGTCGGTCCCGATCGGCCCCGCAGCGTGTCGACACTGGCTCGGAGCGTCAACGCGCCGATAGCAACCGTTGCCCGTGAACTGGTGCGCCTCGAACAGGTAGGCATCGTCACCGGCCGGGTCGAGGGCCGAAACAAGCTGATGTCGGCGAACTGGGAGCTGCCGTGGGCAGTCGATCTCGCCAACCTTTTGGACAAGACGATCGGGCCGAGGGCATTGCTGACCGATGCGCTCCGAGGGGTCGGAGGTGTTCGAGAGGCGTGGATCTTCGGGTCCTGGGCGGCGCGGTACCAAGGAAAGCCTGGCGCATCCCCGAACGACATCGACGTGGTCCTGATCGGTGACGACATCGACATCCTGGCCGCGACGGCCGGGGTCGACGACGTGGCTCGCCGGGTGGACCTCGACATCAATCCGATCTACGTGAAGCCGGCTGATTGGAAAGACCCCGAGCCGGACTCGTTTCTGGGCCGCCTGCAAGGCCGGCCGTTGGTCCGGCTCGAAATCGGAGAAACCGATGCCTGATCCTCCGGCGCACGGTCCCGGCCGCGCCCCTTCCTCGAGCTGGGAGTTGGAACAGCTCGCCATGAGGAAGCTGGAGAGGGAGCGCCCCGACCCAATATTTCAAAAACGTTCTGCTGAACCGGGTCGGGGCGTCACTGCACTTCATCGAACACCCTGACCCACCTGATCCGGATTCGGTGCTCACGCTGGCGTACGACGCCATCCGTCATTGCGTCGACGTTCATCTCAACATCAACGGACTTCGCGTTCCGAACATGGCAGGAGCCCATCGGCTCTACGTCGAGTACGCCAAAGAGAAGATGGCCGAGATCATCGGCGAAGAGGACCTTCGGCACTACAGCGCCTTCCGCCAGTTGAGGAACACCAGCGAGTACCCCGCTCCAGGAGCTTCCGTGTGGACCACCGCAGAAGTTGCCCAGGAGGCGGTAAAGGTGGCCAAGCGCTTCTTCGGAGCCGTCTCGACGGTGGCTCGTGGCGTCGGGCCGTCGTAGTCACCGGTCAGCCGCACAGCCTGATCAGGGCACGGGCAGGGCACCCGATCCGCCGGGTGCCCCGCCGGCCGTGCCGCTGAGGCCGCCGACGAGCTGGTCGAGCGGGCCCGCCAGGTCTGTCGCGATGCTGCTCACCGTCGACGACACCGACCCGACGACGCTGCTCGCGGTCGACCCGACGCCACCGACCGCACTGCCGACGTTGCCGACGACGCTCGACGCGGTGCTCCCCGCCCCGCTCACGACCCCGGATACCGCACTGCCGACGTTGCCCACCGCGGAGGACAGCGGCCGAGCCGACCTGACCGGCCGCCGACGCGGCGCCGGGCAGGGTGGGCGCGGCGAGCCCCGAGCCGCGGTTCGCCTGGGCTCGTCCCTGGATTGGCCGCCTGAGCCGGCACCGCAGCCGCCGGTGTGGCCGCCGCTGAGGCCGCCGACGCAGTCGACGGGCCGGCTGGTCCGGCCGGCTGGTTCGTCGCGACTGCTGTTGCCGGACCGACCAGTTGGTCCGAGCCGGCGGCGACCGGGGCGCCCAGCACCGACGAGGGCGCGGCGGGGAGCGCGGCCGACGCGGCGGCCGGCGGCATCGCCACGCGGTCCGCCGGCCCGGCCCCGCCGCTGGTGGCCACGCCGGCCGCGACGCCGCTGGCGACGACGACGAGCGACGCGGCGAGCACGCCCGGACCGCGGACCGACTGGAGCACCGGGACCCGGTCGGCGACCCGCGCCGTCGTCCGGTAGGCGAACCGCCGCAGCGCCACTGCTCCCAGTCCGAGGGCGATCCCGAGGCGGCCGCCGGTCTCGGCCAGCGCGGCGAACTCGCGCTTCAGCGCCTGCCGGGCCCGCCAGAGCAGCGTCTCCATCGCCGGCACGGCTACCCCTTCGTGCTCGGCGATCTGCCGGGTCGTCCAGCCGGAGCCCTCGCGGAGCTGCAGGACCCGCTGGTGCCGATCGGACAGCCGGCCGAGGGCCTGGACGACCATCGCCGTGTCGACCTCGCGCAGGACGAGCTCGTCGATGTCGCGGCTGTCGACGTCGACGAGCGGCAGGGGGACGTCGTCGACCGGCGTCAGCCGGGAGCGACGACGGAGGATGTCGGTGCAGACGTTCCCGGCGATGACCGTGAGCCACGGGTAGAACCGCCGTTCGCCGGCGAACCTCGGCAGGGCCCGCCAGGCCTTCGTGAACGCCTCTTGCACCGCGTCCTCTGCCTCGTACGGCTCGTGCAATCGCCGGAGGCAGAAATGGAAAAGCCGGCGGTGGTATCGGTGGTAGAGCTCCTCGAACGCGGTCCGGTCGCCGCCCTGGCAGCGTTCGACGAGGTCACGGTCGCGGGCGAGGTCGACCGTCCCGTCGAGTCCAGCCGATCGCTGCCGTTGCTGCGCCGGTTCGGGTGACACGTTCCTGCCCTACCCCCAACCCCCCTCGCCTAACGAGGGTAGCGCGATCGGCCAACAAATTTTCCGGCCGTCCCGAAAGGTCGACGCGAGGCGCCCGTTCTTTTGTGCGAGGACTCGACCGCGAGCCCGAACCCAGGCCGGACAGCACAGCGGTCGCGAGAAGGGGGACGTCGATGAGGAACCTGGCGAGAATCGGGATGCTCGGAGCGGCCATCGCCCTCGGTTCGTTCGCCGCCCTTGGCGTCGCCGCCCTCGGCGCGGCGGCTGACGCCGGTGCGGACTCGGGGGCGCCGTACACGGTGAAGGCCACCGGCACCGCGCTGAAGATCACCGTCGCCGGCACGAGCCTGGTCGGCGGGACGTCATCCGCCTCGGCCGGCCAGGGCGCGGCCGCGACGGCCGAAGGGGTCGGCGAGCTGACGCCGGCCGTCGTCTCCGACCAGAAGGCGACAGCGCCGTCGGCCAATGCCTCGCAGTCGTTGGCCCGCCAGTGCGCCCAGCCGACGACGCCGTTCCCGGCGCCGGTCGGCTCGTTGCTCAACCTCGGGATCGGCTGCAGCACAGCCACCGCGTCGCAGGACGGCAACGGCCTCCCGACCGCGTCGGCCAGTGGGAGCATCGCCAGCCTCACGGTCGGCGCGCCGACGAGCGCCCTGCCGATCCCGGTCGACCCGGGCAGCGCGCTGGCCACCGCCCTGGAAGGCGTCCTCGGCAACGTCCCGCTCCCGGCCCTCCCGTCGACGGGGCTCCCGTTGGGGACAGTCCTCGTCGATCTCGCGACGGCGGCGAACAGCTCGATCAGCGCGCTCGTCGACGCCACAGTCGGCGCGTCGACCTCCAGCGTCACCGCCACGGCGACAACGGCTACCGCGACGACGCAGGTCCAGGGGACCCAGATCGGCGTCCTGAAGGGCCTCGGCGCCGGCGGCGGCCCACTGCTCACCGTCGTCGCCGGTAAGGCCACGACGACCACCTCGCTCGACCGCTCGACCGCCCAGGTCACCGCCACCGACACACCCGGTGTCGTCAGCGTCACCGTCAACCCCCCGGCCGGCGGCGCCCAGACCGTGACCGTGGCGCCCGGCCAGTCACAGACGTTCCTGGCCGGGACGCCGTTGCAGACGACCGTGGCCGTCGGCTCCGGTTCCGCGACATCGGGGAACGGGAAGGGCTCGGCCACCGCCAGTGGGCTGACGATCGACGCCCTGCAGGGCCTCGGCGCCGGCTCGACAGGGACCGACGGCGGGCTCGACGTCCAGATCGCCTCGGCCGCCAGCACGGCGACCGGCACAGCCCCGGCCGTGGCGACGGCGGCCGCGCCGGTCACCCCGCCGACTGCCGCGGTCGTGCCGGTCGCGGCACCCACCCCGGCGCCGGCCGTGCCCGGGGTCACGACGGTGCACACCGGCGAGTTCTGGTCGGGACCGCTGCCGATCGCCCTCCTCGGCCTGGCGCTGCTCGCCGGGATCGGGCTGGTGGCCCGACGCCGACTGGCCGACTTTGCCCACCTCACCACCAAGTTCGCCCGCCGCCATGCAGCAGGCGACCTGCCGCCGGGCCCGGCCACCGGGACCTCCTCCGTTCCCCCTCCGGTCTCGGGGCCGGCCCGGCGGCAAACCCAGTGACCGGTGATGGGCGAACGGGAACCGGACGAGGCCGCGGTGTCAGCCAACATCGGGCCGGCCAACGTCGTGGTGGCCAACGCCGTGGACGCCATGCGGACCGGCCGGCGACGGCGGGTGCTCGTCACCGGGCTCGGCGTCGGCCTGATCTGGGGCGCGCTCGGGCTGGCCGGCTACGCCACCGGCTGGCAGACCCACCGCCGACAGGCCACGCACACGCTGCTGGCCAGCCAGCGGCAGGCCCGGGCGGCGACGCATGGCGAGCCCTGCGTCGTGGCGTCGCCGACGACCGGCCAGCTCGCCGGCACGCTGCGGATCCCGGCGCTCCATCTCACCGCGCCGGTCGAGGAGGGCACCGCGGACACACAGCTGGCGGTGGCCGTCGGGCACGACGCCACATCGGTCTGGCCCGGCCAGTCCGGCACGGCGGTCTTCTTGGCCCACGACGTGAGCTACTTCGTGCACCTCGGCCAGCTCCAGGCCGGCGACCAGGTCGTGTACCAGACCGCCTGCAACACGGTGACGTACACCGTGACGGGGCAGCAGGTCGTCACGCAGGGCGCGGCGGTGGCCGACAGCCCGTCGCCGACGATGGTTCTCGACACCTGCTACCCGCCGAACGCGCTGTTCTTCACCACCCAGCGACTGCTCGTGACCGCGACCGAGTCGACCGGTCCGGCCCCCTCGACCGCCGGCTCGCCGGCGCTCTCGCCGCAGGACCAGGTGTCGTACACCGTCCCCGCCCCGCCCGACCTGGTCGCCCAGGGGCTGACGTTGGCGCAGAACGAAGCGCCGATGGGCACGATGACGCTCGCCGGCCAGACGTCACCGACCTGGGAACAGTCACCCGGTCCGCTCGCCCTGGAGGCCGCGGCGCTGGAGGCCTACTTCGGCGGGCTGGACGCGGCGGCCGACCAGCGACCGGACTGGTGGTCGGCGATCGCCACCGGACCGATGCCCGGGCCGCTGCCGGGCGCCACCGTCACCGGCCACGACGCGCCGCTCGATGTCGAGATCGACTCGACCGACGGGGCGGTCTCCCAGGTCGTCCTGCGGACGACCGTCACCCTCTCCGGCGGTGCCGCTCCCGGTACCTACGCCGAGACCGTAACGACGCCCGTGCAGGGGTCGACCGTCCGGGTCGGCACCTGGACACTGGTGCCGACCTGACCAGGACGCCGGCCTGACCCGCCGACCTGACCTGTCCGACGAGATGCGCACGAGACGAGAGGAGCCACCATGAGCACCGAAGAGACCAGCCACCGTGGCGACGAGACCGCGGCCGCACCGGCGGCCGGGCGGTGGTACCGCCGGCACCGCGGCGCGGCCGCCATCGCGGCCGGTGGCGTCGCGGCGGCAGCCGTCGGCGCGCTGCTCGGTGGCCTCGGGGCCGGCACCGCGGTCGCCCCGGCCGCCGTCCGGTCGCTGTTGACCAGCGACGCGCCGTCGCTGCCCAACGGCCTCCTGCCGACCCTGCCCGGGTCCATCCCGACGCTGTCCGGCGGCCAGCCGTCGTTGCCGTCCGGCGGGACCGACGGCGCCCACTTGGTGTCCGGTGTCAGCGGCAACGGCGCCCACGTCTCGGGCTCCGGCAGCGGCGGCGGCGTGACCGCCAGCGGCTCGGGTGTCGGCGGGGCCAACCTCCCGTCGTCGCCGGCCACCGGCGTCACGCCGAGCTCGTCGAGCGGCTCGTCGACGGCAGTGACGACGACCACGCCGTCGACGCCGTCCGCTCCGTCGCTCCCGGACTCCCGACGACCGGCTTGCCGACGACCGGGCTACCGACGACAGGATTGCCGAGCCTGCCCACGAACGGCCTGCTGACGACAGGACTACCCAGTCTGCCAACGACCGGCCTGCCGGCGACTGGCAGCCAGACCTGCGTCACGACCCCATCGCTGCCGAGCAGCGGCAGCGTGCCGGCCAGCGGCTCCGGATCGGTGTCGGTCGGTTCGAGCGCCGGCGGCCTCGGGATCAGCGTCGGAACGAGCGGCGCATCGGTCTGCGTCGGCTGAGGGCCGATAACCGATAGCGGCGCCCCACGGTTGGAGATCTCGGGACGTGTAACTTGACGACCCGCTCCAAAGGCGCGGACCGTCGGTGTAGAGAAGGTCACCATTACCGAGCTGGCCAAGCGAATCACCAACGAAGCAGAGGCGTACGCCTACGTGGAGTCCCTTCGCTGGCCGGATGGCCCTGTCTGCCCGCACTGCGGTAACGACAAAGCGTGCTTCCTAAAGCCGTCCAACGGGTCAGCCGACCCACCCGCACGGGCACGCATTCGCAGCGTCGCGTCTGGAAGTGCGCCAAGTGCCGCAAGCAGTTCTTAGTGGCGACGGGAACGATCCTTCACGGGTCCAAGGTGTCCCTCCAAACGTGGGTGTTCGTGTTCTTGGAGATGGCGTCGAATAAGAACGGCCTCGCGGCGAGAGAGGTTGAGCGCAAGTACGATGTGTCGCCGAAGACTGCGTGGTTTATGACCCAGCGCATCCGAGAGGCGATGGTGAACCGTGCTCCGCACGCCCTGGTAGAGCGAGACGTGGATCGGCGGGGACCCCGAAGACCCACGACCGGTTGGAGGGCAAGAAGGAGCCCCAGCCAGTCGTTCCCGGCGCCCGGCCGCACCAGCGCACGGCTAAGACTCCCCTGCTGTCGATCATCGACGCCGACACGCGCGAAGCGCTGTCCAAGGTGGTAACCGACGCTCGGGGTGACACGTTCCGCAAACCCATGGCTGAGCAGGTGGACATGGGCCGAAGCATCTTGCACTGACGAGGGACGGCAGTACGTCTCCATCGCCCCGGAGTTTGCAGCCCACGCCACCGTGACCACCTTCACGGCGTCTACATGCTCAAGCGATCACTCAACGGAGCCCACCACAACGTGAGCAAGGTTCACCTGCAGCGGTACCTCTACGAGTTCGACTTCCGGTACTCAACTCGGAAGCTCACCGACGGGGAGCGGATGGCCCGGCTAATAGGGCAGGTGCCGGGTCGGCGGATCAGCTATGAGCGGGTGAAGGGGTCGTAGTCAGCCGACCATCGCTCCCCGATCGCTCGCCACCAGTTCGTCGGGAGTGGGAAGGTCTGAAAGCTTGCGGATAGGCGGCAAGGGCAAGATTTCACCTTCGGGCTGGGGCCCGAGGTTCGCTAGCGGATTCCCAGGTCGGCGGGTCATCATCAGGAGTTCCTTGATCCTGATGAGGCGAATATTAAGACCATCGTCGCGAGCTCTCGCAACCTCCTCGACCGCACCGCGGGTAAAGCTGAACGCGACGACGTAACCCACGGTAAAACCACCCCGGCGCATAGCAGTCTCGAAGTTGTCAACGACGTTTCGACCCACATGTTCGGACTGCTTGACCTGAATCGGGTCACGGGTAAAAAACCAATGACCGTCGATACCCATGTCTCCCGTTTTCCTGACGGAGTGGGTTCCGTTCAGGGCATTAATAACATAGTTTTGAAACTCGAATGGCTTTAGGCGCCGAAGTGACGCCTCATTATCAGGCATATTCACCACAGTCGGTACAATACGACTCTGATTCCAGAGACGCCGGCGCATGACTTCAATTGCCGTCGGAGAAATATCGATTCCTATCCATTGTCGCTTTAGCCGCTCGGCCACAGCAATCGTCGTTCCACAACCACAAAATGGATCCAGCACGACGTCCCCAGTATTGCTGCTTGCCCCAAGAATTCTTTCAAGGAGAGCTTCTGGCTTTTGGGTCGGATACCCTAGGCGTTCAGCTGCCTTTGGATTAATGCGATCTATGTCCACCCAGACATCATCGATGGCCTTTCCTTGAAGCTCGTCTCGATATCGCTTGATCTGTGGAATGCCTCGTCCCCGAGATGGCCAATATATTTGACCTTTTGAATCAAGTTCTTCTAGCCGCTCGATGGTGAACTTCCAATGCTGGCCAGTTGCCGATACATCAAAACCCCGCCAAGGCATCCCTGAAGATCCATGCCGTATACCCGCTGCGGTGAGACTATTTCGCCAATAGAGTCGCCCATCTCCATCGTCATATTTATAGTAACGATCAAGGTACTCATCATCGTATGAAGTCCGAGGATTATTCCAGATTGCTTCCTTACTCTTCCCGTAGTAGAGAATCAGGTCGTGGACCGGGCCGAATCGTTTCGCGCTGCTGTGCGCAGTCGTGCGTTTCCAGACAATTTCGTTGCGGAAATTTGGAGGGCCAAAAATCTGGTCCATCAGGACCTTAAGGTAGTGGCTGGCGTGGGGATCACAATGTAGATAGAGCGACCCATTCGATTTGAGGATTCGGTGGAGTTGGAGAACTCGCTCCTCCATCCAACCCACGTAGTGCTTAATACCCCCATCCCAACGGTCCTCGAACGACCGCATCTCCGCCTCGTCTCCCCAGATGACCTCGTAGACTCGATTGGAGAAGAACGGCGGATCCAGATAGATGAGGTCGACGCATTCATCTGGCAACGCGGCCAGTCGTTCTAGATTGTCATCGCAGTAGAGAACACCAGTATCAACCGCCGACATCGGTCACCCCCGGGAAGGCCCTCCGCCCAGCCAGGGTTGGCAACGGGCGATGATAATGGCTTGACCACGCAGAATTCAAGGTAAAATTTGGACCGATGCCACCACGCGTCACCTTCCCCGGCTACGACGAACCCGTGAACATCGAGGGTGCCCCCGAGGGGCTGCTGACGACCCTGCTTGGCACTGAGGGCGGCGAGAGGCCCGATGCCGCCGAGCCGGTCCTGGACGAGTAGGTCAGAGATGGAAAGAAGTTCGGCCAGCCTCAGTCCATTTTCCTGAGCTGTTTAGTAAGCCACCCGGCTTGAACGCGCAGTTCGCGCCACCGCAGCACATCCACCCTCATCTCCTGACATGCCG
>CAVUYB010000024.1:0-29887 GCA_963745595.1 uncultured Actinomycetota bacterium | reverse complement strand
CGTCGCCCAGATGGCCGAGATGGGCCTCTTCGGGCTGCCGTTCCCCGAGGCGCACGGCGGCATGGGCGGCGACTTCCTGGCGTTCTGCCTCGCCCTCGAAGAGCTCGCCCGGGTCGACTCGTCGGTGGCCATCACGCTCGAGGCGGCCGTCGGCCTCGGCGCCCTGCCGATCTACCGGTTCGGGACCGACGAGCAGCGGGCAGCGGTGGCTGCCCGACCTCTGTGCCGGGCGGGCGCTCGGCGCGTTCGGCCTGACCGAGCCCGGCGGCGGCACCGACGCCGGGGCCACCCGGACGACGGCCCGCCGGGACGGCGACGACTGGGTGATCGACGGGACGAAGGCGTTCATCACGAACTCCGGGACCGACATCACGTCGTTCGTGACGGTCACCGCGATCACCGCCCGGCCGGCCGGCCGCCGTCCGGAGATCTCGGCGATCGTCGTGCCGTCCGGGACCCCCGGGTTCACCGTCGCGCCGAAGTACTCGAAGGTCGGCTGGTCGGCGTCGGACACCCACGAGCTGGCCTTCTCGGACTGCCGTGTCCCGGCCGCCAACCTGCTGGGGCAGGAGGGTCGGGGCTACGCCCAGTTCCTCGAGATCCTCGACGAGGGCCGGGTGGCCATCGCCGCCCTGGCGGTCGGCTTGGCGCAGGGCTGCATCGACGAGTGCGTCCGTTACGTCGGCGAGCGCGAGGCGTTCGGCCGCAAGCTCGGCGAGTCCCAGGCCCTCCAGTTCGAGCTGGCCGACATGGACGCCCGGACGCACGTCGCCCGGCTGGCCTACCGCGACGCGGCGGCGCGGCTGGTCGCCGGACGGCCGTTCAAGCGGGAGGCGGCGATCGCCAAGCTCGTCGCCTCCGACGCCGCCGTCGTCAACGCCCGCGAGGCGGCGCAGATCTTCGGTGGCTACGGCTTCATGAACGAGACGCCGGTCGGCCGGTTCTACCGCGACGCCAAGATCCTGGAGATCGGCGAGGGCACGTCCGAGGTCCAGCGCATGCTGATCGCCCGCCACCTCGGCCTGCCCGTCCACCCGTAGGCGCCCGCCGGGGCGGGCCGCCGGCGGGCGGCGTTATCGTGGGCGACGCTGGCGTGACGTGGCCGGCGCGGCGGTCGTCGGGAGCCGAGCGCCTCTGGAGAGAGGGGATCTCGATGAAGGTGCTCTGTGTGCTCTACGACGACCCGGTCGACGGCTACCCGCAGACCTATCCGCGGGCGGACGTCCCGCCGATCACGACCTATCCCGGCGGCCAGCTGGCGCCGACGCCGGAGGCGATCGACTTCACCCCGGGCGAGCTGCTCGGCAGCGTCTCGGGCGAGCTCGGCCTGCGCCGCTTCCTGGAGGCGGCCGGCCACACGCTCGTCGTCACGTCCGACAAGGACGGACCGGGCTCGGTCTTCGAACGCGAGCTCGTCGACGCGGACGTCGTGATCTCCCAGCCGTTCTGGCCGGCGTACCTGACCGCGGAGCGGATCGCCAAGGCGCCGAAGCTGAAGCTGGCGATCACCGCCGGCATCGGTTCGGACCACGTCGACCTCGACGCGGCGTCGGCCGCCGGGATCACCGTGGCCGAGGTCACGTACTCGAACAGCATCAGCGTGGCCGAGCACGTCGTCATGATGATCCTCGGCCTCGTCCGCAACTACATCCCGTCGTACGGCTGGGTCGTCCGCGGCGGCTGGAACATCGCCGACTGCGCCGAGCGGTCGTACGACGTCGAAGGGATGCACGTCGGGACGGTCGCGGCCGGCCGGATCGGCCTGGCCGTCCTCCGCCGGCTGAAGCCGTTCGACGTCCACCTCCACTACACCGACCGCCACCGGCTGTCGGCCGACGTCGAGGACGAGCTGGGACTGACGTTCCACGAGACCGCGGCCGCGATGGTCCCCGACTGCGACGTCGTGACGATCAACGCCCCGCTCTACGCCGAGACCGAAGGGCTCTTCGACGACGCCCTGCTGGCGACGATGAAGCGCGGCGCCTACCTCGTCAACACCGCCCGCGGCAAGATCTGCGACCGCGACGCGGTCGTCCGGGCGCTCGAGAGCGGGCAGCTCGCCGGGTACGCCGGCGACGTCTGGTTCCCCCAGCCGGCGCCGGCCGACCACCCGTGGCGGACGATGCCGCACCACGGGATGACGCCGCACATCTCCGGCACGTCGCTGTCGGCCCAGGCCCGCTACGCCGCCGGCACCCGCGAGATCCTCGAGTGCTTCCTCGCCGATCGGCCGATCCGCGACGAGTACCTGATCGTCGCCGGCGGGGGACTGGCCGGGACCGGTGCGCACTCCTACGGCGAGGGCAACGCGACGGCCGGCTCCGAGGAGGCCGCCCGCTTCGGTCAGCCCGGCTGATCGACGACGTTCGAGGGCAATTTTCAGCTGTCCTCGCGAGCTATCGGTTGCGTACTATGCCGTCTCCTCGGCGCCTCGAACGATCCGAAGGTGGCGAGGGTCGGCGGGGAGCCCGTCCCAGGTCTCTTCCGCCACGAGCCGTGGGAGCTCGTCCGCCGGGAGATGCTGTTCGAAGAGGGCGAGGGTCTCACCCAAGCCGGTCGCGGCGGGCGCAAGGATGCCGTGGAGCTCGAGCTGGTGGGCGGCCTGTCCGACGGCCTGACATGCGGCGTAGTCGCCGATTTCGGACATGAAGTCGCGTTCGGTGAGACCGACCTGCAATCGGGCGCCTTTGGCGCGGAGGTCGAGCACCTCGCTCACCGACAGCTCGCAGACGAGGAGCCGCCGAGGAGCGATCATGGCGTCGGTCATGCCCTGCTCGGCGAAGGGGTCGACGAGATGTCGGTACGCCTCAACGGTGACGGATGCTCTCGGGCGGCCGAGGTACAGGACGACGTACGACCCGGGTAGTCCCCAGCGACCACCGGCCGTGCTGCCGGTGAGCTGCCGCCGGTTCATGCTGACGTGGCGCTCGAAGTGCCCGATGACGGTGGACCGCGGCGCGGCGGCGACTCGTTGAACGACGGCTCGGGTCAATCAGTCGGCTCCGACCTGGAGACGTTCAACGGCTTGGATCACCGGCTCGAACTGTTCCTCGATGAGGAGGTCGAGCGGCCGGCGGCCGCCGAGCTCGGGGTTGCGGGAATGGAGCCAGATCTCGACCCCTTCTGGCCGGTAGACGTCCTGGAGCTGCCGCACGATGTAGTTGACGTCGACGAGGCGGTCCCTGGCCTCGGCCGCCGGCCGGGAGGAGCCGGCTACCCAGTTCTGGACCTGCCGCTCGCCAACGCGGGTGATCCGCCCGATCTCCGCGGTGGTCAGTCCGTTCCGCCGGATCTCGTCGATCAGCGAGGGGAAGGAAACGCCGGCCCGGGCCGCGTCAGGGCTCACTGTGCCCCCACAAGGTTACGGTTCTCATTACGTACAAGATAACATCTCCAGGGACAGTCTCAAGACCATATATTGTATCGACGAGCCTTGCTCTGGCTGCGCGAACCGGTGGTGGCGAACGGCCGGTGGGCGGTACGTTGGCGCCGTGACTCGTGTTGGTCTCATCGACCGGAAGGCGACGGCGGACGAGGTGTCCAGTCACCGCGCTGATGTCCAGCGCTTGGCGAACACCATGGGGCTTGCCGTTCCCCGGCTTCGAGATGACGGGACCGTCGTCGTCCACAGCGACGAGCCCGGTTATCGGGCCGTGACCCGCCTCTCGTCGGCCTTGTCGGAATTGGTGGGGGTGTACGTGCACGTCATCACCGACGACGTGCCGGGAGCTGACAACGCTCGGGAGCTGTGACTGACGATGAACTGTTGGATGTGTTTGTCACCGCGCTTTAGCAGTTTCGGCAGATTCTCCCTGACGTCCCAGTAGAGGAACGCGAGATCACTGAGATCCCCCGCTGGGTCGTATGCATCTACATCGACGGGAGTCTTTAGCCCTCGTTGATCGGTGGATCGAGGCTACGAGACGCGGCGCAGCGTCCGGGCGCCCTTCTTGGCGGCCGCCTTCTTCGTCGCCGACGCCGGCTTCTTGGCCGCCGCCTTCTTGCCGTCTCGTCGAGCTCCCTGAGGACGAGGACGACGGTTCGGACGCCGCCGACGTCGCGCCCGACCGGACGCCGCTGCGCCGGCGTTGCGAGCCGCGGTCCGCTTCGTCGAGGCCGCAGCGCGCTTGGTCGACGCGCCCTTCGTCTTCGCCGCGGTCGGTCTCGCGGCCTTCGACGGCTTGCCGCCTTCGCCGGCCGACCGCATGCTCGCTTCGAGCGCGGCCATCAGGTCGAGGACCGGTGCCTTCGGCGTCCGGTCGCCGGTGACGATCGTCTCGCCCTCGCGCTTGCGTTCGATCAGCTCGCGGAGGGCTTCCTGGTGGGTGTCGTGGTACTGGGTCGGTTCCCACGGCATCGCCATGGCGTCGATGAGCAGGTCGGCGACCTCGAGCTCCCGGTCGTTCACCGCGTCGTCCGCCGGCAGCGACGGCAGGTCCCGGCCGAGGGCGCGGATCTCGTCGGCGAAGTACAGCGTCTCGAGGACGAGGCCGTCGCCGTTCGGTCGGATGGCGACGAGGTACTCCTTGTTCCGCATGATCAGGCTGGCGATCGCCACCTTGTTCGACCGCTTCATCGCCGCCCGGAGCAGCGCGTACGCCTTGTCCGCGCCGCCGGACGTCGGCGCCAGGTAGTACGACGCCCGGAAGTAGATCGGGTCGATCTCGTCGAGGTCGATGAAGCCGATCACCTCGACCTCGTGGGACCGTTCCGGCTCGGACGCCTCGAGCTCGTCGTCGGTGACCATGACGTACTCGCCGCCGCCGACGTCGACGCCGCGGACGATCCGATCGGTGGCCACCTCCTCGCCGGTCCGCTCGTTGACCTTCTTGTAGCGGATCCGGTCGCTCGTCCCGTCCTCGAACTGGTTGAAGTGGATCGACTTGTCGGCCGTCGCCGGGTAGAGGCCCACCGGGACGTTCACCAGCCCGAAGCTGAGCGAGCCGGACCAGATGGTGCGCGGTGGCATGGCTCCAATGGTACCCCGGCGACCCGCGAATACACCGTTGAGCAGGGATTGACAGCGGTGTAACTACACTCGTGTCCGACCTCCGGCGTCCACGGCCGTCCCGCTGACGAGGTAGAAAGTCATAGGAGAACGCCATGTCGAGACGGCGCTGACGGGAGGTAGTGATGGTTCGTTCGATGGTCCCCACGTCGAAGCCGACGACCAGCGCCGACGCGGCCGCGCCGGTGGACGGGCCGGCCCCCACGCCGCTCGCCGCCGACGAGCGGCTGATCGGCGACGACGTGCTCGTCGAGGACGTCTCGATCGACGGTATGTGCGGGGTCTACTGATCGACGTGCCCATCGCCGAGACGACCGCCGGCGAGACCCTGCGGCGCGGCTGGCAGCTCAGCCCCGAGCTGGCGCTGCGGCCCGAGAGCTTCGGCGCCCTGGCGTACCACTTCGGCACCCGGCGGCTGTCGTTCCTGAAGAGCCCCCAGCTCGTCACCGTCGTCCGGTCGCTGGCCGACCATCCGACGGCCCTCGACGCCTGCCGGGCGGCCGGCGTCGCCGACGGCGACCTCGACCGTTACGGCGACGCGCTGCGGACGCTCGCCGGCACCGGGACGATCGTCGCCGCGCCGGCCTCCCGCATCATCGGCTGCCGAGTCGGTCACCCCGGCACCGGTCGCACCGGTGGCCGCGACGCACCCGGTCCCGGCCGCACCGAGCGCTATCCCGGCCAAGGCGGCCAAGGCGGCCGCACCAGCGGCCGGTCCGAGCCGGCTGGTCGAGCGGTTCGAGTCCGGCCTGGCCGCACCGATCTGCCTGACGTGGGAGCTGACGTACGCCTGCAACCTGGCGTGCGTCCACTGCCTGTCGAGCTCCGGACGGCGGGACCCCGGCGAGCTCACGACGGCGGAGTGCCAGGCGGTGATCGACGAGCTCGAACGGCTCCAGGTCTTCTACGTCAACGTCGGCGGCGGCGAGCCGACGATCCGGAGCGACTTCTGGGACCTGCTCGACTACGCGACCGAGCACCACGTCGGCGTCAAGTTCTCGACGAACGGCACCCGGATCACGCCGGCGCGGGCCGCGCAGTTGGCGTCGAGCGACTACGTCGACGTCCAGATCTCGCTCGACGGGGCGAGCCGGGAGGTGAACGACGCGGTCCGCGGCGACGGCTCGTACGACTCGGCGATCGCGGCGATGGAGCACCTGGCCGACGCCGGCTTCCGCGGCTTCAAGATCTCGGTCGTCGTCACGCGCCAGAACGTCTCGCAGCTCGACGACTTCTCGGCGTTGGCCGACCGCTTCGGCGCGCAGCTGCGGATCACCCGGCTCCGCCCGTCCGGCCGCGGCGTCGACGTCTGGGACGACCTGCACCCGACGGCGGCGCAGCAGCGCGAGCTCTACGACTGGCTGCTCGAGCGGGGCGAGAAGGTGCTGACCGGCGACTCGTTCTTCCACCTCGCCGGCTACGGCGAGCCGCTCCCGGGCCTGAACCTGTGCGGTGCCGGGCGCGTCGTCTGCCTGATCGACCCGGTCGGCGACGTCTACGCCTGCCCGTTCGCCATCGACGACCAGTTCCGGGCCGGCAACGTCCGGGCGGCCGGCGGGTTCACGACGGTCTGGCGCGACTCGACGCTCTTCACCACGCTGCGCCAGCCGTCGTCGGGCGGCGCGTGCCAGCAGTGCTCGGCCTACGACGGCTGCCGCGGCGGCTGCATGGCCGCGAAGTACTTCACCGGACTGCCGCTCGACGGCCCGGACCCCGAATGCGTCAAGGGCCACGGCGAGCCGCTCGTCGCGGCCGATCGCCACGTGCCGCGGTCGTCGGTCGACCACTCGGTGCCGGTCCACCTCGGCCGGCCGGTCCGCGTCGGCCAAACGGTCCGGCCGGTTCGACAGTGCGACGAGTCGCCGTTGGCCGGCATCGGGGTCGACGGCCGCTAACGGCACGAGGCCGCCGGACGGGGGACGGTCAAACTTGGGGGGCGGTCAGACTGGAGGCGACCCGCCGGCGGGAGCCCCCCGGACCGACTGGAGCCACGAGCGCGGGGTCTTCAAAGAGCAGAGTCTTCAAAGAGCAGAGTCTTCAAAGAGCAGAGTCTCCGAAGAGCAGAGTCTCCGAAGAGCGGGGTCGCCAGAGAAGGGTCTCGAGGAAAGGACACGAGTTGGGCAGTCAATGGTTCGAGACGGTGGCGGTCGCGGAGCGGCGGGCCCGTCGACGGCTGCCCCGATCGGTCTACGGGGCGCTCGTCGCCGGCTCCGAGCGGGGGACGACGGCCCAGGACAACGTGGCCGCGTTCGCGGAGCTCGGCTTCGCGCCGCACACCGCCGGGCTGCCGGCGACGCGGGACCTCTCGACGACGGTGATGGGCCAGGAGATCTCGCTGCCGGTCATCATGTCGCCGACGGGCGTGCAGGCAGTCGATCCGGACGGCGAGCTGGCGGTGGCCCGGGCCGCCGCGAACCGCGGCACGGCGATGGGCCTCAGCTCGTTCGCGTCGAAGCCGGTCGAGGACGTCGTCGCCGCCAACCCGAAGACGTTCTTCCAGCTCTACTGGTCCGGCGAGCGAGGACCGGATCGAGCAGCGCATGGAGCGGGCCCGGAAGGCCGGCGCGGTGGGGCTCATCGTCACGCTCGACTGGTCGTTCGCCAACGGCCGGGACTGGGGCAGCCCGTACATCCCCGAACGGCTCGACGCGAAGACGATGCTCCGGCTGGCCCCCGAGGTGCTCGCCCGGCCGGGCTGGCTCTACCGCTGGGTGCGCAGCGGCCATCTGCCGGACCTGTCGGTGCCGAACCTGGCGGTCGGCGACGAGCCGGCGCCGTCGTTCTTCGGCGCGTACGGCGAGTGGATGGGGACGCCGCCACCGAGCTGGGACACGGTCAAGTGGCTGCGCGAGCGGTGGGGCGGCCCGTTCATGGTGAAGGGCGTCATGCGCGTCGACGACGCCAAGCGGGCGGTCGACGCCGGGGCGAGCGCGATCTCGGTCTCGAACCACGGCGGCAACAACCTCGACGGCACGCCCGCGTCGATCCGCGCCCTGCCGGCGATCGCCGCCGCGGTCGGCGACCAGATCGAGGTCGTGCTCGACGGCGGCGTGCGCCGCGGCAGCGACGTCGTCAAGGCGCTGGCGCTCGGCGCCCGGGCGGTCATGATCGGCCGGGCGTACCTCTGGGGCCTGGCGGCCAACGGGCAGGCCGGCGTGGAGAACGTCCTCGACGTGCTCCGCGGCGGGATCGACTCGGCGCTCCTCGGCCTCGGCCGCTCGTCGGTCCACGATCTGACGCCGGACGACCTGGTCGTCCCGCCGGACTTCGGCCGGGTGCTCGGCGGCCCGTGACGTGACGGCGACGGCGACGGTGCCGGTGACCGGCGACGACCGACGGCTGAGCGGGGATGACCGCCGGTTGGGCGGCGACGACCGACGGCTGGGCTGGTTGACGTCGCCGGACGTGGCCGCGCTGGCGAGCCGGTCCGGTCGCGCCGGTCCTGGCGGTGCCGGTCGGGTCGACGGAGCAGCACGGCCCGCACCTGCCGCTGTCGACGGACACGGATCTCGCGGTCGCCCTCTGCGAGCGGCTCTCGGCCGCGACACCGGCCGTCGTGGTCGCGCCGCCCCTCTCGTACGGGGCGAGCGGCGAGCACGAGGGCTTCGCCGGCACCGTGTCGATCGGCCAGGACGCGCTCGAGCTCGTCCTCGTCGAGCTGGGCCGTTCGGCGACCGCGAGCTTCGCCGGTGTCGTGCTCGTCAACACGCACGGCGGGAACGCGGCGGCGGCCCGGCGGGCGGCGCAGCGCCTCGCCGGCGAGTCGCGGCGGGTGCTGCTGTGGATGCCGGACTGGGGCGGCGACGCCCACGCCGGCCGGACGGAGACGTCGCTCCAGCTGGCGCTCGACGGCGCCGCGGTGCGGACGGATCGGGTCGAGGCCGGCGAGACGCGCCCGGTGGCCGAGCTCCTGCCGGCGCTGCGCGAGCACGGCGTCGCCGCGGTCAGCCCGAACGGCGTGCTCGGCGACCCGGCCGGCGCGTCGGCGGCGGAGGGCGCCGCGCTGCTCGACCGAGTCGCGGCCGAGCTGGTCGGGCAGGTCGCGACGTGGCGGGCGGAGTGGCCGGCGGAGTGGCCACGATGAACGCCGAGAGCGCAGTGAGCGCAGAGGGTGCGGCGAGCCCCGCCGGCCGCGTCGCGCTCGTCACCGGCGCGGCCCGCGGCATCGGCGCGGCGACGGTGGCCGCGCTGGCCGCCGACGGCTGGCGGGTCGTCGCGGTCGACGCGGCCGACGACCACCCGGCGATCCCGTACCGGATGGCGGAGCGGGCCGAGCTCGACGAGGTCGTCCGGTCGGCCGGTCCGGACGTCGTCGCCGAAGTGGCCGACGTCCGTGACGTCGCCGCGCTGGAGCGGGTGGTCGCGGCAACCGAGGAACGCTGGGGCGGCCTCGATGCGGTCGTCGCCGCGGCCGGGGTCATCGCCGGCGGGGTGCCGGCGTGGGAGCTGCCGGCGGACCAGGAGCAGGCGGTGCTCGACGTCGACCTCGGTGGCGTGTTGAACCTGGCCCGGGCGGCCGTCCCGGCGCTGCTCCGCCGGCCGGCGCCGCGTCACGGTCGCTTCCTGGCGGTCGCGTCGGCCGCGGCCACCCAGGGCCTGCCGCGGCTGGCGGCGTACTGCGCGGCGAAGGCCGGCGTCGCCGGCTTCGTCCGGGCGCTGGCGGCCGACCTGCGCGGCACGGGCGTCACGGCCAACGCGGTCAGTCCGGGATCGACGGACACGCCGATCCTGGTCGAGAGCGCCCGGCTGTACGACCTCGCCGGTCCGCACGAGTTCGCGGCGCAGCCGCCGCTCGAGCGGCTGCTGGAGCCGGCCGAGGTGGCGGCCGTCCTCTGCTTCCTGGCCGGCGACGGCAGCTCCGGCATGACCGGCGCGATCGTCCCGGTCGACGGCGGGCTGGCGCTGTGACGGGGACGGCGCCGCTCCACCGATGACCGAGCCGGCCGGCGTCTCGCCGAGGGTGGTCGCCCCGGCCGAGCTCGGTCGGTCGGCGGACGAGCCGGTGCCGTTCGGCACGGTCGTGTCGATCGACCCGGAGACGAAGCAGCTCGCGCCGGACGTGCTCTTCGGCGGGTCGCCGGGCCGGCTGCTGCGGCTGGGTCCGGCCGGGGTGACCGCGCTGGCCGAGCTGCGGGCCGGGCCGGTGGCGTCGCCGGCCGCGGCGGCGCTCGCCCGGCGGCTCACGGACGCCGGCGTCGCCCACCCGGTGCCCCGCCAGCCAACCCCGGGCCGGCCAGCTCAGGCCGGCCCGGACGCGCCCGACGTGACGGTCGTCGTGCCGGTCCGCGACCGGGTCGTCGAGCTCGGCGAGTGCCTGGCGTTCCTCGGCCGGTCCCATCCGGTCGTCGTCGTCGACGACGGTTCGGTCGATCCGGCGGCGATCGCCGAGGTGGCCGCCCGCCACGGCGCGTCGTCGGTGCGGCGGGCGCTCGCCGGCGGCCCGGCGGCCGCCCGCAACGCCGCGCTGCCGCTCGTCGCCAGCGAGCTCGTCGCGTTCGTCGACAGCGACTGCCTGGCCCCGCCGGACTGGGTGGACCGGGTGGTCGGGCACTTCGCCGATCCGCTCGTCGCCGCGGTCGCGCCGCGCATCGTGCCGCTCGGCGTGTCGACGATCGGCTCACCGCTCGACCTCGGCGACCGGCCGGGCCCGGTGGCGCCGGGGACGCGGCTGCCGTACGTGCCGACCGCCGCGCTCGTCGTCCGTCGGGCCGCGCTCGGCGACGGCTTCGACGAGGCGCTCCGCTACGGCGAGGACGTCGACCTCGTCTGGCGGCTCGTCGAGGCCGGCTGGCGGGTGCGCTACGAGCCGTCCGTCGAGGTCGGGCACCGCGAGCCGGTGGCGTTGGCCGATCGGCTGCGCCGGCGGTTCGACTACGGGACGTCGGCCGCGCCGTTGGCCCGCCGCCATCCCGGCCGGCTCGTCCACCTCGTCGTCTCGCCGGCCCCGGCCGCGACGGTGGCCGCGTTGCTGGCTCGTCGGCCGGCAGTGGCGGCGGCGTCGTTCGCGGTCGGCACCGCCCGCCTGGCCGGTCGCTTCCGGCGGTTCGGCGCGACCTGGCCGGACGTCGTCGGCGCGTCGGCGACCGGCGTCACCCAGACGTGGCTCGGTGCCGGGCGGTTCGCCGGCCAGTTCGCGTGGCCGGTGCTCGCCGGTCTGCTCGTCGCGCCGGGCGGCCGCACCGCCCGGGTACGGCACGGCCGGCGGCTGGCGGTGCTCTCGCTCGTCCTCGGGCCGGTGCTCGCCGGTTGGCGCCAGGCCCGACGGCGGGCGGGCATCAGCGGCTCGAGACCGGGACCGCTACGCCCGGGACCGCTTCGCTACGGCGCCGAGCTGCTGGCCGACCAGGCGGCGTACGGGGCCGGCGTCTACGCCGGCTGCTGGCGCGAGCGCTCGGTCGAGCCGCTCGTGCCGTCACTGCCCGGCCGCGACGTCAGGGGACGTCGCGGCCGGGATCGATCTGCAGGGCCATGAGCGCGACGTCGTCGACCCGGTCGGCGTGGAGGGCGCGGACGACCCGTTCGCAGAGCGCGGCCGGCGTGTGGTCGCCGACCGTCGCCGTGGCGGCCAGCCGGGCCATGCTCTCGTCGCTGCCGACGCGGCGCTCGTCGATCACGCCGTCGGTGTAGAGGAGGAGCACCTGCCCGGGACGGAGGCGGCCGCGCCACTCCGAGCGGGCGGGGCCGCCGTCGACGCCGAGCGGCGCGACGGGGGCGAGCGGGAGGAACCGCGCCCCGTCGTCGTCGACGAGGAGCGGCGGGTAGTGGCCGGCCGACGCCATCACCACCTCGCCGGTCGGCGGGTCGAGCTGGCCGAACAGGCCGGTCGCCAGCCGGTCGAAGCCGAGGAGCTCCCAGCTCCACTTGAGCGCGGCGACGAGCTCGACCGGACCGTCGACCTGGCCGGCCAGGGCCCGGGCGGCGCTGCGCAGGTGGCCCATCAGGGCGGCCGCGTCGCGGTCGTGGCCGGCGACGTCGCCGACCATGAACCCGACCCGGCCGCTCGGGAGGGCGATCAGGTCGTAGAAGTCGCCGCCGACCTCGAGGCCTTCGGCCGCCGCGAGGTAGCGCGTCTCGACCGTGAGGCCGGGCACCGCCGGGAGCCAGCGGGGGAGGAGGCTCGACTGGAGGATGTGGGACGTCCGGTACGCGACGTCGTAGCGGCGGGCGTTGTCGACGACCGCGGCCACCTGCTCGGCGAGCTGCTCGGCGAACGCGACGTCGTCGTCGACGAACGAACGGCCGGCGGAGATGAACGTCACCGAGCCGACGACCCGGCCGTCGGCCATCAGCGGCACGGTCATGTACGACCGGAAGCCGAGCGTCTTCGTCAGCTCGTAGTGCTCGTCGTCCCGCGTCGTCTCCCGGAGGAAGTCGTCCGGCATCCGCGTCGACCACCGCGTGTGGCCGCTCCGGATGACGTCGACGACCGGGTGGCGGCCGCCGGGGTCCGGCGGGTACTGCGTCCGCAGGCGGTCGACGAGGTGCTGGCTGGCCGGGTCCCGGTGCTTCGCCACCATCCGGGAGACGTCGCCGTTCTCGTTGATGACGTCGATCAGGCAGATCTCGCCCAACGCCGGCAGGGCGAGCGCGGCCAGGCGGTCGAGCGTCTCGCGGAGGTCGTCGGCCTCGGCCAGGACCTTCGCTGCCCGGGCCAGGAACGAGCTCATCTCGGCCAGCTGCACCTGCTGGGCCAGCAGCCGGGCCCGATCGACGGCCAGCGCCGCCTGGCCGGTCACCGCGGTCAGGAACTCGCGTTCGCCCGGCCCGAACGGGTGGGCGTTCCCGAAGCCGACCGCGGCGACGCCGACGCCGGCGTCGGCGACGACGATCGGCAGGAGGGCGATGCCGATCGGCCCGGCGCCATCGCGCCCTGGTCGAGCCTCGATCGTCGACCGAGCCGGCCGCGTCGGTCGAGCCGGGGACGACCGGGACGGCGTCGCCGAGGGCGTCGACCGCGGTCAGGTGGACGGCCACTCGATCCCGGCAGACCGCGGCCAGCGGGAGCGGGTCGTCGATCGGGACCGAGCCGAGGGCCGGTGGCGGCCCGCCGTCGGTCGCCGCGCTGACCAGGTCGAGCTGGTCGTCGTGGCGGAGCCACACGGCCGCCCAGCGCGGGTCGCCGCTGGTCGTGTCGGCGACGAGCAGGTCGACGAGGACGGTGGCCGCGTCGTCGACGGTCGTCACGGTGGCCAGCCGGGCGGTGGCCCGCTGCATGCGGGCGAGCCGGTCGGCGAGCTTCTCGGCTCGCTGCCGGGCGGCGCGCTCGGTCTCGAACAGCCGCACCCGGTCGACCGCGATGGCCAGCCGGTCGGCGACGGACTGGAGCACCTCGGCGTCGGTCTTGTCGAAGTAGTCGAGCTCGTAGCTGCCGGCGTAGAGGACGCCGAGCGGCTGGCCGTCGAGCAGCATCGGGACGGCGACGACCGACCGCAGCCCGCTGTCGCGGAGCACGGGCGAGACGACGCGGATGGTCGAGAGGTCGGCGACGACCAACGGCTGCCGGCTGGCCAGGACGAGGCCGGCCATGCCCTCGCCGGCCCGGATGCCGAGATCGAGCGACAGCTCCTCGCTGAGCCCGGTCGCCGCCCGGGCGACGAGCTCGTCACCCGACTCGTTGGCCAGCAGGAGGGCGACCGTGTCGACCTCGAGGGCGTCCTTCATGGCGACGATCGCCTCGCGGAGGAGGGCGTCGAGCGACTGGGTCGTCAGCGTGTTCTCGGCCGCCAACACCAGGCCCCGCCACCAGCGAGCGAACGGCTCGCCGGCCGCCCCGGCGGCGCGCTCGGCGGCGAGCAGCTCGTCGACGTCGACGATCCTCCGCCGGTCGGTGGGCACGCCTCAGCGTAGACGCACGTCGGGTTGCGCCGTCAGGGCGCCGGCCGGTCCGCCGCTGCGCTCGCCCGCCTCGTCCCCTCGGCCCATTGCCCAGCCTTGCCAGGGCCTGGGAAGACCAGGAGCCAAGTCGCCCTTGCCCTTTGTCTTAGGGCGTCCTAATATATCGTCCATGGGGTTGGGCCTCGCAAAGCGGACGAGCCGAACGGCGACGGGCCCGGCCCCGCTGCGCCGGGTCGAGTGGGTCCGGGTCACCGTCGACGGCCGATCGGTACGGGCCGAGGCGATCGGCGTCGGCTACCGCCTGCCGACGAGCTGCCGTATCTCGATGGCCATGGCCGCCGACCTGGCCCGCCAGGGTGTCCCGCTCAGCGTCCGGACCGTCGACGGCGACCGTGTGCCCGATGGCGACCAGCGCAGTGGTGACCAGCGCAGTGGTGACCAGCCCGATAACAACCAGCGCAGTGGCGACCACGCCGACGACGGTCGTGCGGTCGAGGCCGGTCGGTAGGGGATCGCGATGATCGTCTGCTCCTGTGAAGCCGTGAACGACCGGACGATCCGCACGGCGATCGCCTCCGGAGCGGCTACGGTCGACGAGGTCACCGGCCGGTGTCGGGCGGGTGGCGGCTGTGGAGGTTGCCACCGGCTCCTCGAGCGACTGCTGGCGGACTGCCGCCCGGAGCCGCAGTCGCCGGCTGCCTGAGCACCCCCGTCAGACCGAGGAGGCTCCATGCAAGGTGACCCGGCGATCGTCGATCTGCTCAACGAGGTGCTGACCGGCGAGCTGACGGCCGTCAACCAGTACTTCGTCGACGCGAAGATGCTCGGCAACTGGGGCTACGAGCGGCTCGGTGAGCGGTTCCGCCACGAGTCGATCGACGAGATGAAGGACGCGGAGCGCCTCGTCGACCGCATCCTCTATCTGGAGGGCGTCCCGAACCTGCAACGCCTGGGCGTCGTGCGGGTCGGCGAGACCGCGGCGGAGAAGCTGACGCTCGCCCTCGAGCTCGAACACGAGGCGATCGCCCGGTTGAACGGCGGGATCGCCCGGTGCGTGGCCGTCGGCGACAACGGCAGCCGGGAGCTGTTGGCGACGATCCTGGAAGGTGAGGAGTCCCACGCCGACTGGCTGGAGACGCAGCTGGAGCTGATCGGCCAGATCGGCGAGGCTCACTACCTGGCCCAGCAGGTCCGCGACTAACGCAGCCGGCCGCGACTGATTCACCCGGCCCCGCCGATATGGTGCGGGCGGCGGCCGGGCCGCCGCGACGGGCCGGGATGGTCGGGCAGGCAGCGGGGGGTGCGATGGGGGACGGGATCGGTTCGAGCGGACGCGGCCGGCATCGCCGGTCGTTCGTGTCCGCCGGTGCCTCGGCGGTCGCCGGCACGTTGGCGCTGACGGTCGGTTTCGTGGCCGTCGGGCTTCTGGCCGGCGGCGCCCCCTCGGCGACGGCGGCCACCCGGAAGCCGGTCGTCCTGCGGGTGATGGTGACGAACGACGACGGCGTCGGGGCGCCGGGCATCGACGCCGCGGTCCAGGCCCTGCGAAAGCTGACCGGGACCAGCGTGACGGTGGTCGCGCCCGCTGACGAACCAGAGCGGCACCGGCGGGAAGACGACCGCTGGCCGGCTGGTGGCGACCAAGGCCACCACCGCGTCGGGCTACCCGGCCACCGCGGTGCACGGCTACCCGGCCGACACCGTCGTCTGGGCCGTCAAGGACCACGGCATCAGACAGCGGCCGGACCTCGTCGTGTCCGGCATCAACTTCGGGGAGAACGTCGGGCCGCTCGCCACAGCGTCGGGCACCGTCGGCGCGGCTCGGGAGGCCGTCCGGCTGGGTGTCCCTGCCCTGGCGGCCAGTCAGGGGGTCGACAACGGGTCCGCACCGGACTTCGCCGAGGGGGCGACCCAGCTGGTCGCCTGGGTCACGTCCCACCGGGCGACCCTGCTGTCCCACCGCTATCGGAAGCCGCCGGCCGCCTCGCTGAACGTGCCGACCTGCCCGGGGACCGTGCGGGGCCCGGTGTCGGCGCCCCTGGCGTCCACCATCACCGGCATCGACCTCGGCCAGGTCGACTGCACATCCACGGCGACGACCTTCGCCAACGACGCCCAGGCGTTCGTCGACGGGTACGCCGTCCTGTCGCCGCTGTACCCCGCCGGCTCGGTCGGCTCTCGTTAGTTCGGGAGGCTCTCGTTAGTTCCCGCTCAGACGGCTGACCGCCGAGCGGGTCCCGTGGCCTTGGCCGACGAGCCGCTCTCGTAGCTGGCGGTGCCGGTCGACGACGTGACCGGAGCCAGCCCCTCCTGCTGGGCCATGATCGCCGCCTCCATCACCTGCACTGTCGACGGGTCGATGGCCAGCGGGCCGCCGGCCACGGGTACCTGCCAGACATGGGTCATGTACCCGGTCCGTCCGTAGTGGACGGTCCCCGGCGCGCAGGGCATGAAGCCGACGATCTGGTGCGTCGTCGTCGACGTGCACAGGTTGGTGTGGGCGTGCCACTGGACGAGGCAGCCGTACGGCATCGGGCCTGTGCCCTGGCCGGGCATGAGGTACATGGCCGCGACGAGCACCGGTCCGTTCGGGGTGAACGTGTAGACGAGGGAGTCGACGTGGTTCGGGTCCATGATGTCGGCCCTTTTCATGTACGCCGGGTTCACGTAGTGGACGATCGGGAACGCCGGGTCGGTCACCGGCACGTAGCCGGCCGCGGTGGCGACGCTGAGTGTCTTGTACTTCGCCACCGCGGTCGTCGTCGCCTGGACGTACTGGACCGCGCCGAGCGTCTGGGCCGCGGTGGCCGCCGTCGTGCAGTCCGGCGTCTGCATGGCGTGGCCCTTGTCGGTCGCCGTGCCGATGGTGGTCAGCAGGCGGACCTCGGCGGCCGGGAGGGGCGGCCCGGTGTACTTCCAGTTCGGGTCGGTGATGCCGAGCCCGGCCATCCCGGACATGTTCATCGAGTTGGCCGTCTTGGAGCTGGCCGTCTTCCCCGATCCCTTTGACGAGCTCGATCCCGACCCGTTCGACGAGCCGTTGCCGCCCGACATCGACATGCCGGACATGCCGGAGGACGAGCTCGACCCGGTGTTGCTCGACCCGGTGTTGGTCGGACCCGGTGCCGGCGGACCGGCGCTGGCCGACGCGGCCGGGGTGGAGGCCGGAATGACGGCGACGGCCGTCGGAACGACGGCGAGGGCGACGATCGCCGCGGTGGCGGCCATCGGGTGGAGCGCGAACAGGCGAGCCGCCGGCACCGGCGCGTCGACCGGCTCCGGGACGGTCGGAAGCAGGGCGAGGCCGATGAGGGCGATGAGCGGCCCGTTGCTCGGGTCGGTCCCCATCCCGGTCAGCAGCTCGCCGACTGCCCTGACCGGTGATCCAGTAGAGAAGGGCGAGGCCGATGCCGAGGCCGATGAACACCGAGCCGCGCCGGCTGACCAACGGCCCGAGGCCGATGAGCAGTGAGAGGGCGGCGAAGATGACGGCCATCCAGATGCCGGCGCCGGTGAACGTGTGGCCGAACGACCGGAGGAAGTGGGCGTACCAGTCGGGCTCGCCGCTCGCGGTGTCGGCCATCTGTGTCGTGATGCTGTTGGCGACGCGGTTGGCCGGGAACATCCAGAGCACGGCCTCGAAGACCCAGATGGCCGCCCAGACGGCCAGCGCGCCCGACGAGCCCAGCCGGCTCCGGCCGGCGGCGGACGAGGCGAACCCGACCGGGCCGTCGGACGCCGTTTCCGACTTGGGCCAGATGAGGACGGCGAGGACGACGTAGAAGCAGACGGCGCCCGGCGCGCCGGTCAGCGGTGACGCGTGCCCGGTGAGCACGTCGCCGAACCCTTCGCCGAACCAGTAGATGCCGACGCCCCAGATGATCGACGCGAGCAGCGCCGGCTTGGTCGTGCGGCGGAAGAGCAGGCCGACGCCGATCAGCAGTTCGACGAGACCGAAAAGGACGACCCACGTCGCCACTTCGTTGCCGAGGAAGTTGGCCATGTGGGTGATCGACGACGCGACGACCGACGGCTGGCCGGCCGCCATCGGCCGGATGACCATGTCGACGAAGCTCGTGCCGAACATCTTCGGCTGGAACTTGAGCGCGCCGTCCACGATCCAGACGAGCCCCAGGACGATCTGGATCGTCCGCCGGTTGATCCGGAGACGGGCGGCCAATGGCGTCGGAACGGGCGGTTCGACGACGGTCATGATTCCCCCTTGCCCGGCTGCTGCTTCTCGTTCCGGGGCCGGGCCATGGTACCGCCGGCCTCCGCCGAACGGCCCTCGCGGAACGGCCCTCGCCAGACCGGTACACGACGCACGACGGCGGCACGCGGGTCAACCAGGGTGGATCAACCGGCGTTGGAAATCGGGCCGGGGGAGGCGCTGAGCCCACTCGGGGCCTCGGCCCGCTCGGGACTGGGCCTCGTCGGCTCAGAAGTGTCGGCTCAGAAGTACCGGGTGTTGTTGATGATCGCCACGATCGCGCCGACGATGATCAGCGACGTCATGGCGGTGCGGGCGCTCTGGGAGAGCTTGAACGTCCAGCCCGGCCCGGTCGCGTCGGTCGTCTCCTGCGGCTCGCCGTAGATGCCCCACGGGTACTCGGGGGTCAGCATCCAGAAGAACCCGCCCAGCCGGGCCTGGTAACGGAGCACGGCCCGGGTCACCTCGAAGAGGGGCTTCGGCATCCGCCCGGTGAAGACGATCATGAACCAGCTGCCGATCGAGAAGATGTTGAGCCCGTACCCGAGTATGCCGACGAAGATGGCGATCGGGAGGGCGATGAAGAACCGGAACAGGACGGTCAGCCGGTTGAGGTCGGCCGCGTCGGGGATGGCGAGCTGGACCGGGTAGCCGGGCTCCTCACCGAGACTGAACGGGGGGTACTTGTCGACGAGCAGGTACGAGTAGCAGCGGACGCGGGCGTCCCAGCGGAGCACGCCGGAGAGGAAGTTGACGGCGAAGTCCGGCAGGCGCCCGGTGACGAGCGCGGCGAACCAGCCGATGATCACCACGACGAGCGCGGCGATGTAGACGAAGAAGAGGACGATCCACTGCGGGATGACCATGATGATCCGGATCAGCGCGGTCAGGCGGTCCCGTTGATCCGGCTCGGCCACCGCGAGGTGGATCGGCAGGGGGACGGGCACTGCGGGACTGGTTGCCACGATCGGGCTCCTCTCGACGTCGACATGCGCCGCGACGAGGCGAGAGCGTACAGCCCGGACTGTTCGGCTGGGCGGATCTACTGGGCGATCTACCGGGCGGACGCTGACGGTCCGGCCGCCCGGACGGCGAGGCTCAGCGGGCGCCGATGTACTCGACGAGGACCTTGGCGTCCTCTTCGAGCTCTTGGATGCGGCTCTTGACGACGTCGCCGATGCTGACGAGGCCGACCATCGCCCCGTCCGCGACGACCGGGACGTGCCGGACGCGGCGGTTCGTCATCGTTGCCATGACGTTCTCGGTCGTGTCGTCGGGCGCACAGGTGTGGACGGGTGCCGACATGATCGCCCGCACCGGGCGACGCATCAGGCCCTCCTGCTCGCGGCCGAGCCGCCGGACGACGTCGCGCTCGGAGATGATGCCCTCGATGTGCGAGCCGTCGGTCGAGACGACGAGCGCCCCGATCGACCGGCGGGCGAGCTCGGCCACCGCGTCGCCGACGGTGGCGTCGCCGGAGATCGTGGCCACGGTCGAGCCCTTGGCTTCGAGGATGTCGACGATGCGCATCTGCTCTCGCCTCCTTCCGAACCGTCCGGCGGTCCGGAGCAGTCCGACGTGACGGCACCTCGTCGGTACCGTTCAACGACAGTCTACGGACGGCGGCCCTCGCCGCCTAGGGTCGATTGCTCGTGATCTCGATCACGTACCCCGCTCAGCCGGCGGCCAACCGGGCTTGCGCCTGGACGGCGAGCGATGTCGCACAGACCGGCGGCTTTGTCCTGCCGGTAACGGCGCAGAGAGCACCGATCAGGTAGTTCGCCGTGCCGTCGACGGCCTGGGCGACGGGACTGGACGGGTCGGAGAGGTCGGCGGCGATCTGGTCGAGGCTCAGTCCCTTTAGGACGGACGGACTGGTGCTGCTGCCGATGGTGAGATAGCGGTTGCCGACGTCGACGAACGGGATGGCGTTCCCTCCGTCCTTTGTGTAAGGCGGGGCGTCGTAGACGTCGAAGGCCGTCTTCTGCAACGGTGACAGCGAGTCGAGCGGGGTGTAGCCGTTGTCGGCCGGTGTGGGGGTGGCCGAGGTGATCTCGGCCGGGTCGAACGTGACGTAGGAGCTGGAGTAGCTGGAGCCGTGGAAGCTCCAGCTCTGCAGGCCGGGGTCGACGTCGTTCGAGGTCGACGAGATGGCCTGGCCGAGATGGGCGAACGTGCCGAACCGCGACAACGCGACGACGAGCGACCACCGTTCGAGCGCGCAGTAAGGGCAGTACTCCCCGCCGACGTAGACGACGGCCGGTAGCCCGCCGTCGGTGAGCAGCGGTGGCTGTCCGGCGACCGCTGTCGGCGGCGTCACCGACGACGGGAGCCCGACCTGCTGGAGCACCGAGTCGGGCACCTGGGTGGCCGTGACGACGTAGCTGGCGAGATCCGAGGCCGGCGCGGGCGACGGTGACGGGGAGCCGCCGGGAACGGCGAGCACGACGATCAGCGCGACCACCAGGCCGAGCGCCGGCGCCACCGGCGGCCGTTCGGGCGAGCGTGCGGCGGTGCCGGCGGGTGTTGCGTCGACGGAGCTGGGTCACCGACGGGAGGGGGGCCACGGGGTCCTCGATCAGTGGGGCCGCCATCACGGCCAGGGCGGAGCGGTGTGGTTCAGGCATCGGGTTCCTTTCGAGAAGCGGGGTGGTCGTGGTCGGTCGGCTCGTCGAGCAGCCGGCCCAGCCGGGCATGGGCGTCGCGGAGGGTGCTCGACACGGTGCTGCGGGAGATGCCCAGGGTCTCGGCGATCTCGGCTTCCGGCAGGTCGGCGACGTGGCGGAGCACGACGACCTCGCGCTGGCGGAGCGGCAGGTCGGAGACGATCCGCCAGATCTCGCCGGCCGGGGCCGGGACGTCGGCCGGACGGGGCGAGCGGGCGAGGAGCCGCCGTTCCAACGCCGATCGTCGGAGGCTGCGGCGGCTGACGTTCCGGGCGACCCGGAACGTCCATCCGGTCGGGGAGGCCATCGAGCGGACGCGGTCCCAACGCTCGAGCGCCCGGGCGAACGCCTCGTCGACCGAGTCTGCCGCCAGGCCGAGATCGCCGGTCACGAGCAACAGCGTGGCGACGAGGCGGGGATGGGCGTCCCGGTACCACGACTCGAAGTCGCTCGTCGTCGGGCCCACTGCCGGGTCAGTGACCGCCGGGCCAGCCGTTGCCCCGGCCGGGCCGGTCGTCGCCACGTCGGGATCGTTCATCGCAGTACAGAGTCACCACCGGTTCCGAATGCCGGGCGGTTGCCGAGAAATTCCGGATCGGTTCTCGGCTCTTCCCGGCGCGACGGCTCGTACCGGCTCGTATGGCTTGGCGGCTCAGACGGGTTCGACCCGGGCGAGGACGTTGCGGCGCCGGAGCTCCCGTACGGCGGCTCGGGCGGCGGCCTCGGCCATCACCGCGGCGACGGCCTCGCCGGTGGTGTGCACCCGCATCGCCAGCGCGGCCGCGTCGTCGGCGGTGTAACCGAAGAGGACGATGCACGCGGTCTCGACCTCCGCGAACGTCGTGAAGTCGCTGTCGATGATGACGACCGCGTGGTGGCCGTCGAAGAGATCGCCGACCTTGCCGGCGATCTCCCGGTCCGCGTCGACGCCGGGAATGGTGATCTCGGGCACCGTGGCTGCTCCCTGCTGGACAGCTGACCAGCTTAGGACGCGCCGCTGCGGCGGCGACTGACCCGCCGGCCCCGCCGGCCGGCGCAGCCGGCGGACGGCTCCGGAGCCCTGCTCGCCAGCGGGAGGTAAAACGGATTAGAACGTTGGCGGTGGTGTACCTCTTCTCGATCGCCGCCGCGTTCACGAGTGCGCTGGCCGGGGTCATGCAGCGGCTCGGCCTCGAGTCGGTGCCGGCCGAGAAGGCGATGCGGCTGGGCCTGCTGACCCACGCGCTGCGGCGAGGCGTGTGGGTGGCCGGGTTCGGCCTGCTCCTGGGCACGTTCGTCCTGCAGGCCACCGCGCTCCGCTTCGGCCAGCTCAGTGTCGTCCAACCGATACTGACGGTCGACCTGCTGTTCGTGATCGGCATCCTCTCGGTCTTCTTCCACCACCGGCTGAGCTGGCGGGAGTGGGCCGGCGCCGGGGCGATCGTGGTGGGTCTCGCCGGCTTCCTCGCGCTCGCCGACCCGGCGGTCGGTCGCGGTATCCCCGGATCGAAGGCGTGGGCGGCGGTGACCGCGGTCGTCGTGGTCGCCGCGGTAGCCCTCGTCATCGGGGCGCGGCGGGGGCCCCGTTGGTGGCGGGCCGCGGCGTTCGGCGCGGCCGCCGCGGTCCTGTTCGCCTACAACGCGTCGCTGACGAAGGCGACGACGACGCTGATCACCCAGGGATGGAGCCACGTCTTCACCCACTGGGAGCCGTACGCCATCGGCGTCACCGGCCTGGTCGGCTTCTTCCTCCTCCAGAACGCGCTCGCACGCCGGACCGATCGCCGCGTCACGGGCGACGTTGGTCATGGTCAACCCGTTGGTCAGCATCGTCATCGGCATCACCGTCTTCGACGAGCACCTCCGGACCGGCAGTGGCTTCGCGGTCGGCGAGGTCGCCGCCCTGCTCGTCCTCTGCGCCGGCGCGTACGTGCTCGTCCAGTCACCGATGGTCACCGGTACGGCCGGGAGCGGCGAGTCCGGTGAGCTGCTCCGGGCCCCGGCGGCTCAGAGGCCGCAGACGTAGCGGGTGCTCCACGGCTGCCAGCCGTACTCGGCGTAGAGCCGGAGGGCGAGCGCGTCCTGGACGGCCGGCGCCGCTTCGTAGGGCCAACCGCTGTAGCCGAACGACCGCCACGTCGACTCGAGGATGCCGTAGGCGCCGGACGGCCGGGACGGGTCGTTGTACTCGTCGCCCGACTCGTGGACCCGGATGCACTGCCAGTCTGTGGTGGCCGTGCTCGTCGCGTCCGTCGGCGGTGGCGGCGGCGGCGGTGGTGGTGGTGGTGGAGCCGGCACCGCGACCGGGATGGCACCGATGGCGGCGGGGTCGCCGGCCGTTGTCGCACTGCTCGCCGCGGTGATGCTCCCACCGGTGCTGCTCGTCGACGTCCCGGCGGCTGACGAACCGGTCCCTTGGGACCCGCTCGTCGTGGCGGTGCTGCCGAACAGCCCGCCATTGGGGACGAGCAGTGCGTTGGTCAGCGGTTTCAGATCCGTCGTGCCGTGGCCCGTCGGGATGGCTTCGTGGAACGCCGCCAACGTGTCGTCGACGGTGTCGTATTTGGTTGCGCCGGCCGGAGTGGCGGCGGAATGTTGGCTCAACGACAAGGTTGAGCCGATGATGGACGTGGCGGCCGTAGCCGCCGCGAGTGCAATGCGGGTCCGCATGGCACCTCCCTTCGTCGGGCGCCGATGACGGCGCCTCCCTCTGCTCGGTGTTGGCGGGCTCCGGCCATTGCATTCGCGCCCCGGGCGGAGAGCGGGAAGGCTTCCTCCGTCCTGGCTTCACGCCGCAGGGTGTGCGGCCGGTTTGTCGTGTGCCCGATGACTTACGCCGTCGGTGCAACCTCTCTTCGGTCGGTGGGCGGACGGACGTGCCTCGCCGCTCTATGGACACGGACGCGTCAGATTCCGACGGCGTTCGTCCTTCCCGCACCTTCCGGTACCGGGCCAGTGGCCCCGGGTACCGGGCCCCGGCATTCGGCCGGGAGCGGGATCGTGCTCCGGGTACTCTACCGGTCGTTTGTCACATTTCGGGGACCGGGCGGCCGGTGGCCGGTCGGGCGCTCCTGGGATTTTACCGAAAGAGCACCAGGTCAGACGGTTTTCCGATTTTCTCCGAAACCCGGGGTGCCGCAACGGTTTCGCAACCATATGACAGGCGAGAACGGTGTTTCCCGATGTGGAGCCGCCCGGCCGCCCGGCCGGTTCGGCGGTCGATCGAGCCGGCTCCAGGAGTCGATCAGGCGGGGCAGAGTCGAACGAGGGTGGCGTCAGGGCCGAGCGGCCCAGGCGAGCCGGGACTGCCGGGCCGCGTTGACGTACCCGTGCTCGACGAACCATCGGGCGGAGTCGGCGATGGCGTCGGTGGCCGGGCGCGAGGTGTAGCCGAGCTCGCGGCGGGCGCGGGAGTCGTCGAAGACCATGTTCGTCGTCGACATCCGCGCCGCTTCGATGGCGACGAACGGCTCGCGGCGGAGGAGGCGTCCCTCGACGTAGTCGGAGACGACGCCGGCGGCGAGGGCGAACGCCCGCGGGAACTGGCGGGTCGGCGCGGGCAGTCCGGTGGTCGCGGCCATGGCGGCGAGGAGGTCGCCCATGGACAGGTTCTCGCCGCCGGCGATGTAGCTGCGGCCGGTCGCGCCGCGTTCGAGGGCGAGCAGATGGGCCGCCGCGAGGTCGTCGACGTGGGCGACGTTCAGCGAGGTGTCGACGTACCCGGGGATCTTGCCGTTCAGGAAGTCGACGACGAGCTTGCCGGTCGGCGTCGGTCGGCGGTCGCGCGGGCCGAGCGGGAACGTCGGCAGGACGAGCGTGACCGGCGCGCCCTGGGCGGCGGCGCGCAGCACCTCGTGCTCGGCGACGTACTTCGACCGCTTGTAGAGGCCGAAGAGATGGGCGATGTCGGCGAAGCAGTCCTCGTCGGCGGGCTCGCCGCCGCGGGTGCGGTCGAGCCCGATCGTCCCGACCGTGCTCGTGTAGACCATCCGCTCGCAGCCGGCGTGGGCGACCGCGTCGAGCACGTTGCGGGTGCCGCCGACGTTGACGTCGTAGAAGACGGCCGGGTTCGGCGCCCAGAAGCCGTAGATGGCCGCGGTGTGGAAGAGGAACCGAGCAACCCTTGGCCGCGGCCCGGACGCCCTCGGCGTCCCGGACGTCGACGGTGCGCCGTTCGACGTCGATGTCGTCGAGGTTCCGCTCGTCGCCGCCCGGCGCGACGAGCGCGACGACGGACGCGCCCGCGGGCGAGCAGCGCTCGGGTGATGGCGGAGCCGATGAAGCCGGCCGCGCCGGTGACGGCGACCCGATCGCCGCTCTTCAGACTGACGAGTGGTGGGTTCTCGGCCCCCGGTGCGACGGCGTGATCGCCGGCCGCGCTGGCGGGGTCGGCCGTGCCGGCAGGGTCGGCGGGTCCGTGGTCGTCACGAGGCGGCCGCGGCGGTCGACTTGGGCGCGCCCCGCCGGAGCGCGCTCTTCGCCATCGTCGCGCCGAACTCGACGAGCAGACCCGGAGCCGCGGTGGGCGTCGGCGAGCACGTCGTCGAGGGCGTCGACGAAGTAGTCGACCTCGTCCTGGCCGGCGATCAGCGGCGGCAGGAGCTTGATGACGTTCATGTTGTCGGCCGCGACCTGGGTGAGGATCCGGTGCCGGTGGAAGAGCGGGACGACGATCATCTGCGAGAACAGCGCGGTCCGCATCGACTCGAGCGCGTTCCAGCGCATCCGGAGCCGCCGGCTGGTCGGCTTGTCGAAGACGAGGCCGATCATGAGCCCCTTGCCGCGCACCGTGTGGAACATCTCGTACCGCTCGACGAGCGGCGCGAGCCCCTTCTCGAACGCCTCGCCGGTCCGGCGGGCCCGGTCGACGATGTCCTCGTCGTCGAACGCGGCCAACGTCGCCAGCCCGGCGACCATCGCCAGCTGGTTGCGGCCGAACGTCGTCGAGTGGACGAGCGCTCGCTCCATCGAGCTGTAGACGCGCAGGAAGACGTCGTCGGAGCAGAGGACCGCGCCGACGGGGATGTACCCGCCGGAGAGCGCCTTCGACATCGTGATGATGTCCGGCCGGAGCCCCCAGTGCTCGTGGGCGAAGAAGCGGCCGGTCCGGCCCATGCCGATCTGGACCTCGTCGGCGACGAGCAGCGTCTTGTGCTGGCGGCAGAGCTCCTGGACGGCCGCCCAGTAGTCGTCGGACGCGACGTTGACGCCCTTGCCCTGGATCGGCTCGACGACGAACGCCGCGACGTCGCCGCGCCGCAGCTCGCGGGCGCAGCGCGTCGATGTCGCCGAACGGCACCTCCGCCGTCTCCGGCAGGTACGGGCCGAACCCCTTGCGGAACTCGCTCGCCGCCGTTGAGGGCCAGCGCGCCGGTCGTCAACCCGTGGAAGGCGTGGTCGCAGTAGACGATCCTCGGCCGGCCGGTGGCGTGCCGGGCGAACTTGATCGCCGCCTCGATCGCCTCCGCGCCGGAGTTGCAGAAGAAGACGCGGTCGATGCCGGCGTGCGCCCGGGCGACGAGCTGCTCGGCCAGCAGGCCGGGCAGCAGCGCGCAGTCGATCTGGACCATGTTCGGCAGGTCGAGGTCGATCGCCTGGTGGAGCGCCTGCTTGATCGCCGGGTGGCTCCGGCCGAGGGCGTAGACGCCGAAGCCGGAAAGCAGGTCGAGGTAGCGGTCGCCGCGATCGTCGTAGAGGTAGCAGCCCTCGCCGCGGACGTAGAAGCGGTCGAACCCGAGCGTCTTGAGGACCCGGGCGAGCTGCGGGTTCATCAGGTCCATGTGGAGCTGGAAGTTCTCGCCGTGACGTTCTTGGAGCGTCTGGGCGACGTCGAAGGGCATAGGTCGATCTCCGTAGCGGACCTGGGGTTTGGTCAAGGCCTGGGGTTTGGTCAAGGGTAGTGGGTGCCGACCGTGGTCAAGATGTCGTACAAACGATCGTTTGACTCCGGTGAGGCAGGCGGCGGGCGGTGGTTCAGGCGGCGGGGGCCCGTCGCAGCCGGGCCGTCACCGCGTCGATCGTCGCGTCGGCGGCGCCGGCCACTGCCGGCTGCGCGGCGGCGAGCAGGCCGGCGACGAGCGGGACGTCACCGGCGTCGAACGCCAGGCGCGGCCGGCGTCGGACCATGCCGTAGAGGCGGTCGGCGACGAACGCGGGGTCGTCGTAGTGCCGCCACCACTGGTCGGTCCGGACGGAGTCGACCAGGGCCGACCACCGGTCCCGGTCGGCCGGCGCCAATGCCGGCGCGACGTCGGCGGCGCCGGCCATCGCCGCCAGGAAGCCGTCGACCGCCGGCGGCCGGTCGAGCAGGGTGCCGTCGAGCAGGAGCTCCCAGCCGACGTGCCCGACGGCCCGGCTCGGTCCGGGCGCCAGGCCGTGGGCGACGGCGGCCGAGCGGATGGCCGCCGCGCCGGTCAGGAAGCCGCGATCGGCGTGGAAGCAGCTGTCCGCCCGGTGATGGCACGCGACGCCGCGCCGGAGGTCGGGGGTGAGCCGGTCGTTGTCGAACCGGCAGCCGGCGATGGTGGCGAGGTCGGGGAGCGCGGCACCGAGGGCGACCGCCGGCGAGTCGCCCTCGACCCGTTGGGCGACGACGACGTGGGCCAGGAAGTTCACCGTCGGGCCGGCGCGGCGCATCGGCCGACCAGGCCGGCGCCACGGCGGACCGGCCCGGTCATCAGTCGACCGGCACCAGCTCGACGACCGGGATCGTGCGGTCGGTCTTCTCCTGGTACTCGGCGAAACCGGGGTACAGGTCGGCCTGGTGGGCGTAGAGCCGGTCCCGCTCGGCGCCGGTCACCTCTCGGGCGGTGGCGCGAAGCTCGTCGGTCCCCACCTCGACGGTGACCTCGGGGTTGGCCTTCGAGGTTGTGGTACCAGTCGGGGTTGGTCGGCGCGCCGGCCTTGGAGGCGAACACGTACCGCCGACCGCCGTCGTCGAGGTACATCATCGGGGACGTCCGCGGCTGCCCGCTCCGGGCCCCGGTGGTGGTGAGGAGGACGAGGGGGCGCCGGCGAACTGGCCGCCGACCTGGCCCTCGTTGGCCCGGAACTCCTCGATGATCTGGCGGTTCCAGTCGTTGGCGTCGGTCATGGCGTCATCCTCTCCCGGTGGCTCCGATGCTCGTCGGCCCACCGTACCGGCCGCGGTCGGGATTCACGACGGGAGGCCGCTCACGACGGAGGCCGCTCCGCGGAGGCAGAGCCGGTCGGACGGCCGGAGTCGAGCGCGTGCTCGGACTGGGCGATCCAGGTCGCGTACATCTCGGCGTACCGGCCGCCGGCGGCGACCAGCTCGTCGTGGGAGCCGACCTCGACGATCCGGCCGTCGTCGACGACGACGATCCGGTCGGCCTGCATCGCGGTCGTCAGTCGGTGGGCGATCAGGATCGGCCGTCCGGTCCTCGAGCAGCACGTCGAGCGCGCGCTTCGATCTTCGTCTCGGACTGCAGGTCGAGGTTCGACGTCGCCTCGTCGAGGACGAGCACCCGGGGATGGGCGAGGAACGCCCGGGCGAGGGCGATGAGCTGGCGCTCGCCGGACGACAGCGACTGGCCCCGCTCGTGGACGACGGTGTCGAGGCCGTCGGGCAGGCGCTCGATGAGCTCGGTCAGGCCGACCGGCCGGACCGCCTCGCAGACCTCGTCGTCGGTCGGCGTCGGGCCGGGCGAAGGCGATGTTGTCGCGGATGGTGCCGGCGAAGAGGAACGGCTCCTGCGGCACGACGCCGAGCTGGCGCCGCAGCGAGTCGAGCGTGACCGTGCCGGAGGTCGTGGCCGTCGATGAGCACGCGCCCCGTCGGTCGGGTCGTAGAAGCGGGTGACGAGCTTGGCCATCGTCGACTTGCCGGCGCCGGTCGGGCCGACGAAGGCGACCGTCTCGCCGGCGGCGATCCGCAGGTTGACGTCGTGGAGGACCGGGTCCGCCGGGTCGTAGCCGAAGGTCACGTGGTCGAAGACGATCTCGCCGTCGATCGGCGGCAGCTCGACCGCGTCGTCGGGCTCCTCGGGCACGCGTCGGCTCGGTGTCGAACAGCGTGCGGAGCTTGGTGATCGACGCCTGGCCCTGCTGGTAGGTGTTGTACTGCTGGACGAGCAGCTGGATCGGCTGGAAGAACGCGGTTGAGGTACAGGAAGAAGGCGATCAGCGCGCCGAGGGTGAGCTGGTGGTGCAGCACCATGTCGCCGCCGATGCCCAGCAGCGACGGCCTGGCCCAGGATGCCGAGCAGCTGGGTGCCGGGCCCGTAGATCGCGTTGATCTGGGCCGTGTAGTTGTTGGCGTCGCGGTACTCGCCGACCACGTTGCGGTGGTGGACGACGTTGTGGCGCTGGCGGTTGTGCGCGGCCACGATCGCGGACCCCGTGCAGGCTCTCGGACAGGTCGGAGAGCACGTTGGCGATGCCGTCGCGGACCCGAGGTAGCCGCGCTCGGACGCCGCGCGGAACCAGAGCGACGAGACGACGTGAGCACGGGACGACGATGACGACGGTGATCGAGCGCGAGCCGCACGTTCGAGCGTGAACAGGATGACCGTGATGACGATCATGGTCAGGCCCTGGACGGCGAACTGGGCCAGACCGTCCTGGAGCAGCTGCTGGAGGTTCTCGATGTCGCTCGTCATCCGGGTCATGACGACGCCGGCCTTCTCGTCGGTGAAGTAGTCGAGCGACAGGCGCTGGAGGTGGGTGAAGACCTTGACGCGCAGGTCGTTCATGACCCACGCGGCGAGCCGGCCGGTGACCTTCACCTGGCGCCGTTTGGCGAGCTCGGCGACGAGCACCGAGACGAGGTACATGCCGCGACGACCACGATGAGCCCGAAGTCTCGTGACCCGGCTACATGCCGTCGTTGATGCCGATGTCGATCAGCTTCGGGCCGGCCTGGTTGACGACGCTCAGGACGACGACGAGCACGGCGGCGAGGACGAGCATCCCGGGGTACTCGATGAGGAGGCCCCGGAGGGTGAGCCTCGCTCGTCGCCGGGCTGCGGTCGCTGGCTGAAGGTGATGTCCGGGTCCGGGTGCTCCGGCTCGTCGGCGAGAAGCTTGTCGACGCCGGCTTGAAGCTCGGAAGGTATGCCGGCGAACGGCAGGCCGGCGCCGGTGTCCTGGTCGGGCGCCGCCGCCCATCGGTGGTCCGAAACCCGCCGCCACCCATGCCCCAGGCGATCAGCCGTCCCCCTCGACTCG
>CAVUYB010000023.1:0-34187 GCA_963745595.1 uncultured Actinomycetota bacterium | reverse complement strand
TCGGCGACCCACCGGCCGCGGCCGTCGGCTCGTCGGCTTCGTCCTTCGACCGCCCGTCGGCCGGCGCTCGCCCACCCGCCGGTCCCGCCTCGGCGGCGCCAGCTGCAGTTGCGGCCGCCGCGGCCCCGCCGCCGACCGGGTCGGCCCCGTCCGCATCCGGCCCCGGCCACGCCGCCCAATCCGCGTTCGGGCCAGCCGCCATCGGGCCAGGCCGGCCAGGCCCCGTCCGGCCAATCATCGTCCGGCCAGCCGCCGGTGCCGCCGACCCGACCGCAGCCGGCGGCCGCGGCATCGCCGCCCGCCCAGCCCGAACCGCCGGCCACCCCCGCCGTTCCGGTGGCCGCGCCGCCGGCCGCGCCTCCGCCGCCGACCACCCCACCGTCGTCCGGCCTGACGGCCGGCCTGTCCGGGGCCAGCCTGACCGCCCAGGAGCTGGCGTCGGCGACCGGGCTGACGGAGACGGACATCGCGTCGCTGGAAGGGTTCGGTCTGATCGAGCCGATGGTCGTCGCCGGCGCCCACTACTACGACGAGGAGGCGTTGACGGTCGCCAAGCTCGTCGCCGACTTCGCCCACTACGGCATCGAGCCGCGCCACCTCCGGCTGTATCGCAACGCGGTCGACCGGGAGGGCGGTCTGATCGAGCAGGTCGTCACGCCGCTGCTCCGGCAGCGGAACCCCGAGGCGCGCCAGCGGGCGGTCGACGCGGCCGTCGACCTGTCGAAGCTCGGCCAGGGACTCCGGGCGTCGCTGCTGCGCCGCGAGCTTCGCCGCCAGGTCGGCAGTTGAGCCAGGTCGCAGTTGAGAACGATCGGGAAACGCCGAGAAGCGGGCGTCAGGGCGCACATGAAAGGGGGCGTCGGCGCTACATTGCAGTCATGGTCGAAGTCCGGCTCCGGGCTGTCCGTGTCGACCTCCAGTCGAATACGCCGGTCCTGTTGCTGCAGGAGACCGAGGGGGAGGGACGGACGCTGCCGATCTTCATCGGCACCCCCGAAGCGGCTGCGATCGCGTACGCGCTGCAGGGGGTGGCGATGCCCCGGCCGATGACCCACGACCTGATCAAGGACGCTGCTCGAGGCGCTCGGCGTCGAGGTCGAGCGGGTGGTCATCACCGAGCTGCAGGCGTCGACCTACTACGCCGAGCTCCACCTCCGCCGGGGCGACGACCGATCGGTCGTCTCCAGCCGGCCCTCCGACGCGGTCGCCGTCGCGGTGCGGACCGGCAGCCCGCTGTACGTCTCCGACGAGCTCATGGACGCCGAGGGCATCCTGCTCGCCATCGAGGGCAGCGAAGAGGACGACGCCAGCCCCGAGGAGCTGGTCGGCCAGTTCCGCGAGTTCCTCGACTCGATCAAACCCGAGGACTTCGGCTCGTGAGCGGGCGTCGGTCCGGCCTGCTGGCCGGGATCGTGGTGGTCGGGGCCGTGCTACTGGCCGCCTGTTCGTCGGGCGGCGGTGGCTCGACCGCCACGACGACGACCACGAACGGCCACGGCACGACCACGACCGCGGCCAACGGGTCGACGACGACCACGGTCGCTACCGGGTCGACGACGACGACCGGGGGCGGCACGACGACGTCGACGGCGGCCGGCGTCTCGACGTGCCAGCCGGCGCAGCTGCGGATCGCCCCCCAGCAGGGGACAGGGGCGGCCGGGACGATCACGATGACGGTGAGCCTGACGAACGTGTCGTCGACGACGTGCACGCTGCAGGGCTACCCCGGCATGCAGCTCCTCGCCGCGTCGGGTTCGTCGCTGCCGACGCAGGTGGTCCGGGGCGGGACGCAGTTCCCGGCGGCCGCGGCCAACCAGTCACCGGCGCTCGTGACGCTGGCCCCGCAACAGGTGGCGACGTTCAGCCTCGCCTACGAGGACGTCCCGGTGGGCAACGAGACGACCTGCCCGACGTCGGCCAAGGCCGAGATCACGCCGCCGAACGACGTCGGGCACGGCGTCGTCACACTGGCGATCAGCCCGTGCAACGGCGGGACGGTGCACGTCTCGCCGGTCTACGCCGGCAGCTGAGCACCCGGCCGCCCCGGGCCGCCGGGAACATCAGGCCGCCCGCCGGGGCGGACGAGGACTCGACCGCGGATGCCGGCGCCGAGGATCTCGGGCAGGACGGCCGTTAGGCCGTCGAGCCCGATCTCCCGGTCGACCATGTCCTCGAGCAGCTCGTCGGGGAGCTCGTCGGGGACGGTCGCCCAGATGGCCCGCCGGTCCTCGATCGGCGTCGCCACCGTGTCGACGCCGAGCAGGGCGACGCCGCGGACGATGAACGGGTAGACCGTCGTCGCCAGGTCGGGGCCAGCGGTCAGGCCGCTGGCGGCCACCGCGCCGCCGTAGCGGACGGTCCGCAGGACGCCGGCCAGCGTCGCCCCGCCGACGCAGTCGACCGCGCCGGCCCACGTCTCGGGGCCGAGGACGCGGCCCTCGGCGACGGCGAGGACGTCCCGGCCGACGACGCTGGTGGCGCCGAGCCGGCGAAGGTAGTCGTGCTCGTCGGCCTTGCCGGTGCTGGCGACGACCTCGTAGCCGTGCCGGGCGAGCACGGCGACCGCCAGGCTGCCGACGCCGCCCGACGCCCCGGTGACCAGCACCGGCCCGTCGGCCGGGGTCAGCCCGACCCGTTCGAGCCGGCGCAACGAGAGGAGGGCGGTGAAGCCGGCCGTGCCGGCGATCATGGCCTGGCGGGCCCCGAGGCCGGGCGGCCGCGGTACCACCCAGGCGGCCGGGACGCGGGCCCGCTCGGCGAAGCCGCCGTGCCGGGCGATGCCGAGGTCGTAGCCGTGGACGACGACCGCCGTGCCGACCGGGACGGTCGGGTCGTCGCTGGCGGCCACGGTGCCGGCCAGGTCGACCCCCGGCACGAGCGGCGACGTGCGGGCCACTCGGTTGCCCGGGACGGTCGTCATGGCGTCCTTGTAGTTGACGGCCGACCAGTCGACGTCGACGAGCACCTCGCCGGCCGGCAGGGCCGACTCGTCCAGCTCCGTCACGGCCGACTCCCCGTCCCGGACGACCACGAACGCTCGGAAGGTCATGGGGGTACCGTACGCCGATGCCTGGACCGCCGACCGACGAGACGACGCCGTCCGGCCCCTGCCCGTACGGCCAGTGGCCGTCGCCGCTCACCGCCGCCCAGGTGGCTGCCGGCCGCCGGTCGCGGTCCGGCCTGGCCACCGACGGCGATGCCCTGTACTGGCTGGAGAGCCGGCCGGAGGACGGCGGCCGGCAGGTGCTCGTGCGGGCCGTGCCCGGCGGCCGGCCCGAGGACGTTTCGCCAGCCGGCACGAGCCTGCGGTCGCGGGTGCACGAGTACGGCGGCGGCGCGTACTGCCTGCTGGCGGCGGCCGGCTCGGTGGCCTACGTCGACCAGGCCGACCAGCGCGTCTACCGGCTCGATGCCGGGCGGGCGCCGGTCGCCCTCACGCCGGCTCCGCCGGCCGGGACGGAGTGGCGGCACGGCGACCTGTCGGCGGCCGGGCAGTGGGTGCTCGCCGTCCGGGAGGCGCTCGCCGGCGGCACCGTCCGGCGGGCGATCGTCGCGGTTGATCTCGGTGGGGCGCCGGCCGACACGGACGTTGGCGGGGACCCGGGCGAGGTGGTCCCGCCGGACGACGGGGCGCAGTCGGGCGACGTTACCCTGCTCGTCGACGGCCGGGACTTCTTCGCCGCGCCGCGGGTCCACCTGGACGGCGCCGATGTCGGGGGCGGCCCGGCCACCTCGGGGACGATGGCGTGGGTGTGCTGGGACCACCCGGACATGTCGTGGGACGCGTCGGAGCTGTGGGTCGGCCAGCTCGGGGTCGGGCCGGATGGCGGGCCGGCGGTGACCGGGAGTCGGCGGGTGGCCGGCGGTCGGGCCGCGGTCGCCGGGCCCGACGACGAGTCGGTTGGTCAGCCGACGTGGCTGGCCGACGGGAGCCTGCTGTTCGTGAGTGACGCCGGCGGCTGGTGGCAGCCGTGGCGCTGGGCGCCGACGGAGGGGACCCGACGGCTCGTCGACGACGCGGCGGAGTACCACGGTCCGGACTGGCAGCTCGGGCAGGCGACGCTGGCCGAGCTGGCCGACGGCCGGATCGCCTGCCGTCGCCGGCACGCCGGCCTGGACCAGATCGGCACGATCGCCGCCGGCGGTGGCTCGTTCGAGCCGCTCGATCAGCCGTGCGTCGCCGTCGACGCGGTCGTCGACCACCGGGGTCGGGCGGCCTGGCTCGGCGCCACCGCGACCGCGGCCCCGACGGTGTGGTGGGACGGCCCGACCGGCCCGTCGCCGGGCGTGGACAGCGGGCCGGGGCTACTCGACCCGGGCGACGTGGCGGTGGCCGAACCGTTCGAGCTGGCCGGCCGGACCGGGCGGACGGTCCACGGCCTGCTCTACCGACCCGCGCTCCGGGGCGTCCGTGGGCCCGACGGCGACCGGCCGCCGCTCGTCGTCTTCTGCCACGGCGGCCCGACCGGCAACGCCGGCGCCGGCTTCGACCCGGTCGTCCAGTTCTTCACGACCCGCGGCTTCGCGGTCGCCGCGGTCGACTACGCCGGCAGCACCGGCTACGGCCGGGACTACCGGCGGGCCCTGTGGGGGGAGTGGGGCGTCGCCGACGTCGACGACTGCGTCGACGTCGGCCCGCCAGCTGGCCGCCGACGGGTTGGTCGACGGGGCCCGGCTGGCCATCCGCGGCGGCAGTGCCGGCGGCTTGACCGCCCTCGCCGCCCTCGTCCGCTCGGACACGTTCGCCGCCGCCGCGTCGTGGTATGGCGTCACCGACCTGCTCGCGCTGGCTGCGTCGACGCACGACTTCGAGGCCCGCTACCTCGACCGGCTCGTCGGTCCGTTGCCGGCCGCGGCGGCGGAGTACCGGCGCCGGTCGCCGGTCCACCGGGTCGACGAGATCGACGCGGCGGTCCTCGTCCTCCAGGGTCTCGACGACCCGGTCGTCCCGCCGTCGCAGGCGACGGCGATGGTCGACGCCCTCGTCGAGCGGGGCCGGCGGTGCGAGTACTTGGCGTTTCCCGGGGAGGCCCACGGCTTTCGCCGGGCCGAGACGACCGAGGCGGCTCTCCGGGCCGAGCTGGCGTTCTATCAAGAGGTCCTCGGCCTCGGCTGAGGTCGGCTGGTAGCGTCGGGTGAGCCATGGTGGGCAGAGACGTGGTTCGTCAGCTCCGGGGATGGCTGGGCGCTCGAGCCCGGCAGCTGGGGCCCGAGGGGGGCGACGCCGCCCTCTATGCGGCCGCGGCCGTCTTCGCGGTGATCACGGCCGCGTTCTCGACGATCTCGCTGTACCGGGTGTGGGCGGAGATCGCCATCGCACCGTACGTCGTCGCCGCCCTCGTCTCGGTCGTCCTGGCCCGGCGCCCGGCCGTCTCGGCCGCGGCCGTCCGGTCCTCGGCCGTCGTGCCGGCCGCCGACGGTGCGCCGCCGGCGAGCGGGCGATGGCGGGCCGCCCGGATCTGGGTGTTCGCCTTCGTGCTGCTCGGCGGGACGCTCGTTCCGTTGGCCGTCGAGGTGTCGCTGCGCGGCGGGCCGGCGACGAGCACGAGCCACGTCCAGCCGGAGGTCGTCGTCATCGACCAGGCGGCGCACCTGCTGGCCAGTGGCAAGGACCCGTACCACGCCATGGCCGGCAAGAACGGCAAGGTCGTCTCGGCCGTCCCCGGCGAGCCGGTGTACGAGTCGTTCTTCCCGTACCTGCCGCTGATGGCCATCTTCGGCCTGCCGAGCGACACCCACCATCCGATCCGGCTGACGGACGCCCGCATCTTCTTCAGCCTCGTCACGCTGCTCGTCGCCGGTGCGGCCCTCGCGCTCTGCCGCGCCCCGACCGAGCGGAAGGTCCGCGCCCTGCAGGTCCTCGTGGCCCTGCCGACGGCCGCGTTGCCGCTGGCGACCGGCGGCGACGACATGCCGATCGTCGCCATCCTGCTGCTCGGCATGGTCCTCGCCCAGCGGCGCAGTCCGTTCGCCAGCGGGCTGGTGCTCGGCATCGTCTCGGCGATGAAGTTCACCGCGTGGCCGCTGGCCGTGCTCGCCCTCTTCGCCGCCCGCGACCGCAGCGGCAAGCGGGCGCCGCTGCGGATGCTGCTCGGCATGCTCGTCGTCGTCGGCCCGGTCGTCGTCCCGTTCCTCCTCCAGAACGCCCACACGTTCGTCGTCAACGTCGTCCTGTTCCCGCTGGGCCTGTCCGGCGTGGCGTCACCGGCGGCCAGCCCGCTCCCGGGCCACCTGATCGTGACCGCGTTCCCGGCGCTGCACCGGGCGCTGCCGCTCGTCGTCGCCGCAATCGGGCTGACCTTGCTCGTCCGGCACCTCGTCCGGCACCCACCGTCGAAGGCCTCGCAGGTGACGTCGCTCGCCGCGTGGGTGATGTTGGTGGCGATCGTCTTCGCCCCGGCCACCCGGATCGGCTACCTGCTGTACCCGATCAACTTCTTCGTCTGGGCGTTCATGCTGCGGGGGGCCGAGGCTCTCGAACCGGTCGACGAGCTGGCACTCCCAGCGCCGGTCCTCGCGTCGACCGGCTGACCTGTCCCGGCCCGGTCGTCCGCCGACTCCGTGACGGAGCCGGACGAGGGCTCAGTCCTCGTCCGGCACCTGGAAGAGACGGATCGTGAACGGCGTCGTCTGCTTCCCGTCGTTCCCGAAGACGGTCGGCGAGACGAGCGCACCGGCCTCCCAGTACCAGCCGTCGTCACCGGCGGCTTGGGCGAGGACCTGCGTCGTCGTCGGTTCGTTGGTCGCCGGACCGACGCTGATCCGCTTCCAGCCCTGCGTGTCGAGCTCGGTCCGGTAGAACGCGATGACCGACGCCTGGGAGGCGCCGGCCAGCGAGAGGTCGACCTGCTCGTCGTAGCCTGTCGCCGATGTGCTGTTGTTCGTGTGCGCCGTCGCGGTCGTGCCGACCGGCACGGTGAGCGCGTCGAGGATGTTCGCCGGTGGCGTCCCCGGTTGCTCGATCGGCTCGAGCACCGCGGTGGCCGGGGTCGCCCGCAGGGACGTGCCGGCGACGCGGGTCGGCGTCGTCGACGGGGCCGGCGGCGGGCTCTGCCCGGTGAATGCCGCGGTGAGCCCGAAGGCGAGGACGAGGACGACCGCGATGCCGGCGACGACGAGCGCCGGCCGCATGCCCGGGCCGCGGCGGGGCGGTGGGAGGGGCTCGGTGCCAGTCTCGGCGGGGTCGGTGCCGGGGGAGCCGGTCCCGGGCGCCTCGGTGACGACATCGTCCATCGGTCTCAGCCTACGGCCGGCCCGGACCGCCCGGCGGGCGACCGGTCACGCGGTCCAGCCGAAGTGGTCGATCGGACCGTGGCCGGCCCCGAGCGACCACTCCCGGGCCCCGGCGATCGCCCGGGCGACGTAGGCCTTGGCCTGCTCGACCGCGACCAGCGACGGGAGGCCGAGGGCGAGGTTGGCGGCGATGGCCGCGGACAGCGAGCAGCCGGTGCCGTGGTCATTGGTCGTCGGGATCCGCTCGCCGTCGAGGACGACAATGCCGTCGGGCCCGGCGACGACGTCCGGCGACCCGCCGGCCGCGAAGTGGCCGCCCTTGACGACGACCACCGCGGTGCCCAGCGCCCGCAGCTCCTCGGCGACGTCGGCCATCGCCTCGACGGTCGTCAGCTCGGCCAGTGGTCGCCCGGTCAGGGCCGCGGCCTCGCGGAGGTTGGGCGTCGACACTGCGGCCCGGGGGAGCAGGAGCTCGCGGTAGGCCTCGATGCCGCCGTCGCCCATCAGCGCGTGGCCGCTCGTCGAGACGAGGACGGGATCGACGACGAGGTTCGCCAGCGCGCCGTCGGCCGCCAACCCGGCCACCGCGGCGACGATCGCCGGGTTGGCGAGCATCCCGGTCTTCGTGGCCGCCGGCCGCAGGTCGGTGGTGACCGCGTCGATCTGGGCGACGACGAGGTCGGGGTCGAGGGCGACGACCGCGGTGACGGCCGCGGTGTGCTGGGCGGTGACCGCGGTGACGGCGGACGTCCCGTAGACGCGGTGGGCGGCGAACGTCTTGAGGTCGGCCTGGATCCCGGCACCGCCGCCGGAGTCGGAGCCGGCGATGGTCAGGGCGACGACCGGGGTCACCGCTGCACCCTACGTCGGTACGCTTGGGACGTGGACAGCCTGGTGATCGCCGGTGAGGCTCTGCCGTCACGGCTCCTGCTCGGCACGGGCGGGATGACGAGCCTCGCCGCGCTCGACGCCGCGCTCGTCGCGTCGAAGGCGGCCATGGCGACGGTGGCGGTCCGCCGGGTCGATCCCGGCGGCCGGGGCGCGCTGCTCGACCTGCTGGCCGACCGCGGTGTCCGGGTGCTGCCGAACACGGCCGGCTGCTTCACCGCGTCCGAGGCCGTGCTCACGGCCAAGCTGGCCCGGGAGGCGTTCGAGACGGACTGGGTGAAGCTCGAGGTCATCGGCGACGACCGGACGCTGCTGCCGGACCCGGTCGAGCTGCTGGCCGCGGCCGAGCAGCTCGCCGACGACGGCTTCGTCGTCCTGCCGTACACGACCGACGACCCGATCGTCGCCCGCCGGCTCGAGCAGGTCGGCTGCGCCGCGGTCATGCCGCTCGGCTCGCCGATCGGCACCGGGCTCGGCATCCGCAACCCCCACAACCTGGCCCTGCTCCGCCAGTCGGTAGCCGTCCCCGTCGTGCTCGACGCCGGCATCGGGACCGCGTCGGACGCGGCCCGGGCGATGGAGCTCGGGTGCGACGCGGTGCTCGTCGCCACCGCGGTCAACCGGGCCGAGGACCCCGAGGCGATGGCCGCGGCGATGGCGCTGGCCGTGGAGGCCGGCCGCACCGCCCGGCTGGCCGGCCGGATCCCGGTCCGCTTCCACGCCGAGCCGTCGAGCGGCTGGGAGGGGATGGCCGACCTCTAGGCGATTGGTTCCAAGGGTTCCCGGCACGCCGGTCGGGCCTTTTCTGGTCATACTTTCGGGTATGACTTCGCGCATTGGACCAGAGGGGCAGGTCGTGATCCCCAAGGCCATGCGCGATCAGCTGGACCTAGCCCCGGGTGACGAGGTCGACTTCACGCTCGAAGACCGTGCGGTGCGAGTCGAGCCGCGGCGAGCCCGGCGGAGCCTTCGGGGACAGTTCGCCGGTCTCGGTCTGGCGGCGACGCTCGAGGCAGACCACCGGGCCGAACGCGGCCGTTGACCGACTATCTCGACTCCTGGGCGGGTTCTGCGCTGGCTCGAGGGTGAAGAACCGGCCGCCAGTCGCGTCGAGCGGTCATTCGAGACACGACCGGTCATGAGCTGGATCAATCTCGGTGAGGTCTTCTACGTGATCCATCGAGCCGCCGGCGCCGATCGAGCACGGGTGGTGGTGAACGACCTGCGACATCAGCTCCGCTTGGACCTCCCGAGTGAGATTCGAGTGCTCGAGGCGGCGGCGATCAAGGCGCGGTACGCGGTGGCGTACGCGGACGCGTTTGCCGTCGCCACCGCCGTCGCTCACCGCGCCAATCTGCTGACCGGGGATCCTGAGATCCTCGACGACGGTGACCCGACCTGGCCGACGATCGATCTCCGACCGTGAACCTGAACGGACCCGACCCCTTGGAATCACCCGTCCAGGCGTTGCCTGACGGGTCGGGCGTTGCCCGGTGGGCCGACCGGAGTTAGGCTCCCCTAATATATGCAGGTCACTGGCACCCCCGATCGGCCCGGTCCCGATCGGCCCGGTCCCGATCGGCCCGGTCCCGATCGGCCCGGTCCCGATCGGTCCAGTGTCGATCAGTCCAGTGTCGATCAGTCCAGGGCCGGCGGGCTCGCCGTCGCCGACCTGTACAAGTCGTTCGGCTCGCTGGCCGTGCTGCAGGGACTCTCGCTCGTCGCGCCGGAGGGCTCGCTGACGGCGATCCTCGGGCCGTCGGGCAGTGGCAAGACGACGCTGCTGCGCGTGCTCGCCGGGTTCGAGCGGGCTGACCGCGGCACGGTCACGCTCGACGGGATCGTCGTCGACGACGGTCGGCAGCTCGTGCCGCCGGACCGGCGCCGTATCGGCTACGTCCCCCAGGAGGGCGCGCTGTTCCCGCACCTCACGGTGGCCCGGAACGTCACGTTCGGCATGGACCGCAACGCCCGCCGGTCCGGCGCGGCGGACGAGCTGTTGGCGATGGTCGGCATGTCGGGGCTCGGCCGCCGCTATCCGCACCAGCTCTCGGGCGGCCAGCAGCAGCGGGTCGCGCTCGCCCGGGCGCTCGCCGTTCGGCCGCAGCTGGTCCTGCTCGACGAGCCGTTCTCGTCGCTCGACGCCAGCCTGCGAGCCAGCGTCCGGGCCGACGTCCGTCACGTCCTGCGTCAGGCGGGGACGACCGCGGTGCTCGTCACCCACGACCAGGACGAGGCGCTGAGCTGGGCCGACCACGTCGCCATCATCCGTGACGGCCGCATCGGCCAGTTCGACACGCCGCACGACCTCTACGGGCGGCCGGTCGACGCGGACCTCGCCCGGTTCCTCGGCGACGCCAACCTGCTCGCCGGCGTGGCCGACGGCCGGTCGGTCCGCACGGTCATGGGCGTACTGCCGATCGCCGACGGCGCGCCCGCGCTGGCGCCGGGCGAGGCGATGGTCGTCCTCGTCCGGCCCGAGCAGGTCGAGCTGATCGCCGAGCCGCGCGGCGCCTATCTCACCGGCGAGGTCGTCGACTACCAGTACTTCGGCCACGACGCGGTCGTCCGGGTTCGCCCGGACCGTGGCGGCGGGCTGTCGAACGCACCGGCGGCGGCGGGCGCCGGGGGGGCGCCGACCGCCAGCAGGCCGCCGGGCTCCGGCGGTCTATCGGACTCAGGCGGCCCGGCCGGCCCGGAAACGCCCGTCGTCGTTCGGGTGACCGGGGGCGCCGCGTGGGCTCCCGGCCGCCGGGTCGGGCTCACGACGCGGGGTCCTGTCCAAGCGTGGCCGGCCTCAAAGATCACGTCCGCGTAACTACCCCGGTGTCGTCCGGTCGGGTACAGTCGGTACCGTCGGAGAGAGGTAGGAGGGCGGCGATGGCCGAGCACGTGATGGCCGGGGACGATGGCGGGTTCAGGGGCCCCCAGGTGTGCGCGCTGGTGGGGATCACCTACCGGCAGCTCGACTACTGGGCGCGGACGGGATTGCTGCGGCCGTCACTGGCCGAGGCCCGCGGCAGCGGGACGAAGCGGGTCTACGCCTATAGCGACGTCCTCGAGCTGAAGGTCATCAAGCAGCTGCTCGACGCCGGGGTGTCGCTGCAGTCGGCGCGCCGGGCAGTCGACTGCCTGCGGGAGGATCTCGGGGCCGACCTGGCCGCGACCAACCTCGTACTGACCGGGACCCGGTCGGTGCTGGCCAAGTCGAACGGCGAGATCGTCGACCTGCTGGCCGGCGGTCAGGGCGTGTTCAACATCGTGCCGATGGCCGGCGTCGTCGGCGAGCTCGACGCGGCGATTTTCGAGCTCGGCTCGGCTCGCGCCATCGCGACCGAGCCGCGACCGGTGCCGGCGACGGCCCGGCGAGCAGCCGGGGAGTGACGGCCGGCCCGGCCGAGGCGGCCGGCCATCCATCGGCGGCACCGGCCGGCCGGGTGCGGTTCGCCCACCCGTCGGAGCGATTGTTCGCGGCGTTGCTCGACGTCAACGGGATCCGCTGGGAGTACGAGCCGGTCGAGTTCGTGCTCCGCTGGGCCGACGACGGCTCGCCGCGGGCCGGGTTCCGCCCGGACTTCTGGTTGCCCGACCATCGGTGCTTCCTCGAGCTGACGACGGCCGACCAGCGGCTCGTCACGAAGAAGAACGCCAAGGTCCGACGGCTCCGGGAGCTGTACCCGGAGGTCGAGGTCCTCGTCGTCTACCAGCGGGACTTCCTGGCCCTCGTCGAGCACCACGGGCTCGATCAGGCCGCAGTGCCGGCCGCCTAAGCTGTCGTCGTGGACGGGGCTGACCGCCACCACCGATCCCCGTTGTACGACGCCCACGTCGCCCTCGGGGCCAAGCTGGTCCCGTTCGGCGGATGGGAGATGCCGCTGGCCTACGGCGACGGCACCGTCGCCGAGCACCGGGCCTGCCGTACCGCGGCGGTTGCCTTCGACGTGAGCCATCTCGGCACCGTCCGGGTCGACGGGCCGACCGCGTTCGACGCGCTGCAGGGGACGCTGACGAACGACCTCCGCCGGATCGGGCCGGGCCGGGCCCAGTACACGCACCTTCTCGACGACGACGGGTCGGTCGTCGACGACCTGATCGTCTGGTGGGTCGACGCGGAGCGGTTCGACGTCATGCCGAACGCGTCGAACACCGCCCGCGTCCGGGCCGCGGTCGGTGGTGACGACGTCACCGACGAGCGGGCCGTCGTCGCGGTCCAGGGCCCCGACGCCCGGGCTCGCCTGGCGGACGTCGCGCCGGACGCGGCCGCGGTCGGCCGGTTCCGGGTCACGCGGTTCGAGTGGGGCGGCGCGGCGTGTGTCGCCGCGGGAACCGGGTACACCGGCGAGGACGGCGTCGAGTGCGCGGTGCCGGCCGAGGTGGCGCCGGCGTTCTGGGACGCGGTGCTTTCGACCGGCGTCCGACCGGCCGGGCTCGGCGCCCGTGACACGCTCCGCCTGGAGGCCGGACTGCCGCTCCACGGCCACGAGCTGGGCGAGGGGATCACGCCGCTGCAGGCCGGGCTCGGCTGGGTCGTCGGCTGGGACAAGGGCGACTTCCGCGGTCGGACCGCGCTCGAGAAGGAGCGGGCCGACGGTCCGCGACGCCGGCTCCGCGGGCTCGTCGCCGACGGCCGGCAGCCGCCGCGCGAGGGGTCGACCGTCGAGGTCGACGGCGACGTCGTCGGTACGGTGACGAGCGGCAACTTCTCGCCGATGCGCGAGTGCGGTATCGCGCTGGCGTTCGTCGACGAGCCGACCGGTATCGTCGACGGCACCGCGGTGTCCGTCGTCGTGCGAGGCCGGGCGATCGCCGCCACCGTCTCGCCGCTGCCGTTCTGGCCCATCCAGGGGAAGAAGGGCCGGGGGGAACCGATCCGAGCCGAGCCGATCCGGGGGGAGAGGGAGAAGCCGCAACCGCCCGATGGGTGACTACCTACCGCACACCGATGAGGAGCTGGCCGCGATGCTGGCGTTCCTCGGTCTCGACACCGTCGACGACCTGTTCGCGGCCGTGCCGACCGCCCTGCGGGTGGCCGGCGGGCTGTCGTTGGCTCACGGCCGGCCGGAGCCGGACGTGCTCGTCCACCTGGACGAGCTGGCCGCAGCCAACGACCGGCTCGTCTGCTTCGCCGGCGCCGGCGCGTACGACCACGAGATCCCGCCGGTCGTCCCCGCGCTGGCCGGCCGGTCGGAGTTCGTGACGTCGTACACGCCGTACCAGCCGGAGGTCGCGCAGGGCGTCCTGCAGGCGATCTTCGAGTTCCAGACGATGGTCGCCCGGCTGGCCGGGCTGCCGGTGGCCAACGCGTCGCTCTACGACGGGGCCAGTGCGCTGGTCGAGGGCGTCAACCTCGGCGTCGCCGCGGCCCGGCGCCAGACGGTGTGGGTGTCGGCCGGCGTCCATCCGCACTGGCGGGCCGTCCTGGCCACGTTCGCCGCCGGGACCGGCCACCGCCTCGTCGACGTGCCGCTCGTCGCCGGGCGGACGGCCTGGCCGGACAGTGCGGCCGGGGCGGGCGGGTCTGACGGGCCGGACGGGGCGGCGGGGGAGCCGCCCGGCGTCGTCGTCGTCGGCTATCCGAACTACCTCGGCTGCCTCGAAGATCTGTCGGCGGCCCGCCGTCACTGCGACGAGCACGGGGCGGTGCTCGTCGTCGCGGCCGATCCGGTCGCCGCCGGCATCCTGCGGTCGCCGGGGGAGCAGGGGGCCGACGTCGTCGTCGGCGAGGGCCAGGCGTTCGGCACGACGCTCGGTTTCGGCGGCCCGTACCTCGGACTGTTCGCCTGCACGCTCGACCAGGTGCGCCGCCTGCCCGGGCGGCTCGTCGGCGAGACCGTCGACGTCGACGGCCGGCGGGCCTACGTGACGACGCTCCGGGCCCGCGAACAGGACATCCGCCGGGAGAAAGCGACGTCGAACGTCTGCACGAACCAGACGCTGATGGCCGTGACCGCGGCCGTCCAGCTCGGTTGGCTCGGGACGGCCGGCCTGGCGGAGGTCGCGCTGCGCTGTGCCCGCGGCACCCGGTACCTGCGCGAGGCCGCGCTCGAGCTCGACGGCGTCGAGCCGCTGACCGGCGACGCGCCGGTCGTGCGCGAGGTCGCCCTGCGGACGGCGGTGCCGGCCCGCGTCGTCGTCGAGCGCATGGCCGACGAGGGGTTCCTGGCCGGCGTCGCCCTGGCCGACCTCGTCGGCGATGGCGGTGACGGCTCGGTCGACGCCGTGGGGGCCGAGCACGGCCTGCTCGTCGCGGTCACCGAACGCCGGACCCGCCAGCAGATCGACCGGTACGTCGCCGCGCTCGACAAGGCGGTCCGGTCGTGACCGCGCCGACCGGGAACGGTGGTCCCACCGTCGCGGGGGCCGCGGGCGGGAAGGCATCCAGCGCCCCGCTGCTCGGCCGCGAGACGGAGCCGACGCTCTTCGAGCTGTCGCAGCCGGGCCGGCGGAGCTGGCAGCTGCGGACGACCGACATCCCGGAGTGGCCGGTCGAGGAGCTGGTGCCGGCCGATCACCGGCGGACCGAGCCGGTACCGCTGGCGGAGGTCTCCGAGCGCGACCTCGTCGGGCACTTCACGCGGCTGAGCCACCGGCAGTTCTCGGTCGACCTCGGCGCGTACCCGCTCGGGTCGTGCACGATGAAGTACAACCCGAAGATCTGCGACACGGTCGTCGGGCTGCCCGGGCTGGCGTCGGTCCACCCGGCGGCGCCGGCGGCGGCGACGCAGGGCTGGTTGGGGCTGCTCGTCGAGGTCGAGGCGGTCCTCTGCGAGATCACCGGCATGGCCGCGGCGACGCTCCAGCCGGCAGCCGGCGCGGCCGGCGAACTGACGGGCCTGCTGCTGATGCGGGCGTTCCACGCGGCGCACGGCGAGCATCGCCATCGGGTGATCATCCCGGACTCCGCCCACGGGACGAACCCGGCGTCGGTCACGCTCGGCGGCTACGAGGTCACGACGGTACCGTCGGACGAGCGCGGCTGCGTCGACATGGCCGCGCTGCGCGACGTCCTCGACACCGACGTCGCGGGCATCATGCTGACGAACCCGAACACGCTCGGCCTGTTCGAGGAGGACATCGAAGCGATCGCCGCGGCCGTCCACGAGGTCGGCGGCCTCCTCTACTACGACGGTGCGAACCTCAACGCCATCCTCGGCGTCGTCCGGCCGGGCGACATGGGGTTCGACATCGTCCACATGAACCTGCACAAGACGTTCGCGACGCCGCACGGCGGTGGCGGCCCCGGGGCCGGCCCGGTCGCCGTCTCGCCCCGGCTGGTCGACTTCCTACCCGGTCCACGCCCGGTGCGTCTCGACCCTGGTCCGGGCGTGGACGCGACGGGCGACGACGTCTACGGCTGGGCGGTGCCGCCGCGGTCGATCGGTCGGGTCCACTCGTGGCACGGCAACGCGCTCGTGCTCGCCCGGGCGCTCACGTACATCCTCGTGCACGGCGGCGACGGCCTCCGCCGGGTCGCCGAACGGGCGGTGCTCAACGCCAACTGGCTCCGCGTCCGGCTCCACGGGACGTTCGACGTGCCGTTCGACCGGCCGTGCATGCACGAAGTCGTCTTCTCCGCGGCGACGCTGCGCAAGCAGTACGGGACGAAAGCGCTCGACGTCGCCAAACGACTGCTCGAGCACGGCTTCCACTCGCCGACCGTCTACTTCCCGCTGATCGTCGACGAGGCGCTGATGGTCGAGCCGACGGAGACCGAGAGCCTGCAGACGCTGGAGGCGCTGGCCGAGGCCCTGGAAGGGATCGTGGAGGAGGTGTCGTCGGCGGGCGGCGAGTCGGCGGCCGGACAGGCGCCCCGGTCGACGCCGGTCCGCCGGGTCGACGAGGCTCGGGCGGCGCGGACGCTGATCCCGACGTTCGACGCCCGGCCCTGACCTCCTCGGTCCGGGCAGGCCAACTCGCCCCGGACCGGCCAACTCAGCCCGGGCCGTAGCGGACGGTGACGTCGCCGTCCGACGTCGTGGCGAGGACCGTCCGGTGGCTGGTCGGGTCGGTCGCCACCGTGGTGGTGGCCCGACCTGTGCTCGACGTCGCGTGGACCTGGTACGGACCTGAGCCGTCCGGCAGCTCGACGGTGACGGACCCTGTGCTCGACGTCGCCGTGACGTCGCCGGGGGAGGCGCCGAACCCGAGGTCGACGTCGCCGTCGCTCGTACGGGCGGTGGCCGACGAGCCGGTCAGTCCCGTCGCCTCGATGCTGCCTGTGCTGGTTGTGGCCCGGAGCGGTCCGGACACGTTGGTGGCGGTGACGTCGCCGTCGCTCGTGCGCAGGTCGACCGGGCCGTGCACGTCGTCGGCGGTCACGCTGCCTGTGCCGGACGTCGCGTGCAGCGGACCGTTCCCGCCGGTGACGGCGATGTTGCCGTCGCCGGCGTCCAGGGCCAGCCGGCCGTCGATGCCGGTGACGGTGATCGGGCCTGTGCCGACGACGACCGCGACCGGCGCCGGCCGCGGCACATGGAGCACGTAGTCGCGCCGACACCAGTTCGTCGCCGGCCCCGCGCACGACGAGCGGACGACGAGCGTATGGCCGGTCATCCGCTCGTCGTCCGTCGGGACGCTCGCCCCGCGGAAGCCGGACGTGCCGACGACCGCGTCGCGGCCGGTTCCCGGCTCGACGGTCACCGACCCGTCGTCGACGTCGACGGTCACCGCCTGCACCGCGGTCGAAAAGACGCGTTGGGTGGAAGGGAGGGCCTCGTGGGACGTGGCGAATTGGTTGACGACGATGCTCGGGACGACGGCCCCGACGATGGCGATGGCGGCCACGAGGCCGGCGATCGTCCAGGCTCGGCGGCCGGCGACCGTCCGTACCGGTGCCGGTCGAGGGGCCGTCGGCCGCGGCGACGAACGGAGCGTGTCGACCGTCATGCGCCGAGCCACCGGAGGACGGCGAGGACGCGGCGGTTGTCGGACTCGGCCGGCGGCAGGTCGAGCTTGGTGAAGACGTTGCTGACGTGCTTCTCGACCGCGCCGTCGCTGACGACGAGCGACCGGGCGATCGCCTGGTTGCTCCGCCCCTCCGCCATCAGCGACAGGATCTCCCGCTCACGTGGGGTGAGCCGGTCGAGCGGGTCCTGCCGGCCGCTGCGGGCGAGCAGCTGGGCGACGACGTCCGGGTCGAGCGCGGTGCCACCGGTGCCGACCCGGCGCACCGCGTCGACGAACTCGGTGACGTCGGCGACCCGGTCCTTGAGCAGGTAGCCGAGCCCCTCGGTGCCGGTGGCGAGCAACTCGGCCGCGAACGCCTGCTCGACGTACTGCGAGAAGACGAGGATGGCCGTCATCGGCCACCGCTGCCGGATCTCGATGGCCGCCCGGAGGCCGTCGTCGGTGAGGCCCGGCGGCATCCGGACGTCGACGATCGCCACGTCGGGCCGGTGCGCGCCGACCGCGTCGACGAGCGCCGTCGCGTCGCCGACCGCGGCGACGACGTCCTCGCCGGCCTCGTCGAGCACCTGCACGAGGCCGACCCGGAGCAGCACCGCGTCCTCGCCGATCACGACCCGCACGGCATCTCCACCAGCACGCTCGTCGGCCCGTTGACCGGGCTCAGGACCCGCACCCAGCCGCCGACGGCGGCGACTCGGTCGGCCAGGCCGGCCAGCCCGCTGCCGGCGGACGCGTCCGCGCCGCCGATGCCGTCGTCGCTGACCTCGATGACGAGCCGGTTGCTCTGCCGGGCAATCGTCACCTGGGCGTGGCTCGCCCGGGCGTGCTTGGCCACGTTCGTCAGCGCTTCGGCGACGACGAAGTACGCCGTGCTCTCGACCGGCGCCGGTGGGCGGCGGGGGACGTCGACCGACAGGGCGACCGGGACCGGGCAGCGGGTGACGACGACCGACAGCGCGGCGTCGAGGCCGCGGTCGGTGAGGACGGCCGGATGGATGCCGCGGGCGAGGTCGCGGAGCTCGCGGAGGGCGGCCTTCGCCTCCTCGTGGGCCTCGTCGACGAGCTGGCGGGCCCGGGCCGGGTCGGTGTCGAACCGCTCGCGGGCCCGCCCGAGGTCCATGGCCAGGGCGACCAGCCGCTGCTGCGCGCCGTCGTGGAGGTCCCGCTCGATCTGCCGGCGGTCGGCTTCGGCCCGGTCGACCGCGGCGCCGCGGCTCGTCTCGAGCTCGCCGACCCGCCGGGTCAGCTCGTCCCGGCGCCACGGGCCGAGGAGCCAGCGGACGACCGCCCGATCGACGAGGACGACGCCGCGGGTGGCCTGCGGCGCGATGACGACGACGCCGACCAGCCCGACGACGACGGCGCCCGCCGCCCACGCCCCGTGGATGTGGACCGGGCCGAAGTCGGCCGACCGACCGGCCAGGTGGCCGACGTAGAACGGGACGACGAGCAGCGCCACCGAGTACACCCACAGCAGGAGGAGGCCGAGCCCGAGCGCGCCGAGCGCGGGCAGGCCGACGACGAGGTAGGCGATCTCGCGCCACCGGCTCCCGCTCGTCACGAGCTGGCGCAAGCGGCTCCACCAGTTGCCGGGGACCGCCGGCCGATGGGGGTCGGGCAGGTTGACGTCCAGGAGGGCGGCCGCCCGGGACCGCTCGACCCGTCCGAGCTGGGCGGCCACCAGGAAGGTCACCCAGACGAGGGGAATGGCGACCACGAAGGTCAGGGCGAAACCGATGCTCAGCCCGACCATCAAGCCGACGCCGAGGCCAGCCGCGAACCCGAACGGCACGTCGAGGGCGGCGTGGGCCAGGCCCCGCCACGTGGCGGTGGTCCGCCACGGGTCCACCAGGAAGGCGATCACGCCCGGTCGGGAAGGTTCGGTCATGCTGCCGCCAGACTACGGAGGGCGGACCGGGCGGTCATTGGTGGGTCCTGGCGTCTCGGTCGGGGGGTTTTCCCTACCGCCCGCGCCGTGGTGCGGAAAACCCGACCGCCCGGCGGCCGGGTACCGCCAGTGACAGGGCCCGGCCTGTTCGGCACCGTGGGAGCCATGCTCAGTTCCCGGCATCGGCAGGTCGGCGTCCTGGCCGGCGCGACCGTCGCCGCCTGGCTGGTCCCGTGGAGCCTCCACCTGGCCCGCACGCTGCCCCCGTCGGCCGAGGCCTCGCACTGGGCCCTGGCCTGGACCGGGCTGGACCTGGCCGAGGCCGTCACCGCGGGGTCCACCGCTTGGCTGCTCGTCCGCGGCGACCGGCGAGCCTCCCTGGCGGCCACCGCGCTGGCCGCCCTCCTCTGTACCGATGCGTGGTTCGACGTGTGCACCTCGGCCCGAGGTCACGACCGGGCGACGGCCGTGGCGTTGGCGGTCCTGCTGGAGGTCCCGCTGGCCGTGGCCGCCGTCCACCTGGCCGTCCGGCTCCACGACCGGTCAGACGATGGCGGCCAGCGCGATGCCGGCGATCGCCGCGGCGATGGCCAGGGCCAGCCCACCGAGCGTGTACACGAACGCCAGGCGGTAGAGGCGGCCGTCGACCAGCCGGACGGTCTCCCATGACGCGGTCGACCACGTCGTCAGGCCACCGCAGAAGCCGACGCCGACGACGTCGTGCCAGCGGTCGGACACGCCGTGGTACCAGAGCAGGCCGGTGAGGATGCCGAGGACGAACGAGCCGGCGACGTTGATCGTCAACGTCCCGCACGGGAACGCGCCGGACACGCGGTCCTGGACCGCGCCGTCGACGACGTAGCGGAGGACCGAGCCGATACCGCCGGCGAGACCGACCGCGATGGCCAGGATCACCGGGCCACCTCCTCGGCCGGAGGCTGGGCCCGGCCGGATGGGCGAGCGGCTGTCCGGACCCGGCCGAGGGCGATGCCGAGTGCCACCGCGGTCACGCCGCAGACGAGCGTCGCCGCCAGGTAGCCGCCGGCCAGCGCGACATCGCCGGCCTTGCCGAGCGTCACGGCCTCGACGACGAGCGTCGAGTACGTCGTCCAGCCGCCGAGCAGCCCGGTTGCCGCGAACGGCCGGAGGTGGCGGTAGCGGGACGGCCCGAGCCGCTCGAGGACGACCGTCAGGACGAAGCCGAGGAGGAACGAGCCGCTCGTGTTGATGACGAACGTCGCGGTGGGGAAGTGGCCGGCCGGCGTCGGCCAGGCCTTCTCCACCTCGTACCGGGCCAGCGTCCCGAGGAAGCCGCCGACCAGGATGACCGCCAGCACCGTCGGTCGGGCGCGATGGGGGCGGGCGCCGGTCGCCCGGTGCGTCGTCGACGGCGCGGCGACGTCGTCGGGGGCCAGGTCCGGGTCGATCGGCAGCGGGTCGTCCGCTCCCGTCAGGCGGGCCAGCCGCCGGAGCTTCGGGTCGTCATCGGGCACGCGGCTCCTCCTCCTTTCGGAACAGGAGCCATCAGCCCTCAGGGCGGTTCGGACGACCTCGCGGCGTCACCGGCGGGACCCATCGCCGCCGTCATCGTAACCCGTCGGGCGGCCGCCGGGGCCGTAGACTGCCGCCGGTGACGGCACCGCGGCACGGCCACTGCCTCGACCTGGCTCGGACGATGGCCGCGCACTACGACGGCGACCACCGCGTCCACGACGACGGCCACCGGGCCCACGAGATCTACCAGTCGTCGACGATGACCGCGCTGCTCGACGGTGTCTACGACGGCGGCCTGACCTACGGCGAGCTGGAGCAGCACGGCGACTTCGGGCTCGGGACGTTCAACGAGCTCGACGGCGAGATGGTCGCGGTCGACGGCCGGTTCTTCCAGCTCCGCAGCGACGGCACCGCGTCGCCGGTCACCCCGGACGAGCGGACGCCGTTCGCCGCGGTCACCTACTTCCGGGGCGACGTCGCCCTCGAGCTCGACGGCCCACTCGACCTGGCGGCGGTCGAGGCCCGGTTGGACGACCTCCTACCGAGCGCCAACCTGTTCTACGCGGTCCGCATCGACGGCCGGTTCACCGCGGTGACGACCCGGACGGTCGCCCGCCAGCACCGCCCGTACCGGCCGCTCGTCGCCGTGACCCGGACACAGACCGAGGCGACGTTCGCTGACGTCGCCGGGACCGTCGCCGGCTTCCGGGCGCCGGCCTACGCACAGGGGATGACCGTCGCGGGGTACCACCTCCACTTCATCGACGCCGACCGCACCCGCGGCGGCCACGTCCTCGACCTCGTGCTCGAGCGCGGCACCGTGCGGGCCGACCAGGACGCGGACCTCCACGTCGAGCTGCCCGACACGCCGGAGTTCCTCGCCGCCGATCTCGACGGCCGGGACGTCGCGGCGGAGATCGAGACGGCCGAGGGCCCGCGTCGATGAACCAGGCGACCGTTCCCGGCCACGTCGCCGTCATCATGGACGGCAACGGTCGCTGGGCGGAGAGTCAGGGCCTGCCGCGGGGGGAGGGGCACCGGCGGGGAGAGGAGCGGCTGGCCGAGGTCGTCCGGGCCGCCGACGCCCTCGATGTCGGCTGGCTGACCGTCTTCGGCTTCTCGACCGAGAACTGGGCCCGGCCCAAGCTGGAGATCGACACGATCCTCGCCCTCCACAAGAACATCTTCGCCCGCACCGACGAGATGGACCACAACAACGTGCGGATCCGCTGCATCGGTCGGCCGGTGTCCGGGACGTCCCGCCTGCCCCGGCGGATCCTGCGCGAGATGGACAAGTCGATCGAGCAGACGAAAGGCAACGACGGGCTGAACTTCACGCTCGCCTTCGACTACGGCGGGCGCGAGGAGCTCGTCTACGCGGCCAAACGGCTCGTCGACGACCACCGCCGGTCCGGCGTCGCCGTGACCGAGCAGGCCGTCCGCGACCGGCTCTACGAGCCCGAGCTGCCACCCGTCGACCTGCTGATCCGGACGTCGGGGGAGCGCCGGCTCTCGAACTTCCTGCTGTGGGAGGCCGCGGGTGCGCCGTTCTACGTCACGCCGACGTACTGGCCCGACTTCGACCGGACGGCGCTCGACGCCGCCGTCGACTGGTGGCGGCGCGTGGTCAACGTCACCGACTGATCCGGCTCCGGACGGTAGATTCGTCACCGTGACGGAACCAGTCATGATACCAAGGTGCGGCTACTGCCGCCGCCCGTTGGCCCAGCCGGCCCGAACCGGCCGCCCGGCCCGGTACTGCCGGCGGTCCCACCGCCAGCGGGCCTACGAGGCCCGGCGACGGGCCGAGCGGGCCGACCTGCCCGCCGGCGAGGTCGTCGTAGCGCAACAGGATCTCGACCGGCTGCACGATCGGCTGTACGCCCTCGAAGCCGCGCTCGACGACATAGCGGGCGACCTCGCCGGGGCTCGGCCGACCGTCGGCGCCTACCGGGACGCGCTGGATCATCTGGTCGACGCGGCCCGGGAGCTCGCCGGCTTCGTCGTCGAACCGGCCGTCGTCTAAGTCACCGCAGGTCAACAGGGTACCGACGGGACTTTTCCGGTCGCCGACGAGGGGGACCACAGGCGGCAGATCCATCCTCTGACAGCCTCTTGGGTGGCTCCTCCGCAGCTCCTCGAACCCCAATCCTAACTTTACATAATGTACATTATCGGCGTTGGAGGGGACGGCGAGGGGGCCGCGGTCGGGCAGCTTGAACGGCTGTTGTAACGTCACTGCAATGCGCCGCTCTCTTGTTGCCTTGACCGTTGCCGGCCTGCTCGTTGCGCCGGCCCTGTTGATCGATGGCGCCGCCGGTGCGTCCGGCGGCTCCGTGCCCGTCGTCGTCAACGGGTCGAACCTCGACAAAGCCCCGGTCGTCAAGGCCGGGAAGAAGCCGGCGCCGACGAAGCTCGAGACGAAGGACCTGGTCGTCGGTACCGGCACCGTTGCTGCTGCCGGCGACACCGTCGGGGTCAAGTACGTCGGCGTGAACTACGCCAACGGCAAGGACTTCACAGACGAGTGGACGAGCGGCAAACCGACGTCGTTCCCGCTGAGCGGCGTGATCCCCGGCTTCGCCCAGGGCATCGAGGGCATGAAGGTCGGTGGCCGCCGCGAGATCGTCATTCCGTGGACGCTCGGCTACGGCGCCAAGGGGCAGGGCCCGATCGGGCCGAAGGAGACGCTCGTCTTCGTCGTCGACCTCAAGTCCGTTTCGGCGTCGTAGGCATCGCCGCCCGCCGTCGGCGGGCTCGGGGGATGGCTGGAGCTACCGAGGGCCGCGCCACGTGGACCGTCTGGACGGCCAGCCGCTGCTGGAGCGCCTCCGACCGCCGTCGTTCGGCGATCACGTCCTCACGAGCCTGCGCCAGCCGGGATTCGATCTGCTCGACCGCCATCTCTGCCCGCGCCGCCCGCAGTTCGAGGTGGGCGACCACCCGGCGAGCGTCCGTCGCCTCCCCCGACACGGCCGCTGCCTGCTCCTCCGCGGCCGCCCGGCGGGCTTCGGCGGCGATCGTCGCCGTCCGGTAGCGGTCCGTCTCGGCCGCCGACGCGGCTTCCTGCTCTCGGTGGATCGCCGTCACGGCGGCGAGCCGGTGCGCCGCCGCTTCGACATCCTGGTGGTGCTGGACGACCTCCGCGGCGAGCGCCTCCTGGGCGCCGTCGAGCGCCGCCCGGGCGTGTTCGACCGCCGCGACGGCGTCCGCGAGCTCCCGGCGAAGTGCGTCAGCCGCCGCCCGCTCCTCGACCCACCCCTGCTGGGCATCGGCCGCGTCACGCCGGGCCGCCGCCGCGTCCTGCTGGGCCGCGAGGACCGCCGCGGTCGCCTGCGCTCGGACGCCCGCCAGCTCCGCCGCGGTGATCGTCCGGTCTTCGCCGGCCTGGAGGCGCCGGAGCGCCTCGCCGAGTAGCTCGATCGCCCCGTCCGCCCCCGCCCCCGCCCCCGCCCCCGCCGCCGGGTCGCCTCCGCCCCGGCCGGCCGTCAGGCGTCGGCGGCGAGCCTCCGCCCGGTGGTTGTCAGAGCAGTACAGCCGTCGTCGTCCGCCGCCCGTCGATTGCACGATCGGCGTTTCGCAGCCCGGAAGCGCGCACGTCGTCTGGTCGGGAGTCCGAGGTAGATCAGTTTCGAACATATCGAAACTATAGCAATCGATTCGTTACGAAACAGGGTGGATCTCGTAGGCGCAGACGTGCGCACCGTCCATCAGAGTGGGCGACGCGCTCGACCGATGCCGCCGGGAGCGCGTCGCGGATGAACCCGAGCTCGCTCGAGCACGCCTGCCGGAAGCCCGTCGCGACCGTCAAGATCGCGCAGTTGTGCTCGACGATCCGCCAGCCGCCGTCCGGGAGCGGCTCGACGTCGGCCAGGTAGCCGTCCTCGTCGAGGATCCGGGCCAGCTCCGCCACCTGCTCATCGAGCGTCCGCCCTTCCAGCCGTGGCGCCGCTCCCGACAGTCGCCGCCGCCGGCGCTGCTCGAACAGGTCGTCGACCGCCGGGCCGCCCGGGCCGCCCAGGTAGCCGAGCAGCTCCGTCGTCAGGTCGCCGTAGCGCTTCGGGAAGAGCGACTCCCCCGCCGGCGTCAGCCGGTAGCGGTGGACCGGGCGCCCGCGGCCGTCCGGGTCCGGGCGGTGCGCGACGAGGCCGTCGTCCGCCAGCCGGTTGAGCTGCTGGCGGACCGCGGTCGCCGTGATACCGAGCTCGCCGGCCACCTCGTGGATCGTCGCCTCGCCCCGGCGCTTGATCGCCGTCAGGACGGCCCGCCGCGTCGTCGAGAGCGCCGCCAACGGCGCGTCCGCTACCGGCGGGCCGTCCACTGGTCGGCCGTCGATCGGGGAAGCGCCTGCCGCCGGGGCGTCTGGCACCGGCGCGCCGTCCGTCGTCGGCGGGACGCCGGTCACGGCAGCACCAGGTGGACGTCGCCGAACTCGTGCCACAGGTAGCCCTCGTCGAGCGCGGCCGCGTACGACCGCTCGAGGAGCTCTCGGCCGGCGATCGCCTCGAGCATCGCCAGGTGCGACGCCTCTGGCTCGTGCCAACCCGTGAGCAAGCCGTCGACCGACCGGACGACCCGGTCCGGCGTGACGACCGTTTCCGTCCAGCCGTTACCCGGGCTGACCGCCCCGTCGCCGTCGACGACCGTCTCGAGCGTCCGGACGACCGTCGTCCCGACCGCGATCACCCGGCCGCCGGCCCGGTGCGTCTCGTTGACCCGCCGTGCCGTCGACGGCGACACCCGGAACTGCTCCGGGTACGGCGGCTCCGACGCCTCCGGCGACGCCACCCCCGTGTGCAGGACGATCGGCGCGACCCCGATGCCCCGGGCGACGAGCCTCGTGATCACCTCCGGCGTGAACGGCCGCCCCGCGCTCGGCATCTCCGCCGACCCCGGTTCCGTCACGTAGACGTTCTGGTACATCGAGATCGGCCACTCCCCCTGGACGTAGCCGTAGCGGATCGGGCTCCCGTAGACCGCCAGGTACCGGTGGAGCGGCTCTGGCACGTCGACCGTCGCCACCCACAGCCGGACGCCGTCGGCGTGCGACGCGTACGGCGTCAGCAGCACGACGTGGCCACCGCCCGGCAACGAGAACGACTCCCCTGCCGCCGCGCCGAACCACGGCCCCTCCCCCGCCCGCAGTTCGACCGTCCACAGACCGGCCGGCAGCGCCGTCGACAGATGGACCGAGAACGACCGGCCCGCCGCGTCCGTCGCCGGCACGCTCGCCGCCAGCGTGCCCGACGTGTTGACGACGACCAGGTCGCCATCGTCCAGGTACGCCGGCAGCTCCGAGAACGTCGCGTGCACCAGCGAGCCGTCGCGCCGGTGGGCGACCATCATCCGGACCGCGTCCCTCGTCAGCCCGCGGGCCTCCGGCGGCGTTCCCGCCTCCAGCGACTGCGGCAGCTCGAACGTCGGCCGCCGGTAGCCGGCCGGGTCTGACGGTTGGCCGGCCGGGTCTGACGGTTGGCCGGTCGTGTCTGGATGGCCGGTGGCGCTTTGCGGGTCGCCGGTCGTGACGATCGCGGTCATCGGACCTCTACCCCTTCGGTCGACGGGACCAGCTCTGCCGCCCGGTACCGGCCGGACGGTCGGTCGCCGTCGACGAGGGCGAGCAACGCCGGGACGATCGCCTCCGGCGGCGGTCGGTCCGAGATGTCCTCCCCCGGGAACGCGTCCTGGTGCATCCGCGTCCGCATGTCGCCGGGGTCGACCGTCCAGATCCGCAGTCCCGGCTCCTCGACCGCCAGGACCGCGCCGACGTGTTCGAGCGCGGCCTTCGACGAGCCGTAGCCGCCCCAGCCCTCGTACGCCTCGACCGCCGCGTCCGACGTCACGTCGAGCACCCGTGGGTTCGGCGACCGCCGGAGCGACGCCAGCGCGGCCTGGACGAGGGCCAGCGGAGCGATCGTGTTGACCTCGTACGCTTCCCGGAGGGCGTCGAGCGGGTACCCCGCCAGGCCGGGCAGCGGCGTCGGCCCCAGCGTGCTCGCGTTGTTGACGAGCAGGTCCACCCCACCGGCGGCTTCCGCCGCGTCGACGAGCGCCTGCCGATGCGCCGAGTCGGTGACGTCCCCGGCGATCCCGACGACCGAACCCGTGAGCTTTGGTCGCCGGCGCAATCGCTCGACCGCCTCCTCGAGCTCGGCGCCGGAACGGGCGTCGACGACGACCGACCACCCCCGTTCCGCCAGCGCCCCCGCGAGCGCCTCGCCGAGACCTCTCGATCCTCCGGTCACGATCGCTACCGCCATCGCCCGACCTCCTTCGCTGCCCTCCGACTGCCTTTCAATAAACAAATATAATGCTTCGTTTATTGTTCGGGCGCGGTCGGCGGTGGAAATTCCGGCGACTTCTCGGCAAACTGGCGACTTCTCGGCAAAACAGAACCTGCGGCCAGCTCAGCTACGAGGCGCTCCCAAACGTGGAGTGGCGATCACATACCGTCGATCTGGTTGGGGTCGCTGAACAGGAGGGCTCGTAGGCCCGCGGCGCGGGCTGCGCTGATGTTTTCTGGTCGGTCATCAACGAAGGTGACGTCGGGCGGCTCTGCCCCCAGCGCGGCCAGGGCGATGGCGTAGATGGCCGGCTCGGGCTTTACGGTTCCGAGGTGGCCGCTGAAGAGCCGGGGTTCGAAGGGTGAGAGCCAGGGAAGCTGGTCGAAGCGGTCGGCCAGTTCGGCGGGAGCGTTGGACAGCACGGCGAGTTTCGCGCCTCGCTGGGCGGCGCGGTCTGCGGCGGCCAGGGACGCCGGGTTGGGCTGGCTCCACATGACGACGTCGAGCCCGATGAGACGCTGGAGATGGTCAGGCCGAGGTGGGTGGTCGAGGACCTGCGTCCAGTAGTCGACGGTATCGACGTCGCCCCGGTCATACGCCGGCCGATGCTGCCAGTACCGCGCCCAGAACTCTCCGCCGGCTGCGCCCGCTTCGGCTTGGAGGGCAGCCTGGTGGAGCGGGGCTGGTGCCAGAGAGAGGACTTCCCCGTAGTCGCAGAGCAGCCACCTCATGCTGGCGCGGCGACCGAGACCCGGCCGGATGTGAGGACGCCGCAGAGCAGACAGATGGAGACGGCGAGCCCGGCGTCCACCGATAGCGCGGCGGACAGCCCGACCGCGCCAGCCAGGGCGCCGATAGCGGCCGGCCCGGCGAGCATGCCGCCGTACCCGCAGAAGGTCACCGTGGCAATCGACGGGCCGGCCCGGCCGAGCCGGGACGCCTGGGTGAACACGTTCGGAACGACCGAAGCAAGCCCGAAGCCCAGCAGCATCAACCCGGCCAAGGCGGCGACCGCGGCGTCCAAGCCGAGGGCGATACCCCACCCGAGGGCCGCGGCCGCGGACGACGCGCGTACCAGACGGCGCGGTCCCCATCGGTCGGCCAGGCGGTCACCGCCCAGCCGGCCGGCCGTCATCGCCACCGCGAAGCACGTATAGCCGGCACCGGCCAGGCCGGGAGAGGTTCCCAGCGAGCTGTGCAGGTAGACGGCGCTCCAGTCATTAGCCGCTCCCTCGGCCAGGAACGAGGCGAAGGCCATGGCCGCCAGGGCCACCAAGACCCACGACCAACGGACCCGCTCGGAACGAACCCTCCGATCGGCGTGGGTGGTTGGCCGGGCGGAGGGATCGAAACGACCGGCGGCGACGATCCCGGCCACGAGCACCGCCGCGCTGACGGCGATCAGCTGCGTGCGGACAGGCACCCCGGCCCACGCACACCCGGCGCCAACGGCCGCACCTACGAGACCGCCGACGCTGTAGCTGGCGTGGAACCCGGACATGACCCGCCGCCCGATGCGCTCTTGGACCCCGACCGCTTCGGTGTTCATGCCGACGTCGATCACCCCGACACAACTTCCCCAAGCGAACAGGACGCCGAACAGCTGCCAGACGTCCCCGGCCACCGTGACGAGTGGCAGTACGCCAGCGAGGGGAAGAAAGGCCATCTGGACGACCCGACGCGGTGGCACCCGTACCAGCGCCACCCCGGTGGCCGGCATCGCCAGTACCGCCCCCGCCGCGGGGCCCAACAGCGCCAACCCCAGCGCCGGCGCGGACAGGTGCAGCGGTGCCCTGATCGCCGGGATCCGAGTCGCCCAACTCGCCGAGATCGCCCCGAGCAGAAAGAACACCGCCACCACCGGGATGCGCCCACCCCGCTGCACCCGGACCGCCGGTTCGAAGAGCGCCCGCTCAGACAGGCAGGAATTCGACACCGGCACCCCGCAGCGCAGCCGCCGTCTCGGCCGGGACTGTGCCGCCGGTGACCAGGACGTCCACCTCGTCCGTGCCGCACACCACGGCGGTCGCCGATCGAGCGAACTTCGAACTGTCGGCCACCAGCACCGTTCGCGACGCAGAAGCTCGCATCGCTCGCTTCACCTCGGCGTCTCCCAAGTCGTGCGCGGTCACGCGACCTTCGGCCAGGCCGCAACAACTCACTATCGCCGTGTCGAAGCGCAAGGCGGCCAGGCTGGCCGTCGCCAGCGGCCCCACCAACGAAAGCTCCCCGGGCCGAACCTCACCACCGGCCATCAACAACCGCAAACCGTCGAATTGGGCGAGGACCGCGGCCGCGTGCAAGGACAGTGGCATCACCGTCACCCGACGACCCGCCAGGCACCGGGCCACTTCCAACGCCGTGGTCCCGCTATCGAGCACCACAGACTCCCCGTCTGCCAGTAGATCCGCCGCCGCCCGGCCGATCCGTCGCTTACTGTCGCCGGCCACGACCGAACGCACCGAGAACGGCGGCTCCTCGGCCCGCAACAACAAGCTGACCGCTCCTCCCCGCACCCTCCGGGCCGCTCCCTGAGCAACCAGGGCATCCAGATCTCGACGGATCGTCATCTCTGCCGTCCCGAACCGTCGGGCCGCTTCGCTCACCTCTACACGTCCCGCGCTCTGCAGCGAGGCCAGCAGAGCTGCCCGTCGCTCTACGCCATCCATACCCCAAATCTACCACATATGATGTGCGTTCGCACATATATAATGTGTGAAAGAAGGTGACTTCCCAGAGCGATCCTCGGACGCTGGTCGTCGAGCCGGATGCCCTACTGGTGGACGAACCGCTCTCGGCGGTCGATGTGCTCACCGCCCACCAGTCGGCTCAATGGCGCCCTACCGCTCCAAGTCGGCTCGGATCTTCCGCGACATTGCTTCGGCCGCGCTCGGCGAGATGACCGTGCCGGCGCCCGACGACTGCAGCGGAGCGGGCTCGACGAGGAAGTGCTCACCCTCGACCAGGAATAGCTCCGGTCTGGGCGGGGTCAGGACTGGATGAAGGCCAGCAGATCGGCGTTGATCGTCTCGGCCCGGGTAGTCGGCATGCCGTGGGGGAACCCGGCATAGGTCTTCAGCGTGCCGTTCTGCACGAGCTTCGCCGACAGCGGGCCGGAGTCGGCGTAGGGAACGATCTGGTCGTCGTCGCCGTGCATCACCAGGACCGGTACGGAGATCTTCTTCAAGTCCTCGGTGAAGTCGGTCTGGGAGAAGGCGACGATGCCGTCGTAGTGGGCCTTCGCTCCCCCCATCATCCCCTGGCGCCACCAGTTCTCGATGATCGCCTCGCTGGGCTCGATGCCCGGCCGGTTGAAGCCGTAGAAGGGTCCCGACGGCAGGGCCCGGTAGAACTCCGACCGGTTGGCGGCCAGCTGGGCCTGCAGATCGTCGAAGACGCGCTTCGGCAGACCACCGGGGTTGGCGTCGGTCTGCAGCATGAGCGGCGGTACCGAGCTGATCAGTACCGCTTTGGCCACCCGGCTCTCACCGTGCCGGGCGATGTAGTGGGCTACCTCGCCGCCACCGGTCGAGTGGCCGACATGCACCGCGTCGTGGAGGTCGAGCTGTGCGGTCAGCGTGGCCAGGTCGTCGGCATAGTGGTCCATGTCGTGACCGTCACCGGTCTGCGTGGATCGGCCGTGCCCACGGCGGTCGTGGGCGATGACCCGATAGCCGTGCCGGAGGAAGAACAGCAGCTGGGTGTCCCAGTCGTCCGCCGAAAGCGGCCAGCCGTGGCTGAACACGATCGGTTGGCCCGACCCCCAGTCCTTGTAGAAGATCTCCGTGTTGTCAGTGGTCGTGATCGTGCCCATGGTCGGTTTCCTCCTATTTTTTTACCGAGCGAGATCCGTGAGTGCCTGGTCGGGGTTGGCCGGCCGTAGACCGCCTCATTGCCCCAGTGCGTCCACGCGTTCGGATACCGCACGACGTCCCCCGAGGTGATCGTCGCTACTGAGGGCGCCTCCGGGTCGAGGTAGCCCGAGCGGACGGTCTCGGCGGTCGATTCAACGATATGAGTGGCCGGCTCGCTCACTCGGAGGCGCCCTGGGCCAGCCAGCGATCGAAGAGCGCTACCCGGTCCGGGAGCCAGGGGCCGTCGCACGGCATCGAGCCGTCCCGGAGCCGCGCCGCGATGGCCGGCCCATGGGCCCGCACATCGTCGACGGACCACAGGTCGAAGGCGGCGTGCATCGCCTGGCGATCGCTCTCCCGGAAGAGCGGCTTGATATCCGAGGCGAAGGACAGACCCTCCGCCGAACCGGAGGGCGTCGTCGTACTCATGATGCTGTCTCCTCACCACTCGGGGGAACCGGTCGTCACCAGGCCTACGGCAGTCACTATGGCAACCTCTCGTCCGCCGGACCAAGACATTTTTCGACTCGATCGATCGTGAAACGGGATTGATCAACGAGGACTTATCGCCGTCTTCGTTCCCCGATCTCGGCCCACGGTTACGATCTCGACCCAGCATGGACGTTCGTCAGCTCGAGTACGTGGTGGCGGTCGCGGAAGAGGGGAGCTTCACCCGAGCCGCCCAGCGATGCCATGTCGCGCAGTCGGCCCTCAGTCATCAGGTGGCCCGGCTGGAGGCCGAATTGGGAACGAGGCTCTTCGAGCGAACCAGCCGTTCGGTGCGCGTCTCCGAAGCCGGCCGGACCCTGCTTCCCCACGCCGTCCGAGTGCTCCGCGACATGGCCGACGCCCGAGCCGCCCTCGACGGGCTCGACCGGATCATCCGAGGCCGGCTTCGCGTCGGTCTGACCCAGACGGCGAGCCGGACGCTCGATCTCATCGCGTTGATCGGCGAGGTACACCGCCGCTACCCCGAGATCGTCCTCACCACGGCGACCGGGCCCGGGGACGAGCTCGTCCAGGCCGTTCGAGAGGGCAACCTCGACGTCGCCCTCGCCGCGCTCACCGCCGAAGGCCCGCCGCCGGAAGTCACGTTCAGCACCCTGGTCGAGGCGGAACCCCTGGTTGCCGTCGTCCCGATGAGCCATCCGCTGGCCCGACGTCGACAGGTTCGCCTCTCCGAGCTCGCTGGTGCCGAGTTCGTCGAGTTCCGATCGGGAACCACGCTGCGCGAGCTCGTCGATACCGCCTTCGCCGAGGCCGGCATCGAGCGCGTGTCGAACTTCGAAGTCGGTCAGATTGCCGATGTGGTGCAGTACGTCGGCAACGGACTCGGGATCGCCATCGTGCCGGACGCCTTCGCCCATCCCGGGTCGACGGGGGGCACGCCTCCGGTCCATGTCTTGCGGCTCATCGACCCCACGCTCCGACTCACCATCGGGGCATACCGACGCGACGGACGGGCTGCGCCGATCACGGACGCCTTCTTGGAGCTCATCGCCCACGGCACCGATCCCGACGTCGTCTAACGAAGCGTTGGTGGACGGACGCCGCGCCTTCCCCCCACAGCTCCCCAAACCCTTACGTCGAGTCCGTCCTGCGGGCTACCTATCGGACATCTGCCGGTCGAGCGCAGTCCGACACAGCATCGCGGCCATGCCCAGGTCATAGCCGGCGCACAACGCGGGATACCACCGCGGCAACGACGACGCCTCCCCGCGTTCGTGCACCCGATCGAAAACCGCATGCCCAACCCAGGCGGCGGCGGTCAGCGGAAACGAAACCCGATCCGACAAGCTTCGGCCGGCCACGAACACCCCAGCCGTCGCGCCCAGGGCCACCCACTCTCGTCGGGGTCCCCCCGGCGCCCCCGCTCGCCCGAGTCTCGCCAGCGGGTAAACAGCCGCAGCCGCCACCAAGACGGCCGCCGATGCCGGCACCTGAGAACCCGGCCAGCGAGCCCGGATCGCCACATCGGTCAACCCGCCAAAAACGGCTCCCACCACAACCGCAGCCATCCCCCCGAGACGTCGAGCCATCACCCGAAGCGTACGTCGTCAACGGCCCGCTCAGCTTCTTCGGGCGGCCGTTTCCGATGGCACGCCATTGAGGGACCTGCGATAGTGCCGTCATGGACCGCTGGGCCGGCGCGCTCTACGGCGACCCGTGCCGGGAGTGCGGATTCGCGTTCTCGACCGACCTCGACGAGTTGCTCGCCTACATCGGAGGGATTCCGGACCGGTACTCGGAGCTGCTCGCCGATGCGAGCGGAACCGAACGCCACTCCGATCTGTCGTGGTCGGTGGGATCGTACGTGTGCCACGTCGCCGACAACTTGCGGATCTGGGCCGAACGCCTCGCCGGGTCCGCCGCGGGGGCGACGGTCGTGGCGCCATATGACGAGAACCTCCTTGCCCGGGCCCGCTCCTACGCCGACGTACCGCTCCCAGCCGCCCTGTGGTCCCTCGGTCGTGGCCGCGGGGATTGGCAGGCGGCGATCGCCATCGTGCCGAACGAGAAGGAGATCGTCATCGTCCATCTCCAGCGCGGCGAGATGCTTCTCGAGGACGTCGCTCGGGGAATAGCCCACGATGCGTTCCATCACGCCTGGGACATCCGGCGATCGCTCGAGGGGACTTCTTCGCCTTCGGTGTGATCCCGGCCCCATGGGCTCTCGATCGCTCCAGGCCCATCTCGGTGACCCTCCGGGTCATCTCCGGTGTTGTTACACCCTGGAACCTCGTCGTTCGCCAGGGCTGGCCCATCCGCTGGACCCGACCGGTCGTCGGATACGTTCGCCGCCGTGAGCCGCACGCCCGATCCTTGGGTCGACGTCCTGGCTGACCCGCGGGAGAGGGCCCGTACTGAGGCGAGCCGGCACCCCGAGGTGGAGGCGGTGATGGGCCTGACGGTGGTCCACCGGGCCTCAGGATTCGCCGGCCGGGTGGTGGAACTTCGCGCCGACATCGTGACGCTGCAATCCAAGTCGGGCCAGGTGCGGACGTTCTCCTTGCTGCCGGGGGCCTTCGCCGCGGGCGGGCGGGTGGCAACCCTGGTCCGGCCCCGAGTCGCGCGCGGCATCGCTTCTCACACCGCATCCGGCTCGGTCACTGTCGCCGGACATCGGGCCAGGGTTGCGCGGGCCAGCCGAATCCTGGTCGAGGGAGTCCACGACGCCTTACTGGTCGAGCGGGTCTGGGGCGACGACCTCAGGGTGGAGGGGGTCGTGGTGGAGCGTCTCGACGGGATCGACCATCTGGCCGCCGAGATGGTGGCCTTCGGGCCAGCACCAGGCCGCCGCCTGGGTGTTCTGGTCGACCATTTGGTTCCCGGCACCAAGGAGACCCGGCTGGCCGAGGAAGTGGCGCATCCCCAGGTACTGGTGACCGGCACTCCCTTTGTCGACGTGTGGCAGGCGGTCAGGCCGGCGGTGGTGGGGCTGACCGCCTGGCCGACTGTGCCCAAAGGCCAGGACTGGAAGACCGGCATCTGCCGAGCAATGGGCGAGCCCGATCCGGCCACCTGCTGGCGGCGGATTCTCGGATCGGTGCACAGCTACGCCGACCTCGAGCCGGCGCTGGTCGGCGCGGTTGAGCGGCTCATTGACTTCGTCACCGAGCCGCTGTCAGCCAACCCTTG
>CAVUYB010000022.1:0-36673 GCA_963745595.1 uncultured Actinomycetota bacterium | reverse complement strand
GCAGTTCTAGACCCGAGCCCGAGAGGGCTCGGCAAAGATGCTCGTCGCGTTCACCGTTTGCAGAATTCGCCGACGCCTAGACGTCCAATTCTGCAAACGGTGAAACGCGACAAAGCGACATGGGGGGGGACGGGCTTCGACCGATCACCCGGGCCCCGGCGGCCCTAGGCCCCTCCGGGTCGGCTGACCGGCAGGCCAGCGGCCTCCCACGCCGCGAACCCGCCGTCGAGGTCCGTGGCGCCGAGCAGGCCGAGGGCCCGGAGGCTCTCCGCGGCCAGGCTGGAGGCGTACCCCTCCTGGCAGACGACGACCACCGCCCGCCCGACGTCGTCGGTCACCGCCGGGTGGCGGTCCGGGCTGGACGGGTCGAGCCGCCACTCGAGCACGTTGCGCTCGATGACCAGCGCGCCGGGGATCTCGCCGTGGTCCTGGCGCTGGGCCGCCGGCCGGATGTCGACCAGCAGGCCGCCCTGCTGCAGGGCCGAGGCCGCCTGACGGGGGTCGACCCGTTGCAGGTGGTGACGGGCGTCGGCCAGGCGGTCGTCGATGGCGCTCACCCGGCGAGGTCTACCAGGCTCAGGACGGCTCAGGGCGGCTCAGGGAGCCCAGGACGGGTCGGACCGGTACTCGGTCCGCTCGGCCACCAGTCCGGTCGGGGACGTCCGGTAGAAGGTCATGCCGGGCATGGGCGGCGAGTAGGCGTGGACGCTCGTCGCCGGCGCCGTCCCGCCGTTGCGGACGTCGTGCACGTACCGGGCGCCGAAGCCGGCGCCGCTGGCGGCACCGATCCGGCGGTGGGCGAGCGACCGGTCGTCGGTCAGGTACCGCTCCTCCAGCGTGCCGCCGACCACCCAGAACGCGCCGGACGATCCACCGTGGTCGTGCAGCTGCAGGCGGCCGCCGGCCGGCCAGTGGATGACCCAGACCTCGACGTCGTCGGTGAGCGAGACGAGCTCGTACGACCGCTCCGTCAAGGACGCCGTGTCCTCCTCGGCCCACGCGCCCGTCGAACCGGCGTGCTCTTTGGCCAGGTCCAGCAGGGCGATCGGGTCGAGCGGGCCCCGCCGCGCCGGCGGCCGAACGGCGGTTCGCCGGAAGCCGGTCCGGGCGTTCGCCGGGGGCCGGGCGAGATCGGCTGTGACGCCGCCGGTGACAGTGACGGCACCAACGGTGCGGATCACGGGGTCACGGGCGCTGGTCACGGTGGCTCCTTCCGGCGGGTGATGGCCCGATCGGGACCATCCCTATTTCTGTTACTCCTCTATACCCTAGCAGATTGATCGGGTATTACCAGGCGCGGGTGGTCGGACCGCCGAAAGGGGGCAGGAACAGGGACGACGGTGGCGCAGGGGGCGGTGGTGCAGGGGGCGGTGGTGCAGGGGGGTGGTGCGGGGGGGTGGTGCGGGAGGGGGGTCAGCCGGCCGGCTGGTCGCCGAAGAGGAGGGAGTAGTCGGCGCCGCGCCGGAGGTGGTGGCCGCCGTCGACGGCCAGGCATTCGCCGGTGATCCACGACGATTCCGGACCGGCCAGGAACCGGACGGCGGTGGCAACGTCGTCGACCGTGCCGACCCGGGAGATCGGCATCTGGGCCAGGTAGTCGTCCATGAGGGGGCCGCCGGCGGTGATGAAGGCCATCAGCTCGTCGTCGATGATGCCGGGCTGGACGGCGTTGACCCGGATGCCGGCCTCCCCCAGCTCCTCGGCGGCATAGGCACAGAGCGACTCGATGCCGGCCTTGGCCATGCCGTACGCCCACAGCAGCCGGTGGGGAAAGTGGCCGGCGCCGGACGACATCAGGACGATCGACCCACCCCCGGTCGTCCGCATAGCCGCCCCGGCGTGCTTGAGCGACAGGAACGACCCGATCAGGTTGAGGTCGACGGTGGCCCGGACGCCACCGCGTCGGCCTCGAGCATCGGCCCCATGTGGTGGGAACCGCCGGCGCAGGCGAACAGGATGTCGAGCCGGCCGGTCGGCGTGGCCGCGTCGGCCACGGCCGCGGCGATCTCCGCCTCGACGGTGACGTCGGCGACGACGTAGCGGGCAGGCGGTGCCGGGCTCCTCCGGCTCGGCGCCGCGCCTGGTCGCCAACGGCGTGGTCGATGGTGGCGACCGCGTCGGCCAGCTTCCCCTCCGTCCGTCCGCAGATCGTGACCTGGGCGCCGTCGAGCGCGAACCGGGTCGCGGTGGCCAGCCCGATACCGCTGCCGCCTCCGGTGACGAGCGCGCCGAACCCTTCCAGACCGCCAGCCATCGCCGTCCTCCTGCCCGTCCTGCTCGCCGGCCGGCTCAGGCCGCGGAGCCGACGGGCGCGGCCGGGGTGAACGAGACCGGCATCGTCTCGATGCCGCTGATGAAGTTGGCCGCCCGTTGCGGGAACGGTCCGGGGCCGGCCAGCGCCAGGTCGGGCAGCCGGGCGAAGAGGCGCTCGAACATGATCCGGAGCTCGAGCCGCGCCAGCTGGTTGCCGAGGCAGAAGTGGGCGCCGAAGCCGAAGGCGAGATGCGGGTTCGGGCTCCGGGTGATGTCGAACGCGTCGGGGTCGTCGAAGATCTCAGCGTCGCGATTGGCCGACGGGTACAGCAGCAGCACCTCGTCGCCCTCGTGGAGCTCGCGACCGCCGACCTCGACGTCGCGGGTGATCGTGCGGGCCATGTTCTTGATCGGCGTCACCCACCGCAGCATCTCCTCGACCGCGCCGGGGATCAGCGACGGGTCGTCGAGCAGCTGGTCCCGCTGGGCCGGGTGCTCCTGGAGGGCGAGCATGCCGCCGGTGATGACGTGCCGCGTCGTCTCGTCGCCGCCGACGAGGATCAGCAGCGTCTCGTGGATGAGCGAGTCGTGGTCGAGGCGGTCGCCGTCGACGACCGCGTTGGCGAGCACGCCGACGAGGTCGTCGTCCTTCCCGCTGGCCTGGCGGTCGGCGAGCACCGGGTCCATGTAGGCCGTGTACTCGACGAACGCCTGCGCGGCCCGTTCCATCGCCTCTTGGGTCGAGCGAACCCTGCGACTGGAGCATCTCTTCGGACCAGCGGAGCAGGTCGTCGCGGTCGTCGTCGGCGACGCCGAGCATGTCGCCGATGACGGCGAGCGGCAGCGGCGCGGCGATGTCCCGGACGAAGTCGCAGGCGCCCTGCTCGCAGACCGTGTCGATGACCCGGTCGCAGATCGCCCGGATGTGGTCCTCCATCTCGCGGACCCGTCGCGGCGTGAAGCCGGCGCTCACCAACCGCCGCCGCCGGACGTGCTCGGGCGCGTCGAAGTCGATCATCATCGGCAGCGGCGGGAACTTCGGCCGGATGCCGCCGGCGTTCGAGAAGACCGCGGTGTCGGTCGACGCCGCCTTGACGTCCCGGTAGCTCGCCAGCGCCCACAGGTCGTTGGCCTCGTCGTGGAAGACCGGCGCGTGCTCGCGCATCCACGCGTACGCCGGGTACGGGTCGTCGGCGAAGAACGCGCCGTTCATGAGGTCGATGCCCAGCTCGGCCGGGGGAGCGGGCGGTGGCAGCGTCATAGGCGGATTCGACCACGCGCCGCCGGAGATTGCAACAGGTTCCATTTTCGGTCCCCGTCGGCGGGCGACCGGTCGGTTCGGGCGCCCTCGGGCGGCGACCCCGCCGCACCCCGGTCCTCGCCCGGTCCTGGCGGTGGATAGGGTCTCTGCCATGGCCGACCAGGCCCAGTTCACCGATCTGACGATGGAGTACATGCCGGCGCTGTACAGCGCGGCCCTCCGCATGACCCGGAACCCGGCCGACGCCGAGGACCTCGTCCAGGAGACGTACCTCAAGGCGTACCGGGCGTTCGCCAGCTTCACCGAGGGAACGAACCTCAAGGCCTGGCTCTACCGGATCCTGACGAACACGTACATCAACACCTACCGGGCCGCCAAGCGCCGGCCGGAGATGGCCGACGTCGAGGACGTCGAGGACCTGTACCTCTACCGGCGGCTCAGCCCGGCCGACGGCGGCGCCGGCCTGGGCCGGAGCGCCGAGGACGAGGCGCTCGACACGTTCACCGACGACGAGGTCAAGGCGGCCATCGAGTCGCTGCCGGACGCCTTCCGGATCGCCGTCCTGCTTGGCCGACGTCGAGGGGTTCTCGTACAAGGAGATCGCCGAGATCACCGACGTCCCGATCGGCACGGTGATGAGCCGGATCCATCGTGGAAGAAGGGCGCTCCAGAAGGCGTTGCACGAATTTGCCGAAGCTCGTGGCTTGGTCGGGTCGACCACCGGCCGGGCGGAGTGACAGGAGGCCGTTCGTGGGTGCTGAAGGGGTGACACCGAAGCTGGGGGGCCTGTGCGGCGCCGGCGACTTCGAGGGCGTCGACTGCGACGAGGCGATCCACGAGCTGTACCACTACCTCGACGGCGAGCTGACCGAGGAGCGGCGGACGGAGATCACCGTGCACCTCGACCGCTGCGGCCACTGCGGCGGTGCCGCCGACTTCGAGGCCGAGCTCCGTCTGGTGATCGCCAGCCGGTGCCGCGACCGCGTGCCCGACGCGCTCTTGCAGCGCATCGCCGAGGCCATCCACGAGGAGTCCCGCCGCCATGTCGCCCGGCGACGGGCCTGCCTTCCGGTGACACGGCGTCCGACGTGGCGCCCGGCCGCTGAGCGAACGGGTTCCCGTGGTCGTCGACGCCGCTCCCGATCCCAACGTCGGCGGGCCGCTCGCCGCCAACGCCGGGGTCGTCGACTGGGCGCTGGCCGAGCGGGTCGCCGGGTGGGCGCTGGCCCGCCGCCGCGCCGCCCGCCGACTACCGGCCGGTGGCACTGGCCGAGGAGTTCGACGAGCTGACCGCCCGAGCCGAGCAGCTCGTCGCCGAGGCGACCGGGCTCCGTCCGGCGTCCGCCGCCCGGGCCGTCGTCGTCGACCGGCCGGCCTGGGTCCGCGCCAACGTGGCGTCGATCCAGCGGATCCTGGGCCCGACGCTGCACAAGCTGGAGACCCGCCGGCGGTCCGGTCCGTTCGGCACCCTCCCGCCCGCCGTGGCCGCCCCGCTGGCCGGCGTCGGCCGCTCGATGAACGGCGCCCAGCTCGGACTGCTGCTGGCGTGGATGTCCACCCGGGTGCTCGGTCAGTACGACCTGCTCGTGACGGACGAGCTGGCCGAAGAGCAGGACCTCGTCTACTACGTCGGCCCGAACGTCGTCGGCCTCGAGTCGCGCTACGGCTTCCCGCCGGCCGAGTTCCGGCTGTGGCTCGCCCTCCACGAGGTCACCCACCGAGCCCAGTTCACCGCGGTCCCCTGGCTGCGCGACCACTTCGTCTCGCTCGTCGACCAGGGCCTCGAGCCGTTCGGCGCCGATCCCCACCACCTGACCGAGGCTCTGCGCCGGGCCGCCGAGGAGGTGCGGTCCGGTCGCAGCCCGCTGCGCGACGGCGGCGTCATGGGTCTCGTCGCCACCCCGGAGCAGCTCGACGCCCTCCACCGCATCCAGGCGCTCATGAGCCTGCTCGAAGGCCACGGCGACGTGACGATGGACCGGGCCGGCGCGGCCGCCGTCCCCGGTGCCGAGCGGTTCAGCCGCGTCCTGCGAGAACGGCGCGAGCAGGTCCGGGGGCCGGCGAAGCTGCTCCAGCAGGTGCTCGGGCTCGAGGCCAAGCTGCGGCAGTACGCCGAGGGCGAGGAGTTCGTCAACGCCGTCGAGCGGGCCGGCGGGGCCGACCTCTTCAACCGCGTCTGGCGGGGCCCCGAATGGCTCCCGTCGCTGGCCGAGATCCGGGACCCCGGGCAGTGGGTGACCCGGGTCGGCGCCGCTCCGGCCCCGGCCGGGTGATCCGCCCGGCGTGACGCTCGGCCCGGACCGCTCGACACGCCCGCCGGCCGGGTCGCCGCTCGATCCGCTCGACCTGCTTCCCCGGTGTGCCTTCCCGCCGGCCGGGTCGCCGCTCACGTGCGCGGTCTCCGGCGGACCGGACTCGCTCGCGCTGCTCGTGCTGGCCGTCGCGGCCGGCTGCCGGGTCACCGCGGTGCACGTCGACCACGGCCTGCGCCCGGGCTCGGCCGCCGAGGCCGACGTGGTCGCCGCGGCCGCCGCCCGGTTCGGGGCGGCGTTCCGCCGGGAACGGGTGGTCGTCCCCGACGGCCCCAACCTGGAGGCCCGGGCCCGGGCGGCCCGGTTCGCCGTCCTCCCGCCGTCGGTGGCGACCGGGCACACGATGGACGACCAGGCCGAGACCGTCCTGCTCAACCTGCTGCGCGGCGCCGGCCTCGACGGCGTCGGCGCGATGCCGCCCGGGCCCGAGCACCCGCTGCTGGCGCTGCGGCGTACCGAGACGACCGGGCTGTGCGCAGCCGTCGGCCTGACCCCGGTCGCCGACCCGTCCAACGACGACCGCCGGCACCTCCGCAACCGGGTCCGCCACGAGCTGCTCCCGCTGCTCGCCGACCTCGGTCGACGCGACCCGGTCCCCCTGCTCGCCCGGCAGGCCGCGCTGGCCCGGGAGGACGCGGCGCTCCTCGACGTCCTGGCCGCCGAGGCGGTGCCCGATCCGGCCGACGCCGTCCGCGGCGCCCGGCCGCTCGCCCGCCGAGCGGTCCGTCGCTGGCTGCGGGCCGGCGGCGAGCGCGGCCGCCGGCGGCCGGGCGGCCGACCGGGCGGCCCGACCGGCTGGCGGTGATCGGCCGAGCTGGCGGCGACCGCCATCCACCGTCGCTGGCCGAGGTCGAGCGGGTGCTGGCGGTGGCCGCCGGCCGGGCGGTCGGCACCGAGCTGGCCGGCGGGGTCCGCGTCCACCGCACCGCCCAGCGGCTGGTCGTCGACCCCCCCTCACCGGTGGGGCCGTCACCGCCTGGGCAGATGGGGGCCGCCAGAGCACCCTCCGGTAAGGTCACGCCAGTGGCGACGGAAGAGGCGGGTACGGCGGTCCCGGCGTGGTCGACGCCCGACGTCGGCCCGGTCCTCGTCAGTGCGGAGCGGATCGCCGCGCAGGTGGCGGCGCTCGGCGCCCGCATCACGGCCGACTTCGCCGACGAGCCGCCCCTGCTGGTCGGCGTGCTGAAGGGGGCGATGCTCTTCATGAGCGACCTCTGCCGGGCCATCGAGCTCCCGGTCGACGTCGACTTCATGGCGGTCTCGTCGTACGGCAGCGCCACCAGCACGTCAGGGGTCGTCCGGATCGTGAAGGACCTCGACGCCGAGCTGACCGGCCGCCGGGTGCTCGTCGTCGAGGACATCATCGACAGCGGCCTGACGCTGAACTACCTGCGCAAGTACCTGCAGGCCCGCCAGCCGGCCAGCGTCGACGTGTGCGCCCTCCTCGTCAAGGACGGCGAGCAACGGGTCGAGCTCGATCTCCGCTACGTCGGCTTCACCATCCCGTCCGAGTTCGTCGTCGGTTACGGCCTCGACGTCGCCGAGCGGTACCGGAACCTGGCCGGTGTCCACCGTTACCTGGGCAACCGGTAGACCGGTAGACCGACAGGGACCAAGAACGAGAGGAACCGATGACAGCGGAGACGCAGACGACCGACGGCGCGGCGGCCCGGCCTCGTCCGGGCGGCGTCGACACCGAGCGGGTGACCCGAGCCGTCACCGAGATCCTCCTGGCCATCGGCGACGACCCGGACCGTGACGGCCTGCTCGACACGCCGCGGCGGGTGGCCGCCATGTACGAGGAGCTGTTCTCCGGCCTGGCCGACGATCCGTCCCGCCACCTGACCGTCACGTTCGCGGCCGATCACGACGAGATGGTCATGGTCCGCGACATCCCGTTCGCCTCGCTCTGCGAGCACCACATGGTGCCGTTCATCGGCCGGGCCCACGTCGCCTACATCCCCGGGACCGACGGGCGCATCACCGGCCTGTCCAAGCTGGCCCGGCTGGTCGACGGCTTCGCCCGCCGGCTGCAGGTCCAGGAGCGGATGACGACGCAGATCGCCGACGCCATCGAGTCGGCCCTCGGCCCCCGGGGCGTGCTCGTCGTCGTCGAGGCCGAGCACCTCTGCATGTCGATGCGGGGGGTGAAGAAGCCCGGCACGCTGACCATCACCTCGTCCGTCCGCGGGCTGTTCCGCTCCGACCCGGCCACGCGGGCCGAGGCGATGCAGTTCGTCCACGGTCGGTAGCCGGGTCCACGGTCGGTAGCCGGCCAGCGACCGCTTACCCACGACCGCCCGCCCGAAGTCGGATCGAACCGGCCGCTGCCACCCCGGCTGATGGGGGTCCGCGGTTCGCGTACGCTGGCGCCCATGACCGAGCCGCCCGGGAACCGTCCGCTGGTCATGGGCGTCCTCAACGTGACGCCGGACTCGTTCTCCGACGGCGGCCGCTACCTCGACCCGACCGCGGCGATCGAACGGGGGCGCCGGATGGTGGCCGAAGGGGCCGACGTCGTCGACGTGGGCGGCGAGTCGACCCGGCCAGGAGCGGCGCCGGTCGACGAGGCCGAGGAGCTCCGGCGGGTTCTGCCGGTCGTCGAAGCCCTGTCGCCGGAGGTCCGGGTCTCGATCGACACGATCAAGCCGAACGTGGCCGCCGCGGCGGTGGCCGCCGGCGCAACCCTGGTCAACGACGTCGGCGGCGCCCTCGGGCCGGTCGCGGCCGACCTCGGCGTCGGCTGGGTGGCCATGCACATGCAGGGCACCCCCCAGGACATGCAGCACGACCCCCGCTACGACGATGTCGTCGCCGAGGTGCACGACGCGGTCCTCGAGCGGGCCCGGGACGCGCTGGCGGCCGGCGTGCCCGAGGTCTGGGTCGACCCGGGGATCGGGTTCGGCAAGACGGCCGCGCACAACCTGGCGCTGCTGGCCCATCTGTCGGACCTGGCCGACGGGGCGGCGACGCTCGGGGCCCGGGTGCTCGTCGGCACGAGCCGCAAGAGCTTCCTCGGGCGGTTCGGGACCGAGCCCGGGCGATCGCCGGTGCCGGTCGACGACCGCCTGGAGGCGTCGCTCGCCACCGCGGTCTGGGCGCTGTCGGAGGGCGCGGCGATGGTGCGCGTCCACGACGTCGCACCGACCGTCCTGGCGGCCTCGCTGGTCGGCCCGCCGGTGGCGGTAGCGGCGTGAGCGCACAGAGATCGTTGACACTGGTATTGGTGGCACCGGTATTGGCGACACAGGGGTTGGCGACACAGGGATTGGCGGCGCGGGGAGCAGTAGTGCGGGGAGCAGTAGTGCGATGAAGGGCAAGTGGGCGGCGGGCATCCCGCCACGGAACTTCACCTGGATCATCCGTGACCGACTGGCCGTCAGCGAGCGGCCGGGCGGGTTCGCGCCGAACCACCGGCGGGTCCGGCGCCAGGAGGAGATCATCTGGCTACGGGTGCAGGGGTTCAGCCGGGTCGTCTCGCTCCTGCCGTCGCCGCACAACCTCCACGCCTACGACGACGAGGGCCTGGCGTACGCCCACTACCCGCTCTCTCCGGCCGTCGACCCGCGACCGGTCCTGGCCGACTGCTACGAGGATCTCGAGCGGTCGCTCGGCGAGGGCATGAAGATCCTCATGCACCAGGACGAGCTCGGCGACCGGGTCATGGGCGTGATCGGCGGCTTCCTCGTCTGGTCGGGCCGGCTCCCGACCGGACCGCAGGCGGTCGCCCTGGTGGAGCACCTGATCGGTCACCAGATGGGCTCGACCGGCCGGGAGCTGGTCGTCGTGGCCGACGGGCTCCCGCCCCGCCAGCCCGTCTGACGGTCCGCCCGCCGATGGGAGCTGGGCCGACGGGAGCTGGGCCGACGGCGGGCGACCGCATCGAGATCCGCGATCTCCGGGTCGTCGGCATCCACGGCGTGCTGCCCGAGGAGCAGGCGCGCGCCCAACCGTTCGCCGTCGACGTCGACGTCTGGCTCGACACCGCCGAGGCTGCGGCGTCCGACGACCTCGCCGACACGGTCGACTACGGCGCGCTGGCCATCCAGGCGACGGCGGTCGTCGCCGAACGGCGGTTCCAGCTGCTCGAAGCGCTGGCCGGTGAGGTGGCCCGGGTCGTCCTCGACGCCGACGACCGGATCGCCGCGACCGCGGTCACGGTGCGCAAGCTCCGGCCGCCCGTCCCGGTACAGGTGGGGTCGATCGGCGTCCGCGTCGTCCGTCGCCGGCCGGTCCGGGCGTTCGTCGGTCTCGGCTCGAACCTCGGCGACCGCCGGGCCCGGCTGACCGACGCGGTGGCGACGCTGCGGGCCCGGGGCGACGTCGTCGCGGTCTCCCCGGTCTACGAGACCGAACCGGTCGGCGGCCCGGCCCAGGACCGGTACCTGAACGTCGTCGTCGAGCTGGTCACCGCCGACGGGCCGCGCCAGCTGCTGGCCCGCTGCCGGGAGCTCGAACGGGCGGCCGGCCGGGTCCGGACGGTCCGCCACGGCCCGCGGACGCTCGACGCCGACGTGCTGCTCGTCGGCGACGAGGTCGTCGCCGAGCCGGACCTCCAGGTGCCGCACCCCCGGATGTGGGAGCGGCGGTTCGTCCTCGCCCCACTGGCCGACCTGGCCCCTGAGCTGGTCGGGCCGGACACGCTCGACGCCGCTGGTGGTGAGGTCGTCCAGCTGGATATGCTGTAGGCGTCTGCATTTCCCGTCACTGAAGGCGACCGGCACCCCGAGGGGGCTGGAACGCCGGAGGAGGGTCTCGTGCGCACCGTACGATTCATCGGCGCCGGCCGGGCTGGTCGGTCGTTGTCCACTGCGCTGGCTGCGGCCGGGTGGGACGTGGTCGGTCTCCTGGGCCGTCGCGACGACCTGACCGACGCCGCCACCGGCGTCGACGTCCTGGTCATCGCCACGCCCGACGACGCGGTGGCCGAGGTCGCGGCGGCGGTCCGACCGCAGCCGGACACCGTCGTCCTCCACCTCTCCGGCTCGCTCGGGCTCGACGTCCTGGCGCCGCACGGCCGCCGGGCCGCGCTGCACCCGCTCGTGCCGCTGCCGAACCCGACGGTCGGCGCCCGACGTCTGGCCGGCGGCGTCACGTTCGCGGTGGCCGGCGACCCGGTGGCCCGACAGATGGCCGAGTCGTTGGGCGGCCGGACGGTCGAGGTGGCCGACGCCGACCGGGCGGCGTACCACGCGGCCGCGTGCATCGCCGCCAACCACGTCGTCGCCCTGCTCGGACAGGTCGAGCGAGTGGCCACCGCGGTCGGCCTCCCGCTGGACGCCTTCTTGGACCTGACGCGGGCCGCTGTCGACGACGTCGGCCGTCTCGGGCCCCGCGGCGCGCTCACCGGTCCGGCCGGGCGCGGCGACTGGGCCACGCTGGCTCGCCACCTCGACGCCCTACCGCAAGAAGAGCGCGCCGCGTACAACGCCGGCGTCGGCCTCGCCCTCCAGTTGACCGTCGGCGGCCTGCGTCCTGACGAGCCGGAGCCGATGCCGGTGGCAGCGACTGCGGCTTCGACCGGTGACCTGATCGCTGACGCGGCCGACGTCGAGGAGGCGCCGGAAGTCCGCGTGCCGCCGGTCCCGGCCGGCGTGGTCTGACGGTCGGGACTTCCCGGTGGAGGTCGTCGGCTCGATCGACGCGTTCACGGACGCCCTCGACGCGGCCCGGCAGGCGGGCCGGACGGTCGGGCTGGTGCCGACGATGGGCGCCCTGCACGCCGGCCACCGGTCGTTGATCGTGCAGGCCGCGTCCGAGTGCGACCATGTCGGGGTGACGATCTTCGTCAACCCGCTCCAGTTCGCCGAGCCCGAGGACATCGACCGCTACCCGCGGACGCTCGACGCCGACCTGGACGTCTGCCGGGAGGCCGGCGCGTCGACCGTGCTCACCCCGTCCGTCACCGAGATGTACCCCGACTGGCCGGCGCCGGTCGCGACGACGGTGTCGGTTCGCGGGGTCACCGATCGGTGGGAGGGGGCCTCGCGCCCGGGCCACTTCGACGGCGTCGCGACGGTCGTCGCCAAGCTCTTCGCGGTGGCCGGTCGCTGCCGGGCCTACTTCGGCGAGAAGGACTTCCAGCAGGTGGCGGTGGTGCGTCGGATGGCCGCCGATCTCTCCTTCCCGGTGACCGTCGTCGGCTGCCCGACGGTCCGCGACCCCGACGGCCTGGCCCTGTCCAGCCGGAACGCCCGGCTGTCGGCGGACGAACGAGCCGCCGCGGTCGTGCTGTCGCGGGCGCTCGCCGCCGGCCGGGAGGTCGTGGCCGCCGGCGAGGACGATCCCGCCGCGGTGGCCGAGACGATGGCCGCCGTCGTGGCGACCGAGCCGCTCGTCCGCCTCGACTACGCGGTGGCGGTCGACGCCGACGACCTCGACGTTCCCCCGACGCTGCCGGCCGCCTCGGCCGTCCGCCTGCTGATCGCCGGCTGGGTCGGGCCGGTCCGACTGATCGACAACTGTGTGGCACCGATGCCGTTCTGATGGCGCCGTTCTGATGACGCCGTACCGATGACCCCGTTACTAACGACGTGGAAGGAAAGGTCTCCATGCGACGACGGATGATGAAGTCGAAGATCCACCGGGCGACGGTGACCGACGCCAACCTGAACTACATCGGCTCGGTGACCATCGACACCGAGCTGATGGCCGCGGCGGACATCCTGGCGCACGAGCAGGTGACGGTGCTCGACCTCGACAACGGCGCCCGCTTCGAGACGTACGCCATCGAGGGCGGCCCGGGCGTCGTCTGCCTGAACGGCGCGGCCGCCCGGCTGGTCGCCCCGGGCGACCGGGTCATCCTGCTCACCTACGCCGACTACGCGCCGGAAGAGCTCGAGTCGTACGCGCCCGTCGTCGTCCACGTCGACCGGGCCAACCGGCAGATCGACGAGGCCGCGGCCCGCCTCGACGCCGAGCTGACCGCGATCACGCCGACGTGACCACCGGGCCCGCGACGGCGGGACCCGGGCCGTTCGACGTCCTCGTCCTCGGCAGCGGCGTGGCCGGTCTGTCGGCCGCCGTTCGCCTGGCCGGCGGGGGCGCCGGGGGCCGCCTGGCCGGCGGGGGCGACGGGGCTCGGCGGCACGTCGGGGTCCTGACCAAGGGCGAGCTGACACAGTCCGCCACCCGGTGGGCCCAGGGCGGCGTGGCCGCGGTCCTCGGCGGCGACGAGGACTCGACCGACCTCCATCTGGCCGACACGCTGGCCGCCGGGGCCGGGCTGTGCGACGTCGACGCGGTCCGCGTGCTGGTCGACGAGGGGCCCGGCCGGGTGCGCGAGCTGATCGCCCTGGGGGCCGAGTTCGACCGCGAGGCGTCCGGGTCGCTGGCCCTGGCCCGCGAGGGCGGCCACTCCCGGCCCCGCGTCGTCCACGCCGGCGGCGCGGCGACCGGGGCCGAGGTCGAGCGGGCGCTCGTCGCGGCCACCCGGACGGCGGCCGACGCCGTCCTCGAGCGCTGGTTCGCGGTCGACCTCGTCGTCGAGGACGGGCGGTGCCGCGGCGTCGTCGCCATCCCGCCGGGCGGCGCGCCGGTGACGGTGCGGGCCGACCACGTCGTCCTGGCCACCGGCGGCGTCGGCCAGCTCTTCGCGGTGACGACCAACCCCCGGGAGGCCACCGGCGACGGGGTGGCCATCGCCCTGCGGGCCGGGCGTGCCGGTGGCCGACGTCGAGTTCGTCCAGTTCCACCCGACCGCGCTCCACCATCCGGCGATGCCCCGGCCCCTCCTGTCCGAGGCGCTGCGCGGTCACGGCGCGCTCCTGCGCGACGCCGACGGCGAGCGGTTCGTCGACGAGCTGGCGTCCCGGGACGTCGTCAGCCGGGCGATGGCGGCCCGCATGGCCGAACAGGGATCCGACCACCTCTGGCTCGACGCCACCGGGCTGGCCCAGTTCGACCAGCGGTTCCCGACGATCGCCGCGTCGCTGGCCGGCATCGGCCTCGACCCCGCGGTCGACTGGCTGCCGATCGCCCCGGCCGCCCACCACCTCTCCGGCGGCGTCGTCACCGACCTGCAGGGTGCGACCGCGCTGCCCGGCCTCTGGGCGGCCGGCGAGACCGCGTGCACCGGCGTCCACGGCGCGAACCGGCTGGCGTCGAACTCGCTGCTCGAGGGGATGGTCTTCGGCGCCCGGCTCGCCGAAGCCCTCGCGGCCGGTCGGGACGGACCGGAGGCGACCGGCGTCATGCGGGCCGTCCTGCAACCCGAGGGGACCGGGGAGTCCGGGCAGCCCGGTGGCGGCCCGGCCGCGTGGCCACCGCGCCCGGCACCGCCGGCCGGCGCCGACGGGACAGTCATCGGCGTCCGCCCGGCTGCCGCCACCAGCCTGCTCCGGCTGGGCCCGACGCCGGGCCCGGCACCATCGGACGTGGAGAAGCTGCGGGACGTCCTCCAACGGGCGATGACGTCGGGCGCCGGCGTCGTCCGCAGCGCGGCGTCGCTCGACGCCGCCGAGGCCGCCACCGGGGAGCTGGCCGACCGGCTGGCCGGCGTGGCCGCGTCGGCCGCCGCCGGTGAGCTGGCCAACCTGGTCACGGTGGCCGGCGCCCTCCTCGGCTCGGCGCGGGCCCGCGAGGAGAGCCGGGGGGCCCACACCCGGGTCGAGTTCCCGGCGTCGGACCCGGCCTGGCGGTGCCGGCTGGTCCACGGCCAGGCGGCCGGCGTCGTCGCCGACCGGGCGGCCGCCGCGCTGCCGAAGCGGACGGCGACGTGAGCGTCCACCCGCCGGTCGGCGTCGTGCACGAGGCCGTCCGCCGGGCGTTGGCCGAGGACGTGCTGCCGCTCGGCGACCTGACCGCGGCGCTCGTGCCCGAGAACGCGGTGGCTCGGCTCTCGATCGTCGCCCGGCAGCCCGGCGTCGTCGCCGGCCAGTCGTGCGCGGCGACGGCGTTCGCACTGGTCGACGACGCGCTCGTCGTGACGTGGCACCGCGGTGACGGCTCGACGGTCGAGCCGGGCGACACCGTGGCCGAGGTCGCCGGCGCGCTCCGCCCGATCCTGACCGGCGAGCGCACCGCCCTCAACTTCCTCGGCCACCTCTCGGGGGTGGCCACGCTGACCCGGCGGTTCGTCGACGCGGTAGCCGCCGTCGACCCGGCGGTCCGGGTCCTCGACACCCGCAAGACGACGCCCGGCCTCCGGGCGCTGGAGAAGGCGGCCGTCCGGGCCGGCGGCGGCCACAACCACCGGGCGAACCTGTCCGACGCGGTGCTCGTCAAGGACAACCATCTGGCCGGCGTCACGATCACCGACGCGGTGCAGCGGGCCCGGGCGATGTGGCCGGGCCGGATGGTCGAGGTCGAGTGCGATCGCCCCGACCAGGTCGAAGAAGCCTGCCGGGCCCGGGCCACCGCGGTGCTGCTCGACAACATGACCCCGGACGAGGCCCGCGCGTGCGTGGCGCTGGCCCGCCGGACCGCCGGGGAAACCGGTGTCCTCGTCGAGATCTCCGGCGGCGTCAACCTGGCCACCGCACCGGCGTACGCTGCAACCGGCGTGGACCTCATCTCGGTCGGCGCCCTGACCCACTCGGTGCCGGTGCTCGATTTCGGCCTCGACCTGCGGACGGCTGAAGCTATGAACCCAAAACCGGTGGACCCAAAACCGGTGGCCCCTGAACCTACGGCCCCTGAACCTGTGCCCCCAAAACCTATGGACGGAGACTGAGGTGCTGCTCGCCATCGACGTCGGGAACACCGAGTCGGTCATCGGGCTCTACGCGATGTCGGATGCCGAAGGCGCGTCCCTCCCGCCGAGCGATGCCGGCTTCGGCATCGGCGCCGAGGACGAGCCCAGCCGCGGCCTGACGCACCACTGGCGCCTGTCGACCGTCCCCGACCGGACGCCCGACGAGTACGCGGTGCTGCTCACCCAGCTCCTCGACCTCGAGGGCCTGGACATCTCGACGACGGTGACCGGGATCGCCGTCAGCTCGTCGGTCCCCGCGGTCACCGGCGAGCTCCGACAGATGGCCGTCCGCTGGTTCGACGCCGTCCCGTGCGTCGTCCTCGGCCCTGGCGTGAAGAGCGGCATGCCGATCCTCTACGACAACCCGAAGGAGGTCGGCGCCGACCGGGTGGCCAACGCGGTCGGCGCCTACGACCTCTACGGCGGCCCGTCGATCGTCGTCGACCTCGGCACCGCGACCACCTTCGACGCCATCTCGGCCGCCGGCGAGTACCTCGGCGGGGCGATCACGCCGGGCATCGCCATCAGCCTCGAGGCCCTCTTCCAGCACGCGGCGGCCCTTCGTCGGGTCGAGCTCGTCGCGCCGCGCGACGTCATCGGCCGGTCGACGGTCGAGTCGATCCAGTCCGGCGCCCTCTACGGGTTCGCCGCCCAGGTCGACGGGCTGTGCCACCGCTTCATGGCCGAGCTCGGCCCGTCGACCGTCGTCGCCACCGGCGGCCTCAGCTCGCTGATCGCGCCGTACGCCGAGACGGTCGAGCACGTCGAGCCGTGGCTCACGCTCCACGGGCTGCGGATCGTCTACGAGCGCAACCTCCGGAGCAGCACCCGGTGACCGAGGACGCTCGATGACCGAGGCGGCCCAGTGACCGAGGAGGAGGCCGAAGGGAAGCCGGCCGACGACGCCGGGTCGCGGGCGCCGTTCTCGCCGCCGTACCGGTTCGACCGGACGGCGAGCGCGGCGGCGGTGGTCGACCGCTGGGCGGACCTGGCCGCCGGCGACGAGTCCGGCGAGGTCGTCTCGGTGGCCGGCCGCGTGCTGCGGCTCCGGCCGCAGGGGAAGCTGGCCTTCGCCGAGCTGCGCGACGAGTCGGGAGCCGTCCAGCTGTTCGCGTTCGGCAGGTCGACCGACGACTTCGACGCGTTCGTCCGCCTGCACCTCGGCGACTGGATCGGGGCGCGGGGCGAGGTCGTCCGGACGCCGCGCGGCGAGCTGTCGGTCAAGGTGGCCGACTGGGTGCTGCTGGCCGAGGCCCGCCGGAGCTTCGGCGACAAGTGGCGCGGCATCGCCGACGTCGAGATCCGCTACCGCCAGCGCGAGGTCGACCTGTGGGCCAACGAGCGCAGCCGGGAGATCCTGCGGGTGCGCAGCCGGCTGATCCAACGGCTGCGCGAGCGGCTGTGGGCCGACGGGTTCGTCGAGGTGGAGACGCCGATCCTCCACCCCGTCGCCGGCGGGGCCACGGCCAAGCCGTTCGTCACCCACCACAACGCGCTGGACATCGACCTCTACCTGCGGATCGCGCCGGAGATCTACCTGAAGCGGCTCGTCATCGGCGGCTTCGAGAAGATCTTCGAGATCGGCCGGATGTTCCGCAACGAGGGGATCTCGCCGCGCCACAACCCGGAGTTCACGATGCTCGAGGCCTACCAGGCCTACGCCGACTACCGGGACATGGCGGACCTCTTCGAGGACCTCGTGGCCGGGGTGGCCGAGGACCTCGTCGGCACGACCCGGCTCACGTACCAGGGCCGGCCGCTCGACCTCACGCCACCGTGGCGACGGGCCACCGTCAGCGAGCTGATCGAGGAACGCACCGGGCTCCGGCTCGACGTGCGCTCGCCGCTGGGCGAGCTCCAGCGGGCTGCCGCCGACCACGCGGTGCCGGTCGAAGCGGGGTGGGGGCCGGGCAAGCTGTTGCTCGAGCTCTACGAGAAGACCACCGAGGCGACCCTGTGGGACCCGGTGTTCGTCATGGACTACCCGGTGGAGGTGTCCCCGCTGCAACGCCGGCACCGGGACGACCCGGCGCTCGTCGAGCGGTTCGAGACCGTCATCGCCGGCAGGGAGATGGGGGACGCCGACACCGAGCTCGTCGACCCCGACGACCAGCGGGCCCGGTTCGAGGAGCAGGCGGCCGCGCCGGGCCGCGGGCGACGAGGAGGCGATGACGTCGACGAGGAGTACCTCCGGGCCCTGGAGTACGGCCTGCCGCCGACTGGCCGGGCTCGGGCATCGGCATCGACCGGCTGGTGATGCTGCTGGCCGACGTCGCCAACATCCGCGAGGTCATCGCCTTCCCGACGCTGCGCCCCGAGCGCCTGTCCTAACCACGTCGCGGCGCTACGCCACGGCCGGGCGTGGGGATGGGGCCCCACGCACCGGAGGAGCCTGGGTTGGGGTGCTCAGGCGGGAATTCAGCCCGGCAGGTCGTCGAGCAGGGCGTCGGCCAGCCGGACGAGCCCGGTGGCCACGGCCGGCGACTGCACGGCCTGCGCGGCGTCGGCGGCCTCGGTGACGTAGCGGCGGGCCATGGCGACGGTCGCCGGCGATGGCCGCGGACGCGGCGACGATGGCCCGGGCCTTGTCCCGTTCGGGCTGGGCGAGCGGCTGGCCGAGCAGCGTCCGGAGCTCGGGCCCGGTGTCGGGGTCGGCCAGGGCGAGGAGCACGGGCAGGGTGTAGATCCCCTCGGCCAGGTCCTGGCCGGCCGGCTTGCCGAGCTCGTCGTCGGTGGCGACGACGTCGAGGACGTCGTCGCGGAGCTGGAAGACCATGCCGAAGCGACCGGCCGAACGCGGTCAGCGCGTCGACCTCGGCCCGGTCGACGGGCCGTCGCCACCGGTCAGGGCGCCGATCCGGCACGACGTGGCCATCAGGGCGGCGGTCTTGCCGGCGATGGCGGTGAAGTAGCTCTCCTCGGTCCGGTCGAGCTGGAAGGACGACCGGACCTCGGCGACCTGGCCCTGGCAGAGCTGGCCGAGGGTGGTGGCGAGGAGGCCGGCGACCTCGGTGCCGAGCCCGGCGGCGATGGCCGCGGAGCGGGCCAGCAGGTAGTCGCCGGCGACGATGGCGACCAGGTTGCCGAAGCGGCTGTTGACGCTCTCGACGTTGCGCCGGACGGTCGCCTCGTCGATGACGTCGTCGTGGTACAGCGAGGCCAGGTGGACGAGCTCGACGGAGACGGCGCCGAGCAGGTCGTCCTCGGTGGCCGGCCGCGCGCCCGCCGGTGGCCGCGGCCAGGGCCAGCAGGGGACGGAGGCGCTTGCCGCCGGCCGCGATCAGGTGGGTGGTCGACCTCGTCCAAGAAGCGGTCGCCGGTCGTGACCGAGGTCGTCAGCAGCGGCTCGAGCCGGCGCAGGTCGTCGTCGAGGCGGGGAAGGCCGAGGGCCTCCGTAGGGTTCACTCGCAGGAACGATAGGCGACCGTCGGCGGGAGGAACAGCCGACGGAGCCCTCACGGCCCGGGCCGCCGGCCCATCGACCCTGGGTGGGGCCGATCCGTCCGGGCGCGGCGAGGGTCAGAGGTCGTCCCTGTACACTGGCTTCTCAGGAACGAGCCACGACGGAGGCGGTCACGTGTTCGAACGCTTCACCGACCGGGCACGAAGGGTGCTGGTGTTGGCGCAGGAAGAAGCGCGCCTGCTCAATCACAGCTTCATCGGCACCGAGCACATCCTGCTCGGCCTCATCCACGAGGGCGAAGGCGTGGCCGCCAAGGCGCTCGAGTCGCTCGGCATCTCCCTGGAGGCCGTCCGCGAGAAGGTCGAAGAGACGATCGGCATGGCCGGGAGCGCGCCGAGCGGGCTCGCCGCCGTTCACGCCGCGGGCCAAGAAGGTCCTCGAGCTCTCGCTGCGCGAGGCGCTGCAGCTCGGCCACAGCTACATCGGCACCGAGCACATGCTGCTCGGTCTCGTCCGCGAGGGCGAGGGCGTCGCCGCCCAGGTGCTCGTCAGCCTCGGGGCCGATCTCGGCCGGGTCCGCCAGCAGGTCATCCAGCTCATGTCCGGCTACCAGGGCAAGGAGGCCGTCGGCGCCGGTCCCGGATCGACCGCGTCGGACACGCCGACCGGCTCGCCGGTCCTCGACCAGTTCGGCCGCAACCTGACCCAGCTCGCCCGCGACGGCAAGCTCGACCCGGTCATCGGCCGCGAGAAAGAGATCGAGCGGGTCATGCAGGTGCTGTCCCGCCGGACCAAGAACAACCCGGTCCTGATCGGCGAGCCCGGCGTCGGCAAGACGGCGATCGTCGAGGGCCTGGCCCAGCGGATCGTCGCCAACGACGTGCCCGAGACGCTGATCGGCAAGCAGCTCTACACGCTCGACCTCGGCGCGCTGGTGGCCGGCAGCCGCTACCGCGGCGACTTCGAGGAGCGGCTGAAGAAGGTGCTGAAGGAGATCCGCACCCGCGGCGACATCATCCTGTTCATCGACGAGCTCCACACGCTCGTCGGCGCCGGCGCGGCCGAGGGGGCGATCGACGCGGCGTCGATCCTCAAGCCGATGCTGGCCCGCGGCGAGCTGCAGACGGTCGGCGCGACCACGCTCGACGAGTACCGCAAGCACCTCGAGAAGGACGCCGCCCTCGAGCGGCGGTTCCAGCCGGTCAAGGTCGAGCAGCCGACGGTCGCCCTCACCATCGACATCCTGAAGGGCCTCCGCGACCGCTACGAGTCGCACCACTCGGTCACGATCACCGACCAGGCGCTGGTCGCGGCGGCCAACCTGGCCGACCGCTACCTGGCCGACCGCTTCCTGCCGGACAAGGCGATCGACCTGATCGACGAGGCCGGCAGCCGCCTGCGCATCCGGCGGATGACGACGCCGCCGAGCTACAAGAAGCTCGACGAGGAGATCGACCGGCTCCGCACCGACAAGGAGGCGGCCATCGAGCGGGGCGCCTTCGAGCAGGCCAAGAAGCTGGCCGAGCAGGAGAAGGAGCGCCTCGACCGCAAGGAGGCCATGGAGGCCGAGTGGCGGGCCGAGGGCGTCGACCTCTTCGACGTCGTCGACGAGGAGGTCATCGCCGAGGTGCTGGCCAACTGGACCGGCATCCCCGTCTACCGGCTCACCGAGGAGGAGACGGCCAAGCTCCTCCGCATGGAGGACGAGCTGCACAAGCGGGTCATCGGTCAGGAAGAGGCCCTGAAGGCCCTTTCGCGGGCCATCCGCCGGACCCGGGCCGGTCTCAAGGACCCGAAGCGCCCGAGCGGGTCGTTCATCTTCCTCGGCCCGACCGGCGTCGGCAAGACCGAGCTGGCCAAGACGCTGGCCGAGTTCCTCTTCGACGACGAGGACGCGCTGATCCAGCTCGACATGAGCGAGTACATGGAGAAGCACACCGTCAGCCGCCTCGTCGGCTCGCCTCCGGGCTACGTCGGCTACGAGGAGGGTGGGCAGCTGACCGAGGCCGTGCGGCGCAAGCCGTTCTCGGTCGTGCTGTTCGACGAGGTCGAGAAGGCCCACCCCGACGTCTTCAACGCGCTGCTCCAGATCCTCGAGGACGGGCGGCTGACCGACGCCCAGGGTCGGTCGGTGGACTTCAAGAACACCGTGCTGATCATGACCTCCAACCTCGGCACCGCCGACCTGCGCAAGTCGTCGGTCGGGTTCGCCAAGACCTCCGAGGCGGTCACCTACGAGCGGATGAAGGCGAAGGTCCACGAGGCGCTGAAGGCGCACTTCCGGCCGGAGTTCCTGAACCGGATCGACGAGGTCATCGTCTTCCACGAGCTCACCCGCGACGAGGTCATCGAGATCGTCGACCTCATGCTGGCCCGGACGTCGTCCGAGCAGCTGGCCAGCCAGGGTCTCGGCCTCGAGCTGACCCCGGCGGCCCGGGCGCTCCTGGCCGAGAAGGGCTACGACCCGCAGCTGGGCGCCCGGCCGCTTCGCCGGGCCATCCAGCAGCTCGTCGAGGACCCGCTGTCCGAGCGGATCCTGTGGAAGGAGTTCCGGGTCGGCGAGACCATCATCGTCGACGTGGACAACAGCCCGGTCGACGGCGTCGACGAAGGCCCGCACCTCAGCTTCCGGGCCGTCGAAGGCGTCGAGCCGCCGCCGATGGAGCTGGCCGGGAGCGGCGCCGCCCCCGACTGACGCCGCCCCGACCGGCGTCAGCGAGTCGGCGGCGGGTGCACCCGTCGGTGGCCCGCCCGCACCCCCCCCGGGGGCGGCTATGGAGTGGCGAACGGGTTCTCGATGGTCACGGTGCCGATGGCGCGGCCGTGTGGCAGGTCTTCCGACAGCACCCGGACCGCACCCGCTCGTTGGGCCGCGCCCACGATGAGGGCGTCCCAGAACGACAAGGTCTCCCGCTCTTCGAGCATCGACGCCGACAGCACCAGCGTCGGGTCCACCGGCACCACCGGCCAGGTCGAATAGTCGGCGATGACCTCCCGGGCCGCGGCCCGCGGCAGTGGCTGGGCGAGCTTCCGGGTGGCCACCACGTAGAACTCCTGCAGCACCTGGGTGCTGATCACCCCGGTCCCGTGAGCCCACAGCTGTCCCAACCGTTCCGACGCGACCGGATGTCGGTGTTCGTCCGCGACGTCGTAGGCGTACAACAGGATGTTGGTGTCCACGAACGTCCGCCCCGCCGCGGCGGCCTGGGTCACGGCCGGCTCAGCGTTCGTGGAGCTCTGTACGCGTCCAGTGGCCCCCTCCGTGGTTGCCGGCGTCGCGCATCATGGCGAGCGCGTGCCGGCGTGCCTCCTCGTAGCGGTCATCCTCCTCCACCAGGTCGATCAGGGCCCGGGTCACCAGGCCGCTGACCGAGGTGCTCTGCTTGGCCGCCAGCACCTTGGCCCGGTGGATCACCGTCTCGTCCAGTTGCACCGTCACGTTCCGCTTGGCCATCGCCGTCTCCTAGATCCTGTGGACCACAGTATATGACGGGGTACCGCCGGTGGCGGTCGCCGAGGCATGGCCCGGCGCCGACCTGCCTCCGTCCCCATAGGCCCACAGGGGTATAAGTGTTCTTGACCCGGGGAGGGAGAACACTTATACTTCCTCTGTGAACATGGTGCCGAGTGCCACCCAGGCCCGCAGGTGGGGATCCGCCACCTCGGCGCTGGTGCGGCGTCTGGCGACGGTGGCGGAGCCGGTGAACCAGGGCGCCTTGGCCAGGGAGCTCGGCGTGAGTCAGCCTCGGATCTCCCAGATCATCCGCCTCCTGACCAAGGCCGGTGTCAACGTGAACCAACTCGACGACCCCACGCAGCGCCGTCGTCTAGTCGACCTGTACGTCCGTCATCATCGTCAGGACACCGAGTCCGACACCCCCTACTACGGGCTCGACACGCCGTACGAACAGGTCCACCAGCTGGTGTACGAAGCCCGCCGAGCAGCGGTGCGGGTCACTGTCAGTGCTGACCTGGCCCCCGACCTCGTCGCGCCGTGGCGGTCTCCGGTCCTAACGGTCGTCTACGTCGACCGTCCCTTCACCCCTGAATCACTCGTGCCCGCTATGGCTCGGGGGGAGGCTTCGGTCATCGTTCGGTTGCCCACCGACTCCGCCCTGGTCGAGCCGTGGGAGACCCGACGTGACCTTCCCCTCGCCCACCCGGTTCAGCAGGTGTGGGACCTGTACGACCTTGGCGGTGAAGACCGGATCGAAGCGGCGGATCGACTCCTGTCCCACGTGAGCCCGTAGCCTTGCGTCTGGCGTTGGGATACGGGGAACTACGGTAGCCAGCGGTGACGATCGTCGACCCACGACGGGAACAGGCCCGAGTCGAGCTGCTGGCGGCCATTGCCGCAGGTGTCGCGACTTTCACGACCTATCCCCGAGTCGACCTGAACAGCCGATCGCTCCACGAGGCCTGGGCGGCCGGCGACCACGAGGCTGTCGAGCGGTGGCTCGACGCCACTTTTGAGGAGACGGCCGCCCTGGCCGCCCTGTTTCATGACACGGGGTCGTCCGAGCTGAGACGTCAGCGTTCGGCGTAGCAACAGCGTCGCTCCGCGGCATCGAGCCATTCCGGGAGTGGGTGAATCGCGAGCGCCCCGACGACCGGGCTTGGCGGCTTGTGGTCGATCTGCTCCTCGACCTCGCGACGGTGAGCCCACTCCTGTGGAGCTGGCCACACCCAGACCTCGTGCCGGACGGAAGCCGGCCCGACGAGCGGATCATCAACGTTCCAGGCACCGAACCGGTCGTGTTCGTCCACTACGCCCACACCCATACTGAGGAGTACCCAGGCCCAATCGACGTCCTGGCCATCCAGTAACTCGCAGACGAACCCGGGTGACACACCCGGCCCGTACCGTGCCGGCATGGCCCGTCCGACTGTCGCGCACCGCTGTACCGACTGTGACGCCGTCGCGCCACGCTGGGTCGGGCGGTGTCCCGAGTGCGGCGCGTGGAACAGCTTGGTCGAGGAGCTGACCCGCGCCGACCTTCCCGGCCCCGGCCGGCGGTCGGCGACGGCGGTCGGTGACCGCCCGGTGCCGCTCGGCTCGGTGGACGTCGACGGCGGCCGCCCGCGCCCCACCGGGATCGGCGAGGTCGACCGCGTCCTCGCCGGCGGGCTGCTGCCGGGGTCGGTCACGCTCGTCTACGGGGAGCCGGGCGTCGGCAAGTCGACCCTGCTGCTCCAGGTGCTGTCGTCGGTGGCCGGCCGGGGCGGCACGGCGCTGCTCGTCTCGGCGGAGGAGGCCGCCGCCCAGGTCCGGGCCCGAGCGGAGCGGCTCGGTCCGCTGCCACCCGGGCTGTTGGTGTCGGCGACGGCCGACCTGGACGTGGCGGAAGACGCCATCCGCAGCCTCGGGCCGGACCTCGTCGTCGTCGACTCGATCCAGACGGTGGCCGACCCGCGGGTCACCGGGTCGGCGGGCTCGCTCACCCAGGTCCGGTCGTGCACGGACCGGCTCGTCCGGTTGGCCAAGGACGCCACACCGACGGGGGACGGCGGTCCGGCCGTCGTGCTCGTCGGGCACGTCACCAAGGAGGGGGCGGTCGCCGGCCCGAGGGCGCTCGAGCACCTCGTCGACACCGTCGTCTCGTTCGAGGGTGACCGCCATCACGCCCTGCGCCTGCTGCGGGCGGTCAAGCACCGTTTCGGCCCGACCGGTGAGGTCGGGCTGTTCGAGATGGGCGATGCCGGCCTGCGCGACGTCGCCGACCCCGGTCCGCTGCTGCTCGGGCGATCGGCGGCCGGACGTGCCGGGGAGCGCGGTGACCGCGATCCTCCAGGGCCGCCGGCCGCTGCTGGTCGAGGTCCAGGCGCTGGCCTGCGTCGGCACCCCCGGCGGCGCCCGCCGGACCGCGCTCGGGGTGGACGGCCGCCGGCTGGCCACCGTCGTGGCGGTGCTGGAGGCCCGGGTCGGCGTCGAGCTGGCGGGGCTGGAGCTCTTCGCCTCCGTCGCCGGCGGCGTCCGGTCGACGGAGCCGGCCACGGACCTGCCGCTGGCCCTCGCGGTGGCGTCGGCGGCCGCCGGGGTCCCGCTGCCGAAGGATCTCGTCTCGTTCGGGGAGATCGGCCTGGCCGGCGAGGTGCGGCAGGTGGCCGGGGCGGAACGCCGGCTGGCCGAGGCGGGGCGTCTCGGCTTCACCCGGGCGTTGGTCCCGTCGTCGACGCCGGAGGTGGCGGGCGGGCCGGCCGTCGTCCGGGTCCGGACGGTGGCCGAGGCCGTCGTGGCCGCCCGGCGGCTGGCCGGCCAGGACCGGGCTGGCCAGGACCGGGCTGGCCAAGACCGGGCTGGCCAAGACAGCGTCGACCGGTCGGCGGGGCGCCGAACGGGGGCGCCGACGCCGGAACCGGACCGCGACCCGGGGCTGGCGGTGGTGCCGGCGGGTACGATTCCTCCGTGGTCGACCGCGGCAGCGAGTCCCTGAACGCCGCGCTGGCGCTGGTGGCGCCGGGCCGGCCGCTGCGGGCCGGGTTGGACCGGATCCTGCAGGCCAAGCGGGGCGCGCTCGTCGTCGTCGGCGACGACGCGGCGGTGCTGTCGATCTGCACCGGCGGCTTCCTGCTCGACGCCGAGTTCAGCCCGCAGCGGCTGTCGGAGCTGGCCAAGATGGACGGCGCGATCATCCTCACCCCGGACGCCTCGCGCATCGCCCGGGCCAACGTCCACCTGGTGCCGAAGGCGTCGATCCCGACGACGGAGACCGGGACGCGGCACCGGACGGCCGAGCGGGTCGCCCGGTCGATCGAGGTGCCGGTCATCACCGTCTCCGAGTCGATGGCCAGCGTCGCGGTCTACCGCGGGCCCCGAAAGCACACCCTCCAGCGGACCGGACGGCTCGTCGACCGGGCGTCGCAGGCGGTGTCGGCGGCCCAGCGCTTCAAGGGCCGTTTCGACGTCGCGCTGGCCATGCTGTCGACGCTGGAGGTCGAGGACACCGTCGCCGTCCGTGACGTCGTCGCGGTGCTCCGCCCGGGGGAGATGGTGCTCCGCTTCGCCGAGGAGATCGAGGGGTACCTGGTCGAGCTGGGCGAGGACGGCCGGCTCATCCGGTTGCAGATCGAGGAGCTCGAGGCCGGCGTCGGCGACGACCTCCGCCTCGTCGTCCTCGACTACGTCGCCCTGCCGCCTGGGGTCGGGCCGGCCGGGACCCGCCCGCCCGGGGGCGGACCGTTGAAGGCGCCGTCCGACGGCGTCCGGGCCGCGAACGGCCCAAACCTGGACGGCCGGGGCGCGGCCGGAACGGACGGCTCGCGGGACGAACGGCAGCGGCGGGCCGACGAGGCCGTCGCCGCACTCCGCGCCCTCCACGCCGACGAGCTGGCCGACCCGGGTTCGATCGCGTCGACGCTCGGCCTCGGCGCGTCGCCGTCGGTGCTCGATCTCGGCGTCGAGGCCCGCGGCTACCGGCTGCTGCACCGCCTGCCGCGGCTGTCGAACGCCATCGTCGACCGCATCGTCGACCGTTTCGGGACGCTGCCGCTGATCATGCAGGCCTCCCTGGCCGAGCTCGAGCAGGTCGGCGGGGTCGGCAGTGCCAAGGCCCGGTCCGTCCAGGACGGGTTGGCCCGGATCATCGAGGCGAGCATCCTCGAGCGGTACGAGTGAGCTGGTAGAAGCCGCCCGGCCGGGACCGGCACCGGGGTCAGGTAGAATGGAGGGCCATCATCCAGCCGGTTCGCACCGGTGCCGCGGGGTTGGCCGAAGCACGTCCGACAGCCCGGTGCGCCCGCGGGCGTCCATCTCCATCACGGGCAAGCGAGGGAGCTCTCTGTGTTCAAGGTCGGTGACAAGGTCGTCTATCCCCACCATGGCGCGGCCGTCGTCGAGAAGCGGGAGACGAAGGTGGCCTTCGGCGAGAAGCGGGAGTACCTCGTCCTCCGCCTGGCCTACGGCGACCTGACGCTGATGGTCCCGGCCGACAACACCGAGGGCGTCGGGCTGCGCGAGGTCATCAACGACGAAGAGGTCGAGGAGGTCTTCGCCGTCCTTCGCAAGAAGGAGGCGCGGATGCCGACCAACTGGTCGCGCCGGTACAAGAACCACTCCGAGAAGCTGCGGTCCGGCGACATCTACCAGGTCGCCGAGGTCGTCCGGAACCTGTCGATCCGCGACAAGGACAAGGGCCTCTCGGCCGGGGAGAAGCGGATGCTCAGCCGGGCCCGCCAGATCCTCGTCTCCGAGCTCACGTTCGCCCTCGGCGTCGACGAGGAGACCGCCGAGCAGCGCCTCAACGACGCCCTGCCGTAGTCGGCGGTGGCAGTGCGCGAGGGGCGGGCCGACCGCGAACCGGTCTGGGCGGTCGTCGTGGCCGGCGGGTCGGGGACCCGCTTCGGCCGGCCCAAGCAGTTCGCCGAGCTCGCCGGGCGACCGGTCGTCGCCTGGTCCGTCGACGCGGCCCGCGCCGTCGCCGACGGCGTCGTCCTCGTCCTCCCGGCGGCTGACGTCGTCCGAGCGGAGGCTGGCGCGTACGGGGCCGACCGGGTCGTCGCCGGCGGCCCGTCGCGCTCGGCGTCGGTCCGTTGCGGCCTGGCCGCGGTGCCCGACGACGCCGACCGTCGTCGTCGTCCACGACGCCGCCCGGCCGCTCGCCGGCCCGGCGCTGTTCACCGCCGTCGTCGCCGCGCTGGCCGACGGCGAGGCCGGCGGGGCGATCTGCGCGGTCCCGGTCGCCGACACCCTGAAGCGGCTCGACGACCGCGGCCGGGTGGTGGCGTCGACCGTCGACCGCCAGGGCCTCGTCGCCGTCCAGACGCCGCAGGCCTTCCGGGCCGACGTCCTCCGGCGAGCCCACGCCGCCGGCGGCGAGGCCACCGACGATGCCGCTCTCGTCGAATCGCTCGGCGCTACGGTGCGGGTCGTGCCCGGCGACCCCGTCAACGTCAAGCTGACGACCCCGGCGGACCTGGCGTACGCCGAGCACCTCCTCGCCGCCCGGCGGGGCGGGAATGACACCGCCGCCCGGCGGGGCGGGAGTGACGTCAGCCGGCCGAGAGCCCGGCTGAGCGTGCGGATCGGCCAGGGCATCGACGTCCACCCGTTCGCCGGGGACCCGCACCGACCGCTCGTCCTCGGCGGCGTCGTCGTCGAAGGGGCGCGTGGCCTCGCCGGGCACAGCGACGCCGACGCGGTCGCCCACGCCATCGCCGACGCGCTGCTCGGCGCGGCCGGTCTCGGCGACCTCGGCCGCCACTTCCCCGACGACGACCCGGCCTGGGCCGGCGCCGACAGCGTCGCCCTGCTGGTCGAGGTCGTCCGGCGGGTGGCCGACGCCGGCTTCCGGCCGGTCAACGTCGACTGCACGATCGTGGCCGAGGCGCCGCGGCTGGCGCCGTACACCGACGAGATGGCCGGGCGCCTGGGTCGTGCGGTCGGCGCGCCGGTCTCCGTCAAGGCCACCCGGGCCGAGGGGCTCGGCGCGCTCGGGCGGGCCGAAGGGATCGGCTGCCTCGCCGTCGCCCTCGTCGACGACGTCGCCCTCGCCGACGACACTGCCTCGCCGACGACCCGGCCGCCGAGCGTGACGCCGCCGCGGGGCCGTCCCACCGGTGGGCGGCGGTCCCAACGCCCGGCCGGGCGGCCGCGGCCGGCACGGCGCGGGCCGCGCCGGGACCGCCGGTGCGACGAGGCGCCGAGCGGCCGGGCGGGGAGCTCGGTGGCGACCAGATCGAGGGCCGGCAGGCCGTCCTCGAGCTGCTCTCGGCCGGTCGCCGACCGGTCCGCCAGCTCTGGCTGGCCGACGGCCAGGACCCGTCGGAGCAGCTCGACCAGATCGAGGCGCTCGCCGTCCGCCGGCGGGTGCGGGTCGAGACGGTCTCCCGCGGCCGGCTCGACGCCGAAGCCCGCACGGACGCGCCCCAGGGCGTGCTCGCCCGGGCCAAGCCGATCGAACCGGTGTCGCTCGACGACCTCTGTGCGCCCGGGCGCGGCGGTGTCGCGCCGTTCCTGCTCGTCGTCGCCGGCGTCACCGATCCGCGGAACCTCGGCGCGCTGCTGCGCAGCGCCGAGTGCGCCGGCGTGACCGGCGTCGTCCTGCCCCGGCACCGCTCGGCCCACCTCTCGCCCACGGTCGCCAAGGTGGCCGCCGGGGCCATCGAGCACCTGGCGTTCTCGCTCGTCGGCGGCGTGCCCGCCGCGCTCGGCCAGCTGGCCGAGGCCGGCGTCTGGTCGGTCGGGCTGGCCGGGGAAGCCGACCGCTCGCTCTACGACTTCCCGCTCGGCGACGGTCCGGTGGCCCTCGTCGTCGGCAGCGAGGAGCGTGGCCTCGCGCCGCTCGTCCGCCGGCGGTGCGACGAGATCGTCGCCATCCCGCAGCACGGCGCGGTGCCGTCGCTCAACGTCGGCGTCGCCGGCGCGGTCGCCTGCTTCGAGGTCGCCCGGCAACGGGGCGTGCGGCGCGACGGTCCGGCACTCGCGGACGGGGCAAGAGCGTGACCGGCCCGTACGGGGGGTGCTTGCACCGGCTCCTGGCGGTTGGCAGGCTGAGTCGATGACAGGACCGAACTCGTCGGGCGAGCCGCCGGACCGCCCGCCCGGGCGGGGCGGGAGCCAGGTGTCGTTCCCCAAGGCCCTGGTCCTCGTGGTCGTCGCCGTCGTCCTCGGCGTCCTCCTGCTGCGGGCGGTCACCAGCTCGCCGTCGAACCCGAGCGCCGCCGCGACCACCAGCGGGTCCACCACGACGACGGCGGCTGGCGCCACCACCACGACGGTCGCCGGCGCCACGACGACGACGGCGGCCGGCGCCACGACGACGACGAAGGGCTCTACGACCAAGGGCCACGGGCACACGACGACGACCACGACGACGCCGCCGAGCCAGGCCGTCAAGGTGCTCGTCGCCAACGGCAGCTCGACGACAGGGGCGGCCGGGTTCTTCACGACCAAGCTCAGCGCCGACCGGGTGGGGGACGCTGACGGCCACCGACACGTCGACGCCGGTCAGCGCGTCGGCCGTCTACTACGCGTCCGGCCAGCAGGCGCCGGCCGCGGCCATCGCGGCCTCGCTCGGCCTGAAGCCGTCGGTCGTCCAACCGCTGACGACGTCGGTGCCGGTCAGCGGGACGACAGGCGCCGACGTCGTCGTCGTCGTCGGACCGGACCTGTCGTCCCAGGTCACGACGACGACGACCGGTTGACCGACCTTCCGGCCGTCCTGGCGCCGTTCCGGGACCATCCCGACCGGTCGGCCCTCTTCCTCGACTACGACGGCACGCTGGCCCCCATCGTCGACGACCCGGCGGCCGCCCGCCCGCTGGCCGCGGTGCCCGAGCTGCTCGCCGATCTCGGTCGTCGGTTCGGCCTCGTCGCCGTCGTCTCCGGCCGCCCGGTCCGGTTCCTGCTCGACGCGCTCGGCCGGCCCGCGGCCGTCCACCTGGCCGGCCTCTACGGCATGGAAGCGGCCGGCCCCGACGGCCACGTCGTCGTCAGCGCCGACGCCGAGGCCTGGCGCCCGGTCGTCGCCGACGTCACCGCCCGGGCGGCCGCCGAGCGCGCCGGCCGGGGCGACGGTCGAGGCGAAGGGCCTGACGGTGACGCTGCACTGGCGGCGCCAGCCCGACGCCGAGGGCTGGGCCCGGGAGCTGGCGGCTCGGGAGTCCGCGGCCACCGGCCTCGTCGCCCAGGACGGCCGGATGTCGCTCGAGCTGCGTCCGCCGGTCGACAGCGACAAGGGCGCGGTCGTCCGCCGCCTCGGAGCGGGCTGGGCCGCGGTCGCCTGTTTCGGCGACGACCTCGGCGACCTGCCCGCGTTCGCCGCGCTCGACGACCTGGCCGCCGGCGGGGTGGCCGTGGCCCGCGTCGCGGTCGTCGACGCGGAGAGCCCGCCCGAGGTGGCCGCGGCGGCCGACGTCGTCGTCGACGGGCCGCAGGGCGCGGTGGCGCTGCTCCGCCAGCTCGCCGGCGCCGGCCCCGCCGACCGCTGAACCGGCCGGGCCGGCGGGAGCCTCAGGCCAGGCGCTCGCCGGCCGCCCGCTGGTCGTCCAGCCAGTCGGCGGCCGTCCGGCCGAGGACGAGGTCCCGCAGAGCCGCCGCCCGGTTCGCCCGCTCGTCCGGGTCCATGCCGAGCGCGAGCTCGAGGGCCAGCGCCGTCCCGGTGACGTCGAACGGGTTGACCCCGACGGCCGCCGGTTGGAGCTCCTCCCAGGCGCCGGCTTCGCGGGAGAGCACGACGACGCCGTCGACCGTGTTGACGAGCGGGCCCTCCTTGGCCACCAGGTTGAGCCCGTCGCGGACCGGGTTGACGAGCAGCACGTCGTAGCGGGTCAGCGCGGCGACCGACCGGTCGCGGTCGTCGGCGACGTCGAGGACGATCGGCGTCCAGTCGGCCGTGCCCCACGCGTCGTTGATCCGGTCCGCGGTGTGCTCGACCTCGGAGCGGTACGACAGGTAGTCGGCCAGGCCCTCCCGGGACGGGTAGGCGAGCGCGAGCATGACGACCCGGCCGCGCCACGCCGGCCGGGTCTCCAAGAGCTCCTCGAACGCGCCAGAAGCCGCGCAGGATGTTCTTCGACAGCTCGACCCGGTCGACCCGCACGATCAGCTGGCGGTCGCCGACGACCCGGTCGAGCTCTGCCCGGGCGGCCGTCACCGCCGGCGACGCGGCTTCCTCGGTGATCGCCGCGACGTCCGGACCGAGCGGCGCGACGAACGTCGCCGGCGGTTCGCCCGTCCCGGCGAACGTCGCCAGCTCCGGATCGGCGAAGCGCGGCGCGGCAGCGCGCCTTCCCAGCGCGTCGTGTGGAACCCGCACGCCCCGAACCCGGCCAGCCCGGCCAGCAGCTCGCCGGCCGCGGCCGACGGCAGGCAGCGCAGCACGTTCGGGTCGGCGAACGGCGTGTGGCTGAAGTGCACCGTCCGCAGGTCCGGCCGCGACTTCGCCAGCATCGCCCCGACGCAGCGACAGGTGGTAGTCCTGGACGAGCACGACCTCGCCCGGCCCGGCCTCGGCCGCGACCGCGTCGGCGAACAGCCGGTTGTACGCCCGGTACGCCTCCCACGCCTCGCGCCAGTGCCGGTCGAACCGCGGCCGGCGCGGCAGGTCGAAGAGGTGGTGGTGGCAGAACCAGAGCGTCGCGTTCGAGACGACGTCGTACGCCATCCGGTAGACGTCCGGCTCCGGCGTCACCATGACCAGCCGCAGGCCGTCCTCGGCCATCAGGCCCTCGGCCGCCGCCAGCCGGTCCGCCTCGTTCATCGACGCCGACACCCACGTCGATCCCGTCCCGGCCAGCAGCGGGTGGAGCGTGCCGGCCAGGCCGCCACCGGTCCCGGTCGCCACCGGCCGGCCGTCGTCGTCGAGCCGGAACGACAGCGGGCCACGGTTGGAGACGACCACCTCCGGCATGCGACGACCCTACTGGCTGTCCTCTTCCGGCACGGTCAGGCCTCTTCCGGCACGGTCAGGCCAGTTCCGGCACGGTCGAGCCCGTTCCGGCAGGGACGGCCGGCCCGCTCCAGCGCCACCCGAGGATCTCGACCGCCTGGGGCCGCAGCTCCTCGAGCGGACGGTTCCGGTGGACCCGCACGCCCAGGTCGACCTGGGCGATCGAGCCCGTCCCGAACCGGGCCGCCACGTCGACCAGGAGCCCGAGCTCGACGCCGTAGCCCGGGGCCAGCGCCACCTTCTCGAGCACCCAGCGGGGCGCGGCCGTCTCGCCGGCCAGCGGCTGGCGGACGTCGACGAGCCCGGGGAAGAGCACCTCGATGACCGGGCGGGCCATCAGCTCGGTCACCCGCCCGCCGCCGTCCGACTGCCCGTGCAGCGGCCGTTCGTAGAAGCCCTTGACCAGCGCGACGTCCTCTTCGACGAGCAGCGGCCCGAGCAGGCCGGCGACGAACGCACCGGTCGTGTTCTCGACGTCAGCGTCCAAGAAGACGACCAGGTCGCCGCCGGCCGCGGCCACCCCGGCCGGCCATCGCCTGGCCCTTGCCGCCGCCGCCCGCCGACCGCGTGAGCACCCGGGCCCCGGCCGCTCCGGCGACCGCCGCCGTCGCGTCCGTCGAGCCGTCGTCGACGACGAGCAGCTCGTCGACCAGGCCCGATCCCGCCGCGCCGTGCGAACGGCGGACCGCGTCGACCACCCGGCCGACCGTCCGCTCCTCGTTCCGGGCCGGGATGCAGACCGTGACGCGGCGGCCGGCCTTCGCCGCCAGCAGCTCGTCGATCCCGAACGCCGCGGTCGAACGTCCGCGGACCGCCGGTCATCGCCCGATCATCGCCCATCTCGACCGCCCCCGTCGTCACGAGAGGGGCGATGTTGACGTGGTCCTCCCCATCGAGCACCATGGAGAGATCATCCAGAGCGGCTGAGGGACGGGCCCTGCGACGCCGCGGCAACCAGTGCCATGCACGATCAGTGTGGGGACCAGGTGCCAATGCCCGATCGATGAGGAGGACCATCATGGACTTCGTCGCTGGGCTGCGCTGTCGGGAGTGTGGCCGCGAGTTCCCAGCCGAGGCGCTGCACGTCTGCGACTTCTGCTTCGGTCCGCTCGAGGTCGTCTACGACTACGACGCGATCGCCGCGGCCGTCATCGCGCGAGCGGATCGCCGCCGGGCCGCCGGTCGATCTGGCGCTACCGCGACCTGCTGCCGGTCGACGACGCCGTGCCGGTCGACCTCGGCGCCGGGTTCACCCCGCTCGTCCGGGCCGACCGGCTCGCCGCCGAGCTCGGGCTCGGCGAGCTGTGGATCAAGGACGACACGGGCAACCCGACCGGCTCGTTCAAGGACCGCGTCGTCTCGGTCGCCCTCACCAAGGCCCGCCAGCTCGGCTTCAAGGTCGCCGCCTGCGCCTCGACCGGCAACCTCGCCAACTCCGTCGCCGCCCACGCGGCCCGCGCCGGGATGGCCTCGGTCGTGCTCATCCCCGACGACCTCGAGACGGCCAAGATCGCGATGACCGCCGTCTACGGCGGCACCGTGATCGCCGTCGACGGCAACTACGACGACGTCAACCGGCTCTGCGCCGAGCTGGCGAGCGAGCGACCCGGCTGGGCGTTCGTCAACGTCAACGTCCGCCCCTACTACGCCGAGGGCTCGAAGACCCTCGCCTTCGAGGTGGCCGAGCAGCTCGGCTGGCAGGCGCCCGACCACGTCGTCGTCCCGATCGCCTCGGGCAGCCAGCTCACCAAGATCCACAAGGGCTTCGACGAGCTCGGCCGGGTCGGCCTGATCGACGAGGGCCCTCGGTCCGGGTCTCCGGCGCCCAGGCCGCCGGCTGCTCGCCGGTGGCGACCGCCTTCGCCGAGGGCGCCGACGCCATCCGGCCGGTGCGGCCGACACCATCGCCAAGTCGCTCGCCATCGGCAACCCGGCCGACGGCTGGTACGCGCTGCAGACGATCCGCCGAGTCCGGCGGCGCGATCGAGGCGGTCACCGACGACGAGATCGTCGACGGCATCCGGCTGCTCGCCCGGACCGAGGGCATCTTCGCCGAGACCGCCGGCGGCGTGACGATCGCGACGCTGGCCAAGCTCGCCGCCGACGGCGTCGTCCGGCGGGACGAGCGGGTCGTCGCCTACGTCACCGGGCACGGCCTGAAGACCGTCGAGGCCCTCGGCGGTACCGTCGGCCCGACCGTGACGATCGCGCCGACCCTCGAGGCCTTCGACGCCGCCGTCGACCCGGACCACCATTGCCGATCACCGAGGAGACCGCCCGATGAGCGTCACCGTCCGGATCCCGACCCAGCTGCGCGCCCTGACCGGCGGCGACGGCGAGATCGACGGTCGAAGGCATCGACGGTCCGCGAGGCGCTCGAAGGCCCTCGACGCCGCTCACCCCGGGATCGGCGAGCGCCTCCTCGACGACGCCGGCCAGCTGCGACGCTTCGTCAACGTCTTCCTGGCCGACGAGGACGTCCGCTTCCTCGACGGCCTCGACACCCCGGTCGACCGCCGGTCAGACGCTCTCCATCGTCCCGGCGGTCGCCGGCGGCTGACCTCGCCGGGACCGACCGGCGGTCCGCGCGCGTTGCGACTGCGGCCACGGCGTGGTTTGCTGTTAGCACTCGACGAACGAGAGTGCTAATCGACCCGGTAGGGTGTTCGCAGGACGACGCCGGCACGGGGCCGGTTGAGCAACGGAGGAAACGACCACATGCCGAAGTTGATCGCCTTCGACGAGCAGGCCCGCCGGGCCCTCGAGACCGGCATGAACCAGCTGGTCGACGCCGTCAAGGTCACGCTCGGCCCGAAGGGCCGCAACGTCGTGCTCGAGAAGAAGTGGGGCGCCCCCACGATCACCAACGACGGCGTCTCGATCGCCAAGGAGATCGAGCTCGAGGACCCCTACGAGAGGGTCGGCGCCGAGCTCGTCAAGGAAGTCGCCAAGAAGACCGACGACGTCGCCGGTGACGGCACGACGACCGCCACCGTGCTCGCCTGGGCGCATGGTCCGCGAGGGCCTGCGCAACGTCGCCGCCGGCGCCAACCCGATGTCGCTCAAGAAGGGCATCGAGGCCGCCGTCGAGGCGGCGGTCGGCCGCCTCAAGGACATCGCCAAGGAGACCGACTCGAAGGACCAGATCGCCCAGGTCGCCTCGATCTCGGCCGCCGACACCGAGATCGGCGCGATGATCGCCGAGGCGATCGACAAGGTCGGCAAGGACGGCGTCATCACCGTCGAGGAGTCCCAGACCTTCGGCATGGAGATGGACCTCGTCGAGGGCATGCGCTTCGACAAGGGCTACATCTCGCCGTACTTCGTCACCGACCCCGAGCGGATGGAGGCCGTCCTCGAGGACCCCTACGTCCTGCTCGTCGGCTCGAAGATCTCCGCCGTGCGCGACCTGCTGCCGGTGCTCGAGAAGGTCATGCAGACGCGGCAAGCCGCTCGTCATCATCGCCGAGGACGTCGAGGGCGAGGCGCTCGCCACCCTCGTCGTCAACAAGATCCGTGGCACCTTCAAGTCGGCGTCGCCGTCAAGGCCCCCGGCTTCGGCGAGCGCCGCAAGGCGATGCTCCAGGACATGGCGATCCTGACCGGCGGCCAGGTCATCACCGAAGACGTCGGCCTGAAGCTCGAGAACGTCGACGCTCGACCTGCTCGGCCGGGCCCGCAAGGTCGTCGTCACCAAGGACGAGACGACCGTCGTCGAGGGTGCCGGCGACGACAGCGACATCAAGGGTCGGATCAACCAGATCAAGACCGAGATCGAGAACACCGACTCCGACTACGACCGCGAGAAGCTCCAGGAGCGTCTCGCCAAGCTCTCCGGCGGCGTCGCCGTCATCAAGGTCGGCGCGGCCACCGAGGTCGAGCTGAAGGAGAAGAAGCACCGCATCGAAGACGCCGTCTCGACGACCAAGGCGGCCATCGAAGAGGGTGTCGTCCCCGGCGGCGGCGTCGCCCTGCTCCGGGCCCAGCAGGCGATCCTCGACGCGCGCCGAGAAGCTCGAAGGCGACGAGGCGACCGGTGCCCGCATCGTGGCTCGCGCCGTCGAGGAGCCGCTGAAGCAGATCGCCGTCAACGCCGGCCTCGAGGGCGGCGTCGTCGTCGAGAAGGTGCGCAACCTGACAGAGCCGGCCGAGGGCCTGAACGCCGCGACCGGCGAGTACGAGGACCTCTTCGAGGCCGGCGTCATCGACGCCGCCAAGGTGACCCGCTCGGCGCTGCAGAACGCGGCGTCGATCGCGGCGCTGTTCCTCACCACCGAGGCGGTCGTCGTCGACAAGCCCGAGAAGGACGCCCCGGCGATGCCCGGCGGCGGCATGGACGACTTCTAGTCCGACCAGCAGGAC
>CAVUYB010000021.1:0-40034 GCA_963745595.1 uncultured Actinomycetota bacterium | reverse complement strand
GGTCGAGGAGGTCTTTGCTGTCCTTCGCAAGAAGGAGGCGCGGATGCCGACGAACTGGTCGCGCCGGTACAAGAACCACTCCGAGAAGCTCCGGTCCGGCGACATCTACCAGGTCGCCGAGGTCGTCCGGAACCTCTCGATCCGCGACAAGGACAAGGGCCTCTCGGCCGGGGAGAAGCGGATGCTCAGCCGGGCCCGCCAGATCCTCGTCTCCGAGCTGACGTTCGCCCTCGGCGTCGACGAGGAGACCGCCGAGCAGCGCCTCAACGACGCCCTGCCGTAGTCGGCGGTGGCAGCGCGCGAGGGGCGGGCCGACCGCGAACAGGTCTGGGCCGTCGTCGTGGCCGGCGGGTCGGGGACCCGCTTCGGCCGCCCCAAGCAGTTCGCCGAGCTCGCCGGTCGACCGGTCGTCGCCTGGTCCGTCGACGCGGCGCGGGCCGTCGCCGACGGCGTCGTCCTCGTCCTCCCGGCGGCTGACGTCGTCCGAGCGGACGCTGGCGCGTACGGCGCTGACCGGGTCGTCGCCGGCGGCCCGTCGCGCTCGGCGTCGGTCCGTTGCGGCCTGGACGCCGTGCCCGACGACGCGACCGTCGTCGTCGTCCACGACGCCGCCCGGCCACTCGCCGGCCCGGCGCTGTTCACCGCCGTCGCCGCCGCGCTGGCCGACGGCGAGGCCGGCGGCGCGATCTGCGCGGTCCCGGTCGCCGACACCCTGAAGCGGCTCGACGACCGCGGCCGGGTGGTGGCGTCGACCGTCGACCGCCAGGGTCTCGTCGCCGTCCAGACGCCGCAGGCCTTCCGAGCCGACGTCCTCCGGCGAGCCCACGCGGCCGGCGGCGAGGCCACCGACGATGCCGCTCTCGTCGAATCGCTCGGCGCTACGGTGCGGGTCGTGCCCGGCGATCCCGTCAACGTCAAGCTGACGACCCCGGCGGACCTGGCGTACGCCGAGCACCTTCTCGCCGCCCGGCAGGGCGGGAATGACACCGCCGACCGGCAGGGCGGGAATGACGCAGCCGCCCGAGAGCCCGGCTGAACGTGCGGATCGGCCAGGGCATCGACGTCCACCCGTTCGCCGGGGACCCGCACCGACCGCTCGTCCTCGGTGGCGTCGTCGTCGAAGGGGCGCGTGGCCTCGCCGGGCACAGCGACGCCGACGCGGTCGCCCACGCCATCGCCGACGCGCTGCTCGGCGCGGCCGGTCTCGGCGACCTCGGCCGCCACTTCCCCGACGACGACCCGGCCTGGGCCGGCGCCGACAGCGTCGCCCTCCTCGTCGAGGTCGTCCGGCGGGTGGCCGACGCCGGCTTCCGGCCGGTCAACGTCGACTGCACGATCGTCGCCGAGGCGCCGCGGCTGGCGCCGTACACCGACGAGATGGCCGGACGACTGGGTGGTGCGGTCGGCGCGCCGGTCTCCGTCAAGGCCACCCGGGCCGAAGGGCTCGGCGCGCTCGGGCGGGCCGAAGGGATCGGCTGCCTCGCTGTCGCGCTCGTCGACGACACGGCCGGCGCGCCGTCGTGACGCCGCCGCGGGGTCGTCCCACCGGTGGGCGGCGTCCCAACGCCCGGCCGGGCAGCCGTGGCCGGCAGGGCGCGGGCTCGCCGGCCGCGCCGGTGCGACGGGCGCGGCCGGGCGGGGAGCTCGGCGGCGACCAGATCGAAGGCCGGCAGGCTGTCCTCGAGCTGCTCTCGGCCGGTCGCCGGCCGGTCCGCCAGCTCTGGCTGGCCGACGGCCAGGACCCGTCGGAGCAGCTCGACCGGATCGAGGCGCTCGCCGCCCGCCGGCGGGTGCGGGTGGAGACGGTCTCCCGCGGCCGGCTCGACGCCGAAGCCCGCACGGACGCGCCGCAGGGCGTGCTCGCCCGGGCCAAGCCGATCGAACCGGTCTCGCTCGACGACCTCTGTGCGCCCGGGCGCGGCGGTGTCGCGCCGTTCCTGCTCGTCGTCGCCGGCGTCACCGATCCGCGGAACCTCGGCGCGCTGCTGCGCAGCGCCGAGTGCGCCGGCGTGACCGGCGTCGTCCTGCCCCGGCACCGCTCGGCCCACCTCTCGCCCACGGTCGCCAAGGTGGCCGCGGGGGCCATCGAGCACCTGGCGTTCTCGCTCGTCGGCGGCGTGCCCGCCGCGCTCGTCCAGCTGGCCGAGGCCGGCGTCTGGTCGGTCGGGCTGGCGGGGGAAGCTGACCGCTCGCTCTACGACTTCCCGCTCGGCGACGGTTCGGTGGCTCTCGTCGTCGGCAGCGAGGAGCGTGGCCTCGCGCCGCTCATCCGCCGGCGGTGTGACGAGATCGTCGCCATCCCGCAGCACGGCGCGGTGCCGTCGCTCAACGTCGGCGTCGCCGGCGCGGTCGCCTGCTTCGAGGTCGCCCGGCAACGGGGCGTGCGGCGCGACGGCCCGGCACTCGCGGATGGGGCAAGAGCGTGACCGGCCCGTTCGGGGGGTGCTTGCACCAGCTCCTGGCGGTTGGCAGGCTGAGTCGATGACAGGACCGAACTCGTCCGGCGAGCCGCCGGACCGCCCGCTCGGGCGTGGCGGGAGCCAGGTGTCGTTCCCCAAGGCCCTGGTCCTCGTCGTCGTCGCCGTCGTCCTCGGCGTCCTCCTGCTGCGGGCCGTCACCAGCCCGCCGTCGAACCCGAGCGCCGCCGCGACCACCAGCGGGTCCACCACGACGACGGCGGCTGGCGCCACCACCACCACCACCACGGTCGCCGGCGCCACGACGACGACGGCGGCCGGCGCCACGACGACGACGGCGAAGAGCTCTACGACCAAGGGCCACGGGCACACGACGACGTCCACGACGACGCCGCCGAGCCAGGCCGTCAAGGTGCTCGTCGCCAACGGCAGCTCGACGACAGGGGCGGCCGGGTTCTTCACCACCAAGCTCAGCTCGGCCGGCTGGGGGACGCTGACGGCCACCGACACGTCGACGCCGGCCACCGCGTCGGCCGTCTACTACGCGTCCGGCCAGCAGGCGCCGGCGGCAGCCATCGCGGCCTCCCTCGGCCTGAAGCCGTCGGTCGTCCAGCCGCTGACGACGTCGGTGCCGGTCAGCGGGACGACAGGCGCTGACGTCGTCGTCGTCATCGGTCCGGACCTGTCGTCCCAGGTCACGACCACGACGACCGGTTGACCGACCTCCCGGTCGTCCTGGCGCCGTTCCGGGACCATCCCGACCGGTCGGCCCTCTTCCTCGACTACGACGGCACGCTGGCCCCCATCGTCGACGACCCGGCGGCCGCCCACCCGCTGGCCGCGGTCCCCGAGCTGCTCGCCGACCTCGGCCGCCGGTTCGGCCTCGTCGCCGTCGTCTCCGGCCGCCCGGTCCGGTTCCTGCTCGACGCGCTCGGCCGGCCCGCGGCCGTCCACCTGGCCGGCCTCTACGGCATGGAAGCGGCCGGCGCCGACGGCCACGTCGTCGTCAGCGCCGACGCCGAGGCCTGGCGCCCGGTGGTCGCTGACGTCACCGCCCGGGCGGCCGCCGACGCGCCGGCCGGGGCGACGGTCGAAGCGAAGGGCCTGACGGTGACGCTGCACTGGCGGCGCCAACCCGGCGCCGAGGGTTGGGCCCGGGAACTGGCGGCTCGGGAGTCCGCGGCCACCGGCCTCGTCGCCCAGGACGGCCGGATGTCGCTCGAGCTGCGTCCGCCGGTCGACAGCGACAAGGGCGTGGTCGTCCGCCGCCTCGGAGCGGGCTGGGCCGCGGCCGCCTGTTTCGGCGACGACCTCGGCGACCTGCCCGCGTTCGACGCGCTCGACGATCTGGCCGCCGGCGGGGTGGCCGTGGCTCGCGTCGCGGTCGTCGACGCGGAGAGCCCGCCGGAGGTGGCGGCGGCGGCCGACGTCGTCGTCGACGGGCCGCAGGGCGCGGTGACGCTGCTCCGCCAGCTCGCCGGTGCCGCCCCCCCCGACCGCTGAACCGGCCGGGCCAGCGAGAGCCTCAGGCGAGGCGCTCGCCGGCCGCCCGCTGGTCGTCCAGCCAGTCGGCGGCCGTCCGGCCGAGGACGAGGTCGCGGAGAGCCGCCGCCCGGTTCGCCCGCTCGTCCGGGTCCATGCCGAGCGCGAGCTCGAGGGCCAGCGCCGTCCCGGTGACGTCGAACGGGTTGACCCCGACCGCCGCCGGTTGGAGCTCCTCCCAGGCGCCGGCTTCGCGCGAGAGCACGACGACGCCGTCGACCGTGTTGACGAGCGGTCCCTCCTTGGCGACCAGGTTGAGCCCGTCGCGGACCGGGTTGACGAGCAGCACGTCGTACCGGGTCAGCGCGGCGACCGACCGGTCGCGGTCGTCGGCGACGTCGAGGACGATCGGCGTCCAGTCGGCCGTGCTCCACGCGTCGTTGATTCGTTCCGCGGTGTGCTCGACCTCGGAGCGGTACGACAGGTAGTCGGCCAGGCCCTCCCGGGACGGGTAGGCGAGCGCGAGCATGACGACCCGGCCGCGCCACGCCGGCCGGGTCTCCAAGAGCTCCTCGAACGCGCCGAAGCCGCGCAGGATGTTCTTCGATAGCTCGACCCGGTCGACCCGCACGATCAGCCGGCGGTCGCCGACGACCCGGTCGAGCTCTTCCCGGGCGGCCGTCACCGTCGGCGACGCGGCTTCCTCCGTGATCGCCGCGACATCCGGACCGAGCGGCGCGACGAACGTCGCCGGCGGTTCGCCCGTCCCCGCGAACGTCGCGAGCTCCGGATCGGCGAACGCGGCGCGCAGCGCGCCTTCCCAGCGCGTCGTGTGGAACCCGCACGCCCCGAACCCGGCCAGCCCGGCCAGCAGCTCGCCCGCCGCGCCCGACGGCAGGCAGCGTAGCACGTTCGGGTCGGCGAACGGCGTGTGGCTGAAGTGCACCGTCCGCAGGTCCGGCCGCGACTTCGCCACCATCGCCCCGACCAGTGACAGGTGGTAGTCCTGGACGAGCACGACCTCGCCCGGCCCGGCCTCCGCCGCGACCGCGTCGGCGAACAGCCGGTTGTACGCCCGGTACGCCTCCCACGCCTCGCGCCAGTGCCGGTCGAACCGCGGCCGGCGCGGCAGGTCGAAGAGGTGATGGTGGCAGAACCAGAGCGTCGCGTTCGAGACGACGTCGTACGCCATCCGGTAGACGTCCGGCTCCGGCGTCACCATGACCAGCCGCAGGCCGTCCTCGGCCATCAGGCCCTCGGCCGCCGCCAGGCGGTCCGCCTCGTTCATCGACGCCGATACCCACGTCGATCCCGTCCCCGCCAGCAGCGGGTGGAGCGTTCCGGCGAGGCCGCCACCGGTCCCGGTCGCCACCGGCCGGCCGTCGTCGTCGAGCCGGAACGACAGCGGGCCACGGTTGGAGACGACCACCTCCGGCATGCGACGACCCTACTGGCTGTCCTCTTCCGGCACGGTTAGGCCTCTTCCGGCACGGTCAGGCCAGTTCCGGCACGGTCAAGGGAGCCCGGCCCGCTCGAGCGCCACCTCGAGGATCTCGACCGCCTGCGGCCGCAGCTCCTCGAGCGGACGGTTCCGGTGGACCCGCACGCCCAGGTCGACCTGGGCGATCGAGCCCGTCCCGAACCGGGCCGCCACGTCGACCAGGAGCCCGAGCTCGACGCCGTAGCCCGGGGCCAGCGTCACCTTCTCCAGCACCCAGCGCGGCGCGGCCGTCTCGCCGGCCAGCGGCTGGCGGACGTCGACGAGCCCGGGGAAGAGCACCTCGATGACCGGGCGGGCCATCAGCTCGGTCACCCGCCCGCCACCGTCCGACTGCCCGTGCAGCGGCCGTTGGTAGAAGCCCTTGACCAGCGCGACATCCTCTTCGACGAGCAGCGGCCCGAGTAGTCCGGCGACGAACGCACCGGTCGTGTTCTCGACGTCAGCGTCCAAGAAAACGATCAGGTCGCCGCCGGCCGCGGCCACCCCGGCGGCCATCGCCTGACCCTTGCCGCCGCCGTCCGCCGACCGCGTGAGCACCCGGGCCCCCGCCTCTCCGGCGACCGCCCCCGTCGCGTCCGTCGAGCCGTCGTCCACGACGAGCAGCTCGTCGACCAGGCCCGATCCCGCCGCACCGTGCGAACGGCGGACCGCGTCGACCACCCGGCCGACCGTCCGCTCCTCGTTCCGGGCCGGGATGCAGACCGTGACGCGGCGGCCGGCCTTCGCCGCCCGCAGCTCGTCGATCCCGTACGCCGCGTCGAACGTCCTCGGACCGCCGGTCATCGCCCGATCATCGCCCATCTCGACCGCCCCCGTCGTCGCGAGAGGGGCGATGTTGACTTGGTCCTCCCCATCGAGCACCATGGAGAGATCATCCAGAGCGGCTGAGGGACGGGCCCTGCGACGCCGCGGCAACCAGTGCCATGCACGATCAGTGTGGGGACCAGGTGCCAATGCCCGAGCGATGAGGAGACCATCATGGACTACGTCACTGGGCTGCGCTGTCGGGAATGTGGCCGCGAGTTCCCAGCCGTTGCGCTCCACGTCTGCGATTTTTGCTTCGGTCCGCTCGAGGTCGCGTACGACTACGACGCGATCACCGCGGCCGTGTCGCGCCAGCGGATCGCCGACGGACCGCGGTCGATCTGGCGCTACCGCGACCTCCTACCGGTCGATGACGCCGTGCCGGTCGACCTCGGCGCCGGGTTCACCCCGCTCGTCCGGGCCGATCGGCTCGCCGCCGAGCTCGGGCTCGGCGAGCTGTGGATCAAGGACGACACGGCCAACCCGACCGGCTCGTTCAAGGACCGCGTCGTCTCGGTCGCCCTCACGAAAGCCCGCCAGCTCGGTTTCAAGGTCGCAGCCTGCGCGTCGACCGGCAACCTCGCCAACTCCGTCGCGGCCCACGCGGCCCGCGCCGGGATGGCCTCGGTCGTGCTCTTCCCCGACGACCTCGAGACGGCCAAGGTCACGATGACCGCCGTCTACGGCGGCACCGTCGTCGCCGTCAAGGGCAACTACGACGACGTCAACCGGCTGTGCGCCGAGCTGACCAGCGAACGACCCGGTTGGGCGTTCGTCAACGTCAACGTCCGCACGTACTACGCCGAGGGCTCGAAGACCCTGGCCTTCGAGATAGCCGAGCAGCTCGGCTGGGAGGCGCCCGACCACGTCGTCGTCCCGATCGGCTCCGGGAGCCAGCTGACGAAGGTCGCCAAGGGCTTCGACGAGCTCGGCCGGGTCGGGCTGCTCGACGAGGTTCCCTCGGTCCGTATCTCCGGCGCCCAGGCCGTCGGCTGCTCGCCGGTCGCGACGGCCTTCGCCGAGGGCACCGACACCATCCGGCCGGTCCGGCCGTCGACGATCGCCAAGTCGCTCGCCATCGGTAACCCCGCCGACGGCTGGTATGCCCTGCAGACGATCCGCCGGTCCGGCGGCGGCTGCGCCGCGGTCACCGACGCCGAGATCATCGACGCCATCGGCCTGCTCGCCCGGACCGAGGGCATCTTCGCCGAGACGGCCGGCGGCGTGACGATCGCCACCCTGGCCAAGCTCGTCGCCGACGGCGTCGTCCGGCGTGACGAGCGCGTCGTCGCCCTCGTCACCGGGCACGGGCTGAAGACCGTCGAGGCCCTCGCCGGGACCGCCGGCCCGACCGTGACGATCGAGCCGACCCTCGACGCCTTCGATGCCGCCGTCGACCCGGACCACCATTTGCCGATCACCGAGGAGCCCGCCCGATGAGCGTGTCCGTTCGCATCCCCACCCAGCTGCGCACCCTGACCGCCGGCACCGGCGAGGTCGAGGTCGACGGATCGACGGTCGGCGAGGCGCTGAAGGCCCTCGACGCCAGCTACCCCGGTTTCGCCGAGCGCCTCTTCGACGACGCCGGCCAGCTCCGCCGGTTCGTCAACGTCTTCCTCGCCGACGAGGACGTCCGCTTCCTCGACGGCCTCTCCACCCCCGTGACCGCCGGCCAGACCATCTCGGTCGTCCCGGCCGTCGCCGGCGGCTGATCCCGCCGGCCCGGGAGACGGCCGGCGGCTGATCTGGGGCGGCCGGCGGCTGATCCGGTACAGAGCAGCCGCACCCCGGTGCGTCGCCCGGCACCGAGCCCGGCGAGCCGATCGGGGGTTGACCCCTCCGGCCCCGCGTGGTTTGCTGTTAGCACTCGACGTACGAGAGTGCTAAACGACCCGGTAGGGTGTTCAGCAGGACGACGCCGGCACGGGGCCGGCTGAGCAACGGAGGAAACGACCACATGCCCAAGCTGATCGCCTTCGACGAGGAAGCCCGCCGGGCCCTCGAGACCGGCATGAACAAGCTGGCCGACGCCGTCCGGGTCACGCTCGGGCCCAAGGGTCGCAACGTCGTGCTCGACAAGAAGTGGGGCGCGCCGACGATCACCAACGACGGCGTCTCGATCGCCAAGGACATCGAGCTCGAGGACCCGTACGAGCGGATCGGCGCCGAGCTCGTCAAGGAGGTCGCCAAGAAGACCGACGACGTCGCCGGTGACGGGACGACCACCGCCACCGTCCTCGCCTGGGCGATGGTCCACGAGGGGCTGCGCAACGTCGCCGCCGGCGCCAACCCGATGTCGCTCAAGAAGGGCATCGAGACCGGCGTCGAAGAGGCGATCACCGCCATCCACGGCATCGCCAAGGAGACCGACTCGAAGGAGCAGATCGCCCAGGTCGCGTCCATCTCCGCCGCCGACACCGAGATCGGCGGGATGATCGCCGAGGCGATCGACAAGGTCGGCAAGGACGGCGTCATCACCGTCGAGGAGTCGCAGACCTTCGGCATGGACATGGACCTCGTCGAGGGCATGCGCTTCGACAAGGGCTACATCTCGCCGTACTTCGTCACCGACCCCGAGCGCATGGAGGCCGTCCTCGAGGACGCGTACATCCTGCTCGTCGGCTCCAAGATCACCGCCGTACGCGACCTGCTGCCCGTCTTGGAGAAGGTCATGCAGGGCGGCAAGCCGCTCGTGATCGTCGCCGAGGACATCGAGGGCGAGGCGCTCGCCACCCTCGTCGTCAACAAGATCCGCGGTACCTTCCGCAGCGTCGCCGTCAAGGCCCCCGGCTTCGGCGAGCGTCGCAAGGCCATGCTCCAGGACATCGCCATCCTCACCGGCGGCCAGGTCGTCACCGAAGAGGTCGGCCTCAAGCTGGAGAACATCGGCATCGAGCTGCTCGGCACCGCCCGCAAGGTCGTCGTCACCAAGGACGAGACGACGATCGTCGAGGGCGCCGGCGACGACGCCGACATCAAGGGCCGGATCAACCAGATCAAGGCCGAGATCGAGAACACCGACTCCGACTACGACCGCGAGAAGCTGCAGGAGCGGCTGGCCAAGCTCTCCGGCGGCGTCGCCGTCATCAAGGTCGGTGCGGCCACCGAGGTCGAGCTGAAGGAGAAGAAGCACCGGATCGAGGACGCGGTCTCCACCACGAAGGCCGCCATCGAGGAGGGTGTCGTCCCCGGCGGCGGCGTCGCCCTGCTGCGGGCCCAGAGCGCCATCCTCGACCGCGCCGAGAAGCTCGACGGCGACGAGGCCACCGGCGCCCGGATCGTCGCCCGTGCCGTCGAAGAGCCGCTGAAGCAGATCGCCGTCAACGCCGGTCTCGAAGGTGGCGTCATCGTCGAGAAGGTCCGCAACCTCAAGGGTGCCGAGGGGCTCAACGCGGCGACCGGCGAGTACGGCGACCTCTTCGCCGCCGGTGTCATCGACGCCGCCAAGGTGACCCGGTCCGCCCTGCAGAACGCCGCGTCGATCGCTGCGCTCTTCCTCACGACCGAGGCCGTCATCGTCGACAAGCCCGAGAAGGACGCCCCGGCCATGCCCGGCGGCGGCATGGAGGACTTCTAGTCCGACCAGCGGCACGGCGGACTTCTCGTCCGACCAGCGACGGGGAGGACGTCTCGTCCGACCTGGATGGTTCACGAAAGGACGAAGGGGCGCTTCGGCGCCCCTTCGTCGCGCCCGGGGGCGGACGGTCCGTAAGCTGGCGGGATGGTCAGCCCTGACGCCGTCGAACCTGTCCAGCCGGCGGTCGGCTGGGGCGTCCTCCACCTCTTCTGCCGGATCCCCGTCGGCGGCGTCGCCGCGGTCGACGTCCCGGCGGTCCTGGCCGCTGAGGAGGTGGCCCGCAAGGGCGGGAACCAGGTCGTCGCGGCGGCGATGCTCGGCCATAAGGCCGACGTCGGGCTGATGGTGCTCGGTCCGGATCTCTGGGAGCTCCGGCGGTTCCAGACCGCGGTCCAACAGGCCGGGTTGGTGCCGGTCGCGTCGTACGTCTCGCTGACCGAGCTCTCCGAGTACGCGGCCGGCCTTCCCGACCAGATGAAGCAGGCCCGCCTCTTCCCGGAGCTGCCGCCGGCCGGCAAGCCCGCGTACTGCTTCTACCCGATGTCGAAGCGGCGCAATGCCGACCACAACTGGTTCGCCCTCGACTTCGACGCCCGCAAGGCCCTCATGCTCGCCCACGGCGCGGTCGGCCGTACCTTCCACGGCCGGATCCTCCAGCTCATCACCGGCTCGACCGGTCTCGACGACTGGGAGTGGGGCGTCACGCTCTTCGGCGTGCATCCCGACGACCTGAAGGAGTGCGTCTACCAGATGCGTTTCGACGGGGCGTCCGCCCACTACGCCGAGTTCGGGCCGTTCTACACCGGCCTCGTCGCCGACCTCGCCGACGTGCTCGACCGCGCCGGGGCCACCCGATGAGCCAGGTCGACGCGTCGACCCGAACCGAGGCGCCGGTCCACGCCTTGCGGGCGCCGGATGAGTCCGGGGTATCGGCGTCTCGGGCACCAGCGGGGTCCCGGGCGCGGGGCACGATCGAGGCCCTCCAGGCTGAGCTTTCCGGACTGGGGCGAGTCGTCGTCGCGTTCAGCGGCGGTGCCGACTCCGCGTTCCTCGCCCGGGTGGCCCACGACCTCCTCGGCCCCGAGCGCGTCCTCTGTGTCACCGCCGTCTCGCCGTCGCTGGCCCCCGAGGAGGCGGCCGACTGCCGCGCCCTCGCCGCCGAGTGGGGCCTCCGATGGGTCGCCGTTCCGACGGCCGAGATGGACGACCCGGCGTACGTCGCCAACGGGGCCGACCGCTGCGCCCACTGCAAGACCGCGCTGATGGACGTCGTCGAGCCGCTCGCCCGGTCGGAGGGGGGCACGGTGGTGCTGGGGGTCAATCTCGACGATCTCGGCGACCACCGTCCCGGCCAGGCCACCGCCGCCGCCCGGGGCGCCCGGTTCCCGTTGGTCGACGCCGGCTTCACCAAGGCCAGCGTGCGGCAGTGGTCCCGCCGGTCCGGCCTGCGGACCTGGGACAAACCGGCCGCCGCCTGTCTCGCGTCCCGCGTCCCCTACGGCACGCCGGTGACCGTCGGCACGCTCGGTTCGGTGGCCCGGGCCGAGACCGCGCTGCGCCGGCTCGGGTTCAGCGAGCTCCGCGTCCGACACCACGGCCCGGTGGCCCGGATCGAGGTTCCCGAGGCCGCCCTCGCCGCGGTCGTCGAACAGCGTGACGACGTCGTCGACGCCGTCCGGTCGGCCGGGTACGACTTCGTCGCGCTCGACCTCGAGGGGCTCCGCTCCGGCAGCCTCAACCGGGTGCTTGCCGGCCCGGCGGGCGGCGGGTTGGCCGGCCCGGGCGCGGGGGCGAGCCCGGTAGCGGGAGGGAACAGGCGATGAGCACCGTCCGTGTGCCCGTCCGGATCACCTTCCCCGAGTCGCTCGTTCGCCTGCCGCTGCTCGCCCGGATGGTCCGCCACTTCGACGTCGACCCGAACATCCGCCGAGCCAACGTCGAAGACACCGGTGGCTGGATCGTCTGCGAGCTCCAGGGTGACGCGTCCGTCGTCGACCAGAGCCTGGCCTGGCTCCGCCGCGAGGGCGTCCAGGTCGACCTGCTCGGCGACGTCCTCGAGGGCTGAGCTGAGCGCCCGGGTTACCGGTCGGCGGGACTACCGGCTGTCGGTCGGGAGCAGCGAGTACGCGTAGACGTCGCGGCGCTCATCACCGACCCCTTGCCACGAGCGGAGGAGCCCTTCGCGCACGAAGTCGGCCCGCTCGGCCGTCCTGATCGACGCGACGTTCCACGGTTCGACGTGGAGCTCCAGCCTCGGGATCGCCAGTTGGTCGAACACCCACGCGGCCAGTGACGCCACGGCGAAGCCGGCCGCCCGGCGACCGCGAGCGGACGGGACGACCCAGTAGCCGACCGACGCCCGGCCGAGGTCGATGTCGCGGAGCCACAGGCCGATCGACCCGACGCCCCGGTCGGCGGCGGCGTCGGGGTGGTCAGGGGCATTGGGGTGGCCGGGAGGACCGGGAGGGCCAGCGGCGGTCGGCGGTCCGGTGATCTCGGCGATGACGAACGAGTAGCCGTAGCCGTCCCGCAGCCGGTGGCGCTGGCGGGCGACGAACGCCGCTGCGTCCGTCGCCGATGCCTCCGGCGGCACGCTGGAGATCAGCGGAATGACCGGGTCCACGGACGCCTCGACCACCATCGCCACGTCCCGGGGCTCGAACGCCCGGAGCCGGAACGGGCCGGCCGGGAGCACCGGCAACGCGTCGGCTGGGCCGGTTGGGGTCGGCTCGGGGGCCGTCACCGTTACCGCCCGGCCGCCGCCGAGGCGGCCCGTCGGGTCAGCGCCGGCCGGCCGGTGGGTCGTCGTCGCGCGGCACCTGCCAACCGGCCGACGACACCCGCCGCGGCTCGTAGAAGACGCAGCCATCCGGGCAGGCGAACGGCAGCGGGTCGTTGGCGCCGATCTTGCAGCGTTCGAGCTTGTCGCCCCGCCCGGTCGTCTGCATGATGTAGTGGCGGCAGTCGTCGTTCACGGGCACAGCACATTCTGCTCCACCGCGGCCCCGCCGTCGGGCGCGGTAGCGTCGACCCGTGGACCCGACCGTGTCGACCCGGACGCTGTTGCGCTGGAGCGAGAGCCTGTCGGCCATCGCCCGGACCGGGCTCGGCTTCACCGAGAGCCTGTACGAGCGGGAGCGGTTCGAGGAGATCTTGCACGTCGCGGCCGACATCCGGTCGGCCGTCGACGGCGACGCGGCGGCCGTCGACGCCGACGGCCTGGTCGAGGAGTGGCTCGAGCAGGTCGGGAGCGGCGTCGCCGGGTACGTCACGCCGAAGGTCGCCGTCGGGGCGGCCGTCGGCAACGACGACGGGGAGCTGCTGCTCATCCAGCGGGCCGACTCCGGCGTCTGGCTCTACCCGACCGGCTGGTGCGACGTCGGGTATTCCGCCGCCGAGGTGGTCGTCAAGGAGGTCAAGGAGGAGACCGGGATCGACGCAGAGCCGGTGCGGCTGATCGCGGTGCTCGACGGCCTGCGGCTCGGCTTCACCCGTATCCCGCTCTACTCGCTCGTCTTCTACTGCAAGGCCGTCGGCGGGAAGCTCGAGCCGCACCCGCTCGAATGCCGCGACGTCGGCTGGTTCACCCCCGAGACCCTGCCGTCGCCGCTCGTCGGCATCGAACGGTGGGGTGAGCACGTCTTCGCGGCGATCCGCGGCGAGCAGCGCGACGTCCTCTACGACCGGGTCCGCCAGCCGATGTGGCGGGGGACCGACCAGCCGGAAGACTGAGCGGCCGTGACGGGATGCGGACCGGGAGCGGTCGGGGGGCGCGGATGACCGAGACGGGCGTGACCGTCGAGCAGGCCGCGGTGGCCGATCACGAGCTGCTCGACGCCGTCAAAACCCTGCTGCCGCAGCTCTCGTCCTCCGCGCCGCCGCCGACGTTCGCCGAGTTGGACGAGGTCGCGACGTCGCCGGCGACGACGCTCTTCGTCGCCCGGAACGCCGGCGGCCGGATCGTCGGTGCGCTGACGCTCGCCCACTTCCGGCTGCCGACCGGCGTCCGGGCGTGGATCGAGGACGTCGTCGTCGACCAGACCGAGCGCGGCGGCGGCATCGGCTCCGCCCTCGTCGAGGCGGCCGTCGACGTGGCGCGCCAAGCCGGCGCGCGCACCGTCGACCTCACCTCACGGCCCGACCGCGAGGCCGCGAACCGCCTCTACCAGCGGCTCGGGTTCATCCGGCGCGAGACGAACGTCTACCGGTACGCCATCGACGGGGGGTGATCCCGCCATGCGGTTCGTGATCATCGGCGGTGGACCGGCCGGGACGCAGGCCGCCACGTACGCCGCCCGGCTCGGTGTCGACGTCACGCTGATCGAGCGGGACATCGTCGGCGGGGCCGCCAACCTCTGGGACTGCATCCCGTCGAAGGCGATGATCGCCACCGGCGGCGCCATGGCCTACCTCGACCGGGCCGCCGGCATGGGCCTACGGGCGACGAGCGGCCAGCTCGACCTCGAGGGCCTCCGTCAGCGGATCGGCACGATCACGCAGCGGCTGGAGGCGTCGACCGTCGGCATCCTGGAGAGCCAGCACGTCGAGCTCGTCAAGGGGAGCGCGTGGCTCGACGGCCCGCACGAGGTCGTCGCCGAGACGGCCGACGGGCCCCGGCGCTTCGACGCCGACGCCGTCCTCCTCGCCACCGGCAGCCGGCCCCGTATCCCCGACTGGGCCGAGCTCGACGGCGACCGCGTGCTCGCCACCCGCGACGCGTACCCGCCGAAGGAGCTGCCGGCGCACCTCGTCGTCATCGGCTCCGGCGTCACCGGCGTCGAGTTCGTGCACATGTTCTCGTCGCTCGGCGCCGCGGTGACGCTCATCGTCAGCCGCCAGCAAGTGCTGCCCCGCAAGGATCCCGAGGTGGCTGCCGTGTTGGAAGACGACTTCCTGCGCCGCGGCGTCCGGTTGCTGAAGGGCGCCCGGGCCGTCGGTATCGACCGGACGGCCGATGGCGTCGTCGTCCGTTGCGACGACGGTCGGGTCGCCGCCGGCTCCCACGCCCTGCTGGCCATCGGCTCGGTCCCGAACTCCGAGACGCTCGGCCTGGCATCGGCCGGAATCGAGGTCGACCCGGGTGGCTACGTGCCGATCAACCACCACTGCCAGACGAACGTGCCCCACGTCTATGCGGCCGGCGACCTCTCCGGGAAGCTCCCGCTGTCGTCGGTGGCGTCGATGCAGGGCCGCAAGATCGCCGAGCACGTCGTCGGTGGACATACCGTCGCCCACCGGCACCTGAACTACGACAAGGCCGCGTCGGCCATCTTCACCGAGCCCGAGATCGCCGACGTCGGTCTCGCCGAGGCCGACGCCTTCGCCGAGGGCCGAAAGATCCGGGTGACGAAGGTCCCGTTCGCGGCCAGTGCCAAGGCGCTCATCAACAACGATCCCCGGGGCTTCGTCAAGATCATCTCCGACCCGGCCACCGGCGTCGTCCTCGGCGGCTCCATCGTCGGCCAGCATGCGGCCGAGCTGATCTCCGTGCTCGCCGTCGCCGTCACCGCCGGGCTCCGAGTCCAGGACATCGTCGAGAGCATGCTCGTCCACCCCACGCTGGCCGAGGCCCTGGCCGAAGCGGCCGAGTAACCGGGCCGGCGCACGAGCCGCACTGCGGATTGTCGATCGGTGCGGCTCAATAGAAGCGGAGCGACGAGATCGGCCAGATCCGCATGACCACCCCACCGACGATCGCCGACCGTTTGATCGGCCCCCAGTACCGGCTGTCGCACGACGTCGTCCGGTGGTCCCCCATCATGAAGTAGTCGCCCGCCGGTATCTTGTCCGGGCCGAAAGTCGCGGTGTACGTCGTCGACACCTTGGGCAGCCATGGCTCGGCCAGCTGCTTGCCGTCGATGTAGACGTGGCCATCCTTACCGGAGATCGTTTCGCCGGGTAGGCCGATGACCCGCTTGACGAAGTCGGGGTCTTGCTGCCCGCACTGTGCCGCTGGTGGGCGGCGGAAGACGATGATGTCCCCCCGGTCGACCGGGTGCAGGTGGAAGGCGAGCTTGTCGACCAGGATCCGGTCGCCGGCCTTGATCGTCGGGTTCATCGATGTCGACGGGACGTAGTACAGCTGGAAGACGAACAACCGCACGACGACCGCGATGACGAGGCCCAGCACGACGATGATGCCCCACGGGACCATCACGCGCCGGAGTCGTGAGCGGTGCGGCCGCGGAGGTGGCGCGGCGTCCGACCCGTCGCCCGAGTCGGGCGGGGGCTCAGTCGGCGGGGATTGGGCCGGCGGGGATTGGGCCGGCGGGGATTGGGCCGGCGGCGAGTCGGCCAGCGGGTCGGCCAACGACGGGTCGGCCGTGGCGGCCGGTTCCGGAGGGCTCGGGCTCACGTCGAGCGAGGTTAACCGACGTTCGGCCCGCTGTATATGCGCCGTCGGCGCCACAAAGTGGTGTGGCTATTTTCCAATAATAGAAGGCCGTATTTTCCGATTGCCGGTCGCCAGATCAGTGGCACGTCGTGCCGGCGGCCGGGACCGTACGGGTCTCGAGATAGCCGTCGACGACCTGCTGCATGCACGCGTCCGTGGACCCGTTGAGGAGCCACGTGTGGCCCCAGCCGTCCCACGTCACGAGGTGGCCGGTGCCGAGCGCCCCGGCCAGGGCGACTGCTCCAGCATGTGGCGTGTTCGGGTCCCCGGTGTTGCCGATGACGAGGATCGGCGGCCCACCGTGGACCGCGACTGCGGTGATCGGGTCGGTCGCCGCCGGCCAGTCCGTGCACGCGCCGAGGTCGTACGTGACCGCGTAGCCGCCGAGTTGGCCGTAGCGGGCAGCCAGCGAGCGGGCCAGGGTGCCGGCGTCGGTCGCCGCCGGCCGTTCGGTGGCGTCGTTGCAGGCGTACGTCCACTGCGGGCCGACGAGCGACGTGCCGTCGAGATCCTGCTCGAACGCCAGTGACAGCGACCGCAGCGGCGCCCCGTTGCCGCCGGCCGCGGCCACGACGGCTGTCGGGAACGACCCGGCGAACGTCGGCACGCTGAGGTAGAAGAGCGTCGCCGCGTCGAGGTCGCCAACCGTGACCGGCACGTCGTCCCCGGCGCCCGGGGCCGGCAGCGGGTGGGTGGTCAGGGCCGATGTCACCCGGTCGTAGTAGGCCGCCGGATCCGGTCCGAGCGGGCAGGCCGTCTCCGCCGCGCACGTCGTGAAGAAGTGGTCGAGCGACTGCTCGATCGCCGGCGCCTCCTGGGCGGCCTGCGTCGTCAACGACTGCGTCGCGTCCACCGCCCCGTCCAGGATCATCGCCCGCACCCGGTCCGGGAACAGCCGGGCGTACGTCGACCCGAGCACCGTCCCGTACGAGAGGCCCCAGTAGTCGATCTGCGAGACGCCGAGCGCCTGGCGGACCCGGTCCATGTCGCGGGCCGCGGCGGTCGTGTCGACGTCGGCGAAGAGCGCCGGGTACCGCGTCCGGCAGTCCGTGGCCATCGTGCGGTACGTGCTCGCCGCCGGGAGCGGACCGCCGGCCTTCGCCGGCACCGGGACGACGCTCGCCGCGGCCGCCGGCGACGGGCCGCAGGCCAGTCGATCACTGGCGCCGGTGCCCCGCTCGTCGAAGCTGACGAGGTCGAAGCGGGCGGCGACGGCCGGCGGCACCAGTGAGGCGAGGACCGGGAGGATCTGCACCCCGCTCTCGCCGGGGCCGCCGGGGTTGAACAGCAGGACGCCGGGTCGGCCGACCGGCGCCGTCGCCGGCTTCTCGATGACCGCTAGCGACAGCGACGGGCCGGCCGGGTGGTCGTAGTCGACCGGCACGCGCACGGTGCCACAGCGGTAGCCCGGGTCGTTGGCGCACGGCGTCCAAGCGATCGGTGACACGGTGGCGGCTGACCCGGTCTTGGCGGCCGACGCCGCCGAAAGACCAGTGCCGGCCCAAGCGGTGATGACCAGGAGGGCGGTTGCGGCCAGGAGAGCGGCCCGCACCGGCGCCGACCGGCGCGTCACGGCGTCCCGCCGGTACCGCTTCCGTGACCCCCACCGTCGTGTCGCCACGCCTCCTCCGCCCGTGACGCGACCTCGCGGGCCGGCAGGCCCATCCGACCGGCCGCCCGGGCGACGTCGTCGAACTCCGGCTTCGCCCGCCCGTCGCCGATCTTCATGCGGATCGTCTCGCCGCCGACGACGACCTCCGCCATCCGCCGGGCCGCCGGCCACCGTTCGCCGCCGACCGCCCGCATACCGAACGTCCCGGTCGTCCGGGCGACGACCTCCCGCACGGCCGCCGTCTGCGCCGGGTCGCAGAGGGCGTGGAGGACGTGGGCCGGCCGGCCCTTCTTCATGACCGCCGGCGTCACCCATGCGTCGTACGCGCCGGCGTCGAAGAGGGCGGCGATGGCCTGGCCGAGCTGCTCCCCAGTGACGTCGTCCAGGTTCGCTTCGACCACCGTGACCGGCTGGCCGGGGCCGCTGGTCCCCGTCGTGTCGGTCACCGCCGTGCCAACGACGACCTGCGTGCAGTTCGGCAGGTCGTCGAGCTCGCGGCTGCCGGCGCCGAAGCCCGACGCGGCCACCGTCATTGCCGGCAGCGGGCCGAACGACGTCGCCAGCGTGGCCAGCAGCGCGGCGCCGGTCGGCGTCGTCAGCTCGACGCTCGTCTCGCGCCCGTAGACCGGTGCGCCGGCCAGCAGGCGGACGACCGCGGGAGACGGGTTCGGCAGCCGGCCGTGGGCCGAACGGATCGTGCCGGTCCCCGTCGCCACCGGTGACGCCGCCACCCGGTCGATCCCGAGGACCTCGAGCGCGGCCATCGTCCCGACGACGTCGACCACCGCGTCGTGGCCGCCGACCTCGTGGAAGTGGACGGCGGCTGGGTCCTGCCGGTGGAGCGCGCCCTCGACCTCGGCCAGCGCGCCGAACGCCGCCCGGGACCGCTGCTCGACGCGGGTCGGTAGCTTCGCGGCCGTCAGGAGGTCGTCGATGTCGGCGTGCGTCCGGGCGGTCGCGTCGTCCGTCACCTCGACGACGGCCCGCGTGCACGCCACCCCGCCGCGGAGCACCGGCTCGCACCGCAGGTCCCAGCCCGGCAGCGGGAGCCGGCGGAGCAGCCCGAGGACCTCGTCCAGATCGGCCCCGGCGTCGACGAGGCTGCCCAACGCCATGTCCCCGGCGATGCCGGCGAAACAATGCCACCAGGCGATCCGCTCCGTGGTCATCGGAGGAGGCGGGCGACCGCGCAGGCGGCGCCGTACCCGTTGTCGATGCCGACGACCGTGATCCCCGACGCGCACGACGCCAGCATCGCCAGCAGCGCGGTCACCCCTTCGAGCGACGCGCCGTAGCCGACGCTCGTCGGCACCGCGACGACCGGTGCACCGGTCATCCCGCCGACGACGCTCGCCAGCGCGCCCTCCATGCCCGCGACGACGACGACCGCGTCCGCCGCGGCGATCCGGTCGGCCGCGGCCAGCAGGCGGTGCAGGCCGGCGACGCCGCAGTCGGCGATGAGCTCCGCGCCGAAGCCGAGCGCGTCGAGCACCGCGACGCACTCGCCGGCCACCGGCAGGTCGGCCGTCCCGGCCGTCACGACGACGACCGTGCCGTCCCGGCCGGCCGCCGGGCGCCAGGCCACCGTCGCCAGCGGCCAGTTCCCGGTCACGACGCCGTCGTCATGGCCCGCGGCCGCGGCGGCGGCCACGGCTGCCTTGACCTGGTCCGGATCGGCTCGGGTCAGGAGCACCGGCCCGGCGTCCTCCGACAGCAGCTCGACGACGATCGCCGCGCACTGCTCCGCCGTCTTCCCCGGCCCGTAGACCGTCTCCGCCAGCCCCTGGCGCAGCGCCCGGTGGTGGTCGACGCGGGCGAACCCGAGGTCCGCGTACGGCAGGCGTCGGAGGCGGTCGACCGCGTCGTCCGGCCGGCACCGGCCGGCCGCGACGTCGGCGAGTAGCTGGCGCAACACGGGCTCGTCCATACGGTCACTATCCTGCCCCGATGTGACCACCCCTGTGACCTCGGTGGCCTTCTTCGGGCCGGTCGGCACCTTCACCGAGGAGGCGCTGCTCACCCAGCCCGACTACGCGGCCGCCGCGCTCGAGCCGCGCTCGACGATCGCCGACGTCCTCGACGCGGTCGCCAGCGGTCAGGTCGACGTCGGCTTCGTCCCGATCGAGAACGCCATCGACGGCATGGTCCGGGACACCCTCGACGCCCTGATCTTCGACGTCGACCTCCTCATCCAGCGCGAGGTCGTCCTCGACATCCACCTGCACCTGATGGCCCCCCCCGGCACCGACCTGTCGTCCGTGCGCCGGGTCCTCTCCTATCCCGTCGCCCTGGCCCAGTGCCGCCGCACCCTCGGCGACCAGCTCCCTGACGCCGAGCTCGTCGCCGCCACGTCCACCGCCGACGCCGCCCGAGTCGTCGGCGAGCATCCCGAGCCCGGGACCGCAGCCGTCGCCCCCCGCCTCGCTGCCGACCTCTACGGGCTGTCGATCCTGCTCGACGACGTCGAGGACTTCCCCGACAACCAGACCCGGTTCCTCGCCGTCGCGGCCGCTGGGATCCCCGCACCAACCGGCCACGACCGGACGACCATCGTCTGCTTCCAGGGCGACGACCACCCCGGCAGCCTGCACGGCATCCTCGGCCAGTTCGCCGCCCGCAACATCAACCTGACCCGGCTCGAGTCCCGACCGACCAAACGCGGTCTCGGCGACTACTGCTTCGCCATCGACCTCGCCGGCCACCTCGACGACGAGGTCGTCGCCGACTGCCTCCGCGACCTCCACGCCGAGCTCGCGGGCGTCAAGCTGCTCGGCTCGTACCCCGCGGCCGGTCCGCACGCCATCGTCCGCCGCCAGCAGGCCGACCAGGCCTGGCGCGAGGCCGACGCCTGGCTCGCCGCGCTGCGCGGCCAAATCGGCTGAGCCGGCCGGGCCGCCGAGGGGGAAGCAAGTTCCCATAGGACCGGCGGCCGCTTAGTAGCGCCATTGCTTGGGTGAAGCTGCCGACGGATTCCGCCGACCGAGCGCCGCGTCTCGCGTCCCGCCGGTGCTGTTGCTTGCCAAACAAGGCGCAGGCCGGCGATGGCCGTAGCGGTCTCATCGGCCGGGTTGGCGTAGATCCACCACTCGCGCGCATCTGCGGGCGATACTTGGGTCGTGACAAGCGCCCACAGGCTAATAGGTCTTGAAGAAGCAGCATCGATCGTTGGAGTTCACCGGGCAACCATCAATGAGATGGTTCGCGACGGCCGCTTGCCTGGTGAGAGGAAGGGCCCGCACTGGTTTATCGAGCGAAGGAAGGTAGAAGAGTTTGCTAGGTCGTATGAACGACCACGAAACTCGCCTAAACGACTTCCAACGAATGCCGTTAGAGAAAAATGGACCGAGGATATTCTCTATCTTCTAGATCAATGGCACTCGGCAAGCGTCGACGAGTTGGCCGGATTTATAAATCTTCACCCGGGAAATATTCGAAAGTACCTGAATAAAGCCGAACAGGATGGTCTTCTAGTTCGAGACGAGTTTGGGGTTTGGTCGTTGACTAACGAAGGAGCCCGTTGGCTTGGCGCTCGTCGTATGACTGGGGAAGAGTCTAGTCGTCTCCGTTCGGTTGGCTAGTGCCGACCGTTCATGGCTTCTGGCCCACGGTTTTCTTTGGATTTCTGGGGGGATTGATTGCTGAGTTCATTAGAATTGGAGAAATGCTAAAGAAGAATAAATGGCCGAGCTCCTTGGAGCTTCTTGGTTCGCTAGTCTATGTCGCCTGCGGAGCTCTCGTATTTATGTTTGGCTGGAACCAGCCACAGAAGATGTTGGCGGTAGCAGCGATGGGAGCTGCATTTCCATTTACCTTCTCGGGAATCGTCAGATCTGCAAGCGCTCGTCCCGGGTCATCTCGAATATCCCAGCAACCTTTGGCGAGCACCTCAGAACGAATTGGTAAACGATCGTGGAAGGACTATATGGTCAGCCGCTTTTAGTAACTCGAGAGGCGGGCTGCGTGGCCAACAAGTGCTTGGTTGCGGGACAACCGGAAGGGTACGGCTTGGTCAAGTCCACCTCTGTCGTACGAATGGTGCCGTGGTCTACAGTAGTTTGAACCACTACGCCCGCCACGTGAACCGAAAGGATTGCGTCCTCGTCTAGAGGGTTCTTGAGGTGATGCGCCGTTGCGTCGATAATTACCTCTCCCAAACAGCATGGCTTGCCGTCCAGCATCTGGTCGATGTCAATCACTTCCACCACCCAAATGTACCGTGGCAAATGCATAAACTTGTAAAAGTCAGCGATGACTCCGTTTAGCCTTCCACCAGCAGCTTCCTTGAACTCAGTTGAGCGAATTGCGTAAGTGCGGAACTCAAGTAGCCGGCCCCCCAAAAGATCTTCTTGTGCTTTCGTACCGAATACTCCTAGCACGTTCTCTAGAAAGCCGTCTCGACCTAGAATTTCGGCGCGCTCGCCGCCCAGGTATACCTTTTGAGGCAAGGGGATTATCGCCTGTATCCAAGATTTGTGAGCACGTGTTGGCTCATTCCAAGGGTCCTGCACCTCGATGTACGGGCCCCGCTCATCGTCATGTCGTATCAGTACGGTTCGCGGGCCTAGCCTAGATCGTTCTAGTCGATATCCTACGACAACCCATACGTGACTTTCTCCGATAATGATTGCCGGAGTGTAACTGTTTACGGCACGACAAACGATGGGATAAAGCCCTTCCTCGGCCGCTTTTCGGTTGCTTCGGGGCGAACTTGGAAGGTTAATTTGAATGGGGGATAGTCCAAGCTTTTGGAGGCCATACAACATCTGTGCAGGAGTAAGTCCGTCAGACGGAACGTCGCGCCCATGAACTTCTCCCCCTTGCGTCGCTTGATGGACTTCCATCGGTAGGTGCCGCGGCATTCCGTGCTTGAGATAGTGTAGATACAAGGTCATCCATAGCGCGGCGTGCGTGCACCGTGAGTACTGTTGATCCTGACTAATGAATGGGACGCCCGTTACCTCAAATGGCGTCCCGAAGATATCGACTTGGTCGGTACATTTGGCAATCGCCGCATGTGCCATGGAAGGCGGGGGTGCCAGCATGGTTCGACCGACGGGGCGAGTCGGTATTGGTCGCATCACACTATACCCGTGATAACGGTTATTCTTTTTGAGTGTAGGCAGCAGCTTCAGCTCTCGATCAAGTTCGGCAGAGAAGAAGTGGAGGCGGTGGCAAACGGAGGGATATCTGCGGAACGTCCCGCCATAAAACTGCGAATGTTCGCTCCGAAAATCGAAGTCTATGTAGCGCCGCTCAACGAAAACGCTAACCGTCTTGTGTTGAATCGCTATTTCGATCACCTGGTCGAGAACCTGATCGCCAGACGGTGCATACATCGCACGAATACGATTCCAGCCGGCGGAGGAGCTACCTGAAACCGTAATGACGTTCCCGGGTTCGTCGTCCGGGGTCCAAAGCTGGAATCGTCCACGCTCTGCATTCTCGGTGCTCTGCTTCTCGTCCACAAAGGGCGAGGTTAGCGTATGGTAAAGGGGATTGTTAGAAGCTTAGGCCGTCGAGGTCCGATTGGAAGAGGGGGTACCCCTCCGAGGGCCGGGTGGCTCGCGGTCGCAAGCGACGGTCCCGCTCAGTGACGACCGAGTACCGAGGATTTGCGCCGTGCTTCCCCTTCGGAGTCTTGAAGCGCCTTGGAGCTACGCTCTGCACGACTCCGTGCTTCCTCCGAGGGTTGCCCGACGAGAGCACTGACCGAATTGGCTCTCCAACGCTTACCTGGCGCAATGACCCTTTGGACAGGATCATCGGCTGACGAATCGTCCACGGGCGGCTCGATGACCGAAACAAGCGGGTCCCGTCTTTCAGACGCAGCACCCGCTAGCCGCCTAGCGGTTTCGGTGCCCTTCTTTCGCGCGAGCATGGCCAATTGGCTCACCTCCTAGAGGATGGCGCCGACTACGGCCATCATCCCACAAGATCACTGAGATTAAAACACACGCGCGAACCCACGCGCGAACGTGCGCGCACGATGTGAAGATAGTATTGATTGGGTCTTCTTCGTTCAAGTCGGGAATCGTCTGACCAGTTCATCATGGTGGTGTCACACGACCCTGAACGCTGCTGATCGGCTTGCGAGGTCTTCCCTGAGGCACGCCTTCTCGATCGACTGGGTAGCGGTGACCAGCGGCCTGACCTTTGGCGGATGATGCGGCCGCGGCCCCTTATCGGGCCATCCGGCCACGGCCCCGCCTGGAGGCGGACGAGGACTGGCCCCCTGGGGGGATGTCGACGACGTTGGCTACGGCGATGGAGTTCTTGTCTCCGGCAGGAGCGCCCGGCGATCCTTGTGGTTGTGCTCGGACTGCTCGCTTGGTGGGGGCAGCAAGGCGGTTTAGTTGCTCGTCGCCTCTCCGTCTCCGAACCGAAGAACGCCCGACGTCGAACCGTCCGGTGTCTGAAGGATCGAGAGTGGGTTGCTTGGCCCGGTCCGAAGGCCGCGAACTCGGGCCGAGTTACCTTGATCGAAGGCCGAGACGTCGTTGTCGATGTAGAGATTCTTCGCGTTCCAGCGGCGGCCCTTGGCGATGGCCCGGCATCACTGACCGAGTATCGCCCGCGGTTCCTCAGTCCAACGTGCGCACCAGGCTGGCGCCTCCTTCGGGTTCGGTCCCGCGAGCGAGATCGGGGGCTGATCAGAGCCAGCCGCGCTCGGTGGCCAGCTGGACCGCTTCGACCCGGTTGCGCGACCCCGTCTTGGCGATCGCCGACGACAGGTAGTTCCGCACCGTCCCCTCGCTGAGGAACAGCCGGGCCGCGACGTCGCTGACCGTCGAGCCGTCCCGCGACGCGACGAGGACGTCCCGCTCCCGGCCGGTCAGCGGGCTCGTCCCACCGGCCAGCGTCTCCGCCGCCAGTGCCGGGTCGACGACCCGTTCGCCAGCGGCCACCCGCCGGACGGCCGCCGCCAGCTCGTCCGGTGGCGCGTCCTTGACCATGAAGCCGAGCGCGCCCGCCTCCATCGCCCGCTGCAGGTAACCCGGCCGGCCGAACGTCGTCACGATGAGGACGCGGACGTCCGGCACCGCGGCCCGGAGCGCGGCCGTCGCCGCCAAGCCGTCCAGCCCGGGCATCTCGACGTCGATGATCGCCACGTCCGGGCGCAGCTCCTCCGACGCGGCCACGATTTCGTCGCCGCGGCCGACCTCGCCGACGATCTCGACGTCCTCTTCGAGCGCCAGCAGCGCGGCGAGCGCCCCCCGGACGAGCTGCTGGTCGTCGGCGAGCAGGACGCGGATCACGCCGGCACGTCGACCCGTAGCCGGTACCGCGTCGGGCCGTCCGGCCCGGCCTGGACGCGGCCGCCGACGGCTGCCGCCCGCTCGCTCAGCCCGGCCAGTCCGCTGCCACCGCCCGCTTCGTCGTCGACCCAACCGGCGCCGATCGAGCCGTTCGTTTCGGCCTCGGTTGTCGTACCGTCGTTGACGATCTCGATCGACTGGGCGCTGAGGCGAACGGTCAGATGGTGGGCGTGGCTGTGCCGCATGGCGTTCGTCACTCCCTCCCGCAGCGCCCAGCCGAACAGCTCGCGCAGCTCGCCGGCGACGTCCTCGGTGCTCGCCGGCAGCTCCGCCTCGATGCCCGCCGCCTGCAGCACCTCTCGGGCGGTCGCCAGCTCCGTCGCCAGACTGACCTCTCGGTAGCCCGCGACCGTGGCCCGGACGTCGGCCAGGCTCTGTCGGCTGAGCGCGGCCACCTCGACCATCTCCGCCGCCGCCCGCGCTGGCTCGCGCTCGATCAGCCGGGCGGCCAGCTCGGCCTTCATCGTCATCGTCGTCAGCGCGTGGCCCAACAGATCGTGCAGGTCGCGGGCGATCCGCAGCCGCTCCTGCTCGGCCGCCAGCCGTTCGATCTCGCGCTCGGCCACCACCAGCTCGCCGTGCGTGCCGGCGTTGATCCGCAGGACGACCATCACCGCGCTCGCCAGCACCGCCGGGAGGGCCAGCTCCCACTGCAGACCCGGCGCTGTCCAGCCGGCCACGTGCTGGGGGACCAGCAGGGTGGCGACGCTCAGGAGCAGGATCACCCGGATCGCCCAGATCAGGTCCAGCAGCAGCGCCAGCGCGACCGCCAGGTACGGCACCATGACCAGCCCGCTTGTGCCGCAGACGATCAGGTACACCACGACGATGACGGTCATGGCGACCGCGGTGACGGCGCGCCACCGCCGGCCCGATCCGAACGCGATGGCCGGCACCACCGCCAGGTAGAGCACGACGAACGCCGCCAACAGACCCACGCCGACGATCCGCTGGTCGATGGCGTCGTGGCGCCACAGCTCCACCACCGGCGCCACCAGGTAGACGAGGAAGATGCCCGCGAACAGCCGCCAGCGGACGATGAAGCCCCGCCGTTCCTCCGCTGAGCCAGCGACCCGGAACGCACTGTCCTCGCCGGCCCGCAGCGTGGCCCATCCCCGGCGCAGCCGGTCCCGGGGGCCCTCCGAGCGCTCTGGGTGGACCGGGCCATCCTGGTGGGCCGAGCGGTCCGGGTGGTCCGAGCGGTCTGGGTGGACCGGGCCGTCCTGGTGGGCCGAGCGGTCCGGGGGAACGGCGGCCGAACACCGGCGGTCCACGACTACCCCCGGGCGGTGCTGCGGCGGTAGGCCCGGGCGGCGAGGACGCCGAGCACGACGGTCCACGCGGCCAGCACCCCTACACCTTCCCATCCGAGCCAGTGGCCCTGCAGCACCTCCCGGCCGGCATCGGCCACCCAGTAGACCGGCAGTGCCTTACAGACGTCCACCAGCCAGGTCGGGAAGCTCTGGACCGGGATCCACAGGCCGCCGAACAGCGCCAGCAGGCTGTAGATCCCGCCGGACACCGCCTGCAGGCTGTCCGACTTGGCCACGTACCCGATCAAGACGCCGAGGGCGGCGATCGGCAGCAGCGCCAGCAGGATCGACGCAGCGAGGACCACCCACCGTCCAGCGGAAAGATCCACGTGATGGAACACCGCACCGGCCACGAACACGAGGGCCAGCGACGGGACGGCCACCGCGAACCCGGCCAGCGCCTTGCCGCTCACGTAGCCGCGGCCCGAGAGCGCCGTCAGCCGGAGCTGGCGGTTCCAGCCGACGACGCGCTCCATGGCGATGCGGCCGCCGGTGCCGAAGACCGCGCTCATGGCCCCGAACGTGGCCATCGACACCATGATGTACGCCGGCACCGAGATGCCGCCCAGCGTGCCGTGCCCGTAGGCCCGGCCGAATACGAAGAACATGAGCAGCGGCATGCCGAACGCGAAGATCAGGTACCGCGGCGTCCGGAAGCTGCGCCGGATCTCCGAGCGGACGTACGTGGCGTTCATCGGTCGACCTCCTCTTCGTCATTGTTGTGCGTAGCGGCGGCGGTCAGGCCGTCGTCGATGGCGGTCAGGTCGTTGGTGGCCCGGTCGTCATGGGTGGCCGTGAGAGCCAAGAACGCGTCGTCCAGGGCCGCGCCCCGGACCTCGATGTCGCGGGTGCCGGGCCAACCGGCCAACAGCGCCCGTAGCGCCACGTCGCTGTCGGTGCAGGCCAGTGACACCGCCTGGCCGTGGACCGACCGGTCCTCGACCGACACCCCGCGCACGCCCGGCAGCGAGCCCAGGGCCGTCGCGGTGTCCGGGTCGGTCACCGCCGTCTCCGGCAGCGTGCAGCGGATCGTCCGGCCGCCGGCCAGCGCCTTCACCTCGGCCGTCGTCCCGTCGGCCACCACCCGGCCCCGGCACAGGACGACGACCCGGTCCGCCACTGCGTCGGCCTCCTCCAGGTAGTGCGTCGCGAACAGCGCGGTCCGCCCACCGTCCGCCCACCGGCGCATCGACTCCCAAAAGGTCTTACGCGTCTCGACGTCCATCGCCGCCGTCGGTTCGTCCAGGACGAGGAGGTCCGGATCGGGTACCAGCGCGAGCGCGAACCGGACCCGCTGCGTCTCCCCGCCGGACAGCTCGTTCGTCCGGCGGCTAGCCAGGTCGGCGATCCGGGCCCGGGCCAGCACCTCGTCGGCCGGCAGCGCCCGCGGGTACAGCGCCCGCATCAGGTGGACCAGCTCGCCCACCGTCGTCTCACCCGGCAGACCGCCCGACTGCAGCATCGCCCCCACCCGGCCTTTGGCACAGGCCGTGGCTGGTGGCAGACCGAAGATGCGGGCCGAGCCCGTGTCCGGACGGTCCAGGCCGAGCAGGAGGTCGACCGTCGTCGACTTGCCGGCCCCGTTCGGTCCGAGGAGGGCGACGATCTCGCCCGGCGCCACCGCCAGGTCGACGCGGTCGACCGCCACCGTCGCGCCGTACGTCTTACGGAGCGCGATCAGGTCGACGGCGAGACTGGCCGCGGCGGTGGTGACGGCCCGGGTTTCGGTGGTGGCCAGGTCGTTGACGATGCCGGCCCGGCTTTTAGCGATGCCGGCCCTGGCGGCCCTGGCGGCCCGTTCCCGAGATGCAACGTGCAGAGTGGTCATGACTCCAGTGTCTGCGCCCTACCGACATCCGCCCAGTACCGACGGTCACGAGCTCGTCGTGACAGATGTCACGTTGGTAGAGCGACCGGCGGCACGGTCGGGCTGGTCGGTAAGGCCGGTCGGTTGGTCGGGTTGGTCGGGTTGGCGGTACTGCCGGGCCGGCTGATCGGACCGGGATGGGGTAGGTAGTAGGGAAGAACGGGAGGTGGGGTGAACGAACGATGCGGGGGGTGAAGCAGCGGGAAGGCCCGGGCAGCACGCGCTCGATATGGTTCGCCCTGCTGTTCGCGTTGGTCACCGCCGGTCTGGTGCCGCTCCTCTCCGGGTCGTCGTCGGGCGCTGCCGCGATCACGACGACGTCGACCCAGGGGTGCCACGCGGCCGTGCCTTCCCAGGGGCGGGCGACGTCCATCCCCATGCGCGTCTTCCACCGCGGCCCGACAACCATCGCCGTCGTGTCCGCCTGCATCGACGGCGCCGGCCCGTTCGGGCTCGTGGTCGACACCGGATCGACCTCATCGGCCATCGTCCAAGGGGTAGCCCAGCGTCTCCACCTGCCATCGGTCGGTTCCCCGAAGCCGGCGGCGGGGTTGTCGTGCCAGGCGTCGACCCAACCGGTGACGGTCGCCAGTTGGTCGATCGGCCCGGTCGCCCTCGTGGCACAGACGGTGTCGGTTGCCCCGTTCCCTGGCCTGGGCGTCGGGCAGGCGCCTGTCGGAGTTCTGGGGTCCGACGTGCTGAGCCGTTTCGGAGCGGTGAAGATCGATTACGCGCAGCAGCGGCTGATCGTGCCCGGGCCCGAAGGCGCGACTCCGACCGGCGCCCACCACCTCGAGGGCCCGTCCAACCCACCACCGCCCCGGGATCTGCGGGCCGGTCGTTCGTCGAGTCGTACGGTCCCCTTGACGGTGGCGAGCGCTGGCGGTCAGGTGCGAGCGCTCGTCCCGGTCCACCTCGGCACCTCTCCGGCCTCGCTTTTCTTCCTGCTCGATACCGGATCGGCGACGTCGTCGGTCTCGAGCACGGCCGTAGCCAGAACCGGGTTGCGGGTGTTCGGAGACCATCGGGTCGAGCTGGGCGGGCTGGGCTGCCGGAACAGCGTCTCGGTCGTCGAGAGCGGTTCCTGGTCGCTCTCGACCACGCCGCTCGCGCCGCAACACCTGGTCGAGGTCAAGCTCCCGGCGACGGGTGGGGCGATCGCCGGAACGCTCGGTTCGGACGTGCTCAGTCGGTTCGGCTCGGTGATCGTCGACTTCGCCGACGGCCGGCTCCTGCTGGGCTGAGCCGGTCCACCCCACTGGCACACCCTGGTGCCACCATCTACCTGTGCCCGAGCCCAAGACCGTTGCCGCGCTCTTCGCGGGAATCGGCGGCATCGAAATGGGCCTCGAGAAGGCGGGATTCCATACCGAGTACCTGTGCGAGTGGTGGGAGCCCGCACAGAACGTCCTTCGCCACCACTTTCCGAACGTCCCACTCGCGGGCGACGTAGAGCTGGTCGATGCCCTTCCTCCGACTTCGGTAGTTACCGCGGGATTCCCGTGTACCGACCTGTCGCAGGCCGGACGGACGGCCGGCATCGAAGGACGCCACTCCGGACTCGTCCACAAGGCCCTTGCCCTCGTCGCCGACCATGACGCGACGTGGGTCCTCCTGGAGAACGTCCGCAACATGCTCCCCCTCCACGGTGGTCGGGCCATGGCCGCGATCACGGAGGAACTGGAGCGGATGGGCTTCCGATGGGCATATCGCGTCGTCGACTCACGCTTCACCGGAGTTCCTCAGCGGCGCCAACGGGTCATCCTGCTGGCCAGTCGGTCCGAGGACCCCCGCGGGATTTTGTTCGCCGACGATGCCGGCGTCCGTGACGAGACCCTGCTGGCCGACGACGCCTACGGCTTCTACTGGACCGAGGGTCTCCGGGGCCTGGGGTGGTGTCGTGACGGGGTACCCACCCTCAAAGGCGGCTCGTCCCTCGGCATCCCCTCGCCGCCCGCGGTCTGGATTCCGGGGAATAGGGTCGGTGAGCGCTTCGTTACCCCTGGCATCTCCACCGCTGAGCATCTCCAGGGGTTTCCCAAGGGCTGGACGGCCCCGGCCGTCGGTCGTCGACGCGGGGAAGGGGCTCGCTGGAAGCTCGTCGGCAACGCCGTAACCGTCGGCGTCTCCGCCTGGGTCGGTCGTCGCCTGCTCGATCCGAGTGCCTGGGACGCGTCCCTGTCCGCCCGCTTGCCCGATGGTGCGCGGTGGCCCACGGCCGCATGGGGCGAAGGGGGTCGAGTTTGGCGCGTGGATGTGTCGCTGTGGCCCGAGCAGCAGCCCTACGAACACCTGCTCGACGTCATGGGCGACGACTGCACGCCGCTTTCCCATCGTGCGACGGCCGGCTTCCTGGGGCGCCTCGACCGGGGGAACCTCCGGGTGCCCGAGCAGTTTCGCCTCGATCTGAAGGAACACGTCGAGGTCACGTGGGGTCGATGAACGGCCCGGAAATCATCGCCCGGACGTTGAGTCAGGTCCGACCGTTCGGACCTTCGAAACAGATGCTGCAGTATCACTCGCGTAGCGACCACCACTCGAAGCTGTGCTGTTGGGCGATCGCCTTCGATCTCTTGGCCACGAGTTCGCTGCTCCGCCAGCACGTCGCCGAGGGCAAAGTCTGTATCGGGGTCAATCACACCATGGTCGACTTCAAGACGAATCGGAAGAAGAACCTCGACCTGGTGATCGCGAGGCCTGCCTTGGACCACCCGATCGCGAAGAACCTCGTGACGCTGACCGAGATCGGAGAGTCGATCGGCGTCGTGCTTACGGATGAGGAGGAGGCCGCCTTCGCTGCCCTCCCACCCATCAGGCGCGAGCCGGTTGGTTCGGTCCTGGTCGCCCTGGAGGCCAAGGCAGCGGCGACCGAGCACAAGAAGTCCGAGAGCCGCATGTTCGACGAGCTGAACTCGTCCCAGGCGACGATCCACGGAGCTGCCGACCAGGCGGTTGCGGTCGGCCTGGCCGTCGTGAACATCGCCGACCGCTTCATCTCGCCGGGCCGTCAAGAGTCCGGCGGACCGGCCGTCGTAAACCGCCATAACCAGCCAGGAGCGACCGAATCGCTCGTTGCCAAACTTCGGGAGCTGCCGAGACGCTCGGCTCCGGGCGAGAGCGGGTTCGATGCCTTCGGTATCATGGTCGTCGCCCTGGTGAACGACGGTTCCCCGGTGACCATCTATACCGATCCACCCGCGGCCCAGCCCGGCGACCAGGACACCTACGCTGCGATGGTGGTTCGGGCGGCCAGTCTTTACGACTATCGCTTCTCGGCTCTGTGAATCGGCCGTCCGCGTCGGGGGCAGTGGCCCTCGCTCGGATGCGACGCCAGCGACGAGTCGACACCGCCCCGGAACTGGCGCTCCGTCGTCAACTGCATCACCGAGGCCTGCGTTACCGCCTCCACGTGCCCATCGTCGATCAGAGACGCCGGCACGACGTGGTTTTTCCGAAAGCCAAGGTCGTCGTGGAGGTCCGCGGATGCTTTTGGCACGCTTGCCCCGAGCATCGAACGTCGCCGAAGGCGAATGCGGACTGGTGGGCGGAGAAGCTGGAGGCGAACCGGCGACGCGACGAGGACACCGCCCGGCGATTGACGGCAGCAGGGTGGACGCTCGTCGTCGTGTGGGAGCACGAGGACCCGGAAGCAGCGGCGCAGGAGATCGAACTGCTGGTCAGGGATGGGGCGGACAGCAGATTGTCCTGAGGGTCGACCTTCGCTGCCCAGCCAGGGTTCGAAAGCCGACCACTTGGCGGAGGGAGTGGGATTCGAACCCACGGGGACCAGAAGCCCCACGGCTTTTCAAGAGCCGCGCATTCGTCCGCTCTGCCATCCCTCCAGGCCCGAAAAGGGTACCCCCGTCGACCGCCTGCGCCGACCGGTGTCGGTCCCGGCCCGGACAGCCGCCCCGCACCGGCTGGCACCGGGTCGAGGCGCCGGCGCGACCGGATGCCCAGGCACCGGCCCGGCCAGGCGCGGTCCCGAACGGCAGGTAATCTCCGGGCGGCGAGTGGAGGGTAGGCAGTCGTGGTCGAAGGCGTGGGTCGAGGGGGGCGGCAGTCGGCGTCGACCGAGCTGGCCGGCCGACGGTCACCGGAACGAGGGAACGGACGGTGAACCCGTCGCCGACCCCGCCGGCCCGCATCCTCGTCGTCGAGGACGACGCCGACATCTGGCGCTCCCTCGAACTGTTGTTCCGCCGGGCCGGGTACGTCCCGTTATGGGCGGCCGACGGAGTGGAGGGGCTCCGCCGTTTCGGGTCGGATCGCCCCGACCTCGTCGTGCTCGACGTGAGCCTGCCGGGGATCGACGGCTGGACGGTGCTCGAACGGCTCCGTCACGTCAGCCGCGTGCCGGTCGTGCTGCTGACCGCCCGAACGCTGGAGGCGGACAAGGTACGCGGCCTCCAGAGCGGTGCCGACGACTACCTGACGAAGCCGTTCAGCAACGACGAGCTCGTCGCTCGGGTGGCCGCCCTCCTGCGGCGGTCCCCGCCGCTCCCCGGCGACGCGAAAGCCGACGTCTTCGACGACGGCCGTGTCCGCGTCGACTTCGCCAACCACGCGGTCGAGACCGACGGCCGGCCCGTCGACCTCACCCCGACCGAGCTCCGGCTCCTCGCCGCGCTCGTCCGGCACACCGGGCAGGTGCTCTCGCCGGACCAGTTGCTCGAGCTCGGCTGGGACGACGCTTCCGGTTCCGGCCCCGGCCGCGTCAAGTTCACCGTCCTCAGTCTTCGGCGGAAGATGGGGTGGACCGACATCCGGAGCTGCCCGGTCGAGAACGTCCGCGGCTTTGGCTATCGCTACCGGCACGCCGCCGACCCGTCCTGACCAAGACGCCATGGGCGAGACGGGCTGAGCCGCCCGTCCTGGGTGGCGAGCCGGACTCGGTCGGCCGGACTCGGTCGGTCAGGTGCGGCCGGACTTGGCCCGGGAGCGCTGGCGGCCCCGGATCGCCTGGTCGAGCACGACCTTGCGGAGCCGGACCGACTTGGGCGTGACCTCGACGCACTCGTCGTCGGCGATGAATTCGAGCGCCTGCTCCAAGGAGTGGACGAGCGGCGGCGTGAGCCGGATGGCCTCGTCGGCCGCGGCAGCGCGCACGTTCGTCTGCTTCTTCTCCCGCGTCGGGTTGACGTCCATCTCCTCGTCGCGGGCGTTCTCGCCGATGATCATCCCCTCGTAGACCTCCGTCGCCGGCCCGACCATCAGCACGCCGCGCTCCTGGAGGTTCATCAGCGAGTACCCGGTCGTCGCGCCGCGTCGGTCGGCCACCATCGACCCGTTCCGTTTCGTCCGCAGCTCCCCGTGGTACGGCTCCCAGCCGTCGAAGACGTGGTGCAGCATCCCGGTGCCGCGGGTCTCCGTCATGAACTCCGTGCGGAACCCGACCAACCCTCGCGCTCGGCACCCGGTAGTCCATCCGGACCCAGCCGGTCCCGTGGTTGACCATCTCGATCAGCGTGCCTTTGCGCAGCGCCATCAGTTGGGTGACGACGCCGAGGTACTCCTCCGGCACGTCGATCGCCACCTGCTCCATCGGCTCGTGGAGCTTCCCGTCGATCTCCCGGGTGACGACCTGCGGCTTGCCGACCGTCAGCTCGAACCCCTCGCGGCGCATCATCTCGACCAGCACCGCCAGCTGGAGCTCGCCCCGGCCTTGGACCTCCCAGGTGTCCGGGCGCTCGGTCGGTTGCACCCGCAGCGAGACGTTGCCGATCAGCTCCGACTCCAGGCGGCTGAGGATCTGCCGGGCGGTCAGCTTCGTCCCGTCGATCCCGGCCAGCGGTGACGTGTTGATGCCGATCGTCATCCCGAGGCTCGGCTCGTCGACGGTGATCGCCGGCAGCGGCCTCGGGTCGTCGGGATCGCTCAGCGTCTCGCCGATCGTCACGTCGGCCATGCCGGCCACCGCGGCGATCTCGCCCGGGCCGGCTTCCTCCGCGTCGACCCGGTCGAGCGCGTCGGTGACGTAGAGCTCGGTGATCCTCGTCCGTTCGACCGTCCCGTCGAGCCGGCACCAGCCGACCATCGACCCCTTGCGCAGCGTCCCGTTCTGGACGCGGCAGATTGCCAGCCGGCCGACGTACGGCGACGCGTCGAGGTTGCAGACGAGGGCCTGCAGCGGCATCGCCGGGTCGAAGCGTGGGGCCGGGATGTGGTCGAGGATGGCCTGGAACAGCGGCTGCAGGTCGGTGCCGATCGCGCCGCGTTCGGTCGACGCCCAGCCGGCCCGGGCATTGGCGTACAGGATCGGGAAGCCGATCTGGTCCTCGTCGGCCTCGAGGTCCAAGAACAGCTCTTCGACCTCGTCGACGACCTCGCCGATGCGCGCGTCCGCCCGGTCGACCTTGTTGACGACGAGGACGACCGGCAGCCGGGCTTCGAGGGCCTTGCGGAGGACGAACCGCGTCTGCGGGAGCGGGCCCTCCGAGGCGTCGACCAGTAGGAGCACGCCGTCGACCATCGTCAGCCCCCGCTCGACCTCCCCGCCGAAGTCGGCGTGGCCCGGCGTGTCGATGATGTTGAGCTTCGTGCCCTCGAACCGGACGGCCGTGTTCTTGGCCAGGATCGTGATGCCCTTCTCCCGCTCCAGGTCGCCCGAGTCGAGCACCCGGTCCGCGACCTCCTCGTTGGCCCGGAACGCACCGGTCTGCCAGAGCATGGCGTCGACCAGCGTCGTCTTGCCGTGGTCGACGTGCGCCACGATGGCCACGTTGCGGATGTCGTCTCTCGTCAGCATGGGTGTCGGCACAGGGGGAGTAGCGGGGTGGGTCGCAGGGGGTCGCGGGGGTAGCGGTGCGAAAGCGCGGCCCGCGAACCCTACCCGCCCGCAGCGGTGCGGCTCGACGCCGCCCGAGCGGAGCGGACCGCTCCGACCACCGCGTCGGCCGTCGTCTCGAGCAGGACGGCGTCGACCGGGAGCACGAGCGCTCGGCCACACTCCGGCCACCAGCCGACCATCCGGGCCGGCATCGCCTGCTGCCGTCCGCCGGCCGCCGCCACCAGCGCCGGCAGCCCGAGCGCGGCCCGGCTCGCCGGTCCCGGGCGGCCGCCGACGATCGTCAGGAGCGCCGTCCGCCGGTCTTCACCGCCGTCGCCGACCGGCAGCCGGACATCCGCCCGGCCCCGGAGGACGAGGCCCGCGTCGACGTTCCACCACTGGTCCGCCGGCCCGACCGCCGCGCCGTCGATCCGGTCCCATGTGGCCGCGTGCAGCAGCCCGGTGGCCCAGACCGTCGCCTCCGCGGCCACCGCCGCCGTTCCTCCCGGCGCCAGCGCGGCCAGCCACTGCTCGATGCCGCCCGGCCGTCCGAGACCCCGTCGCCCATCCTCGGCCATCACCGCCATCGTCTCGACCACCGCGTCGCCCGGTGATCGCCGGCTCCCCGGCGGGCAGGCCCGCACCGCGGCCACGCCGATCGTCCGCCGCGCCGTTCGGGCCGTCCACCGGAACGGCGTCGCCGCGCCAGCGGTCGGTGTACGGAGGAAGAACGCGTCGACCGTGAGGCGGTCGCCCGCGGTGGCCGGCGTCGGCGCCCCGGGGGTCGGGCCGAGCGCTGTTCGAAGGCGTTCGGCGACGGCCGCCATAACCGGCACCGGCAGCGCCGGTCCGGCCGGGGCCACGAGCGCGTCGGTCAGCCCGGTCGCTCTCGGCAGCACCGTCGAGCACAGCGTCGTCGAGAGCTGCGGCGTCGGTGCCAGCCCGTTCATGCCGCGGCCGTCGAAGGTTCGACCGTACCGGTGCCGCCCTTGATGGGGCCGGCGTCGATGCGGCCGGGGCGGACCGCGCTCGGGTGGATGCTCGGCCGGACCGGCCGGTCTGCGGCGCCGCCAGCGCTCGCCAGGTCGTGGACGACCGCTTCGACCGCGGCCGCCAGCCGGCTCTCGGTGACGTCCTCGATGTCGATCTCGCCGGAGGCCGGGTAGTACGTCGCCGTCCGGAACGGCTGCGCTCCGCTGCGGAGCGTCTCGACGAGCGCGTGGAAGCCGCGCTCCTCCCCGTGCTCCGCCCGTCGCTCCCCCGAGCGGACGTCGACCAGGCACACCGACGCCCGACCCTCCGACGGTCCGCCGAGCGCGAGGTCGAGCCGGCCGTGCAGCACCACCCGCCCGCCGGCCAGCGGTGCGCCGACGAGCTCGCCGGTCCGTGGCGACCACGCCGTGGGCACCTTCGACCATTGCGCGGTCATCGTCCGGGCCTGCCGGCGGACATCCGTCGCCAGCGCGGCCCGGTCCGCGGCCGGCAGACGATCGACGAACGCCAGGATCGCGCCGTCGGTACCGGCGACGGCCAGCGCGGCGGTCGCGTCGGCCATCGCGTGCTCGATCCGTCCGGTCACGACGACTTGGCGGAAGAGCGCGCCGACCATCGCGCCCCGGGCGAGCGCCACCGTCGGCCCGGCCGGCCCGGCCGGCCCGGCCGGCGAGCCGTTCCCGCCGACCAGCCCACGGGGCCCGACGAGCACCGACGCACCGTCGGCGACCGACCGGGCGACGTCGACGACTTCGTCCTCCAACCACGCCCGCAGCCCCCCGGCCAGTCCCGGATCGACCACCGGGCGGCACTCGGTGTCGCCACGGAGGCGGCCCAGGATCGCCGCGACGTCGCCAGCGGGCGCTTGGTTCGGTCGGACGACGGCGGTCGGCATCACGACGAGGATGCCCGCGGGCTGTGACAGCCAAGACCTGTACTGCCAAGACGTGCGACAGCCAAGAGCTGTATGGCCAAGACCTGCGAGCGGTGAGCCGGGTCCCGTAGCCTCTCCAGCGTGATCCTCGCCGCTGCGCCGCCGTTGGCCGCCGATGCGGCGTTCTACGTCGTCTTCGGTGCCGCGGCGGTCGCTTTCGTCGTCCTCGCGGTGATCACCGTCGGCTGGGCGTTCCGCCAGGACCGGACCGGCCGCGAACGGTGGCTCGACCGCCAGCGGGAGCGAGGGGCGACCGGTCAGCCGTCGACCGGTCAGTCGCCGACTGGTCAGGCTTCTCGGCAACCGCCGCCGCCGGTGACGAACGGCCACCGGCCGACCCGCCGCCCCGGGTCGTCGCGCCGGGCGCCCGAGTGAACACTCTGCCGGATGGCGCTCCAGCCGGCGCGGTGCCGGATGGCGCTCCGGCCGGCGCGGTCCCGGATGGCGCCCGAGTCGGCGCGGTCCCGGATGGCGCCCGAGTCGGCGCGGCCGCGGACCGTCCGCCGTCCCTTGCCGGCCTGAGCCGCTGGTGGCAACGGAGCCGGCCGGGGCGATGGTCGCGGCAGGAGCCGATCGCCGAGCGGACCGCGTTCGTCCTGGCCGGTGGCGGCAGCCGCGGCGCGGTCCAGGTCGGGATGCTCGCGGAGCTCGTCGACCGCGGCATTCACGCCAGCCGCGTCTACGGCGCGTCCGTCGGCGCGATCAACGGCGCCGCGTACTGCGGCTCGCCGAACCGCGACGGGATGAAGAAGCTCGACGACGTCTGGCGGAACCTGTCCGGCGAGACCGTCTTCCCGCGCGGCCGCGTCCACGGCCCGTGGATGTTCCTCCAGCATCGGTCGTCCGTACATGCCAACAGCGGCCTCCGCCGGATCATCGACGACGGCGTCACCTTCGAACGGCTCGAGGACGCGGAGATCCCGCTCGAAGTCGTGACGACGTCGCTCACGAACGGCGAGGAGCGTTGGATCGCCGACGGACCGGTCGTCGACGCGCTGCTCGCGTCCGCGGCGATCCCCGCGATCTTCCCCGCCCGTCGCCATCGACGGCGATCTGCTCGTCGACGGCGGCGTCGTCAACAACGTCCCGATCAGCCGCGCCATCGCCGGCGGCGCCACCCGGATCTACGTCCTGCTCTGCGGGCCGCTGCACTTCCGACCGCCGACGCCGCGCCGTCCCGTCGAAGCCGTCATCACCGCGTTCTTCGTCGCCATCCACGCCCGCTTCACCCGCGAGCTCGCGACGCTGCCGCCCGGCGTCGAGGTCGTCGTCTTCAGCGGCGGCGGCGGTCCCGACGCCGACTACCGCGACTTCTCCTCCACTGCCGAGCTGATCGACGCCGGCCGAGCCGAGGTCGCGGCCGTCCTCGACCGGTACGAAGGGACGTCGCAGCAGCTCGCGTAGCCGGCGGCTGCCCAGACCGGTCGACGGTAGGGATCAGTTTCGACCTCACCGGAGCTCTCGAGGGCCGAACCGACGAGCCCCCCCGGAAGACTTGGGACCGGGAACGGCTCGCCGGGCCCGAGGCTCCACCAACCGTTCGAGATCAGCGACGGCGGTAGACGTCGGCTCGGTGCTCGATCCGGACCACGTGGACGACGGCGTCATCCTCGACCAGGCGGTAGACGACCCGGTAGGCGCCGCGTCGCGCGCCGAGAAGTAACCGGTCAGCTCACGGCCGAGCGGCTTGCCGACCCGACGCGGGTTGTCTCGGAGCGGTCCGTTGCAGAACTCCCAGACTGCGACTGCGACCGCGACCGCGACCCGCGACCGCCACCGGCAGCTCGCGTTCGAGGGCTCGGCGGGCGCTACCGGACAGGAGCAGCTCGTAACGAGCACTCACACAGCGCCGCCCTCGCGGCGCCGACGCTCGTCCATCAAGCGGGCCATCTCCTCCCCGGTCGTGACATCCCCTCGGATGTACGCCGCTTCCGCCTCACGGATGTCGGCCAGGGCATCGGCGTCCGAGAGAATATCGAGGGTTTCTTCCAACGACGCCAGATCCTCAGGCGAGACCAGCACGGCGGCCGGGTGGCCGTGCTTGGTGATCGTGACGCGGGCGTGGGTCTTCTCTACGTCGGCAACGAGCTCCGAGAGCCGGTTCCGGGCATCAGCGAGCGAGAGCTCATCCATAGGCAGAAATATAGGCAGACTTGGCTCCCGACCCGCCCGGCACGCTCGTCACATCCGCCTGGTGAAATAGAGGGATGCTCGACGACTTCCACCCGGCTGTCCGCGAGTGGTTCGGTCGCCGCTTCCCTGGTGGACCGACCGCGCCGCAGTCGGCCGTGTGGCCGCTGATCGCCACCGGCCAGGATGTCCTCGTCGCCTCGCCGACCGGCACCGGGAAGACGCTGACCGGCTTCTTGCTGGCCATCGACGCCGCGTACCGTCGGCACGAGCAGGCTGGGACCGCCGGCGTCGAGCCGGACGGGGCAGTGACGAGCGGGGGAGTGACGGGCGGGCCGGCCGGCTCCCGTCTCCCTGTCGGTGCTCTACGTCTCGCCGCTCCGGGCGCTGGCGACCGACGTCCACGAGAACCTCCAGATCCCGCTGGCCGGCATCCGGGAGGTCGCGGCCGAGCTCGGGCTGGACGCCTGCCGGACCTCTCGGTGGCCGTCCGCACCGGTGACACGCCGCCGTCCGAGCGGGCGGCGATGCGCCGGTCACCGCCGGACCTGCTGGTCACGACGCCGGAGTCCCTCTATCTCTTGCTGACCGCCCCGGTGTCGCGTTCCATGCCGCGTGGCGTGCGCACGGTCATCGTCGACGAAGTCCACACGCTCGCTCGCGACAAGCTCGTCGCTCCCACTTGGCGTTGAGCCTCGAACGGCTCAGCCACCTGGTCGCGGAGGCGGCACGGTGGACGGGCCGGACGGCCCAGCGGCCCCGCCGGCCGAGGATCGTCCCCGACTGCAGCGGATCGGGCTGTCGGCGACGCAACGCCCGCTGGAAGTCGTCGCCCGGCTGCTCTCCGGTGTCGGCGCCGACCGGCCGTTGCCGGCCATCGTCGACCGTGGCCACCAGCGGGACCTCGACTCGCCATCGAGCTGCC
>CAVUYB010000020.1:0-29793 GCA_963745595.1 uncultured Actinomycetota bacterium | reverse complement strand
GATGGCAGCCGGGCCGTAGCTGACCAGCTATTCTTTACTTGTGGCAAAAGAGGTAAAGAATAGAGCGAGAGCGGCGACCCGGGTCAGCGTCAAGCACCAGGTGACGATCCCGGTGAGTGCGTTCGACGGTGCCGGGTTGTCGGTGGGAGACCGGCTGGTGGCGCGGTCGGTCGGCGCCGGCAAGGTCCTGTTGGAGCGAGTCGAGAGCCCGCTCGACGCCTTGGCCGGCGCGCTCACCGGGGTGTGGGACGAGGGAGAGCTGGAGCAGCTACGGGCCGAATGGGACCGACCGTCGTCGACGCCGGCGTCGTCATCGGTTTCCTCGATCGCCACGACGTGCATCATGCGGCGAGCGCGGTCGCGCTCCGCCGGACCGAGGTCGACGGTGACGGGCTGGCGGTACCGGCGTCGGTGCTGGCCGAGATCCTCGTCGGCCCGTTGCGGCGGGGGATCGGGACGACCGCGGTCGATCGTCTGCTCGACGGTCTGGCGGTCACCATCATCCCGGCCGATGAGGGGGTGGCCCGAGAGGCGGCGGCGTTGCGGGCGGCCGCCGGCGTCCGGCTTCCCGATGCCCTCGTGGTGACGACGGCCATCGTGGCTGACGCCGATCGGCTCTTGACGACCGACGCTCGATGGTCGTCAGCGGTCGCCCAGCGGTTCGGCGGCGTGATCGAGATCGTCGGTGGGTGACCTTCGGCCGACGACTGGGACACCCAGCTCCGACCACCGAGGCCGAGACGATCAACGCCGATCTGCTGGCCTTCATCCAATCGTGAAGGTGTCTGTCTCCGCCGACCTGGACGAGTGGATCGCATCGGCGTAGTCCGACGCGTGTGCCGATCGGGACCCCGTCGAGCTGGCTTGTTGTCGGCGCCCGCTCCGGGTGCCCTACGCTCTGGGGACTCATGACGGACTTGCCCCTCCCCGGCCGACCGATCAGCCCGCATGCCTGAGGGGATCCTGCACGGGATCGGCCTGCCCTGGTCGGCCGCGGTTGCCGTTCTGAGCGGGCTCGTCTTGGCCGAGTTCTCGTTCTTTGTGACGACCGTCTATCTCCACCGTGCCCTGGCTCATCGGGCCATCACCCTGTCGCCCGTGGCTCTGGCCGTCTGCCGATGCCTTATCTGGGTGGGTACCGGGACTCGCCCTCGCCAGTGGGTGGCCGTCCATCGCAAACACCACGCGTTCACCGACAAGGAGGGGGATCCGCACTCCCCGTTCCTGTTCGGGTACCCGGCCGTGCAGCTGGGCAACGTCGGTCTCTACCGCAAGGTGGCCCGGGACCCCGTCGTCGTGGCCCGCTACGCCCGCGACCTGCCGCCCGACCGATGGGACCGGTGGCTGTTCGATCGGGCACTGCTCGGTCTGGCCATCGGCGTCGTGATCCTCGTCGCCCTGCTGGGCTGGGAGATCGGGCTGGTCGCCGCGGTGGTCTACGCCGCCACGTACCTCCTGGGTGGGGGAGCGATCAACGCCGTCGGCCACTGGTGGGGGAAGCGCCCCTACGACAACCTGGCCACCAACAACCAATGGCTGGCCTGGCTCGTCGCCGGTGAGGGCCTTCACAACAACCACCACGCCGCAACCACGTCGGCCCGGCTCTCGCTCCACAAGCGCGAGTTCGACCCCGGCTGGTGGGCGATCCGGCTCCTGGTCGTGCTCCGCCTGGCCGTCGTCCGCCGCGTCCGTTTCGCCGTGGAGGCGACCCGCCAGTAACGAGCCAGGCCTTCGGTCGGTACCGTCCATGGCGGTATTCGGTGGGGCAGCGGATACCCCAGGTTCTGGCTCTCATCGATCCTTCGGCTTCGTCCAGAACTGCGCCAACCCATCGATGTAGGCAGCGAAGCACTGCAGCCCGATCTCGTCCGGTGCCGGCGGATCGACGCCGGCCGCCACCATGTTGGCGAAGCCGTAGACGGCCACCCGCCAGGCGGCCACGAAGGCCGAGGCGATGATCTGGGGCTCGATCGAACCCGGGGGGTAGCCGAGCCGCCGGCCGAAGAGGGTGCTCAGGACCTGCTCGGCCTCGATCATGATCTGGTACACCCGGCCGGCGATCGCCTGGGAGTCCTCGGTGAACAGGATCCCCATCACCACTGACGGGACGGGCCGCCCAGCGTCGTCCCGCAGTTGCTCGCCGCTCTGGTACCCCTGGTCGCCGAGCGCTCGCAAGGTAGCGGCCAGCATCTGGTCGGGCGTCTCCCCCTCGGGCCGGGCTTCCAGGGCGGCGACGAAGTCGGCCATCCACTGCTGGAACTGCACCAGGGCGACGTCGGCCTTGCCGCTGAAGTGGAGGTAGAGCGTGCCGGCGGCGACGTCGGCCGCGTCGGCTATGTCGTGGACGGAGGTGGCCTCGTAACCCTTCGTCCAGAACAGTTGGGAAGCCGCGTCGACGATCCGTTGGCGGGTGGCGGCCTTGCGGCGCTCCTGCCGGTCCGAGTGGCGCTCGGCCGGACCGGCGACGGGCTCGATGGTGCTCACGTCCTTCAAGTGTGGCAAGCGCTCCAAAAATAATCAATACGTAACTAGAAACGTTCTAGTAATCGGCTAGGGTCTTTTTCCACTCGATGGGCGGGAGGCCAGCATGGGATGGACGGGGCTGAGGTCTGGCCGGCGGTGGCGGCGGCAAGCACTCGTCGCGGTGGTCGCGGTGATGGTCGGTGCCGGCGGGCTTCTCGTTCCAACCTTCGCGGTGACGGCCGGCCAGGTCGGCGCCGCCTCACCGGTCTGCAGTACCGGCGTCTCCTCGTCCGGCACCACCCTTCCCACCGGGCTGTTGACCTCCGGGCAGTGCCTGCTCTCGCCCGACGGCCATTTCGAGCTGATCATGCAGGCCGACGGGAACCTGGTGCTCTACAACCAGAACGGTGAGGCCCTCTGGTCGACGGGAACCCAGACAAATCCCGGGGCGTTCCTCAGGCTCCAGGCCAACGGCTATCTCGGGGTGTTGAACGCCAACAACACGACGCAGCTGTTCTACGCCACAAACAGCACGGGGACGCCGAACCCGAACCTCGTCCTCCAAGACGACGGGAACCTCGTCCTCTACGCCAACGGGAGCGGGGGCGGCGCGGTGTCGGCGGTATGGACAACGGGAACCGGCGGGAGTGGGGCGACCTTCTCCACCTGCAACCAAACATCCCCGAGCACGCTCAGCGTCGGCTCCTACCTGGACGCCGGCGCCTGCCTGCTCTCGCCAGACCACGACTACGAGCTGATCATGCAGGCCGACGGGAACCTGGTGCTGTATTTCCAGAGCGCCGCCGATCCCCTATGGGCCTCCGGCACCGATGTCCGGGGCGCCTACGCCAACTTGCAGACCGATGGGAACCTCATCGTCAACTCGACACGCGGCTTGCTGTGGGACGCCGGTTCCTCGGCCCGCCGCTCGCTCCTCGCCCTCCAAGATGACGGGAACCTCGTCGTCTACGGGCTGACCGGGGCGGGTTCGACCTATGCCGCCTGGTCGACCGGGACCGAGGGCAACCGGGGCGACGAGCTCACGCCCGGCCAGACGTTGACGTCGGGGCAATACCTCGTATCCCCCAACGGCCAGTACCAGCTCCAAATGGGCCCCAGCGGGGTGCTGGTGCTGGTGCTCATGGAGCCCTATCCCAACGATGCCAGTCCGAACGGCACCTACCAGTGCCCTATCTGGACGGCCCCGGCGCAAGCCGCCAACACATCGTCCTATGTGACGACACCGGTGCCGGGCTCCTACGCCACGCTACAGACGACCGGTAACTTCGTCGTCTACCCGCCGACGGCGACCAACGCCACATATCCCGATATCTGGCAGGCCGGAACCTTTGGGCAGTCGGACGCGGACGTAAAGGTTCAGACAGACGGGAACGTCGTGCTGTACTCGACGAGCGGTGCCGCCATCTGGAGCACGGGCTCGTACCAGAACCGGGGCACGACCTGGTGCACCGGCGAGATCCTCCAGGGGAGCCGGTCCAAGTCCACGGACCTGACGGGCAGCGCGGAAAACGGCAGCGTCTTCAATCCGTCGTCGGACAACGCCAACCAGTACATCACCAACCTCGTCGGCGGCTCGACGTTCAAGTTGACGATGCAGACAAACTGCGACCTCAAGCTGACCAACGGCACAGGGAAAGACGAGTGGTCATCGGGGAACACCGACACAGCGGCCGCGACATCGAAGTACGCCAACTGCTATGCCATCTTGCTGACCAACGGCCAGGTCCAGGTCGTGGCCCCCAACTGGGGGTCGACAGGGAAGGTGCTGTGGACATCCGGCAAGGTCGCCACACAGCCGTTCACAATCACGTCGGGCACGGCGATCGGTCCGTTCTACGCCTTCACCCCCGAGACAACGTCGACAGACGGCCACTTCTTCATCGGCAACCAGGCGGGAAATCAGATCTATCCCGGCAAGTCGCATGTCCTCAAGTACGTCTTGAAGGCCATCAAGATCGTGGTGAAGCTGGCCATCAAGTTCGGCTGACCGCCCGCCCACAGCCCACCCTGCTTCGGCTCGTCCTGGGCATCGGGAAGGGGGGGAGTTGCGGGCGGGCACGTTGCGGGACCGTGAGCCGGGCGGTAGCCAGGGATCTCAACATTCGGTAAACCCTGGCTCCTCTAAAGTGGCGACGCCAAGCAAAGGCGTGGCCGCCTTGTCATCGTCGGGGCCGGGCAGGGGCAGTGGGGGCGATCCGCGTGGACGCCGCCGACGGGTCGTGGGGTGTGAACTTGACGACCTCGTGCCAGTCGGGCGATGGCAAGGGATAATCGGGTCTCCGGATTTCAGCGGGATCTGGTGGCCTATCGCGTCCGTGCGTATGAGCATCGCGGCATTCCGATCGGCACTTCGGCCGCAGGGGCATGACGACGCACCGTCCTGTATGCGGGGTTTCCGGATGGTCCGCCCCGACGATCGGTCACCCCGGCCAGTCCCGGAGGAGGGATCGACCCGGAGGCCCAATAACCCTGGTCGCGCAACCGTGGAACAATCCTTGGTATGGAGGAGCCGTCGGAGCTGCAATACAACGAACACTGGAGGATGGCTGTCTGGGCCCTCCGAGCGGGGTACGTCGGGCTGGCCGTCGCCATTGCGGGCCTCGTCGTCATGTCGTTGGGATCCACGCCGTGGGTCCTGGCCGTCGGGGTGTTCATTTGGCTCGCCTCCGCCGCCGTCACGTTGGCCGGGTTCTTCTGGTCCCGGCACGAGCTTCCCGTGCCGCGACCCGGGTTCTGGTCGATGAGGTTCATGCTCATCCGCGACACGGTCTACGCCCAGTCGTCGGTCCGGCGGTCCTGACAACTCCCTCTGTGTGTCGGCTGCCCTGCTCAGGTGTGACTCGGCGTTGACCGCTCGGGCTCGTCCATCGTAGAATACTGCGTATGGTACGACGACGGTTTAGGGGATCACCCGCATGAGCGTCCGACACGCGCTGCTCGCGCTCTTGAGCGAGGGCCCGAAGTACGGCCTTCAGCTCCGACAGGAGTTCGAGGAGAGCACCGGTGAGGTGTGGCCGCTCAACGTCGGGCAGGTCTACTCGACGCTCCAGCGACTCGAGCGTGACGAGCTGATCGAATCGGACGACAGCGACGACGAGGACGAGGTCGGACCACAGAAGGCTTTCCGGATCACCGCCGCCGGTCGCCAGGAGCTCGACGAGTGGTTGAGCACGCCGCCGGATATGACGTCGCCGCCACGCGACGAGCTCGTGATCAAGGTACTGGCGGCGCTTCGCGTACCCGGAGTGTCGGTCCACGACGTCATCCAGGTCCATCGTCGCTACCTCGTCGAGCTCATGCAGCAGTGGACGCGACTCAAGGAGGACGAGGCTGACTTCGATCTGACCTTCGCCCTGGTCGTGGACGCCGAGCTCTTCCGCCTCGACTCGGTCGTTCGGTGGCTCGACATGGCCGACGGACGATTGAGGCGGGCCGAGCTCGAGGCACCGGCGGAGAAGACCGGACCGCTCATCCGGCGGAGGCTGGTTGCGCGGCGATGAGCTACCTCGAGCTGCGGGGGGTCTCGAAGAGCTACGGAACCGCCGGCGCCGAGGTGCAGGCCCTGCGGGGCGTCGATCTCTCGGTCGAGCGGGGATCGCTCGTCGCCGTGATGGGCCCGTCCGGCTCGGGGAAGTCGACGCTGCTCACGATCGCCGGCAGCCTCGAAGAGCCGACGAGCGGGGACGTGTTGATCGACGGCGACTCGCTGTCGTCGATGTCCCGCAACGACAAGGCGCGCCTTCGTCGACGAACCGTGGGCTACGTGTTTCAGGACTTCAACCTGCTCGCCGGACTGACGGCGGCCGAGAACGTCGCGCTGCCGATGGAGCTCGATGGCGTCTCGTCGAGGCAGGCCCGGCGCACGAGCATGGCCGCGCTCGAGGAGCTGGGCCTGGCCGGACGAGCTGCGCACTATCCGGACGAGCTCTCCGGCGGTGAGCGTCAGCGGGTCGCGATCGCTCGCGCCGTCGTTGGCGAACGCTCGCTCTTGCTGGCCGACGAGCCGTCGGGCGCGCTCGACTCGATCAACGGCGAGGCGGTCATGCGACTGATCCTGGGCGCCTGTCGCCGGGGTGTCGCGGCGGTGGTCGTCACGCACGACGCACAGCTCGCGTCGTGGGCGGACCGAGTCGCCTTCATCCGCGATGGACGGCTCGTCGATCAGACCGTGCCGCCGCCCTCGCCGGAATCGCTGCTCGAGGATCTTCCGGCGCCCGCCCCGCGCCGGTAGCTCGCCCGTAGGGCAGCGGGCGGTTCGTCATCCGCTCTTGACTTTAGTATTCATCTCAGTAGGATACTGAGTATGCATCCGGGTGATCTACCCGCTCGTGAGGCCGGGCTTCCGGCAAAGGACGGTCTGCACAGATGAGCCTGCTCGAACTCGACCAGATCTCGAAGTTCTATGGCGAGGGGGCGACGGCCGTGCGTGCCCTCTACGAGATCGACCTCTCCGTCGACGAAGGGCACCTGGTCGCCGTGATGGGCCCGAGCGGATCGGGGAAGTCGACGCTCCTCACGATCGCCGGCAGCCTCGAGGAGCCGACGAGTGGCGAGGTGTGCATCGGCGGGGCGGCGCTGTCGAGACTGTCGCGCAACGACAAGGCGCGACTTCGTCGACGGACGATCGGCTACGTCTTCCAGGACTTCAACCTCCTCCCCGGTCTCACCGCGGCGGAGAACGTCGCGCTTCCCCTCGAGCTCGACGGCGTCTCGGCCCGCAAGGCCCGCCAGGCCGGGCTGGCGGCACTCGAGGAGCTCGGGCTGGCCGATCGGGCCGGGCACTACCCCGATCAGCTCTCCGGCGGCGAGCGTCAGCGGGTGGCCATCGCCCGCGCCGTCGTCGGCGAGCGCAAGCTCCTCCTCGCCGACGAGCCGTCGGGTGCGCTCGACTCGAGCAACGGCGAGGCGGTGATGCGGATGATCTTCGACGCCTGCCAGCGCGGCGTGGCCGCGATCGTGGTTACCCACGACGCCCACCTCGCCTCCTGGGCCGACCGGGTGATCTTCATCCGCGACGGACACGCCGTCGACGCCGCCGCCCCCGATCTTCCCGATTCTCCGCTCGCCGCGCCTCGCGCGTAGCGATCGAGCGCACGATGCCGAAGGAGCCCCGATGACCACCACTGTCCTTGCGCCTCTTGCCGAGCGTCACCCCACCAACGGCGGCGCGCCGGCCCGCCGGGCGGTCGTCCGCTGGGCGTGGCGTCTCTTTCGGCGCGAGTGGCGTCAGCAGTTGCTGATCCTCGCTCTCATCACCGTCGCGGTAGGGGCGACGATCGTGGGCTCGGCCGTCGCCACGAACAACCCACCGCCGAAGAATGCCGGCTTCGGCACGGCGCAGGACGCCGTCTCCTTTACGGCCTACGACGCGTCGACGGCGAGCGTCATCGCCAGCCTGGAGCATCGCTTCGGCCGCGTCGAGGTGATCGAGAACCAGACGCAGTCGGTCCCGGGATCGATCAACACCTATCAGCTCCGAGCGCAAGACCCGCACGGGCCGTTCAGCGGCCCGATGCTCTCCCTCGTCTCCGGGCACTACCCAACGGGTCCGGCCCAGGTCGCCGTGACGAGCGGCGTTGCGTCGGCGTTCCACCTGAGGGTGGGGGACCGGTGGCGAGTGGGTGGCGTCGACCGCCAGGTGGTCGGCATCGTGGAGAACCCCCAGAGCCTCCTCGACGAATTCGCGCTCGTCGTCCCCGGGCAGGTGAAGGCTCCGACCGGCGTCACGGCGTTGTTCGACGCGCCGGGCGTTCCGTTGGCCTCGATCGGCCACGACGCGCAGACCCCCGCCTCGGTCGCCCAGTCGAACCCGCTCAATCCCGAGACGATCTCGCTCGTGGCCCTGGTCCTCGGCATGCTCCTCATCGCGCTCGTCTCGATCGGCGGCTTCACGGTGCTCGCGCAGCGACGCCTCCGGTCGATCGGGATGCTCGAGTCGACCGGCGCCACCGACCGCCACGTCCGGCTCGTCGTCAGTGCCAACGGCACGGTCGTCGGTGTCGTCGGCGCGATCCTCGGCTTCGTCCTCGGGCTCGTCGTCTGGCTCGCCTACCGTCCGAGTCTCGAGCAGAGCGCGCACCACGTCATCGGCGTGCTCGCGCTCCCGTGGATCGTCGTGGCCGCCGCCATGGTGCTCGCCGTCGTTGCCGCCTACTTCGCGGCGTCCCGTCCGGCCCGGGCGATCACCAAGGTGCCGATCGTCCAGGCGTTGTCCGGTCGACCGGCGCCACCTCGCCAGATCCGCCGGTCCGCGCTCCCGGGCATCATCTTTCTCGTCCTGGCCTTCTTGCTGCTCGGCTACGCCGGCGGCACCAACCACGGCAACGGGAGCGGCGGTTCGCCCGAGCTGGTGCTCGGGATCTTGCTCCTCGTCCCGGGGCTCATCCTGCTGGCGCCGTTCTTCCTGTCGTTGGCGGCGCGCCTCGGCCGCCGGGCGCCGATCGCCCCCCGGCTCGCCCTGCGCGACCTGGCCCGGTACCGGGCCCGCTCGGGTTCGGCGCTCGCGGCGATCAGTATCGGCGTGCTCGTGGCCGTGATCGTGATGCTGGCCGCGGCGTCCCGGTACGGGAACGTCCTCGACTATGCGGGTCCGAACCTTTCCTCGAACGAGCTCGCCCTCCACGCCAACACGCCGCCGCCGACAGGGACGACCGTCGTGACACCGGCGCACGGGGTCCATGTCCAGAGGAACCCGTCGGGCACGACGATCGCGACCCCACAGGAGTTGGCGACGCACGCCAAGTCGATCGCCAAGGGGCTCGGTGCGCAGCTCATCGCCCTCGAGACGCCGAACGCCGGGCTGAACGGGACGCAAGGGGGACGGAACTGGTACGGTGCGATCTACGTCGCCACGCCCCAGCTCCTCCGGGCCTTCGGGATCACCCCGTCGGAGATCGATCCGAACGCGGACATCTTGACGTCCCGTCCGGGCCTCTCGGGCGTATCGGGTCTCGTCTTCAACTACGGGTCGGACGGCAAGACAGCGAGCGGTCCCGGCGGCTCCCGGTGAGGGGCCGACATCGCAGGGCTGTACGGCCGCGTCGGAGCTGTCTCGCCAACCCGGTCATCCAGGAGATCGGGGCACTCCCGAGCGGCACGTCGGCGCCGAACACGGTGATCACCGAGCACGCGATGCACGAGTTCCACATCACCGCGACCACCACAAACTGGTTGGTCCAAGGGACCCAACCCTTCACCGCCACCCAGATCAGCAGCGCCGAGCTCGCCGCCTCGACGTCGCAGCTGTCGGTCGAGTCGAAGAACGACCAACCCAGCTCGTCCGCCGTCATCAACTGGGCGACGATCTTCGGGATCGTCATCGCTCTCGGTATCCTCGGGATGTCGGTCGGCCTGGTCCGGAGCGAGACGGCGAGCGACCTCCGCACGCTCGCCGCCACCGGTGCCTCCAGCTCCACCCGGCGGACGCTGACCGCGGTCACGGCTGGAGCGCTCGGCTTCCTCGGGGCGTTGCTCGGGACGATCGGGGGCTACATCGGCATGATCGGGTGGCTCCGCGGTAACTCGCTGAACGGCGGGATCGCCGCGCTCGGGAACGTCCCCGTCGCGGACCTCCTCCTCATCCTCTTCGCCATGCCCGCGTTCGCGGCGGCCGTCGGTTGGCTCTTGGCCGGCCGCGAGCCGGCGGCCATGGCGCACCAGGCGATCGAGTGAGCAGCACCGGGAGGACGTGGAGGACCGCCTTCCGGCTCGTCGACTACTTCTTCACCTTGATGGGCTTGGAGGCAGAGTTGCTGGGGAGGAAGTTGCCGTCCCCGCCGTAGGTGGCGCTCACCGTGTACGGAGACCCGGCGGCCACCAAGGCCGTCGGTACCTGGCAGGTGGCCGTTCCCCAGCCCAAACTCACCGTGTTCCCCCCGGAGCAGGCGATGGCGGTCCCCGAGACGCTCTCGATGGAGAAGGTGACCGAGCCGGTCGGGGTGCCGGCCGAGGCCGGCGTCCCGACCACGGTGGCGGTGATCCGGCCCGGCCGTCCCGACGCGGCGGGCGATGTCACGGCGATGGTCGTCCGCGAGGCGGCCCGGGAGACGTCCTGGGTCACCGTGCCGGTCGAACCGTCGAAGCTCGTGTCGCCGCGGTAGGTGGCCGTCACCGTGTAGGGCCCATCGGCGGCGGAGAGCTGTCCCGGGTCGACGACGCAGGTGGCTTGGCCGGTCCGGGCCGCGATCGACTGGGACGACGATTCACAGGCCACTGGGGCCCCGGCCGTGCCGGTGACGGTCCACGTGACCTGCCCGGTCGGACTGCCCGCCCCGGGCGTTGCCGCGGCCACCACGGCGGTGAACCGGGCACCGGCCTCGGTGGCCGTCGGGTCCGCCTTCGCGGTGACCGTCACCGTCGAGGCATCCTTTTCCACTGTCTCCTGGAACGGCGAGGACGAAGAGGCTCCGAAGGACGACGATCCGCTGTAGGTGGCGACCACCGTGACCGGTGACTGAGCGATGGCCAGGCCGGCCGGGATGGCGCAGGTGACCGCGCCGGTGGACAGGCTCTGGGTGTCGCCGCCTTGGCAGGACAGCACCGGCAGGCGGCCCGGCCCTTTGGTCGGTGCCGGATCGGTCAGGGCGAAGGTGACCGAGCCGGTCGCCGTACCCCCGCCGGGCGGCACCGCGCCCACCGAAGCCGTGAAGGTGACCGGCTGGCCGGTCACCGCCGGGTTGGCCGACGAGGTGACCGCCGTGGTGGTCGATGCCTTGGCGACCGACACGATGGTCGAGCCGCTGCTCGAAGGCCCGAAGCCGACGTCACCCCCGTAGGTGGCGGTGATGGTGTCGGTGGTGGGGCCGGCGTAGTGGGTACTGCAGCTCGCCGTGTCCGGGCTCCCGGCGTCCAGTGTCCCGGTGCAGAGCGATCCCATCGGCATCCGTGAAGGTAACCGTGCCGGTCGGGGCACCGGTTGTCGGCGCGGTGGCGGTCACCACGGCCGTCAGTGTGACGGGCTGGCCGACGACCGCCGACAACGGGCTGACCGTCAGGCCGGTGGACGTGGTGTCCCGGATGGTCACCGTGGCCGGGGAGGTACTGGTCGACGTGGCGAAGTTCGTATCGCCGGCGTAGGTGGCGTCGACCGAGTCCGAGCCGGGGGAGGTGTAGGTGTACGAGCAGGTCGCCGTGTCCGGGGACGTGCCGTTCAAGGTCCCGGTGCACAGGGTGCCGCCGGTCCCGGTGAAGATCACGTCACCGGTCGGGATGGCGGTGGGGTTCGAGGGGACGGAGACGGTGGCTGACAGGGTCACCGGCTGGCCGATCACCGGGTTGGTCGGTGTGGCGGCCACCGTGGTCTGGGTGTTCAGCGACGGCGTCAGGTGCACGGTCAGGATGTTGCGATAGAGGGCCGGGTCAGTGGCGCCGATGGTCCACGGCGGCGCGCCGTCGTAGCCGGTACCGACGGTTGTGCCGGCTGTTGTCAGGGTCTTGGGCAGCCGGTACCCGGCGAACACCATGGTGAGGCTGCCGTCGGCGTTCTGGACCACGCTGGGCCCGTAGGCCCGACCCTCGTAGTAGGCGCTGATTGTCAGCGGGGTGTCCACGCCGTTCTTCAGTGTGGCGTCCTGGTGCTCGGAGGCCGAGAAGGTGTAGTCGGTGCTGACGACCATCTTCGGGACCGACCACCGTTCGCCTGTCGAGGACTGCGAGTAGAAGATCTGGTTGAAGGCATCGCTGTCACCATCGGCGGCCCAGGCGCCGGACAGGAACAAGCCGTAGGTTCCGTCCGGGTTGGTGATGATCGACCCGGCCGAGCCGACCCACCGCATCTCGGTGGCGTCGGCCGTCCCGGGCTTGGCGTACTCGTTGAGATCGATCGTTCCTTGCCCGTTGGTCGGGTTGGCGGTGGTCGTCGGGTTGCTGATGTCGTCGTAGTTGCTCCCGCTGGTGTTGTTGCCGCTGATGATCCCTGTGTTGGCCAGGCCGGCGGTGTGGAAGTCGACGCCTGTCGTGGTGTAGGCGACCCGGAGGACGGTGAGGTCCTCGTTGTTCTTCATCAGCTTCTCGGGTGTTGTCTTTCCCTCGCCGGTCAGGTTGAGGGTTGTGTACGACACGGTGGCGGCCCCCGGGGCGCCGATGAAGCTGGTGCTCTTGACCTCGCTGTCGCCCACATCGGCCGACGGCACCGAGCACCCGGTGAGGGTGTCGGTGGTCCCGGCGGTCAGGCCGGTGCAGGTCACCGGGATGACGGTCTTCTTGGTTGTGTCACCCATCTGGACGGTGACCGGGGCCGACGACGAGATGGTCGACGGCATGTCCTCGGACTCGTAGGGCCCGGGGGTGAACGTGACCGAGAATGTGGCGCCGAAGGTACCGCCGGATGTCTTGGGCATCTCGCCGGCGACGTAGTAGCTGAGCTCCTTCTCGGTGTACATGACGATGGTCGAGCCGGTCGGGGCCCCGGGGTAGCTCGGAAGGACCCCCACGATGCCGTCCGGTGCCACCAGTCCGGTGGTCGTCCCGTCGCCGGCGGCGACGTCGTCGGCGGTGGCCGGGACAATGGGATCGGAGGTGATCGGTGCCCCGACCGCCACGGCCACCGCGCTACCGGTCGGGCCGGTGGTGCATGTCTCGACCTTGGTCGTGGGGTTCGTGTTGGCCTGGCTGCAGTAGATGGCCACGCCGTTGACGTAGGCGCGGTTGGGGGCATTGTCGTTGAAGGTCAATCCGGAGAGGGCGTTGGTGAAGCCCTTGGTAGAGCCGTTCGACGTCGTCACCACTGTGATCGTCTTGTCGGCCGGTCCTGTACCGGTCGTCGTGTTCGGGCCGGCCGGAACGGTCACCGCCTTGCTGGCGTACCCGAGAACCTGCTCGATGAGGTCGCCGGCGCGGATGGTCGCCGTGTCACCGGACGCGGTGGTGCACCCGGTGAGCGAAGTGGAAGTGGTCCCGGTACAGGCGATGACGGCGGCCGCCGTCGGGGTGGGGGTGGCGGTCAAGTCGACAAATCCGCCGGCCACCAGCTGCTCGGGTGATCGGGCGGTGCCGGTGGACGTGAGGGGGATGGTCGAAGCCGCCGCATGGGTCACTGTCTCGGTCGCCGATCCGGTGGGGACGAAGGCATCGGGGTCGATGCCGGTCTTCTCGGTCGTCGGCAGTCCTGTCAGCGGGTTCGTGGCGCTCGGGGCGAACTGGTGGACGATCATGCCGACCCCCTGCATGTCGCCGGCCGCTCGAGGCAGCGTGTAGAGATACGTGTTCCCGCCGATGGTGATGACGTTGGCGTGGCCCTCGCCGTCGTCGTTGGTGTCGGCGGACGGGCAGTACCCGGCGTTCTGTTCCAGGGCTTCCCCCTGGTAGGTCCAGCTCTTGCCTGTCGCTGTGGCGGTGGCGGCCACCAGAGCCTCGTCGGCGTCCTTCGGCCGGTAGTCGAAGTACCCGGTCAGGGTGCCGTCGGCGTTCTTCACCACGTGGGGGAAGTAGGCCGGGGCGAACGGAAGAGTGGTACCGGACGGCTGGCGGGTGGGGGTCGATGTGGGCTTCGACTCGGCCGCATGTGTGCCCGAGCCGCAGTAATCGTCGAGGGGGCCGGGCGTGCCGACGGTCCCACTCGGATAGGGCGAGTCTGTGGCGGTCCCACTTGTGGCCCCCGGGTACACCGCCACGTTGGGTTCGGCCGTGCTTCCGGATCCGGTGGTCGGGCCGCCGGGGGTGTAGGTGGGGAGGAGGTCCGACGAGGGGTAGACCGTCGAGCCGGCATCGCCCTGGGCCTCGTTCCACGGGGCGCACGCGGCCCCCGTGCATCCGCTCGGGCTGGTGATGGTGGCCAGGGAAGGGGGGCCGGGGTCGTACGTGGCCACCGCCGAGGCCGCGCCGGCCGGCGTCTGGACCGATCCGGTGACCACCAACACCGGCACCACGACCGCGGCCATGCCGAGGGCCATTGGCAGCCCGCCCGCCACGAACCGGCGCAGGAGGGTAGAGGCGGGGACAGCGTTGGGCACAGATCCTCCCGGAGGACGTGGTTCGACGGCGTCGGCTTGTATGACGGCGGTTATAACCCCCGGCTCCGGCCAGCGACAACGGGATTCCTGAGCGTTTACTGGGAGTTCAGCCCCCTGCCGCATCCGTCGCGTATCTGTCACGCGAGCTGTGCCGCCTACCGCCTCATCCCACGTCGTGACCGGTGGCCGGCCGTTGGATATCTGGACGGGCAACCGCGAGGTAGCAGACGAGGACGAAGACGGCTACGGCGAACACGATGGCGGTCGGGCCGTCGCCGAAGTTGATACCGCTCAGGTTTTGCGGCTTGCTGATGTAGTCGGCGAAAGAGGCCCCGAGCGGACGGGTGACGACGTAGGACATCCAGAAGGCGGCGATGCCGTTCAGTCCGAACTTCCACCAGGCCAGGGCCGGGATCAAGATGACGACGCCGAAGAGGATGCCCGAGGCCAGGTAGCCGAGGTTGAGGGAAGTCGCCGTGAAATCCCCCAGGGCGGTCCCGAGGGCGAAGGTGGCGAACACGGTCGCCCAGTAGAAGGCCTCCCGTCGCTGGGTGGTGACGCTGTGGATGGACAGCGTGCCCTCGCGGCGGTGCCAGAGCCAGAAGACGGCGGCCAGGATGACGGCCCACAAGATGGTCGTGCCGGCGTAGGGGATGTGGACGTCGAGATGGAGGAAGTCCGCGACGCCGGTACCGAAGATGGCGATGGCGAAGGCCAAGAACCAGTAGGCGAAGGCCCGGTACCGGCGGGTGCAGAACTGCAGCACCGAGCGCCACGACGAAGAGGATCACCTCGGTGCCGCCGCCCTTGATGTTCCCCAACGTCTTCAGGTAGTCCGAGGTGGCCTCCCCGCCCGCCGTGGTCAGGATCTTCACCACCCAGAAGAGGAAGATGACCTCGGGGACCTTGGCGGCCACCGGCGCCGGAAAGATCGCGTCCGATCAGCGGCAGCTGGCCTTCCGTCGATGGGTCAGTCCGAAGAGACCGGCGATGAGTCGGTGGCATCTCAGATGGCCGCGAGGAAATCTGGCCAGGTGCCGGGCGCCCCATGCGGCCGGTACTCGGGTACCACGGTCTCCATCGGCGTCACCCGGCCACGGTAGGGCCACGCCGTCGACGGTCATCGGTCTCAGGAACGATCCTGCCCAGTTCGATCTCCGACTTTGGTCGTAGTCGGTCGGTCCGATCAAGTCGGGGGCCAAGGTCGACGGGCATCAGCCAAGCCGTTCGCATCGGGCGTCAGCCCAAAGGATGAGGGATCGATAGCCAGAGATCCTCCCTACGGTGCTTGGCGGCAACGAGGACCGTCGTCAGGATGACATGGTGCGGTTCGCTCGAACATCTCCTCATTCGCCGACAACTTCTGGACCGACGCAATCTCTTGGCCGAATCACGCAGAGGTTCTTCCAACGGCTGGCCGTCGCCTACCGCTCCACCTACCAAGAGCTCACGCTGGCGCATCGAGCTTCAGTCGATCGAAAGGAACGACCGGGGTCGGCTCCCCGACCTCTGCCGTGATCCTCCGACGAGGCGATGGACGGAGACCGCGTAGTGGCCGCCCGGTAGGAACGGCGCCCGTTCCCACGTCGCCCACCGGTCGACGAGCGTGAGCCGGGCGTCGGCGGCCAACCGGTCGTAGGTGACGAGGTCGAGATCGCCCGGCTGCAGTGAGAACCCCGCGACGAGCCAGCCGCCGGGTTCGAGATGCCGGGCCAGGTTGGCGAGGACGGCGCCTTCGGTGCCGGGGGTGACGAAGATCATGACGTTGCCGGCCATCACGACGGCGTCGAACGGGCGGCCGAGCGACAGCGCGGCGAGGTCGCCCTCGACCCAGACGAGGTCTGGCCGCTTGACCCGGGCCGCGTCGAGCATCGCCGGGTCGACGTCGGCCCCGACGACGTCGACGCCCCGGTCAGCCAGCTCGATCGCCACCCGTCCGGTCCCGCAGCCCGCGTCGAGGACGGCGCGGACGCCGAGCGACTCGACGAGGTCGGCTTCACCGTGGACGTCGTGGCCCCGGGCCGCGAGCGCGGCGAACCGCTCGTCGTAGGCGGCGCCCCGCCGTCCGCTCCCTTCCAGCCACCGGTTACCGCCCGCCGGCGGGCCGGCCGACGACGGGTCGACGATCGGCGGTCGGTCCTCCACGGCACCGATGCTGCCCGGACCGACCGAGCGCGGTCAACGTCAACCGCCTGGGTAGTGTCTCGGCATGGCTGACCTGCAAGCACGGATCGAGGAGCTCTGGAACCGAGCGAGCGAGTTGTCGCCAGGTGATGCCGACGCGTCGGCTGCGGTCGACGAGGCGATCGGGCAGCTCGATCGTGGCGAGGCCCGAGTGGCCGAGGTCGGGCCGGACGGCGTGACGGTCGTCCACGAGTGGCTGAAGAAGGCCATCCTCCTCCTCTTCCGGCTCCGGTCGATGGCGACGATCGAGGTCGGTCCGTTCGAGTTCGCGGACAAGCTGCCGCTGAAGCATGACTTCGCCGGTTCCGGCGTCCGGGTCGTGCCCGGCGGGTCCGCCCGCTGGGGCTCGTACCTCGCCCCCGGCGTCATCCTGATGCCGAGCTACGTCAACATCGGCGCTCGCGTCGGCGAGGGCACGATGGTCGACACCTGGGCGACCGTCGGCTCGTGCGCCCAGATCGGCGCCCGCGTCCACCTCTCCGGCGGCGTCGGCATCGGCGGCGTGCTCGAGCCACCGAACGCGACGCCGGTGATCGTCGAGGACGACGCGTTCATCGGCAGCCGCTGCATGGTCACCGAGGGTGCCCGCGTCGGCCAGGGCGCCGTCCTCGGCTCCGGGACGATCCTCAACCCGTCGATCCCGGTCATCGACGCGGACACCGGCGTCGAGCTGAGCCGCGGCGTCGTCCCGGCCTGGTCGGTCGCGGTCTCCGCGTCCCGCCGGCGGGAGTACCCCGGCGGCGAGTTCTTCCTGCCGTGCGTCCTTGTCATCAAGCGGCTGGCCGACGGCGAGCGGCACGACAAGGCCCAGCTCAACGCCGTCCTCCGTGAGCACGGCGTGTCGGCATGACGCCGACCGCCCGACCGCCCGGCACCCTCGTATGACCGCCCAGCGACCTGGCGTCGCCGCGTGACCGACCTGCTCTCGCTGACCTCGGAGCTTGTCGGCGTCCCGTCGGTGAGCCACGACGAAGCCGCCCTGGCCGACCGGGTGGCCGATTCGCTGGCCGACCACGACTGGCTGACGGTCGAGCGGATCGGCGACAACGTCGTCGCCCGTACGGACCTCGGCCGGTCACAGCGGCTCGTCGTTGCCGGCCACCTCGACACGGTCCCGCCGGCCGGCAACGAGCGGCCGAGGATCGACGGCGACGTCCTGTGGGGCGTCGGCGCGGCCGACATGAAGGGTGGTCTGGCGGTAATGCTCGACCTGGCCGGCGCGGTTCGCGAGCCGGTCGTCGACGTGACGTGGTGCTTCTACGCGTGCGAAGAGGTCGGGCGGCACGAGAGCGGCCTCGCCCAGCTCTGGGAGTCCCGGCCCGACCTGCTCGTCGGTGACGCCGCGGTCCTCGGTGAGCCGACCGACGGCCTCGTCGAAGCCGGCTGCCAGGGCACGATGCGGGTCGTCGTCCACCTCGGCGGGAAGCGAGCGCACACCGCCCGTCCGTTCACCGGGAACAACGCCATCCACCGGCTCGTTCCGGTGCTCGGCCGGATCACCGGCTGGGAGGGCCGGACGGTCGTGCTCGATGGCTGCGAGTACGCCGAGCAGCTCCAGGCGGTGGCCGTCGAGGGGGGGATCGCGGGCAACGTCGTCCCGGACCACGCGTCGATCACGGTGAACTATCGGTTCGCTCCCGACCGCGACCGCGCCGCGGCCCGGTCGTTCATCGCCGCGCTCTTGGACGGGTTGCTCGACGACGAGCTCGGTGACCGCTGGGAGGTCGTCGACGAAGCCGACGGCGCGCCGCCCGGCCTCGACCATCGGCTGCTCGCCGCGCTCGTCGCCCGCAGTGGCCAGCCACCGAAGGCCAAGGTCGGCTGGACTGACGTCGCGTCGTTCTGGGCCCACGGCATCCCGGCCGCCAACTTTGGTTCCGGTGACCCGCTCCTGGCCCACCATCCCGACGAGCGCGTCACCCGCGACTCGCTCGTTCGGACCCGGGCCGCGCTGGCCGCGCTGCTGACCGAGCCGGTCTAGCGCGATCCGGCCGGCCCTGCCGGTGAGCCTGACGGGTCCGGTCCCTCCGCTCCGCTCCGCCTGACCGGTCCGGCCCGCTCCGCCTCGGTCCGAGCCCGCCCGCCTCGGTCCCGGACCTGCTCTGGCTCTGGCCCGCTCCGTCCCTCGCCTCGATGGCGGAGGCGGGCCCCCACCGGCACGGAGGGGGCCAATGCCGGTGGGGGCACCGCGAAGTGCCGCCACATTCGGTTCCCGCCGAATCACCCCCCATCCGGTGCCGTCGGCCCCTTGGATGAGGAACTTTCTATTTTTCTTCTGGATTCCTCGGGATGATCCAAGAGAGCCGGACGCCGCCTCCCGACAGGGTTGACATGTGACTAAATAGTCACGTATTCTGTCGTCGTGGACGTGGTGTTCAAGGCGCTGGCCGATCCGACGAGACGCGAGCTGCTCGACGAGCTGTTCGTGGAGGACGGGCAGACGCTCGGCGCGCTGGAGAACCGCTTCGAGATGACGCGCTTCGGCGTCATGAAGCACCTCAAGCAGCTCGAGGACGCGGGGCTGGTCGTGACGAAGCGCCGCGGCCGTCAGAAGCTCCATTTCTTGAACGTGGTCCCGATCCGGCTCGTCCACGACCGGTGGGTGAGCAAGTACGCCGAGCCCTGGGTGGCGACGCTCAGTGACCTGAAGCACAGACTGGAGAGCCCGATGGAGAAGGTGTTCGAGATCTACATCAAGACGACGCCGGAGCGTTTGTGGGAGGCGATCACCGATCCGGCGACGAGGGCGAAGTACAACTTCGGCGTCGAAGCCCACTCCGATTGGACCGCGGGATCGTCGATCGAGATGGCCCACCCGTCGGCCGGGCTGGTCCTCGGGACCGGCGAAGTGCTCGAGGTCGAGCCGCCGACGCGGCTCGTCCACACGATGACCGCGTTGTGGAGCGACGACGTGAAGAACGAGGGAGCGTCCCGGGTGACGTGGGCGATCGAGCCGGTCGGCGACTCGTGCCGGTTGACGGTCACCCACGACCAGCTGCGGGACGGCGCCAACGAGGAGCTCTACGGCGGCTGGCCGATGATCCTCTCCGGGCTGAAGACGTGGGTCGAGACCGGTGAGCTGCTGACGACCCCCGGGTCGCTCATGTACACCTGAGCAGCGCAGTCGGGGGGACCTGGCGCGATCGCCGCGCGGCAGGCGGCGACGGCGTACTCGTCGACGACGCCGTGAAGCAGCCGGAGACCGTCCTGGCCGGGCAGGCGGTCGACGCGGCGGTCGATCCGGTCGATCGTCGCCCGGCCCTGTTCGTCGCCGAAGAGGTGGCGTACGAGGAAGGCCACTTCGGAGGGAGGCATGACGCCGGAGCCGACGGGTCGCCAGAGGCGGGCGAGCGCCTGTCGGGTCAGCCGCCGGGCCGAACGGCTGGCGGCCAGCCGGCGGCTCGCCTCGGAGGCGTAGAAGTCGACGTGCCGGCCCTCCTGCTTCATGATCCGTTTCAGCAGCTCGGACAGGACCGGGTGCCGCTCGGTCGCGCCGAGGCGGGCGTAGCCGGCCTGGGTCGTCCACTCGTTGACCGCGCCCCAGGTCATGTGGACGGCGACGAACGGCTCGCCGATGATGGTCGAGCAGGCGAAATGGGTGAACGACTCCCGGAGGTCCTGCCAGCGGCGGCGCTGGCGGAGGGCGGCGATCCGGGGTGCCCCGGCGGTCTCACCGTGGGCTTCGAGCACCTGACCGATCGCCTCACCGTGCCAGAGCTCCTCGTAGGCCCAGCAGGCGAGGAAGGCGGTCACCTCGGGGTCCCGGTGGGCGGGGGTCAGGAGGAGGTCGCGGAGGTAGCAGATGGTGTGGTGCTCGATGTCGTGCATGTACCGTAGGCAGCGCAACCCATCCGACGACAGGGGGCGGTCTCGGAATGCGTCGAAGTCGATGCCGTCGACGTCGAGCCGAGCTGCCCGTTCCTTGTAGAAGCCGATCGCGGTACGCATCACCCCACCTCCGTCGCCGATGGCCGGTCCGGATGAGCCGGAATTTTGTCCCGTCCAAACCGTCGTCCGTTCCGTATACCCACTGAATGCAACCGGTGACCGAGCTCAGCGACCCCCAGCTGGTGGTGGCGGTCGGGCGCTTCCGTGAGGAGGCGCTGGCCGAGATCTACCGCCGCCACGGTGGCGTCGTCTTCGGTCTGGCCAAGAAGGTCGTAGGCGACGTCGGTGAGGCCGAAGACATCGTCCAGGAAGTGTTTCTCCGGCTCTGGCACCAGCCGGACCGGTTCGATCCCGCCCGGGGAACGCTCCGGTCGTTCCTGCTCGCCCAGTCGCACAGCCGGGCGGTCGACGTCGTCCGCTCCCGGGAAGCCCGGACCCGCCGGGAAGAGCGGGAAGCCCGGGCGACGGCCAATGCCGGTTACGACCTCGAGCGGGAGGTCTGGGATCTGATGGTGACCGACCAGGTCGCCCGGGCCGTCGCCGATCTCCCGGACGAGGAGCGGGCGGCCATCGAGTTGGCGTACTTCGGCGGCCACACCTACCGGGAGGTCGCCGACCTGCTCTCGCTGCCGGAGGGCACCGTCAAGAGCCGCATCCGCACCGGCCTGCGCCGGATGCGCGGCGCCCTGTCCGACACCGGCGCCCGTGACCGCGAGGCGAGGGAGTCATGAGCACGGACCTGCGACACCGCGAGATCGAGGAGCTCCTCGCCGCGTACGCCCTCGACGCGGTCGATGCCGCCGAGGCGGCGATGGTCGAGGCGCACCTCGGCGGGTGCCCGCTCTGCCGGGCCGAGCTGGACGGCTACCGGGAGACGGCGGCTGCGCTCGGCACGACCGCGGCCGCCGCGGCGGCGGACCGCACCGACGCGCCGCCGCCGGAGCTGTGGGACCGGATCGCGGTCAGCCTGGCCGCGACGGCGCCGGGGACGGACGCCGGACCGGCCGGCCGGCCGACGTTCCTGCGGAATCTCGCGGTCAGCCGAGACGTCGCTCCCGGCGAGGGCGTGGCGGCCGGCGCAGGTGTTGCATCGGTCGACGAGCCGGATCGAGCGGACGGACCGGCGGGCGCGCCGGTCGACCTGTCGGCTCACCGGCGCCGGCGGACGTTCCGGTGGGCCGCCGCGGCCGTCGGCGTCGCGGCGGCGGTGGCCATCGCGGTGCTCGCGGTCAACCTCTCGCAGACCAACAACCAGCTCGACCAGGCGAGGGCCGCGCTGGCCGCCGCCGGACCCGGCGCGGCGGCGAGCGCCCTGCAGCAACCCGGTCACCAGCTCGTCCGGATGGACTCGTCGAGCGGGAGCGAGGTGGCGGTGTTCGTCATCACGCCGGACCAGCGCGGCTACCTCGTGACGTCGTCGATGGCCGCGCTGCCGTCGAACGAGACGTACCAGCTGTGGGCCATGTTCCGGGGCCGGCCGATATCACTCGGCCTGATGGGGAGCCGTCCGCACCAGGTCACGTTCACGGTGGCCGGTTCGACGACGCCGACAGCGCTGGCGATCACCGTCGAACCGACCGGCGGGACGATCGCGCCGACGCAGACACCGTTGGCCTCCGGGGCGGTCGCGTCGTAGCTGCGTCACCGGCTGACGGCGGTCCTGTTACGGTTCGGAAATGACCGACATCGCGCCGAAGTCGCCGCGTCCGCTGGAGATCACCGCCGGGGCCGAGCCGATCAAGCTCGGCTCGATCCTGCTGACCATCGTCGAGCCGCGGCGCGGCCACGAGGTGGCCTACAACCGCTGGTACGAGCGGGACCACTTCTATGCCGGCTGCATGATCGGCCCGTACCAGTTCGCCGGGCGACGGTTCGTTGCCACGGCCGATCTGAAGGCGCTGCGCCAGCCGGACCCGTCGCCGATCACCGGCCAGCCGGCCCTCGGCTCGTACGTCGCGGTCTACTACGTGCTCGACGGCTACCACGACATCTGGAACCGCTGGGCCGTTCGCCAGGTTCGGGCCCTCCATGCGGCCGGCCGCATGTTCGAAGAGCGCGATCACGTCCACACGCTCCTCTACCGGTTCGTCGGCGAGCACCGCCGCGATCCCGACGGTGTGCCGATCGAGCTGGCCCTCGACCACCCGTACAAAGGGTTCGTCCCCCTCTGGATCGACCGCGCCGACGGCGTTACCGACGACCAGCTGCAGGAGTGGCTGCGCAACGAGCACCTGCCGGCGCTGCTGCCCGGCACCGACGCCGCCCTGGTCGGCGCGTTCAGCCCGCTGCCCCTGCTCGTCGACGCACCCGGCGACGTGCCGCGTAACGAAGCCAGCGACCAGCGGACGCTCCTGTTGTGGTTCCTCGACGCCCATCCGAGCACGTCGTGGGAGCCGGTCATTCTCGAGCACGAGCGCAAGCTGGCCGAGTCCGGGCTCGGCACGGTGATCGCCGCACTGCCGTTCATCCCCACGATCCCCGGCACCGACACGTACACCGACCAGCTCTGGAGCTGATCGACCGGGGCTGATGCCGCGGGACCGGCCTCCCCTCAGAGGCGGCGGAGGACGGTCACCACCTTGCCGAAGATCGTCACGTCGGCCGCGGAGAGCTCCATCGGCGCCATCGTCGGGTTCGCCGGGGTCAGGACCACCTTGTTCCGGCGTCGGCTGAACGTCTTCACCGTCGCCTCGTCGTCGGGGAGGCCGGCCACGACGACGTCGCCGTTCTCCGCGTCGGGCTGCTGGCGGACGACGACGAAGTCGCCGTCGAAGATGCCGGCCTCGATCATCGACTCGCCCCGGACCCGGAGCATGAACGTCGAGCCGGTGCCGGTGAACTGCTCGGGGAGGGACATGACCTCCTCGACGTTCTCGTGGGCGAGCACGCCCGTCCCGGCGGCCACCTCACCGACCAGGGGGACCTGACGGACCGGCCCGGGCGCCATCGCCACCCCGGAGGACGGCTCGTAGCTGACCTGGATGGCCCGCGGCTTCGTCGGGTCCCGCAACAGGTAACCACCCTGCTGGAGCACCTTCAGGTGTGACTGGACGGTCGCCGACGACGTAAGGCCGACCGCGGCACCGATCTCTCGGACCGACGGTGGGTAGCCCCGCTCCCGCTGGCACTCGGCGATGAAGTCGAGGATCTGTCGTCGCTTGCCGCTCAACGCCTCTGCCATGACCGTCTGCTCCTCCTGTGGTCGTCCGGTTGTCGTTCGTCTACGTCTACGTCTACGTCGTCTCGGACCGCCGCCGTGGCCCCTGTTCGATGCCCCTATTCGGCGGGCCCGTTCGGCGGCCCGCCGTTTCTCCGTCTTCTCGTTCGCCCTCTTCTCGCCCTCTTCCCCGGGGCCCGCACAGGGCGAACACCCGTTTGCCGGACGACGATAGACGGTCGATCGAGCGAAGGCAAACATCTGTTCGGAATTTTCGGTTGACACGAACACTCGTTCGTGGTGAGATGTCGCCATGACGAACAGGCGTTCGTGCACTATCGCTGACGTGGCCCCCGAGGGCCACTGGTTCCGGGAGGCTCGCTGATGGCCATCGCCCCATTGCCCGATCTCGAGGTCGAGCCGGGTCTCGAGCTCGACGAGGTCCCGTGGCCGCGTCCGACGCTGCGGCTGGTCGAGCTGGCACCCGAGGCGGTGCCGGCGGAGCGGTATCCGACCGAGATCGACCGGCACCGAGCCAACCATCCGTCCGCTTGGCCCCGGACGGCGTGGGTCCACCCGGCCGGGTCGGCACTCGTCGAGGAGCCGGTGACGGGATCCTCGGATCTGGCGATCGTCTGGGACGTCGGGCGTCGACCGGCCGCGGAGGGTGAGGGGCTCCTCCGGCCGGTCGGCCTCGACGGGCCGGCGCACCGGCCAGGTCGGGCTTCGGCCCGGGTCCGTCGGCGCCGGCTGGCTCTCGGAGCGCTGGTGGCCGGGGTTCTGGTCGCCTTGGCCCTACCCGTGAGCGCTCTCGGGGGCCGGTCGGCGCCGGCCACGCCGGCAGTGGCCACGCCAGCCGCGGTCGCCGCGGCGACGTCGGCCGCGGCGACCATCTACACGGTCCAGCCGGGGGACACGCTGTGGTCGATCGCGTCGAAGATCGACGGAGGCGGCGACCCGCGGCCGCTGGCGGCTGCGCTGGCGGCTCGTCTCGGGTCGACAACGATCGTGCCGGGCGAGCGGATCGCCATCCCCTGATTAGCCCATCTCCCCGGGCTACAGAGGCCGAGCGGGGCGGTAACGTCGCCATGTGCGATGCCCGTGGTGCGCAGTCGACGACGACCGAGTGGTCGACTCGCGCCTGGCCGACGAGGGGGTGGCGATCCGTCGCCGGCGCGAATGTCTCGGATGCGGGCGGCGGTTCACGACCTTCGAGCGGGTCGAGGAGCAGCCGCTGTGGGTGATCAAGCGGTCCGGGCTCCGGGAGCCGTTCGACCGGTCGAAGCTGGTGGCCGGCGTCCGGGCGGCGTGCAAGAACCGGCCGGTCACCGACGAGATGCTCCAGGATCTGGCCCAACGGGTCGAGGAGTCGCTGCGCGGGGTTTCGACGGAGCCGTCGAGCCAGCAGGTCGGGGTGGCCGTCCTGGAGCAGCTGAAGGCGACGGACGACGTGGCGTACGTCCGGTTCGCCAGCGTCTACAAGGGCTTCGAGGATCTCGGCGACTTCCAGCGGGAGGTCGGGCTGCTGACGAAGACGACGGAGCCGAAGCGGCGGGGATGACGTCGGTTCCATGACGGCGGAGCTGGTCGCCGAGGTGCCGACGGTGGCGCTCGCGGTCTACGCCCACCCGGACGACGCGGACGTCGGGTGTGGCGGGACGCTGGCCCGGTGGGCCCGCGAGGGCTGCGCAGCGCATCTCCTCGTCTGCACGGACGGCGGTCGCGGCACCTCGGACCCGGCGGTCGACCCCGCCGACCTGGCGAAACTCCGGGCAGAGGAGCTGGCCGAGGCGGCCGAACTGATCGGCCTGGCGTCGTGCCAGGTGCTCGGCGCGACGGACGGCGAGCTCGACGACCGGGCCGATTTCCGGGCCGAGCTGGTCGGTTGGATCCGCCGGCTGCGGCCGGACGTGGCGCTCGGCCACGACCCGACGGCGGTCTTCTTCGGCCAGGACTACTTCAATCACCGGGACCACCGGGTCGCCGGGTGGACGCTCCTCGACGCCCTCTCGCCGGCGGCAGCCCTCCCGCACTACTTCCCGGAGGCCGGCCCGGCCCACCAGGTGGCGGTGGCGTACCTCTCGGGCACGCTCGAGCCGGACGTCTGGGTCGACGTGTCGTCGTCGGTCGAGGTCAAGGCGGCGGCCGTCGAGTGCCATCGCAGCCAGTTCGCGGCCGGCGACGGGTGGGCCGGCGAGGCGGTCCGCCGTCGGGCCGAAGAGGAGGGCCGGCGGGCCGGCGTCCCCTACGCCGAGGGGTTCCGCCGCCTGCGGCTCGGTGGCTGACCAGCCGGGCGCCGGCGGCCGGGAGATCGTCCCGGCGATCCTTCACGTCGACATGGACAGCTTCTTCGCGTCGGTCGAGGTTCTCGACGACCCGTCGCTGGCCGGCCAGCCGGTGATCGTCGGCGGGAGCGGGGCCCGCGGCGTCGTCGCGTCGTGCACGTACGAGGCCCGGGCGTTCGGCGTCCACTCGGCGATGCCGTCGCTGCGGGCCCGGCAGCTCTGCCCGGACGCGATCTTCGTCGACGGTCACTACTCCCGCTACGCGGCGATGAGCCAGATGCTCCGCGACGTCCTGCTGTCGGTGACGCCGCTCGTCGAACCGATCGGCCTCGACGAGGCGTTCCTCGACGTGACCGGGGCGCGGCGGCTGCTCGGCCCGCCGGAGACGATTGCCCACGAGATCCGCCAGCGCGTCAGCGACGGGTTGTCGCTCGACTGCTCCGTCGGCGTCGGCCGGTCGAAGATGGTCGCCAAGTTGGCGTCGCGGGCGGCGAAGCCGACGGCCGACCGTACCGGCCGGCGGCCGGGGCCGGGCGTCGTCGTCGTCCGGCCGGACGACGAGCTGGCGTTCCTCCACCCGCTGCCCGTCGAGGCGCTCTGGGGTGTCGGTCCGGCGACGGCGAAGCGGCTGCACGACGTCGGCGTCCGGACGGTTGGTGAGCTGGCCGCGTTGGACGAGGAGGTCGTCGTCCGCCGCGTCGGCCGGGCCCACGGTCTGCACCTCGCCGCCCTCGCCCGGGCCGACGACCCCGGGGTGGTCGTGCCCGACCGACCGGCGAAGTCGGTCGGTCACGAGGAGACGTTCCGCGACGACCTCTACGACCCGGCGACGCTGCAGCGCCACGCGGTGCGGATGGCCGAGTCGGTCGCCGGCCACCTCCGCGACGGCGACCTGGCCGCCCGGACGGTGACGGTCAAGGTGAAGTTCGCCGACTTCACGATGGCCACCCGGTCGCACACCCTCCCCGTAGCGGTCGACACCGGCGGGGCGATCGCCGCGGTCGCCGGCGCCCTGCTCGACGCGGTCGACCCGGACCCGGGCGTCCGCCTGCTCGGGATCAGCGTCTCCGGGCTCCAGCCGTCCGCCCGGGCGCAGCAGCTCGCGTTCGATCTCGATGCCGATACCGACGCCACCGGCCCAAGGGCCGTCGGCGCAGAATCGGCCGGCTCCGGGCCGACGAGCTCGGACGAGCGGAGCCGCCGGGCGGCCCGACTACAGGCCGAGTGGGCGGACGTCACCGCGGCGGTCGACGCCATCCGCTCCCGTTTCGGCCGTCGCGCTCGTCGGCACCGTCGCCATGGTCGGCGACGACGGGATTACCGTCCCGGCCCGCCGGGAGGCGCCGTGGGGGCCGGCGGCCGACCGGGACGGCGGCGACGACCAGGACGGCGGCGACGACCAGGACCGGCCGCGTCCTTAAGCCCCCCACCAGTACATCCACCGGCCGTGCGGATGGACGTCGGCCAGCCGGTGGACCCGCGACCGGCGGCCGTCGCGGTCGACGTCGACGAGCACGACCGCGGTGGCCGCCTTGGGCGGGCGGTCACCGGTCCGGCCGGTCGGCGCCGGCGGGACGGGCAGGCCGGGCACTTCGTACGGGAGCTCGGCGAAGACCCACGAGACCGGCCGGGACCGGGCGACGTCGGCGATCGCCGCCCCGAGCGCCTGCTGGCGTTCGGCCGTCAGATACGCCGCGACCCACGAGTGGTAGACGCAGAGGTGGGCGTCCGGCGGCGCCCCGGCGACGGTCTCGGCGAGGTCGTCAACGACGTCGCCAGACCGGACGGCTCCGCGGTCGGGGGCCGCCCGGGCGAGGTCGATCGCCGCCCGCAGCCGGGCGAACCGGGTGACGTGCTCCGGCCATTGGCAGGCGAGCAGCCAGCGGGCCGCGTCGTCATCGTCGACGTCGACCGGCTGCCGGTCGATCCCGGCCCGGTAGGCGACCGGGGGCAGCGCGAGGTCGGGCAGGACGCCGGCGCGGACGTCGCAGTCGAGGATGACCGGCGAGCCGGCGACGCCGGCGCCCGGCGCCCTGGCGCCCGGCGCATCGGCGCCCGTTGAGCTGGCGTAGCGGTACGCGTAGCGGTCGAAGAGGAGGTTCAGGCCGGCCGACGCACCGAGGTCGACGAGGGCCAGCGGCCGGCCGGCTGCCGCAGCGACCGTGACGAACGCCGGCAGTAGGACCGCGCAACGACCGACCTCGTTCGTCTGCGTTGCCCGCGTCACCAGCAGGTCGGCCAGCTCGGTTCGGTACGCCTGGCAGAAGGCCGCGAACTCGACGAACGGGTCCCGGTCGTCCGCCGGCCGGCGGACCGGCGTCCCCCGCCACTCGGCCACCGTCTGGTAGTGGTCGGCCAGCCGGTCGTCGGCCCCGCCGAGCAGGAGGAAGTGGACGGCCGCCAGCAGCAGGTTCGGCCGCCGCTGGGCCGGTGGCGCCAGGCCGGTCAGGTCGAGCAGCGAGCGGTCGTCGGCGACACCGCGACAGATGCGCTCGTAGACGGCTGTGCCGTCCCGCCCGACCGCGACCGCGAACGACCGGAACTGGTCGGCCAGCGGCGGCCCCCCACTACCACCAGCACCGCTCTCGTCGTCGCGGTTCGGCCCGTCGCCCCGATCGGGGTCGTGATCAGCGTTCATCGGACCGCCACCGTGCCATCAGAGGCTGGCCGGCAGCAAGGGCGTGATGGCGGCGAAGAAGAAGAACAGGACGACGAGGACCGCGACCGCGCCGGGGACGTAGACCGCCCACTGCCGCCGGGCCCGCCGGGCGAACCGCCAGACCGCGACCACCACCGCGACGACGGCCACGCCGAGCCCGACGGCCGCCGCCCAGCGCCCGGCGCTCTCACCGGCGCCGCCGGCCAGGCCGGTCCCCGGCCGCGTCGCCGCGGCCCGGCCGGGCGCCCGGCTCGCGGCTCGTCCCCCGTCCGCCGCCCGCTCGCTCGTGGCCTTCGGTGCCGCGGCCGGGAAGAGGAGGGACGACGTCAGCGTCGCCGTGACGACGAGGCGGGTCGCCGCGCTGTAGCGCGGATTGCACGTCGTGAGCGTGAGGACGGCCAGCGGGCTCGACCCGACGACCGCGACGTCGGTCGGCTGGACGACCTGCTGGGCGTCCGCGGTATAGACGAAGATGCCCTGCGCCGTCGTGAGCACGATCGGGCGGCCGGGCGTGACCTGGTCGAGGTCGTAGAACGGGTGGGCGTACGTCGTCCGGTGGCCGGCGATGGCGACGTTGCCCCGCTCGCCGGGGAGCGGCGTACCGGGGTAGTGGCCGGGGCCCAGCTCGAGCTGAGCGGTCCCGACGCCCTCGACGACGACCTGGTCGAGCCCGATGGTCGGGATCTGGATCGTGCCGATCGGCTGGCCGGCGGCCGGGGGAGCGACCGATGGGGCGACGGCCGGCGGCCCAGGTGCGGCCTGGGCCAGAGCTGGACGGGCGGCGATCCGGGCCGCCCGCCCGGTCGCCCCGGGCGGCAGCGTCTTCGCCAGCTCGCCCCGGAGCACGGACTGGCTGTGCGCCTCGAAGATCCCGGTGCCCCAGAGCCCGAACGCGGTGAAGAGCAGCACCACGATGCCGGCCACCAAAAGGGTACGACCGGCGGTGCGCCCGGCCCCTCGGAGCACCTGGGGGAGATGTCGGCCACTATTGTCGCTCGTGATGGTCAGCTCCCGACTCGCACCCGTCCTGGCTCGGGGGCGTCAGGGGCTGGTGCACCTGGCGACCGCCCACCCAGCCGTGCGGGGCGTCATGTCCCGAGCCGCCGACGAACTGGCGCGAGCGGCTCGTATCGGAACGGTCGTCGCCGAGGCCCGGTCTGCCGGTGACGATCTCTACGGCGACCGATA
>CAVUYB010000019.1:0-33832 GCA_963745595.1 uncultured Actinomycetota bacterium | reverse complement strand
CGCTGACGATCCCCGGCGGTCCGACCGGGCTCGTCGCCGCCGACGGCCAGCAGCTTTCGTCGACGGTGACCGTCGGCTTCACGGTGGCCCAGGGCTCGACGCTGCGACTGCAGCAGCTCCTCGCCCAGCTCGGCTACCTGCCGGTCGGCTTCACGCCGGCCACGCCGTCGACGTCGCCGCAGCAGGAGGCCGACCCGCAGCAGGGCACGTTCTCGTGGCGCTGGGCCAACCAGCCGGCGACGCTGACGTCGCTGTGGACGCCCGGCACATACAACGTCATCACCAAGGGCGCGGTGATGAGCTTCGAGACACAGCACGGCCTGACCACCGACGGGCTGGCCGGCCCGCAGGTCTGGACGGACCTGCTCCAGGCGGCGACGACCGGGGCGACCGACCCGCAGCCGTACGGCTACGTCTCGGTGACGAAGACACTCCCGGAGACCGCGACGGTCTACCAGAACGGCTCGGTCGCCTACTCGACGCTGGCCAACACCGGTGTGCCGGCCGCGGCGACCGCGACAGGGACGTTCCCGGTCTACGCCCGGTACAAGGTGACGACGATGAGCGGGACGAACCCGGACGGGTCCCACTACGTCGACCCCGGCATACCGTGGGTCAGCTACTTCAACGGCGGCGACGCCCTGCACGGGTACGTCCGCGGCAGCTACGGCTTCCCCCAGAGCGACGGCTGCGTCGAGATGCCGCCGTCGAACGCCGCGGTCGTCTGGCCGATGACGCCGATCGGCACGCTCGTCACCGTCGGCTGAACCGGCCCCCGCCCCGGGCCTGAGCCAGCTGTTCAGCCGTCTTCGGCCGCCGCGGCCTCCATCGCCGAGTGCTCGATGAGCGGGTGGACGAGGCCGAGATCCCGCAGCGTGACGTCCGGCCGCCGGGGGGCGGCCAGCTCGATCGGCGTGTCGGGCAAGGCGAAGACGTAGAGGTTCCAGAACCGCCCGAGCCCGGCCGGCGCGATGTCGGCGTAGAGCCGCTGCTCGACGTCCGCCCAGCGGTCGAAGCCGGCATCGGCGAACCGGGCCGTCCACCACCCGAACGACGCGATCGTCAGGTGGCCCTCGATCGGGCCGCCGTCGGCGTCGACGGCCAGGTCGTCCTCGGGCACCGGGCCGGTCAGGCCGTCGCCGAGCGCCTCGTAGTCGGCCAGCCGCTCCGGCCGCACCTTGCCGTCGAGATGACCGTCCGGCCCGGACGCGTTGTGGCCGAACGACGGGATCGTCGCGTAGACGATGCCGCCGCAGACGCGACGCAGCTCGGCCAGCGCGGCCGGCACCGCGGCCGGCGGCAGGTGCTCGAGGATCTCGAGCGCGGAGACGAGCTCGAACTCGCCGTCGTCGTACGGCAGGCCGTGCGACAGGTCGCCGAGCCGGACGTAGCCGAGCGCGCCGGGCGCGGCGTGCTCGACCGCGTACCGGCTGACGTCGCAGCCGTGGGCGTCGACGCCGAGCTCGCGGAGGGCCTCGACGAGGTAGCCGCGGGCACAGCCGACGTCGAGCGTGCGCCGGACCCGGAAGTTGCGCCAGAGGAGGTACGCGGCGATGTCCGCGTTCGACGAGACGCGGTCGTACGTCGCGTAGCCGGAGTGGCCCTGCCGGTCGCCGGACGGGTCGCGGCCGACGCCGAAATATCGGTCGCCGTAGAGACTCGTCACCGGCACCCGCCGACCGGGCCTCGGCGACGACCGTTCCGATACGAGCCGCTCGCGCCAGCTCGTCGGCGGCTCGGGACATCACGCCCCGCACGGCTGGGTGGGCGGTCGCCAGGTGCACCAGCCCCTGACGCCCCCGAGCCAGGACGGGTGCGAGTCGGGAGCTGACCATCACGAGCGACGATAGTGGCCGTCATCTCCCCCAGGTGCTCCGAGGGGCCGGGCGCACCGCCGGTCGTACCCTTTTGGCTGCCGGCATCGCTGGTCCTGCTCTTCACCGCGTTCGGGCTCTGGGGCACCGGGATCTTCGAGGCGCACAGCCAGTCCGTGCTGCGGGGCGAGCTGGCGAAGACGCTGCCGCCCGGGGCGACCGGGCGGGCGGCCCGGATCGCCGCCCGTCCAGCTCCGGCCCAGGCCGCACCGGGGCCGCCGGCCGTCGCCCCATCGGTCGCTCCCCCGGCCGCCGGCCAGCCGATCGGCACGATCCAGATCCCGAACATCGGGCTCGACCAGGTCGTCGTCGAGGGCGTCGGGACCGACCAGCTCGAGCTGGGCCCCGGCCACTACCCCGGTACGCCGCTCCCCGGCGAGCGGGGCAACGTCGCCATCGCCGGCCACCGGACGACGTACGCCCACCCGTTCTACGACCTCGACCAGGTCACGCCCGGCCGCCCGATCGTGCTCACGACGGCGCAGGGCATCTTCGTCTACACCGCGGACGCCCAGCAGGTCGTCCAGCCGACCGACGTCGCGGTCGTCGGGTCGAGCCCGCGGGCCGTCCTCACGCTCACGACGTGCAATCCGCGCTACAGCGCGGCGACCCGCCTCGTCGTCACGGCGACGCTGACGTCGTCCCTCCTCTTCCCGGCCGACGGCACCGAAGGCCACGAGCGAGCGGGCGGCGGACGGGGGACGGGCCGCGAGCCGGGCGCCCGGCCGGGCCGCGCGGCGACGCTGCCGGGGACAGGCCTGGCCGGCGGCGCCGGTGAGAGCGCCGGGCGCTGGGCGGCGGCCGTCGGGCTCGGCGTGGCCGTCGTCGCGGTGGTGGTCGCGGTCTGGCGGTTCGCCCGGCGGGCCCGGCGGCGGTGGGCCGTCTACGTCCCCGGCGCGGTCGCGGTCCTCGTCGTCCTGTTCTTCTTCTTCGCCGCCATCACGCCCTTGCTGCCGGCCAGCCTCTGATGGCACCGTGGCGGTCCGATGAGCGCTGATCACGACCCCGATCGGGGCGACGGTCCGAACCGTGACGACGAGAGCGGTGCTGGTGGTAGTGGGGGGCCGCCGCTGGCCGACCAGTTCCGGTCGTTCGCGGTCGCGGTCGGGCGGGACGGCACAGCCGTCTACGAGCGCATCTGTCGTGGCGTCGCCGACGACCGCTCGCTGCTCGACCTGACCGGCCTGGCGCCACCGGCCCAGCGGCGGCCGAACCTGCTGCTGGCGGCCGTCCACTTCCTCCTGCTCGGCGGGGCCGACGACCGGCTGGCCGACCACTACCGGACGGTGGCCGAGTGGCGGGGGACGCCGGTCCGCCGGCCGGCGGACGACCGGGACCCGTTCGTCGAGTTCGCGGCCTTCTGCCAGGCGCACCGCACCGAGCTGGCCGACCTGCTGGTGACGCGGGCGACGCAGACGAACGAGGTCGGTCGCTGCGCGGTCCTGCTGCCGGCGTTCGTCACGGTCGCTGCGGCAGCCGGTCGGCCGCTGGCCCTCGTCGACCTCGGTGCGTCGGCCGGCCTGAACCTCCTCTTCGACCGCTACGCGTACCGCTACGCCAGCTGCAACGGACGCCAGTACGGGCGCCAACGGGCGCCAGGGCGCCGGACGCCGGCGTCGCCGGCTCGCCGGTCATCCTCGACTGCGACGTCCGCGCCGGCGTCCTGCCCGACCTCGCGCTGCCCCCGGTCGCCTACCGGGCCGGGATCGACCGGCAGCCGGTCGACGTCGACGATGACGACGCGGCCCGCTGGCTGCTCGCCTGCCAGTGGCCGGAGCACGTCAACCGGTTCGCCCGGCTGCGGGCGGCGATCGACCTCGCCCGGGCGGCTCCCGACCGGGGGGACGTTCGCACCGGCGACGTCGTCGACGACCTCGCCGAGACCGTCGCCGGGGCGCCGCCGGACGCCCACCTCTGCGTCTACCACTCGTGGGTCGCGGCGTACCTGACGACCGAACGCCAGCAGGCGCTCGGGGCGGCGATCGCCGACGTCGCCCGGTCCCGGCCGGTCTCGTGGATCTTCGCCGAGCTCCCCTACGAAGTGCCCGGCCTGCCCGTCCCGCCGGCGCCGGCCGACCGGGCCGGTGACCGCCCGCCCAAGGGGGCCACCGCGGTCGTGCTCGTCGACGTCGACCGCGACGGCCGCCGGTCGCGGGTCCACCGGCTGGCCGACGTCCATCCGCACGGCCGGTGGATGTACTGGTGGGGCGCTTAGGGGCCCGGCCGGGTCCTGGTCGTCGTCGCCGTCCCGGTCGGCCGGCCGGCCCCCACGGCGCCTCCCGGCGGGCCGGGACGGTGATCCCGTCGTCGCCGACCATGGCGACCGTGCCGACGGCGCGACGGCCGAAACGGGAGCGGATGGCGTCGACCGCGGCGGTGACGTCCGCCCACTCGGCCTGTAGTCGGGCCGCCCGGCGGCTCCGCTCGTCCGAGCTCGTCGACCCTGAGCCGGTAGCCCCGCGGACTGGCGGCGTCGGTATCGGCATCGAGATCGAACGCGAGCTGCTGCGCCCGGGCGGACGGCTGGAGCCCGGAGACGCTGATCCCGAGCAGCCGGACGCCCGGGTCCGGGTCGACCGCGTCGAGCAGGGCGCCGGCGACCGCGGCGACCGCCCCGCCGGTGTCGACCGCGACCGGCAGGGTGTGCGACCGGGTGGCCATCGTGAAGTCGGCGAACTTCACCTTGACGGTCACCGTCCGGCCGGCCAGGTCGCCGTCGCGGAGGTGGCCGGCGACCGACTCGGCCATGCGCACCGCGTGGCGCTGCAGCGTCGCCGGGTCGTAGAGGTCGTCGCGGAACGTCTCCTCGTGACCGACCGACTTCGCCGGTCGGTCGGGCACGACCACCCCGGGGTCGTCGGCCCGGGCGAGGGCGGCGAGGTGCAGACCGTGGGCCCGGCCGACGCGGCGGACGACGACGTCCTCGGGCAACGCGGCCAGCTCACCGACCGTCCGGACGCCGACGTCGTGCAGCCGCTTCGCCGTCGCCGGACCGACGCCCCAGAGCGCCTCGACGGGCAGCGGGTGGAGGAACGCCAGCTCGTCGTCGGGCCGGACGACGACGACGCCCGGCCCCGGCCGTCGGCCGGCCCGGTCGGCCGTCGGCTTCGCCGCCCGCGACGCCAACTTGGCGACCATCTTCGACCGGCCGACGCCGACGGAGCAGTCGAGCGACAACCCGTCGCTGACGCGCTGGCGGATCTCGTGGGCAATCGTCTCCGGCGGCCCGAGCAGCCGCCGCGCCCCGGTCACGTCGAGGAACGCCTCGTCGAGGCCGATCGGTTCGACGAGCGGCGTCACCGACAGCAGGACGTCGCGGAGCAGCTGGCTCATCGCCGCGTAGCGGGAGTAGTGACCGTCGACGAAGACCGCGTCCGGGCAGAGCTGCCGGGCCCGCAGCGACGGCATGGCCGAGTGGACGCCGAACGCCCGGGCCTCGTACGTGCACGACGCAACGACGCCGCGGGCCCCGCTCCCGCCGACGATCACCGGCTGGCCGGCCAGCGACGGGTCGTCGAGAACCTCGACCGACGCGAAGAAGCTGTCCATGTCGACGTGAAGGATCGCCGGGACGATCTCCCGGCCGCCGGCGTCCGGCTGGTCAGCCACCGAGCCGCAGGCGGCGGAACCCCTCGGCGTAGGGGACGCCGGCCCGCCGCCCCTCCTCTTCGGCCCGACGGCGGACCGCTTCGCCGGCCCACCCGTCGCCGGCCGCGAACTGGCTGCGATGGCACTCGACGGCCGCCGCCTTGACCTCGACCGACGACGACACGTCGACCCAGACGTCCGGCTCGAGCGTGCCCGACAGGTACGCCGCCGCCACCTGGTGGGCCGGGCCGGCCTCCGGGAAGTAGTGCGGGAGCGCCGCCGCCGGCGACAGCGCGTCGAGGAGCGCCCACCCGGCGGCCCGGTGGTCCCGGTGGTTGAAGTAGTCCTGGCCGAAGAAGACGGCCGTCGGGTCGTGGCCGAGCGCCACGTCCGGCCGCAATCGGCGGATCCAACCGACCAGCTCGGCCCGGAAATCGGCCCGGTCGTCGAGCTCACCGTCCGTCGCGCCGAGCACCTGGCACGACGCCAGGCCGATCAGTTCGGCCGCCTCGGCCAGCTCCTCCGCCCGGAGCTTCGCCAGGTCGGCGGGGTCGACCGACGGGTCCGAGGTGCCGCGACCGCCGTCCGTGCAGACGAGGAGGTGCGCCGCGCAGCCCTCGACGAGCCCACCGGGCCAGCGTCCCGCCGCACCCGACGTCCGCGTCGTCCGGGTGGGCGTAGACGGCGAGCGCCACCGTCGGCACGTCGGCGACCAGCTCCGCCATCATGAAACCGGCGTCATCCCCGCCGCTTCGGCTCCGTCGTCTTGGTCAGCAGCCCGACCTCCCGCTGGAAGTCGCCGAGATCCTCGAAGCCCTTGTAGACGCTGGCGAACCGGACGTACGCCACGTCGTCCGTCGCCTTCAGCTGCTCCAGGACGGCCACCCCGACCTGCTGGCTCGATGGCTCCGTCGAAACCCCGCGCAGCGACTCCTCGACCCGTTGGGCCAGATCCTGGAGCATCTCGTCGGTGACCGGCCGGTTCTTGCATGCCGGCTCGGACCCCGGCCACCAGCTTCGACCGGTCGAACGGCTCCCGGAGCCCGGACCGCTTGATCACCCACAGCGGCTGCTCCTCGACCCGCTCGAAGGTCGTGAACCGCCGCCCGCAGCCGAGACATTCGCGCCGGCGACGGATCGCCACCCCCTCGTCGGCCAGGCGCGAGTCGACCACTCGGTCGTCGTCGACTGCGCACCACGGGCATCGCACACGGCGACGTTACCGCCCCGCTCGGCCTCCGTAGCCCGGGGAGATGGGCTACTCAGGGGATGGCGATCCGCTCGCCCGGCACGATCGTTGTCGACCCGAGACGGGCCGCCAGCGCGGCCGCCAGCGGCCGCGGGTCGCCGCCTCCGTCGATCTTCGACGCGATCGACCACAGCGTGTCCCCCGGCTGGACCGTATAGACGGTCGCCGCGGCCGGCGTCGCCACGGCGGCCGCGGCCGGCGTAGCCACCGCCGGCGTGGCCGGCGCCGACCGGCCCCCGAGAGCGCTCACGGGTAGGGCCAAGGCGACCAGAAGCCCGGCCACCAGCGCTCCGAGAGCCAGCCGGCGCCGACGGACCCGGGCCGAAACCCGACCCGGCCGGTGCGCTGGCCCGTCGAGGCCGACCGGCCGGAGGAGCCCCTCACCCTCCGGCACCGGTCGACGCCCGACGTCCCAGACGATCGCCAGGTCCGAGGATCCCGTCACCGGCTCGTCGACGAGTCCCGACCCGGCCGGGTGGACCCACGCCGTCCGGGGCCAGGCGGACGGATGGTTGGCCCGGTGCCGTTGGATCTCCGTTAGATGGCGCTCCGCCGGCACCGCCTCGGGTGCCAGCTCGACCAGCCGCAACGCCGGTCGCGGCCACGGGACGTCGTCGAGGTCGAGACTCGGCTCGACCTCGAGATCGGGCAATGGGGCGATGGCCATCAGTGAGCCTCCCGGAACCAGTGGCCCTCGGGGGCCACGTCAGCGATAGTGCACGAACGCCTGTTCGTCATGACGACATCTCACCACGAACGGATGTTCGTGTCAACCGAAAATTCCGAACAGATGTTTGCCTTCGCTCGACCGACCGTCTATCGTCGTCCGACAAACGGGTGTTCGCCCTGTGCGGGCCCCGGAAGAGGACGAACCGGACCACCACAGGAGGAGCAGACGGTCATGGCAGAGGCGTTGAGCGGCAAGCGACGACAGATCCTCGACTTCATCGCCGAGTGCCAGCGGGAACGGGGCTACCCGCCGTCGGTCCGGGAGATCGGTGCCGCGGTCGGCCTCACGTCGTCGGCGACCGTCCAGTCGCACCTGAAGGTGCTCCAGCAGGGGGGTTACCTACTGCGGGACCCGACGAAGCCGCGGGCCATCCAGGTCAGCTACGAGCCGTCCTCCGGGGTGGCGATGGCGCCCGGGCCGGTCCGCCAGGTTCCGCTCGTCGGCGAGGTGGCCGCCGGGACGGGCGTGCTCGCCCACGAGAACGTCGAGGAGGTCATGTCCCTCCCCGAGCAGTTCACCGGCACCGGCTCGACGTTCATGCTCCGGGTCCGGGGCGAGTCGATGATCGAGGCCGGCATCTTCGACGGCGACTTCGTCGTCGTCCGCCAGCAGCCCGACGCGGAGAACGGCGACGTCGTCGTGGCCGGCCTCCCCGACGACGAGGCGACGGTGAAGACGTTCAGCCGACGCCGGAACAAGGTGGTCCTGACCCCGGCGAACCCGACGATGGCACCGATCGAGCTCTCGGCGGCCGACGTGACGATCTTCGGCAAGGTGGTGACCGTCCTCCGGCGCCTCTGAGAAGGCCGGTCCCCCGCCGGGTCAGCCCCGGTCGATCAGCTCCAGAGCTGGTCGGTGTACGCGTCGGTGCCGGGGATCGTCGGGATGAACGGCAGTGCGGCGATCACCGTGCCGAGCCCGGACTCGGCCAGCTTGCGCTCGTGCTCGAGGATGACCGGCTCCCACGACGTGCTCGGATGGGCGTCGAGGAACCACAGTAGAAGCGTCCGCTGGTCGCTGGCTTCGTTGCGCGGCACGTCGCCGGGTGCGTCGACGAGCAGGGGCAGCGGGCTGAACGCGCCGACGAGGGCGGCGTCGGTGCCGGGCAGCAGCGCCGGCAGGTGCTCGTTGCGCAGCCACTCCTGCAGCTGGTCGTCGGTGACGCCGTCGGCCCGGTCGATCCACAGGGGGACGAACCCTTTGTACGGGTGGTCGAGGGCCAGCTCGATCGGCACCCCGTCGGGATCGCGGCGGTGCTCGCCGACGAACCGGTAGAGGAGCGTGTGGACGTGATCGCGCTCTTCGAACATGCGGCCGGCCGCGTGGAGGGCCCGAACCTGGCGGACGGCCCAGCGGTTCCAGATGTCGTGGTAGCCGTCGAGCACGTAGTAGACCGCGACGTACGAGCCGAGCGCCGGCTGGCCGGTGATCGGCGACGGGTCCGGCTGGCGCAGCGCCTTCAGGTCGGCCGTGGCGACGAACCGCCGCCCGGCGAACTGGTACGGGCCGATCATGCAGCCGGCGTAGAAGTGGTCCCGCTCGTACCAGCGGTTGTAGGCCACCTCGTGGCCGCGCCGTGGCTCGACGATGGTCAGCAGGATCGAGCCGAGCTTGATCGGCTCGGCCCCGGCGGTGATCTCCAGCGGACGCGGCGACTTCGGCGCGATGTCGGTCATTTCCGAACCGTAACAGGACCGCCGTCAGCCGGTGACGCAGCTACGACGCGACCGCCCCGGAGGCCAACGGTGTCTGCGTCGGCGCGATCGTCCCGCCGGTCGGTTCGACGGTGATCGCCAGCGCTGTCGGCGTCGCCGAACCGGCCACCGTGAACGTGACCTGGTGCGGACGGCTCCCCATCAGGCCGAGTGATATCGGCCGGCCACGGAACATGGCCCACAGCTGGTAGGTCTCGTTCGACGGCAGCGCGGCCATCGACGACGTCACGAGGTAGCCGCGCTGGTCCGGCGTGATGACGAACACCGCCACCTCGCTCCCGCTCGACGAGTCCATCCGGACGAGCTGGTGACCGGGTTGCTGGAGGGCGTTCGCCGCCGCGCCGGGTCCGGCGGCGGCCAGCGCGGCCTTCGCCTGGTCGAGCTGGTTGTTGGTCTGCGAGAGGTTGACCGCGAGCACCGCGATGGCCACCGCCGCCGCGACGCCGACGGCCGCGGCGGCCCACCGGAACGTCCGCCGACGTCGGTGAGCCGACAGGTCGACCGGCGCGCCCGCCGCCCCGTCCGCTCGATCCGGCTCGTCGACCGATGCGACACCTGCGCCGGCCGCCACGCCCTCGCCGGGAGCGACGTCTCGGCTGACCGCGAGATTCCGCAGGAACGTCGGCCGGCCGGCCGGTCCGGCGTCCGCCCCGGCGCCGTCGCGGCCAGGCTGACCGCGATCCGGTCCCACAGCTCCGGCGGCGGCGCGTCGGTGCGATCCGCCGCCGCGGCGGCCGCGGTCGTGCCGAGCGCCGCCGCCGTCTCCCGGTAGCCGTCCAGCTCGGCCCGGCAGAGCGGGCACCCGCCGAGGTGCGCCTCGACCATCGCCGCCTCGGCGGCATCGACCGCGTCGAGAGCGTACGCGGCGAGGAGCTCCTCGATCTCGCGGTGTCGCAGGTCCGTGCTCATGACTCCCTCGCCTCGCGGTCACGGGCGCCGGTGTCGGACAGGGCGCCGCGCATCCGGCGCAGGCCGGTGCGGATGCGGCTCTTGACGGTGCCCTCCGGCAGCGAGAGCAGGTCGGCGACCTCCCGGTAGGTGTGGCCGCCGAAGTACGCCAACTCGATGGCCGCCCGCTCCTCGTCCGGGAGATCGGCGACGGCCCGGGCGACCTGGTCGGTCACCATCAGATCCCAGACCTCCCGCTCGAGGTCGTAACCGGCATTGGCCGTCGCCCGGGCTTCCCGCTCTTCCCGGCGGGTCCGGGCTTCCCGGGAGCGGACGACGTCGACCGCCCGGCTGTGCGACTGGGCGAGCAGGAACGACCGGAGCGTTCCCCGGGCGGGATCGAACCGGTCCGGCTGGTGCCAGAGCCGGAGAAACACTTCCTGGACGATGTCTTCGGCCTCACCGACGTCGCCTACGACCTTCTTGGCCAGACCGAAGACGACGCCACCGTGCCGGCGGTAGATCTCGGCCAGCGCCTCCTCACGGAAGCGCCCGACCGCCACCACCAGCTGGGGGTCGCTGAGCTCGGTCACCGGTTGCATTCAGTGGGTATACGGAACGGACGACGGTTTGGACGGGACAAATTTCCGGCTCATCCGGACCGGCCATCGGCGACGGAGGTGGGGTGATGCGTACCGCGATCGGCTTCTACAAGGAACGGGCAGCTCGGCTCGACGTCGACGGCATCGACTTCGATGCATTCCGAGACCGCCCCCTGTCGTCGGATGGGTTGCGCTGCCTACGGTACATGCACGACATCGAGCACCACACCATCTGCTACCTCCGCGACCTCCTCCTGACCCCCGCCCACCGGGACCCCGAGGTGACCGCCTTCCTCGCCTGCTGGGCCTACGAGGAGCTCTGGCACGGCGAGGCGATCGGCCAGGTCCTCGACGCCCACGGCGAGACCGCCGGGGCGCCCCGGATCGCCGCCCTCCGCCAGCGCCGCCGCTGGCAGGACCTCCGGGAGTCGTTCACCCATTTCGCCTGCTCGACCATCATCGGCGAGCCGTTCGTCGCCGTCCACATGACCTGGGGCGCGGTCAACGAGTGGACGACCCAGGCCGGCTATGCCCGCCTCGGCGCGACCGAGCGGCACCCGGTCCTGTCCGAGCTGCTGAAACGGATCATGAAGCAGGAGGGCCGGCACGTCGACTTCTACGCCTCCGAGGCGAGCCGCCGGCTGGCCGCCAGCCGTTCGGCCCGGCGGCTGACCCGACAGGCGCTCGCCCGCCTCTGGCGACCCGTCGGCTCCGGCGTCATGCCTCCCTCCGAAGTGGCCTTCCTCGTACGCCACCTCTTCGGCGACGAACAGGGCCGGGCGACGATCGACCGGATCGACCGCCGCGTCGACCGCCTGCCCGGCCAGGACGGTCTCCGGCTGCTTCACGGCGTCGTCGACGAGTACGCCGTCGCCGCCTGATCGCTCCCCCCTCAGGTGTACATGAGCGACCCGGGGGTCGTCAGCAGCTCACCGGTCTCGACCCACGTCTTCAGCCCGGACAGGATCATCGGCCAGCCGCCGTAGAGCTCCTCGTTGGCGCCGTCCCGCAGCTGGTCGTGGGTGACCGTCAACCGGCACGAGTCGCCGACCGGCTCGATCGCCCACGTCACCCGGGACGCTCCCTCGTTCTTCACGTCGTCGCTCCACAACGCGGTCATCGTGTGGACGAGCCGCGTCGGCGGCTCGACCTCGAGCACCTCGCCGGTCCCGAGGACCAACCCGGCCGACGGGTGGGCCATCTCGATCGACGATCCCGCGGTCCAATCGGAGTGGGCTTCGACGCCGAAGTTGTACTTCGCCCTCGTCGCCGGATCGGTGATCGCCTCCCACAGGCGCTCCGGCGTCGTCTTGATGTAGATCTCGAACACCTTCTCCATCGGGCTCTCCAGTCTGTGCTTCAGGTCGCTGAGCGTCGCCACCCAGGGCTCGGCGTACTTGCTCACCCACCGGTCGTGGACGAGCCGGATCGGGACCGCGTTCAAGAAATGGAGCTTCTGACGGCCGCGGCGCTTCGTCACGACCAGCCCCGCGTCCTCGAGCTGCTTGAGGTGCTTCATGACGCCGAAGCGCGTCATCTCGAAGCGGTTCTCCAGCGCGCCGAGCGTCTGCCCGTCCTCCACGAACAGCTCGTCGAGCAGCTCGCGTCTCGTCGGATCGGCCAGCGCCTTGAACACCACGTCCACGACGACAGAATACGTGACTATTTAGTCACATGTCAATCCGGCTGGACCGGGGCGACCGAATCCAGAAGAAAAATAGAAAGTTCCTCATCCAAGGAGCCGACGGCACCGGATGGGGGGTGATTCGGCGGGAACCGAACGTGGCGGCACTTCGCGGTGCCCCCACCGGCATTGGCCCCCTCCGTGCCGGTGGGGGCCCGCCTCCGCCATCGAGGCGAGGGACGGAGCGGACCAGAACTGGTCCGGGACCGCGACGGGCGGGCCCGGACCGAGGCGGAGCGGGCCGGACCCGGTCAGGCCGACCGGGCGGGGCCAGCCGAATCGCGCGCTAGACCGGCTCGGTCAGCAGCGCGGCCAGCGCGGCCCGGGTCCGAACGAGCGAGTCGCGGGTGACGCGCTCGTCAGGGTGATGGGCCAAGAGCGGGTCACCGGAACCGAAGTTGGCGGCCGGGATGCCGTGGGCCCAGAACGACGCGACGTCGGTCCAGCCGACCTTGGCCTTCGGCGGCTGGCCACTGCGGGCGACGAGCGCGGCGAGCAGCTGGTGGTCGAGGCCGGGCGGCGCGCCGTCGGCTTCGTCGACGACCTCCCAGCGGTCACCGAGCTCGTCGTCGAGCAACCCGTCCAAGAGCGCGGCGATGAACGCCCGGGCCGCGACCCGGTCGCGGTCGGGGGCGAACCGATAGTTCACCGTGATCGACGCGTGGTCCGGGACGACGTTGCCGGCGATCCCCCCCTCGACGGCCACCGCCTGGAGCTGCTCGGCGTACTCGCAGCCATCGAGCACGACCGTCCGGCCCTCCCAGCCGGTGATCCGGCTGAGCACCGGCACGAGCCGGTGGATGGCGTTGCTCCCGGTGAACGGGCGGGCGGTGTGCGCCCGCTTCCCGCCGAGGTGGATGACGACCCGCATCGTGCCCTGGCAGCCGGCTTCGACGAGGCCGTCGGTCGGCTCACCGAGGACCGCGGCGTCACCGACGAGCAGGTCGGGCCGGGACTCCCAGAGCTGGGCGAGGCCGCTCTCGTGCCGGCCGACCTCTTCGCACGTGTAGAAGCACCACGTCACATCGACGACCGGCTCGCGAACCGCGCCCGCCAGGTCGAGCATCACCGCCAGACCACCCTTCATGTCGGCCGCGCCGACGCCCCACAAGACGTCGCCGTCGATCCTCGGCCGCTCGTTGCCGGCCGGCGGGACCGTGTCGAGGTGGCCGGCGACGACGAGCCGCTGCGACCGGCCGAGGTCCGTGCGGGCGACGACGTTGTCGCCGATCCGCTCGACCGCCAGCCAGTCGTGCTCGGCCAGCGACTCGGCCACCCGGTCGGCCAGCGCGGCTTCGTCGTGGCTGACCGACGGGACGCCGACGAGCGTCGCGGTCAGCGAGAGCAGGTCGGTCACGTGCCGATGCCGGACGGCTGGGCGGTCATGCCGACACGCCGTGCTCGCGGAGAACGGCGTTGAGCTGGGCCTTGTCGTGCCGTTCGCCGTCGGCCAGCCGCTTGATGACGAGGACGCACGGCAGGAAGAACTCGCCGCCGGGGTACTCCCGCCGGCGGGACGCGGAAACCGCGAACCGACCAGGCCGGGACGACGCCGCGGCTCAGCTCGACGCCGGTGTCCGCGTCGATGACCGGGATCGACGGGTTGAGGATCGTCCCGGAGCCGAGGACCGCGCCCTGGCCGACGCGAGCGCCCTCGGTGACCATGCAGCGACTGCCGATGAACGCGTCGTCCTCGACGATCACCGGCGTCGCGTTCGGCGGCTCGAGCACGCCGCCGATACCGACGCCGCCGGAGAGGTGGACGCGGGCGCCGATCTGGGCGCACGAGCCGACGGTCGCCCAGGTATCGACCATCGTGCCCTCGCCGACGCGGGCGCCGATGTTGACGTAGCTCGGCATCAGGATGACGCCGGGGGCGAGGTACGAGCCCCAGCGGGCGGACCCGCCGGGCACGACCCGGACGCCGGAACCGGCGAAATCACGCTTCAGGGGCAGCTTGTCCGCGAACTCGAACGGACCGACCTCGATGGTCTCCATCGACCGGAGCCGGAAGAGGAGGAGGATGGCCTTCTTCAGCCACTCGTGGACGACCGTCACGCCGTCCGATCCGACCTCGGCCACTCGGGCGTCGCCGCGATCGAGCAGCCCGACCGCCTCGTCGACCGCGGCCGACGCGTCGACGTCACCTGGCGACAACTCGCTCGCTCGGTTCCAGAGCTCCTCGATGCCGCGCTTGCAGGTCAGCCATGCCGAGACACTACCCAGGCGGTTGACGTTGACCGCGCTCGGTCGGTCCGGGCAGCATCGGCGCCATGGATGACCGACCGCCGACCGCCGACCCGTCGTCGGGCGGCCCGCCAGCGGGCGGCAACCGGTGGCTGGAAGGTCGCGGCCGGCGGGGCGCAGCCTACGACGAGCGGTTCGCCGCGCTCGCGGCCCAGGGCCACGACGTCCACGGTGAAGCCGACCTCGTCGAGTCGCTCGGCGTCCGCGCCGTCCTCGACGCGGGCTGCGGGACCGGACGGATGGCGATCGAGCTGGCTGACCGGGGCGTCGACGTCGTCGGGGCCGACGTCGACCCGGCGATGCTCGACGCGGCCCGGGTCAAGCGGCCCGACCTCGTCTGGGTCGAGGGCGACCTCGCCACGCTGTCGCTCGGCCGCACGTTCGACGCCGTCGTCATGGCCGGCAACGTCATGCTCTTCGTCACCCCCGGCACCGAAGGCGCCGTCATCGCCAGCCTGGCCCGGCATCTCGAACCCGACGGCTGGCTCGTCGCCGGGTTCTCACTACGGCCGGGCGATCTCGACCTGGTGACGTACGACCGGTTGGCCGCCGACGCCGGGCTCGCGCTCGTCGACCGGTGGGCGACGTGGGACCGGGTGCCGTTCGTACCCGGCGGCGACTACGCGGTCTCCGTCCATCGCCTCGCCGGAGGACGAGCAGACGCCGCCCCGACGACCAGGACCGCCACCACGTAGCCACCGAGCAAGAGAAGGCCGGGCCACGCCGAGAACGCACGTATGCCGACGCATCGATCGGCACCTCCCGGTTCCGCTCACTCGATTGCCTGGTGCGCCATGGCGGTTGGCTCGCGGCCGGCCAAGAGCCAACCGACGGCTGCCGCGAACGCCGGCATGGCGAAGAGGATCAGGAGGAGATCAGCGACGGGGACGTTCCCGAGCGCGGTGATCCCCCCGTTCAGCGAGTTGCTGCGAAGCCACCCGATCATGCCGATGTAGCCCCCGATCGTCCCGAGGAGCGCGCCGAGGAAGCCGAGCGCTCCGGCCGTCACCGCGGTCAGCGTCCGCCGGGTGAAGCTCGAGGCTCCGGTGGCGGCGAGCGTGCGGAGGTCGCTCGCCGTCTCGCTCCGGACGAGGCCGACCGACATCCCGAGGACGCCGAGAGCGATGACGATCCCGAAGATCGTCGCCGAGGTGACGACGGCAGACGAGCTGGGTTGGTCGTTCTTGGACTCGACCGACAGCTGCGACGTGGAGGCCGCGAGTTCGTGCGCTGCTGATCTGCGCCGCGGTGAAGGGCTGCGTCCCTTGGACGAACCAGTCTGTGGTGCTCGCGGTGATATGGAACTCGTGCATCGCGTGCTCGGTGATCACGGTGTTCGGTGCCGACGTACCGGTCGGGAGCGCCCCGATCTCCTGGATGACCGGGTTGGCGAGACAGCTGCTGGCGGCCGTACAGCGTTGGGATGTCGGCCCCCCACCGGGGCCGCCGGGGCCGCTGGCTGTCTGCCCCCCGAGCCGTAGTTGAAGACGAGACCCGACACGCCCGAGAGGCCGGGACGGGACGTCAGGATCTCCGCGTTCGGGTCGATCGTCGACTGGGTGATCCCGAAGGCCTTGAGGAGCTGCGGCGTCGCCACGTAGATCGCACCGTCCCAATTCCGGCCTCCCTGCGTCCCGTTCAGCGCCGCGTTCGGCGTCTCGAGCGCGATGAGCTGGCGCGCCGAGTCCCTTGGCGATCGACTTGGCGTGCCTCGCCAACTCCTGCGGGGTCGCGATCGTCGTACCCGGCGGCGTTCCGCTGGACATGCTGGCCCCGTGCGTCGGTGTCACGACGGTCGTACCTGTCGGCGGCGGCGTGTTGGCGTGGAGAGCCAGCTCGTTCGACGAAAGGTTCGGACCCGCGTAGTCGAGCACGTTCCCATACCGGGACGCGGCGGCGAACATGACGATCACGGCCACGAGCACGCCGATGCTGATCGCCGCGAGGGCCGAACCCGAGCGGGCCCGGTACCGGGCGAGATCGCGCAACGCGAGCCGGGGCGCGATCGGCGCCCGGCGGCCGCAGTGCGCGGCCAACGACAAGAAGAACGGCGCCAGCAGGATGAGCCCCGGGACGAGGAGCACGATCCCGAGCACGAGCTCCGGCGAGCCCCCGCTCCCGTCCCCGTGGTTCGTGCCCCCGGCGTAACCGAGCGCCAAGAAGGCGAGGACGAGGAAGAGGATGCCCGGGAGAGCGGACCGGTCGGATCTGGCGGGGTGGCGCCGGTCGACCCGACAACGCCTGGACGATCGGCACCTTGGTGATCGCCCGGGCCGGACGGGACGCCGCGAAGTAGGCGGCGACAACGGCGAGCACCATGGCGGCGGCCACGACGATCCACGGGAGCGCGAGCACGCCGATGACGTGGTGCGAGCTCTGCTCGAGACTTGGACGGTAGGCGAGCCAGACGACGAACCCGAGGACGAAGCCGAGGATCGCGCCGACCACACCGACGACCGTGCCGTTGGCGCTGACGACGAGCCGGACGTGGCGGTCGGTGGCGCCGGTCGACTCGAGCATCCCGATCGACCGGAGGCGCCGCTGGGCGAGCACCGTGAAGCCGCCGATCGAGACGAGCGCGATGAGGAGCATGCCGAGAACCAGGGCAACGAGCGAGATCGTCTCGGGATTGAGCGGGTTCGACTGGGCGACCGAGGCGGGGGTCTGCGCGTTGTGGCCGATCGAGGCCAACGGAACGCCTGGCGCGTCGAACAACGCCGTGATGCCTGTCGGGGCCTTCACCTGCCCGGGGACGACGAGCGCGAATTCGTCGAGGAGGCTCTGGGGGTTCTCCACGATGCCGACTACCTGGCGGTCGACGCCACCCACTCGCCACCGGTCCCCCGCCCTCAGATGGAGCGCCGACGCAACGCCGCTCGTCACGGCGACCTGGGCCGGGCCCGTTGGGTAGTGCCCGGAAACGAGGGAGAGCATCGGGCCACTGAACGGCCCGTCCGGACTCTGTGCTCGGAGCTGATAGGTGGTGATCGATCCCGGGATCGACTGCGTCTTGTTCTCGATCAGCTCGACGCGACCGAAGCGATGCTCCAGGCTGGCGATGACGCTCGCCGTCTTCGCGTTGAAAGACGTAAAGGAGACGGCGTCCTGCGCAGTGCCGAAGCCGGCATCCTTCGGTGGTGGGTTGTTCGTGGCCACCGCCGAGCCCACGATCGTCGCCGCCACCGCGACGGTGATGAGGGCGAGGATCAGCAACTGCTGACGCCATTCGCGCCGGAAGAGTCGCCACGCCCACCGGACGACAGCCCGGCGGGCCGGCGCACCGCCGTTGGCGGGGCGACCCTCGGCGAGGGGGGCAAGGACAGCGGTGGTCATCGGAGCTCCTTCGGCATCGTGTGCTCGATCGCTACGCGCTGGGCGTCGCGAGCGGAGAATCGGGAAGGTCGGCGGTCGCGTTGTCGACGGCGCGTCCGTCACGGATGAAGATCACCCGGTCGGCCCAAGAGGCAAGGTGGGCGTCGTGGGTGACCACGATGGCGGCCATGCCGCGCTGGCAGGCGTCGAAGATCATCCGCATCACCGCCTCGCCGTTGCTGGAGTCGAGCGCGCCCGACGGCTCATCGGCGAGGAGGAGCTTGCGCTCGCCGACGACGGCACGGGCGATGGCCACCCGCTGACGCTCGCCGCCCGAGAGCTGATCGGGGTAGTGCCCGGCCCGATCGGCCAGCCCGAGCTCCTCGAGCGCCGCGAGCCCTGCCTGGCGGGCCTGGCGGGCCGAAGCGCCGTCGAGCTCGAGGGGAAGCGCGACGTTCTCCGCCGCCGTGAGACCAGGGAGGAGGTTGAAGTCCTGGAAGACGTAGCCGATCGTGCGCCGACGAAGTCGCGCCTTGTCGTTGCGTGACAGCCTCGACAGCGCCGCCCCGCCGACGCACACCTCGCCACTCGTCGGCTCCTCGAGGCTGCCAGCGATCGTGAGCAGCGTCGACTTTCCCGATCCGCTCGGGCCCATCACGGCGACGAGGTGCCCTTCGTCGACGGAGAGGTCGATCTCGTAGAGGGCACGCACGGCCGTCGACCCCTCGCCATAGAACTTCGAGATCTGATCGAGTTCGAGCAGGCTCATCTGCGTAGACCGTCCTTTGCCGGAAGCCCGGCCTCACGAGCGGGTAGATCACCCGGATGAATACTGAGTATTCTACTTAGATGGATACTGATGTCAATAGTGGATGATGAACCGCCCGCGGCCGACGGGTGGGCTATCGGCGCGGCGCAGGCGCCGGAAGATCCTCGAGTAGCGATTCCGGCGAGGGCGGCGGTACGGTCTGATCGACGAGCCGTCCATCGCGGATGAAGGCGACTCGGTCTGCCCATGACGCGAGCTGGGCGTCGTGCGTGACGACCACCGCCGCGACACCCCGGCGACAAGCGCCCAGGATGAGTCGCATGACGGCCTCGCCGTTGATCGAGTCGAGTGCGCCCGACGGCTCGTCGGCCAGCAAGAGCGAGCGTTCGCCAACCACGGCGCGAGCGATCGCCACCCGCTGACGCTCCCCGCCGGAGAGCTCGTCTGGATAGTGCGTGGCTCGTCCGGCCAGGCCCAGCTCCTCGAGCGCGGCCATGCTCGTACGCCGGGCCTGTCTCGACGAGACGGCATCGAGCTCCATCGGCAGCGCGACGTTCTCGGCCGCCGTCAGTCCGGCGAGCAGGTTGAAGTCCTGAAACACGTACCCCACGGTTCGTCGACGAAGGCGCGCCTTGTCGTTGCGGGACATCGACGACAGCGAGCAGCCGTCGATCAACACGTCACCGGTCGTCGGCTCTTCGAGGCTGCCGGCGATCGTGAGCAGCGTCGACTTCCCCGAGCCAGATGGACCCATTACCGCGACGAGCGATCCCCGTTCGATCGAGAGGTTGACGCCCCGCAAGGCCTCCACCTCAGCGCCGCCGGTCCCATAGCTCTTCGAGACCCCCCGCAGCTCGAGGTAGCTCATCGCCGCGTGCGACCAGCCTCCGCCGGATGAGCGGTCCGGACTTCCCCATCGGCGCCTCGAGCTCGGCGCGCTTCAACCGGCCATCGGCCATATCGAGCCACCGAACGACCGAGTCGAGACGGAAGAGCTCGGCGTCAACAACGAGGGCGAAGGCCAGATCGAAGTCAGCCTCGTCCTCCTTGAGTCGCGTCCACTGTTGCATCAGCTCGACGAGATAGCGACGATGGACCTGGATGACGTCGTGGACCGAAATGCCCGGCACGCGAAGCGCCGCCAGTACCTTGATCACGAGCTCGTCACGCGGCGGCGACGTCATATCCGGCGGGGTGCTCAACCACTCGTCGAGCTCCTGGCGACCGACGTCGGTGATCCGGAAGGCCTTCTGCGGTCCGACCTCTTCTTCGCTGTCGTCGGACTCGATCAGCTCGTCGCGCTCGAGTCGCTGGAGCGTCGAGTAGACCTGCCCGACGTTGAGCGGCCATACCTCCCCGGTGCTCTCCTCGAACTCCTGGCGGAGCTGGAGCCCGTACTTCGGGCCCTCGCTCAAGAGCGCGAGCAGCGCGTGTCGGACGCTCATGCGATTGATCCCCTCACCATCGTCGTACCATACGCAGTATCCTACGATGAACGAGCTCGAGCGGTCAACGCCGAGCACCCGGACGTTCCCGTCTGCGAGCCAGCCCCCAGGCCCATTCAGCGGCGTCGATCCCAAGGGTCACGGGCAGCAGTGCATCTGCCTGTGAAGTCGACCGCCCAATAAGCAGCGCGACCATGGGTGATGCCGACATCACTGAGTGCCGCCCCTCATGCCCGACGCCGGTCGGACTTCGGATCGACCATCCTCACCGTCACGTCCGGGTCGCACCAGGGTCGCCGCAGTCAATGGGGTCACCGAGCCCTGCAGGGTGTGATTTCCTCGTGTGGTGGGGATCATCGGTGGAGCAGAGGAACTGCGGCAGGGCGTTGCGGATGCGCGCGCACTTGCGGCGGTCGCCCTCGACGACGACGGCTGGGATCGCTATTGGGGTGCCCTGGCGGCCCTGCGGCCGTTTGGCCGGGCCGCGCTGGAACTGGCACGAGAGCTGATACACCCGGGCGGCGCGGCGATCGACGTCGGCTGTGATCTGCTCGGCGTCCTCTGTAACCCCGACGAGGGCGGCTTTGGGCTGGAGGTCACGCTCGAACTTGTCGCCGTGGCCGGGCGGGAGGATGACGCAGAGGTGCTCTGGTCGGTCGCCAACGCACTGGGCCATGCCGCGGACCCCGCTGGGACGGAGATGCTCGCCCGGTTGCGCACTCACCAGGATCGTGACGTCCGCCTTGCCGTGGCCCAGGCCCTCCCGATGTGCCACGACCCCGATGACCACGACGAGATGAGCCTGTCCGCCGTCGCATTACTGGACCTCATGGAAGACGAGCACGCCGACGTACGCGACTGGGCGACGTTTGCGATCGCCCGACAGATCGAGGTTGACGGCATCGGCATTCGGGAAGCCCTTGTCGGCCGCCTGGCGGACGATGATCTGGAGACGCGCAGCGAGGCCGCCGCCGGCCTTGCCCGTCGCCGAGATCGTCGCGCCCTCGAGGTGGTCAAGGGCATCATCCAAAGCGGCAGTCCGCCATGGTTCGTCATCGAAGCGGCGGAATACCTCGGCCACGAAGAGCTGCTGGGCCCGCTGCGCGAGCTTGCCGAGACCTGGACGGACACCGGGCTGTCGACACTGGTCCGAGCCGTCCGCCAGTGTGACCCAGCGGCGCGGTCAGCGGACCTCTCACGATGGAACGAGGTCCTGACGCGGCTGGACCAGGCCGGCTTCTCGCCAGCACTTCTGTGCCCCTTGTACGAGACCTGGGTTGAACTGGATCTTGCTGCCCAGGACGGTCCGATGCTGTCCTACGGCGTCGAACATCTCGTGGACGACCGATGCCAGGGGGACATGACGAAGCTGGCATCAGTCGTCGCTGCCGATGTAGCGAGGATCTCTGAGACAAGCTGACGCTCCTGATCAGGAGCCAGGGGTTACTGAATGCTTGGCTCGGCCAGCCCGCCATGCTTCGTCGACCACGACGAGCACCCGGAAGCCGCCGTCACCGCCCGGGCTGGCCTTCCGGTCGATCCCGTCCACCGCGTCACCCTCTTCCCAGTCCTCCCGCCGGCCTGCCGGGCGAGGATGGCTTGGAGCCACACAGTCGTCGCACAGGCCGTCAGGATGCCGAGAGCTGCGGAGTTGGACCTCGGGGAGAAACCTGGGCCAGCACCTGAAGATCCTAAGTGGCCACCCGGCCCGGCAGCCCGACCTCAGGCCCCTCAACGGTCTCGGAACGCCTCATGGCTCCGTCCGCCAACCGTGCTCTTTCCGGTAGACGAACTCATTCACTCCGTAGTACTCAATCGCTGCGACAAATTCGTCGCAGAACTGCATCGCAATCCAGGCTTTCATGGGGCCTTCCTTGCAGAGCACCTCGTTGGTCGTGGAATCTCGCACCACGACGTCGTAGGGCAGGGTCCCCAGGTCGGCGGGCTCGCTGCTCAATGCCAGGGCGACAACTTGCCAGAGCCAGTAGCGAACACGAGACGCCGGGTCACCTTCTAGACCGACCGTTACCGTCGACACCGCAACGGGTGAGCTCCGTTGTCGTCTCGGGCGTCCCTTGGCCATCGGACCAGTATCGCCCGGAGGGCAGATTCACTAGATGATTAATTCCAAGGGGTCAGTGGTCGTAGGCGAGCAGCGACCGGTGGGGCCGGGCACTGACGCGGTCGTTGTGCCAGATGACTGCGGTCAGGGCGAGCAGGCGTTGCAGCACCCGTACGACGACTCCGGCCTTCGTTCGGCCGCCATGGCGCTCGAGGTCGAGCTGGCCCTTCAAGGTGTCGTTGACCGACTCGATGACCTGGCGAAGGGGTTTCAAGAACCGGGCGCCCGGACGCTGGTCTTCGCCCCGCATGGCCGGTCGGAGCAAGGTGGCACCGTGATCGGCCAAGAAGGTCTCGAGCTCGGCGCTGCGGTACCCCTTGTCGGCCAAGACGACCTGGCCGGGGTGGTCATCGAGCAGCTCGGGCTCGATTTCCAAGAGGTCCCGGAGTACCTCGCGCTCGTCGAGCTTGGGGTTCGAGAGGGCGAAGGTGATCGGCAGCCCGCCCGGCGTCGTGACCAGGTGGAGCCGGAGGCCCCAGAAGTAGCGGGAGTGACTGGCGCAGTACCCGTAGTCGGCGAAGCCGGACAGCTCGCTGCGCTTGGCCGTCTCCCGAGACCGCCCGCACTCGACGGGGGTGGAGTCCACCATCCAGAGGTCGTCGGACCACAACGTCGTCTGGCGGGCCACCGTCCGGATGAGGGCCTGGAGTTGCCCGGCGGCGGCCCGGAGGCGCTTGTTGTAGCCGGACTGGTTGGGCACGTAGGGGAACAGGTGCCAAAGGTGCGCCTTGGCGAAGCGGAGGAACCGGGTTTCGGAGCTGAAGCCCAACAGGGCCTGGACGACCGACAGCGTGACGAGCTCGGCGTCGGAGAGCTTCGGGGCGATCCCGACGACCGGTCGGTATCGGGCCAGCTCGGGATGGGTCTTCAACTCGTCGTCGACATGCACGTAGAGTGCCGTGCAAAGGGTGTCCAGATCGGCGTCCATGAGACCTCCAAGGTCGGAATGGCTTTGAGCAACGCCGATCTTGGACACCTTTTTCGCGCCGGTGGTGGACCGCTGCGCAGCAGCGATCCCTTGGAATCACTCGTCTAGGGCTTCAGCCTGGACGGCCACGAGGTGACGGCACTGGGGTATCCCCTGCCCCACCGAACACCGCCATGGCGGTACGGATACCGACCGAAGGCCTGGCTCGTTACTGGCGGGTCGCCTCCACGGCGAAACGGACGCGGCGGACGACGGCCAGGCGGAGCACGACCAGGAGCCGGATCGCCCACCAGCCGGGGTCGAACTCGCGCTTGTGGAGCGAGAGCCGGGCCGACGTGGTCGCGGCGTGGTGGTTGTTGTGAAGGCCCTCACCGGCGACGAGCCAGGCCAGCCACTGGTTGTTGGTAGCCAGGTTGTCGTAGGGGCGCTTCCCCCACCAGTGGCCGACGGCGTTGATCGCTCCCCCACCCAGGAGGTACGTGGCGGCGTAGACCACCGCGGCGACCAGCCCGATCTCCCAGCCCAGCAGGGCGACGAGGATCACGACGCCGATGGCCAGACCGAGCAGTGCCCGATCGAACAGCCACCGGTCCCATCGGTCGGGCGGCAGGTCGCGGGCGTAGCGGGCCACGACGACGGGGTCCCGGGCCACCTTGCGGTAGAGGCCGACGTTGCCCAGCTGCACGGCCGGGTACCCGAACAGGAACGGGGAGTGCGGATCCCCCTCCTTGTCGGTGAACGCGTGGTGTTTGCGATGGACGGCCACCCACTGGCGAGGCCGAGTCCCGGTACCCACCCAGATAAGGCATCCGGCAGACGGCCAGAGCCACGGGCGACAGCGTGATGGCCCGATGAGCCAGGGCGCGGTGGAGATAGACGGTCGTCACAAAGAACGAGAACTCGGCCAAGACGAGCCCGCTCAGAACGGCAACCGCGGCCGACCAGGGCAGGCCGATCCCGTGCAGGATCCCCTCAGGCATGTGGGCTGATCGGTCGGCCGGGGAGGGGCAAGTCCGTCATGAGCCCCCAGAGCGTAGGGCACCCGGAGCGGGCGCCGACAACGAGCCAGCTCGACGGGGGTCCGATCGGCGCAACGCGTCGGACTACACCGATGCGATCTACTCGTCCAGGTCGGCGGAGACAGACACCCTCAGGACTGGATGAAGGCCAGCAGATCGGCGTTGATCGTCTCGGCCTCGGTGGTCGGAGCTGGGTGTCCCAGTCGTCGGCCGAAGGTCATCCACCGACGATCTCGATCACGCCGCCGAACCGCTGGGCGACCGCTGACGACCATCGGGCGTCGGTCGTCAAGAGCCGATCGGCGTCAGCCACGATGGCCGTCGTCACCACGAGGGCATCGGGAAGCCGGACGCCGGTCGGCCGCCCGCAACGCCGCCGCCTCCCGGGCCACCACCTCATCGGCCGGGCTGATGGTGACCGCGAGACCGTCGAGCAGACGATCGACCGGGTCGTCCCGATCCCCCGCCGCAACGGGCCGACGAGGATCTCGGCCAGCACCGACGCCGGTACCGCCAGCCCGTCGCCGTCGACCTCGGTCCGGCGGAGCGCGACCGCGCTCGCCGCGTGATGCACGTCGTGGCGATCGAGGAAACCGATGACGACGCCGGCGTCGACGACGGTCAGTCCCATTCGGCCCGTCAGCTGCTCCAGCTCTCCCTCGTCCCACACCCCGGTGAGCGCGCCGGCCAAGGCGTCGAGCGGGCTCTCGACTCGCTCCAACAGGACCTTGCCGGCGCCGACCGACCGCGCCACCAGCCGGTCTCCCACCGACAGCCCGGCACCGTCGAACGCACTCACCGGGATCGTCACCTGGTGCTTGACGCTGACCCGGGTCGCCGCTCTCGCTCTATTCTTTACCTCTTTTGCCACAAGTAAAGAATAGCTGGTCAGCTACGGCCCGGCTGCCATCTCCTGGCAGCTACCACCCGGCGGCCGCGAGCCGCTCGCCGACCAACTGGAGCCGCTCGATCGGCTGGACGACGGCGATCCGCACGTTGCCGGCGCCCTCGGGCCCGTAGAGGTCGCCGGGGCTGACGAGAATGCCGCCGGCGCGGGCGAGGTCGTCGGCGAGCGCCCAGGCGTCGGGCCAGCGGGCGGGGACGGCGGGCCAGAGGTAGAAGCCGCCGGCCGGCAGCGTCGGTGGGGATGCCGGCCTTGGTCAGGACGCCGGCGAGGTACTCGAGCCGTTCGAGGTAGCGGGCGCGCTGGACGTCGACGTGGTCCTGGTCGGCGAGGGCGACGACCGCCGCGGCCTGCACCGGTCCGGGGACCATGAGCCCGGCGTGCTGGCGGACGTCGCGCAGGAAGCCGACGAGCTCGGCGTCGCCGGCGTAGAAGCCGGCCCGGGCACCGGCCAGGTTGGACCGCTTCGAGAGCGAGTGGACCGCGACGACGCCTTCGGGGCCGGCCTCCAGCACGGACCGGGGTGGCCCGTCCCAGGTGAACTCGGCGTAGCACTCGTCGGAGAACACGGGCACGCGGTGGCGCCTGCCCCCACGCCGCGGCGGCGTCGAGGTCGGTCAGGCCACCGGACGGGTTGGCCGGCGAGTTGACCCAGAGGAGGACGGCCCGCGCCGCGTCGGCCGGGTCGATGGCGTCGAGGTCGAGCCCGGCGCCGTCGGCGGTGGCCGGCGGGACGGGCACGGCCCGGCAGCCGGCCAGCGTCGCGCCCATCGCGTACGTCGGGTACGAGACCGCGGGGTACAGGACGGTGTCCCGGCCGGGGTCGCGCAGGCGCAGGTAGTGGGCGGTCGACGCGACGAGCTCCTTCGTGCCGACACACGCCGCGACGCTCCCCGGGTCGACGGCGACGCCGAAGCGGGCCGACAGCCAGCCGGCCGCCGCCTCCCGGTAGGCGGGTCCGCCGGCCGACGACGGGTAGCCGCGCTCGGCGCCGGACGTGGCCAGGGCGTCGACGACGGCCGCCGGCGGCGGGTCGGTCGGCGTGCCGATCGAGCAGTCGACGACCCCGCCGTCCAGCTCGTCGGCCAGGGCCTTCAGGCCGTGGAGCCGGTCGTACGGGTACGGCGGCGGCTGGAACCCACCCGACGGCGGAGCACCGGGCGGCGGACGAACGGGCGGCGAGCCGGCGCCGGTCATGCGGACGCGACCATGTACTCGCGGAACCGGGCGCGGCCGGCGTCGTCGAGGACGACGTGGACCCGCGCCGCCTCGTCGCCGGTCTCCTGGCCGACGACCTCGCCCTCGCGGTGGACCGCGGCGAGGACGTCGCCGCGGGCCCACGGGATGACGAGCTCGACCACTCGATCGGCGGCCCGCAGCCGGTCGCCGATCGCCCGGAGGAGGTCGTCGATGCCCTGGCCGGTGCGAGCGGAGACGAGGACGGACCCCTCGGTGGCCGCGGCGACCCGCTTGGCGTCGTCGGGAGCACGGTCGGCCTTGTTGACGACGACGAGCTCGGGCACGTCGCTGGCGCCGATCTCCTCCATGACGGCCTGGACGGCGTCGACCTGGGCGTCGGGATCGGCGGCGGAGCCGTCGACGACGTGGACGACGAGGTCGGCGAGGTGGACCGCGTCGAGGGTGGAGCGGAACGCCTCGACGAGCTCGTGCGGCAGTTTGCGGACGAAGCCGACGGTATCGGTGACGAGGACGGTCTCGCCGCCGGGCAGCGCGAGCTGCCGCGTCCGCGGGTCGAGGGTGACGAACAGGCGGTTCTCGGCCGGGACGCCGGCATCGGTCAGCCGGTTGAGCAGCGTCGACTTGCCGGCGTTCGTGTAGCCGACGAGGGCGAGCTCCCGGTGGCGGCCGCGCTGGCGGGACCGGCGCTGCAGCGTGCGCGTCCGCTCGACCGACCGGAGGTCGGCCTCGAGGCGGTGCATCCGGCGGACGAGGCGGCGGCGGTCGACCTCGAGCTGGGTCTCGCCGGGACCGCGGGTGCCGATGCCACCGGCCTGCTGGCTGAGCGACCCGCCGCGGCCGCGCAGCCGCGGCAACCGGTACCGGAGGAGGGCCAGCTCGACCTGGGCCTTGCCCTCGGGGCTGCGAGCGTTCTGGGCGAAGATGTCGAGGATCACCGCGGTCCGGTCGATGGCGGTCCGGCCGAGCAGCTTCTCCAGGTTCCGCTGCTGGGCCGGGCTCAGCTCCTCGTCGAAGACAACCGTGTCGGCGTCGACCTTCTCGGCCAGCTCGGCCAGCTCGTGGGCCTTGCCGCGGCCGATGAACGTCGCCGGGTCCGGATGGTCACGGCGCTGGACGATCCGGGCGACGACGTCGGCGCCGGCGGTGTCGACGAGCTCGGTCAGCTCGTCGAGGTAGCCGTCGACGGCGGCCGGGTCGGTGCCGGGCAGGACGACGCCGACGAGGATGATCCGCTCCCGGAACTCCCGGGTGATCAGCGTGCCGGGCAGATTGACGGTCATGCGGGTCGGCGAACGATCGATGGGGCGGTCAAGCCGTCACGCCGGGACGGCGGCCGGGCCCCGTCGGTCGGCGGGCAGGACGGCCGGGTCGACGGTGACATCGGCCACCCGGCGGACCGGGCCGGCGAGGATCGCGCTGTCGGCTTCGTTGGGGCCGAGCCGGACTTCGAGCGTCCCGCCGGGGTTGTGCACGAGCACCCGGGCGCCGACGAGCCCCCAGCTCCGGGCGGCCGCCGCGGCGGCGACGCTGCCGGTCCCGCAGGCCAGCGTCTCGCCGACGCCGCGCTCCCAGACCCGGAACCGCAGCTCGTCGGGACCACGACCGAGGGCGATGAACTCGACGTTGACGCCGCCGGGCGTCTCGGCCTCCAGCCGGGCCCCGACGGCCGCGACGTCGATCTCGTCGGGGTCGTCGAGGCCGAAGAGCACGAGATGGGGGTTCCCGACGTCGACCCGCCGGGCCCGGTGGCCGGGGGCTCCCGATGGTTCCTCCGGACCGAGCCGGGCCGGGCCCATCGCCGTGCTCGCCCACGCCTCACCCGGGCGGTCGCCGGGCCGGTAGTCGACCGTGCGGATGCCGGCCGCGGTGGCGACGGTGAAGCGCGGCGGCGTCACGAGGCCGGCGTCGACCGCGGCCTGGGCCAGGCAGCGGATGCCGTTGCCGCTCATCTCGGCCTCACTGCCGTCGGCGTTGTGGAGCTCCATCCAGACGTCCGTGCTCGACCGACCGTGGCCGACGCCGCTCGGGCCGACCCGGATCACGCCGTCCGCGCCGACGCCCCGCTGGCGGTCGCACAGCGCCCGGACCTGGGCGGCGGTCAGGTGGACGGCGATCCTCCACGTCGACCAGGACGAGGAAGTCGTTGCCAGCACCTTCGTGCTTCGAGAACTGCACCACCACAGTCTCGCGCCCCGTTGCCGCGGCCCGTGCACCCAATAGCCGTGCACCCGATACCTGTGCACCCGCTACCCGACGGCGGCGGCGACCGCGGCGACCGGGTCGGCGCCGTCGAGCCAGCGGATGCGGGGGTCGCGGCGGAACCAGGCCCACTGCCGGCGGGCGAACTGGCGGGTCCGCCGGACGGCCTCGGCGACGCAGTCGTCGAGCGGCACGCCGCGCTCGACGTGGGCGAGCAGCTCGCGGTAGCCGAGGGCCTGCCGGGCGGTGCGGGAGAGCCCGCCCGGCCGGGCGGCGAGGGCCCGGACCTCGTCGAGGAACCCGTCGTCCATCCACGCCGCGAACCGCTCGGCGATCCGCCGGTCGCCGTCGTCCGGCCGGTACGGCAGGCCGAGCAGCGTGAACCGGGTCGCCGGGTACGCGGTCAGGCCGGGGCCGAACGACGAGAACGGCCGACCGGCGCCGATCGTCACCTCGAGCGCCCGGACGATGCGGCGCCGGTTCGACGTCGTCGTCCGCGACGCGGCGAGCGGGTCGAGGACGGCCAACCGGGCGTGGAGGGCGGCGATGCCGCCGGGCTCGTCGGCCTCCCGTTCGAGCTCGGCCGCGACCGCCGGCCAGCGACCGGGGAGGTCGAGGTCGTCGACGACCGAGCGCAGGTAGAGACCGGTGCCGCCGACGAGGACGGCCCGCTGGCCGCGCTCGTCGATGTCGGCCAGCGCGGCCCGGGCGGCCGCCTGGAACTCGGCCACCGTGAACTCGCCCGACGGGTCGACGAGGTCGAGGAGGTGGTGCGGCACCTCGGCCCGGGCGGCCGCCGACGGCTTGGCCGTGCCGATGTCCATGCCGCGGTAGACCGTCATCGAGTCGATGCAGACGAGCTCGACGTCGCCGCGCCGGCGGGCGACCGCCATGGCGACGTCGGACTTGCCGGACGCGGTCGTCCCGAGCAGGACGACCGGCCGTCGGTCGGGGGCTCGACCGGCCGTCACCGGGGGGTCGACGTCAGCCGGCGGCGACGGGGATCCGCGACCGATGCCGCGGCGCCGCGGTCAGCCGTCCGAACCGGCCGGTCAGGTGGTGCGGCGCCGCGCCGGTCACCTCGACCTCGGCGAACGACCCGATCGCCGGCCCGCCGCCGTCGGGCGGGGCGAAGTGGACGAGCTTGCCCTGCCGCGTCCGGCCGGTCAGCACGGTCGGGTCCCGCCGGCTCGGCCCCTCGACGAGCACCTCCTCGGTCCGGCCCACGCGGTCCTGGTAGCGGCGGAGGGCGGACCGCTCGACGACCGCGCACAGCCGGTCGAACCGTTCGGCGACGACGTCCGGCGGGATGTACCGGTCCTCCATGGCCGCCGCCCGCGTGCCGGGCCGCGGCGAGAAGATGAACGTGTACGCGCTGTCGTAGCCGGCCTCGGCGACGACGGCGAGCGTCTCGTCGAAGTCGTCGTCCGTCTCGCCGGGGAAGCCGACGATGACGTCCGTCGTCACCGCCAGATCCGGCACCGCGGCCCGGGCCGCCCGCAGCCGCTCGAGGTACCGCTCGGCGGTGTAGCCACGGCGCATCGCCGCGAGCACCCGGTCGCTGCCGGACTGCAGCGGCAGGTGGAGCTGCTCGCAGACCGCGCCGACGTCCGCCATGGCGGCGATCGTCTCCGGACGGAGGTCCTTCGGGTGCGGGCTCGTGAACCGGACCCGGCGGATGCCGTCGACCGTGCCGACCGCGGCGAGCAGGTCGGCGAAGAGCGGCCGCCGCTTCGTCAGGTCGCGGCCGTACGAGTTGACGTTCTGGCCGAGCAGCGTGACCTCGACGACGCCGCGGCGGGCCAGCGCCTCGACCTCGGCGACGATGTCCTCCGGCCGCCGGCTGACCTCGGGGCCGCGGACGGACGGGACGATGCAGAACGCGCACGAGTTGTCGCAGCCGGTCTGGATCGTCACCCACGCCGCGTACGGCAGCTCCCGGACCGCCGAAAGCGCCGGGGCGTGGTCCGGCGGCGCGGTCGGGTCGGGGGCGTCCATGATCTCGACGATGGGGCCCTCCACCGACGGCCCGGCGCAGCAGCTCGGGGGCGCGGGCCAGGTTGTGGGTGCCGAAGACCACGTCCACATGGCCGGCCTTCTGGCGGACCAGCTCCCGGTCCTTCTGGGCCAGGCAACCGCCGACGGCGATCTGCAGCCCCGGCTTGGCGTCGCGCAGCGATTTGAGGTGGCCGAGGGTGCCGTACAGCTTGTTGTCGGCGTTCTCCCGGATGCAGCAGGTGTTGAGGACCACCAGATCGGCCTCGTCCAGGTCGGTGGTCGGCTCCATCCCGTCGGCGGCCAGCAGGCCGGCCAGCCGCTCGGAGTCGTGCTCGTTCATCTGGCACCCGAAGGTGCGGATGAGGAACTTGCGGGTCACCGCCGCAGTCTAGGACTGGCTACTCGTCGTCCTCGACGGGTGGCAGGCGGGCCGCGTCGCCGGTCACGAGACCGTCGAGGTCCGGCCGGAGCACGAGAACCCGGCCGGGCACGCCGGCCGCGTCCATCGCCGCCACCGCGGCCGCCGCCGGACGGCCGGGGCGTCGGCGGCCGTCGTGAAGCCCAGGAGCGACGGCCCGGCCCCCGACCAGCAGGCGGCCAGCGCGCCGCCGTCGACCAGCGCGGCCAGCAGGCCGGGCGCCTCCGGGAACAGCGCGCTCCGGTAGTCCTGGTGCAGCCGGTCCTCCGTCGCCTCGCTGACGAGCACCCGCCGGTCGGCCAGGCCGGCCAGCAGCAGCCCCATCCGGCCGAGGTTGAACGCCGCGTCCTGCCGGTCGACCCGGTCCGGCAGGACCTGGCGGGCCTCCGCGGTCGGCAGCGTCCGGTCGGGGACGACGACGACCGCGACCAGCGACGGGTCCAGCGGGAGGCGGGCCGCCCGCGGCGTCCCGGCGACCGTCCCGGCGGCGACGAGGCCACCGACGACGGATGCGGCCGCGTTCTCCGGGTGGCCGTCGACCCGGGCCGCCACCGCCAGCGGGTCCGTCGCACCGGCCGCCGCGGCGGCCGCGGCGGCCAGCGCAGCCGACGAGCCCAGTCCCCGGGCCACCGGGATCTGGGAGCGGACGGTGATGGCCAGCCGATCGTGGCCGGCGACGTCGACGGCGACGCGGGCGGCCAGGTGGGTGGCATCGTCGGCCAGGCCGGCGCCCTCGCCCTCGCTGCGGACGGTCAGCCGGTCGGCCGGCTCGATCTCGACTTCGACGTAGCGGTCGACGGCCAACGCCAGGGCGTCGAAGCCCGGACCGAGGTTCGCCGCCGACGCAGGGGTCCGGGCGCGCACCCGGTCAGAATAGGTTGCCGTCAGAGCCGTCAGAAGAGATGGTGCTCGACCGTGACGACCGGCAACCGGCCGGCCGTCTGCACCGGCACGGCGACGTCCTGGGTGCCGACCCGGACGTGGACCGTGCCGACCGGCGTACCGGCATGGTCGCCCCCGGCCGGCCGGTGGCTGACGACCATCGTCTCGTCGATCTTCCCGCCCGGCCACACCAGCACCGAGCCGGACGTGGTCATGGCGATCGGCACCGCGTGGCCGGCCACCGTCGCCGATCCGACGGGCGTCCCGGCGGCCGGGAGCGAGACCGCCCCGACGTGGGCGGCCGCGGCCTGGGCGACGGCCAGGTCGGCCCGGCCGGCGGCGTCGAGCACTGTCGGTCCCTGCATCGACGTCACCGCGGCGAGTGCGGTGAACGACTGGCCACCGGTCGACGCCTGGTAGGCGAGGATGTCGCCGCCGCCGGCCGCGCTCGTGAACCCGGACTTGACGCCGACCACCCCCGGCACGCCGCCGGCGCTGGCCAGCAGCGGCGTGTACGTGTACACCGTCGCCCCTGTCGGCAACGGCGCCGACGACTGGGCGACCATGACCGCGAATGTCGGGTTCGTCATGTCCGCCGCCGCCACCTTGAGCAGGTCGGCCGGCGTCGACACCGACTGCGGTGTGTAGCCGCTGGCGTCCGCATAATGCGTCTGCGTCATGTCCAGCGACGCCGCGGCCGCGTTCATCTTCGTCACGAACGCGGCCAGCGAACCGGCGTCCCAGGACGCCACCGAGTAGGCGAGGTCGTTGGCCGAGTGGACGAGCATCGCCCCGAGCAGCTGGCGTTCGGTCATCACCTCGCCGGCCACGAGCGGGACGCTCGCCTGGTCGGTCCCGAGGTCGGTCGAGTAGTTCGACGCGTCGTCGGCCGAGATCGTGATGGCCGGGCCATCGGTGCCCGGCGTCAACGGGTGGTCGTGCAGCACGACGTACGCCGTCATGATCTTCGTCATGCTGGCGATCGGCACCGGGTGCTCCGGGCCGGAGTCGGCCGTGTAGCCGACCGCGGGGATCGAGACCGCCGACTGCACCCCGGCCGGCCACGGCAGGCTGACCGTCGCCGCCGGGAGCGCCGCCATCGTCGGCATGTCCATCGCCACCGTCGCCATCGGGTGCTCGACCGTCGGCGGCCGCCCGCTCCGGACGGCGACGAACGTGATCGCCGCCGCGAGCAGGATCAGGACCGCGCCCGTCGTCACCAGCCGGCGCCGACGGGTGGCCCGACGAGCCCGTCGCCCCCGTTCCCGATCGGCTCCGTTACCGCCCCCGACGGCATCACCGCGGTCGGCGGCGCCGCGACCCCGCCGACCGCCAGCCCGGGCGGCCTGGATCTGCGCCCGCGTCAGCGGTCCGCGGGCGGCCGGCTCCGGCGCCCGTTCGGCGACGGACGGTCCAGGCGCGGCAGGTGGCAAACGGGTGACCATCGCCGTCGTGCTCGTTCCCCGGCGCCTAGCCGGGGCGGCTGTCCAGCTCCTCGGGCGTCATGAGGACGGCGCGGGCCTTCGAGCCCTCCGACGGGCCGACGACGCCGCGCTGCTCGAGCAGGTCCATCAGCCGACCGGCCCGGCCGAAACCGACGCGCAGCTTGCGCTGCAGCATCGACGTCGACCCCAGCTGGGAGCGGACGACCAGCTCCATGGCCGTCGACAGCAGCTCGTCGTCGTCGTCATCGCCGGAAAGGCTACTCCCGTTCCCGCCGTCGACGCCCTGGATGCCGACGACCGGCTCCGGCGTCCGGCCCTGCCGGCGCCAGAAGGCCACGACCTGGCGGACCTCGTCCTCGGAGACCCACGGCCCCTGGAGCCGGCGGGGGATGTTCGACGACGCGGTCAGCACGAGCATGTCGCCCTTGCCGATCAGCCGCTCCGCCCCCGGCTGGTCGAGGATGACCCGGCTGTCGGCGAGCGACGACACCGAGAACGCCATCCGGCTCGGGACGTTCGCCTTGATGACGCCGGTGATCACGTCGACCGACGGCCGCTGCGTGGCCAGCACCAAGTGGATCCCGACCGCCCGAGCCATCTGGGCGATCCGGACG
>CAVUYB010000018.1:0-149713 GCA_963745595.1 uncultured Actinomycetota bacterium | reverse complement strand
GAGCGTCGCCTCCTTGAGGGCGTCGGCCGACCACGGGCACGACCCGTACGCGTCGAGCGCGGCGGCGAGGAGCGCGCCGGCACCGTCGTCTCGGGCGATCGCCTTCTCCCAGCTCGCCGGGTCGATCGCCGGCTCGGCCAGGAAGACGAAGTCGACCATCCCCGGCACCTGGTCGAGCCGGACGACGCGCTCTTGGACGAGCGGAGCGAGCGCGGCGAACGCGTCCTCGTCGAACCGTTCCGGCGGCCACGGCGGCGGGCCGACCGCGGGCACCCACGCCGCGCCGTCCGGCCTGTCCCCGCCATCCGGACCGGCCGCGCCGTCTACGCCGTCTGGATCGGCCGCGCCGGCCCGTCCGCGCCACCGACGAGCTGCGGCGCCACCCACGGCCGCGACCGGTCGATGAACTCGTCGAGCGGGAGCTCGCGGACGTACTCGCCGTTCAGGTGCGTCATCTTCTGGACGTCGAAGAACGCCGGCGCGTGGTGGACGTCCTCCAGCCGGAACTCGCGGACGAGCGTCTCGACGTCGACCTTCTCCGCGTCGCCCGGCGGACTCCAGCCGAGCAGCGCGAGGTAGTTGCGGAACGCCTCGGGCAGGTACCCCTCGTCCCGGTACGACTCGACCGCGACGGGGTCCTTGCGCTTCGACAGCTTCTTGCGCTGCTCGTTGACGAGCATCGGCAGGTGCGCGAAGAGCGGCAGCGCCGGCGCCCCTCCACCGGCGTCGCCCGCCACCGCGGCGGCCGCCGAGTCGAGCGCAGCCCAGACGAGCAGCCCCTTCGGCGTCGTCGGCAGCAGGTCCTCGCCGCGGATGACGTGCGTGATCGCCATGTCGCGGTCGTCGACGACATTGGCGAGCACGAACAGCGGCTGCCCGGTCGACTTGACGACGACGAAGTCCTCCATCGCGTCGTGCGGGAACGTGACGTCACCACGGATGAGGTCGTGGACGACGGTCGACCCGTCGTCGGGCGTCCGGAACCGCAGCGCCCGGCCGGCACCGTCCGGGCCGACGCGGTCCAACCCGCGGTTCCGGCAGTAGCCGTCGTAGCCGGGCGTCGGGTTGTCCTTCGTCCGGGCCTGGACGTCGTCGCGGGTGCAGTCGCACGCGTAGACGGACCGGCCGTTCCAGAGCGCGTCGATCGCCACCTGGTAACGGTCGGCCCGCTCGGACTGGCGGTACGGGCCCTCGTCGGGGGCCATGCCGAGCCAGGCGAGCGCGGAGAGGATCCCGTCGACCCACTCCTCGCGGTTGCGCTCCGCGTCGGTGTCCTCGATGCGGAGGACGAACGTCCCGCCGAGCTGGCGGGCGAAGAGCCAGTTGAACAACGCGGTCCGGGCGCTGCCGACGTGGAAGTACCCCGTCGGCGACGGCGCGAACCGGACCCGCGGCGCGGTCAACCCGTGCCCGGCGCTACTCGTCGACGATCGAGATCGCCCCGGTCGGGCAGCCGTTGACGGCCTCCCGGAGCTTGTCCCGCATCGACTCCGGTGGCTGCTCGTCGAGGACGTACAGGAACCCGTCGTCACGCACCTCGAAGACCTCCGGCAGGATCCCCATGCAGACGGCGTTGCTGGCGCACTCGTCGAAGTCGACGACGACCTTCACTGGGCAACCTCCTCGTTCCGACCGCGTCCTCGAGTGGAAGCGGGGGCCAGCATACCGGCGCCGGCGGCCGGTCCGGGTTGGGCCGACCGGGCCGACGACCGGGCCGACCGGGGTCGGGACGCGCCCGGTTCAGGTGTCAGGGCTTGTCGACGCCGAGGACCCACATGGCGAAGAACTGCGAGCCGCCGCCGTACGCCTGGCCGAGTGCCCGGCGAACGCCGTCGACCTGGTGCTCGCCGGCCTCGCCGCGGACCTGGAGGGCGACTTCGAGGAACCGGATCATCCCGGACGCGCCGATCGGGTTCGACGAGAGGACGCCGCCGGAGCAGTTCCACGGGATGTCGCCGCCGTCCATGAAGGTCGCGCCTTCCTCGGTCAGCTTCCAGCCGTCGCCCTCGTCGCAGAAGCCGAGGTTCTCGAGCCACATCGGCTCGTACCAGCTGAACGGGACGTAGATCTCCGCGCAGTCGAAGTCGCGGCGCGGGTCGGTGACGCCGGCCTGTTGGTAGACGTCGGCCGCGCACTCGCGGCCGGCCCGCGGGTTGATCTGGTCACGGCCGGCGAACATCGTCGGCTCGGACCGCATCGCCATGCCGTGCACCCACGCCGGCCGGCGGCCGGTCGCGGCCTCGGCGTCGGCCGCGGCGCGCTCGGAGCCGAGCACCATCGCGGCCGCGCCGTCCGACGACGGGCACGACTCGAGGTAGTGCAGCGGGTCCCAGAGCATGATCGACTCTTCGACCATCTTCAGCGAGATGTCCGGCAGGTGGAGGTGCGCGTACGGGTTGCGCAGCGCGTGCAGCCGGTCCTTGACCGCGACCTTCATACCGATGTCGCGCGGCGCGCCGGACCGGTGCATGTAGGCGCGGATGTGCGGCGCGAAGTAGCCGCCGGCGCCGGCGAGCAGCGGCGCGGAGAACGGCTGCGGGACCGAGAGCGCCCACATCGCGTCGGAGTCCGACTGCTTCTCGAACGCGACCGTCAGCACGCGCTGGTGGATGCCGGACGTCACGAGGTGGGCGGCGACGAGCGCGGTCGAGCCGCCGACGGACCCCGCAGTGTGGACGCGGAAGATCGGCTTGCCGACCGCGCCGAGCGCCGGCGCGAGGTACAGCTCGGGCATCATCACGCCCTCGAACATGTCCGGGGCCTTGCCGATAACGACCGCGTCGATGTCGTCCCAGCCGAGCCCCGCGTCGTCGAGCGCCCGCAGTGCGGCCTCGCGGACGAGACCGGCGATCGAGACGTCGTCCCGCTTCGCCTTGTGGTGGGTCTGCCCGACCCCGATGACCGCCACCCGTTCGCTCATCGTGCACCCTCCAGCACGGCTACGAGGTTCTGTTGCAATGCGGGACCGGACGTCGCGTGGGCGACCGCCCGGTCGGCCGAGCCGTCCATGATCCGCGACGCGGCCTCGCCGATGCGGATCAGCCCGCCGGCCATCAGCGGGTTGGCGGCCAGCGGGCCGCCGGACGGGTTGATCGTGACGCCGTCACCGAGCCCGAGCGCGTCGGCGAGGATCAGTTCTTGGGGCGCAAACGGCGCGTGGAGCTCCGCCACGTCGACGGGACCCGCGCCGACCCCGGCGACCTCCCCCGCTTTCGCCGTCGACGGCGAGACCGTCAGGTCCCTCGCACCGAGCGAGTGCGTCTCGACCCGGTGGTCCATGCCGGTGATCCACGCCGGGCGGCGGCCCTGGCGCTCGGCCCACTCGAACGCCTTGTCGCCGACCGCGAGGACGACCGCGGCCGCACCGTCGGTCACCGGCGGCAGCGCGTGGCGGCGCAGCGGCGAGACGACGTAGTCCTCGGCCAGCAGCTCGTCGACCGTCCGGTCGTACGCGACCTGCGCCTTCGGGTTGTCGAGCGCGGCCTTCCGGGCCCGGGCCGCGACCGCGGCGAAGTCCGCCTCCGTCGCCTTCCCCGCGTCGATCAGCGCCCGGGCCTGCAGCGCGGCGAGCGACACCGGGTCCGGCCAGAGCGGCGCGAGCACGTACGGGTCGAGCTGGAGGGCGAGGATCTTGCCGAGGTCGCCGAGCGACGACTTGCCGAAGCCGTAGACGAGCGCGGCGTCGACGCCGTCGTCCTGCAGCGCGACCCACGCTTCGTACATCGCCCACGCCGCGTCCATCTCGACGTGGCTCTCGGCCCGCGGCGGCCAGACGCCGATGGCGTCGAGCGCGCCGACGAAGCTGAACGGGCCGCCGATGAGGTAGTCGGTCGAGCCGGAGCAGATGAAGTCGATGTCGTCCTTCGTGATCCCGACGTTCCCGAAGACCTCCGAGAAGACCGGCATCAACGTCTCGACCTCGTTGCGGTGGGACTCGCGGCGGAGGTTGTCGGTCTGGGCGAACGACACGACAGCCACCGGTCGCGTCCCGATACGGGGGATGGGGGGAGTCGGCATCAGGTGTAGTCCTTGTACGTCTCGTACTCCGCGTCCGGCTCGCCGGCCGGCCGGAAGTGCTTGACCGACGCCAGCGTCGGTCCGAGGTCTTCGGGCGCGACCCAGACCGCCTCGACCCGCAGGCCCATCCGGACCTCCTCGATCGGGATCTCCTGGATCAGCCCCATGAACGAGATGTCGGCCCCGTCGAGCAGGACCATCGCGCAGATGTACGGGATCTGGATCGACTGCCCAGCGAACGGGACGTTGACGATGCAGAACGTCGTGACCGTCCCCTTGTTCCCGAGGACGACCTCCTCGTCCGTCGGCACGCCGTCCGTCGGGCACGAGCCGCGCGACGGGACGTACACCTTCTTACAGACCGGGCAGCGCTGCCCGATGAACTTGCCCGCCGCGTAACCCCGGAGCGTCTTCGACTGCGCGATCCCCGCGCTGAACTGGTAGTCCAACCGCATCGGCGTCGCCAGCATCGTCACCGGCCCGAGCTCGGCCGCTGCCTCCGGCTCGCCGGCCACTGCCTCTTCGCTCATCGGCTCGCCTCCCCTCTACTTCCCGGCGGGCACGAACGCCCGGATGTCCTGGACCCGACCGATCCGCTCGTCGTCCGGCACGAACTCCGCCCGGACCCGCATCCCCGTCGTGACCGCGTCCGGCGACCCCGCGTCGAGCACGTGCAGCATCGCGGTGTCCGCGCCGTCGAGCGTCACGAGCACCCACGCGAACGGATGGTCGAGCGGGTGCTGTGGCGCCGGCTCGGCGACCCACGCCCACGTCGTCACCGTGCCCTCCGGACCGACCTCGACGAGCTCGCCGGTCGCTTCCGCGGTCTGCGGGTCGTACTCCGTCGGCGGGACGATGACCCGTCCGCCCGTTCCCTTCGCCCCGACGATCTTCCCGTCCCGCAGACCGGTCAGGAACGCCCCGATGACCGGGCCGACCGAGCGGGAGTACGGGTACTCGAGGACGTGGGCGCTCGTCAGGACGTCGTCGCCCGCACTGACCATTCGTGACCTCCCTGGCCTCGATTTCCCCTCCGAACCGTCAGAAGTAGAACACATTTCAGTTTCGGTCGCCAGCCGGCCTGAGCTGGTCGTTCACGCCCGTTGCGGCGGACGGGGTCGCCCGGAGGGTCCGCCGGAGTGCGGCCCCGCCGCCGCCGGACCGGCCAGTGCTATCTCTTCGCCATCGGTGATAGCATTCTGGTCGTGCCACAGGTGATCACCCGCATGGACGACGAGCTGGCCGCCGCGCTCAAGGCCCGCGCCCGGGCGGCCGGGGTGTCGGTCAACGAGTACGTGACCCGGCTCGTCCGCGTCGCGGTCGGTGCCCCCGCCGGCGAGGACCGGTCCTGGAAGGCGGCCGGTGTCGCCGACGGCTGGCTCGTCGACCGACCGCCGGCCAACCCGCGCACGGTGGCCTCCCGTGAGTGGATCGCTCGCCCCCGCACCTTCCCTCCCGGCTACCGGAACCCGGTGGTCGAAGAGCGGGACGAGCACCGCTGATCCGGTTCTTCGACACCAGCGCCCTGGGGGCCGTGTACGTCGGACAAGGCGGACAGCAGTGGATCCACGAGCTCCTCTACCGACGCCCCGGCCTGGCGATGGTGTCCGAGTTGGCCGACGTCGAGCTGCCGAGCCTGCTCTCCCGCTCCCGACGCGATCACGTCATCAGCGACGAAGAGCTCCAGGGCCTCCTCGGTCGGTACGACGTCGAGACCGACCGCGACGGGCCGATCGGCGTCCACCGTCTGTCGCCGGCCACCTACGCCCTCGCCCGGCAGATCGTCCTCGACGAGGTCGTCGGCACCCTCGACGCGGTCCACCTCGCGGCCGCGCTACAGGTGCACCGTCGGGACCCCGACCGGCAACCGGTGACCTTCGTCACGCTCGACCGGCGCCAGGCGACGGCCGGCCGCCGGCTCGGCCTGACCGTGACGGACGGCGCCGCCGGCTTAACGGGGCGCGCCGGCGAGGAGCGCGGCGAAGAACTCGCGGTCAGCGACGAGCGGGACGTCGGAGAGGAACAGCTTCCCGTACCGCTCGAAGTACATGAGCTGCTTGCCGAGCAGGAACGTGCCGCGGTCGAAGTCCGACATCAGGCCGCCGGCCTCGTCGGCGATCCGCCGCATCCGCCGCTGCGCCCGGACGCGGCGGACGACGGACCGGAGCGTCCGCTCGTGGGCGTGCGCGCCCTCCGCCCGCGCCGCCTGCACCTGCGGGGCTTCGAGCAGCGCGGCCAGGCTGACCTCGCCGAACGGTCGCGTCAGCGTCGGCTCGATCAGGCTGCGGATGAACGCGGTCAGCTGCACGTCGTCCAGGCCGAGCCCCTCCTGGATCGCCCGGCCGTACGTCTTCGTCAGGTGCGCGGTGATGTCCGGCCACGCGTCCTCGTCGCCGAGGACCGCGTCGAGCAGGCGGAGGAAGAACAGGTGCGTCTCGTGGTCGAGCCGCCCGACGATGCCCCAGTCGATGATGCCGATCCGACCATCGTCGAGCAGGAGCAGGTTGCCCGCGTGGACGTCGCCGTGGAACGCGCCCCACCGGACCGTCGTCACGAAGAAGCCGCGCACGACCTGCTCGACGAGCGGCGCCGGGTCGTAGCCGAGCTCGGCCACCGCCGCGAGGTCGTCGATCGGCACGCCGCGCAGGTACTCCATCGTCAGCACGTTCTGGCCCGAGAGCTCCGGGTACGGCTCCGGGACGACGACGAGCGGGAGGTCGATCTCCGTCGTCAGCACTCGGAAGTGCGCGAGCGCCCGTGCCTCGTTGCGCAGATCGAGCTCCTCGCCGAGCTGTTGGCGGAGCCCGTCGAGCAGCTGGAGCATCGACCCGGCCATCTGGTCGCCGGTCTCACGGGCGAGGATCTCGAAGAACGGCTGCATCAGGTCGAGGTCGGCCGCGACGAGCTTCTCGATCCCCGGCCGCAGCACCTTGACCGCCACCGGCCGGCCGTCGAGCAGCCGCGCCCGGTGGACGACCGCGATCGACGCCCGACCGATCGGCTCGAGCTCGAACTCCGCGAACGCGTCGTCGAGGGCCCGGCCGAGGTCTTCCTCCACCTGGTCGCGCACCGTGGCGAACGGCACCGGCGGCCCCGTGTCGAGGCATGCCCGGAACTCGTCGGCCATCTCGTCACCGAACAGCCCGGGCGACGACGCGATCATCTGCCCGAACTTCATGAACGTCCCGCCGAGCTCCTCGAACGTCAGACGCAGCGGGCGGGCGAGCACCGTCGCCGCCAGCGCGCCGCTCCGCAGCTCGCGGGCCTGCCGGGCGGCCACCGGCGCCAGGTGGCGGGTCGTGACCTGGGCGATCCGGGCGCCGCGCTGCACCAGCTCGAGCCGGGTCGGCGTCGGCAGCCGGCGCGGGTGGACCCTCGGCACCGACTCCGGCCCGGGTCCGCCGGCCGGCTCCGCATGTGTTCCACCGGCCGGCTCCGCACGGGATCCACCAGCCGGCGGCGGTGTCGGCGACGCGGCGGCGGGCACGTTCGCAGGCTACGCGTCCGCTCCCCGGCGGCGGGCCGGTCCCGGCCTGGCCGGCCTGGCCGGTCGGACAGGCGGTCAGGCGGTCAGGCGGTCAGGCGGTCAGGCGGTCAGGCGGTCAGGCGGTCAGGCGGTCAGGCGGTCAGGCGGTCAGGCGGTCAGGCGGTCAGGCGAACTTGGTGGCCAGCACGCCGAGCGCCTGGCCGTACGTGTCGGCGAGGATCGGCGCCATCTCGTCCGGCGTGACGTCGAACGCCCACGTCACCTTCGACCCGTCGCCGGCCGGCGCCACCGAGACCGTCGCCCGGTGGCTGCTCGATCGGCACGCCGTCGACGATCGAGTACGTCAGCGCCCGGCCGTCGTCGTCCCGGCTGATCAGCCGCTCGCGGATCTCCATCCCGAACATCCCGATCACCCGGTCGTCGCCTTCCAGCCGGAACGACTCGAGGCCGGGGATCATCTCGCCGATCGCCCCGAAGTCCCCGACGACCGCCCACACGGCCGACGGGTCGGCGGCGATCTCGATCTCGACCTGGTCTGCGCTCATCGTTCCTCCCGGCTCCTCCCGCTCAGCCGGACCGGCTGAAACCGTCGGTACGCTACCCCGGCCCCCGTTCGCCAGCCGACGGTCAGCTGCCGGCCGGGACGTCGGCCGGATCGTTTCCGCCGGACCCGCGGTCGGGCAGCATGGCGTCGAGCTCGCGGTCGATCCGGACGGCCCGTCGCTCGTCCATGTGCACCCAGTGGACGACGACGGGGATCAGTGCGGCCATCATCAGCGTGTCGCCGCCGACCCACATGATGACGCCGCCCATGTGCAGGTCCGTGACCAGCGACGGGCCCCACGTCCGGTGCATCGAGCTGTACGCGGTGAAGATCTCGCGGTTCTCCGAGTCGAGCGACAGACCGACGAACGTGTCGATCGGGACGGCCAGGAAGAGGTAGAGCATCTGGATGCCCGGGTGCATTCGATAGCGGTTCGGGTCGGACCCGAAGATCTGCCGCCAGAACAGGTAGCCGACACCGAGGAAGATCAGGTGCTCCGCGTTGTGCACCGGCTCGTGCTCGAGCGTGTAGTTGTAGAAGACGGTCAGGTGCGTGACCGGGATGATGAGCGCGTAGATCACGAACGCGACGATCGGATTGCCGAAGAAGCAGGCCACCGGCGAACGGAGGCCTCGGACGACCCAGCGGTGGGCGTCGCCGGTCGTCGAGCGGAAGAGCAGGTCCAGCGGGGACGCCACCGCGAAGAGGGCGGACGCGATCATGATCAGCAGCAGGTGCTGGACCATGTGGTCCCAGAAGAGCACGTCGTCGTAGACGCCGATGAAGCTGAAGACCGCGACCGCGGTGACGAGCAGGCCGGCGACGAAGGCGACGGTCTTGCCGACCGACCACCGGTGCCGCGGGTGGAGCCGGTTGTTGCGGACGACGCCCCACGAGTAGAGCGCGAGCGCGCCGAGGATCAGGACGAGCGGGACCGCCTCGAACTGCGTCGTCAGGTACTGACCGTGGGTCAGCGGCGGTGGGAGGGCGTCAGCCAGAAGGGCGGTCGGGGCGATCATGGGGCGGCGGTGTCGAGCCTAGACGTCCCGCCCGATCACCCCCAAGACGCCAGCTCAGGCGCCGGGCGAGCGCCGCTCAGGCCTGGGCGACGGCGGTGACGAGCTTCTGCAGCGTGTCTTTGGCGTCGCCGAACAAGAGCACGGTCTTGTCGTCGAAGAGCAGCTCGTTGTCGATGCCGGCGAAGCCGGGGCGCATCGATCGCTTCAAGAAGACGACGTGCTGGGCCTGGTCGGCATGGATGATCGGCATGCCGTAGATCGGGCTGCCCGGCGTGTCGTTGGCGGCCGGATTGACGGTGTCGTTGGCGCCGACGACGAGGGCGACGTCGGCGGTCGACATCTCCGGGTTCGCCTCGTCCATCTCCTTGAGCTCGTCGTACGGGACATTCGCCTCGGCGAGGAGCACGTTCATGTGGCCGGGCATCCGGCCGGCGACCGGGTGGATGGCGTAGAAGACGTCGACGCCGCGGGCCATCAGCGAGTCGACGAGCTCCTTGACGACGTGCTGGGCCTGCGCGACCGCGAGCCCGTAGCCGGGGACGATGACGACCTTGCGGGCGTACGCCAGCAGCGTGCCGACGTCGTCGGGCGTCGACGACCGCACCGACCGGTCGGTGTCGCCCTCCGCCCCGCCGGTCGCCGTCACGACGGAGCCGAACGCGCTGAACAGGACGTTCGGCAGCGACCGGCCCATCGCCTTGCTCATCAACCGGGTCAGCAGGATGCCGGACGCACCGACGAGCGTGCCGGCGACGATGAGCAGGTTGTTGTCGAGCGTGAAGCCGGACGCGGCGACCGCCAGGCCGGTGAACGAATTCAGCAGCGAGATCAGCACCGGGACGTCCGCGCCGCCGATCGGCAGGACGAAGATCACGCCGAGGACGAACGCGAGGGCGAGGATCGGCCAGACGTAGACGATCGACCCGGTCACCAGGGCGAGGATCACGAGCACGACGATCGCCAGCGCGACGATCGCGTTGATCACCTGCTGCGCCGGGTACGTGATCGGCCGCGTGGCCATCAGCTCCTGCAGCTTGGCGAACGCGATCGCCGAGCCCGAGAACGAGACCGTGCCGATGAGGACGCCGAGCAGCACCTCCGCGATCTGGTACACCGCGGGCTTGGTGCCGAGCGACTGCCAGTGCAACAGCTCGACGACCGAGATGACCGACGCCGCGCCACCGCCGACGCCGTTGAAGATGGCGACCATCTGCGGCATCGCGGTCATCTTCACCAGCCGGGCCGCCGGGACCGCGATCGCCGCGCCGAGCACCATCGCCACGAGGGCGAGCGCCAGGTTCTTCCCCGCGTGGTGGACGACCGGGTTGGTGAACGTGATCGCCACCGCGAGAACAGCCGAGGCCGCGCCGACGAGGTTCCCCTGCCGAGCCCGCTTCGGCGAGCTCAAGCCCTTCATCGCGACGATGAACCCGATGATGGCGATCAGGTAGACGAGGTCTCGCCACGTCGACAGCGGCATCGACAGCGCGGTCACCGGGTGATCGAGCGGGCCGACCGAAACGGAACCGGTGGTCACTTCGGCTGGCTCCCGTCACTGGTCGACGCGTCGGCCTTGGCCGCCTTGGCCGGCCGGTCAGCGGGCTTGCCCTTGAACATCTCGAGCATCCGGTCGGTGACGACGAACCCGCCGACGATGTTGAGCGTCGCCAGGAAGACCGCCAGGAAACCGAGGGTGAGCTGGGCCGGACCGTCGGCCTCGCCCATCACCAGGAGCGCCCCGACGAGGACGATCCCGTGGATGGCGTTCGACCCGGACATGAGCGGCGTGTGCAGGATCGACGGGACCTTCGAGACGACCTCGACGCCGACGAACGCGGCGAGCACGAAGACGGTCAGGTACTCGACGATCCCGGTCACGGCGCTGCTCCTTGGGATGGGGCTCCTTCGGTCGGGGCCGGCGGGGTCGGGGGCGGCGAGGCGACGTCCGCCGGCGGAGTGGCCGCTGCCCCCTCGGCGGCGGGGACGGCCGGTACGCCGAGCAGCTCGGCCGTCGGCCCGTGGACCGGCCGGCCGTGCTTCAACAGGCACGTCCCGGCGACGATCTCGTCGTTCCAGTCCGGGTCGACCGACCCGTCCTTGCCCAAGAGCGCGAGCAGGTTCAAGACGTTGCGGGCGTAGAGGAAGCTGGCGTGCGTCGGCATGCCCGACGGCGGATTGGCCAGGCCGACGACCGCGGTGCCGCTGACGACGACGGTTTCACCGGGCTTCGACGGTTCGCAGTTGCCGCCGGAGTCGGCGGCCATGTCGATGACGACCGCGCCGACGGCCATCGCCTCGACCATCGCGGTCGTCACGAGGACCGGGGCCTGGCGGCCGGGCACCGCGGCGGTCGTGATGACGACGTCGGACGCGGCCACCTCCGCGGCCAGCGCGGCCTGCTGGGCAGCCAGTTCTTCGGCCGACAGCTCGCGGGCGTAACCGCCGGCGCCTTCCGCGGTGACGCCGAGGTCGACGAACGAGGCGCCGAGGCTCTCCGCCTCCTCGCGGGCCGCGGCGCGGACGTCGTACGCCTTCACGACCGCGCCGAGCCGACGGGTGGTGGCGATGGCCTGCAGGCCGGCGACGCCGGCCCCCATGACGAGCACCTTGGCCGGCGGCACCGTGCCGGCCGCGGTCATGAGCATCGGGAAGAACTTGGCGAGCTGCTCCGCCGCGGCCAGTCCGGCCCGGTAGCCCGAGACGGTGGCCTGCGACGACAGCGCGTCCATCGACTGCGCCCGGCTGATCCTCGGCAGCAGGTCGAAGCTGAAGACGCTCGCCTGCTTGGCCGCCAGCGCTTTCAGGGCGTCGACGGACGCAGCCGGCTGGCAGAAGCTCAAGACGACGATCCCGTCGGGCAGCGGCGCGACGTCATCGGCCGTCGGTGCCTGCACACGAACGACCGCGGCCGCGCCGGCGTAGAGCGCGTCGGTGCCGACGACGACATCGGCCCCCGCGTCCGTGTACGCGGCGTCCGGGAACGCGGCCTGCTCGCCCGCACCAGCCTGCGACCGCGACGGTCCAGCCGGCCGCGACGAGCCGCTTGACGACGTCCGGGACGACCGCGACGCGGCGCTCCCCCGGGCGCGTCTCGGTGGGTACAGCCAATTTCACGAAGGTTTTTTCTACCAGGTCAGCGTCCGTCGCCACAGATTGACCAGCCGTGCCGTCAGCCGCGAGCGGCCTGGAGGAAGCCCGGCCACTCGCCGCCGCCGTGGATCACAAGGTTGCCCCCGGTGGCGAAACTGGCCAGCGGCGACGCCAGGTAGAGGCACCCGCCGGCGATGTCCTCGGGGGTGCCCATCCGCTGGATCGGGATCGTCGCGGCCACCCGGGCGAGCCCTTCCGGGCCGCCGTAGTGGTCGGCCCCGGCGCCGGTGTCGAGCAGGCCGGCGGTGATGTGGTTGACGCGGACCTTCGGCGCCCACTCGACCGCCAACGACTCCGTCAGGTTGACGAGCCCGGCCTTCGCCGCGCCGTACGCCGCGGTCAGCGGCGACGGCCGGGCGCCGGAGACGCTGCCGATGTTGATGATCGACCCGCCGTCCGGCTGGCCCTGCATGACCGCGTTCGCGGCCTGCGCGCAGAAGAACGGCGCGAGCAGGTTGAGCGAGACGATCGACGTGACGAACCGCGGCGAGACGTCAGCGGACGGTGCGGCCGGCGAGCCGCCGGCGTTGTTGACGAGGACGTCGACCCGACCGAACCGGGCCGCGGTCGTGTCGATCAGCGCCTTCGCCTGGTCGGCCTCGCGGACGTCGGCCGCGACGAACACCGCGACCTTCTCGCCGCCGTCCGGCCCGACCGCCCGCGGCAGGTCGTCGGCGGCCGGCTCACGGCGGCCGCAGATGACGACGTCGGCCCCCGCGGCCATGAACTCCTCGGCGATCACCCGCCCGAGACCACGCGCCCCGCCGGTCACGACGACGACCTGACCGCTGAAGTCGAGCGTTTTCACCGGGATGACCCTAGTAGGCACTGACCAGCGGCAACCGCAAAGAAATTGTCCGATTGCCGCAGAAATCCGATCGACGCACCTGACCTTGGCCCGGCCGGCGGAAGTCACGTACCCTTCTCCAGCCCGGACGGGCATGGTTCGCGGGCGACAGGAGGTAGCGCCGAGATGCCGATTCACACCGTGCAGGAGCACGCCGGCATCGGCGAGGTCGTCATCGACCTCCCGCCGGTCAACGCGCCCGACGTCGCCGGTTGGTACGAGCTGGCCGACGCGGTGACCGCGGCCGGACGGGTGCGGGACAACCGGGTCGTCGTCCTCCGAGCCGAGGGCCGCGGCTTCTGCGCCGGTGTCGACATCAAGGAGATCCAGGCGAAAGGTGACGACGCGCTCGTCGGCGCCAACCGCGGCTGTGCCGCGGTGTTCGCGGCGATCTACGACTGCGAGGTGCCGGTCGTCGCCGCCGTCAACGGGTTCTGCCTCGGCGGCGGGATCGGCCTGGTCGGGAACGCGGACATCATCGTCGCGGCCGACGACGCGACGTTCGGGCTGCCCGAGGTCGACCGCGGCGCGCTCGGCGCGGCGACGCACCTCGCCCGGCTCGTCCCGCAGCACCGGATGCGCGAGATGGTCTACACCGCCAAGACCGTGCCCGCGGCCGAGCTCGAGCGGTTCGGCTCGGTCAGCCGCGTCGTCCCGCTGGCCGAGCTGCGGGAGGCCGCGCTCGAGATCGCCCGGGAAATCGCCGACAAGAGCCCGACAATCATCCGGCGGGCGAAGGAGTCGATCAACGGCATCGACCCGGTCGACGTCAAGCGGAGCTACCGGTTCGAGCAGGGTTTCACCTACGAGCTCCACGTCCGCGGCGTCGCGAACGAGCAGCGGGCCGCGTTCGTCGAGAAGCGCGACGCCGACACGTCGCGGTGACGCGGGTGCCGGGACAACGCGGGTGGCCGGAACGATACGGGTGGCAGGAACAACCGGAGCAGGAGGGGAAGGGACAGCGTGGCGGACAAACGGGTGACGACCGACGAGGTCGTAGCCGATCTCCGTTCGGGCATGACGATCGGCATCGGCGGCTGGGGTTCGCGGCGCAAGCCGATGGCCATCGTCCGGGCGATCTGCCGGTCGGACCTGACCGACCTGACGATCGTCGCGTACGGCGGTCCGGACGTCGGGCTGCTCTGTGCGACCGGCAAGGTCCGCAAGGTCGTCTGCGGGTTCGTGACGCTCGACTCGATCGTCCTCGACCCGCACTGGCGGGCGGCCCGTCAGAACGGTCGGGTCGAGCTGATGGAGATCGACGAAGGCATGTTCTACGCGGGCCTGCAGGCCGCGTCGTGGCGGATCCCGTTCATCCCGACCCGGGCCGGCCTCGGCTCCGACGTCCTCCGAGTCAACCCGGACCTACGCACGGTCCGATCGCCGTACCAGGACGGTCCGTTCGCGGAGCCGGCGGACGTCGACGCGGACTTCGTCGCCGCGCCGGCGCTGAAGCTCGACGTGGCGATCGTCCACGCCAACCGCGCCGACGCGGCCGGGAACGCCCAGTTCCTCGGGCCGGACCGCTTCTTCGACGAGCTCTTCCTCGGCGCCGCGGCCCGGCGGATCGTCACGGCCGAGCGTGTCGTCGAGAACGGCCGGCTGGCCGACGAGGGGCCGATCACCGCGGTCACGGTCCACCGGCTGATGACCGACGCGGTCGCCGAAACGCCCCACGGCGCGCACTTCACCGCGTGCGTCCCCGACTACGGCCGCGACGAAGCGTTCCAGAAGGAGTACGCCGCGTCCGCCGCGGATCCGGACGCGTGGGCCGCGTTCCGGGCCCGCTACGTCGACGTCGACGAGGCCGGCTACCAGACCGCGGTCCGTGAGCGAGCCGCGGCGGTGACCCGATGACCGACACCACGGCTCCTGCGACCCGGGCCGAGATCTGCGCGGTCGCCTGCGCGGACGCGTTCCGTGACGACGGCGAGGTAATGGTCAGCCCGTTCGGCACGATCCCGACGCTCGGCGCCCGGCTGGCGAAGCTCACCGCGAACCCGGACCTCGTCCTGACCGACGGCGACGCGTCGCTGATGGTCGGCGCGCCGCCGCTCGGCACGCCGGCGGACGAGCTCGTCCGCGAAGCCGCGATGCCGTACCGCGCCGTCTTCGACGTCGTCTGGTCCGGCCGGCGGCACGTCATGATGATGGCGAGCCAGATCGACCGCACCGGCAACCAGAACCTCTCGGCGATCGGTGACTGGGTGCGGCCGAAGGTCCAGCTCGTCGGCGTCCGTGGCGCGCCGGGCAACTCGGTCAACCACCCGACGAGCTACTGGGTGCCGGACCACACGACGCGGTCGTTCGTCGCGCACGTCGACGTCGTCAGCGGTGTCGGCTACGAGCGGGCCGCGGCGGCCGGGCCGGGCGCGACGCGGTACCACGACGTCCGCGTCGTCATCTCGAACCTCGGCGTCTTCGACTTCGACACGCCGGACCGGACGATGCGCGTCCGGTCGCTCCATCCCGGCGTCACGGTCGACGACGTTGTCGGCGCGACCGGCTTCGAGCTCGTCGTCCCGGCCGACGTGGCGACGTCGCGACGGCCGACCGACGACGAACTCGACCTCCTCCGGCGCGTCCTCGACCCCCGTGGCGCCCGCGACCGGGAGATCAAGAGCTAGGGCCGTGCTGCCCGTCCGCCCGCCGGTGGCGCCGATGCTGGCCAAGCTGGCCCGGGAGCTGCCGGTCGCCGACGGTCTCGTCTACGAGCCGAAGTGGGACGGCTTCCGGTGCATCGTCTTTCGCGACGGCGACGACGTCTCGCTCGAGAGCCGGAACGAGCGGCCACTGACGCGCTACTTCCCCGAGCTCGTCGACGCCATCCGCCAAGAGCTCCCGGCGCAGTGCGTCGTCGACGGGGAGGTCGTCATCGCCGGGCCCGGCGGCCTCGACTTCGACGCGCTGCTCCAGCGCGTCCACCCGGCCGAGTCACGGGTACAGCGGCTGGCCCAGGAGACGCCGGCGTCGTTCGTCGCCTTCGACCTGCTCGCCGACGCCGACACCGACTGGCGAACCCGGCCGTTCGCCGAGCGCCGGGCCCGCCTCGTCGAACTGCTCGCCGGCGCCCGGCCGCCGGTGTACGTCACGCCGGCGACGACCGACCCGGAGCAGGCTCGGGACTGGTTCTCCCGGTTCGAGGGCGCGGGGCTCGACGGCGTGGTCGCCAAGCCGGCGTCGGTCGAGTACCTCGAGGACAAGCGGGCGATGGTCAAGGTCAAGCACGACCGGACCGCGGACTGCGTCGTCGGCGGCTACCGCGTCCACAAGGCCGGTGGCGTCGGCTCGTTGCTGCTCGGCCTCTTCGACGACGGCGGTCGGCTGCACCGGGTCGGCGTCTGCTCGTCGTTCAGCGTCGCCCGTCGGGCCGAGCTGCTCGACGAGCTCGCCTCCACCCGCCTCGGCGCCGGCGAGCTGCACCCGTGGCTGGCCGCGCCAGCCGAGCGGGCTGATGACCGGCCGACCGACGCGCCGAACCGGTGGTCACAAGGCCGAGACACGAGCTGGGAGCCGCTCCGGCCGACGCTCGTCGTCGAAGTCGCCTACGACCACCTCCAGGGTGACCGGTTCCGTCATGCGACGTCGTTCCGACGCTGGCGGCCCGACCGCGACCCGTCGTCGTGCACGTACGGCCAGCTCGATACCCCGGTGCCCGCGGAGCTGGCGGAGATCTTCGACGTCTAGTCCGGTGAACGCCGCAGGAGGTTCGACACCCGCTGGTGCGTCACGCCGAACAGCCGGGCGATCGACGGGATGCTCGCGCCTTCGGACCGGAGCACGTCGACGAGCTCCTTGCGGACCGTCCCGCTCGCCTTCGAGAGCCGCGCCAGCATCTGGCTGACGACCTGCATCGAGCCTGGCGGCTCCTCTTTCGAGAGGATCTCCTGCCAGCTCGCGCCGCCCTGCCGGGCCTCTCGCAGCGCGTCGATCCGCTGCGCCAGGTCGCGCTGGTCCCGACCGAGGTCGTCGAGCGCCGAGCTGAGCTCGTCGAGGGCGACGAGCGTCGGATCGCCGGCGGCGTGGGCCGGCTCGTTCGCCGGTGTCGCCTCCCGGTGACCGTTACCGACCGTCCGGTTGTCGTACTCCTGCCGCATTGCCATCTTCGGGTCACCACCCGTCATCACGAAGACCGACCCCGGCGTCGGGGCTCGGCGCCCGGGCCCTCCGGGTCCACTTCCGACGGTACCCGGCCGACCGGCCGCTGAAACCGCCGTTCCGGTCGACCCGGTCCCCACACGAACGTTTGGACGGTTCCCATACGAACGTTTGGGAACAGCCTATGTGACGATTTGGTGCACATCTATTTTACCGATCGGACGATCGTTTGACTGGTCTGAACTGCGGGAATGCCGCGGCAGTGGGGGCCATTTTCGATCAATGATCAGGCGCCAAGACGGCCGAGCTGGTTATAATCGCCACGGTGAAGGACGCCGCGGTTCCCGATACCTCACCGCTCCTTCCAGCCGTCCCGTCGGCCGACGACGTCCTGTCCCAGGCACCGAGCGAGAACTTCCCGGTCGCGTCCCGGCTGCTGCCGCCGACCGAGCGGCGGCACCTGATGGCGATCTACGGGTTCGCCCGCCTCACCGACGACATCGGCGACGAGGCCGGCGGCGACCGCCTCGCCCTGCTCGACTGGCTCGACGGCGAGCTCGACCGGTCGGCTGTCGGCACCGCGACCGATCCGGTCCTCCGCCAGCTCACGCCGACGATCCAGGAGCTCGGCCTCCCGCTCGACCCGTTCCGCGACCTGATCGAAGCGAACCGCCGGGACCAGGTCGTCCATCGCTACGAGACGTTCGACGAGCTCGTCGGCTACTGCATGCTCTCCGCCGCGCCGGTCGGCCGGCTCGTCCTCCTCGTCTTCCGCCTCGCGACGCCCGAGCGGATCGCGCTCTCCGACGACGTCTGCATCGGGCTCCAGCTCGTCGAGCACGTCCAGGACATCGCGGAGGACGCCGCGGCCGATCGGATCTATGTCCCTCGCGAGGATCTCGACCGCGCCGGCTGCCTCGAGGCTGACCTCCGCGGCACGCACGCCAACCAGGCCGTACGCGACGTCGTCGCCATCGAGGTCGAGCGAGCCCGATCACTGCTGGCCGCTGGCGCGCCGCTCGCCCGCACGCTCCCGCTCCGTCCTCGCTTCGCGGTCGCCGGCTTCGCGGCCGGCGGGCTCGCCGCGCTCGACGCGATCGACCGCGCCGGCGGTGACGTGCTCGCAGTCCACTGCCGGCCGCGACCGAGCCGGTTCGCGGTCCGGCTCGTCGCCACGCTCGTTGGCCGGCCCGCCCGGCCCCCGGCCCCGGCCCGCCCAGGCAGCTCGGCCGCCATCGGGAGCCGACCGGTGAACGCGGCCGACGCGTTCACGACCTGCGAGGAGATCACGCGCCGGGAGGCGAAGAACTTCGCCTACGGCATCCGTCTCCTCCACCCGCCGGAGCGCCAGGCGCTGTCGGCTGTCTACGCGTTGGCGCGGCGCATCGACGACATCGGCGACGGCGACGACGCGCCGGCCCGCAAGCTCGACGACCTCGCCCGCGTCCGCAAGGATCTCGCCGACCTCCCGCCCGACGCGGACGACGCCGTCCTCGTCGCCATCGCGGCCGTCGACCGCCGCTACGACCTGCCGATGGACGCGTTCGACGAGCTGATCGTCGGCTGCGAGATGGACGTCACCGGGACCGCGTACACGACGATCGACGACCTCGTCGCGTACTGCCGGCTCGTCGCCGGATCGATCGGCCGGCTCTCGCTCGCGGTCTTCGGGACCGCGGACCGGCCCACCGCCGGACCGATCGCCGACGACCTCGGCGTCGCGCTCCAGCTCACGAACATCCTCCGCGACATCGTCGAGGACCGTGGGCGCGGGCGCGTCTACCTGCCGGCCGACGACGCCCGGGCGGTCGGCTGCCCGCCGGACCTCGACGGCGACCCGGCCGCGGTCGCCCGGCTCGTCGCGTTCGAGGCGCAACGCGCCCGTGAGTGGTTCGACCGCGGCCTCCGACTGCTGCCGCTGCTCGACCACCGCAGCCGCGCCTGCGTCGGCGCGATGGCCGGCATCTACTCGCGCCTGCTCCGCCGCATCCAGCTCGACCCGGCCGCGACGACGCGCGGCCGGCTCTCGGTGCCGACGTGGGAAAAGCTCGCGGTCGCCGGCCAGAGCTTGATCGGTGCGCCGGGCCTGATCGGCAGCGCCCGATGAGCCCGCGCCGCGTCGTGATCGTCGGCGGCGGGTTGGCCGGGATCGCGGCTGCGCTCGCCGCGGCCGACGGCGGCGCGGCCGTGACCGTCGTCGAGCGCCGGGCGCATCTCGGCGGCCTGACCTGGTCGTTCCGCCGGAACGGCCGGTCGTTCGACAACGGCCAGCACGTCTTCCTGCGCTGCTGCACCGAGTACCGCCGGTTCCTCGATCGGATCGGCGCGACCGGCCAGACGCACCTCCAGCCCCGCCTCGACATCCCCGTCCTCGCCCCCGGCGGCACCCGCGCCGACATCACCCGGACGAACCTGCCGTCGCCGCTCCACCTCGCCGGCGCGCTGCTCCGCTACCGGCACCTCTCGCTCGCCGACCGCGCCCGGCTCGGCCGGCCGACGCTCGCGCTCAGGCGGCTCCGCCTCGACGACCCCGCGCTCGACGACGAGACGTTCGGGAGCTGGCTCGCCCGCCACGGCCAGCGGCCGGCCGCGATCGAGAAGCTCTGGGACCTCATCACGCTGCCGACCGTCAACGTGCCCGCGTCCGAGGCGTCGCTCGCGCTCGCGGCCAAGGTCTTCCGGACCGGGCTGCTCGACCACGCGGACGGCGCGGACGTCGGCTGGTCGACCGTCCCGCTCGGCGAGCTGCACGGCGCGAACGCGGCGCGGGCGCTCGCCACGGCCGGTGTCGACGTGCGGCTCGGGACGACCGTCGACGAGCTCGCGGTCGGCCACCGCGGTGGCGACGAGGACGGGAGCCGGGACGGCGCGGTCAGACTCACCGTCCGTCCTGCCGGCGCGGCCCAGCCGGCGAGTGCCGGGGGGGCCGTCACGACTGGCACCGGCACCGACGTGGGAGCGGGAACGAGCCGGACCATCGAGGTCATCGAGGCCGACACGGCGATCGTCGCGACGTCGCCGGACGTCGCCGCCGCGCTGCTGCCCGCCGGCGCGCTCCCCTCGGTCGCCGGGCTCGGGACGTCGCCGATCGTCAACGTCCATCTCGTCTTCGACCGTCAGGTGACCGACCTCCCGCTCGCTGCGGCCGTCGACTCGCCGGTCCAGTTCGTCTTCGACCACACCGCTGCCGCCGGCATGGACCCGGACGGCCCGGAGCAATGCCTCGTCGTCTCGCTCTCCGCAGCCGACGCCTACATCGGCAGCCGTCCGGACGACCTCGTCCGGACGTTCCACGACGCGCTCGGCGACCTCTTCCCGGCCGCCCGGCGCGCCGGGCTCGTCGACGGCGTCGTCAGCCGTGAACACACCGCGACGTTCCGGGGCCGGCCCGGCACCGCCGCGCTCCGCCCGTCGAGCACGACCAGCCTGCCCGGTCTCGCCGGCGTCTTCGTCGCCGGCGCGTGGTGCGACACCGGGTGGCCCGCGACGATGGAGGGTGCGGTGCGCAGCGGCACCGACGCCGCCCGGGCCGCGCTCGGCCGCTCGACCACGAGCCAGACGAACAGCTCAGAGCCATGCGAACTACAGGAGACGACCGCGTGACGACCTTCGCCGCCCAGCCCGCCGCGCCGCCATCCGGCTCGGCCCCGTCGGGCTCAGCCGCCTCGGACGTGCTGGCCCGGACTGCCGGCCTCGTCGCCCCCGCGCTCGCCGCGGCCGCCGAACGGCTCGACCCCGCGCTGCGCGAGCCGGTCGAGCACCACCTGCTCGGTGGCGGCAAGGGCGTGCGCGGCGCGCTCGTGCTCTTGTCCGCGGCCGCGGTCGGTGCCGACGAGCCGGTCGGCGTCGTCGGCGCGGTCGCGGTCGAGCTCGTCCACAACTACTCGCTCCTGCACGACGACATCATCGACGGCGACCGCGAGCGGCGGCACCGTCCGACCGTCTGGGCCGAGTTCGGCGTCGGCACGGCGATCGTCGCCGGCGACGCGCTCGCCGCGCTCGCCACGCAGCTCCTGCTCGAGGAGCCGACGCCCGAGCGCGTCCAGGCCGCCCGCCGCCTCGCCGGCGCCAACCAGGCGATGATCGCCGGCCAGGCCGCGGACATGGCGTTCGAGTCTCGGCCGTCCGTCACCGTCGCGGAGTGCCTGGCGATGGAGCACGGCAAGACCGGCGCGCTGCTCTCGTGCGCGGCCTCGCTCGGCGCGGTCCTCGCCGGCGGCCCGCCGGCCGCGATCGTCGCGCTCGCCGACTTCGGCGACCACCTCGGCGTCGCGTTCCAGGCCATCGACGACCTGCTCGGCATCTGGGGCGAACCGGCCGTCACCGGGAAGCCAGTCGGCAGCGACCTGCTCGCCCACAAGAAGGCGCTGCCCGTCGCGGCGGCGATCGAGCGCGGCGGCCCCGGCGCGGTCGAGCTGCAGCAGATCCTCGCCGGCGAGCTGACCGACGCGGACGTCGCCCGCGCCACCGCGCTGATCGACGACGCCGGCGCCCGCGCCCAGGTGACGACGATCGCCGACACCCACCTCGACCTCGCGCTCGCCGCGCTCGACCGCGTCGACCTCGACCAGCCCGCCAAGGACGAGCTCGTCGCGGTCGCCCACTTCGTGACCGCCCGCGACCGATGACGACCGTCACCGACCCGACGCCGACCGACGCGCCCGCTAGGCCCGACGCCGCCGAGGCCTGCCTCGACCGCGCCACCGACGCGCTGCTCGCGCTGCAGGACGGCGCCGGCTGGTGGAAGGGCGAGCTCGAGACGAACGTCACGATGGACGCGGAGGATCTCCTCCTCCGGCAGTTCCTCGGCATCCGCACCGACGCGGAGACCGCACGGGCCGCGACGTGGATCCGCTCGCAGCAGCGCGACGACGGCACCTGGGCGAACTACTACGGCGGTCCCGGCGACCTGTCGACGACGATCGAGGCGTACGTCGCCCTCCGGCTGGCCGGTGACGCGGTCGACGCCGGCCACATGTTGCAGGCGGCCGAGTTCGTCCGCGACCTCGGCGGCGTCGAGCGCAGCCGCGTCTTCACCCGCGTCTGGCTCGCACTGTTCGGGAAGTGGTCGTGGGACGACCTGCCGGTGCTGCCGCCGGAGCTGATCTTCTTCCCGAAGTGGATGCCGCTGAACGTCTACGACTTCGGCTGCTGGGCTCGTCAGACCGTCGTCGCGCTGACCGTCGTCGGCGCGCACCGGCCCGTCCGCAACCTCCCGGTCGAGATCGACGAGCTGCGGACCGGCGCGCCGCCGCGGCCCGGCCACGCCGCCGCGACGTGGCCCGGGTTCTTCGAGCGCGCCGACCGCGTGCTGCACCGGTACGAACGCCGGCCGGTCCGCTGGCTCCGGCGCGCCGCGCTCCGCCACGCCGAGCAGTGGATCGTCGAGCGCCAGGAGGCCGACGGCTCGTGGGGCGGCATCCAGCCGCCGTGGGTCTACTCGCTGATGGCGCTCGACCTCCAGGGCTACGGGCTCGACCACCCCGTCATGCAGGCCGGGATCCGTGGCCTCGACGGCTTCACGATCGACGACGACCGCGGCCGGCGGATCGAGGCCTGCCAGTCGCCCGTCTGGGACACCGCGCTCGCGGTCACCGCGCTCGCCGACGCCGGGCGGCCGGCCGACGACCCCGCGCTCACCCGAGCCGCCGACTGGCTGGCCCGAGAGGAGATCACCGTCGGTGGCGACTGGCAGGTCCGCCGGCCCGACCTCGCTCCCGGCGGCTGGGCGTTCGAGTTCGCGAACGACCACTACCCCGACATCGACGACACCGCCGAGGTCGTTCTCGCGCTCCGGCGAGTCGCCACGACCACCAACCATCCGTCGATCGACCGCGGCATCGCGTGGATAGACGGGATGCAGTCCGCCGACGGCGGCTGGGCCGCGTTCGACGTCGACAACGTCCAGACGCTCTGCCGCGAGCTGCCGTTCTGCGACTTCGGCGAGCTGATCGACCCGTCCAGCGCGGACGTCACCGCCCACGTCGTCGAGATGCTCGCGGCCGTCGGCCGTCGCGACACCGCGGTCGACCGCGGTGTCGATTGGCTGCTGGCCAACCAGGAGCCCGACGGTTCTTGGTTCGGCCGTTGGGGCGCGAACTACGTCTACGGCACCGGCGCCACCGTGCCTGCGCTCGTCGCCGGCGGGCTGCCGACCGGGCACCCCGCCATCCGGCGCGCCGTCGCCTGGCTCGCGGCCCACCAGAACACCGACGGCGGCTGGGGCGAGGATCTCCGGTCGTACGACGACCCGACGCAGCGCGGCCGCGGCGCGTCGACCGCGTCGCAGACCGCGTGGGCGCTGCTCGCGCTGCTCGCCGCCGACGGGAGCCCCCGCGCCGACGTGACCGGCGATGGGCGGGAAACCACTGGCGCCGGGCCGGAAGCCATCGAGCGGGGGCCCATCGACCGGGGGCCCATCGACCGGGGCATTGCCTTCCTCGTCGAGACGCAGCGGGCCGACGGGTCGTGGGACGAGCCGTGGTTCACCGGCACCGGTTTCCCCGGCGACTTCTACATCAACTACCACCTGTACCGGCTCGTCTTCCCGATCTCCGCGCTCGGCCGGTACGTAAAGGGGCGCCGTCGTGCGTGAGCTCAAGGTGCTCCTCGCCGCGCCCCGGTCGTTCTGCGCCGGCGTCGAGCGGGCGATCGAGATCGTCGAGCGCGCCCTCGAGCGGTACGGCGCACCGGTCTACGTCCGACGCCAGATCGTCCACAACACGCACGTCGTCGCCGACCTCGAGGCGAAGGGCGCGGTCTTCGTCGAGGAGCTCGACGACGTCCCCGCCGGTGCGACCGTCGTCCTCGCCGCCCACGGCGTCTCCCCGCAGGTCCGGTCCGACGCCGCCGACCGCGGCGACGTCGCCGTGATCGACGCGACCTGCCCGCTCGTCGCCAAGGTCCACCACGAAGCGAAGCGGTTCGCGGCCCGCGGCTACGACATCGCGCTCATCGGCCACGCCGGCCACGAAGAGGTCGTCGGCACCGTCGGCGAGGCGCCCGACCGGATCCGTCTCGTCGAGAGCCCCCGTGACGTCGCCGACTTGCCCGTCGACGGCGATCGCCCGATGGCCTACCTGACGCAGACGACGCTCGCGACCGACGAGACCGCGGCCGTCGTCGACGCGCTCCACGAACGGTTCCCCGCCATCGTCGGACCGAGCGCGGACGACATCTGCTACGCGACGCAGAACCGGCAGGACGCAGTGCGCGCCATCGCCGCCGACTGTGATCTCGTCCTCGTCGTCGGCTCCGCCAACTCGTCGAACACCGCCCGGCTCGTCGAAGTCGCCCGTCGCGAGGGCAGTCGGGCGGAGCTCGTCGAGGACGCCGCGCAGCTCGAGCCGTCGTGGCTCGACGGCGTTTCGACCGTCGGCCTGACCGCCGGCGCGTCCGCCCCCGAGATGTTGGTCCAAGACGTCCTCGACATGCTCGGCCGCCTGCGGTCCGTCGCGGTCGAGGAACGACGGACCACTAAAGAAAGTGTCCATTTCGCTCTACCCATGCAGGTGCGCTAAATGCCTATTCCCATCCGTCAGAACCTCCGTATCGGTGCCCATCTGATGAAGCACCGGCTGAAGAAGGACAAGCACTACCCGTTCATCGTCGAGATCGAGCCGCTCTTCGCCTGCAACCTGTCCTGCCCGGGCTGCGGCAAGATCCAGCACCCGACCGACATCCTCCGCAAGCGGCTGTCCGTGGACGACATCCTCGGCGCGGTCGAGGAGAGCGGGACGCCGATGGTCTCGATCGCCGGCGGCGAGCCGCTGCTGCACCCCGACATTGCCCAGATCGTCCAGGAGCTGACGAAGCGGAAGGTGTACGTCTACCTGTGCACCAACGCCGTCCTGCTGCGCCGGCGCATGGAGAAGTTCACCCCCTCCCGGTACTTCTCCTGGGTCGTCCACATCGACGGCCTCCAGGAGCGCCACGACGCGGCCGTCGACCGCGACGGCGTGTTCGACGAAGCGGTCGCCGCCATCCGCCAGGCCAAGGAGCGCGGCTTCCGCGTGACGACGAACTCGACGTTCTTCAACACCGACTCGCCCAAGACCATCCGGGACGTCCTCGACTTCTTGAACAACGACCTCTCGGTCGACGCCATGATGATCTCGCCGGCCTACGCCTACGAGAAGGCCCCCGACCAGGAGCACTTCTTGGGCGTCGAGCAGACCCAAAAGCTCTTCCGCGAGGCCTTCGCCGGCAAGCGGAAGGGTTGGCGCCTCAACCACTCGCCCCTGTTCTTGGACTTCTTGGAGGGCAAGACCGACTTCCAGTGCACCGCCTGGGGCGTCCCCAGCTACTCGGTGCTCGGCTGGCAGCGGCCCTGCTACCTGATGGCCGACGGCTACGCCTCCAGCTACAAGGAGCTGATCGAGACGACCGACTGGGACGCCTACGGCCGAGGCAAGGACCCGCGTTGCGCCAACTGCATGGCTCACTGCGGCTACGAACCGTCGTCGGTCATCGCCACGATGGGCTCCATGCGGCAGTCCCTCCGCGCCCTGGTCAACACCCACTGAACCCGTGGCCGCACTGCGTATCCCGTCCGCACCGGACGCTCCACCCGCTCCACCCGCCGACCAACTCTCGGGTGTCGGTGCGCGGGCTGCGGCCGCCGGCCAGAGTCGGAGTCTCCGGCCGAACACTGCCATCGAGCTCTCGGACCTGAGCCCGGCCGCCGTCCGCGGCCTCGACCGGGCCGGCCTCGACCGGCTCGCAGCCGAGCTGCGGCGGTTCCTCGTCGAGACCGTCGCCGAGACCGGCGGACACCTCGGGTCGAACCTCGGCGCGGTCGAGCTGACGCTCGCGCTCCATCGCGTCTTCGACTCGCCGACCGACCGGCTCGTCTGGGATACCGGCCACCAGGCGTACGTGCACAAGGTGCTGACCGGCCGCGCTGACGACTTCGCCCACCTCCGTCGAGCCGGTGGGCTGTCCGGCTACCCGAACCGGACCGAGTCCGCCCACGACATCGTCGAGAACAGCCACGCGTCGACCGCCCTCTCGTACGCCGATGGTCTCGCCCGGGCCGACGCGCTCAACAGTCAGCTCGCCGGCGACCTTCATGGGGCATCCGGTGCGCTCACCGGCGTGCCCAGCGCGGTGGTGGCCGAGCGACCGAGCGGCCGCCGTCGTGTCGTCGCGGTCATCGGCGACGGTGCCCTGACCGGCGGGCTCGCGTACGAAGCGCTCAGCAACATCGGCACCGCCGGCACCGCCGTCGTCATCGTCCTGAACGACAACGGCCGGTCGTACTCGCCGACCGTTTCCCGCCTCACGACCGCCGCCGCCGGTGAAGGAGCTAGCCGTCTCGGAGGGGCTAGCGGTGTCGGAGAAGCTGGCCGTCTCGGAGAAGCTGGCGGCGAAGTCCGGCACGGGACCGCCGACCAGGCAGACCGGACACCGGGCTCGTTCTTCGGTGCGCTCGGGCTCCGGTACTGCGGTCCCGTCGACGGCCACGACGTCGACGCCGTCGAGGACGCTCTGCGGTGGGCCGCCCGTTGCGCCGGCCCCGTCGTCGTCCACGTCCACACCGTCAAGGGCCAGGGCTACCTCCCGGCCGAGACCGACGCGGAGAAGCGCCTGCACGACGTCGGCCCGTTCGACGTCGCGACCGGCCGGCCCAAGCTCGAACTGCCGCCGCCGACCTACACCGAAGCGTTCGGCACCGCGCTGATCGCCGAAGCCGAACGCCGACCAAACGTCGTCGCCATCACCGCGGCGATGGCCGGGCCGACCGGGCTGCTGCCGTTCGCCCGCCGGTTCCCCGATCGCTTCGTCGACGTCGGCATCGCCGAGCAGCACGCGGTCGCGGCCGCGGCCGGAATGGCCATCGGTGGCCTCCGGCCGGTCGTCGCGATCTACTCGACGTTCCTCAACCGGGCGTGGGACCAGCTCTACTACGACGTCGGCCTCCACCGGCTGCCGGTCGTCTTTTGCATCGACCGCGCCGGTGTGACCGGCGACGACGGTCCGAGCCACCACGGCCTCCTCGATCTCGCGCTGCTCACCAAGGTTCCCGGGATGACCGTCTTCGCGCCGTCGTGCTACGACGACGTCGCCGAGATGCTCCGCCACGCCCTCGACATCACCGACGGACCGGTGGCGATCCGCTGGCCGAAGACCGCGGCCCGCGTCGGCGGCTCTCCCGGCCACGGCGCGACCGGCCGCTTGCTCCGCTACGGCGCCGGCCGGCAGGTCTGCCTGCTCGGTCTCGGCAAGCTCGTCGGCGCCTGTGAAGACGCGGCCGAACGGCTCGCCGACCGCGGGATCGACGCGTCCGTCTGGGACGTCCGCGTCGCGTCGCCGCTCGACGACGTCATGCTCGACGATGCCTTCGACCATCGTCTCGTCGTGACCGCGGAGGATGGGATCACCGACGGCGGCGTCGGCTCGATGGTCGCCGCCGCCCTTCGCCGGCGAGCCCGGGCCGGGTCACCCGCCCCGTCGGTCGTGACCTGCGGCCTGCCGCTCGCGTACCTCCCGCACGGCAAGGCCGACGAGATCCTCGCGGCCCACCGTCTCGACGGTGCCGGCCTCGCCGAAGACGCCCTCCGGGCGCTCGCTGCGCTCTGACCGGCCACACGGCGAGGTGTCGGAGGCGGTGGCCCGGCTCGGGGTGCGTCTGTTGATACAGACCGCGATCGAGGCCGAAGCAGGGAGCTCGGACGTCACGGCCACCGTCGCCAACCATCATCACCGCCGACCATCATCGCCGCCGCCCAACTAACCCGCCCCGACTAGACCGACCCCCTCGACGAACCGACATGGTTGACTGAAGGCCTCAGACCCCGTCGTAAGCGGGACATGAGCCCAGCGAGTGGAGGTGCCAGTGGCCGAACCCACGCAGCCCGCCGAGCGAATGATGGTGTGCTACTTCATCGTCTCCGACGACGTCGAGCGCTCCCGGCGCTTCTATACCGAGGTACTCGGTGGCCGGGTCGTCTTCGGCCCAGAGCCGACCAATATCGCACTCGCCAACAGCTTCATCGTCATCAACCGCGGCGGAGGCCCCACCGACGACAAGCCGACGGTCACCCTCGAAACCCCAAGCGACCCCGACCGGGTCAGCAGCTTCCTCAATATCCGGGTCACCGACATCCACGCCGTGTATGCCGAATGGAGCGTCCGGGGGGCGCAGTTCCTGACGCCGCCGAAGCAGCACCAGTACGAGATCCGTTGCTACATCAGAGATCCCGACGGTTACATCATCGAGGTCGGGCAAACCATCGACCCACAGGGAGACTGGTTGCCCGCCGACTGGCCACCGATCAACCCCGGCGGGCAATCCGGCTGAACTCCGTCTCGTCGATGGCACGAAGACCGCGCGCCTGACCCGGAGGGCGCGCCGTCGATCCTTGCCGTCTGGGCTTGCCCGGATGCTCGCCGAGGTCTGGTCTCGGGGCTCTCGGACGGCCGGGGTCTGACGTGAGGCCCCGGCCGTACGGGGTCTGGTCGGCGCGGGCTGGGAGCGAGCGGTCATCAGGCCCACCAGCCAAGCGCGGGCTCGGGCCGGGTGGCCGTCCGTCGCACCCACCGACCCGGACCGGCCTCAACGTGAACAAAAAACCCACTTTTATTCATTTGCCAGGTATTTTCCATTCACACTGCCAGCTTGTCCCCGGTGACCTGGTCACCGATCCGTGAGAGATGGCTTCTAGGACCCCGTATCTTGCCTTGCAATTTTGATGTAATAACACCCTTGAAATCTTCAAGCACATAACGTAAAGTTTCTTTCTGCTGCGTAGCAGCGCTGTTACTTGGGAGGGACTATGTCGGCAGGTAACAGGCGGTCGGGCCGAGGCGCGCACGCCGCAAGCAGACCACCACGGACAAAAAGAGTCAGCCGGAAGGCCAAGGTCGCCGGGGCCATCTTCGGCGCCCTTCTCGCGGCGTCAGTTGGCTATGCCGCGTCCAATTGGATCGTCGGACTGAACTCGGGATCGAACGGAGAGGCCGAGTCGACCGCCGCGCACAACCTGACGGTCAGCGCCGTCGCGACACCGACCCCCACGCACCTGCTCTACCCGGGGTCGACCGGCGACGTCGTCGTCACGATCACAAACCCGAACCCGTTCCCGGTCACCCTTTCGGCGTTGAAGCTGCCGGCGAGCGCGGTCTTCGCCGCCGGGTTCACGACGAGCGCGCTGACGACATCGAAGACCGGCTGCGCCGTCACGTCCGGAACGACAGGAACCCAGGTGACCTGGACCGGCGCGAGTGGCACAAGTGGGGCGTCGCACACGCTCACGACCGCTCTGAAGGTCGCGGCGTCCGGCAACACCGGCGATCCGCTCAAGGTCGTCCTCACAGGCGAGGCGACGATGGGCGTCAGCGCGCCGACAGCCTGCCAATCGACCTACTTCTCGATGCCGTCCCTGATCGGCGTCACCGCGACCGCCGGCATCACAGGGACCGTGACGGCGAGCCCGGCGACGGATAAGTACAGCTGATTCCGGTGATCGCCAGGGCGGCCGCCGTCGGGTTGGTCGCGGCTGCCGCGATCAACTTGACCATCGAGCCGCCAGCCGGCGCCATGTGGGGCGTGCTGCTCGCGCTCGGCGGTAGCCGGCACGGTTCGTCGGCGTCGACCGACCTCGTCGCGCCGACCGGAGCGAAGGCGACGTGCACCTCGCTCGTCAGCCTGACCGTCCGCGTCGCGTGGAACGCGGTGACCCACGCGTCGACCTACCGCGTCTGGCGATCGACGTCGAAGACAACCGGCTACTCGGTCGTCGCGTCCGGCGTCACGGCGACGTCGTGGACAAGCAGCGGCCTCAGTGCCGGCACTTTCTACTTCGAGGTCTCCGCGACAACCGGGACGCATTGGGCCGGTCCCAACTCCGTCGCGAGCAATTCGATCACGATCGCCCTCGCCTGCGTACCGCCGACACTGTGACTACCGGGTGACGATCACCGACGAGCCATGGCCGAACAGCCCCTGGTTCGCGGTGACGGCCACCCGGGCGCCATCGACCTGCCGGCCGTCGGCCTGGCCGCGGAGCTGCCAGACGCACTCACAGACCTGGGCGATCGCCTGGGCCGGGATGGCCTCGCCGAAGCACGACAGCCCCCCGCTCGGGTTGACCGGGATGCGGCCGCCGATCGTGGTCGCGCCGTCGCGCAGCAACTTCTCGGCCTCCCCTTCGCCGCAGAGCCCGATGTCCTCGTACCAGTCGAGCTCGAGCGCGGAAGAGAGGTCGTAAACCTCCGCGAGATCGACGTCCTCCGGGCCGATCCCGGCCTCCTCGTACGCCGCTCGGGTGATCGACGGTCGGAAGCCGGACCCGTCCACGACCCCGCCGGCCGCGGCCGAATCGGTCGAGAAGTTCGGCATCTCGATGACCGTGCTCGGGAACCGGGGCGTGACCGTCGAGACGGCGGAGACCGTGACGAGCGGCTCCCCCGCGCCGTGCCGCCGGGCGAAGTCGAGGCTGGACAAGATGAGCGCGGCCCCACCGTCGGACGTCGCGCAGATCTCGAGCAGCCGTAGCGGGTCGGCGACGATCGGCGACGCCAGGACCTCGTCGACCGTGACCTCCTTGCGATAGCGGGCGTACGGGTTCGCTAGGCCGTGCCGGGCGTTCTTGACCTTCACCGCCGCGAAGTCCTCGTCGGTCGCGCCGAACCGGTCCATCCGCCGACGGGCGTAGAGCGCGAAGTACGTCGGGTTCGTCGCCCCCATCAGGTGGAATCGCAGCCAGTCCGGGTCATCCTTGCGTTCGCCGCCGACCGGCGCGAAGAAGCCCTTCGGCGTCGTGTCCGCCCCGACGACGAGCGCGACGTCACAGAGCCCGGCCAGGATCTGCGCCCGGGCGCTGGCGATCGCCGACGCGCCCGACGCGCACGCCGCGTAGCACGACGACACCCTCGCGCCGGTCCAGCCGAGTGCCTGGGCGAACGTCGCGCCGGCGATGAACCCCGGGTAGCCGTTGCGGATCGTGTCTGCACCGGACACGAACTGGACGTCCTCCCAGCGCAGACCGGCATCGCGGAGCGCGTCCCGAGCGGCCGCCACGCCGTACTCGACGAAGTTGCGGCCCCACTTGCCCCACGGGTGCATCCCCGCGCCGAGCACCGCGACCCGGGTGTCCCGCCCGTTCGGGCTCCCGATCATGTCGTCAGCCATCGGCTCCTCCCTCGTTCTCCGCGGAGGCTACCGGCCGCCACCTCCAGACCAGGTACTCGTGGTCGTCGTCCTCGTACAGCGTGCCGAGGACGAGCTCGACCTCGTCGCCGACCGTCAGGTCGTCGACCGAGACGCCCGGGACGACCTGGCCCATGACGACCATTTTCTCGGCCGCCAGCTCGACCGCGGCGAGCGTGAACGGGACGTACGGGTCCGCGGCGACGTACGGCGGCGGCGGCTGGTACCGGGCGTCCGTGTACGACCAGACCTTGCCCCGGCGCGACAGCCGTACCTGCTCGAACTCGGTCCCCTCGCAGGCCGGGTTACGGCACGCGAACTGCTCCGCCGGGAACGCGAACGTTCCACAGACCGTGCACCGGCTGCCGAGCAGCGCCGGGGCATCGTCGTCCATCGTGAACCAGCCGTCGAGGGCCGGCACCCGCTTCTTCCCGCTGTCCGCAGTGCTCATTGGGCCATTGTGGCCGAAAACGAGCGCTTGTCCAAACAGCTCGAACGACCAAATAGCCAGGTCGAGGCCGTCGGCCGCGCTTGCCGACCACCCCTTGGTGTGCCAGATTCTCCGCCGGATGGACCTCACCTTCACGCCCGCTCAGGAGTCGTTCCGCGCCGAGGCGCGGGCGTGGCTCGAGAGCCACGTGCCGGCTCCCGGCAGCCTCGCGTCCCTCGACACCGCGGACGGCTTCGAGCAGCATCGCGAGTGGGAGCGGACGCTGGCCGCGGACCGCTGGTCGGTCGTCAGCTGGCCGACCGAGTACGGCGGCCGCGACGTCGGCATCTTCGAGTGGCTGATCTTCGAGGAGGAGTACTACCGGGCACAGGCGCCGAAGCGGGTCAGCCAGAACGGCATCTTCCTCCTCGCGCCGACGATGCTCGAGTACGGGACGCCCGAGCAGAAGGCCCGCTTCCTGCCGCCGATGGCCGCGGGTGACGAGATCTGGTGCCAGGGGTGGTCGGAGCCGGACGCCGGCAGCGACCTCGCGGGCATCCGCAGCCGGGCCGTCCGGGCAACCGGTGACGACGGGTGGCGGCTGACCGGGCAGAAGACCTGGTGCTCCCGCGGCGCGTTCGCGGAATGGTGCTTCGGGATCTTCCGCACCGACCCCGACGCGGAGCGTCACCGCGGCCTGACGTACTTCCTCATCCCGATGGCCGCCGACGGCGTCACCGTCCGGCCGATCCCGCAGCTCGACGGCGAGACCGGCTTCGCGGAAGTCTTCTTCGAGGACGTCTTCGTCCCCGACGAGCACGTCCTCGGCGGGGTCGGCGACGGTTGGAAGGTCGCGATGTCGACCGCCGGCAGCGAGCGCGGGCTGAGCCTGCGCAGCCCGGCCCGCTACACCGAGGCCGCGGCCCGGCTCGTCGAGCTGTACGCGGACCGTGGCCGTCCGGGTGGTCGGATCGCCGACGACGTCGCCCGGGCGTACATCGATGCCGAGGCGTACGAGCTCGGGACGTATTGGATGGCGTCGCGAGCCGCCGATGGCCACACCATCGGCGCGGAGGCGAGCTGCAACAAGATCTTCTGGTCCGAGACCGACCTGGCGATCCACGCCGCCGGCCTCTCGCTGCTCGGACCGGACGCTGAACTGCTCGAACGGTCGCCGGCCGACCCGGGCGTTGGCGGAACGAGCACGGCCGGCACCGGCACTGGTATCGGCGCCTCGAGCGAAGCTGACGCCCATCCGGGCCCGTGGCTCGACGGCTATCTGTTCGCGCTCGCCGGGCCGATCTACGCCGGGACGAACGAGATCCAACGCAACGTCGTCGCCGAGCGTCTGCTCGGGTTGCCGAGGAGCTAGCCGGCATGCGGTTCGCGTTCACCGAACAGCAGCTCGAACTGCGGACGGCCGTCCGCCAGGTTCTCGACCGCGAGTGCACGACCGCCGACCTCCGCGCGATCGTCGACAGCCACGACCACGGCGCCGGCCGGTCGGCCGAACGCTGGGCGGTGCTCTCCGAGCTGGGCGCGCCGGGTGTCCTCGTCGCGGAGAACCACGGCGGTCTCGGGTTGACGGACGTCGAGCTCGTCGGCGTCCTCGAAGAGGCCGGCTGGGCTGGGCTCCCGGAGCCGCTCGCCGAGTCGGCGGCGCTGGCCGCGCCGCTGCTCGCCGCGGCGGCCGGGCTGGCCGCGGACGGTGCGGCCGCCCACGCAGTCGCCGAGCGGTCGCTGCCGATGATCGCCGGCGGCGAGCTCGTCGCGACGGTCGGCGGCGTCGACGTCACCGCCGACGGGCTCGTGACGGCGACCCATGCAATCACCCAGGGGACGGTCGTCACCGAGCGGGTGGCCGGCGCGAGCCGGGCCGGCCTGTTCCTCCTCGCATGGGAGGCCCCGAGGCTGGGCTGGCAGGTCCACGCGGTGCCCGCCGACGCGGTCGACGTGACCGCGACGCCGTCGATCGACGGCACCCGGGACCTGGGCACCGTCGAGTGGACGCCGTGGCCGCACACCGTCGTCGCGTCCGGTGCCCATGCGACGACCGTCGTCGGCGATCTCGCGGACCGCACCGCCGTGGCGTACGCGGCCGAGCTGCTCGGCCTGGCCGACCGGATGATCACGATCGCCGCCGACTACGCGAAGGACCGCCAGCAGTTCGGCAAGCCGATCGGCAGCTTCCAGGCCGTCAAGCACCACTTGGCGAACGCCCGGGTGAAGCTCGAGTTCGCCCGACCGGCCACCTACCGGGCCGCCGACTCCCTCGCCCGCCAGCTCCCCGACCGGTCCGAGCATGCGTCGATGGCCAAGGCCCTCGCCTCCGACGCCGCGGACCTGGCCGCCCGGGTCGCCCTCCAGGTGCACGGCGCGATCGGCTACACGTGGGAATGCGACCTGCAGCTCTTCATGAAGCGGGCGTGGGCCCTCTCGGCGGCCGGCGGCGACGCGACTGACTCACCGGGCCCGGGTGCTCGCGGCCGCGCTCGACCGACTGGCGGCCGAGTTAGGGCCCGGGCTCCCCTTCCGCCCAGCGGCGCTGCTCGTCCGGACCCAGCCAGCGGATGTCGTCGCCGTCCTTCACCAATCGGAAGCCGGCCGTCGTTTTCATCCGATGATGCGCCGCGCAGAGGCGAGAAAGGTTTGACAACTGCGTCGGACCGCCCTTGGCGAAGTCCCATCGGTGGTCGATCTGCAGGTGTTCGGTGGCGTCGCAACCCGGCACCGCACAGGTACGGTCCCGTTCCATCAGCGCTCGGCGTAGCGACGCCGGGATCGTCCGCTTCTTCGACGTCACCGCCTTCACGTCGACGCCGTCGGTCACGACGACGTGGAAGACCGCGTCGCCGAGCAGGTCCTTGGCCACCTCGACCGGGATCGGCCCGACGCCGGCGATCTCACACGTCTCGTCGCCCTCGACGAACCCGCGACGGAGCGTGCCGAGGTCGACTCTGACAGCCACGTCGGCCTTCGGTTCGCTCTTCCGCTCACCACAGACCGTCCGAACGAGCGCGTCCGCCAGGTAGGCGTCCGGCCGCTCTTTCACTCCGGCCGCCCATGCCTCCTTGAAGATCCGGTCGGCCTCGGCCTTCAGTCGCGGCCTTGACCCGAGCGCCGTCGGCCGTCGGCAGCCATGCCTCCAGCTTCATCCCGCCCTCCGGCACGACACGCGTCCGGAGATAGCGGCCCCGCTGGGCGCGTGCCTCCTTCAGCGCGAACGACGCCTCGCCGCGGGCGCCGTCGGCGGCCCGCTTGATCCGGGACGCCTCGTCCTTCAGCTCCTTCATCGACCCGGACGTCGCCGTCCGCACCAATCCGCGCTGGGCCGACGGGTCGATCGCGCCAGCCGATGCCGCGACGCCGGCCTGGGAAAGCGACAGCTTCCCGTCCTTGAACGCCTGCTCGACCACCGGAGCCTCCGCGAGCCGGGCGGCCGTCTTCAGGACGTCGTGCGCCTGTCCGACGGACTCGCCGGAGACGCCGGCCAGCCACCCGGCCGCATGCTTGTGGCCGGTTTCCGAGAACGCGCCGGTCGCTTCCACGCGGAGGGCGAACCGGGTTCGCAGTGAGGCACCGAATCGTTCCAGCGCGACGCCGATCCGGACGAGCTCGGCCGCGTCGGTGCCGTCCGTCGCCGCCGGATCGACGCCGTTGACCGCGGCCCGCAATCCGTCGAGATGGCTCTGCAGCGTGTTCACGACCCCAAGGAGCGGGCGAACGGTCGCGACGGGCGTCATGGGTAGATCTTGACAAGGGGGTGTGTCACTAGCGCTCGATCACATTGAATAGCAATGGAAAATGCCCATAGAGACCTGCCATCTCGCCGCGTCCGGCGTCCGGTGGCCCGTGGCCGGTGGCCGGTGGCCGTTCTCGGCGGCTGGCGGCTGGCGGCTGGCGTCAGCGGTGGCCTCGGGCATGGTCATGTCCGATTTCCGCCAGACATGAGCGGCTGCGGCTGCGACGATGGTGCGGTGCTCGACGACTTCGAACGCTGTTACCGGGCGGTGCAGAGCCGAGACGCCCGCTTCGATGGCTGGTTCTTCACCGCAGTGACGTCAACGGGCATCTACTGCCGGCCGAGCTGCCCCGCGATGACGCCGAAACGGGCGAACGTCCGCTTCTACCCGAGCGCGGCCGCGGCGCAGCAAGGCGGCTTCCGGGCGTGCATGCGCTGCCGTCCGGATGCTGCGCCAGGCTCGCCGGAGTGGAACGCCCGGGCGGACGTCGTCGCTCGCGCGATGCGATTGATCGCTGACGGTGTCGTCGATCGCGATGGCGTCGCTGGGCTCGCGGGCCGACTGGGGTACAGCGAGCGTCAACTGCACCGGTTGTTGGTCGCTGAAGTCGGGACCGGGGCGATCGCGCTGGCCCGGGCGCAGCGGGCGCAAACGGCGCGGGTGCTGATCGAGACGACGGACCTCTCCGCCGCCCGCATTGCGTTCGCAGCCGGGTTCTCGAGCGTCCGGCAGTTCAACGACACCGTCCGGGCCGTCTTCGCGAACAGCCCGACGGAGCTGCGGCGCAAGCACCAGCAGCGGACCCGTCACGCCGACCGCGGACCCGCTAGCGACAGCAGCAGTTTCCTTGGCGACGGCCCGTCCGCCGATGGTCGCCGCCACACCACCGGCAGCGGCAGCGGCAGCACGGCCGGAGCCGGTGCGGTCACCCTCCGACTGGCGTACCGGGAGCCGTTCGACGCGGCGTCGACGTTCGCGTTCCTGGCCACTCGGGCGGTGGCAGGGGTCGAGGCAACGGTCGACGGGGTGTTCCACCGCAGCCTGCGGCTGCCGCATGGCACGGGCACGGTCGCGCTGACGCCGGCGGACGGGTACGTCGTGGCGACGCTCCGGCTGGACGATCTCCGGGACCTGACGGCCGCGGTGAGCCGCTGCCGCCGGCTCCTCGATCTCGACGCTGACCCGATCGCGATCGACGGGCTGCTCGGCGACGACCCGCTTCTCCGCCCGCTCGTGACCGCGACGCCGGGCCGGCGGGTGCCGGGAACGGTCGACGGTGCGGAGTTGGCGTTCCGGGCGATTATCGGCCAGCAGGTCTCAGTGGCCGGAGCGCGCACGGTCACCGGCCAGCTCGTAGCCGCCGCTGGGCCGCGGCTGGCCGTCGCGGATGGCCCGGTAACGCACCTGTTCCCGGCTCCAGGCGACCTCCTCACGGTCGCCGACGCAGCGTTGCCGATGCCGGCGTCCCGCCGACGGACGATCCGAGCCGCGGCGACCGCGATGATCGAAGGGGCTTTGTCGCTCGACCCGGGCGCGGACCCCGCGGAGCTGGCCGCCCGCCTCCAGGCCGTCCCGGGGATCGGTGACTGGACGGCTGGCTACGTCGCGATGCGTGCGCTACGGGATCCGGACGCGTTCATCCCGACCGACGTCGGCGTCCGCCGGGCGGTCCGCTGGCTCGGCGGCCCGGAGTCCACGACCGACGTCGTCCGTCTGGCCGACCGGTGGCGACCGTGGCGGGCGTACGCGACCGTCCACCTGTGGTCGGTGCCGGACCCGAAGATCACAGATCAACCGAAGGAGCGCGCTGCATGACCGAGACGATCAACCGCACTGGCATCACCGACCGCACTGCCACCGCCAGTCGCGCTCGCCGCCAACCGCGCTGGCACCGCCGATCACACGGCCACAGGCGATCACACGGCTACCGCGGCCGCGGCCCGAGCGGTGGCGAACATGGCCGCGGCGATCACAACGGACGAGGACGCGTACCGGCTCGTCTACGAGAGCCCGTTCGGCCCGCTCGTCATCGTCGGCGACGACGAGTCGATCACGCACCTCTTCCTGCCGAACACGGGGCTCGCGGCGGCGGGCGGCTCGCCCGGGCCGGTTCCGGAGGCGGTCGGGCAGGCGACGACGGAGCTCGACGAGTACTTCGCAGGGACGCGCACGGCGTTCGACGTCCGACTCCGGTTCACGACGGGCACCGCGTTCCAGCAAGCGGTCTGGCGAGCGCTCGCGGAGATCCCGTACGGCGAGACGATCAGCTATGCCGAGCTCGCGGCGTGGGTCGGCCGGCCGTCGGCGTTCCGGGCGGTCGGGCAGGCGAACGGCGCGAACCCGTTGGCGATCGTCTACCCGTGCCACCGGGTGATCGCGTCCGGCGGCGGGCTCGGTGGCTACGGCGGCGGCCTCGACCTCAAGCAAAAGCTGCTTGCGCTCGAGGGCGCTCGGCGCTGAGCCGGCCGCGCTGGCCTAGTGCACGCCGGGGGCGTGGCACACTCCGGAGCATGGAGACGACGGAGACGGTTCGGGAGACGTTCGACCTGACGGGCCGGGTGGCGGTCGTGACCGGCGCGGGCAGCGGCATAGGTCGGACGACCGCGGAGGTTCTCGCCGGTGCGGGGGCGACGGTCTACTGCGCCGACGTCATGGCGACAACCGCGGAGGCGACGGCGGCAGCCATCAACGCCGAGACCATCAGCCGCGCCGCCGAGACGGCAAGATCGACCGCGGCCGGCCCGGCGGCGGGCCCGGCCACGGGCACGGGCACCGTGACGGGCACGGCGGTGCCTCGTCGGGTAGACGTGTCGAGCGCGACCGAAGTCACGACGCTCGTACAGGACGTCGTCGAAACGCACGGCCGGCTCGACGTGATGTGCAACATCGCGGGGACGATGGTCGACGGCGCGGTCCTCGCGATCACGGAGGCCGACGTCGACAAGGTCGTTGCGGTGAACCTCAAGGGTGTCCTCTTCGGCTGCCAGGCGGCCGGTCGGGTCATGGTCGAGCAGGGCCACGGCAGCATCGTCAACATGACGTCGACGGCCGCGCTCGCTCCGGCTCGCCGGACGTCGGCGCGTACGCGATGACGAAGGCCGCGGTGCTCCAGCTGACGCGGACGATGGCAGTCGAGGTCGGACGGAAGGGCGTCCGCGTGAACGCGGTCGCGCCGGGCTTTGTCCCGACGGGGATGACGAGCCGCTACTACCGGCGGCCGGACGGCACGATCGACGAAGCGATGAAGGACGCGGTGCTGCAGCCGATGGCGAAATTCGCGCCGCTGCGCCGCGTCGGCGAGACCGCGGACGTCGCGTACTGCGTCCTCTTCCTCGCGTCCGACGCGAGCAGCTTCCTGACCGGCCAATGCCTTAGCCCGAACGGTGGCATGACGATGCAATGAGCCGATGTCCGGCCGCTTAGGTGAACTAATTTTCTGAAGTGTCGATCTTCAAAATCGAACGGGAAAGACCGCATTGCATCGGTAAAACAGTCCGGCGAGCGACGATATCGATGGCCGTTGCCGCGACGATCGTTATCACCTTGCCGTTGACAACGATCGGTGCGGTACCGGCTGGAGCGTCGGCGAAGCTACCTCCTCACTCTCGACTGCTCACCGCCGCCGACCTGCCCGCGGGCTGGACGGTGACATCGAAACCACACAAGGCCGCGGCAATCTCACTTCCTGGCTGCCTCCCCGGTGCACAGAAGGCCGGCAACGATGCCGGCTGGATCACTGTCGAGTTCACCCGCAACTTCTTCTACATCCGCAACTTTTACGTAATCTCCGAGGGATTGAAGGTCGGAAACATCGGGGTCGCCGCATGGGACCGGGGCCTCCGAGCGATCGATCATTGCCACGCCATCACCTACCAGGTTCAGGGAAAAACCATCCACGGGACGATCGCGCCCCTATCCGTCCCCCGGGTCGGCGATCGATCGGCCGCGTACACCCTCAGCTTGACCATCCAAGGCGTCCACCTGCAGTCCGATGGCGTCTATTTCATAGCCGGTCGGTACTTCGGATACCTCAGTTACGAAAACACGGGCGCTTCCGACCCGACGACCTTGGTGGCGTTCGCCGACGAGGCGGCGGACAAGATCGAAGGCAAGCCGGCGCACCCTCCGCAAATAGCTATCCCCTGACAAACCGAGCCGCGCCCGACATGAGCGTCCGGCCATACCGGCCATACCGGCCAGGCCCTACAGCCTCTATCTGACCGGACCGCTGCACCTCTCCGACCTGGCCGTCGCGCCCGTATCTGATGGACCGTCAGGCCCGCGCTACGCTCCTGAGATGGCTGATCTCCCCCTGATCGTGTCGGTCGACGACCACGTCGTAGAGCCGGCGCACGTTTGGCAGGACCGGTTGCCGTCGAAGTACGCGGACGTCGGTCCGCGCATCGTCCGAGCGCCGATGGGCGAGATCACGTTCCTCGGCGGCAAGCTGACGGTGAAGCCGGGCAGCGAGGGCAACGCGACGGACTGGTGGTACTACGAGGACCTCAAGCGCCCGCTGCTGCGCGTCGACTCCGCGGTCGGCGTCCCGCGCGAAGAGGTGACGATGAAGGGCGTGACGTTCGAGGACATGCGGCCGGGGTCGTACGAGGTGAAACCGCGGCTCGAGGACATGGACGTCAACCACATCGAGGCCGCGCTCTGCTTCCCGACGTTCCCGCGGTTCTGCGGCCAGACGTTCTCAGAGGCGAAGGACAAGGAGCTCGCGCTGCTCTGCGTCAAGGCGTACAACGACTGGATGGTCGACGAGTGGTGCGGCCAGTCCGGCGGTCGGCTCATCCCGCTGACGTTGATCCCGCTGTGGGATGTCGAGCTGGCGGCGGCGGAGGTCCGGCGCAACGCGGCCCGGGGCGTCCGGGCGGTCTGCTTCAGCGAGATCCCGCCGTACCTCGGCCTGCCGAGCGTCCACGACCCGGACGGCTACTGGGACCCGTTCTTCGAGGCGTGCCAGGAGACGCGGACGGTCGTCAACATGCACATCGGGTCGTCGTCGAAGATGCCGTCGACGTCGTCGGACGCGCCGCCCGCAGTCGGCTCGACGCTGACGCACACGAACGCGACGTTCTCGCTCGTCGACTTCCTGTTCTCCGGCGTCCTCGTCCGGTTCCCGACGTTGAAGCTGGCGTACAGCGAGGGGCAGATCGGCTGGATCCCGTACATCCTCGAGCGCGCCGACCGGGTCTGGGAGGACAATCGCGGCTGGGGCGGCGTCGCGGACAAGGTCCCGAACCCGCCGTCGTCGTACTTCAAGGACCACGTCTACGGCTGCTTCTTCGACGACGCGCACGGCCTCAAGTCGGTCGAAGAGATCGGCGAGGACAACATCACGTACGAGTCGGACTACCCGCACTCGGACTCGACGTGGCCGCGCACGACGTGAGATCGCGGAAGTGCAGATGGCGGACCTGACGGACGAGCAACGGCGGAAGATCGTTCGCGGCAACGCGATCGAACTGTTCGGCCTCGATCTCGTTCCGTAGAGCTCTCGTCGCCGGACGCCCGCGCCGTCATGGATCTCCGGTACACGCCGGGAGAAGAGAAGTTCCGGGCGGAGCTGCGCGTCTGGCTGGCCGAGACGCTGCCGACGCTGCCGCCGAAGCCGTCCGCGGATGACTGGCCGGGTCGGCGGGCGTACGACACGCACTGGCAGCGGCTGCTCTTCGACGCGGGCTACGCCGGCGTCGACTGGCCGACCGAGGGCGGCGGCCGCGGCGCGAGCCCGGTCGAGCAGCTGATCTACGTCGACGAGCTCGAGCGGGCGCACGCGCCGTACGTCGGCGTCAACTTCGTCGGCCTGCTCCACGCGGGACCGACGATCGCGGTCGAGGGCACCCCGGAACAGCGGGCGCAGTACCTCCCGGGGATCCTCCGGGGCGACGACGTCTGGTGCCAGGGCTTCAGCGAAGCGGACGCGGGCAGCGATCTGGCGTCGCTGCGCACCCGAGCGGTCCGGGACGGCGACGACTACGTCATCAACGGGTCGAAGATCTGGACGAGCCACGCGGAGGTCGCGGACTACTGCGAGATGCTCGTCCGGACCGGGCCCGGAGGACTCGAAGCACAAGGGCATCACCTGGCTCGTCGTGCCGATGGACACGCCGGGCATCGACATCCGGCCGCTGCGGACGATCGCCGGGTCGACGGAGTTCGCGGAGCTCTTCCTCGACGACGTCCGCGTCCCGGTCGCCAACCGCGTCGGCGACGAGAACGACGGCTGGCGGGTGACGATGGTGACGCTCAGCTTCGAGCGCGGCACCGCGTTCGTCGGCGAGCTGCTCCAGTCGATGGAGCTACTCCGCTCGCTGCGCGACGTCGCCGCCGCGATGCGACAGACGGCGCCCGGTTCACCGCCCGGATCGGCCACATCGGCGCGGAGCTCGACGCGTTGTGGGCGCTGACGAAGCGAAACGTCTCCCAGGCCGCCCGGACCGGCGTACCAGGGATTGGCGGCAGCGTCTTCAAGTTGGCGTTCTCCGAGCTGCGTCAGCGCCTCGCGGAGCTCGGCACCGACATCGCCGGGCGCGCCAGCCTCGCGTGGGACGAGCTGGACGGGGGCCCGTGGGCCCGGTCGGCCGGCGGGCCGGGGAACGCGGAGCTCGTCGACACGTGGGTCAACGGCTTCTCGCGCACGATCGCCGCGGGGACGTCGCAGATCCAGCGGAACATCGTCGCCGAGCGGATCCTCGGCCTTCCGAAGGGCTGACATGGACTTCGAGCTGACCGACGACCAGCGCTCGCTCGCCGACCTCGTTCGGACGATCGTCGCCGGCCGCTTCCCGCTCGAACGGATCCGCCGCGCCGAGGAGGCCCGGCAGGTCGTCGACGCGGACGACTGGGCCGCGCTCGGCGAGGCCGGCGTCTTCTCGCTCACCGTCCCCGAGGCCGACGGCGGCGTCGGGCTCGGCCTGGCGGACGCGGCGGTCGTCTTCGAGGAGCTCGGCCGCGGCCTCGTCCCCGGCCCGCTCGTCGCCACCCACCTCGCCGCGAGCGTCCTACAGCTCAAAGGCGCGGCCGACGGGACGCTCGTCGTCGGCGACGCCCGTCCCGATGACCCGTGCCTCGTCGAGCACCTCGACTCGCTCGGCGCGCTCGTCGTCGACCGCCCAGCCGGCCTCGCCGTCGTCGACGGTCCCGCGCTCGCCGCGGTCGTCGACGCGGCCACCCCCGTCGAGCGGTCACTCGACCCGCTGACGCCGCTCTCCGTCGTCGCGGAACTGCCCGACGGCCGACCGGTCGACGCCGGCGCGGCCCAGCGGTGGACCCGCGACCACCGCGTGCTGACCGGCGCGCTCTGCGTCGGCATCGCCGCCGCGACGTGCGGCCTCGCAGTCGACTACGCGAAGGGCCGACACCAGTTCGGCCGGCCGATCGGCTCGTTCCAGGCGGTCAAGCACCTCTGCGCGGACATGCTCGTCCGCGCCGAGACCGCCCGCGCCGGCGTCGAAGCCGCCGCGGTCACCGTCGACCAGCCGGACGTCGGCGACGCGACGCGCGCCGCGGCCGGCGCCGCGCTGCTCGCGGCCGAAGCCGCGGTCGCCAACGCGAAGACCTGCATCCAGGTCCACGGCGGCATGGGCTTCACCTGGGAGGTCCCCGCCCACCTCTACCTCATGCGCGCCCGCGTGCTCGCCTCGTCGCTCGGACCGGTCGACGAGCTGACGAGCACCGTCGCCGTCCGTTACTAAGCCTGCCGCTGCCGACGATCCGAGGGGACGCCATGACCGAGCCGACGCCGAACGACGCGGTGCAGGTCGTCCCACCCGGCCGCGTCGTCTACGGGATGCAGCTCCCGATCCAGTCGCAGTCGAGGCTCTACGTCGCCAAGTGGGAGACGCGCGCCGGCCCTGACGAGCTCGCCCGGGTCGCCCAGGCCGCGGACGCGGCCGGGTTCTTCTACGTCGGCGTCTGCGACCACACCGCGATCCCCGAGCGGCTGGCCGACTCGATGGGCACGACCTGGTACGACACGACCGCGACGCTCGGCTGGCTCGCCGGTGTCACGACGCGGGTCCGCCTGCTCTCGCATGTCCTCGTCCTCGCCCAGCGTCACCCGCTGCGGGCCGCGAAGGAGCTGTCGACGCTCGACCTGCTCTCCGGCGGTCGCCTCATCGTCGGCGTCGGCGCGGGCCACGTCGCCGAGGAGTACGACCTGCTCGCCGGTGACTTCGCCGACCGCGGCCGCCACACCGACGAGGCCGTCGCCGCGCTCGCGGTCGCGTTCGCCGACGAGTTCCCGACGCTTTCCGGCCCGCGGTGGTCGGTCGCCGGGATGGGCGTCGCCCCACGACCGGTCCAGCAGCCGCGGCCACCGATCTGGATCGGCGGGTCGAGCAAGGCCGCGATCCGGCGGACCGCCGCGCTCGGCGACGGCTGGCTGCCCCAGGGCACGCCCCGTAAGGACCTGCCCGGCCAGATCGCCGAGCTGCGGCGCCTGCGTGACGAGCTGCGAGGCGGCGCACCGCTCGACATCGGGACGATCGCTGAGCCGATCTACCTGACCGGCGACGGCACCGGCGGCGACGCCGAGTGGGAACTGCCGCCGTTCGTGCTCCAGGGCGGTCCCGAACCGGTCGCCGAGTCCTTGCGGGAGCTCGCCGGCATGGGCGTCAACCACCTCCAGGTCCGCCTGATGGCCCGCTCCGTCGAGGAGCAGTGCGACCAGATCGCCGCGTTCGGCGCCCTCGTCGGGCCGCTCCTCAACTGATCGGCCAGACGCCGGCCGGCCGAGGCCGTTCGACCAGGCGGCGGCGGTAGGGTCAAGACGGTGGCGTTCACCGTCGTCCTCGACGTCGTCGTCGTGGTCTGGGTCCTGTACCGACAGGTCCAGGTCCGCCGGGTCCGGGCCCAGGTCAACCTGCGGCTCTCGGCCGTCCTCGCGGTCATCGGCCTGATCGAGCTGATCAGCTACGCCGGTCACCACCACCTCTCCGCCAAGGTCGTCGGCGTTCTCGTCCTCAGCATGCTCGTCGGCGCGGGTGGCTTCGGCGCGATCCGCGCCGCGACCGTCCACCTCTGGCGGGACGAGAGTGGCGTCTTCCGGCAGGGCACGTGGCTGACGATGGCGCTATGGATCGTCTCGCTCGCCCTGCACTTCGGCGCGGACTGGTGGATCGACGCCTGGAAGGGGCCGAGCGGGCTCGCGTCGGTCAGCCTGCTGCTCTACATCGGTATCACCTACGGCGTCCAGAACGCGGTCGTCCACGCCCGGGCGCAGAAGCTGCTCGCCGCGGCCGGCCCGATGGGTGCCCGGTCGGCACCGTTCGCCGGCCACTGGTGGGCCGGCACGTGGACGCCGCCTGGTCGCGACCCGGCCGGCTACCCAAGAGACGGCCACCCCGGCGCCATCGACGCCCGGGCGGACCCGCTGTTCCCTCCCGGCCAGGCGCCGGCCAACCCGCCGTGGCCGCCGCCGGCCGCCCCACCACCACCGACCGCGCCACCACCGACCGCGTCACCGGACCGGCCACACGACGACTGACCTGTCGTCGGCCGCTCAGGGCGCGCCGTCGAAGAAGTCCTTGAAGCCCGACGGCTCGTGGGCCCCCAGGATCCCGTGCTCGAAGATCCCCCACCCAACGTGGCCGTCGAAGGTGGCCCGGGCGACGTGGTCGACCAAGGAGAAGGCCGCCCGGCCGGTCACCGCCGGGTCGTCGAGGTCGTAGACGACACCGTCGGTCCACGACTCGCCCTTGTAGAGCCCGTGCGTCCAGTCCGGGTCGCCGCCGTAGCCACAGCCGACGTTGAGCGGGATGCCGAGCAACGGCTCGATCTCCAACGTCGCCACCCGGCCGTCCCGGAACGTCAGGTCCATCGACGAATGGAGCGGGTGGCGCGTGCCGGACCGGTACTCGGTCTTCGGCAGCGGCCAGCCGAGCTGCTCGAGCGGCTTTCCCGTCGCCTCCGGCCACTGCCGGACGGCGAAATTGCTGTTCCGCAGCCCGTCGGACGACTCCTCGACGATGACGTGCACCGCGAAGTCGTCGAACCGGAGCGGCACCCAGAACCACCACATGCCGTCGAACTCCCGTGGCCGGCCGGCGGGCTCCGACTCGCCGACCGGCCGGATGCCCCACGACCGGTCACGGGTGGCCGTGAACCGGTCCGGCGTGACCGCGACCGTCCCGCCGTCGAACCGCAGCTCTCCCTCCCAGGTGCCGACGCCGGCAAACCGCGACGCGTCGAGCAGGATCCGATCGCCGAGCCGCCGGACGTGCTGCGGCTCGGCGATCGGGCCGTACTCGGACCGGTAAACGAGGTCGAACCCGAGCCCGTGGTCGTCGGCGTCACAGACGATCCGCAGCTCCTTGAACGGCTCGCGGACCTCGATGCGGTACGGCCCGACCTCCTGGGACCGCAGGTCGTCGGGCCGGTGGCCGGACGTCCGGATCGCCCACTGCCGGTCCCCCCGGCGGACGGTCGCGAACGCGTCGATGACGCCGAGGTTCGGATAGACGCCGAGCCCGGTGATGAAGTACGCATCGAGCTCCTGGTCGACGCCCTGGTAGATGCACCGGTCGTAGACGTTCCGGTCACTGCTCGCGGGGTACCGCATCGGCAACGGCACCTGGTGGATCGGGAATTCGTCCAGCGGGTTGAACTTGTGCACCGTGGCCTCCTCGAATCGCTTCGAACGCCTCCACAATGTAGAACGTGTTCCTGTTCGAAGCACCGCCCGGTACTGTCTACGTCAGAAGCCGATCCAGAAGCCCGACCGACGGCGCCCCGCACCGCCGCTGACCCCAGGGGGGACCCATGGCCGACACCACCCACGACGAGCACCAGCTCCTGATCGGCGGCAAGTGGGTCGACGCTTCCGGTGGTACCTACGACATCATGAACCCGGCGACCGAGGAGGTCGTCGGCCAGGCGCCGAACGCCACCGCGGCCGACGCCGCCGCCGCCGCGGCGGCGGCCAAGGAGGCCCTGCCGGCGTGGGCCGCGATGCCCGCGGACGAGCGGTCCGCACTGATGAAGAAGGCCGCGGCCGCGATCCGGGCGAAGGCGGCCGACCTGCTGCCGCTCGTCATCGCGGAGACCGGCGCGACGATGGTCGTCGGCGGCCGGATGCAGGTCCCGGTGGCCGCGGACCGGTTCGAGCGCTACTCCCGCGATCCCCGCAGCGTCCTCCAGACGCCGCTCCTCCCGCAGGCCGCGGGCGCGACGCCGCTCGCGCCCGGCGGGATCATCGGCGGGATGATCAACCGCCAGCCGGTCGGTGTCGTCGCGTGCGTCACGTCGTACAACTTCCCGATGGTCAACATGGCCGGCAAGGTCGCGCCGGCGCTCGCCGCGGGCAACACGATCGTCGTCAAGCCGGCCCCGCAGGACCCGCTCGCGGTCATCGAGCTCGTCCGCATCCTCGACGACGTCGGCTTCCCGCCGGGCGTCGTCAACCTCGTCAACGCGGCCGGCCCGGAGCCGGCCGCCGCGCTCGTCGAGTCCGCCGACGTCGACATGATCAGCTTCACCGGATCGACGCAGGTCGGCATGAAGATCTACGAGGCCGCGGGCAAGACGATGAAGCGGCTGCTGATGGAGCTCGGCGGCAAGGGCGCGTGCGTCGTCTTCGACGACGCGGACCTGAAGGCCGCGATCACGTGCATCGGCTCGACGTGGACGTTCCACTCCGGCCAGATCTGCACCGCGCCGACCCGGGCGATCGTCCACCGCGACCTCTTCGACCAGGTCCGTGACGGCCTGGCCAAGATGGCCGGCTTCTTGAAGGTCGGCGACCCGAACGCGAAGGACACGATCGTCGGCCCGGTCATCTCCGCCGTCCAGCGCGACCGCATCGAAGCCCATATCGCGTCGGCCGCGCCCGAGGGCGGCGAGGTCGTCGTCGGCGGGCAGCGCCCGGACCTGCCGACCGGCTACTACGTCGCGCCGACGCTGATCACCGGCGACAACACGATGGGCGTCGCCCGCGAGGAGATCTTCGGCCCGGTCATCACGATGGTCCCGTTCGACGACGAGGAAGAGGGCATCGCGATCGCCAACGACTCGGACTACGGCCTCTACGACTACGTCTTCTCCGGCGACGCGTCCCGGGCGTACAAGGTCGCCCAGCGGCTGCAGGCCGGCATGGTCGGCATCAATACCGCCCAGAACAACTCCGAGGCGCCGTTCGGTGGGTTCAAGTTGAGCGGCATCGGCCGTGACCGCGGTGATGCCGGGCTGCTCGCGTACAGCGAGCCGCAGAGCATCCTCTGGACGACCTGATCCGGCCCACCTGACGCCGATTCGATCGCACCGTCCACCACCATGACCGCCCCGGACCGCTTCGCCGAGATCGCCGCCCGGGTCCGCAACTGGGGGCGTTGGGGCAACGACGACCAGCTCGGCACGCTCAACCTCGTCGACGCCGCGGCCCGACGTCGGGGCGCGGCGAGCATCCGCACCGGCGAGGCCTTCGCGCTCGGGCTCCCCCTGTCCGCGGCCGACGGCATCCAGATGGGCTTCGTCCCCGGACGGATCAACCCGCAGCGGTCGATGATCGCGGTCAACGAACCGCTCAGCCCCGACGCGGACTGGATCTGCGCCAGCGAGGACACCGTCGAGCTCGCGTTGCAGTGCGCGACGCACTGGGACGCGCTCGCCCACGCGAGCTACCGCGGCCGCCTCTACAACGGCTACCCGGCCGACACCGTCACCGACGCCGGCGCGTCGCGCTGCGGCATCGACGTCGTCCGCACGCTCGTCAGCCGCGGCATCCTCCTCGACGTCGCCCGGGCGAAGGGCCAGGACGTCCTCAACGCGGGGTACCCGATCAGCCCGGCCGACCTCGACGCCGCGCTCGACCTCGCGGGGACCGATGTCGAGCCCGGTGACGTCGTGCTCGTCCGCACCGGCCAGATGGTCCACCTCGCGCTGCCCGGCCGCCTCACCGCCGACGGTGCCGTGCCGAACCGCGACCTCGTCGCGTACACGTACCCGACGCCGGGCCTGACGATCGGCACGGCCGAGTGGTTCTCCGCCCACGACGTCGCCGCGGTCGCCACCGACACGCTGCCGCTCGAGGTCTTCCCCGGCGAGGACGACGACCTCTACCTACCCGTCCACCTCCTCCATCTCGTCGAGATGGGGATGACGCAGGGACAGAACTGGGTGCTCGACGACCTAGCCGCGGCCTGTGCGGCGGACGGCCGGTACACGTTCTTCCTCGACGCCACGCCGCTGCCGTTCGTCGACGGGCTCGGCTCGCCGCTCAACCCGGTCGCCGTCCGCTGAGTCATCCGGTTTCGCCGGGCCCGGGCCAGGGCCGCGGCGCCACGACACCTCCATCAGCGCACCGCCCAGCGGCGATTCGTCGACTCGCCAGCGTCCGGCGGTCGTCCGGACGACCGCATCGGCGATCGCCAGCCCGAGGCCGGCGCCGCCCGGCTCGTCCGTCGCCCGGCGGAACCGGTCGAAGAGCCGCGCCCGCTCGGCCGCCGGGATGCCCGGGCCGCTGTCCTCGACGACGAGGAGCGCCCGCGTCCCCTGCGCACCGACCGTCACCCTGACCGTCCCGTCCGGCGGCGCGTACCGGCACGCGTTGTCGAGCAGCGTCCCGACGAGCCGGTCGAGCCAGTCCGGTGCGGCGTCGATCCACGCCGGGCCGTCGCCGACGTGGTCGACCGCGAGCGTCAGCTCCCGGCCGGCCGCGACGGCCGCGAACCGCCCGGCGCACGTGTCGACCGAGACGACGAGGTCGACCGGCTCGTTCGGCGGTGGTGGCGGCGCGGAGTCGAACCGGGCGAGCCAGAGCAGGTCCTCGACGATGTGCTTCAGGCGGCGGCTCTCCCGGGCGACGTGCTCGAGCGTCTCGCGGTCCGCCGTCGCGTCCGGCGGTGACGCCCGGGCGAGCTCGATCTCGGCTTCGATGACCGTCAGCGGCGTCCGTAGTTCGTGTGACGCGTCAGCGGTGAACTCGAGCAACCGGCGCCGGGCGAGCTCGACCGGCGCGATCGCCCGCACGCCGATGATAAGGACGCCGACGAAGACCGCGGCGAGCAGGACCGGGCCGATGACGAGCTCGCCGGTGAGCATGACCTTCTCGATGTGCGACGGCCCCGCGAGGTTCTGGCCGGCGACGAGCCAGCCGTTGCGGAACGTGACCGCCTCCAACCGGTACGTCGCATCGCGGTTCGAGACGCTCACCGGCGCGCCGCCGTCCGCCGCGACGTCGGCCAGTGCGGCGTCCGGCAGCGGCGGGTTGCCCTCAGTGAGCGACCGCACGTCGCCGTTCGACGGCACCCACCACACGAAGACCGGCGCGCCGTCGGTGCCCTGGTCCTCGGCCACCGACCGGCTGGTCAGCGGGTTCGCCTGGTGGCTCACGTCCGACAGGTGGAGGCTCAGCCGCTGGTCGACCTCCCACAGGACGCGGCGTCCGAGGAACGCGTCGAGCGCGGCCGCGACGCCGAGGTAGACGACCGCGATGACGAGCGTCGCCACGATCGCCACGCGCGCCGCGTGGGCGACGTTCGGACGGCGAGCCCAGAAACTCTGCGCCGCCGGCGCCGCCCCCGACGCGGTCAACCGTCGACCAGCTTGTAGCCGATACCGCGGACCGTCTCGATGCGGACGGTGCTGCCGGTCAACTTCGCCCGGAGCCGGGCAAGGTGCACGTCGATCGTGTTCGACCCGACCGCGTCGGCCTCGTCGTCCCAGACCTGCACCGCGATCGACCGGCGGTCGACGACCGCCGGGTGCCGGCGCAGCAGCAGCTCGAGGATCGCCAGCTCGCGCCCGGTCAGCGGCAGCGGCTCGTCACCGCGCCGGGCCAGCCGCGTCGCCGGGTCGAGCGCCAGGTCGCCGACGGCGAGCAACGGGTCGAGGACGACCGGCGGCCGCCGCTGCAGCGCCCGGATGCGGGCGAGCAGCTCCGCGAACTCGAACGGCTTGACGAGGTAGTCGTCGGCCCCGCCGTCGAGCCCTTCGACCCGGTCCTCGGTCGTGTCGCGGGCCGTCAGCAGCAGCACCGGCACCTTCGAGCCGCGCCGGCGGACCTCCTGGACGACGTCGAGCCCGGACGCGCCCGGCATCCGCCAATCGAGGACCGCGACCTCGTAGTCGTACGACCGCAGGAACAGGAGCGCCCGATCGCCGTCGGGGACCGCGTCGACGACGTAGCCGCTGCGCCGGAGCCCCCGCTCGAGGACCGATCGCAGCCCCGGATCGTCCTCGGCGACGAGCACCCGCATCGCCCCGGTCTACTGCCGATCGTCCGTGCCGGGGGGGCGCCCCCCGTCCGGCGCCGGGCGGCCGGTCACCGCCCAGTGCAGGAGGCGCGCCTGAGCGTCGACGAGGTCCCGCGTCCGGATCCCCCAGAACTCGAACCCGTGGCGGTGGGCCGCGACGTTGGCGTACATCGCGACGAGCGTCCCCGCGGTCGCCGTCGCGTCCGCCCCGGTCGGCGTGGTCAGCGTGGTCAGCGTGGTCCCCGGCTGCTGCCCGCCGATCACCGCGGCGAGCGCGACGGTCACCGCGTTGAGCGCCCGGACGCGGATGCCCCGCAACGTCGGGTCGCCCTCCTCGTTCGCCAGGTTGACGACCCGGAAGATCGCCCGGTTGCCCTCCCAGAACGCCAGGAACCCCTCGGTGACGGCCAGCGCGGTCGACCAGCTCCCGACCTCCGACCAGTCGCCGTCGACGAGGTCGGCCAGCTCGCCGGCTTCGGCGACCATGCCTTCGGCCAGCACGCCGATCGCCTGCTCGACGTTCTCGAAGTACTGGTAGAACGTCGCCGGCGACGTGCCCGCGGCGCGGGCGATGTCGATCACCTTGACCGACCGCCACGGCGTCGTCGTCAGCAGCTCGACCGTCGCGTCGAGCAGCCTCTGCCGGGTCGCCCGACCCCGCTCACCGGGCACCCGGCCGTCGGTGGTCGTCTGCAAGTCGTCGGCCACGGATCCCACGGACGCCAAGAGTAGTTTGGCCCGGTGCCCGATCCTCGGCCCTCCCCGGAAGGGAGCGGCTCGCCCCGGTCCCGGCGGCTGGCCCGGCGGCTGGCCGCCTGGGTCCTCGCTCACGACCCGTCGCTGGCCGCCCTCAAGCGGTCGGTGCGGGCGGCCGTCGTCGTCCCGGCCGCGTTCGCGATCGCCCGGGCGGTCTCGCCGAACCCGAACGTCCAGCTCTTCGCAGCGTTCGGCTCGTTCGCGCTGCTGCTCTTCGTCGACTTCCCGGGCAGTCCGTCGACGAAGCTGCGCTCGCTCGGCGGGCTGTTCGCGTGTGGCGCGGTCTTCATCGTCGTCGGCACGCTCTGCTCGACCCAGCCGGTCGCGGCGGTGCTGACGATGGCCGTCGTCGGCTTCGCGGTCCTCTTCGCCGGTGTGCTCAGCCCGCTCGTCAGCGCGGGGACGATCGCCGCGCTGTTGACGTTCGTCCTGCCGATCGCGGTCGCCGCCCACCCCGACGAGATCCCGGCCCGGCTGGCCGGCTGGCTGATCGCCGGCGCCCTCGCGGTGCCGGCGATCCTCCTCGTCTGGCCGCGCCCGTTCCACGACGACCTTCGGCGCCGTCTGGCATCGACCGCCCGGACGCTCGCCACGCTCGTCTCGGCTCACGCCGACGGCCGGACGGACCCGGCCGCGCTCGCCGCGGTCGAGACCGAGCTGACCGAGCTCCGCCACCAGTTCGAGTCGACGACGTACCCGCCGACCGGTGCCGGGCCGGGCGCGACCGCTCTGGCCAAGCTGGTCGGCCGGATGGAGTGGGTGGCGACGAACGCGGTCCTCGGCCACCAGCAGATGACCGTCCTCGAGCTGCCGGATGTCCAGGCGATCAACCGGGCGGCCGCCGACGTGCTCGCGGCCGCGGCCGAGCTGGTCTGTGACCACCGCGGCTGCCCGGTCCACGACGCCGCGCTCGCCGAGCGACTGACCGTGGCGGTCGCCGCGCTGGAGGCCAGCCGCAACGACAGCCAGCACGTCGCGCTCGTCCGCCTCGTCGACGGCGCGGCCGAGGAGCGCGCTACCGACGCGCTGGCCCACGCGGTCCCGGTCGGAGCCGAGCGGCTCGAAGGCACTCGCGGCCAGCAGCCGGACCGGATCCTCGGGACGCTCGACCCGACGTTCCGCACCCGTGCCCTGAGCTTCGCCACCGAGATGGTCGCCCAGGCGACGCTCGAGGCCGCCGGCTTCGGCCGGGCGACCGGGCTCGACAGCCGACGCGAGGAACGCGAGAAGTGGGGCTCCGGGCGCAAGCTCGCGGCCGCCCACGCCGATCCGCGGTCGGTCTGGTTCCGCAACAGCCTGCGCGGCGCGATCGGGCTGGCCCTCGCGGTCACCGTCATCGAGGTGACGGACGTCAACCACGGGTTCTGGGTCGTCCTCGGCTGCCTGTCCGTGCTCCGCTCGAACGCGCTCGGCACCGGCGCGACCGCGCTGCGGGCGCTCGCCGGCACCGTCGTCGGCTTCGTCGTCGGCTCCGCGATCATGGTCGGGCTGGGCAGCCACTACGACCTGCTCTGGGCCGTCCTGCCGATCGCCGTCCTCCTGTCCGGTGTCGCGCCGACCGCGATCTCGTTCGCGGCCGGCCAGGCCGGCTTCACCGTCGTCGTCGTCGTCCTCTTCAACATCATCCAACCGACCGGTTGGAAGGTCGGGCTGACCCGCATCGAGGACGTCGCCATCGGCTGCGCGGTCAGCCTTGTCGTCGGCTTCCTCTTTGGCCCCGCGGCGCGACGGCCGCGCTCGGCCGCGCCCTCGGCGAGGCGTACGCGGCCGGGTCCGCGTACCTGCTCCGGGCGGTCGAGCGGACGACGTCGGCGGACGACACGCTCGACACCGACGCGGCCAAGCTCGCCACCGAAGGCCCCTACGACCGGCTCGACGACGCGTTCCGCCAGTACATGGCCGAACGAGGCGCGAAGCCGGTCAGCCCGGAGATCGCGACCGCCCTCACGGCCGGCGCGGTCCGCACCCGAGTCGAGGCGTACTCGCTCGCCACGCTGCCACGGCGTCCGGTCGAGACCGGCGACGCGCCGCTCGCGTCGGTCGTGACCGCCGGCGACTCGCTGCGGGCGGCCTGCGCGGACGCCCACCAGTGGTACCTCGACGTCGCGGCCGTCCTCGCCGGCCGGCACGGCACCGCGCCGCCGCGCCGCCAGCACGAGGGGGCCCTCCACGAGCAGCTCGTCGCGGCGTTCGTCGACAGCTCCCGCGAGCACCGGCTCGGCGACGTCCGCGGCGTCCTGCGGATGCTCTGGGCCGACGAGAGCCTCGAGGACGAGCTCGCGCTCCAGCACGAGCTGGCCGGTGCGGTCGAACGGTTCGCCCAGCGTCGCCGGTGGGCCGGGTACGATCGGCCCGCCGCCTCGGCGCCCCACCCGGCGCCCGCCCCGGCGGCCAGCCAGTCGGTCGGCCCAGTCGCCAGCGGCCCCGGCCACCAGCCGGCCGGGGCTGACGAACCGTCAGCTATTTGAAACCGGTTCTACCGGTTATCCTGGTCGGATGCAGACCGCCGTCCGACCGCTGACCCGGGCCCAGCAGGCTCGACGGCAGCGGGTCATCGACGCGGCGATGGCGCTCGGCCTCGACGGCGGGTACGAGGCGGTCCAGATGCGCGACGTCGCGGCCCGGGCGGACGTGGCGATGGGCACGGTCTACCGGTACTTCACGTCGAAGGACCACCTGCTCGCGGCGACGCTCGTCCACTGGGTCGAGCTGCTCGACGTCCGGCTCGCCCAGCAGCCGCCCCGCGGCGGCCAGCCGGACGAGCGGGTGCTCGACGTCCTCGACCGCGCGCTGCGGGCGATGGGCCGCCAGCCGAAGCTCGTCGCCGCGGTCTTCACGTCGCTGTCGTCGCCGGACCCCGGTGCGGTCGGCTGTCAGCAGCAGATCACGATGCTGATGGACGGGATCATCATCCGGGCGATCGGTCAGCCACAGCCGCCGGACCCGTCCGAGCGGGCGCGCATCATCGGCCACGTCTGGTACTCCGCGCTCGTCGGCTGGATCAACGGTTGGTCGACGATGTCCCGTGTCTACGACGAGCTCGCGGTCGCGGTCGGGCTCCTCCTGCCGCCGGACCTCAAAACTTAACGACGCCGCGGATGTTCTTCCCGGCCGCGAGGTCGTCGTAGCCCAGCTGCACCTCGTCGAGCGTGTACTCGTGGCTGACGAGCCCGTCGACGTCGAGCAGCCCGTCACGGTGGAGCCGCAGCAGGTTCGGGATCTGGACACGCGGGCTGGCCGAGCCGAACACCGTCCCGAGCAGCGCCTGGTTGAACATCGCGAGGTTGAACAGGTTCAGCTTCACGTCCATCTGGTCGAACGGCGCGATCGCGGTGGCGACGACGCGGGCGTCCTTCGAGCCGAGCTGCATCGCCGGGGCGATCAGGTCGCCGGTCAGCACGCCGGGCGTGAGGACGACGACGTCGGCCATCCGGCCCTCCGTCAGCTCGGCCAGCGGGAAGGTCGCTTCCTCCATCGACGCCGCGGTGTGCGTCGCGCCGATCACCTTCGCCCGGTCCGTCTTGAACGGCAGCGGGTCGATCGCGACGATCGCCCGGGCGCCGCCGATGCGGGCCCCCTGGATGGCGCCGGAGCCGACACCGCCGCAACCGACGACGACGACGACCTCGCCCGGCTTCACCTTCGCCCGGTCGACGACCGAGCCGAAGCCGGTCGACAGGCCGCAGCTGATCAGGGCGGCCGCCCGTAGCGAGACCGACGGGTCGAGCTTCACGAGCGACGCCTCGTTGACGACCATCGTCTCGGAGAACGCGCCGAGCTGCGTCATCCGGTTGAGCGGCTCGCCGTCGAGGTGGTACCGCCACTGGCCGTCGCTGATCATCGGCCCGGCGAGCGTCGACATGCCGAGGTCGCAGAGGTGCTGACGGCCGGTCGCGCACCAGAAGCAGCGGCCGCACGACGGGATGAACGTCACCGCGACGTGGTCACCCTCGGCCAGCGATGTGACCTCCGCGCCGACCGCGGTGACGACGCCCGCGCCCTCGTGGCCACCGACCATCGGGAACAGCGACTTGACGCCGAACACCTCGAGGATCTCCGGCGCGACGCTCATGTCGCCGGACCGGAGGTGCTCGTCGGAGTGGCACATCCCGGCGTACGCCACCTGGACCTGGACCTCGTGACGGCCCGGCGGCTCGACGTCGATCTCCTCGGTCGTCCACGGCTCGTGGAGCCCCTTGCAGACTGCTGCGCGAACCTTCATCGACGCCTCCCCTGGCCTTACTTTCCGTGTACCGCCCGCCGCCGCAGCGAGACTACCGGAGCCGCGGCCCGGCCGGTTCCGGCCCCTTCCCCGGCATCGGCCCGGCCATGCCGGTTGCTCCCCGGCCCGCTCAGCGGCCGGATAGGGTCTCGGCCCATGGTCATCGCCGGGTCCCCCGAGGGGACGATCGAAGTCCACGGCCTGACGAAGACGTTCGGGCCGGTCACCGCGGTCCGCGGCCTCGACTTCACGGTCGAGCCGGGCCGGATCACCGGCTTCCTCGGGCCGAACGGCGCGGGCAAGACGACGACGCTGCGGATGCTGCTCGGCCTCGTCGCGCCGACGAGCGGGACCGCGACGATCGGCGGCCGCAACTACCGGGAGATCGCCGACCCGACGCGGGCGGTCGGCGCGGTCCTCGAGGCGACGAGCTTCCACCCGTCCCGGCGGGCGCGGAACCACCTGAAGATGGTCGCGATCGCCGCGGGCATCGAGAGCTCACGCATCGACGTCGTCCTCGACATGGTCGGCCTGACCGCCGACGCGAAACGCAAGGTCGGCGGCTACTCGCTCGGTATGCGCCAACGACTCGAGCTGGCGACCGCGCTCCTCGGCGATCCGGCCGTCCTCATCCTCGACGAGCCGTCGAACGGCCTCGACCCCCAGGGCATCGCGTGGCTGCGCGAGTTCCTGCGTCACCTAGCCGGCGAAGGGCGCACGGTGCTCGTCTCGTCGCACCTGCTCGCGGAGATGTCCCAGACGGTCGACGACGTCGTCATCGTCTCGCAGGGCCAGCTCCGGGCCCAGGGGCCGCTGTCGTCGCTCATCGGCCAGGCGCAGTCGTCGATGCGGGTCCGCAGCCCCGAGACCGACCGGCTCGTCGCGGTCGTCCGCGCCGCCGGCTTCAACCCGCGACAGGTCGCCCAGGACGTCGTGATCGTCGACGCGGTCGGCCCCGAGCAGCTCGGCCCGGTGCTCGCGACGAACCAGGTCGTCGTCTACGAGCTCGCGCAGGAAAGCCAGAACCTCGAGTCGATCTTCCTCGAACTGACGACATCGCTCGGCGGCACGCCGGCGGTCGCGGCGTCGCCGGCTGACAGCTGGCCGCCCGACCCTCCGGCCACCGGGGCGGGGGCCGGGGCCGGGCAAGCCGAACCGGCGTGGCCTCCCCCACCGTCCTCCGGCGCCGCCTGGCCCCCACCCCCCGGGACGCAGCCACCTGCCGGGGGGCCGGCATGACGCGCGTCATCCGGGCCGAGCTGTTCAAGCTGCGGACGACGCCGGGCCCGTGGGTCGTGTTGATCGTCACGCTCGTGCTGACCGCACTCGGCATCATCACCGCGTTCGTCATCACAGTCGGCGGCAAGGGGATGTTCATCGCGCCGTTCACGACGCCGCAGCTCCGGGAGCTCGTCGGCGCGGGCTACGGCGCCGGGACGGTTATGGCGCCCATCGCCGGTGTCCTGTGCATCACGACGGAGTACCGCCAGAAGGTGCTGACGACGACGCTCCTCGTCACGCCCCGCCGCGAAGTGGTCATTTTCGCCAAGGGGGTGGCATCGGCCGTCTGGGGGCTCCTCCTGGCGATCGCCGGGCTCGCCCTCGTCGCGGCGATGGGCATCCCGCTGCTCGTCACCCAAGGCGGATCGGTCACCGCGCTCCTCCACCAGGTCGGGCCGGTCGTCCCCGGACTGTTGGGGGCGTACGTGCTCTTCGCCATCTTCGGCCTCGGCATCGGCACGCTGCTGCGCAACCAGGTCGCCGCCGTCATCCTCACGATCGTCGCCGTCGTCATCCTCGAGCCGATCATCGTGGCTCTGGTCCACAGCCTCGCCCACGTCGACCTCAACTGGCTGCCGAGCCGCTCCGCGGCCGCGCTCGCCGGCGGGCTGACGAGGTCGGGCGGTGGCGGCGGCGACAACGCCGGTGCGGGTCCGCTCCTCAGCTGGTGGCTCGGCGGCCTCGCCCTCCTCGGCTGGGGCGTCGGCACCGCGGTGATCGGCTACTTCACGACGTTCCGCCGCGACGTCACCTGAAGCACGGCGAACGGCGGCACATCGTCGACCGTCGTCACCGGCAGCCCGCCATCCGGCCGCTCGACTCGCACGGCGATCTCCCGGCCGTCGACGAACGCCCGGGCCGCGGCGATCCCGTAGATGACGACCCGGAGACGGTCCGGCGCCGGATACGTGCCGTCGCGCTCCCACGTCAGCACGGTTTCGGCCGGCGCGTCGCCCCGGTCGCCGTCGACGGTCGCCAACCGGAACTGGTCGCGCCGGTACGGGCCGAAGCCGTCGCCCGCGTCGTCGTAGACCGCACCCGCGGCGATGCCGTCGGCATCGGGGAAGCAGTGCACGGCCAATCGGCGCGGCTCGTGGCCCGTCGCCAGCGCGCCGTCGTCCGGAAGCCGGCCGTCGGGGAGCCAGCCGTCGTCGAGCGGCACGATCGAGCCGCCACGGACGAACACCGCGGGCTGTCCGGCCGGCGCGTCGACGTCGACCGTCCGCCCGCCGTCGACGACGGTCGAAACGTCAGCGGCCGGCCAGCCGTCAGCCATCGCCGGCAACGCCCGCCAGCGGTACCACCGGCCGGCCGGCAGTGGAACCGAACGAGAACGGGCGCGGTCGGTGACGACCGGCGCGACGAGCAGCGCGTCGCCGAGCCGGTACGCGTCGTCGACCGACCAGAGCCCGCGATCGGCTGACGACCCGGCGTCCGGATTCGACGGCCAGCAGAGCGGGCGGACCATCGGCTGGCCATGCCGGCTGGCCCCGTCGGCCAGCGTGTACAGGTACGGCAGCACGCGGTACCGGAAGCGGATCAGCCGGCCGATCGCGGTGCGGTACGGCTCGTCGAACCGCCACGGCTCGCGGTTCGGCGACCTGGCCGTGCTGTGCGTTCGGCAGAACGGCATGAGCACGGAGAGCTCGAGCCACCGCAGGTACAGCTCCGGGCTCGGCGCGCCGCTGAAGCCGCCGGTGTCCGAGCCGACGTACGTGATGCCGGAGAGCCCGAGGCCGATCGCCGTCGCGACCTGCTGACGGAGGCCGTCCCACGTCGACTGGACGTCGCCGGTCCACGTCCACGCCCACCGCTGCAACCCGGCCCAGCCGGCCCGGGAGAGGACGAACGGCCGGCGGTCCGGCCGGAGGGCGGCCAGCGCGTCCCAGCCGGCCCGGTCCATCAGCAGCCCGTAGACGTTGTGGCACTCCCGATGGTCGCCGCCACGCCCCTCGGCCGCGTGGCGCACATCACGCGGCAGCGTGCGGTCGCCCCACAGTGCCAGCGACGTCGGCTCGTTCATGTCGTGCCAGACGCCGTCGACGCCGGCGTCGACGAGCCGCCGGTACCAGCCGCCCCACCACTGCCGCGTCGACGGGTCGGTGAAGTCCGGGAAGGCCGCCCGGCCCGGCCAGACGACGCCGGTCACCGGCTCGCCGACCGTGTCGACGAGGAACCGGCCCTCGCGGACGCCACTGGCGAAGACGTCGTCGGCCGCGTCGACCTTGACGGCCGGATCGACGATCGTCACGACCCGCGTACCGCGGCCGGCCAGCTCGCCGACGAGCCCGGCGAGGTCGGGAAACCGTTCGGGGCTGACCGAGAAGACGCGGTAGCCGTCCATGTAGTCGATGTCGAGGTGGACCGCGCTGAGCGGGAGCCGGTCCGTCCGGAACCCGGCCGCGACGTCCCGGATGTCCTGCTCGTCGCGGTACCCCCACTTGCACTGGTGGTAGCCGAGCGCCCAGCGCGGCGGGAGCGGTGGCCGGCCGGTCAGCTCGCCGTAGCGGGTGACGAGCCGCGGCAGCGGACCGACCGCGACGTAGTGCCGCAGCGTGCCGCCGGTGAACGTGAGCTCGACCAGCGACGACCGGGTGACGCCGGCCACGTCGGCATCGATCCGGGCGACCGCGTCGTACGAGTTCTCGTAGAACGCGAGGACGTCGCCGTCCGGGTGCAGGCCGACGAGGACCGGGATCGCGCAGTACAGCGGGTCCTCCCCCGGTCCCCACGCGCCGCCGGGGTCGCGGTTCCACAGCCGGTGCGTCGTGCCGCGCAGGTCGACCGCGGCCGCCTGCTCGCCGAGCCCGGACAGTCGCTCCGACGGACGGAGGGTGAACCGGGCCGTCCTCGTCGCGGCGCGACGCAGCGGCGGCAGCTCGTGCCGGAGCAGCGCGCCGCCGGGCGCGAAGAACCGTACGGACCCGTCGCCACCGACGACGACCCGGACGGCCGGCGTCGTCACGACGCACGCCGTCACGCCGTCGACGGCCACCGACACCACCGGCCGGGCGCCACCGACCGCCGGATTTTCGGCCAGCGCCCACGGGATCGGCGGCTCGCCGGGGCCCCACGTGAGCCGGACGACGTCGTCGGTCAGGCAACGGAGCTCGAGCTCGGCCTCGGCGAAGCGGCAGCGTGCGCCGACGGTCGCGCCGCCGTCGGCGACCACGTCGACCGAGACCAGGCGGCCGGGATCGCGGCTGGTCGCCGGCTCGCGGTCGGCCCGGCGCGCCCGGCGCTGCCGGGCGGCCGACCGGACGCTCGACGCGGCCATCGCGCCCAGCATCGACGGTCCGATGTCGTCGACCATCCGGACGACCAGCATCGACTTGCGAGCGAATCGTCGGATGGGATCGCTCGGGCCCGGCATGCCACCGGCAGGCTACGCCGGCCCGCACCGCCGTTTCCGGACGGGCCTGCGGTAGCGTCGAGGACCGTCATGCCCGTCACCGGTCCCGCCCGCCGGATCCTCCGGAGCATCAACGGGACACCGGGGATCCACATGGTCCCCGCCACGCTGCGCGTCGACGGTCGCCAGCTCCGGTTCGCGGTGTCCGACAACGACGACGCCCACGGTCCCGACGGTCCCGGGACGCCGCCGATCTGGGCCGTCAACCTCCACGGCTACCTGGCGAGCGGCGGCATGTACTGGCGGGAGAGCGCACACCTGGCCGAGCGGCTCGGCTGGCGGGTCGTCAACCCGAGCCTGCCCGGCTTCGGCGGCAGCGACCCGCTCGCCTGGTCGCAGGTCTCGCTACGGACGCTCGCCGACCACGTCGCCCTGGTGTTGCAACACCTCGACGCCGGCCCGGCCGTCGTCCTCGGGCACTCGATGGGCGGCGCGGTGGCGATCCAGTTCGCCCACGATCGGCCCGACGAGACGCTCGGCGTCGTCTACCGCGACGGTGTCGCGACGCCGGCGTGGCGGGAACGGCACGGGCCCGTTCCCGCGGCCGTCGCCATCGTCGCGCCCGACGTCGCACCGTTCGCCGACATGCTCGCGGCGATGGTGCTCGACACCCCGGACCTTTTCGTCGGCCGGCTGTACTCGACCGTCCGGTCCGTCCTGCCCGACGTCGGTCGGAACATCCGGACGATGGGTCGCGCCCTGCCGGTCGGCAGCATGCTGATGACCGTCGATCTCCGGTCCGAGGTGCGCGAGCTCGCCGAGTCCGGCCTGCCGCTGCTCGGCGAATGGGGCTGCTTCGACCGCGTCATCGGTGCGGCCACCGCGGCCGAGTTCGGCGAGTGCGCGGGCGAGCCCGTCCAGTGGGTGCCCGGCGGCCACTCGTGGATGCTCGCCCGGCCGCAGGGCCAGGCCGACGTCCTCACCTACCTGGCGAGCGGCCGGCAGTTCGTCGACCGCGTCGACGACCGCTGGCGGCGCCTCCGCCGCCGGCACCGCGCCCTGCGGGCCGGCTGACCGGCCCCCCCTCCAAGATCAGCCGTCGACGTACAGCTGGCCGTCGTCGCCTTCGGCGACCTTGATCGTCTCGAGGCCGCGGGTCGCCGGGCCGACCTCGACCGCGCCGGTCGCCGGGTTGAACTCCGAGCCGTGGCACGGGCAGACGATCAGCTGCGCCGCCGGCGAGTAGCCGACCGTGCAGCCCGCGTGCGGGCAGACCGCGTCGTACGCGACGTACGACCCCTTCGTCAGCTGCAGCACCAGCCCCGGATCGCCGCTGGCCGGGTCGGTGAAGCGGGCCGAGCCGCCGACCGGGACGGCCGACGGCCGACCCGATCGCCGTGCCCGCCGGTGTCGCACCGGTCGTCGTCGTCGATCCCCCGCCGGCCGGCGTCGGCGTTGACGTCGTGGTCGTCGAGCTCGACGCCGACGCACCGCCGGAGAGCGTGACGGTGCCGTCCGACGCCGGTGGCTTCGCCCCACCGACCGCCCGGCCGAGCCCCGCGGCCAGGCCGGCCAGCGCCACCGCGGCCAGCGCGGTCGCCCCGGTCGCCATCGCGCCGAGCACGACCGTCCGGCGGTGGACGTCCGCCTCGCTCGGACCGGTGTCGGCTGGGTCGGCACCGGCCGCATGGGCACCGGCGGCCCTGCCGCCGATCAGGTGATCGCCGGCGGTCCGGCGGGCGCGCGCCGCGATCGCCGCGTCGAGCGAGAGCACGCCGCCCGCCCCGGCCAGGATCAACGGCGTCCACGCGAAGACGAAGACGATGTCCGCGCCGGTGAAGTACGGCGACGAGTGGAAGCTGACCGTCAGGAAGAGCGTCAGCGAGAGGAGGAGGCCACCGGCCGCGGCGAGCCGCGTCCACAGTCCGAGCACCGTGCCCAACCCGACCGCCAGCTCGCTCAGCGCGATCAGCACGCCGATCGGCGTCGACAGGTGGAGAAGATGGCCGAGCAGTGGGTGCAGCGGGCTCGTCCGGTTCGCGGCGACCAGCTGCGCCTGGATCCCCGACGGGCTGTTCGGGTCGAAGAAGTTCGGGTTCGCCAGCTTCTGCAGCCCGGCGAAGCAGAACGTGATCCCGAGGAACGCCCGCAGCGGCAGCAGCGCCCAGCCGACCGGCATCGACGGCCGCGCCGACGGCGAGGCCGGCGGCCACTGCCGTCGCCGGCCGTTCCCGTGCGGTTCGGGCATCGTCACAGTGTGCCGCAGTCTCGCTGACGGACACCTGAACGTGGGCGCGGGCCGGCTGGCCCGGCAGTCACCGGTCAGTCGGCCGGACGCCTCGGACGACTGGCCCGCCGATCGCCGATCAGCCGGCCGTACGCCTCGGCCGATCGGTCGACGGTGGCCGCCCCGGCACCGGTGAACCAGGCTGTCGCCCGGTGCAGGTACGCCTGCAGCGGTGCGCCGGCCGACCGGGCCTCGAACGCCGCGGCCAACGACGCCGCCAGCGCCGGTTCGGCGCCGTGGCCGAAGACCCAGAGCGGCGCTTTCGGGTCGACGACCGCCTGCTCGCGGCACCACGCGGCGAGCGACGACGGATCGGCGCGGTCGACGCCGATCGGCCCGGGCTCGGCCGGCGGCGGTCCGTCGTAGACGACGTCGAGCACCCGACGCGGCGACGGCCGGCGCAACCGGGTCCGGAGCGGGCTGGCCGACGACCCGAACGGCGACGACGCGGCGACGACGCGGCGCACGACCAGACCGCCGAGACCGGCCGGCGGCGACGCGACGTCGTGGCCGGCGCGGCGCTCGTCGACCCACCGGTCGACGTCCTCCCGGTCGACGCCGAACGAGCGGGCCCGGAGCAGGTCGACGAGCAGCCGGTCCTGCTCGTACGGCGACGACGCGCCGGTCGTCGTGACGATGACCGCGTCCGGCTGCGCCCGCCGGATCGCCGCGTCGGCGAGGACCTGGGCGGTGAGGAGGTTGTCGACGACCGCCCACGCATCGGCGATCGCGCCCCGGCGGCCGGGCGGCGCCGTGCCGACGAGCCAGCCCCGTCGGGCCACCGTGCTCGGGTGGTCGACCGTCACCCACCGCTGGCACGCCGCGGTCAGGCGGGGCGCGATCCGGGCGACATGTCCGGCGAACCGGTCCGGCGCGCCCGGCGTCAACCAGAACTCGTCGCCGAGCCACCACGGGTGCGTCGCGTGGTGGAGCGTGACGACCGGCGCCAGGCCTCGGGCGGCGCAGAGGTCGAGGATCGCCGCGTACCGCTCGAGCGCGGCGTCGTCGAAGACGCCCTCCTCCGGCTCCAACCGAGCCCACTCGACGGTCAGGCCGAACACGTTGCAGCCGAGCGCGGCCGCCCGGTCGAGGACCGGCTCCGGTCGAGCCCAGAAGTCGCCGGTCGCGGCCCGCGCCGAGCGACCGCTGCGCTCCCAGCGCACCCAGTTGTTCGCGGGCTCACCCGGCCCGTTGACGCCACCCTCGATCCGGTAGCCGGCCGTCGCCACCCCCAGGAGGACGTCTTCCACCTCCGCCATCGCGACAGCATGGCATGGCCGGCTCCGCCCTCGCCCCCCGCCGCCGGCCCCATCCGGCCGCCGCCGTCCCCATCCGCGCCGCCGCCGGCCCCGCCATGGTGAGTAGCGTCACTGCCGGATCGGCGACCGCGGACTTCCTGCGCCCCGCCGGTCGGGCCGCCACGCCGGGAGCGAAGGGAGCGTCCGATGGCCGACGAACTGCTGCGGGAACGACGCGGGCAGGTAGAGATCCTGACGATCAACCGGCCGGACGCCCGGAACGCGGTCAACGCGGCCGTCAGCGTCGGTCTCGGCACCGCCCTCGACGAGCTCGCCGACGACGCCGATGCGTCCGTCGTCGTGCTGACCGGGAGCGGTGACAAGGCCTTCTCGGCCGGGATGGACCTGAAGGCCTTCGCGGCCGGCGAAGGCCCCGCCGTCCTCGGCGCCCCCGGCGGCTTCGGCGGCGTGACGCGGCGCCACTTCCCGAAGCCGCTCATCGCCGCGGTCAACGGGTCCGCGTTGGCCGGCGGGTTCGAGATCGTGCTCGCCTGCGACCTCGTCGTCGCCGCCGACCACGCCACCTTCGGCATCCCCGAGGCCAAGCGTGGCCTCATCGCGGCCGCCGGCGGCCTCGTCCGGCTGCCCAAGCGGCTCCCGCTCGCCGTGGCCCTCGAGCTCGCGCTCACCGGCGACCCGATCGACGCCGAGCGGGCGCTCGCCCTCGGCCTCGTCAACCGGCTCGTCCCGCCCGACCGGCTGCTCGACGAGGCGATCGCGCTGGCCGACCGCATCGCCGAGAACGCGCCGCTCTCCGTCCGGCACTCCAAGGACGTCATCTACCGGTCCGCCACCGTCCCCGAGGACGAGGGCTGGGCGATCAACGACGCGGCGATGGGCGCCGTCTTCTCCTCCGCCGACGCCATGGAGGGCCCGGTCGCCTTCGCCGAGAAGCGGCCGCCGAACTGGCAGGGCCGGTAGATCCTGGCCTGGCCGGCCTGGCCGGCCGGCGTGGGTCACCGGCCGCGGCACCGTCTAACCTGTGAAGTGACGGCGGGTCCTTCCCGCCAGGCAAGGAGACAGCGATGCTGGCAGAGATCTTCGGCGTCGACGGCATCATCATCCTGATCGTCGTGGTCGTCGTCCTCTTCGGCGGGGCGGCCATCCCCAAGCTCGCCCGCAATCTCGGCTCGGCCAAGAACGAGTTCGAGAAGGGGATGAAGGAGCCGACGAGCGACGCCACCGACGGCGCCGCCCAGGCCGCGGACACCCCGAAGACCTCCGACAAGTAGGGCTTTCCGGGCGGTCCGGGCCACTCGGCCCAACCCCCGTACCCGGTTACCGGTAGCCGCCGTCGGCCGTCCGCCCGGGGTCGAGCCGGCGCCCAGCCGGGACCGCCCGGCGAGCCGACCGACCAACTTCGAATTCCGCGCCGGGGTTCGCTAATGTCGGCGCCGTGGAACCACCGCTGCCCGATGCGCCGCCGACCCGACGCGCCCTGCGGCTACCGAAACTCCGTTCCCGCAGGTGGGTGGCGGGCGGCGCGGTCCTCGCCGCGCTGCTGCTGACCGGCTGCCAGCTCCCCGCCTTCGGTGCCTACCGGGGCGACACGACGCAGGGCCAGGATGCGTTCAAGCTCTGGCAGGGCTTCTTCATCGCCGGCTCGGTCGTCTTCCTCATCGTCTTCTTCCTGATCGTCTGGTCGGTCATCCGCTATCGCCACCGGTCGGATGCTGTCCCGGCGCAGACGCAGTACCACACGCTGTTCGAGATCACGTACACGATCGTGCCGATCGTCTTCGTGCTCATCCTCTTCGGCTTCACCTTCGCGACCGAGAACAACGTCGACGCCGTCACATCGAAGCAGGTCACCGTCAACGTGACCGCCTTCCAGTGGGGCTGGGAGTTCCAGTACCCGACGTACGACGTCAAGGTGCTCGGCGTCGAGACCCAGGACCCGGCGATGGTCATCCCGGCCAACCAGACCGTGCGCATCGTCCTCAAGTCGGCCGACGTCATCCACGGCTTCTACGTGCCGCAGTTCAACTTCAGCCGGTACGCCCAGCCCGGGATCACGAACCAGTTCAACCTGAACGTCCTCCACACCGGCACGTACCGCGGCCAGTGCACCCAGTTCTGCGGGCTCTACCACTCGCTGATGTTCTTCCAGGTCAAGGCCGTGACGCCGGCCCAGTTCCAGACCTGGGTCCAGCAGCAGCAGAGCTCGACCGCGTCCACCGGGACGATCTCGGGGGCGAAGGCCCGGGCCGGCTCCGCCCGCTCCGGCGTCAACTCGACAGCGGCGGCCTCGACAACCGCGACAACAAGCGGGTCGGTCAAGACAACTAGCTCGCTCGGCTCGGCCACAACAGGAGGGGGTACCTGATGACGGACGTCATCAATCCGCCGATCACCCTCCCGGGGGCCGCCGGTGGCGTGCACGCACCGGTCGTCCACGACGGGCACGCCGACGGCGCCCACGACGACCACGGGCCGAGCGGGATCCTCAAGTGGCTGACGACGACCGACCACAAGGTGATCGGCCTCAGCTACATGATCACGTCGCTGGTCCTCTTCTACCTGGCCGGCATCATGGCCCTCGGCATCCGCGTCCAGCTGGCCACGCCGAGCAACTCGTTCGTCTCGTTCCAGCAGTACAACGAGCTGTTCACGATGCACGGCAGCCTGATGCTGTACCTGTTCGCGGGACCGTTCGCGTTCGGTGGGCTGGCCAACTACATCGTCCCGCTCCAGGTCGGTGCGCCGGACATGGCCTTCCCCCGGCTGAACGCCCTCTCGTACTGGCTGTACCTGACCGGCTCGATCACGATGCTCATGGGCTTCTTCGTCGCCGGCGGCGCAGCCGACTTCGGCTGGGTCGCCTACGCCCCGCTGTCGAGCGCCGCGAACACGCCGGGCGCCGGCGCCGACGTCTGGATCATGGCCCTCGCGCTGACCGGGTTCTCGGCCATCTTCACCGGCGTCAACCTCGTCGCCACCATCTTCTATCTCCGCGCCCCGGGCATGACGATGTTCCGGATGCCGATCTTCACGTGGAACATGCTCGTCACCGGCATCCTGATCCTCATCGCCTTCCCGGTGCTGACCGCCGCGCTGATCATGCTCTTCTGCGACCGGCACTTCGGGACGCACATCTACGACGTCGTCGGCTGTATGACGACGGCGACGGCTGGGCACCCGTCTGTCCCCGATGCGAACGCCTGCGGCTCGCCAGTGCTGTGGCAGAACCTCTTCTGGTTCTTCGGCCACCCGGAGGTCTACATCCTCGCCCTGCCGTACTTCGGCATCGTCACCGAGGTCATCCCGGTCTTCTCCCGCAAGCCGGTCTTCGGCTACAAGGGCATGGTCTTCGCCACCATGTCGATCGCCGCCCTCTCCACCGGCGTGTGGGCCCACCACATGTTCACGACCGGCGTCGTCCTATTGCCGTTCTTCTCCCTGCTCAGCCTGCTGATTGCCGTGCCGACCGGGATCAAGTTCTTCAACTGGATCGGGACGATGTGGCGAGGCCAGCTCCTGTTCAAGACGCCGATGCTGTTCAGCATCGGCTTCCTGCTGGCCTTCCTCATGGGCGGCGTCACCGGCGTCATGCTCGCCGCCCCGCCGATCGACTTCTTCACCCACGACACCTACTTCGTCGTCGCCCACTTCCACCAGGTGCTGTTCGGGACGGCCGTCTTCGCCGGGTTCGCCGGGTTCTACTTCTGGTACCCGAAGATGTTCGGCCGGATGCTCAGCGACCACCTCGGCAAGTGGCACTTCTGGCTGATGTTCGTCGGCTTCTGGCTGACGTTCATGCCGCAGTACATCGTCGGCCTGAAGGGCATGCCCCGCCGGGTGGCCACCTACCCGTCCAACCTCGGCTGGCAGATCTACAACGACCTGTCGACGATCGGTGCGTTCATCATCGCCGCGTCGTTCGCGGTCCTCCTCGTCAACCTCTGGATCTCCTGGCGACGCCCGGTGCCGGCCGGCGACAACCCGTGGGACGGCCACGCGCTCGAGTGGTTCACCACGTCGCCGCCGCCGCACCACAACTACACGCACCTCCCGCCGATCCGCTCCGAGCGACCGACGTGGGACTACCACCATCCGGACGCCCCCTCCCTCCACCACGGCCCGAAGCCGCCGGCCGGGCCGCGGGGCAACGGCAGTGACGGGACGAAAGAGAAGGTGCCGGTGGCATGAGGATCGAAGCCATCTTCCTGATCGGCGTCGGGATCTTCTTCGGCTGCGTCGGCGTCGCCTACTGGTTCCTCAGCTACGAGGACGGCGGCACGATGATGCTGGTCGGGACCTGCCTTCTCGGCCTGCTGCCCGGCTCCTACTACCTGTACTGGCACCAACGGTTCCACGGCCGGAAGTTCTTCTTCTGGGGCACCCTCGAGAAGGCCGTCGGTGACCGGCCCGAGGACCGGAGCGACGCGTCCATCCAGGACGGCGCCGGCATCATCAGCTCGTTCCCCGGCTCGAGCATCTGGCCGTTCATCCTCGGCATGGGCGCCTTCCTGCTCGTCATCTCGCTCGTCTTCGGCGTCTGGCTGCTGATCCCCGGCGTCACGCTCCTCGTGACCGCCCTGATCGGCGGCACCGCAGAGAGCCGCCGCGGCGGCCACGTCTGATCGCCGCACCCGCACCCGCGAGCTCCCCTCACCACCCGACCGGTCCGAGTCCAAGGGCCGTCCCCGGGTTTCGGGCCCAACCGAAGCCCCTGCCGGCCGCCCCTGCCACCCGCCCCGTGCCTCCGCTCCACGCAGACACGGGCACGCCCGGGGTCGTCTGAGGCCCTCCAGATGCCATCAGGCTCCATCGAGCGCCACCTCAGGGTTATTGTCCATCGGCGTTCCCCTCCCGCCGCTGGGAATGCCCGTCGGCGGGGCTAGACGGAGTAGCGGGGCCGAGATCGGACGGCCCGTCGCGTAGCATCGGCCGCGTTCGAGGAAAGGGCGCAGCGATGATCGGTGTCTACATCCGTCCGACCGGCATGACCGAGGAGCAGTACCGGCGCATCGACGATCAACTCCGGGCGTCCGGCGTAGAGCCCAAGGGCATGAAGATGCACAGTTGTTTCGGCGAGGGAGAGGGGATCGCCATCTTCGACGTCTGGGAGAGCGAAGAGGACTTCAACGTGTTCGCCGCCCATCTCGGGTCGATCGTCGCCGCGGCCGGGCTAGAACCAGTGACGCCGATGGTCGTGCCGATGATCGCGTTCGAGGTGCCCTAGACGCGGACTACCACGGACAGCCAAGAGCGAGACCGACAGACGGGCGATCCTCGCATCAGCGGGGCCAGCCCAATGAACGACAGAGGGCCTATCGGATCGCGCCCAGAGGGAACGCCCGGACCCCCAGTTTCGGCCGTTAGCTCGGCCACCGCCCGTGAGGCACCTCTACTGCCCCGCCGGTAAGCTGGGTCAACGATGTCAACTGATCCGCTCTTCCTTGGTCGTAGCGACAGCCTGGAGCTCCCCGTTGAGGAGCTGATCCGCCGCGCTCGGCCGCTGCCGCCCCACGAGGACATGGTCATCAATGACCTCGATGAGGTCGAGGGCGCCGCCTTCCTCGCCGTCCTGGAGGCGTGACCCCAGTACCTCGTGGCCCCGTCGTAATCGACACCGACGTCTACGGCGCCGAACTGGTTCCCGGTTCCATCCTCGCTATCCGCTATCAGCCCATCCTCCTTGGTCGTCCCGCTCTCATCTCGTTCCAGACCGCGGCTGAACTCCGTTACGGAGCGATTCGACGCGGCTGGGGCACGAACCGAACGCGGCGGCTCGAGCAGCGCATCGCCGCAGCGGAGACTGTGCACACCGGCCCTGAGCTCATCCTTGTCTGTGCACGCCTTCGCGCCGACTGCGAGCGTATCGGCCACGCACTCGCTCAGCGCGAGCACAATGCCGACCGCTGGATCGCCGCCACTGCCCTACGTCTGGGCTTGCCGCTCGTGTCCAACGACGGCATCTTCGCCGGCGTCCCGGGCCTTGATCTCGAAACGGCACCGTCGCTCATCTGAGACATTGCTGGACCGGCCTTGGGCGAAAGACCCTGATGCTCCCGATCAGGGGTTACTGAATATTGACCTCGGTCGAGAGGGAGCCGTGGTTGCGGACGGCTCGCTCTGGTTCGTAGCGCCGGCCGGTCGGGAAGCGATCGGATCGGCTGGCGAGCGGACCACCGCTAGATTGCGCGGCATGGAACACGGCGGCCACGACCCGACGAGGCGGTAATGGACCGCATCGACCACTGGATCGTCCTCATGTTCGAGAACCGGTCGTTCGACAACCTACTCGGCCACTTGCCCCACATCCCGGCGTCGGCGGGGCTCCGTGACCAGCACATCCAGCTCCCCTATCCCGCTGGGACCGTCACCGTCGGGCCGACCGAGGACTTTCACACGCCGATCCCCGATCCCGGTGAGGCCTACGGCAGCATCAACGTCCAGCTCTATGGTCGCTACGACCCGCCGTCGAACGCCGAACGTCAGCCGTATGCCCAGATGCCCGACTACTTCGAGGCTCCCTACAACGCGCCTCGTTCCGGTGACGAACCCACGATGGACGGGGCGGCACTCGACTTCTACAACGTGTTCCGTTGGGAGAAGGAGCGGGAGCCGACCTCCGAGGAGATGCAAACCATCGGCGGGGTCTTTACCCCCGGGACGGCACCGGTCATCAACACGCTGGCGGAGGAGTACGCCGTCTTCATCCGCTGGTTCTGCGAGGCACCCACCTGCACCACCCCGAACCGCAATTTCTTCTTGTGCGGCACCAACGCCGGACGGCTCGACAACCAGTTCATCGTGAACTACGGCTGGGACTTCGAGCTGCCGAGCATCTTCACCCTCTTCGAAGACAAGGGGCTGCCCTGGGCCGCCTACGCGGACCCATCCCAGAAGATCCCGATGGCGGCCTTGAGCCTCGGGGGGATTCGGCACCGCACCCTGTGGAAGACCCATACCCGCACGAGGGCCCAGTTCTTCGAGGACTGTGCCGAGGGGACCCTGCCGGCGTTCAGCTGGGTGGAGCCCTGCATGCTCTTCGGCGAGCTCGATGACTACCACCCACCCACCGACATCCGCACCGGCGAGGCCTTCCTGGCTGCGGTGTACAACGCCGTACGGAACTCACCGGTGTGGGAGTCGACCGCGCTGCTGGTCCTGTTCGACGAGGCCGGCGGCTGCTTCGACCATGTGCCGCCCCCGGCGGCGACCCCCGACGGGTACGTCAGCTCGGAGGGCTTCATGTTCGACCGGTTCGGCTTGCGGGTGCCATACCGTTGTACAGTCGGAACCTGTGGACTCCGTCCATGTCGCGGCGGACTGGCGCGCTCAGAGTGCGTCGGTCAGTGCTTCATGCGACACGCCCGGCTGGTCGAGACCGCCGCTGATCGTAGCGCCCGGGGCACCGGGTTAAGACGGGCTTCAGGGCTCGCCTGGCGTCTCACTTCAGGGGCGCTCGGCTGTGACGCCCCGACCCGGCGCTAGGGGACGCCGGTGGATCGGCTAACTGCTCGGCCAACAGCCCAAGGGAGCTGTGCAGCTGGGCGAACCGCCGCGGCCCCAGGATCTCCGCGATCCGCAGCTCGGCCGCCCCTGCCTCGGCATAGATGGTCTCTTCGAGCCGCCGTCCCTTGGAAGTAAGCCGGATCACGCGAGCCCTCCCGTCAGCCGAATCGGGCACGCGCAACAAGTAGCCGTGCCGTTCCAGGTGTCCGAGCAGGTCGTTGACAGACTGTTTCGTGATCCCCGCCCGGTCCGCCAGCTGGCTTGGACGTGCCCCCTCCAGGCCCGGATAGCGCCAGAGCCCGACATGCGCTGTATTCAGATCGTCGAACCCCGCAGCGACGACGCCCGAGTACAGCTGATCACGGACCCACTGCCAAACGACACGCAGCATGGCACCGACATACGGGCTTCGCTCACCGTCGGGGTGGTCGAAGAAAGCGCTTGACATAGTCGTAAGGCTACCATACGATCTATGATCGTAAGGATGCCTGACTACCTAACCGGGACAGGTGCTTGACGAGGAGGTGGCTCAAGTGACGACGGTTTGGGATCCCCCCGAGAACGAAGACGGACTGGCGTGGTGGTTCCTCGACACGCTGGTCGTTGAGCACCGTTGCGCACCCGAAATGGACACCATCGTCCTCGAGATGACCTTGCCGGTCGGCTCGGCGCCCCCATTGCACGTCCACGACGACCTCGACGACACCTGGTACGTCCTCGAAGGGCAGATGGTCGTGCGCTGTGGCGACGAGGAGTTGGTCGTCGGAGCTGGGCACTGGGTCTCCATGCCCCGCGCCGTGCCGCACACCTTCCGAGTCGTCGGTGAGCGCGAAGCGCGGATCCTGCTCGTGCACGACAACGCCAGCTTCCGCGATCTCATCCGTGACATCAGCACTCCAGCTACGGCGAGGGTCGTGCCGAGTAACCCGACCTTCCCGCCCATGGACGACCTGGCGCGCATCGCTGCGTCCCATGACCTCAGGCCAATCGGGCCACCGATGAGCGCCGATGACAGCGATAGGGTCCTGGCCGGCGCTCGGTGATCCGCTGGGATCCGGACGGGAACGAGATCGAGTGAGTAGCTCAACGTCTAATCCTGTCGGAGGGTGCCCCTGATGTGCCGGTCAGGGGCGTGCCGAACGGAACGTACCCTCGGACCAGGCGAAGGACGGCGAGCGACCCAGTCGGTCCGATATGCTACCCATCAGGAGCCAGAGGTTGCCGAATGTTGACCTCCCTGGCTACCGCCCGGTACGGGTGTTCAACGTTCTCGGATTCCCCGAGGGGCACCCAAGGTGGATCAGCGATCAGTGCACTCGCTCGAGATCGCCCAAACCACCGGGATCGGCCCCACCGGGATCGGCCCCAGGCCGCCACGTCGTGCCCAGAACTGCCCAAGGCCACCTTGGTCGTCCCATACCCGCCCCAGACCCACCCCCCGGGGGCGCCCGAGCCCGCCGAGCCCCCGAGACCCCACCCAGACCCCGAGACCCACCCGGGCCGGGCCGCCCCGCTGTGGTCCGGCCCGGAATAGGCCGGCCGGCACCGTCGTTGCGCAATTGACGTGACCGACGCTCCCACCCCCTCCCCCAGCGCCCGCTCCGAGCGCCGGCGCCGGGCCCGGCGTCCGCCCCGGACCCGGCGCCGGCGCCGGCGCTCCCGGGATGGCTCGTTCTCGTTATGGCCGTCGCGACGGGGGCGATCGTCGCCAACCTCTATTACGCGCAGCCACTCCTGCACCGGGTGGCGGGGACGTTCCACGTCGGCTCGGGCGTGGCGTCGACGGTCGTCACGTGCACGCAGGTCGGCTACGCGGCCGGGCTGCTGCTCGTCGTACCGCTCGGCGACCTGCACCCCCGCCGGTCGCTGGTGGCCGTCGTCTTCGCCATTGCGGCGGCGTCGCTCGTCGTCTGCGCGGTGGCGCCGACGTTCTGGCTGTTCGAGGTGGGGTCGGTCGTCGTCGGCGCCTCGTCGGTGGCCGGCCAGATCATGATCCCGTTCGCCGCGGACCTGGCGTCGCCGGAACGCCGCGGCCGGGTGGTCGCGCGCATCATGACCGGGCTGCTGCTCGGCATCCTGCTCGCCCGGACGGTCGCCGGTCTGATCGCCCAGGCGGCCGGCTGGCGGGCGATCTACTGGTTCTCGGCCGGCCTGATGCTCGTCTTCGTCGTCGGGCTCCGCCAGCTGCTGCCGGGCGAGCCGGACCGTCCGAAGGTGCCGTACCGACGCCTCGTCGGATCGACGCTGCGCCTGCTGGCCGACGAGCCGGTCCTGCGCCGGCGGGCGTGGCACGGCGCGTGGGCGTTCGCGTGCTTCAGCGTCCTGTGGACCGCGCTGGCGTTCCTCTTGTCCGGGCCGCCGTACGGGTACTCGGAGGCGGTCATCGGGCTCTTCGGACTGGCCGGCGCCGGCGGTGTCGTGGCGGCGAACCTGGCCGGCAAGCTGGCCGACGCGGACCGCCACCGGCTGACGACCGCGGTCAGCGGGCTGCTGCTGACCGGCTCGTTCGGCCTACTCGCGGCCGGCAAGACGTCGCTCGGCTTCCTGCTCGCCGGGATCGTCGTCCTCGACGTCGGCACGCAGGGCATGCAGATCACGAACCAGGCGATCATCTACGGCCTCCGCCCGGACGCCCGCAGCCGGATCAACAGCGCCTACATGGTCTGCTACTTCGCTGGCGGCGCGATCGGGTCGATCGCCACCGCGGTCGTGCTCTCCGCCGGCGGCTGGGACGGCATCTGCGTGCTCGGCGCGGCGTTCGGCGCGATCACGCTGGTCACCGCTGGGATCGACGCCGTACGACAACGGCGTTCTCGCCCGGCTCCGGTGGGCAGTTGACGCCGTCGGTGATCGACGCCCTACGGCAGCGACGCTCCCACCCGGTTCCGGTCGTCGACTAACGGTTGACGCGCCGGACGCCGGCGTCGTCACCGTCTGGCGACGTCCCGGTGCGGGGGCCGCCACCGACGGCGACGGGCTCGAGCTCGATCGTCCGGGGCACCGGCTCGGCGTCGAGCTCGTGGTGGTCGTCGCCCGGGCGGGGCTCGGACGGCACGGCGGTGTACTCGCCGGCCTCGCTCCGCGAGACGATGAGCGCCCGCTTGCGCTTGCCGATCCCGTGGACGCCCTGCATCTCGAGGCAGATCCGCCAGGCGGCGAAGCCGACGATGACCGGGACGACGAAGACCGAGATCCGGAAGAACCAGAGCGTCACGTTCAACGAGACATGGAAGAAGTTGGCGAGCACGTCGGTCGAGCTGGCCGCGAACAGGGTGAAGACGAGCGCGAAGACCGCCGCGCCGGCCGCGGTCCGCTTGGGCCGGTCACGCGGCCGGTCGAGCAGGTTGTGGAGCTCGTTGTCCTTCGTGAAGTGCCGTTCGAGGAACGGCCACACGAAGCAGAGGTTGAAGAGCAGGCCGGGGAAGATGACGGCCGGGAAGAGCACCTCCCACGGCACGGTGTGACCCCAGGCGCTCCACTCCCAGCTCGGCATGATGCGCAGCGCGCCGTCGAGGAAGCCCATGTACCAGTCCGGCTGGACGGCGTACGAGATCTTCGACGCGTCCGTGTACGGCCCGAACTGCCAGATCGGGTTGATCTGGGCCAGGCCGGCCAGCAGGCCTATGCCACCACCGACCATGAGCATGAAGCCGGTCGTCTTCGCCATGAACGTGGGGAACATCGGCGTGCCGACGACGTTGTGCTCCGTCCGGCCTTTCCCGGGGAACTGCGTGTGCTTCTGCCGGACGAGCAGGCCGAGGTGGGCGCCGAGCAAGCCGAGGATGACGAGCGGGATGATCAGGACGTGGATGATGTAGAAGCGTTCGATGATGATGTGGCCGGGGAAGTTCCCGCCCCACAGGAACGACGCCAGGTAGCTGCCGACGAACGGGATCGACAGCAGGATCGAGTAGGCGATCCGCAGGCCGGTGCCCGAGACGAGGTCGTCGGGGAGCGAGTAGCCGATGAACCCGTTGAGGATGGCCAGGATCAGCAGCGTGATGCCGATCGTCCAGTTGAGCTCGCGAGGCTTGCGGAAGGCGCCGGTGAAGAAGATCCGGGCCATGTGCACGACGATCGACGCGATGAAGATGTCGGCCGACCAGTGGTGCATCTGGCGCATCAGCAGGCCGGAGCGGACGGAGAACGACAGGTTGACCGTCGACAGGTACGCCTGTGACATGTGGACGCCGTCGAGCGGCCGGTAGACGCCGTGATAGACGACTGTCGTCTGCGACGGGACGAAGTAGAGCGTCAGGAAGACGCCGGTGGCCAGCAGGACGATGAACGAGTACAGGGCGATCTCGCCCAGCATGAACGACCAGTGGTCCGGGAAGATCTTGTCGAGGAAGACGCGGCCGCCCTTGGCGACACCGATCCGGTCGTCGAGCTCGTCGACGGCCTGCTGGACCCGGCCGTACGGGCCGAGCGCGGCCTTCGCCTCCCGCCGGGTGCGTGGCCTCGAGGCCTCGGTCGTGCTCATGTCTGCGTGCTCCCCGGACCGTTGCCCTGGCTGGTCCGCTCCCAGAAGCCGGGACCGACGGCCTGGTCGTAGCCGGACTGGGCCACCAGGTACCCCTGGTCGTCGATCGCCAGCGGCAGCTGCGGGAGCGGCCGAGGGGCCGGCCCGAACTGGGGCACCGCGCCGTCACGGACGTTGAACATCGACTGGTGGCACGGGCAGACGAGCAGCTCGAGCTCCTGCTCGTAGAGGCCGACCGGGCAGCCGAGGTGGGTGCACATCTTGGAGTACGCGACGTACCCTGTCGGCCCCCACGTCTCTCGCCCCTTCTGGGTGACGAGCTTCGTCGACTGGACCCGGATCAGCACGGTCTGGTCGATCGCCTGGCCGTTGTCGGTGCGCTGGAGGCCGGCCGGATAGACGGTCAGGATGCCGCCGGGCTGGATGTCGTCCCGGTGGACCGCCCGGCCGTTGATGTCGACCAGCCGGGTGCCCTTGCGCCAGTCCGTCACATCGAGCGAGTTGCCGGGCAGCGGGCCGAGCGAGCGGAGCAGCGGGAAGATGGCGACGATGCCGAAGATGCCGAGGCCCGTGGCGAGCAGGCCGCCGAGCAGCTTGCGCCGCTTGACGACGATGCCGGACCGCTCGACGAGGGCCGCGGCCATCGCCTCCCGCTCGTCCGGGTCGGACGCCAGCGGGTGTCGCTCCTCGACGAACGGCCCCCGCGGCATGAGGTACTTGCCCCACGCGGTCAGGCCGAAGCCGAGGCCGAACAGGCCGGCGCCGAAGGTGACGCCGAGGATCCACGGTGTCGCGTTCTGCCAGTACGCGCCGCCGAACGCCGCCACGCCGAGGATGCCGGCGACGAGGAAGACGACGATGAACGCCTCCGTGCGCCGAGGGTGCCGGGTCGCCGGCTGCTGGTGCGGGTCGTCGAAGCGGCCGACCGGCATCGGCACGCGGGTGCGGTGCCCGTCGGCGCCGTTGGCCGTCCCGTCCGACGTCGCCGTCCGCCGACGTCCCGGTCGTCGTCACTGTGCTCACGCCCGATCCCCGATCCAGAAGCAGATCAACATGAACCCGCCGACACCGAAGAGCAGGGCGACGAAGCCCTCGGTCACCGGTCCGATGCCGCCGAGGCCGGCCCCACCGGGGTTTGTCGGGTGCTGGATGTTCCCGGTGACGTAGGCGACGATGTCGCGGACCTGCGCGTCGGAGAGGTTGCCGGTGAAGCGGGGCATGTTGCCCGGCCCGGTACGGATGGCCTCGGCGACCTGCCGGTTTGTGGCGATGTGGAGCGACGGGGCGTACGTGCCGTACGCCAGCTCGTCACCGGCGCCGGTGATCGTGTGGCAGGCCGCGCAGTTGAGGGCGAAGAGGCTCGCCCCGTCGGCCAGGTCGGCCGCCTTGACGTTGACCCTCGGGATGTACGGCGCGGCCGGCGAGAGCGAGTTGATGAAGGCCGCGATCTCGTTGGCCTGTGCGTTGTTGAACTTGGCCGGCTTGCGGTCGGCCTGCTCCTGGAGCGGGGTGGCCGCCGGCATGCGGCCGGTCGTCACCCAGAAGTTGACGGTCGCCGGGCCGACGCCGACGAGCGGCGGCGCGGCGTCACTGCCCTCGGCCTTGCTCCCGTGGCAGCTCGAGCAGGTCTGCTCGAACATCTCCTCGCCGACCTTGATGTCCGAATTCGGCGGCAGGCTGTAGACGATCGCCGAGTTGCCGTACTTCACGACCTCGCCGCGCACGCAGATATGGAAGTCCGAGCCCTTCGGCGACCCGGCATTGGCCCCACCGGGGTAGCTGATCGCCGCCACCGATCGCTGGCAAGCGAGGGTGCTCGACAGCCCGAAGCGGGACGAGCCGAGGCCGCCCGTGGCTGACGTCGTCGCGTTCGCGGCGGCTGTCGGCGATGTCGCCGCGGTGGTCGACGTCGTTGTCTGGGCGCCGGCCGGCGCGGTCGACCCGACGAGCCCGACGAGGCCGGACAGCCCGGCGACCACCATCACGGCGGCGGGGAGCAGGAAGCGGTTTCTCAGCAGGCGACGGAGCACGGCCACAGGGCACTCGAGGAAGACATGGGGCTATTTGAGGAGGAACAGACAACTGTAGAGACCAACCCAGACGACGTCGACGAAGTGCCAGTAGTAGCTGACGCCCTGGAAGACGGAGAGCTCGCCGGGGTCGCCGGCCGGCCCTCGCATCCGGCCGAGGAGGAACACCATCGCCACCAGTCCGAGGAAGACGTGGAGCCCGTGGAGCCCGGACATGATGAAGAAGAGCGAGCCGTACGCGTTCGTGCCCGGCCGGGTGAGCTGCGTCGCCCACTCGTACGCCTGGTTCCCGAGGAACGCCAGTCCGAGGAACATCGTGGCGCCGACCCAGATGCGGGCGCCGCGCCGGTTGAACCGCTCCTCGTCGAAGACGGCTTTCTGCATCGTGAAGCTCGACGACACGAGGATGAGCGTGAAGATGCCGGCCTGGAGGGTGTCGAGGTGCGTGCCGACCGGCGGCCACGGATGGTCGTTGGCGCGGATCGTGAAGAACGCCGCGAACAGGCCACTGAAGAACATCAGCTCCGAGCCGAGCCAGATCATGATGCCGATGGCCAGCATCGGCGGTCGATCGTGGACGACCCGGGGCGGCTTTCCGGGCTTCTCCACCGAAATGGCCTGGCTCACGGCGTATTTCCTAGTCGACGGGGACCCCCCGATGCCAACATGCTGGTTACGGGTTCAGCCGAGGGCGAGGCCGGTCGGTAGCGGAAGCGAGTGAACGACGGCCATCCGCTGCGTCGGCCGGGTCAGCGCGACGTAGAGCGCCCGCAACCCCCGGGTGGTCGGCGTCGGCGGGCCTTCCCTCTCAGCGCCGTCCCCGGCGGCGACCAACGCCGGTTCGACGACGACGACCGAGTCGAACTCCAGTCCGTTCGCCTCGTCCGCCGGCAGGACGACGAGCGACGCGGCCAGGCCGGGGCCCCTCGGGTCGCGGGGGTCGACCGCACCGCTCTCGCGGGCCACCAACGCCCGCAGGATCTCCCCGTGGAGCGGGCCGGGGACGAGCACCGCGACCCGTCCGGGCGCCACTGCGGCGGCCTCCTGCTCGGCCACTGCGGCGGCCTGATCGGCCAGCGCGCCCGGTGGTACCTCGGTGACCGTCGGCCGGTGGCCGGACCGCCGGACCGGCCGCGGCGGCGCCACCCCCGGCGCGGCGACGGCCAGGACGCCGGCCGCCACCTCGACGACCTCGGCCGGCGTCCGGTAGCTGACCGTCAGCTCGGTCAGGCGGGGTTCTTTCGTCGGCGTCAGGTGGGCGGCGACCTCCGGCCAGCCCGACGGCGCCCACGGACCGGTCGCCTGCGCGATGTCGCCGACGACGGTCATCGAGCCGGAGAGCGAGCGGCGGGCGAGCATCCGGAGCTGGAGCGGCGAGAGATCCTGGACCTCGTCGACGACGATGTGGCCGTACGACCGGATGCCGTCGTCGTCGATCGCCTTCGCGCCGGCGCCCGGCGTCGGGCTCAGCTCGAACCCCGACGGCCAGTAGCCGACCTCCTCGCGGGCCCGCTCGAGCCGCTCGCGGTTGTCCGGCCGGCTCCGGCGGGACTTCGCTCGGCGCGGGCCGAGGATCGCCCTCGCCTCGTCGACCAGCGCGGCGTCGGCCGCGGTCCACGGGACCTCGTCGAGTGAGCGGCTCCGCGGCCGGTAGAGCAACGTCTGCTCGGCCGGCGTCAGCACGCCCTGGCCGGCCGCGACGAGCAGCGGGCGGGCGCCGTAGAGGTCGTGGAGGAGCTCGTGCGGCGCCAACCGCGGCCACATCCGGTCCAGCGCCTCCGCCAGCTCCGGCACCCGCCGGACGCGGCGACCGAACTCCTCGACGTCGAGCTCGTCGGCCGGAACGATCGCCAGCTCGTCGATCCCGCCGAGGCCACCGCCCAGGTCATCACCCGCCGGACCGCCGTCAGCCCCGGCGAAGTCGTCAGGCCCGGCGAAGTCGTCAGGCCCGGGGAAGTCGTCAGGCCCGGGGAAGTCGTCAGGCCCGGGGAAGTCGTCAGCGCCAGCGCCGCCGCCCGCCTGGTCATCGTCGCCGCCCGCCGGACCGCCGTCGCCCCCGGGGAACAGGAGGAGCTGGCCGAGGCCGGCATCCGGGCTGACATCCACACTGACGTCCTCGTCCACATTGACGTCCTCGCCAGCGCCCGGAAGACCGCCGGGCGCGGCCGGGCCGGCGAGGTCGCGGCGGACGCGCCGGTACTGGTCGGCGAGCCGCCGGACGACCTGCTGCTCGACGAACCGCCGCCGGGTGTTGTGCGGCCCGGGGCGACGGCGGGCGAGGGCGATGACGTCGGCGGAGTCGGCCGCGGTCAGCCGGAGGCTCGCCGCGCCGAACGGGACGACGACGTCGCGGCGGAGCGGGCGCTGGCGAGTACGGACGGCGCGAGCGAGGAACCGCACCATCCGGGCATCGCCCTTCAGCCGGGCGACGTCGGCCGGCTCGGTGCTTCGCACGCGGATCTCGGAGACGAGCCCGGCGACCGTCGACAGCGTGACGCCGGTCTCGCCGAGCGACGGCAGGACCTGCTCGATGTAGCGGAGGAACAGCGGGTTCGGACCGACGACGAGCACGCCCTGACGCTCGAGCGGGAAGCGGTGCGTATAGAGCAGGTACGCGGCCCGGTGGAGGGCGACCGCGGTCTTGCCGGTGCCCGGACCGCCCTGGACCATGAGGACGCCGGCGAGCGGCGAGCGGATGATCTCGTCCTGCTCGCGCTGGATCGTCGCGACGATGTCGCCCATCTGCCCGGTCCGCACCTGGCCGAGCGCGGCGAGCAGCGCGCCGGGGCCGCCGAGCGGCAGCTCGCCGTCGACGAGCGCGGCGCCTGTTTCGGTTCCCCGCTGTCCGGGTTCCTGCGGTCCCGGGTCCGACTGTCTGAGGTCCGGCTGCGCCGGTGCCCGTTGCATCGGTCGCGGCAGTACCGGTCGGCGTCGCGGCGGCCGGGCCGTGGCCGTCGAGGGCCGGCCCGAAGTACTCGTCCTCGACGCCGACGACGGTCCGGCCGCGCACGGCGAGGTGGCGGCGGCGGGCCAGTCCGAGCGGGTCGAGGCCGGTCGCCCGGTAGAACGGCTCGGCGACCGGCGCCCGCCAGTCGACGACGAGCGGCTCGTGGTCGGCGCCGGAGACGGCGAGCCGGCCGATGTGAAAGGCCTCGGTCCGGTCGCGGCCGTCCTCGGGCTGCCGGTCGATCCGGCCGAAGCAGAGCGCCTGGTCACCGATGTCGAGCTGGGCCAGGCGGCCGAGGCTCGTCCGGACGACGATGTCCCGCTCGGTCCGCGACTGGAACGTCCCGCCCCGACCGAGGTCGAGCACGGACTCGAGCATGCGGTTGGCGTCGGCCCGCATGGCGTCCAGGCCGGCGTAGGCCCGGTCGAGGAAGTCCTGCTCTTCCTCGATGTCACGTTGTGCGGTCAAGCGTCGGTCCCTTCCGTGCCAGGGGGCGACTGGCGAGCACGCGATTCTACTGGCCTCTGCGACCACCCCGGTCCGGCTGCGGTCCGGTCCGGCGGATCGGCGGAGGTGGTCGGCACCCGCCCGGGCCTGCAAGTATCTGGAGCGACGGCCGCCGCCGGCGGTCGCGTGATCGACCGGGGAGGCCGCCGTGCTCATCTCGACCATGAACGACGTCCCGGGGTACCGGGTCACGAAGGTCCTCGGCGAGTGCTTCGGCCTGACGGTCCGGTCGCGCAACGCGTTCTCGCAGTTCGGCGCCGGCCTCAAGTCGCTGGCCGGCGGCGAGCTCAAAGGCATGACGAAGAACCTCGAGACGAGCCGGGAGGAGGTCGTCCAGCGGATGGCCGAGGAGGCCGAGGCTCGAGGGGCGAACGCGGTGCTTGCGATGCGGTTCGACACGTCCGAGATGGGCGGCAACTGGACCGAGCTCTGCGCGTACGGCACCGCGGTCGTCATCGAGCCGTCGGCTTGACCACTCGGCCGCCGTCCGGGCCCGGGGAGGCCGAACCGACGAGCGCCTTCCTCCGGGCCTGCCGCGGCCAGCCGGTCCCGCACGTCCCGGTCTGGTTCATGCGCCAGGCCGGCCGGTCGCTGCCGGAGTACCGCGCCGCCCGGGGCGACGGCAGCATCCTCGGCGCGATCGCCGACGCGGAACTGGCGACCGAGCTGACGCTGCAGCCGGTCCACCGCTACGGCGTCGACGCGGCGATCCTGTTCTGCGACATCGTCGTCCCGGTCCACGCGGTCGGGTTCGGCGTCGACGTCGTGCCCGGTCGCGGCCCGGTCGTCGCTGAGCCGTTCCGGTCGATCGACGACCTGGTGCGGCTGCGACCGCTCGAACCGTCGACGGACGTCCCGTACGTGATCGACGCGGTCCGGCTGCTGGCGGCCGAGCTGGCCGGGTCCGGCGTGGCGCTCATCGGCTTCTCGGGCGCCCCGTTCACGGTGGCGAGCTACCTCGTCGAGGGCGGCCCGTCGCGGACGTTCACGAAGATCAAGTCGCTGATGCACACCGACCCGGCGACGTGGGCCGCGCTGCTCGACCGGCTGGCGACGATGGCCGTCGCGTTCCTCCGGGCCCAGGTCGAGGCCGGCGCGCAAGCGGTCCAGCTCTTCGACAGCTGGGCCGGCTGCCTGTCGCCGGCGGAGTACGAGCGGTTCGTCCTGCCGACGACGCGGCGCGTGCTCGACGAGGTCCGCGGCCTCGGCGTCCCGACGATCCTCTTCGGCGTCGGCACCGGCGAGCTGCTCCCGTTGATGGCGACCGCCGGTGCGGACGTCGTCGGCATCGACTGGCGGGTGCCGCTCGACGAGGCCCGGCGCCGCGTCGGGCCGACGCACGCGGTGCAGGGCAACCTCGATCCGGCGATCTGCGTCGCGCCGTGGGCGGTCGTCGAGGCGGAGACCCGCGACGTGCTGCGGGCGGCCGGGGAGCAGCCCGGCCACGTCTTCAACCTCGGTCACGGCGTCCTGCCGGAGACGGATCCGGGCATCCTCGCCGCGGTCGCCGATCTCGTCCACGCCGAGGGTCGGGCCGGCGTGACCGGGCCGGAGTGACCGGAACCGCCCAATGACGGGACCGCCAGTCGAACGAGAGCACGCCGAGCCGGAGCGGGTCGGCGTGCTCGTCATGGCCCACGGCACGCCGGCGACGCCGGACGAGATCGAGCCGTTCTACACGCGGATCCGCCGCGGCCGGCCGCCGACGCCGGAGCAGCTGGCCGACCTGCGGCGGCGCTACGACGCCATCGGTGGGACGTCGCCGTTGGCCGCCCGCACGGACGCGCAGGTCGCGGGGATCGCCGCCCGGCTGCACCGGGCGCGGCCGGGCCGGTTCGACGTCCGCTACGGAGCGAAGCACACCGAGCCGTCGATCGAGGAGGCCGCGGCGGGCCTCGTCGGCCGCGGCGTCGACCGTGTCGTCGGGCTCGTCCTCGCGCCGCACCGTTCGAGCCTCGGCTCGGAGGAGTACCTCGAGCGCGCCGCGGCGGAGATCGGTCGGCTGGCCCCGGACGTCCCGTTCGTCCCGGTCCGCCAGTGGTTCGACGCGCCCGGCTTCGCCGACCTGCTGGCCGACCGGGTGCTCGCCGCGCTTTCGTCGCTGCCGGCCGACCGCGGCAACGAGAAGGTCGTCTTCACCGCCCACTCGCTGCCCGAGCGGGTCGTCGCGGCCGGCGACCCGTACCCCGAGCAGCTGACCCGCTCGGCCGAGCTCGTCGTCGACCGGGCCGGGCTGGCCGACTCGCGCCAGCGGGACGCCGGCGTGACGTGGCAGGTGGCGTGGCAGAGCGCGGGCCGCACGCCGGACCCGTGGCTCGGGCCCGACATCCTCGACGTGATCCGCGGCCTCCCCGCGGCGGGGGCCGGCGCGGTCGTCGTCTGCCCGATCGGCTTCGTCGCCGACCACCTCGAGATCCTCTACGACCTCGACGTCGAGGCCCGCGCCGTCGCCGACGCGGCCGGCGTCGCGTTCGTACGGACCGCGTCGCTCAACGACGACGCCCGTTTCCTCGACGTCCTCGCCCGCGTCGTCGAGGACGCGGCCGAGATGGTCCCGCCGGACCGCGCCGTCGCCACGACCACACCGACCACACCGGCCGGATCGACCGGTCCGACCAGCGGCGTGACGAAGGGCCGACGCTCGCGGCCACGGACGGTCGCGGTCGTCGGGGCGGGCATCGCCGGGCTGGCCGCGGCGTGGGAGCTGACCGGTGGCCGGGAGGGTCCGGGGCCGGGGACGCCGACGGTCGTCGTGCTCGAGGCGTCGCCCCGGATCGGCGGCAAGCTGCGGACCGAGTCGTTCGGTGGCCGGCCGGTCGACGTCGGCCCCGACGGGTTCCTCGGGCGTCGCCCGGAGGCGGCCGAGCTGTGCCGCGAGGTCGGCCTCGGCGACGACCTCGAGCCGATCGGCGCGGCCGGCGCCGCGGTCTGGTCCGGCGGCCGCCGGCGGGCGCTGCCGGCCGGGCAGCTGCTCGGCGTGCCGACCCGGTTCCTTCCGGTCGCCCGCTCCGGCATCCTCGGCCTGCGCGGCAACATCCGGCTGCTCGTCGACGTGCTCGCCCCTCGCCCGGACCTGCGCGGGCCGCTCGGCGACCGGGCGATCGGGCCGCTCGTCGCCAAGAAGCTCGGCCGGCGGGTCGTCGACCGGCTCGTCGACCCGCTCGTCGGCGGCATCTATGCCGGCGGCGTCGACGACGTCAGCGCGGCCGCGGCCCACCCCATCCTGCTCGCCGCCTCGCAGGGCCGGGCCGGGCTGATGCGGTCGCTCCGACGGGCCCAGGCCGGCGATAGTGGCTCGGCCGCCACCGCGGCGACCGGCGACGGGCCGGGCGGGCCCAGCAACCCGGCACCGGCGTTCTGGGCGCTGCGCGGCGGCCTCGGCACGCTCGTCGACCGGCTCGTCGCGGTCCTCGCCGACCGGGGGGTGACCGTGCGCACCGATTGTGCGGTCGACCGCCTCGACCGCGGCGCCGGCGGCGGCCCGGCGTGGTCGCTCCGCACGGCCGACGGCGACGTCGTGGCCGACGCGGTCGTCCTCGCGGTGCCCGCCGGGCCAGCGGCGGACCTGCTCGCCGCCCATGACGCCGACACGGCCGCGCTGCTGCGGGCCATCGACTACTCGTCGGTCGCGCTCGTCACGCTCGCGTACCCGGACGGCGCGCTCGGTGACGGGCTCGTCGGCACTGGGTTGGTCGGCACTGGGTTGGTCGGCACTGGGTTGGTCGGCACTGGGTTGGTCGGCACTGGGCTCCTCGTCCCCCGGCACAGCCCGCTCCCGGCGGCGCTGGCCGACCAGGTCGGTGGCGGGCGGAAAGGCGACGACGGGTCGTTCATGATGACCGCGTGCTCGTACCTCTCGCGCAAGTGGCCCCACCTGGCGCGGCCCGGCGAGCTCCTGCTCCGGGCGTCGGTCGGTCGCTTCGAGGACCGCCGCTTCACCGCGCTGAGCGACGAGCAGCTCGTCGCCCGGGTCGTGGCGGAGGTGGGTGTCCTTCTCGGCATCGACGGCGCGCCGACGACGACGTCGGTCACGCGGTGGACGGACGGGCTGCCGCAGTACCGGGTCCACCACCTGCTCCGGGTGACCGGGATCGAGGCCGCGGTGAAGCGGCTGCCCGGCCTAGCGGTGGCCGGCGCGGCGTACCGCGGGGTCGGCGTACCGGCCTGCGTCGCCAGCGGCCGCGCCGCCGGCCGCGCCGTGCTGACCGCGCTCGGCCTCGGCCCCGACCCGGCCAACACTGGCCCGGTCAGCCCTGGCCCCTGATGCCGGCACTCCCCTGATGCGAGCGGCCCGCTGATGCCGCCGACCGGCTGGTACCCGGCCCGCTGGTGCCCAGCCGGCTGATGCGTTGGCGGAAGCGCCGGTGGGGCCGCGTCGCCGTCCCGTCGGTCGTCAGCGGCGTCGCCGTCGCCCTCTCGCTCCCGCCGTGGGGCTGGTGGCCACTCGCGTTCGTCGGCGGGGCCGTCCTGTACTGGCGGCTCGCCGGCCTGCGGCTGCGGACGCGGCTGCTCGCCGGCTGGCTGGCTGGGCTCGGCTGCTACGTGCCCGGACTGTTCTGGGCCCGGGCGTTCAACTGGTACGGCGCGGCCGTCTTGATGGCCGTCGAAGCCCTCTCGACGGCTGTCGCGGCCGGCCTCGTCCCGCCGGTCCGCGGCCGCCTGCCGGCGTTCGTCGGCGCGTTCACGCTGCTCGAAGCGGTACGGATGACGTGGCCGTTCGGTGGGCTGCCGATCGGCGGCGTCTTCCTCGGCCAGGCCGGCGGGCCGCTGCTCGGCGCGACCCGACTGGGCGGCCCGCTGCTCCTGACCGCGGTCGTCTGGCTCGGCGGGGCCGGCCTCGCTGAGCTGGTGCTCTGGCTCACCGCTGACCACCCAACTGCTGACCACCCAACCGCTGACCACCCAACCGGCACCCCTCGAGCCGGCGACGACCGGTCCGTCCACCGACGCCGCAGCCGATGGCTCGCCCGACCGGGGGCGGTCGCCGGTACGGCCGCCGGCGCGACGGCGGTCTTGCTCGTGGTCGTGATCGGCGTCGCCGGCGCGCTCGCCCCCGACGGCGGCGCACCGATCCGACGGATCTCGGTCGCCGCCGTGCAGGGCGGCGGTCGGCGTGGCTTCTCCGAGCAGGAGGTCAGCTCAGCGACCGTCTACACCGCCCAGCTCGCCGCGACGTCCGTCATGGATCAGCGCGACGACGGCCGGACGCCACAGCTCGTCCTGTGGCCCGAGGACGTCATCTCGCTCGACGGCCCGCTGGCCGGGTCGCGGCCGGCCGCGACGATGGCCGGCCTCGCCCGCCAGCTCCGTACGACCGTCGTCGCCGGCGTCACCGAGACGGTGTCGCCGACCGCGTTCCGCAACCTCGTCGTCGCCTGGGGGCCGAGCGGGCGGGTGGTCGGGACGTTCGAGAAGGTCCATCGCGTGCCGTTCGGCGAGTACGTCCCGTACCGCAGCTTCTTCGCCCACTTCGCCAACCTGTCGGCCGTCCCGCTCGACGCGATCCCCGGCGACGGGACCGGCCGGTTGCGCACGCCGGCCGGGCCGCTCGGTGTCATGGTCTCGTACGAGGTCTTCTACGCCGAGCGGGGCCGATCGTCCGTCCAGGCTGGCGCCGAACTGCTCGTCGTGCCGACGAATACGTCGTCGTACGCGACCAGCCAGGTGCCGGCCCAGGAGGTCGCGGCCGACCGCGTCCAGGCCGTCGAAGAGGGGCGCGACCTCGTCCAGGCCGCGCCGACCGGGTTCTCGACCGTCATCGACAACCGCGGCGATGTCCTGCAACGAACCGACCTCGGTCGGCGCCAGGTCCTGCTCGCCACCGTCGGCCTGCGGACCGGCCGCACCGTCTACGAGCGGACCGGCGACTGGCCGGTGCTCGTCCTCGCCGGGCTCGCCCTGTTGGCCGGGTGGCTGCTCGCCGCCCCCTGGCGCCGTCCCGGCCGCCGCGGCCCGCCCGACGAGGACGAAATCCAGGGCTCGACGTGAGGAGATGTTAGAAATTAACCAAAGATTGTCAGAATCTTTCCATTATCTGCTGAGATCATTAATATAATCAGCGCATGATCTTCGCCTCCCCGGTGGACCTCGGCGCAGAGCTCGAGGCGATCGCCGAGATCGACGACCTTCGGCGACAACTCAGATGGCGCGTCGTCGATGAGCCTCGTCGCTGGTACGGCGGTCTCCGGCGCCTCGTGTTCGCCAAGGCGGTGCAGGCGTCGAACGCGATCGAGGGCTACCGCGCCACGACCGACGACGTGCTGGCCGCGGTCGAGGACGAGGAGACGCTCGAAGCGTCCACGGAGACGCGCCACGCGCTCGAGGGGTACCGGGACGCCATGACGTACGTCGTTCAGTTGGCCGACGACGGCCGTCTGGCCGTTGACGAGTCCCTACTCAGGTCACTCCACTTCATGATGCTCAAACACGATCTGTCGAAGCGGCCGGGACGGTGGCGGGCCGGTGATGTGTTCGTCAAGCGAGAGCCGTCCGGCGAGATCGTCTACGAGGCGCCGGACGTCTCGACGGCTCCCGCGCTCATCAGCGAGCTGATCGAGAGCATCAACGGCCACGATGGGCCGCTGTTGGTCCGCGCCGCGATGGCTCACCTGAACCTCACGATGGTTCACCCCTTCAAGGACGGTAACGGGCGAATGGCTCGTTGCCTGCAGACGCTGGTCTTGGCCAGAGAGAAGATCGTGGCTCCCGTGTTCTCCTCGATCGAAGAGGAGATCGGACGGGACGCCGAGGCGTACTACGCCGTGCTCGGTGACGTCGGACGGAGGTCCTGGCATCCGGAGAACGATGCACGACCGTGGATCCGGTACTGCCTCAACTGCCACTATCGGCAGGCGCAGCGCGTGCTCCGACGAGTCCGGGAGGCCGAAGACGTCTGGGCGCGCTTCGAGCAACTGGTCGGCGAACGGAAGCTCCCGGCCCGCGCCGTCGGGCCGCTGTGCGACGCCTCGCGCGGTCTGCGGATGCACAACTGGAGCTACCGGCTCGCGGTCGAGGAGTCGGAGGGTCACGCCATCGATCCGGCGATAGCGAGCCGTGACCTGAAGGCTCTTGTGAACGCTGGATTGCTCTCCCCCGCGGGGAGACCCGCGGTCGCCACTACCTGGGGACGCCCGACCTGACGGCCGTGCGACGGGAGATCCGATCGGCGTACCCGATCGGACCAGTCACCGACCTCTTCGAGACCGGCGGCCAGCGGTTGCCGCCGATGCCGGCCTGACGACCGTCGCCAACCCCTCGCGCCGAACGCCGGAGGCGGCCCAGCCGGAGCCGGTCAGTCGTAGTAGCCGGAGTGGATGTAGACGCACGGCACGCCTTCGGCCTCGAACATGGCGTGGTTCGCCGGGTCGTCCTCGAGGGCGAGGCGCAGGTCGAAACCGTACCCCCGGAGCTCGTCGACGACCGCCTGCTTGAACATCGTCACCTGGGAGTAGTCACCCCGGTCGCGCATCACGAGGAGGTCCCAGCGCAGGCCGTAGCGCTCCAGCCAGGCCAACGTCTGCGGCCGCACCCGGAACGGTCGGCCGGTGAGCAGCACGACGTGGAGCGCCGGGTCGAGCAGCTCGAGCAGGCGGGCGATCTCGCCGATCACCGGGTCGTCGCCGCAGGCCTCGAAGAACGCGGTCCAGTCGCGCCGGCCACGCTCGATGAAGTGCTGCCGGGAGGTCGCGTCGGAGAGGACGCCGTCGATGTCGAAGACGACCGTCGGGCCTGGCTCGACCGCCCCGTCCCGCCAACGCCAGTTCGGCGGCACCGGCACCCGCACTGCCTGTTCGCCCGCTGCCAATCCCCTCCGTCCTTTCATCGCACCCGTCCGCGCCTTCGCGCCGCCCGCGGCGGCGGCCTCAGCGGCGCCAGTTCGGCGCACCGCGCCCGGTCGCCGAGCCTACTGGGCGGCTCTCCTGACACCGCCGACCGCGTACCGCGCCGTTCGGGGACGCCGCCTTCTACGGCTCGACCGGCGCCAACCCGCCCGGTACCCGGTGGTCGGGATCCTCGTGGCGCCGCCGGCTGGCTACGGCTACACCATTGTCGACCTGGCCGGTGACGCGTTCAGCGACCCGGCGTAACCGGGTGATCCAAGTGTGGGATCACGGTCATCCCGACATCGGCTCGCTCTGCCCGGACGCCACTCGTGACATCGACGTACCAGGCCGCGCCTACTGGCGCAGCGTCCCCAAGAGCTCCCGGAGCTCGGCCTCGTCGTCGCCGCGGACCAGCCGCCCGTCCCGCCCGTCCCGCTGTGCCTCTTCGAGGCGACGGACCATCTGCTCGTCGGTAAGGCTGGGGACGGTGACCTGCCGGGTCATGGACCCAACCGTACTGAACGAAGGTTGTCGCTCACTGCCCGGCGATGCCGGAGATCGGCGCCGCCAGGTGCACCCCGCCCAGCGAGCCCAGGTAGACCGCGTCGCCGTAGGCGTACACCGAGCCATCCGCGCCGACCAGCCAGTAGCCCCCGCCGTCCGGGGTGTAGGTGACGCCGACGATCGGGAACGGTGCGACGATGTTCTGGCCCGGGACCGAACCGAGATAGCTGGCGTTGCCGAAGGCGAAGATGCCGCCGTCGGACGCGGTGAGCAGATAGCCGTTGCCGTTGGGCGTCGCCGCGATGCCAGCGATCGGTCGGTTCAGCGGCTTGGCGCCCATCGAGCCGTAGAAGGTGGCGTCGCCGAAGGCGAAGATGCCGCCGTCGGACGCGACCTCCCAGTAGCCCTTGCCGTCCGGCGTCGCCGCGAGGCCGACGATCGGCTGGTTGAGCGGCTTGGCGCCCATCGAGCCGTAGAAGGTGGCGTCGCCGAAGGCGAAGATGCCGCCATCGGACGCGACCTCCCAGTAGCCCTTGCCGTCCGGCGTCGCCGCGATGCCGACGATCGGCTGGTTGAGCGGCTTGCCGCCCATCGAGCCGTAGAAGGTGGCGTCGCCGAAGGCGAAGATGCCGCCGTCGGACGCGACCTCCCAGTAGCCCTTGCCGTCCGGCGTCGCCGCGAGGCCGACGATCGGCTGGTTGAGCGGCTTGCCGCCCATCGAGCCGGCGAACGCCGCGTTGCCGAAAGCGAAGACGCCGCCGTCACGCGCCGCGAGGAGCATCCCCTGATTGGCCGCCGGCGGCAGCACCATCTGCTCGATGATCGGCTGCAGGCCGGGGTTTGTCCCCCCGGCGTTCGTCGCCGCACTGCCGACCGCCCAACAGGCCGTGCCCCGCAGGCACGTGACGGAGTACAGGATGCTGATCACGGTGACGTTCGGGCTCGGCTGGACCGACCACGACGATCCGTTCCAGCTGTCGATGAAGCCGTTCGGCTGAAGGTGTGTGCCTGTCCCTGTGCCCTTGCCTGTCGTGCCTGTACCGCTGCCTGTCCCTGTGCTGCTGCCTGTCGTCCCTGTGCCTTTGCCTGTCCCTGTACCTTTGCTGCCGCCTGTCGCACCAGCCGTTCCGACCGCCCAACAGCGTGTGGCGTCGAGGCAAGAGACGCCCTCGAGCAGCCCCCGGGTCGCATCGAGGGGCGTCGGGCTCGGAACGACCGACCACGAGGACCCGTTCCAGTTCTCCATCAGTGCACCGGCGGGCTTGCCCTTGTGGTTCGTGATCGCCCCCGTCGCCCAACAGTCCAGACTGCTGACGCAGGTGACACCGCTCAGGTAGCTCCCGTCCGATGTGGCCGGCCGAGAGCTCGGGACGACCGACCACGTGGCGCCGTTCCACTGCTCGATCAGGCCCTGGTCCCCCGGACCGCCGGGGAGGTTGGGCACTGTCGATGTCTCGACCGTCGCTCCCGCCGTCCCGACGGCCCAGCAGTCCGACGCACTGGCACAGGACACGCCGTTGAGCTGGCTGTACGTCCCAGTCACCGGCGCGCTCGGGCCGACGGACCAGGTCGATCCGTTCCACTGCTCGGTGAGGACACCCTGACCGGTACCTGTCGGCGTCGCGGTATTGCCGACGGCCCAGCAGTCCGACGCGTCGACGCAGTCGACGCTGCGCAGGAACGCGCCGGCGGTTCCGGCCGGCGTCGGGCTCGGCACGATCGACCACGACGTGCCGTTCCAGTTCTCCGTGAGCGTGCCAAAGGGTGATGTGCCCGCGGTGACGCTACGAGCGCCGCCGACCGCCCAACAGTCCGAGCTGGTGACACACGTGACGCCGAAGAGGGCGTAGCCGCCGGGCGACGGAGCGATCGGGCTGGGCGCGAGCGACCACGCCGAACCGTTCCACTGCTCGATCAGCGCCGCGGTGGTCGAGCTCGACCCTGTGCCGCCCGAGACGGAGAACCCGACGGCCCAACATTCGAAGGCGTTGGCACAGGCGCTCCCGAGAACGAAGTCGTTGCCGAGGGTGGGGTTCACGGTGCTCGGCGTCGTGACGATGTTCCAGCCGGAAGGCACCGCCGCGCCAGCCGGTGCCGACTGACCGATCGTCACGAGGGGTGCACCGACGACGATCAGTGCCGCCGCCGCTCGAAGCGCCCAGGCGTGGCGAGCGCCCGATCGTCCGCCGCCCGCGGGCGACCTACCTACGAGTCCGCCTATGGCCATGACACCTCCGCCCGGTTGGTGTCTCCCCAGGTTAGGTACGGAGGGGCCGGTTTCACGGGATGCTCCACCGCAGCCGGCTGAGAAGGGACTGTGGCCAGCCTGGGAGAGGAGTGAAGGATCGCCGCGGCCGGCATGCCACGATGGAGACTGACCATGTCCACCATCGACGTCGACGAGCCGCTGGGCGCCATCGAGGCGACGGTGACGACCGACCTGGCCACCGCCACCCGGGTCGACGTCCCGCTCGGCCGTCGGGTCATGGTCGTCGGCGACCTGTTGCTGTCGACCGAGAGCTCGCCGTCGTCCCAGGCGCTGGCGGCCGACGTCGCCCAGACGCTCGAACGGTGGCAGGGGCCCGGGACGGTCATCATCTGCGGGAACCTGTTCGCCGGCCCGTGCGGCGACGAGCCGCTCGACGCCGACGTCGTCCGGCGGGCGCTTGACGCCCACCGCGAGCTGGCCGACGCGGTCCGCGGCTTCACCGCCCGGCCGGACTGTCGCCTGCTCGTCCTGCCCGGCTGGCGGGACCCGGAGGTCGCCACCGACCCGGCCGTCGTGACCGAGCTCTACGCGCTCGGGCTCGAGGTCACCCAGGCCGTCGACCTGCACCTCGTGACCGCGGCCGGTGACCGCCGCGTCCTCGTCCGACCCGGGCACCCGGTCGACGGCGCGCCGGGTATCGCCGATGCCCGGACCGCCGAGCACCGGCCGTGGCTGGCCGGCATCGACCGCCTCGAGGACCCCGGCGCGTCCGGGCGGTTCGTCAGCTCCCGCACGCTCTACCGCCGGCTCGGTCGGTTCATCTGGGTCCCGCCGCTGCTCGCCGTCGTCGTCGCCCTCGTCATCCGGCTGACGGTCGTCTTCCACGGCGTCTACCACCTCGTCCACCGGGCGTCCGGGCCGCGCCACGTCCTGATCCGGGCGTACAGCGCGTCGTGGCCGAACCGGTTCCTCTTCACCGTCGTCGTCGTCGCCGGGCTCGAGCTCGTCCTCGCCGCGGTCGTCGCCGTCCTGTCCCGGCGGATCTGGCGGGCCCACGGCGGCGGCGACCTCCGGCCGCCGTGGGCCGATCGCTCGCTCGCCGTGCCCGGCGGCGCGCCGCCGTCGAGCGTGCTGACCGTCGGCTCGCTGGCCGCGCTCGACGAGGCCCGCGCCCTGATCGCCGGCGGCCTGACCGGCCTCGTCGCCGGCGGTGGGCTGCGGGCCGAGCTCGCGCATCTCGGCCCCGGCTTCTTCGCCTGTCCCGGCGGCACGACCGAGCTCGTCCGCGAGCACCGCGGCCGCGTCGGCCTCCCGCCCGTCTTCCTCCACCACCGCCAGTCGAGCTGGGTCGAGCTCGAGACCGGCGCCGATCTGCACGTCCGGCTGCTGCTCGCCGACGTCGACCTGCCGACGTCGACCACGCTCGAGCGGATCGCCACCGGCTACCACGTCGTCAAGGGCCGCAAACCCGCCGCCGACCTGCACCCGGCCCTCGTCGCGTCGTGGCCACGCGGTGCGTCGTGGCCGGCCGCGCCGGACGTCGCGGCCAACCGTGTCCGCGTCCGGCGCGTCCGGCGGCTCGCCGCGGCCGCCATCTTCCTCGCCGGTCTCTTCGACCTGCTCGTCGCCGTCAGCCGGCCGGCCGCCGGCCACCTGCACCTCGTCCGCGAGTACGTGCCGCTCGGCGTCTCCCAGGCCGCCGGCGCGCTCGTCGCGCTCGCCGGGATCGGGCTGATGATGCTCGCCCGCGGCGTGCGGCGCGGCCAGTGGCGGGCGTGGATCGTCGCGGTCGCCCTCCTCGCGGCCACGCTCGTCCTCCACCTCGCCCACGGCGCCAGCCTCGGCGGCCTGCTGCTGACGCTGTTCGTCCTCCTGTTCCTGCTCGCCGAGCGCGACCTGTTCCGGGCGACCGCCGACAAGTCGTCCGTCCGCTCCGCCGTCGTCACGCTCGTCGTCGGCGGCGTCGTCGCCGTCGGCGCCGCCACCCTCGCCATCGAGCTGAGCAGCCACCTCCGGGCCCACCAGCTCCCGTCGTGGCCGGTCGTCCTCGGCGCGGCCGCCGAGCGGCTCGTCGGCCTGCAGACCGTCGCGCTGCCCGACACGGTCGACGACTGGGTCTCCCCCAGTCTCCTCGGCGTCGGCATCGCCCTGGCGGTCGTCACGATCTACCTCCTGACCCGACCGGTCGTCGACCGCGGCCTGTCCGCCAGCCACGCCAAGCCCGGCAGCACCCGCCACGCCGGCGCCGTGTCCGCCCGGCGGGCCGCCGAGCTGCGGGCCCGCGACATCGTCCGGCGCCACGGCACCGGCACGCTCGACTACTTCGCGCTGCGCGACGACAAGCAGTGGTTCTTCCACCGCGACTCGCTCGTCGCCTACGCCGTCTACGGCGGCGTCTGCCTCGTCTCGCCCGACCCGATCGGTCCGCACAGCGAGCGCCAGCACGTCTGGGACGCGTTCCGGCGGCTCTGCGACCGCAACGGCTGGGGCGTCGCGGTGATGGCCGCCGCCGAGGAGTGGCTCCCCGCCTACCGCGACGCCGGCATGCGCCACCTCTACATCGGCGACGAGGCCGTCGTCGACCTGCGCCGGTTCTCGCTGCAGGGCGGCCGGATGAAGGGCCTCCGCCAGGCCGTCAACCGGGTCGCCCGCTACGGCTACACCGTCCAGTTCCTCGATCCGTCCCAGGTCACCCCCGACGTCGGGGGCCCGCTCGTCGAGCTGATGGGCAAGAACCGCCGCGGCGACCAGGAGCGCGGCTTCTCGATGATGCTCGGCCGGCTCTTCGACCAGCGCGACACCGGCCTGCTGCTGACCGTCGTCTACGGGCCCGACGGCCAGCCGGCCGCCATGTGCCAGTTCGTCCCGTCGGCCGCCATCCGCGGCTTCTCGCTCGACCTGATGCGCCGCGACCCCGGCGAGCACCCGAACGGCCTGCTCGACTTCGCGCTCTGCTCGACGATCGACCACCTCCACCAGCGCGGCCAGCACGGCCTCAGCCTCAACTTCGCGGCCATGCGGTCGACGCTCGAGGGCGAGAGCGGCGACGGGCTGACCCAGCGGGTCGAGCGGTGGGCGCTGCGCCGGATGTCCGGCGTCCTGCCGATCGAGTCGCTCTGGCGGTTCAACGCCAAGTACGAGCCCGACTGGCTCCCCCGCTACGTCGTCTACGACTCCGCCGAGCTGTTCGCCCCCACCGTCGTCTCGATCCTGCGGGCCGAGTCGCTGAGCGAGGTCCCGGTGATCGGCCGCTTCCTCAGCCGACCGGCGCCGGCTCCCCCGACGGATCGCTGACCGGCTCCGCCGGACTGGCCGCCGGGTGCTCCTCGGCCCACCACAGCAGCCACCACCCGACCAGCGTCCAGACGCCGACCCCGGCGAGGACGCCGACCGCCACCGTCCCCGACCACGACGACAGGCCGGCCAGGCAGACCGCCACGCCGCCGAACAGCAACAGGCCGGTCGCGGCCAGCACGTACCCACGGAGCCACCGGGCCAGCCGAGTCGGCGGTCGGCGACCGGCCACCGCGACGACCACGGCCAGCACGGCACCAGCCCCGGCGACCGCGGCGAACGACGGCCGGCTGGCCGACGAAGGCCGCCGCCAGCGTGATCACCCCCGTCACGAGCGAGCCGAGCCCCTGCCAGACGCGCCGGCCGGCCCCGGCCGACCGCCGCGAGGCCGCGGGCACCCGAGCCAACCGGCGGGCCGCCCGGGTGGCCACCGCCAGCAGGACGAGCAGGTAGCCGAAGAGCACGAAGACCCACCACGGCGAGATGACGAGCACCTGCGTCGTGACCTCCTTCTCGGCCACCGTGCTCGACGTCGTGTGGTACGAGACGTAGGCGTGGAGGTCGGCGACGCCGAGGCCGAGCTTCGACGCGTGCCACGTCACCGGGTAGTCGCGCCAGTGCCCCGGGAAGTAGAGGTCGGGCGGCGTCCGCAAGTCGCTCGGCGCCCCGGTCGTGTGGCCGTCGAACACGACCTCGCCGAACGGGGACTGGTTGGCCGTGATCTCGTTGTACGCGTAGAACGACGACGGCGAGTCGTCCAGGACCCGCAGCACCTCCCGACCGGCCGTGCCGATCTGGATCGGCGGCAGCCCCGGCAGGTGCGACGTCGGCCCACCGAGGGTGGCCGTCGTCGAGACGAACGCCGGCTGGACGTTCGCCTGCGACCGCCCGGGGACCTCGAGCGTGACGAGCGCGTCGATCTCCTGCTGGATCCGGACGTTCCCGTGGGCCACCGGCTCGGGGCGAACGGCGGCCGGCAGCAGGTAGACGCCGGGCGCCAGGTTCGGCGGCGTGACGACCGCCACCGTGACCGGCGTCGTCGTCCCCGGCTCCGCCACCAGGCTCTGCGGCGTGTACGTGATGTCCGGGAACCGGTCGTCCTTCCCGGTCCGCACGACGAGGGCGCCGTTGTTCCCCGGCAGCGCGGTCGCCGGCAGGATCTGCACCGGCACCGCGGACGACGTCTCGTTCGTGATCCAGAAGACGCCGTGCGTCGTCCGGCCGGGGACGACCGTCACCGGTGTGGCGACCGGCAGCCACGACACCGTGAGGCCGACCGCGGTGGCGCTCGACGCGCTCGACGGCACCGCGCTCGGTGGCACCGCGTTTGGTGGCACCGCGTTTGGTGGCACCGTCGAGGTCGTCGCCCCGGCCAGGGCGGTCGGACCGAGCCCGACCGCCAGGGCGGCGGCCGCGACGACCGACAGGCGGCGGACGACCGAGCGAGGGCGGGTGGGCCTCAGCACGTCGAGCTCGTTGTCGACGCCGGGTTGACGGTGTAGGCGATCGTCGACGTGTACGTGCCGGCGGCCTGTACCGATGTGACCTCGATCCCGTCGGTGACTGTCACGGTGTCTGTTCCCCCGCCGGTCGAGGCCGTGGCGTTCCAGATACTGGCCGGGGTGGTGCCGTAGCCGACGTACCGGTTCGCCGACCCGTACGGCGAGCACAGGGCGGCGCCCGAGGTCCCCGACCCGACCAGGGACGCCGTGGCGTAGAACTGGCCGACCGGCAGCGTGGCGCTGCCGGCGGTCGACGCCTCCGGGAGGGCCGTCCCGCCGCCGGTGCGGACGAACCCCGACGACTGGGCCCGCACCCGGTACCCGTGGGCGGCGTCGCTGTCCACCGACAGCGAGACGGTGGCGGTGACGGCGGTGCCGGGGACGGCCAGGAGGGTGATCGACGTCGAGCCGCCGGCGCCCGCGCTGCAGCCGGCCGCCGGGCTACCGCAGGCGTTTGTGAAGACCGACGTGGAGAATGTGGCGAGGGCCGGGATCACTGTGACCGCGCCGGTCGTACCAGTGTCGACGGCTGTGCTCCCGCTGGCCGTGGCCAGGGTGGCGGTGTAGGTCCCGAGCGTCGAGGTGTTGGTCAGTGTGGTGACGGTGATCGAGACGGCCGTGCCGGCGGCCACGACCGCCGGCGTCGCCACCGTGTAGGTGAGGACGGTGCCGGCCAGGGCGACTGTTCCCGCCCCGATCCCGGTGACCGATCCCACCGCCGCTGTCGCACCGGCCGTCCCGGTCGGGACGGTCATGGTCACCGACGCTGACGCACCGCCTTCGAGGCGGTCGTGAAGGTGTAGGTGTACGTCGTCCGCGGCCCCCCGGTAGTGACTGGACGAGGTCCACGTCGGACTGGTCAGGGTCCCCGTGAAAGCCAGGGCGGCCGACACCCCACTGTTCAGGACCGCGGTCGCCGTGCTCGTCGTGACCTGGCTGGTCTGGCTCCCGGCCAGGGTCGTGTTCTTCAGCCCGGTGATCGTGGATCGAGACCGTCTTTGTGACGGCGATGGTGGCCGCGGTGGTCACCGTGTAGGTGAGGGTGTTTGTGGCCAGGGCCACCGTGCCGGCCCCGATTGTGGCCACCGTGCCCACCGCCGGGGTGCCGGCGGTTCCCGGGGGGACGGTCATGGTCACCGTCTTGACGGCGCCGGCCGTGGCCGTCTTGAACTTGAACGTGTACGACACCCCGGTGGCCGACGTGATCTGGCTGGTCGCCGTCCAGGTCGTGCTCGTGAACGACTTTGTCACGATGGCCACCGCCGCGGTCACCCCGGCGTCGACCGGGCCCGGCGGTGGCGTAGGTGGCGACGATCGACGTGTACCGGCCGACGGTGGCGGTGTTGGTGAACCCGGAGATCGGGATGGCGATCGGGCGTGCCGGCGGCGACCGGGACGGGCGCGGTCACCGTGTACGTGACGACGTTTGTCGCCAGGACGGCCGTGCCGGCACCGATCCCGCTCACCGTGCCCACGGTGAGCGTCGCTCCCGGTCGTCCCGGTGGGCACGGTCATGGTCACCCGCGGTAATGGTGGCCGCCGTAGCCGGTTGTCATGGCGTATGTGTAGGTGGCCGCCGCCGACTTGGTGGCCACCGACACCGACCAGATCGGGTTGGTCAGCGACGTGGCTGTCAAGGGAACTGTCGGCGATGTCCCGGTGTCGACCAGGGCGGTGGCCGTGTTCGTCTTGACCACCGATGTGTAGAGCCCGGCGGTCGTCGTGTTCTTCAGCCCGGTGATCTGGATGGTGACCGTCTTTGTCGCGGCGATGGTGGCCGCGGTGGTCACCGTGTAGGTGAGCGTGTTGGATGCCAGGGCGACCGTGCCGGCGCCGATTGTGGCCACTGTGCCGACCGCCGGGGTGCCGGCGGTCCCGGCCGGCACGGACATCGTCACCGTCTTGATGGACCCCGAGTCGGCCGTCTTGAACGCGTACCGGTAGGAGACCCCGGTCGCGCCGGTCACCGTGGAAGAGGGTGTCCACCGGACTGTCTTGAGGAGCCCGGCGATGGCCACGGCCGGGGTGGTCCCGGTGTCCACGGTGGTCCCGGCGTTCTTGGTGGTGATCGTCGACGTGTACGTGTTCGCCGTCGCCGTGTTCGTCAGCTTGGTGACCGGGATTGTCACCGCCGTGCCGGCGGCCACCAATAGCGGCGACGTGACCGTGTAGGTCAGCGTGGTTGTCGCCCTCGCCACCGTGCCGGCGCCGATCCCGGTGACCGTCCCGAGGCCGGGCGTGCCCGCCGAACCGGTCGGCAGGGTCATCGTGATCGTGCTGATCGTCGCCGTCGTCGCGGTCGTGAACGAGTAGGTGTACGTCACTGTCGTCGCCGACTTCTTATGGGTCGACGGTGTCCATGTCGGCGACGTCAGCGTGCCGGAGAAGACGACCGCCGCGGTGGGACTGCTCTCGGCCACCGCGGCCGTCGTGCTGATCGACGCCTGGCTGACATAGCTGCCGGCCGTCGCGGTGTTGGCGAGGCCGCTGACCGCGATCGAGATCGTCGTTGTCGTCGCCACTGTGGCCGCCGTCGTCACGGTGTACGTCAGCCCGTTTGTCGCCAGGGCGACGGTGCCCGTCCCGATCCCCGACACCGTCCCCAGGGCCGGGGTGCCGCCGGTCCCCGGTGGCACGGTCATCGTCACCGTCTTGATCGCCGTCTTCGCCGCCGTCTTCAGCCCGAAGGTGTAGGTGACCGCGGTGGCCGCCGGCGCCTGGCTGGTCGCCGTCCACGTCGGCGTCGCCTTGAGGGCGGCCGCGGCGATGATCGTCTTCGGGCTGGTCGTCCCCGTGTCGATGGTGGCGCCGGCCGACGTCTTCGTCGTCACCGTCGAGCTGTACGAGCCGACCGTCGTCGTGTTCTTCAGCCCGGTGACGCCGATCGAGACCGCGGTGCCGGCCGGCACCGACTTCACGGTCGTCACCGTGTACGTGATCGTCGTTGTCGCCCGCGCCGCCGTGCCGGCCCCGAGCCCGCTGACCGTCCCGGCCGCCGCCGTGCCGGTCGTGCCGGTCGGCAGCGTCATCGTGACGGTCTTGACTGTCCCGGCCGTCGCGGTGACGAACGTGTACGTGTACGTCACCGCGGTGGCTGTCTTGACCGCGCTCGACACCGTCAAGGTCGGGCTGGCCAGGGTGCTCGCCCCGGCCGGACCGCCGATGACCACCGGCCCGGCGACGCGCCACGGCCAGCGTGGCGACGGCCGAGACGAGGTACCGCGGCCACCGGGGTCGGCGGTGGCGAGGGCTCAGCGGCCGGCTCCCCTCAGGCCGGCCCCCATCAGTACGAGGGCGTCAGCTGGTACGAGATCGTGCCCGAGTACGTACCCGCCGCCTGGGTGGCCGCCAGCCGGGCGGCGTTCGTGAGCGTCAGCGTGTTTGTCGCCACCGGCCCCGTCGACTTCATGATCGTCGAGTGGCCCGTTGTCGCCGTGCACACCGTGCCGTAGCCGAGGTACTTGGTTGTCGACCATGTGGCGCCGAGCGTCCCGCCGGTGCCGCTGACCGCGGCCTTGGCGCCGAAGGCCGAGACCCCTGTGGCCAGCGTTGTCACCGCCGTCGCCTGCTGGGGGATTGTGTTGCCGGTGCCGTTCTTGAGCTTGTTTGTCCCAACGACGCAGCCGGTCAGTTTGTAGCCTGTCTTGGCATTCGTCTTGACCTTCAGGGTCAGCGCCGTCGCTGTCACCTGGGCGCCGCCGGGGATCGGCAGCAGTGTGACGGCCGTCGCGCTGTTCGTGAACGTCAGCGAGTCCGGCACCGTCACCGTCACCGCGGTCGTGTTGTTGGCGAACGTGTACGACGCCCGGCCGGTGTCCTTGGCCACTGTCGCCGCGTACGTCGTGATCGTCGATGTGCCGGTCGTCGCGACCGTGCCGTTCTTGAAGCCGCTGATCGAGACCTCGACCGGCGATGTCGCCGCCGTCGCCGCGCAGCCGGCCAACGTCAGGGTCACCAGTGTGGTGGCCACCGCCGCGGTCTTGGTCGTGCAGCCGGTGACCCCGTAGACGGTCGGCGTGAGCGTGCCCGACGTCCCGGCCGGCACACTGAACGTGATCTTGTTGAACGTGGCCGCCGTCTTCGTCGTGAATGCCCACGTGTAGATGGCCGTGTTTGTCGTCCCGCTGCCCGTCACGTTGGCCGCGTTGTTGCTCACCGAGAGCGACACGTGCGTCAGTGTTGCCGCCGACGCCCCACCTCCGGTAAGAGCGATGACCCCTCCGGTCAGGCCGGCTGCCGCGACGGCCGCGGCCGCCAGGAAGGGCCCCTTGCGGAGCCCGTTCTTGAACTTCATGTTTTCGCCTCTTTTTGGTCCGACACTGAGCACTGCACACCGACAAGACGGCATTCGGCTCACGCACCTCGGTGCCGTCACCGGTCACCACGGGCGTCATACGCCGGAACCACCTGCCTATCGGTTGACGATTCTGCGCTGGCCGGCGGGGCGAGTCAACGACCATCGCGGTGTTCACCCGAACTGCAACCAATTCGCCACCAACCGCTCGCTTATCCGGCATCTAGAGACGGCCCCCGGGGCATCAACCTGGAAATTCGGCGAGATCCCTACGTCAGCGATGAAATGAGTTCACCGGCCCTTCGGTGGCGCGAAAAAGCGGTGCAGAACCTCTGCACCGCCTCTCGCATTGCCGATGGGCTCGGGCCACGAACGTCGGCCGTGTCCCTGCCCGTTCCGGATCCCGCCGGACCGTGTCGATCAATGGCCGGTGGTTCGGCCGTCCTTTTCCGCGCTGTCGTCCGCCGGCCCGTCCGGCGGCTGGGCCGGCTCGTCGTCCCGCACGTCGAGCTGTACGGCGACCTGGCCGCCGCGCAAACCGACCAGCGCCGCTGTCGCCACCACCGTTCGAGGAGCCTTGTCGGAGGCTCGTTTACCCGTCATGACCTCGCCTCTCCGTTCCCGGCACCATTGTCCGCGGGCCCGCCCCGTCAGGTCAATGCGTAGTAAGTGAATATACCCGTTTTGCAACCTGACGGCCACCGGGTTCTAGCCGAGCGTAGGAAAATATGATTTCCGAGCCCCGGTCCAGGAACGGCAGTCCCGATCAGGGGGCCGGCGGGCCACACCCCGATCAGGGGGCCGGCGGCCCGGACACCCCGGTCAGGGGAAGAACAGCAGCGTCGCCTGGTGGGCCAGGTCGATCAGCGGCCCCGGGATGATCCCGAAGACCACCGTGACCGCGACGCAGAGCCCGACGGCCACTGCCGTCAGCGCCGGCACCGGCACGACGTCCGGCGCCCCGGCGCTGGCCGCCTCGGCCGCCTCGGGCTCCGGGCCGGCCTCCGTCGCCGAGGTCGCTCGAGCCTCCTCGACGGTGACCGGGTCGGCGTCGAGCAGCAGGGCCGCGTTGCGCCGGGTCGTCGCGGCGACCGACTGTTCGGCCCCGGCCCAGACCGGGACCGGCACCGCCCCGTTGTGGACGGCGCCCAGGTCCGGCGTGTGCGGCCCGGTCGATCCGGCCAGCTCGGCCGGGCCGACCTCGCCGGCAGTGAGCGGCTCCGGCGCTTCCGCATCGGGCTCGTCGCCCGGCACCGAGCCCGGCGCGGGGAGCGGGGAGTACATGAGGACGGCCACCCGGAGGTAGAAGAAGGCGGCGATCGCCGCGGAGACCATGGCGACGACGGCCAGCGGCACCGAGTTGGCGTCGACCGCGGCGATGACGACCTGGAGCTTCGCCCAGAGCCCGGTCGTGAACGGCGCGCCGGCCTGGGCCAGCAACAGGATGGCCAGCGACAGGGCCAGCAACGGTTGGCGCTTGGCCAGGCCGCGGTAGGACGCGATGTCGTGGTTGCCGTCGCCCTCACGGCCGAGGACCGTGACGATGGCGAACGTGCCGATGACCATGAACGTGTAGGCGAAGAGGTAGTAGAGCGCCGCACTGACGCCCTTCGTCGTCGCGGCCTCCAGCCCGAGCAGCACGAACCCGGCGTGGTTGATCGACGAGTACGCCAGCATGCGCTTGATGTCGCGCTGGACGACCGCCAGGCCGGCGCCCAGCAGGAGGGTGACGATGGCGATGGCGTAGACGACCGGCTGCCAGTCGGCCCGCAGCGTGCCGAACGTCGAGACGAACACCCGCAGCAGTGCCGCGAACCCGCCGATCTTGGCCACCGCGGCCATGAAGCCCGTGATCGGCGACGGTGAGCCCTGATAGACGTCCGGCGTCCACATGTGGAACGGGACGGCCGCCACCTTGAAGCAGAAGCCGACCAGCAACAGCCCGAGCCCGGCCAGCAGCAGCCCGTCCGACACCAGCACGTTGTGCGACAGGAAGTCGGCGATCTGGACGAGGTTCGTCGACCCGGTCGCGCCGTACGTGAGCGCGATGCCGTAGAGGAAGATCGCCGACGAGAAGCCGCCGAGGATGAAGTACTTGAGCGATGCCTCGCCCGACGCCGCCCGCTTGTGGTTGAACGCGGCCAGGACGTAGAGGGCCAGCGACAGGATCTCCAGGCCCAAGAAGATGACGATCAGGTCGTTCGCCTCGGCCATGATCATCGCCCCGGCGGCCGAGATCAGCGCCAGCACGTGGAACTCGGGGCCGGTGATGCCCTCGCGCCGGAGGTAGCCGTCGGCGACGAGCGCGGTGAGCAGCATGGCGCACGGCACGAGGATGGCGACGAGCACGCTGAAGCCGTCGACGACGAGCGCCTGGTCGATGGCCGTGAACGGCCCGTGGTCGAGGACGTCGGCCCACTGCCACAGCGCGAAGCCGAGCGCGGTGCCCGAGACGGCGACCGTGCCGATCGTCGCCACCCGCACCCGCAGCGGGCGGCGGATCAACGACGTCACGGCCAGGATGACCACCGCCCCGCCGAGCATGACGATCACCGGCAGGATGGCGAGGTAGCGGATGTGCGGCAGCGCGAACCCGGCCGACGACGCGTGTGACGCCGTCGAGGTGGAAGCGGCCGCGAGGAACGGGTGCATGGCCGTCAACCCTTCCCGCCGGTCTTGGCGCCGGCCTTGGCCGCCACCTCGGCGCCGCGCGTGCCGTGCTCGGCGACGAGCGGCTGGTGGCTGTGGGTGGCCGACTCGACGTGGGCGACGAGCTGGTTGACCGACGGCGTGATGCGGTCGAGCACCGGCTTCGGGTACAGGCCGAGGAAGACGATCAGGATGATCAGCGGGGCGATGACCAGCCGCTCGCTCCACGACAGGTCACGGGTGCTGGCGTTGGCCGGGCTGACCTTGCCGTGGAAGACCTGTTGGTACGCCCAGAGCAGGTAGAGCGCGGCGAAGACGACCCCGGCGGTGGCGACGATCGCCCACCAGCGGTGCGTGAGGAACGTGCCGGAGAGGACGAGGAACTCGCTGACGAAGCCGTTCAGGCCGGGCAATCCGATCGACGCCAGCATGACGACGGTGAACACCGCGGCCATGACCGGCGCCGGCGTCTGGAGGCCTTTGAGCTCGTTCACCTGCCACGTGTGGCGACGCTCGTAGATCCAGCCGATCAGCAGGAAGAGCGCGGCCGTGATCAGCCCGTGGTTGACCATGAGCAGCACGCCGCCGGTCAGGCCCTGACTGGTGAAGGCGAAGATGCCGAGCGCGATGAAGCCGATCTGGGCCAGCGACGAGTACGCCACCAGCCGCTTCATATCTCGCTGGGCGCACGCCACGATCGCGCCGTAGAGGATGCCGACGACCGCCAGGGTGAGGATGACCGGCGCCAGGTCCTTCGACGCCTGCGGGAAGAGGTTGAGGTCGAACCGGAGGATGCCGTACGTGCCCAGCTTCGCCAGCACGGCGGCCAGGATCATCGAGCCGCCCGTCGGCGCCTCCCGGTAGGCGTCCGGCGACCACGTGTGCAGCGGGAAGAGCGGCGCCTTGACCGCGAACGCCGCGGTGAACGCCAGGAACAGCAGGATGCCGGTCGTGCTCGAGAAGTGGGTGTGCTCGAGCGCCGGCAGCGAGAACGTCAGCACGCCGGTCTGGCTCTGGTGCAAGAACGCGACCACCAGGATGCCGACGAGCAGGAACGCCGAGCCCAAGAACGTGTAGATGAAGAACTTCACCGCCGCGTACGCCCGGCGGGCGTAGCCCCAGCCGCTGATGATGAAGTACGACGGCACCAGCGTCATCTCGAAGAAGAAGAAGAAGAGGATCAGGTCGAGCGAGAGGAAGCTGCCGATGCACGCCGCCTCGAGCACGAGCATCCAGGCGATGTAGGCCGTCGCGTTCTGCTTCGTCCGGGCGCCGACGAGCACGATCGGGAACAGCACCGCGGTCAGCAGCAGCAGGAACAGCGAGATCCCGTCGACCCCGAGGTACCAGCGGACGCCGACCCCCTGGGCCCAGACGTGGTTCGAGACGAGCTGGTAGCCCGCCACGTGGGCGTGGAACAGCACGGCCACGCCGATCGAGAAGCCGAGGACGGCCACCGACACCGCGATGCCGAGGCCCTCGACCAGCCGGCGGTCGGCCTTGGCCACGCCGCCGAGCAGCGCCACCGCGATGGCCCCGGCGAACGGCAGCAGGACGAGGAACGTCAGGTACGGGAAGCCCGGCGAGTGGCTCACGACCACCACGTCCGAGAGACCATGAAGACGATGATCGCCGCCAGGCCCAGCGCGATGCCGAGGGCGTAGTTGCGGACGTAGCCGCTCTGCAGCTTGCGGACCCCGCTCCCCGTCACCCGCACCAGCGAGGCCGCGCCGTTGACCGCGCCGTCGATGACCCGGCCGTCGACCACCACCGAGCAGAACCGGGCGAACGCCTGGCCCGGGCGGCCGATGAGCGTGTCGTAGACGTCGTCCCAGTACCAGACCCGGCGCAGGAACGCCGGTTCGAGCGCCGGCTGGTCGACCGTGCGACCCGGCCGCTCCCGCCACAGCACCCAGGCGATCGTCAGCCCGATCGCCGCCACCACCCCGTCGACGATGGCCAGGACCCACTGTTCGAGGCCGTCCTCGTGGTCGACGAACTGCGTGTGGCCGAACACCGGCTGCAACCAGCTGTAGAAGCTGTCGTTGTGGACCCACGGCAGGTCGAAGATGCCGCCGGCGGCGGCGAAGACGGCCAGCACGAGCAGCGGGATCCGCATGACCCACGGCGACTCGTGCGGCGTGTGGTGGGCCGGCCGAGCCGTCCGGCGCCGGGTCCTGCCAGCGGGCCTTGCCGGTGTACGTCAGGTAGAACAGCCGGCTCATGTAGTACGCCGTGCCCAGCGCGGTCAGCACGCCGATGGCGTACAGCGCCGGGCTCTTGGCGAACACGTTCGTCAGCACGTCACCCTTCGACCAGAACCCGGAGAACGGCGGGATGCCGGCGATCGCCAGCCAGCCGACCATGAACGTGCCGAACGTCCACGGCAGCCACTTGCGCAGCGCGCCCATCCGTTTCAGGTCCTGTTCGTCCTCCAGGCCGTGGATGACCGAGCCGGCGCCCAGGAAGAGCAGGCCCTTGTAGAACGCGTGGCAGACCATCAGGAAGATCGCCGCCACGTACGCGCCGCAGCCGACCGCCAGGATCATGTAGCCGATCTGCGAAACCGTCGAGAACGCCAGCACCTTCTTGATGTCCTGCTGCGCGCAGGCGATCGTCATCGCCACGAACGCGGTGACCCCGCCGATGATGGCGATGACCCACGTCGCGTCCGGCGAGATCGCCAGCAGGGCGTTGGCCCGGCACAGCAGGTAGACCCCGGCCGTGACCATCGTCGCCGCGTGGATCAGCGCCGAGACCGGCGTCGGGCCCTCCATGGCGTCCGGCAACCAGTTGAACAGCGGGATCTGTGCCGACTTGCCCGCCGCCGCCAGGAACAGCAGCAGCACCACGGCCGTCGTCGCCGCCCCACCGAGCAGGTGCTTGTGACCGAAGACCGTCAGGTAGTCGAGCGACCCGACCTTCGAGAAGATCAGGAACATCGCCAGCAGGAAGCCGACGTCACCGACCCGGTTGTAGATGAACGCCTTCTTGCCCGCCGACGCGGCCGACTCCCGGTGGAACCAGAACGACACCAGCCAGTACGAGCAGACCCCGACCCCTTCCCAGCCGACGAACGTGACCAGGAAGTTGTTGGCCAGCACGAGGACCAGCATCGAGAAGACGAACAGGTTCAGGTACAAGAAGAACTTCGAGTAGTCCCGGTCCTTCTTCATGTAGCCGATCGAGTACAGGTGGATCAGCATGCTGACGCCCGTGACGAACATGCACATCGTCATCGACAGCGGGTCGAGCAGGATCGCCGCCTTCACCTGCAGGCCACCGACCGGGATCCAGTTGAAGAAGTTGTGGTTGGCCACCGTCGCGCCGCACGAGTAGGCGCACGTCAGGTGCCGCGCCGCCGCCGGCACGTCGTGCAGCCCGACCAGCGTGATGCAGGCCGCCACGAACGAGCCGGCGATCGCCACCGTGCCGATCCAGCCCGCCACCGGGTCGCCGACCCGCCGGCCGACGAGCAGCAGCACCAGGAACCCGGCGAGCGGGAACAACGGCATGAGGAACGCAGCGTGGAGCACGGACGGTCAGCCCTTCAGCACGTGGAGATCGTCGGCCGACGACGTGCGGCGGCGGCGGTAGATCGCGACGACGATCCCGAGGCCGACGACGACCTCCGCCGCCGCGACCACGAGGACGAAGAAGACGACCGCCTGGCCGCCGATGTCGCCCAGCACCCGGGAGAACGTCACGAACGTCAGGTTCGCCGCGTTCAGCATCAGCTCGATGCACATGAACATGACCAGGACGTTGCGCCGGACCAGCAGGCCGATCGCCCCGATGGCGAACAGCACCGCCGCCAGCCCGAGGTACCAGCCGGGAGCGAGGCTCACTGTGCGACCTCCTCGCTCACGCCGGCCGGTGCCGACTCGGCCTCGTCGGCGGGCACCGGGGCGACCTCACCAGCCGCCGATGGACCGGCCGCCGACGACGGTCGGCCGCCGACGGGCCAGTCGCTGATGGGTCGGGCACGGGCGCCTCCTCCGCGTCGTCGAGCGCCCCATCGAGCGCGGGAGCGTCCGTCTCCGGCGACTCGTCGGTCGGGCCGGAAGGCCGGCGGGCCAGGAAGACGGCGCCGACGACCGCGATGACGAGCAGCGCCGCGGTCGCTTCGAACGCGAACAGGTACGTCGTGAACACCGACTGGCCGAGTTGGTAGACGTTCGTATGGCCGTTCGCGGTCGACCCGGCCACCGCGTGGGCGCCGGTGACCCAGTCGGCGTTGATGGCCAGGGCGAAGATCCCGCCGAGCGCCAGCACGACCAGCAGGAAGGCCAGCGGCCGCTGGCCCTTGAGCGGCTCGACCTCGATGCTCTCCCGGCGGTCGACGCCGAGGAACATGATCACGAACAGGAACAGGACGACGATCGCCCCGGCGTAGACGATGATCTGCACCGCGGCGAGGAAGTCCGCGTCCTGCTCGATGAACAGGATGGCGATGCCGATCAGCGTGAGGACGAGCGACAGCGCGGCGTGCACCGGATTGCGCGACGTCACGACGCCGATCGCCCCGGCCACCGTCATCGCCGCGCAGACGACGAACGTGATGATGTCCGGGATCGTCGCGTGGCCGGTAGTGCCGGCCGTAGCGGCCAGGAGGGCGCCGGTCATGCTGTGCTCCCGCCGCCGCACCACCGGGGCTCCCGCCGACGGCACCACCGGGGCTCCCGCGGTCGCCGCCGGCATCACCAGGGCTCCCGCCGCCGGCATCAGCGGCGTCGCCCTGCTTGGCCGATGCCTTCTGGGCCGCCCGGGTCGCCCGCAGCGCCTTGAACCGCTCCCGGGTCGCCTCCATCTTCTTCTTGTTGCGTTCCGCCGAGAGCTGGGCCCGCCACATGCGGCCCTTCATGCCGCGGTGCTCGAGCGGGATGTCCTCCGGCAGCAGGTGGTTCTCGAGCACGTCGCGCAGCGCCTTCGTGCCGGTCGCCGCGTCGTCGCGCCGGCCGGACTGGCCGCCCTCGGGCGCCCGGGTGCCGTAGCCGAGCTCGCCGGACCACTGCACCTCGCCCTCGTACGCCGCGCTGCCCGACGGCGACGTCGCCCGCATCCAGCCCGACGTCATCTCGTCGTCGCCCTCCCGCCAGTCCTCCCACGGGAGCTTCTGCGGCCGGCCGTCGTCGCCGACGAGGAGCTCCGCCTTCGTGTAGATGGCGTCGGCCCGGTTCGTGAAGGAGAACTCGAACAGCTTCGACTCGGTGATCGCCTCCGTCGGGCACGCCTCGACGCAGAGGTCGCAGTGGATGCAGCGCAGGTAGTTGATCTCGTAGACGTAGCCGTACCGCTCGCCCGGCGACACCGGGTCGTCCGGCGGGTTGTCGAGGCCGCGGACGTAGATGCAGTCCGCCGGGCAGACGCCCGCGCACAGCTCGCAGCCGATGCACTTCTCCATGCCGTCCTCGTAGCGGTTGAGGACGTGCCGGCCGTGCTGGCGCGGCTGCTTCGGCTTCTTCTCCTCCGGGTACTGCCGCGTCACCCGTGGTCGCGTCAGGTGCTCGAGCGTCAGCTTGAAGCCACCGAAGAAGCTGAGCTGCTCCTTGACGTCGTCGACGATGCTCATCAGAACCCGCCCCTCGGACGGCCGAGATGGGAGGACGTGCCGAGACGTCGCCGTCGAGCAGCGCCTCCCGGGTCTGGCCGACGCCGAACGCCCGGATGAGCACGCCGGCCAGCGCGGCGGCGACCACCGCGATGCCGAGGCCCCACCAGCCGTCGACCATGAATCCGGCCACCGCCAGCAGCCAGCCGAGCGAGAGCGGGATCAGGTACTTCCAGCCGAGCGTCATCAGCTGGTCGTAGCGGAGGCGTGGCAGCGCGGCCCGGAACCAGACGTAGATGAACAGGAAGATGAAGACCTTGATCAGGAACCAGACGATCGGGAACCAGATGCTGAACGACGGGATGTGCGGCACCGGGCCGTCCGGGCCGCCGAAGAAGAGCGTCACGACGACCGCCGACATCGTGATCACGTTCATGAACTCCGCCAGGAAGAACATGGCGAAGCGGATCGACGAGTACTCCGTGTGGAAGCCGCCGACCAGCTCCGACTCGGCCTCGGTCAGGTCGAACGGCGGCCGCGTCAGCTCAGCGGTGATCGCCACCAGGAAGAGGAAGAACGGGACGATCCCGAGGCGGATCAGGTTCCAGTCCCAGAACCCCGTCGCCTGCGACTGGACGATCGCCCGCGTCGACAGCGAGCCGGTGATGAGGACGACCGTGACGACCGTGATGCCCAGCGCGGCCTCGTACGAGATCATCTGCGCCGACGCCCGGACCGAGCCGAGCAGCGGGTACTTCGACCCCGACGACCAGCCGGCGAGCATGACGCCGTAGACGGCGATCGACGACATCGCCAGCACGAGCAGGATGCCGACCGGCGGGTCCGCCACCTGGAGCTCGAACGTGTGGCCCGAGACCGTGATGATGCCGCCGACCGGGACGACCGTGAAGATCAGCAGCGCCGGCACGAGCGACAGGTACGGCGCCAGCTTGAAGACCGCGCTGTCCGCCCGCTCCGGCAGCAGGTCTTCCTTGAAGAACAGCTTCGTCCCGTCCGCCAGCGTCTGCAGCAGGCCCCACGGCCCCGCCCGGTTCGGCCCGATCCGGCTCTGCATGTCCGAGATCAGCTTCCGCTCGAACCAGATCATCAGCATGACCGAGACGAGCAGCACGACGAACGCCACCAACACCTTGATGACGTCGACGACCCAGACGAACCAGCCGACGCCGTTGTCGTAGAGCGGGTCGCCGTGCGTCGTCAGCGCGACCAACGGGTGCAGTGCGCCGGCCAGCACGTCCATCATCGGACCGACTCCATCCGGACGTCCGTCACGATGGCCGCGGCGTCGATGAGCACGGCGGCGGCGTTCGCCACCCCGTCGGCCCCGGTGGCCGCGCCCCCAGACCCCTCAGCGCCACCGAGCGGGAGGTTGAAGTCGACCGCCACGACGCCCCGGGGCACCCCGGCGTCGGCGTCGGCCGGCAGAACGAGCGAGCCCCGGGCCGAGCGGACGCGGACCGGGTCGCCGGTCGTCAGTCCGAGCCGGTCGAGGTCGTACGGGTTGGCCCGGGCCACCGCGGTCGGGACGAGCCCGGCCAGCGACGGCGAGCCGGCCAGCGCGATGCCGCGGTCGTACAGCTGGCGGGACGAGACGAGACGTAGCGAGTAGCTGTCGATCGGCGGGATGTGGGGTACCTCGCCGGCGGGCACCCCGGTCAGCGCGGAGGGTTTCGTCCCCGCCGGTGCCGCCGCGCCGTCACCGACCGGCGCCGACCCGGCGCGTTCCCGGTCCTCTTCGACCTCCGGCGACGCCGCCAGGCCGACCCGGGGCGGCGCGCCCTGGCGCTCGACCGATTCGACGCCCGGGGTGGCCATCGGGTCGTTCGGCTCGACCGACCGCGGGCTGCTCCCCGACCCGGCCGCACCGAGCGGGGCGAGCACGCCGTCGTGGGCGCCCGAAGAGTCGAGCACCGCCAGCGTCAGGCCGGCGTAGGCCGGCGCCACGGACTCGATCTCCGACCACAGGTCGGCCAGGCTGCCGACGCCGAGGTCCGCGCCGAGCGCGCCGGCCAGCTCGGTGGCGATCATCCAGTCCGGCCAGGCCAGCCCCGGCGGCACCAGCTTCTGGCCGAGCCGGGTGACCCGGCCCTCGATGTTCGTCGTCGTGCCCGGCCGCTCGTGCTCGACCGCAGCCGGCAGGACGACGTCGGCCTGGTCGACCGTCGCCGACGCGTGGCCGGTGACCGCCACGACGAACTCCGCCGCCGCCAGCCCCCGGGTCGCCAGGTCGTGGTCCGGGAAGTCGCCGAGCGGGTCCGCACCGAGCAGGACGAGCGCCCGCACCCGGCCGGCTGCTCCGCCATCACCGGCACTCTCGCCGGCTGCTCCGCCGTCACCGGCACTCTCGCCGGCCGCGTCGCCGGCCAGCGAGGCCAGGATGCCGGCCGCGTCCAGCCCGGCCGACTCGGGCACCGCGCCCCAGGCGCCGGTGAACCAGTCCCCACCGGCCGCCAGCGAGACCCGGCCGGGCAGCAGCCCGGGTGCCAGGCCCATGTCGAGCGCACCGTTGACGTTGCCGCGGCGCAGGGCCGGCAGGAACCGGGCCTGCGGCAGGGCCGCGGCCAGCACCCGGGCAGCGTCGGCGACGACGCTTTCGTGCTCGGCCAGTGACGGCCGGCCGAGGACGACGACGACTCCCTCACCGCCAGACCCCCCACTGCCAGCTCCGGCCGGGCCGAGCAGCTGGCGAACGCGGTCGAGGTCGTCGGACGACCAGGCCGGCCCGTCGGCAGGCGACGGCGCCGATCCACCGCCGGCCATCGACCCCGTGAGCGCCCGGGCCAGCTCGGGCGCGTCGCCCGGCCGGGTGGTCAGCGAGACGGCCGCGTACGGCGTCAGCGCGGTCGGCTTCGCGGTGAGCTCGACCAGCGACACACCGCCGTCGACCGCGGCCTCACGCAGGCGGAGGAAGAGCACCGGCAGCTCCTCGCGGACGTCGCCGGTGAGCAGCACGACCGTCCGGGCGGCACACGCCTGGTCGATCGTCGCCCGGGGCAGCGAGAGGACGAGATCGGCCGGCAGCCCGTCACCGAGCTGGGCGTCGACGGAGTCGGTGCCGATGATCCCCTTGGCCAGCTTCGCCCAGGCGTACGCACCCTCGTTGGTCGACCGGGCCCCGCCGAGCAGCGCCACCGCACTGGCGCCGCCGGCCGTCTTGGCCGCGGTCAGCCCGTCGGCCGCCGCGGTGAGTGCCTCGCCCCAGCTCACCGGGACGAGCTCGCCGTCCTTGCGGACCATCGGCTCGGTCAGCCGGCGGGTGCGGCCGGCCACCTCCTTGGCCTCGCCGGCGAACTGTCCACCGGCCCCGCGGTCGTCCGTTCCGATCTCGTCGCCGTTGACGGACTCGAACGCGAACCGGCCCTTGTCGCACAGCCAACTGTGGTTGATCGGTTCGGAGTCGAGCCCCAAGAGGCGCGTCAGCCGGTTGGCCGACGACTGGACGGCGACGCGGCAGCCGACCGCGCAGCCGGTGCACGTCGATTCGACCTGGTCGAGGTCCCACGGGCGGGCGGTGAACCGGTACGGGGTGGCCGTCAGTGCGCCGACCGGGCAGATCTGGACGGTGTTGCCGCTGAAGTACGACGAGAACGGCTCACCGGGGAACGTCGCGACCTCGACCCGCTCGCCGCGGCCGGCGAAGTCGATCTGCGCTTCCCCGGCGACCTCCTCGGCGAACCGGGTGCAGCGGGCGCACTGGATGCACCGCTCGCGGTCGATGAGGACGAGGTCGGAGATCGGCACCGGCTTCTCGAAGTGCCGCTTCTCCTCGACGAACCGGCTCTCGCCGGGGCCGTAGGCGAGCGTCTGGTCCTGGAGCGGGCACTCGCCGCCCTTGTCGCAGACCGGGCAGTCGAGCGGGTGGTTGACGAGCAGGAACTCGAGCACGCCGTCCTGGGCCTTCTTGACCTTGTCGGACGTCGTCACGACGTCCATCCCGTCGGTCACCGCGATGAAGCACGACGGCTGGAGCGTCGCCCCGCGGGGGCCGCTCACCTCGACGAGGCACATCCGGCACATGCCGACCGGCTTCATCCGCGGGTGGTAGCAGAACCGCGGGATGTACGTCCCGGCGCGCTCGGCCGCGGCGATCAGCATCTCGCCCTTCTGCGCGGTCGCCGGGCGTCCGTCGAGCGTGAACGAGACGTTCTCGTCAGCCATGCGGGCAGCCGCCTTCTTTGACGTGGAGGAGGAATTCGTCGCGGAACATCTCGATGGCGGAGTGGATGGAGGACGGGATCGACGGACCGAGCACGCAGATGGTCGTCTGCTGCGGCGGCCATTGCAAACCGGGCGAGATGTTGTCGCTGACGTCGAGCAGCAGGTCGAGGTCTTCTTCGCGGCCGCCGCCGTGCTCGATCCGGTAGAGGATCCGCTCGAGCCAGCCCGACCCCTCACGGCACGGGGTGCACTGGCCGCAGGACTCGCGGGAGAAGAACTTCGTGATCCGCCAGGCGGCGCGGACCATACAGGTCGACGAGTCCATGATCGTGATCGCGCCGGAGCCGAGCATCGAGCCGGCGTTGCCGACCTCGTCCTGGCCGAGCGGCAGGTCGAGCTGGTCCGGCCCGAACCACGGCGCGGAGACGCCGCCGGGGATGATCGCCTTGACGTCGCGGCCGCCGGGCACGCCGCCGCCGTAGACGGGGGCGTAGACGAGGTCGCGGAACGTCGTCTTGACCATCTCGACCTCGAAGACGCCGGGGTTCTTGACGTGGCCGGCCAGGGCGAACAGGCGGGTGCCGGTCGACCGGCCGTCGCCGAGGGCGGCGAACGCCGCGCCGCCGTTCGTGACGATCCACGGCAGGTTCGACATCGTCTCGACGTTGTTGACGACGGTCGGCTGCCCGTAGAGGCCGATCGCCGCCGGGAAGAACGGTGGCTTGATCCGCGGGAAGCCGCGCTTGCCCTCGAGCGATTCGAGCAGCGCGGTCTCCTCGCCGCAGATGTACGCGCCGGCACCGGGGTGGACGACGAGGTCGACGGAGAACCCGGACCCGAAGATGTCGGTACCGACCGCGCCGTAGCCGTACGCCTCGTTCAGCGCGGCCTGCACCCGCTCGAGGCCGAGCGCGAACTCGCCGCGCAGGTAGATGAACGCCTGGCTGACCTGGAGGGCGTAGGCGGCGATGAGGACGCCCTCGATCAGCTGGTGCGGGTCGCGCTCGACGAGCAGGTGGTCCTTGAACGTCGCCGGCTCGCTCTCGTCCCCGTTGATCACGAGGTACGTGAGCGGGTCCTTGCGCAACATCGACCACTTGCGGCCGGCCGGGAAGCCGGCGCCGCCGCGACCGAGCAGGCTGGCCGCGTCGACTTCCGCCGCGACCGCCTCCGGCGTCATCGTCAGTGCCTTGCGCAGCCCGTCGTAGCCGCCGGTGGCCAGGAACCGGTCGAGCGTGTACGAGTCGTCGTGGCCCATCCGGGCGGTGACGATCCGCGGCGCCTCGGTGACCGCCATCAGGCCTTCCCTCCACCGCTCGCGGCGCTACCGGCGCCGCCCCGACTGGCCCGCCGAGGCGCCGCCGACTGCGCGGCCCGGGCGGCCTGGGCGTCGGCCATCGCGGCCCGCTCGGTCGCGACCTGTCGCCGGTCGGCCTGCAGCCCGCCGGCGCGCCGGACCCGGACGAGCGTGCCGTGGGGCGGGATCTCGTCGGACCGCCGGCCGGCGCGGAGGTCGGCGACGAGCCGGTCGAACGACCCGGCGTCCTGGCCGCCGACGTAGCGGTGGTTGACCTGCACGCAGACGGTGCGGTCGCAGTCGGCGAGGCACTCGGCCTCTTCGAGCGTGATGGCCCCGTCGGCGGTCGTCCCGCCGGCGCGGATGCCGAGCGTCGCCTCGGCGTGCTCGAGCAGCTCGAGCGCGCCGCCGAGCAGGCAGGCGATGTTCGTGCAGACCGAGACGAGGTACGTCCCGACCGGCTCGGTGTGGAGCATGTCGTAGAAGGTCGCGGTGCCTCGGACCTCGGCCGCGGTCACGCCGGTGAGCTCGGCGATCTCCTCCATCGCGTCCGGCTGGAGCCAGCCGTCCTGCTCCTGGGCGAGATGGCAGAGCGGGATGAGCGCGGAGCGCGGCTCGGGGTAGAGCGCGACGAGCGCCTCCGCCCGCTGGCGGATCTCCGGGTTGAGATGCGCCATCAGCGGTCGACCTCACCCATGACGGGGTCGACGGACGAGATGACCGCGACCGCGTCGGCGATCAGGCCACCGCGCAGCAGCACGGGCACGGTCTGCAGGTTGACGAAGCTCGGGCCGCGGATGTGCATCCGGTACGGCTTCGACGTGCCGTCGGAGACCATGTAGCAGCCGAGCTCGCCCCGAGGGGACTCGACGGCGACGTAGACCTCGCCCTCGGGCACCCGGAAGCCCTCGGTGAAGACCTTGAAGTGGTGGATCAGCGCCTCCATCGACTCGTCGATGCGGGCCCGCGGCGGCGGCGTGATCTTGCGGTCCTGGATCCGGTAGTCGCCGGGTGGCATCTTCTCGACGATCTGCCGGATGATCTTGATCGACTCGCGGATCTCGTTGAGGCGGACGGAGTAGCGGTCGAAGTTGTCGCCGTACGTGCCGACGATGACGTCGAAGTCGAGCTCGTCGTACGCCAGGTACGGCATCGACCGCCGCAGGTCCCACGGGACGCCGGTCGACCGCAGGATCGGCCCGGTCGCCGACAGCGCGAGTGCCTCTTCGGCCGAGAGGTTGCCGATGCCCTCGGTCCGCTCCCGGAAGATCGGCTGGCCGGTCAGCAGCTCGTCGTACTCGAAGCTGCGGGTGAGGATCGTCTCGCAGAGGACGGCGACGTCGTCCTCCCAGCCGTCCGGCAGGTCAGCCGCGACGCCGCCGGGGCGGATGTAGTTGTGGTTCATCCGCAGGCCGGTCGTCTTCTCGAAGAACGTGAGCACCATCTCGCGCTCGCGGAAGCCGTAGATCATCATCGACGTCGACCCGAGGTCCATGCCGTTCGTCGCCATCCACATCAGGTGCGACGAGACGCGCTGCAGCTCGGACATGAGCATGCGGATCCAGACCGCCCGCGGCGGCAGCTCGACGTCGAGCAGTGCCTCGGTGGCCAGCGAGAAGACGAGCTCGTTGTTGAGCGGCGAGAGGTAGTCCATGCGGGTGACGTTCGTCGCGCCCTGGACGTACGTCAGCTCCTCGCCGGTCTTCTCCATCCCGGTGTGCAGGTAGCCGATGACCGGCTTCGTCCGCAGCACCGTCTCGCCGTCGAGCTCGAGCATGAGACGGAGCACGCCGTGCGTCGACGGGTGCTGCGGCCCCATGTTGATGATCATCGTCTCGTCGTCGCGGCGCTCGATGTCGATGTCGCCGGGGTCGAGGACGCCGCCCTCGGGCAGCCGGAGCACCGCGCCGACCTCCCGGCGCAGCTCGTCCGGCGGCGTCGCCGACCGCGGCGCCAGCTCCTGGGCGCCCTCCGACGTCTCGGCGACGCTCGCCGCCTCGACGTACGGCACCGCCTCGAAGAAGTCGCCCGTCCCCGAGGTGCCAGCCGCCGGCTGGTCGCCGGCCGGACGGTTGGCTGGGCCGCCAGGCGCCGGACCGTCGGCGGCCGGGCGGCCATTCACCGGGCGGTCAGTCGGCTCGGTGCTCATCGCGGCCCCGGCGCTTCCTTGAACTGGACGGGCACGCGGCCGACGCCGTAGTCCTTGCGCAGCGGGTGGCCCTCCCAGTCCTCGGGCATCAGGATGCGGGTCAGGTCGGGGTGGCCGTCGAAGCGGATGCCGACGAGGTCGAACGCCTCGCGCTCCATCGCCTCGGCGCCGGGGTAGAGGTCGACGACCGAGTCGACCGAGGGGTCGGTCTCGGGCACCTGGACGCGCACGCGCGCCCGGCGCTTCTGCGACAACGAGAGCAGGTTGACGACGACCTCGAACCGCTCGGCGGCCACCCCGTCGGGCAGGTCCCGGCCGGGATGGCTCAGGTAGTCGACCGCGCAGACGTCCGCGCAGAGCTCGAAGCCGGTGTCGCGGTAGGCCGCGACGAGGTCGTGGTAGCGGTCACGGGGCGGGAACGCCATCTCGTCGGTCTGGCGTCCGGGCGCCCGGGGCACGTCCGGCAGCACCGCCGCGGCGACGGCCGTCGCCGCGGCCCCCGTCGCGCCAGTCGCCGGCGCCGGATCGGTCGCCGCGGTCGTCCCGGTCTTCTCCGCGGTCATCGGGGCGTCTTCACCCGCACGGCGTCGGGGACCTCGGGGGTCCATCCGGAGATCTGCTCGGCCGCGGTCGGCCGCTCGGGTCGGCGGGCGATCTCGCCGGTGCGGATCTTCTCGTGCAGCGTCAAGATGGCGTGGAGGAGCGTCTCGGGCGACGGCGGGCAGCCGGGGGCGTAGACGTCGACGGGCACGATCTGGTCGACGCCCTGGACGATGGCGTAGTTGTTGAACATGCCGCCGGTCGACGCGCAGACGCCCATCGAGATGACCCACTTCGGCTCCATCATCTGGTCGTAGACCTGACGGAGCACGGGCGCCATCTTCTGCGAGACGCGGCCGGCGACGATCATGAGGTCGGCCTGGCGGGGGGAGGCCCGGAAGACCTCCATGCCGAGCCGGCTGATGTCGTAGTCGGCCGCGCCGACGGACATCATCTCGATCGCGCAGCACGCGAGGCCGAACGTGGCCGGCCAGACGCTGTTGCGCCGCGCCCACTTGACCAGGTCCTCCAGGCGGCCGGTCAGGAAATTGTGCTGTAGGTCCTCGAGCCCCACGGCCCGGCTCCTAGGCCGCCCGGTCCGGCGACGCCGGCGAGGCCGGGGTCGACGGCGGTGGGGAGGCCGGTGCGGCGGTGATCCGGCTGATCGTCGACTCCGACGTCCGGTGCACGCCGAGCTGCAGCTTGCGGGCCGGCCCCCAGGTCAGGGCGCCGTTGCTGACGAGGTACAAGAACGCGACGAAGACGACGACCGCGAAGACGAGCACCTCGACGAGGCCGAAGACGCGGAGCTGCCGGAAGACGACCGCCCACGGGTAGAGGAAGACGATCTCGATGTCGAAGATGATGAAGATCATCGCGACCAGGTAGAAGCGGACGGGGAAGCGCTGTGGCGGCTCCTTGTCCGGGATGATGCCGCACTCGTACGGCGCGATCTTCGAGCTCGTCGGCTTCTGTCGGGGCGCGAGCAGCTTCGACCCGATGAACGACCCGGCGGCGAAAAGGACGCCCAGTCCGAGCAGGAGGACGATCGGAATGTACTGGTCCACGGCCTCCCGGTTCTACCACGACACCCTTTCCGCGGGCACATTCTGAGTGTCCCGGACCTCCTCTCGTGAGGGACCACGCCGCCGCGGCTGCCGGCTGACTCGCCATCCGGCCATCGACGGGACCGGTCCGCGGCCCACCGGCAGCTCTCAGCGGCGAGATGATGACTAGAATAGAGGTCATGACGGAGACGCTCTCGCTCGCCCACATCAAGGCCCATCTCTCGGAGATCGTCGACCGGGTCGAGCAGCAGCACGACCGGGTCGTCCTGACTCGCAACGGCCGGCCGGCGGCCGTCATCGTCAGCCCGGACGAGCTCGAGGCGCTCGAGGACACGCTCGAACTGCTCTCGGATCCCCAGGCGCTGAGGGAGATCGACGAGGCTCGGGAGGAGATCGCCAAAGGCCACGTCGTCGACGGCGCGGCCCTGCGGGCGAAGTACCTGGCCCGTTGAGCGCCGGCGCATGGAAGCTCGTGCTCGCGGCGGCGGCGGCGCGTTCCCTCGACCGACTGCCACCGAAAATCGCGGTGGCCACGGTCGAGTTCATGCTCGGGCCGCTGGTCGAGGCGCCTCGTCAGGTGGGCCATCCGCTCCGGCGAGAGCTCGCGGGGCTGTGGTCCGCTCGCCGAGGGGCCTATCGGATCGTCTACGAACTGGACGAGATCGAACGGGTCGTCGAGGTCGTACGGATCGACCACCGCGCCGACGTCTACCGCTCCCGGTGAGGTGAGGGTCACGGCGACGTAGCATCGAGAGATGCCCACCGAACCCCGCTCGACCACCGACGGCCACGTCCACGACGTCCTCGTCATCGGCGGCGGACCGGGCGGCTCGTCGTGCGCGTACTGGCTGGCCGACGCCGGCTGGGACGTCGCGGTCGTCGAGAAGAAGCGGTTCCCACGCGAGAAGACGTGCGGCGACGGCCTCACGCCCCGGGCGGTCCGCCAGCTCGCCGACATGGGCCTCGAAGGCGCGCTGGCCGGCGCGCACCGCTTCACCGGTCTCCGGGCGTACGGCTTCGGCCAGTCGCTCGATCTCGAGTGGCCGTCGCACCCGGTCTTCCCGTCGTACGGCTACACGATCACCCGGCACGACCTCGACGGGCTCGTCGCGGAGCGGGCCGCGAAGGCCGGCGCGACGATCTGGCAGGGCACCGAGGCCGTCCAGCCGCTCCTGGCCGACGGGAAGGACGTGAAGCCGGGGCCCGCTGATGCGGGCACCCCGCCGGCGGGCCCGGCGTCGGCGGCGGGGGACTCCCTTCCGTACTGCCTCGGCGCGATCGTCAAGGACAAGGCGACCGGCGAGACCCGGGAGGTCCGGGCCCAGTACGTCATCGTCGCTGACGGCTCGAACTCGCGGTTCGGCCGGGCGCTCGGCACGGCCCGGCAGAAGGACTTCCCGCTCGGGATGGCATTGCGCGGCTACTACCGGTCGCCCCGGCACGACGACCCGCTGATCGAGTCGCACCTCGACATCCGTGACGCGGACGGCAACGTCGTCCCCGGCTACGGCTGGATCTTCCCGCTCGGCGACGGCCGCGTGAACGTCGGCGTCGGCCTGCTCTCGACCGATAATCGGTGGAAGGGCGTCAACACGACGAAGCTGATGGAGACGTTCGTCGAGTGGGCGCCGAAGAGCTGGGACCTCTCGCCGGAGACCGCGTGCGGGCCGCCGACCGGTGGCAAGCTGCCGATGGGCATGGCCGTCGGGCCGCACACCGGCCCGAACGTCGTCGTCATCGGCGACGCTGGCGGTTCGATCAACCCGTTCAACGGCGAGGGCATCGCCTACGGCTACGAGACCGGGCGGCTCGCCGCGGCGTTCGTCGGCGAAGCCCTCGACGGCGGCGGCCCAGCCGCGCTCGCCCGCTACGACCGCCACCTCGCCGACGCGTACGGGCCGTACTACCGGGTCGCCCGGGCGTTCGTCCAGCTGATCAGCAACCCGCAGACGATGCGGCTCTGTGTCAGCACCGGGATGCACTCGCAGGTCTTCATGGCGACGCTCCTGCGGATCATGGCGAACCTCATGCGCCCCGACACGCTCGGCCCGGCCGAGCTGGGGTTCAAGGCGATGGCCGCCCTGGCCGACCGGCTGCCCGCCGGGTCGTCCGCCGTCCTCGCGGACCTGCTCGGCGGCTGAGCCACACCCCCCCCCGACCGGCAGCAACACCGTTGCCACGGATAGATAAGTCGAGTTATTATAACTTCACTTATCTATGTCTACGCCCCTGCCCAAGCCCCCCGAGCTGTTCGACCGGGATGCCGAATGGTCGGATCTGGCGACCTTTGCCACCAACGACCGTCTGGGCGCCACCCTCGCCGTCGTCTACGGCCGTCGGCGGCAGGGAAAGACGCTCTTGTTGGAGCTGCTCGCCGAGCAGACCGGCGGGTTCATGGTGGCCGGTCTGGAGCAGTCGTCGGCGCAGAACCTGGAGGCCGTCGGCCGCGCCTACGCCGCCCACGCCGGCCTCCAGGTCCCGGTGGCCTTCCGGACCTGGGAGGAGGTGGTCGACGCCCTGTTCGCCCTCGGCGAGGATGGCCGGCCGGCGACCGTCGTGCTGGACGAGCTGCCCTACCTGCAGAAGACGGCCCCCGAGATCCCGTCGCTGATCCAAAGGGCGCTCAGCCCTCGTGGCACCGCCCGGCGGCAGAGCCGGACGCGCCTCGTCCTCTGCGGCAGTGCCTTCTCCGTGATGGCCGGACTGCTCACCGGCACCGCACCGCTCCGCGGCCGGGCCACCCGCGAGATTCTCGTCAGCCCGTTCGACTTCCGCGAGACCGCGGCTTTCTGGGGGGTCCTCGACCAGCCGGACCTGGCGATCCGCCTCCATGCGCTCGTCGGCGGAACGCCCGCCTATCGGGACTTCTGCGACGGCGATCTCCCCGACGATCCCGACGCGCTCGATCCGTGGGTCGTCCGGCATCTCCTCAACCCGTCCAGCGCGTTCTTCCGGGAAGGACGATCCCTCCTGGCGGAGGAGCCGGAGATGAACGACCTCGGCCTCTACTCGTCCGTGCTCGGCGCCATCGCCGCCGGCCGGACCCGGCGCAGCCAGATCGCCGACGCCGTCGGGCGCAAAGAGACCGCACTGGCGCACCCGCTCTCCGTCCTCCGAGAAGCCCGCCTGGTCGATCGGCAGGCCGACGCCGTCCGAGCCAATCGTCCGACGTTCCACATCAGCGAACCCATGCTCCGGCTCTACCAGCTCGTCGTGGCGCCCAACGAGGCCCGACTCGGCCGCCGCCAGGGCACTCAGGTCTGGGCCGAGCTGGCCGATACCGTCCAAGCCCGGATCTATGGACCGCACTTCGAGGAGCTCGCCCGGCAGTGGACGGCGCACTACGCGTCCCTGGCGACTGTCGGCGCCGCTGCCGGTCCGGTCGGGACCACCGTCGTTCCCTGCCGGGACCACCACGATCAGCACGAGGTGGACGTCGTCGCCGTCGAGCGGACCCCCGGCCGGCCGCCGCGGGTCCTACTGCTCGGCGAAGCCAAGTGGCGCCGCACCGCCGTCGACATCGCCCAGCTCGACCGCCTCCGCCACCTCCGTCAGCTCGTCCCTGGAGCCGACCCGTCCACCAGGCTCGCCCTGTTCAGCCGGGCCGGCTTCACTCCTGCGCTCGTCCGGCACGCCGCCACCGTCCCCGACGTCGAGCTGATCGACCCCGGCCGTCTCTACCGGGGCGACTGACGTCGCTACCGGGGCGACGGACGCGCGCTCAGGCCTTGACGGCCCAGCCTCGCCGGATCAGGCCGAACTTCGTCCGTCCGTCCGACCCCGGCGGCTGCGCCACCCCGACCACCGGCGGCTGCGCCACTCCGACCACCGGCCCGGCGATCGGCGCGGCGGACCGTCCGGCGCGGCGATAGGCCCGAGCAACCCGGCCCCGCGCCGCCCGGGGGGCGAACGCGGCCAGCAGCCGGTCGAGGGCGCGCACTTCGTCCGGGCGGACCTCCGCCCACGGGATCCAGCAGCGGACGGCCCACCCGTTGACGACCGCGGCCAGTGAGACCGCGGCGATGCCTCCCGGCAGGACACCGGACGGTCCGAACCGCAGTCCCGAAACCGCCGACCATCGCACCTTGCGCGTGAACCCCGGCTGCGGGCCGACAAGAGCCAGCCCGCTCGCCTCGAACCGGAGCACCAGGCCGGACGTAATCGTCGCCGCGTCGACCGCCACCGCCGGCGCGGCGATTGCCGCGGCGGTGCCGGCGGCCGCGACCGCTTCTAGGGCGACGCCGGCCAGCAACCGCTCGCCGCGGTACTGCCGCGAGCGCGTCCAGATGGCCATCCGTCCATCGTACGGGCGGCCCCCCACTGCCCTTGGGGATGGGGCCCTTGGGGATGGGGCCCTTGGGGATGGGGCCCTTGGGGATGGGGCCCTTGGGGATGGGGGCTCTCGGGGATGGGCCCTTGGGGATCGATCAGGCTCGGGCCAGCTCGGCCGCGACCTCGGCCGCCGCCTCGCCCGCCACGTCGACGGCGAGCGACAGCTCGCGTTCGCCGTGGGCCATGCCCGGGAAGAGGATCTCGTACGCGCCGGGCGCCAGCGCGACGCCGCGGCGGAGCATGGCGTGGAAGAAGCGCGGGTACACGCCGTTGCCGGCAACGGCCTGGGCGGTCTCGTAGTCGACCGGCGGCTCGATCACCGAGCCGGGCGGTCCGACGAAGAGGCCGACGAGCGGGCCGACGGTCGGCGTGTACGCGGCGAGGCCGGCGTTGACGATGGCGTCGGCGAGCGCGCCGGCGAAGACCGCGGCCCGGTTCGTCAGGTCGTCGTAGTCGGCCGGTCTGACGTGCGAGAGCACCGCCAGTCCGGCCGCGGTGGCGAGCGGGTTCCCCGACAGCGTGCCGGCTTGGTACACCGGCCCGGCCGGCGCCAGGGCGGCGAGCAGGTCGGCTCGCCCGCCGAACGCGCCGACCGGCAGACCGCCGCCGATGACCTTGCCGAAGCACCACAGGTCCGGCGTGACGCCGCTCCACGCGGTCGCGCCGCCCGGACCGACGCGGAAGCCGGAGATGACCTCGTCGAAGACGAGCAGCGCGCCGGCCGCGTCACAGGCCGCCCGCAGGCCGTTCAAGAACCCGGGCACCGGTGGGACGAGGTTCATGTTCGCGGCGACCGGCTCGACGATCACGCATGCCACCGACCGGTCGATCTCGGGCACGACGTTGTACGGCGCGACGACCGTGTCGGCGACCGCGCCGGCCGGTACGCCGGCGGACCCCGGCAGGCCGAGCGTCGCGACGCCGCTGCCGCCGCCGGCGAGCAGGCCGTCCGAGTGGCCGTGGTAGCAGCCCGCGAACTTCACGATCCGGTCCCGGCCGGTCGCGCCCCGGGCGAGCCGGACCGCGCTCATCGACGCCTCCGTGCCCGACGAGACCAGCCGCACCTGCTCGCAGCCGGGCACCCGGTCGGCGATCGCCTCGGCCAGCCGGACCTCGCCGGGCGTCGGCATGCCGAACGTGCTGCCCTGGCCGGCCTGCCGGCGGACGGCGTCGACCGTCACCGGATGGGCGTGGCCGAGCAGCACCGCGCCGTACGACTGGACGAAGTCGAGGTACTTCGTGCCCTCGACGTCGTAGACCCACGGGCCGTCGCCGTGGGCCACCGTGAACGGCACGCCGCCGACCGACGCGAACGACCGCACCGGCGAGTCGACGCCGCCGGGGATCACCCGCCGGGCCCGCTCGAACCAGGCGGCATTGGACGGCTCGCCCAGTCCCGCGCCGGCCGGCCCCACGTCACCCCGCCCAACGCCGCCGAGCCCGGCGTCGGCCGAGTCCGCGTCAGCCATCGAGCGCTTCGGCGACGTCGGCCGCGAAGTACGTCAGCACGAAGTCGGCGCCGGCCCGCTTGATCGCGATGAGCTGCTCGAGCGCGACGGCCGGCCCGTCGATCCAGCCGCGCTCGGCCGCCGCGTGGACCATCGCGTACTCGCCGCTCACCTGGTAGGCGGCGACGGGCACGTCGACGGCTTGGCGGACGTCGGCGATCAGATCGAGTGCGGTGCCGGCCGGCTTGACCATGACCATGTCGGCGCCCTCGGCGACGTCGAGCGCGACTTCGAGCCGGGCCTCGCGGCGGTTGCCGGGCTCCTGCTGGTAGCCGCGGCGGTCACCGCCATCGACGATGGTGACGTCGACCGCGTCGCGGAACGGGCCGTAGAGGGCGGACGCGTGCTTGGCGGAGTAGGCGAGGATGGCGACCGCGTCGAAGCCGTCGCGGTCGAGCGCGTCGCGGACTGCCGCGACCTGGCCGTCCATCATCCCGCTCGGCGCGACGACGTCCGCGCCGGCCCGAGCCTGGGCGACCGCGACGCGGCGGTAGAGGTCGACGGTGGCGTCGTTGTCGACGGTGCCGTCGGCCGCGAGCACGCCACAGTGGCCGTGGTCGGTGTACTCGTCGAGGCAGAGGTCGGCGATGAGCACGAGCTGATCGCCGACGGCCGACCGCAGCTCGACGAGCGCGCGCTGGGCGATCCCGTCGGGGTCCCACGCCCCCGAGCCGGTCGGGTCCTTCGTCGCGGGCACGCCGAAGAGGACGATGCCGGGGACGCCGAGCGACACGAGCCGCTTCGCCTCGGCGACGAGCGATCCCACGGTGTGCTGGAACTGGCCGGGCAGCGAGCTGATCGGGACCGCGTCGTCGATGCCCTCCCGGACGAACAGCGGCGCGACGAGATCGTCGGTGGTGACGCGAGTCTCGGCGACGAGCCGGCGGAGAGCCGGCCGTCCGGCGCAGCCGCCGGGGGCGTCGGGAGAGGGCCACCTTCGTCAGCCTAGGGCGGGGTGGGCCTATGGCATGAGCGGTATCGGGTCAATTCGAATGGCGAAGAGCGTTCGGGGTGGGCGGCGGGGGCAGAGGGGTATGGGTCGCCTGGTCCTTGGCGACGCGCTCTCTCCGCTGGTCAGTCCTCCCGATCACGAACACACTGGCCAGAGCAACCAGATCAACGCTTCCCAGCACCGTACCGGCGACCTGGTATCCGGAGAGGACTAGTCCTGCGGACAGGCCAAGCACGAGAACGGAGATGGCGAAGCCGAGCCAAAGTCCCCACCAGGATCTGCTGCTCCCTCCCTTCACGGCAATTTTTTCGATCTCCTGACGGTGATCCGATTGCTTCTCGGCCATCTTGAGGATTCGATCGGCTGACCCTGCGAGCACGTCTTCGTGCTCCCGTAGATGCTCTGGTGAGGGCAACGGTCCGGAGTACGCTGACGCCGAAAACGCCGCGGAAAACATCGAGACTGCCTCGGGACCGGCGGCAGCCAGACGCTGGATTGCCTGCAGCGCTTCCTCGTTGAACGCCGCCGCCGGCTCAGCAACTGGTGAAGTTGCCTTGGGCTGGGGAGATTGCGGTCCGTCTGGTATGGATTCGTCAGGACTCGGCATTGCCCGAGGCACTGGCCAAAGCGGATCTCAAAGCATCACCAACCGCAAGCCAGTCCTGAGCAAGAGCTCGAGTATCCGGATTCTCTAGATCTCCGGTGCGGTTGTACTCCGTGAGAGTGTTGGCGAAGTCGACTAGGCGTCCAACCCCCTCCTTCCAGGAAGGAGTGGCAAAGAGGAACGTTGAACGGTAGGACTCCGCGTTCATCGCCCCTCCCCGCTCATGCCCTGTCAAGTCACATCGGCGTAGTTATCCGCACCAACCACTTATCAACTGTAGCGGGTCGGCCAACGACCCCGTGTTAGCGCGGATGAGCCAACGGCTTCCGGATCGAACTAACCCACAACCGCGTGCCCACGCTCACAGTGCGAGCAGGCCGCGGACGCGGTCGGCGCCGAGTGACAGCAGCAGCGTCGGCAGCCGCGGCCCGGTGTCACGCCCGGTGAGGAGCTCGTAGAGCAGCACGAAGAACGCGCGCTGGGCGGCCTTCACCTCGGGCGGGAGCGTCTTGGCGTCGACCGCGAGGCCGTGCTGGCGCTTCGGGATGCCGTAGAGGAGCGTCGTCAGGCCGTCGAGGCTCCAGTCGTCGTCGAGCCCGTCGAGCAGCCAGGTGATCGCCTGGCGCTCCGCGTCGTCGAGCGCGTCGAGGCGATCCGAGTCCGGCACGGTCCGGATGTGGGTCCGCTCGCCGGCCGGCAGGTACGTCGTCACCCAGGTGGCCGCGCAGTCGAGCCGCGGCCGGATCTCGTCGAGCGAGGCGAGCGGCGGGTCGCGGAGCATCTCGCCGGCGATGCGACGGACCTGTCCGGGCTCGCCGTTGGTGATGTCGACGACGGACGCGAGGCTGCGGAACGGCAGGACGCGGGCGGTCGCGGGCAGCGTCGTCGACGCGGTGGCGACGGCGCGGGCGTGCATCGCCCGCTCACGGCGGTTGACCGTCCCGTCGGCGATCTTCGCGTCGAGGTGGTCCCAGCCGTCGTAGAGGTTGGCGATCTTCTCGCTGAACGCGATCGTGAACGACCGGCGTGGCTCACGGGTGTACAGCCAGCGCAGGATCGACGGTTCGATGATCGCCAGCGCGTCGAGCGGCGTCGGCGCGTTGCCGCTCGAGCCGCTCATCTTCGACGCGCCGTCGGTGCCGACGAACGAGTACTGGACGTACGTCGGCGGGTTGCCGCCGAAGACGGACCGGACGATCTCCTGGCCGACGGTGAAGCTCGAGCCCGGCGACGAGTGGTCGGCGCCGCCGGCCTCGAAGTCGACGTTCTCGAACGCCCAGCGCATCGGCCAGTCGACCTTCCACGCCAGCTTCCCGTGGTCGACCGAGTCGAGCCGGAACGCGTCGTCGTGGCCGCAATCGCAGTGGTACGAGAGCATCGTCGTCTCGTCGTCGTACGCGGTGACGTGCGTCGTGTCGCGCCCGCAGACCCGGCAGTACGGCCGGTACGGCGAGTACTCGTCGCGGGCCGACCCGCCCGGCTCGTCCAGTCCGTCGTCCGGCTCGCCCGGCTCGTCCATCCCGTCGTCGGCCTCGTCGTCTGGCTCGCGCGTCGGGTGCCTTCATGCGGAACTTGGCGAGGATGTCGTAGATCTCGCGCCGGTGCGTCATCGCCCGGAGGATCTCGGCCCGGTACGCGCCGGACCGGTACTGCGCGGCCTGGCTCACCTCGTCGACGTCGACCGCGAGCTGCGCGAGCGCGTCGCGGAACGGCACCTTGAAATGCTCGGCCCAGCTCTCGTGCTCGCCGCACGGGTCGGGCACGTCGGCCAGCGGGCGCCCGATGTGCGCCGCGAAGTCGTCGGGCATACCGGCGGGGACTTTGCGCAGCCGGTCGTAGTCGTCCCACGAGAAGACGTGCCGGCACGGCAGACCGCGGCGACGGATCTCGTCGGCGACGAGGTGCGGGACCATGATCTCGCGGAGGTTGCCGAGATGGATCGGGCCGGACGGGCTGATCCCGGACGCGCCGACGATCGGCCGCTGGCCGCCGCGCCGGTCGGCCTCGGCGATCGCCCGGTCGGCGAGCTGGCTCACCCAGTCGGCGTCGTCGTCCGTCGTCACGCCCCGTCTTCTATCAGATGCCCCACCGGCGGCCGTCGCCCCGGTGCCGGGCGGCTCCCGTCGGCGGTCGGATCGACGGATCAGCTCGTCGGCGGGCGGTGCGCCAACCGGGCGACGACCGCGGCGACGAGCGCCTCGCCGGACGGTGACGGCGACTCGATCGCGACGTCGAGGCCGGCCTTGCGGGCCGCGGCCGCGGTGACCGGGCCGATGCACGCGACGACCGGTGGGACCGGCAGCGGGAGGCCGCCGACGGTGGTCAGCGACAGGTAGCCGGCGACCGTCGACGGGGACGTGAACGTCACGACCGCCGCGCCAACGAGCGTCGCCGCGACGTCGTCGGGCGGCGGTGCGGCCGCGACGGTCCGGTACGCCTCGACCTCGTCGACCGCCCAGCCCTTGGTGGCCAGGCCGTCCGGCAGGGCCCGCCGGGCGACCGCGGCACGAGGGAAGAGGACCCGCCCGTCGGTCGGCGCGTCCGGGAACGCCGCCGCGAGCGCCGCCGCGGTCGCCTGTTCGGGCACGAGGTCCGGCACGAGCCCGAACCGGGCGACCGCGTCGGCCGTCGCGCCGCCGACCGCGGCCACCTTCGCCCGGCCGAGCGCCCGGCCGTCGCGCAGCCGGCCGAGGAGCCGGCGGGCCGCGTTGGCCGACGTGAACGCCACCCAGTCGTAGTCGGCCACCGCGGCCGCGGCCGCGTCGAGCGCCGCGCCGCCGTCCGCCGCCTCGGCGATCTCGACGACCGGCAGCCCGATGACCCGGGCGCCGCGGGCCGTGAGCGCGGCGACGAGCTCGCGGGCCTGGTCGCGGGGCCGGGTGACGACGACGGTCGTCCCGGCCAGCGGTCGGGTGTCGGTCGACGCCAGGTCGAGGGCGGCGACCGGACCGATCACGATGACCGCCGGCGCGTCGAGGTCGACGGACGCCAGGCGGTCGAGCGTCGTCCGTTCGGTCCGCTGCGCCGGCGTCGTGCCCCACTCGACGACCGCCACCGGCGTGTCCACGGCGCGGCCGCCGGCGATCAGCCGGGCCGCGATCGCCTGGCGATCGGCCATCCCCATGAGGACGACGAGCGTGCCGCCACCGGCGGCCAGCGCGGCCCAGTCGACGCCGCCCGGCGCGGTCTCGTCGCCGACGTGGCCGGTGACGACCGTGACCGACGTCGAGAGGCCGCGGTGGGTCACCGGGATCCCGCCGGCCGCCGGCACGGCCACCGCGGACGTCACGCCGGGGACGACCTCCCAGTCGACGCCGGCCCGCTGCAGCGCCTCCGCCTCCTCGCCGCCGCGGCCGAAGAGGAACGGGTCGCCGCCCTTCAACCGGACGACCGTCCCGGCGCGCCGGCCGTGCGCGACGAGCAGCTCGTTGATCTCCTCCTGGCGGACCGGCCCGTCTGCGTCGTTCGGGACCGCCGACGGCCGGGGCGACGGCCGCTTGCCGACGTCGACCCGCAGCGCGGCCGGCGGCGCCAGGTCGAGCAGGTCGGGGTCGACGAGCCGGTCGTGGACGACGACGTCCGCCCGGGCGAGCAGCGCCGCGCCGCGCCGCGTCAGCAGGCCCGGGTCGCCCGGGCCGGCGCCGACCAGGTACACCGTCACCGCCCTGTCTCCCCGCCGGCCGGCTCCCCGCCGGACTGCTCCTCGCTGGTCTGGCCTTCGACGACCCAGCCCTCGACCGAGCGGCCGCCGCAGTCCTCGAGCAGGTGCCGGGCGAGCTCGCGGCCGAGCGCGTCGGGCTCGTCGCCGATCAACGCGGCCCGGACGACGACGCGCCCGTCCCCACTGGCCAGTAGCCCGTGCAGCCGGATCGCCCCCTCTGCATCGGCGGCGCGGCCGGCCGACGAGTCAGCCGGTTCGGCCCAGGCGGCGACGGGCACCGAGCATGATCCTTCGACCGCGGCCAGCATCGCCCGCTCGGCCCGGACGGCCCGGTGGGCCGCGACGTCGTCGACCCGGGCCAACAACGCGAGCGTCGCGTCGTCGCCGGCCCGGCCTTCCAAGGCGAGCGCGCCCTGGCCGGCCTGCGGCAGGAGCACCGACACGGGCAGCCGGTCGACCGGCGCGCCGTCCCAGCCGAGCCGGTCGAGCGCGGCGGCCGCGGCGACGACCGCGTCGACCGAGCCGTCCACCGCCCGGGCCAGCCGCGTCGCCATGTTGCCCCGCAGGTCGACGAACGTCAGGTCCGGCCGCAGGTTTGCCAGCTGGGCCCGGCGCCGAGCCGAGCCGGTCGCCACCACCGCGCCGGCCGACAGCGCGGCCAGGCGGTGGCCGACGAGCGCGTCCCGCGGGTCCGCCCGCTCGGGCACGGCCGCCAGCACCAGCCCGTCCGGCGTTACCGACGGCAGGTCCTTCGCGGAGTGCACCGCGACGTCGGCCCGGCCGTCGAGGACCGCGGCCTGGATCTCCTTCGTGAAGATGCCCTGCCCGCCGATCCGGTCGAGCGGGACGGTGGCCTGGCGGTCGCCCTCGGTGCGGACGATCTCGATGACGACGTCGACGGTCGGGTCGGCCCGGCGCAACAGGTCGGCGACGAGCGCGGCCTGGTAGCGGGCGAGCGGCGAGCCGCGGCTGGCCAGTCGGAGCTGCCGGACCTCCCCCGGCGCGCTGTGCTCGTCCGGCACCCGTGCCCTCAGAGGTCGAAGAGGAGGCGGAGGGCCTCGACGAGCCGCTCGCCGCGCGCCGTCCCGGCCGTCTCCCGCAGCAGCACGGTCGGCTCGTGGAGCAGCTTGGCGAGCACCGACCGCGTGACCGCGTCGACCTGCTCCCAGTCCGACGGCGCCAGGTCGCCGAACTGGCTGCGGCGGCGCCCGAGCTCCGCGGTCCGGGTCTCCTCCAGCCGGCTCCGCAGCGAGGCGATCACCGGCGCCGCGCCCCGAGCCCGGGCGGCCGCCCGGTACCGCGCGACGTCCTCGGCCACGATCACCCGGGCCCGGTCGGCCTCGCCACGGCGCTCCTCGACGGCCTGGGCGACCGCCGAGCTGAGGTGGTCCATGTCGACCAGCGTGACGCCCGCCGCGCCGGCCGCCGCCGGGTCGACGTTCCTCGGGACGCCGAGATCGACGACGAGCACCGGCCGCGCCCGCCGGTCGCCGGTCGGCGCCAGCGCGGTCACCGCGACGACGTGGCTTTCGGCCTCGACCGCGCTGAAGACGACGTCCGTCCCGGCGAGCACCGTCGCCAGCTCGTCCGGACCGGCGGTGCGAGCGGCCAGGCCGTCCGGCAGCGACCGGACCAGCGCGTCGGCCCGCGCCGCCGTCCGGTTGACGACGACGACGTCGGCCGGCCGGCGACCGTCGGGCAGCGAGGCCAGCGCCTGCAGCACGCCCGTGCCCATCGCCCCGGCGCCGACCACCGCCACCGTGACGCCGCCGAGGCCGCCGGGTCGCCGGGCCTCGGCCAGCTCGACCGCGGCGTGCGAGAACGACGTCGTCCCCCGGGCGATCGCCGTCTCCGACCGCACCCGCTTGCCGGCCTGGACCGCGTGGCGGAACAGCTCCGCCAGTACGGGACCGCTCACCCGCTCGTCCTGGGCCCGCTCCCACGCCCGGCGGACCTGGCCGAGGACCTCGCCCTCGCCGAGGACGGCCGACTCGAGCCCGGACGCCACCGAGAACAGGTGGGTCGCGACGTCGTCGTCGAACCAGATCGTCGCCTTCTCCTCGAGCGACGACGGCGCCAGGCCGGCCTTCTCGGCCAGGATCTCCTCGATCTCGTGGACCGCGTCGTGGAACCGGTCGACGACCGCGTAGACCTCCGTCCGCAGGCACGTCGACAGGACGACCGACTCCTGCAGGTTCGCCTGGTCCCGCAGCGTCCCCAAGACCTTGGCCAGCTCGGCGTCGCCGATGGCCACCCGCTCCAGAAGATCGAGCGGGACCTGGTCGTGCTCGATGCCTACGACGACGACGGACAACGGGTTGGCGGCCTCCTCTTCACCTCAAACGGTAGTCGCTCGCCTCCGGCGAACCACCATCGGCGCCCTGGTTCGGCGTGAGGCCGACGGCCCGCAGCACCGCGCCGCCGGCGGCCACCTCGTCGGCCCGGCGGGACTGGTAGAAGCTCATGACCTGCAGCTCGATCGACAGGTCGACGTAGCGGAGCTGGACGTCCGCCGGGACCGTGAGGACGCGCGGGGCGAAGTTGAGGACGGAGATGACGCCGGCCATGACCAGCGCGTCGGCGACCTCTTGGGCCGCGGCGGCCGGCGTCGCGATGACGCCGATCGCCACCTGGCCGTCCCGGGCCGTCCTGGCCAGCGTGTCGGCATGCTCGACCGTGACCGGCCCGACCCGCTCGCCGACGACGGCCGGGTCGATGTCGTAGACCGCGGCCACCCGGAACCCCCGCGACGAGAACCCCTCGGAGTTGACGAGCGCCCGACCGAGGTTGCCGACGCCGACGATCGCCACCGGCCAGTCGCGGTCGACGCCGAGCGCCTTGTCGATCTGCGCCATCAGGAACGCCGTGTCGTAGCCGGTGCCCCGCGTCCCGAACGAGCCGAGCAACGACAGGTCCTTGCGCACCTTCGCCGCGTTGACCCGGGCCATCGCCGCGAGCTGCTCCGACGAGACCGTCGACGAGCCGCTCCGGAGCAGCTCGCTCAGGAGCCGCTGGTAGACGGGGAGGCGGACGACCGTCGCCTCCGGGATCCGGCGGGGCCGCTCGGCATTCTCACTAGTCATGCAAAAGGATCGTACCGGCCGGACGGGTCACCAGACCAGTTCCACCAGGTCGCCCGGGCCGAGCGCCAGGCGGTCGGCCGCCGACCCCTCCCGCACGACGAGCGCGAGCTGTCCGTTGCCGTCGCTCAGCAGACCGACCTCGTCCGGGTCGAGATCGGCGAACGTCCGGACCCGGCGGACCGACCGGGCCTCGGCGCCGGCCGCGACCGCGACGACCGGCACCGATGCCGGGACCGTCGCTCCCGGTGCGCCGAGCTGGGCGTTGCCGAACCGGTCGACCCACGTCACCTCCGCCCGGACGAGCCGCCGACCGTCGGCGACCGATCCGATCTCGACGACCGGCTCGGGCACCCGGACGAGCTCGCGTCCGTCGACCGCACAGCCGAGCGCGTCCAACTCGGCGCCGTTGCAGAGCGCGGCCGCGGCCGGTGCGAACACGTCGCGGCCGTCGAACGTCGCCGGCCCGGCCCCGGCGATGCCGCCCTCCGTCGCCGGACGCCCCTCCGGCGGCTCGAGGGCGACCGCCCGACGGATGCCGCCGGCCCGCGCCGCCGCGGCCAGGAGCAGCCCGTTGTCCGGCCCGACGAACCAGCGGCGGTCCGGCCCGTCGGTCTCCAGCACGACGCCCCGGCGCGGGCCGCCGACCCCCGGGTCGACGATCGCCAGGACGACCCCCGGGCCGAGGTGCGGCACCGCCCTGACCAGCGCAGCCGCGCCGGCCCGGACGTCGTACGGCGGGATCTGGTGGACGAGGTCGACGACGGCGATCCCCGGCGCCAGGCGGCGCAGCACGGCGTGGACGACGCCGACGAACTCGTCGGCCAGCCCGTAGTCGGAGAGGAAGTAGACCGTGTCGGCGCCCGCTGGGGACGCCGGCGGTACCGGCGCCCCGGTGCCGGTCAACCCGCCTTCGTGAGCCGTTCGCCCAGGTAGCGGTCGAGATCTTCCTCGCGTACCCGGAACGACCGGCCGATCCGCACCGCGGCCAGCTCACCGGCGTTGATCAACCGGTAGACCGTCATGTTCGAGACCCGGAGCACCGCGGCGACCTCGCCGACCGTCATGAACCGGGAATGCGCACTGTCGAGTTGCTGGGTCATCGGTGCCTGACTCCCCCTCCGCAGACCTGACTGTACGCCGACCGGGGCGCTGGCGAAAGTGGGAACCGACTGGCCATCCGACGCCAAAGGCCGGACGGTGACCGGTCGATCAGTCCGCCGGCGCCGGGTCCACCACCTGCCGGCAGCGGCGTGCCCGCTCGGCGACCAGGTCGACCAGCCGGGCCGGGAGGTCCCGACCGAGGAGCTTGACCTCCGGGGCGGCGGCCGCGTCGGCGAAGGCATCGGCGACCCGCCCGGCCAGCTCGCCGACCCGGGCGACCAGCGCCTCGACGTCGAGACGGAGGTCCGCGGCCGCGGCCGGCCACGTGTTGCGCAGCGGTGTCAGGTGGTAGTAACCGCCGACCTTCATCGCCAGCTTGAGCTTTCGCTCGTGGGTGTCGTACGGCAGCGCCGAGGCGACGTCGTAGAGCGGGGCCAGACGAACGTTGTCGTCGGCGAGGAGGACCGAGTAGTTCTTGGCATGGCCGTCCGTTCCGCCGATCAGCCAGTTCCAGATCAACGCGTCGGCGAACCGCCAGACGGCGACCTCGGCCTCGCCGGGCGGCATCGCCCGCCGCAGGAGAGCGGCGACGTCAGCCGGCCCGGGGCCCCCTTCGTTCTGGTACTTCTTCGCCGGGGGAAAGCCCAGAGCCTGGCAGAGGTCCTCCTGGTGGACCCGGACGATCCGACCCCCTCGGTCCACGCGGTCGTACCGGTCGACGACGACGGCCGTCTCGGCTCCGAACTGGGCGATCGTCGTTCGAGCCGCGATCAGGCCGGCTCGACGAGCCGCGGCGAGGCAGAGGTGCTCGTTGAGGTCGTGATCGTCGAATCCCGAGACTGCCGGCTTCAGGATGTGCGTCGTCGGCGTCGACCCTGACGGGACGCCCCACCGCCCGTCGCGACGGAGGAGCGCGGTCTTCGCCTGGGCGCCGGCCAAGCTGAACTGACCGCTGAAGGACCGGCCGAGCCAGGCAGTCGAGTCCTCCTTCAGCTCGCGGAGCCGCTGCGCGACCTCTGCCTCGGTGAGCCAGACAACCGCGCCGGGACGTCCGAGCGCCCGGTCCACCTCGTCGGGCAACGAGAAGCGGACGGCCCCGGCGCAGTCCTCCCCGACCTGGGTGGCGAGCAGCGAGAACGGAGAGGCTGCCGAGACCTGGAAGTGCCGGGCCCATCGGGACAGCACCGCTTCGCTGTCCGGGAGCAAGCCCCACAGCCAGGGCGTGACGACGCGGTCCGGATGCGACCGGACCTGGATCGGCATGGACAACGAAAAGGGCGTCGGCGTCGACCGCCCGTCGTCGGCCGCCCCGTAGTTAGCCGCCCCGTAGTTCGCCGCCCCGTAGTTAGCCGCGTAGTCGAACCGCAGCCGCCCCCTCTCGACCCGGGTAACGGTTCCGGCAACGACATCGTCGAGGATGACCACGAGGGCATCCGTCATCGGTTCTGGTACGCCTCGAGGAGGGCGTCGAGGTCGACCGACCGCGACATCGGCTCGGCCGATCGATCATCGCGGTCGGTGACGTCGATCCGTAGATCGAGGGCGTCGAACAGGCGGAGGACATGCGACAGCTCGACGGTGGGCTTGCCCCGCTCGAACGAGTTGACCCAGTCGCGAGAAACGCCGGCCTTGACCGCCAGATCTCCCTGGCTCAGGGCGAGTGCGAGTCGACGGCCCCGGGCGACTGCGGCCAGGTCCCTGATCGAAACGATCTTCACCGGTGCCCACCTTTTGTCGACGTACACCGACAATCGTACTATGTCGACGTACGCCGATACAAGGACGATGTCGTCGTACACCGACAATCATACTTTGTCGACGTACGACGACATCGGGCTCTTGGTCGTCCGTCTTCGGCGACGACGTAGTCGCCCTCCGGGCGAGGGGGACGAGGGGTCAGTGACAGGGATCGGCGACGGGGTTCAGCGACCGAGGTTGCGGGAGCGCTCGACCGCGGCCGCGACGGCCTCGATGAACGCCGAGCGGACCGCCCGCGACTCGAGCGCCCGCAGGCCTGCCGCGGTCGTCCCGCCCGGCGACGTCACCGCGGCCCGCAACGCCTCCGGCCGCTCGCCCGTCTCGGCCAGCAGCTTCGCCGAACCGAGGATCGTCTCGACGGCCAGCGTCCGGCTGAGCTCACGGGGCAGGCCGGCCAGCACGCCGGCCTCGATCAACGACTCCGCCACCAAGAAGACGTACGCCGGCCCCGAGCCGGACAGGCCGGTGACCGCGTCGAGCTGCCGTTCCGGTACCCGGACGACCGTGCCCACCGCCTCCAGGATCCCCTGGGCCCACGCCAGGTCAGCCGCGGTCGCCTGGCTGCCGCCGGCGATCGCCGTCACCCCCGCGCCGACCAGCGCCGGCGTGTTCGGCATCGCCCGGATCACGACCGCACCGTCGGGCAGGCACGCCTCCAACCGCTGCGCCGCCAGGCCGGCGACGACCGACAGGACGCGCCCGACGCCAGCCAGCCCGAGCATCCGGCAGACCGCCTCGGCCGTGTCCGGCTTGACCGCCAGGACCGCGCCGCCGTCCTCGTCGACGAGCCCGGCTTCCGCGGCCGGCAACACGACGAGGCCCTCGTGCTCGGCCTCCAGCTCGTCGCGACGGGCCGAGTCCAGCTCGACGACCGCGACGTCCGTTGCCTTCCAGCCACCCCGCGTCAGCAGCCCGGTCAGCAGCGCGCCGCCCATCTTCCCCCCACCGACGAGCAGCAGCTTGACCGACATCTGACCGAGGCTACCCCCCCGTCGGCGGCACGTTGTTCTGATGCTCCTATCGTTGTCAAGCCGCTTGTAGGGATTCCTCGCCACCTTCGTGGAGCTGGCCGTCGAGCCACTGGCCGTAGCGCCGAGCCAGTGCGGTGTCGTGCTTGAGGCCGCGTTCGAGCTCGGAGATCCGGGTGGGCCAGCTGCCGAGGGCGTCGGCGACCGTCTGGAGGCTGACGCGGGCGGCCAGCCGGGTCACCCGGAGGTCGTGGCCAGCGAGGACGGGTTCGGGGCGGACCAGGTGGCGGTAGACCTCTCGGGCGACGTGGCGCTTCAGGCACCGCACGATCTCACGCCGGCTCTTGCCCTCAGCCGTGCGGCGTTCGACGTAGGCCTTGGTCGCCGGATCGCCGCTGCTGAGCCGCACCATGACAATCCGCCACAGGGCGTGGTTGGCCTGGCGATTGCCCGAGCGGTTGAGCCGGTGACGGACCGTCTTGCCCGACGACGCCTCGATCGGCGAGACGCCGCACATGGCGGCGAAGGCCGCTTGGCTCTTCAGGCGTTGCGGGTTGTCCCCGGCCGTGGTGAGCAGGATGGCGGCCACGTCGGGCCCGACCCCCTTGGCGCCTCTCAGGGCCGGGTTGGCCCGGACGGTGAGCTGGTCGAGGGTTGCGTCCAGCTCGGCCATCTCGGCACTGAGGGCCTGGTAGCGCCGGGCGAGGGTCCGCAGGGCCAGCGTGGTGCCGACGACCGGGTCGGCCACGTCGCCGGTCACCTGGAGCCGGACACCGCGTGCCACCCGATCGGCCGTCGACAACGGGCCAAGGACGGCGCGCAGCTGCTCGGGTGCCGTCACGATCAGGTCCCGGATCTGGAGCGCCACGCGGGTGCGTGAGTCCCGGGCCGAGGTGAAGGCCACCCGCAGGACCCGGATCGACTCGACGACCGAGCCCTGGGCCTTGGGCACAACCACCGCCTCGCCGTTCAAGGCGGCCCGGGCCGCCGCCTCGGCGTCGACGGTGTCGGACTTGCCCCGCCGGCGGCGGGCCTGGCGGTTGGGTCGGTTGACCTCGACCACCTCGACGCCTGCTCCGCCCAGATGACGCGCCAGGCCGGCCCCGTAGGCACCGGTGCCCTCCACGCCCACCTTGGCCAGCTCGCCGAAGGAGCGCAGCCAGGTGAGCAGCTCCCGATAACCCCTGGCCGTGACCTCGAAACTGGCCGTGTCGAGGACCTTGCCCCGCTCGTCGATGGCCGCGGCCACGTGGACGTCCTTGTGGGTGTCCACCCCGCCGATGACAACTTGCGCTTCGCTTGGCATGCTGGAACCTGCCTCCTTCTCTCAACCAGTAGGACGGCACCACCGGCCGGGACGGCGGACAGGACTCTCACGGTGCTGACCAAGGCTCCTATCAGGTCACGTCCGTCCGACCGGCTGGTGCGCGTCCCCGGGCAGGAAGCCGGGCCGACAGATCAACAGCAAGGCACGAGGCCAGTTTCACGCTTCGGGTCAGGCCCAACCCCCTGCTCCGGGGACCCTTCCAGTATGAGAGTTTCACCGGTTGCCGAAATTGCGAAGGCGCAGGTCAGGCCGTACGGCAACTGGACGAGGCCGGCGCGCGTCGCCGCTGGTCAGCCCGGATTCGTCAAAGGGTGGAACACAGGGGAATTGCGGGCGTGCCCGCCGGCGTGACCTACCCGCGCCGACGCCGGCGGTAGAGGCGGGGATACCCCAGCGTCATCGCGGTCGGGAAGTGGTCGTCGACGTAGAGGATCGACGACCCCGCGATCCGGTCGAGCTCGTCGTCGTCGACCAGGCCGGCCGGGACCTTGCCGACGAGGTAGACCGCGTCCTCCGGGCCGAGGCAGAACGCCATGCCGTAGAGGTCCATGTTGCGCCGCATGAGGTACTCGTACACCTCGACGACGTGCTCCTCGGGGACCGGCATGAACTGCGCCTCGTGGTGGAGCGTCCGCTGCCGCAGCGTCAGCCAGACCGTGATGTAGTCCTTCTCCTCGCCCGCGAACCGCAGGTACCACCGGTGCGACGCCGTCCGGTCCGTGACGTCCTGGCGCTCCGCCGCGACCAGGCCGAACGTCCCGTCCGGCGACCGCTCCCGCTCGATCCACGCGTCGATCCGCTCGACCACCGCGGCCAGCGCGCCCTCGTCGGGCAGGTCGACCAGCGGCACTCAGGCGCTCAGCACTTGGACGCTCAGCACGTAGACGCTCAGCACTCGACGAGTCGGCCGTCGACGAGCTCGTCGTGGACGGCCCGGAGCCCCGCCGCGGCGTCTCGCCACGTGTACCCGCGGGCCCGCAGCACCGCGGCCGTCGACAACCGCTCGGCCAGCAGCGGCTCCTCGACGATCCGCTGCGCGTACCCCGCGTACGCGGCCGGGTCGGGCTCGTCGACCAGGAAGCCGGTGTGGCCGTGGTCGACGAGCGTCGTGAGGCCGCCGACCGCGGACGCGACGACCGGCGTCCCGCACGCCGCGGCCTCCAACGCGACCAGGCCGAACGACTCCGACCGGCTCGGCACGAGGCAGACGTCTGCCGCCCGGTAGTACGTCGAGAGCAGCTCGTGCGGCTGCGGGTCGACCATCGTCAACCGATCGGCGACCCCGAGATCGTCCGCCAGCGCGGCGAGCGCCTCGTACGTCTCGTCGCCCCGCGGTCCGCTCGGGCCGCCGACGACGACGAGCCGGTAGCGATGTCCCTGACCCGCCAGCGCGGCGAGCGTGCGGACCGCGACGTCGGCCCCCTTCAACGGCTGGATGCGGCCGACCATGAGCAGGAGCGGGCCGTCGCCCGGTAGCCCGACCGCCCGCCGGGCCTGCGGCCGGTGGCCCGGACCGAAGAACGCGTGGTCCACCCCCGGCGCGACGACCGCGATCCGCGCCGGGTCGGCCGGGTAGAGCTCCGCGATCTGCTCGGCCTCGACCGTGCACGACGCCAGGACCGCGTCCGAGCAACGGATGATCGCCGCCTCCGCCTCCGCCCGACGACCGGCCAGGTCGGCCTCGACCTCCTCCGGACCGGCCTCCGCCTTGATCCGGTCGAGCGTGTGGAACGTCGAGACGAGCGGGAGGTCGAGCTCGTGCTTGAGCGTGTGGCCCGCCAGCCCGGACAACCAGTAGTTGGCATGAATCGCCTCGAACGGGCCGCCCTCGTCGTCGTCGAGCGGCAGACCCGACGGCCCGGTCATCCGCTCGAGCACGCCCGCGGTGAACTCGTCGACGATCGCCGGCAGCGCCTCCTTCGCCATCGGCGCCCGCGGGCCCGCCGCGACGTGATGGACCCGCAACCCCGGTTCGACCTCGACCACCGACGGCAATGCCGGGCTCTGCGCCCTCGTGAAGACGTCGCACGACACCCCAGCGCGGGCCAGCGCGGCCGCCAGCTCCCGGACGTAGACGTTCATCCCGCCGCCGTCACCCGTTCCCGGCTGCGCCAGTGGAGACGTATGGAGAGAGAGCACCGCCAGCCGTCGCATGCGGGCCCGAGCCTACCGGTGGCGTTCTCGGCCCCCTCCGGGCGCCCTACCCCGGGCCGGCCGGCGGCGGCCGGCGGCGACCGGCGGCGGCCCCCCGGGCGACCCCGATCCGGCGACCCCGTCCAGCTCCGTCGGGGCTGCCGGAGCCGTCGATTCGATAAACGGACGTTTTCCATTTCTTCGATGGATCGAAGCCCATCGGCGTCGTAAAATGGTCCGCAACGAGCCGACCAACTTTCGAAAATGCTTCCATGACCAATCGCCCGATCAACCTGAAAGATGCGCTGGCCAGTTTCGACCAGGTGTACTCGCCACGCATCGTCGCGCGCGTCGACGACTACGACGTCCGCGTCGCCCACGTCAAGGGTGACCACGTATGGCACGTGCACGACGACACCGACGAGTTCTTTCTGGTTCTCGACGGCTCCTTCGACATCTCGATCCGCCAGGACGACGGCGGCACCGAGACGATCCGGCTGGGCGAAGGCGACCTGTTCGTCGTCCCGCGGGGCGTCGAACATCGACCGTCGTCGTCCGGGGGATCCGTCCTCATATTCGAGCGGGCCGGCACGTTGACGACCGGCGACCGCCTCCTCGAAAAGATCCCGGACCACATCACGACCAGCGCGGCCGTTCCCGTCTCCGGGCTCTGAGCGCAGCTGTCGCGGACCTGCGCCGTCCGGCGCCGTCCGGAAAAAGAAAACCGGTACATCCGTCCGTAATCAGGGCAATGTCGTTTTCCATTCTCCGGGTCAATCGAAAAAATGTATGTCTTCCTCACTCGGCCATTGACTTCGGTTGGCAACGATGATGCACTTACGGGACGGCAATGGCCGAGGGGAACGCAATCAACTCGTCTTGTTCGACCATGTCCTTCAATGGTCCATGGCATCGGGCATTAAAGGATTTACGATGACTACCAGTCAGACTGCACCGCAGAGAGCGTTTTCGCTTACTGACGAAGAGCTCGATCAATTCAACCGAAATGGCTACCTCGGCCCGTTCGATCTTTACGAGCCGGACGAGATGGCCAAGAACCTGCGGGCGCTTCGCGTGAAGCTGCTCAACACCGAGAACCAGGTGTACAGCGAGGAGAAGTCGTTTGCCGGCGCGACGAACCTGGCCAGTTACGACCGCCACCTCGACGTCGATTTCCTCAACGCCCACATCTCACGTCCCGAGATCGTCGACCGCGTCGTGAGCATCCTCGGGCCGGACGTCCTGTGCTGGCGGTCGGAGTTCTTCCCGAAATACCCAGGGGACGAGGGCACCGACTGGCACCAGGCCGACAACTTCTCCCACGCCGACGCCTCCGGCCACCCGCAGATCGTCTGGCCGGAGGACGTGGACTTCGGCGGCGCGATCACCGTCTGGACGGCGTTCACGGAGGCCACGGAGGAGAACGGGTGCCTGCAGTTCATTCCCGGCACGCACACGTAGCATGAACTACGACGAGTCGAAGGTCATGGAGTACGAAGCGACAGCCATCAACGGGCGCGAGAAAGGCGGCACCCGCCGAGGGTTCTACGGCTACGACTACCGGCAACTGCAGAAGGACCCCACATGGGAGCCGGACGAGTCGTCGGCCGTCCCGATGGTCATGCGCCAGGGCCAGTTCATCGTCTTCTGGTCGACGCTCATGCACGCGTCGCTTCCGAACAGCTCGCAGAAGTCGATGCGCCTCGGCTACACCGGTCGCTACGTGCCCAACCAGGTCCGCGTCTACCCGTTCTCGGACACCTTGCGGGAGTACGGCGGCGAGACCAGCCTCGAGCGGTTCGCCTGCGTCCAGGTGGCCGGCGAGGACGTCTACCACCACAACAAGATCGTCGACCCCATGGCCAGCGCCTCGGCGCTCCACTCGGTCAGCGGCGGGTGATCGACGATGCGGCCACGAGGTCTCGCTCGACCGCCGGGAGCGGCTGACGACCGACGCATCGCCGGCTCCGACGCGGCCCTGGCCGTCCATCGGCTCGTCAACGCCACCGCGGCCGAGTACCCGGACGACGTCGCCGTTCCCACGCTCTTCGAGCGGTGCGTCGACGACCGGCCGACCGCGGTGGCCGTCACCCAGGACGGCCGCTCGCTCACGTACCTCGAGCTCGACGATCTCGCCAACGGCCTCGCCCACCGGCTGCTCGCCGACGGCGTCCAGCCCGACACGGTCGTAGGCGTCTGTCTGGCCAGGTCGCCGGAGCTGATCGTCGCCCTGCTCGCCGTCCTCAAGTGCGGCGCCGCGTACCTGCCGTTCGACGTCGCGTGGCCCGACGAGCGCCTGCGCCAGCTCTTCGCCGACGCCGGCTGCACGCACGCCGTCACGGACCGGCCGGCCGTCGTCGCCGACCGCTTCTCCGAGCTCCGGGTCGTCTCCGGCGAGCAGGACGCCTCGACCACCTCGAACGTCCGGCCGGCGACGGCCATCTCGCCCGACGCCATCGCCTACGTCAACTTCACGTCCGGGTCGACCGGCCAGCCGAAGGGGGTGCCGATCCGCCATCGGAGCATCGCCCGGCTCGTCTTCGCGGCGGTCTTCGCCCCGCTCGACGCCGACAGCCGGTCGCTGTTCCTCGCGCCCATCACATTCGACGCGGCGACGGTCGAGATCTGGGGAGCGCTGCTGCGGGGCGGGACGTGCGTCCTCTACCCCGACCGGCGGATCCAACTGTCCGAGCTCGGCGACACGCTGCGGGCCGAGCGCGTCACCGTGCTCTGGCTGGCGACCGCCCTGTTCAACACGATCGTCGACGAGGACCCGACGACGATCGCCACGGTCGGCACGATCCTGACCGGCGGCGAGGCGCACTCCGTCGACCACATGACCCGGGCCCTGGCCATCTACGGCCCCGGACGGATCGTGAACGGCTACGGCCCGACCGAGTCGACGACGTTCGCCGCCTACTTCCCGGTCGACGAACCGCCGCTCGCCGACCGCAACCTGCCGATCGGGCGGCCGATCCAGAACACCAGGATCTACCTGGTCGCCGGCAACACGCTCTGCGCGCCCGGCGAGACCGGCGAGATCGTCATCGCCGGGGACGGCCTCGCCACCGGGTACCTCGGGATGCCGGCACTGACCGCCGAGCGGTTCGTCGACTGGGAGATCGACGGCGTCCACGAGCGCGTCTACCGGACCGGCGACTACGGCTTCTTCACCGCGGACGGCGACATCGTCTTCGAAGGACGCCGGGACGACCAGTTCAAGGTCAACGGCTACCGCATCGAGCTCGGCGAGATCGCCCACCACCTCGATCGCCACCCGGCGGTTCGCCAGAGCTACGCCACCGTCACGACCCACGGCGACAAGGCCGTGGTGGCTTTCGCCGTGACGGACGGCTCCGTCGCCACCGGCAAGGTGCTGCGGCGCTACCTCGAGGACCATCTCCCGGCGTTCATGGTGCCGCGCCGCGTGCATCTCTGCGACCGGTTCCCCTTGACGCCGAGCTGCAAGGTCGACCGCCGCCAGCTCCTCGAGCGGTTCGAAGGCCCGCGCCGGCCGGTCGCCGGTACCCGCAACGGCGCGCCCGTCCACGACGGCGCACTGACCAACGTCAACTAACACGAGAAAGGACTGCTGATGACCACCACCGACGACCAACCGACGTCGGCGTCGACCTCGATGACCAGTACGGAGGAAGCCATCGCGGCCATCTGGCGCGACCTGCTCGAGATCGACGAGATCGAGACCGACGACGACTTCTTCGACATCGGGGCGACGTCGCTCACCGCCGTCCGGTTCCTCTCGCGGGTGGACGACCACTTCGGCAAGGGCGCCCTCTCGCCGGAACAGCTCTACGAGGACTCCCGACTGTCGATCCTGGCCAAAGCCATCGACGACAACGTCGAGGCCGACTGAAAGGTCTCAGCGAAAGACACGCACCTCCAAATACCACACCTTCAAATACAGACGTCCGTAGCTTAATTTGGCAAAGCACCAAGCTTATACCTTGGCTGATATGGGTTCGAGTCCCATCGGGCGTACGTCACAGAATACGACTTAGACGACGAGAGATATGTCCAAATAACTGCCCTTGTCCGACTACCTCCCATTTCTGCGTGCCATGACGAGCCCTCTTTTCGAGACGACGACCCACCTGCTGCAGTTCGGGCAGTACAGCAAGCTCTTCTACGAGCTCGCCCTCATCGCCGCGGTCACCTGGCCGCTCACCTGGCTCTGCCGGCGGCTCCGCCAGCCGATCGTCATCGGCGAGATCATCGCCGGGATACTCCTCGGCCCGACGATCTTCGGCGGATGGGCGACGAGCATCTTCCCGGCCCCGCAACAGCTCCAGCTCTCCGCAATGGCCCAGATCGGGGTCGTGCTCTTCATGTTCATGATGGGGCTCGACGTCGACCTGGAGGGGCACTGGCGGTCGAAGCTCCGCGGCCGGTCGGCGACGATCGCCCTGACCGGGACCGTCGTCCCGTTCCTGCTCGGCATCGTCGCGGCCTTTGCCCTGTACACGACCACGCACGGCGTCCGCCTCCTGCCGTTCGCCCTGTTCGTCGGCATCTCGGTGTCGGTGACCGCCTTCCCGGTCCTCGGGCGGATCCTGACCGACAGCAACCTGCGCGACAAGCCGGTCGGCGAGCTCGCGCTGGCCGTCTCGGCTCAGTCCGACCTGCTGTGCTGGGCGATGCTCATCGTCATCCTGGCCATCGACGTGTCGGCCAGCGTCGGACAGAGCCTGCTCAAGCTGGTCCTGGTCGCCGTCATGGTCGGGCTGATCGTCGGTCCGGTTCGGTGGTGGTTGAAGCGGTTCGACAACCAGAAGCTCCTGCCTGGTGGCATACTCCTCGTCCTCGGTGGGATCTTCCTCTGCGCCGGCACGTCGACAGCGCTGGAGGTCCAAGGCATCTTCGGCGCCTTCCTGCTCGGGGCGGCGTTGCCGAAAGGCCAGTTGGCCGAGCAGACGCGGACGTTCGTGACGCCGATCGCCGCGCTGCTCCTGCCGATCTTCTTCGTCATTACGGGTTTGTCCGTCAATCTGCGGACGATCGCCTCGGACGGCTGGTGGCCAGTCGTCCTGATCCTCGTCGTCGCCTGTACCGGCAAGGTCGGCGGCGTGATGGGAGGGGCGCGGTTGACGGGATTGCCGTACCGAGATGGGTTGGGGCTGGGGGTCCTAATGAACACCCGGGGACTAACGGAGCTGGTCGTCCTGACGATCGGCCTTCACGACGGCATCTTGAACACGCAGTTGTTCTCGGCCTTCGTCTTGATGGCCGTGTTGACCACCGTCATGACCGGACCACTGCTCCGTTGGGTCAAGCCGGATCCGTTCATGGGATCCCCAGCCCTGGCCGAAGACCGAAGCGCCATGAACCCTGCGCAGTGACACCGGTGCGATCGCTCTTCCGGCCTCCGGTCGTGGCCGGCATCGCGTCGGCCGCGATGCGCGCCACGCCACTCCACGCCGCCGAAGAGGTGCTGGCGGCCGGCCGGTCCGACGCCCGCCGGGACGACTTCACCGCCGGCCGCGGCTGTGCCCGGGCCTTGCTCGGCCGCATGGGACTGGCCGACGAACCGGTGACGGACGGTCCGGCCGGTGAGCCTCGGTGGCCGGCCGGCGTCGCCGGCAGCATCGCCCACTGTCGCGGCCTCTGCGCGGTGGCCGTCGCCCGGTCCCCCGCCGTGATCGGCCTCGGCCTCGACGTCGAGGTGGCCGCGACAGTCGACGACGAGGTGCTCGCTCGGGTGTGCCTGCCCGGCGAGCTCCGCGCGCTCGCGTCCGGCCGCCGTCCGTCGGATGCTGCCGCGGTCGTCTTCAGCGCCAAGGAGGCCTTCTACAAGCTGTACTTCTCGGTGACCGAACGCTTTGCGTGGTTCGACGACGTCTACGTCGAGGTCGACTGGGCCCGGCAGTCGTTCGTCGCCAACCTCGTCTCCGACACCCTCCCCCGCCTTCCCACCCGGCGCAACGCCGACCGCCGGTGCCACGTGAGCAGCCGCCGCCGCACCGACGGCCGCGGCCACGCCGACGACTGGCAGCACGCTGACGACTGGCACCACGTCGTCGGCCGGCCCAATACGAACGGCTGGCGTGATGCGGGCGGCTGGTCCGACCCGGACGGCTGGCGCAACACCGGCGGGGCCCCGGCGTGAACGGGCGAGGCAGCGTGAACGGGCGGTTCTGTCTCTGGGACGGCTTCGTCGCCTGCGGGATCACGCTGAGGGCGTCCTAGCGATGTGGGCGCTCGGCTCTCCGACGGGCCGGCCACCGACGGCGCCGCCCGATCGGCCGCTGGTCCGGCTCTCGCTGTCCCAGCAGTCGGCCGTCGTGCGGGACACCGCGTCGCCCGACAACGGCTTCCTCAACTGGGTCTACCTGCTGAGCGGCGTCCTGGACGTGCCGAAGCTGGTGCGGTCGATCCGCGAGGCGGTGGAGGACTACCCGATCGCCCGGGCCAGGTTCGTCGAGGGACCGGATGGGGAGCCGGCGCAGTACCCGATGGCCGCGGCGACAACGACGGTCGAGGTCGTCGACGTCGACCAGGCCGGCCTGGGCGGGGTGACAGACGTCATCGCCCATGCTCGCTCGGTGTTCGAGTCGTTGACACTGGTCGGGGACCCGCGGCTGCGGGCGACGGTCTACACGATGGGACCGAAGCGGAACATCCTCTCGCTCTTCGTCTCCCAGGGGATCGTCGACAGCGCGTCGAGCACGACGCTGGCCGCGGAGATATCCGACCGCTACCGCGACTACCTCGAGCACGGCGACGGGCCGAGGGCGCGAGAGGAGAAGTGGAACTTCCTCGAGCACCTCGCCGCGACCCCTCCGTGCGACACGGTCAAAGAGCACCTCCGCCCACTGGGACGAGCTGAAACAGCAGTACGGCGACATCGGGACGTGGCCGCGCCAGGACACCGGGACGCCGGTCACCGAGCTGTTCAAGTTGGGCCCGGCCGAGTGGGCGAAGGTGGTGACCCGGGCCCGGGAGCTCGGGGCGACGCCGTACGTGCTCTGCCTGGCCAGCCTGAAGGCCGCGCTCAACGGCCTGGCCGGCGCGGAGGAGTTCCTCATCGCCGCCGGCGTCGCTCTTCGTGACCGCGGCGTGACCGAGGAGATGATCGGCTGCTTCTACAGCTGCGTCCGGCGTGCAGGCCCGCGTCACCCAGAGCGACCGGCTCGGCGACCTCGTCCCCCGGACGATCCGGGCGGTGCACGACATGGTCACCCACTCCGCCGTCCCGGCCACACTCCTCGACGTCGACGAGGAGTGGCGGCGCGAGTACTGGCTCCCCCACCGGGTCGTTTCCTTCTACATGTTCGGCAGCCGGCGCGGCTTCCGGCTCGACGGCGTCCGGCAGCGGCGCTACCGGATGGTCACGCCGAACGAGGTCCTCCGCGTCAACTGTGCGCTGGAGGAGAACGGTGACTGCGGCTTCTTCTTCACGACGTCGTGCGCGCCACCGGAGCTACTCGGGCAGCTCGCCGAGCGCTTCAGGACGGTACTCCGGACCTTCACGACAGCCGATCTCGCCGACGTCGGCCAGATCCGCCTGGAGAAGATCCACTGACCGGAGGGGGTCACTGCCGCCGGCGGGACATCGTCCCGCCGGCGGCAGTTCCGGATCACGTCCGTGCGAGACGCGTCGGCTCGTCGTCGTCGTCTTCGTCGCCGACCGGGCCGGCCGAGGCGGCCGAGGCGGCCGAGGCGGCCGAGACGGCCGAACTGCTGGCCGAACTGGTCGGGCCGGCCGACGCACGGCCGGCTCCCGGGCCGGCCGGGCGGTCGTGGCCGTCCTCGGCCGTCGGCGGGTGGTCATCGTCGGTCTGCTCCGGCCCGTCGGTCCGCTCTGGTCCGTCCGTTCGCTCCCGGCTGTCGACCCGCTCCCGGCTGTCGACCGGCCCGTCGTGCTCGCGGCGGAAGGCCAGGTAGATCCGGACGAGGGCCTGCTTCTGCTCCTCGCTGAGGTGCGGGTCGGCGAGGATCTGCCGGGCCAGGTCGGGGACCTCGGTCGGCGGGTCGAGGATGCCGGCCTGCACGTAGAGGGTCTCGGCGGAGATCCGGAGCGCCTTGGCGATCTGCTGGAGGATCTCCGCGGACGGCCGGCGGAGGCCGCGCTCGATCTGGCTCAGGTACGGGTTCGAGATCCCGGCCAGCTCGGACAGCCGGCGCAGGGACAGGCGGGCCGAGCTTCGCTGCTCACGGATGAACGCGCCCAGGTCGTTCCAGCGCTCCGTCGGTTCCGGCCCCATCGTCAGAGCGTAACCCCGCGGTGGCGACGGCCTACGAGCGGTGCAGGCGGGTGCAGCGCGGGCACGCCGAGCCCTTGGGTTGCCGGGTCAGCACGACGTTCTCTGGCTCGAGGTGCTCGCCACAAACGGTCAACACCCCCTCATCGTCCTGGGCGACGAGCCGATGGGACAATTTCCCCCTGCTCGAGGTGGCCCAGTACCGACCGAGGAGGGAGACCTCCTTCGGCGTCGACCTCGTCGTCGGTCGGGGAGCGCGAACTCCTCGGCGAGAAAGCGCTTGGCGCCGTCCGAGAGCGGGTCCTCGGGAAAGAACTCCTCGTAGACGGCGACGGCTTCGGCCGGCGAGGTGACCCCGGTCGCCTCGAGGAGCACCCGGATGTCGTCCTGGTCCCGCCGGCCCCGCAGGGCTCGGAGCTTCATCGCCAACATCATCCGGGGGTCGGCGGCGAAGACCTCGAGGTTCCCGTAGGTCCGGATCGGTCGCCACGTCGGCTCGACGGCGAGGGGGAGGTAGACCTTGGCGTGGTCGTTCAGCCACTCGGGGGGAAGGCCCCGTTCGATGCCGACGTCGCGGGCGGCGGCGAACACCGCCTCGGCTGGTCGGGCCACCGCGTCGATGTCGCCGGTGGCGATCCTCGACTGGTGGGACAGCACCATGACGGCGCCGCCGACCAGCCACAGCTTGGCGCGGACACCTTCGGTCTTCAGCTTCGCCCCGAGCGCGCCGAGCGCCGCTTCCATCTCGACGCCGCTGATGGTCACACGCTCTCCAGTTCCCTGGCCGCAGCGAGGACGCCGTGGCGGAGCAGCGCGGCCGGGACGGTCAGCAGCTCCCACTCCCGAAAGGTCTCCCCGTCGGCCAGGTACCAGAACGGACGGGTGAACCGCTCCGGTTCCTGGGTCCATGGCGGGGGGTTCTGGTCCGCACGACAGCAGATCTCTTCCACGACGCCGGCGACGAAGGCGTCCCAACGGCCGCTCCCCGGACAGGGTCGGGGCATCAGCGACCAGTGCGGCCAGCGCCGCGCCGTCGGCCCGCAGCAGCCGGTCCCGGAGGTCGAGCACGGCTCGCAAGGCGGCGTCCTCCCGCCACCTGGGGTCGTGATCGGCTGTGGCGAGAGCCTCGGCCACCCGTCGCCCGGTGGCAGCAGCCGAATCCTCCGAGCCCGTGTCACCCGGAGCTCGAGACCGAGCCCGCCGCGCTCGGTGATACGGGCGAGAAGGTCGACCGTCGGGTTGCGTCGTCCGGCCTCGATGGCGGCGATCGTCGACTGCGGAACGCCGGCCCGGGTCGCCAGTTCCCGCTGGGTCAGTCCGCGACGATGACGGGCCTCGGCGAGGAGCGCGGCGGCACCGTTCCTCTTCACTCCTTCATGATATCGAATAACGTATCAGATGGCCCTACCGCCGTCGTGGTGACGGAGGTGCGGCTCCTGTTGGTCCACTTTCTGAGGCGAGGTCGCCCGGTCTTAGACACCTTTAGGCCTCAGATCCGGGCCGGCCGTGGACGGCGGAAGGGCAGGGCTCAGCTGGCGTGGGCGAGCGGCAGATGGCGTTCGCACGTCCGGGCGGTCGGCTCCGCGGCGAGCCGCTCGTCGGCGATCCCGTCGCCGCAGACGTCGCAGTGGCCATACGTGCCGTCCTGCAGGCGGGCGAGCGCACCGTCGACGTCGTCGAGCACGTGCTCGGCCG
>CAVUYB010000017.1:0-47352 GCA_963745595.1 uncultured Actinomycetota bacterium | reverse complement strand
CCTGCGGGATTCCGCCGAACTGGACGCACGTGTCGATCATCGAGCAGCAGGTCGCGGCCGTCCGCCAGCAGGTCGGCGGCGAGCGGGTGCTCTGCGCGCTGTCCGGCGGCGTCGACTCCGCGGTGGCCGCCGCGCTCATCCACAAGGCTGTCGGCGACCAGCTGACGTGCGTGTTCGTCGACACCGGGCTGATGCGGGCCGGCGAGGCCGACCAGGTCGAAGAGACCTTCCGTCGCCAGTTCCACGTCGACCTCGTCCACGTGAAGGCGGCCGACCGGTTCTTCGGCGCACTGGCCGGCGTCACCGACCCCGAACGCAAGCGCAAGATCATCGGCGAGCTGTTCATCCGGATCTTCGAGGAGGTGGCCCGGGACCTCGGGGCCGGCACCGGTGTTGGCGAGGCGGGCACCGGCGAGCCGGGCGAGGGGACCGGCACTGGGGTTGGCGAAGCGGGCGAGGGGAAGGGACCGCGGTTCTTGGTCCAGGGCACCCTGTACCCGGACGTGATCGAATCCGGCCACGGCGAGGGCGGTGGCAGCACGGCCAACATCAAGTCCCACCACAACGTCGGCGGGTTGCCGGAGGATCTCGACTTCGACCTCGTCGAACCGCTCCGGCTGCTCTTCAAGGACGAGGTCCGGGCGGTCGGCGAGGAGCTCGGCCTGCCGCACGAGATCGTCTGGCGCCAGCCGTTCCCCGGGCCGGGCCTGGCCGTCCGCATCATCGGCGAGGTCACGCCCGAACGGGCGGAGGTGCTCCGGGCGGCCGACACGGTCGTCGTCGAGGAGATCCGCAAGGCCGGCCTCTACCGGGAGCTGTGGCAGAGCTTCGCGGTCCTGCCGGCCGTCCGGACGGTCGGTGTCATGGGCGACGGCCGGACGTACGCGTACCCGATCGTCATTCGCGCGGTGACGAGCGACGACGCCATGACGGCCGACTGGGCGCGCCTACCGTACGACCTGGTCGAGCGGATCGCCTCCCGCGTCATCAACGAGGTCGACGGGGTGAACCGGGTGGCGCTCGACGTGACGTCGAAGCCGCCGGGCACGATCGAGTGGGAGTGAGCGCGTTCAAGGGCCTCGGTGACGACCAGCTCTTCTCGCTCGACGACGACCCTCCCGCCGCCTCGACCGGCACATCCGACGCACCACCCCCGGCCATGCCGCCGGACGACGACCCGCCGGCCCCGCCGCACCTGACCGACGACTACTTCCGGTCCGACGACCAATCGCCGACCGGCCCGCCGACGGACGGCGGGTTGGACCGCGGCGAGCCCTTGGGCCGTGGCGAGCACTTCGACGGCGACGAGTACGTCCAGGGCGACGAGGCCGCGGCCCGCAGCAACTACGTCGAACGGCTCGTCGAGGACCTCAACCCGGGCCAACGGGCGGCGGTCGAGCACCGAGGCGGCCCACTGCTCGTCGTGGCCGGCGCCGGGTCCGGCAAGACGCGGGTGCTGACCCGCCGGATCGCCCACCTGCTCGCTACCGGGGACGCCGCGCCGTGGGAGATCCTGGCCATCACGTTCACGAACAAGGCGGCCGACGAGATGCGTCGCCGGGTGGTCGACCTGGTCGGCAAGCGGGCCGAGCGGATGTGGGTGTCGACGTTCCACTCGGCGTGCCTGCGCATCCTCCGCTCCCACGCCACCCGCCTCGGCTACCAGCGAGCGTTCACCGTCTACGACGACACCGACTCGCGGCGGCTGATCGAGATCATCTCGGCCGAGCTGGGGCTGGACACGAAGAAGCTCCCGCCGCGCTCGATCGCCGCGGTGATCGGCCAGGCCAAGGCCGAGCTGGTCGGGGCGGCCGCGTTCGCCGAGGAGTCGTCGTTCGGCGGCGACCCGTTCCGGCGCCGAATCGCCCAGGTCTACGCCGAGTACCAGCGGCGGCTGCTGGCGGCCAACGCCATGGACTTCGACGACCTGCTCATGCAGGCCGTCCGGGTCCTCCAGACCTGTGAGGACGTCCGGCAGTCCTATCAGGAACGGTTCGTCGAGATCCTGGTCGACGAGTACCAGGACACCAACCGGGCCCAGAACGAGCTGGTCATCCTGCTCGGCCGGGACCACGGCCGCGTCACCGTCGTCGGTGACTCCGACCAGTCGGTCTACAAGTGGCGGGGCGCCGACATCCGCAACATCTTGGAGTTCGAGGAGGCGTTCCCCCGGGCGACGACGGTGCTGCTCGAGCAGAACTACCGGTCGACGCAGACGATCCTCGACGCGGCGAACGCGGTCATCGCCAACAACACGTCGCGTCGGCCGAAGCGCCTGTTCACCGAGGGCGACGCCGGCGACCCGATCTGCCGCTACCGGGCGGAGGACGAGCACGACGAGGCCGCCTGGGTGACCAGCGAGATCCAGCGGCTGCGCACGGCCGAGGACGTCTCGCCGGGCGACGTCGCCATCTTCTATCGCACGAACGCCCAGAGCCGGGTCGTCGAGGAGGCGCTCGTCCGCGCCGGCGTGCCGTACAAGGTGATCGGCGGCACCCGCTTCTACGACCGGCGAGAGGTGAAAGACCTCCTCGCGTACCTCCGGCTGCTGGCCAACCCCGAGGACGAGATCTCCGCCCGGCGCATCCTCAACGTCCCCAAGCGCGGTATCGGCAGCACGTCGGCCCTCCGCCTGTCCGCCTGGGCGTCGACGCAGCCCGAGCGCCAGAGCATCGGCGAGGCGCTGGCCCACGCCGAGGAGGCCGGGCTCACCGGCAAGGCGCTGCGGGGGGCCGAGCAGCTCGACCAGCTGCTCGCCGAGCTGCGGGGGATGATCGGCACCGTCTCGCCGGCCGACCTGCTGCAGGCCGTGGCCGAGCGCTCGGGGTACCTGGCCGAGCTGGTGGCCGAGCGGACGCACGAGGCGGACGGTCGCATCGAGAACGTCGCCGAGCTGGTCGGCGTGGCCGAGGAGTACGACGACCTGACCGAGCTGCTCGAGACCGTCGCCCTCGTCTCGGACAGCGACGAGCTCGACGACCAGGCCTCCCGGGTCAATCTGATGACGCTGCACACCGCCAAGGGCCTCGAGTTCCCGGCCGTCTTTCTGGTCGGTCTGGAGGACGGGATCTTCCCCCACTTCCGGACGCTCGCCGAACCGCTCGAGCTGGAGGAGGAGCGGCGGCTCTGTTATGTCGGCATCACCCGCGCCCGCCGGTGGCTGTACCTGTCCCATGCCTGGGTCCGGACGCTGTGGGGGAACACCTCCCACAACATTCCCAGTCGCTTCCTGGCCGAGGTGCCGGCCGAGCTGGTCAAGGACGTCGGTGTCGTCGGCGGCCGGTCCGGCTACGGCGACCGCGGCGGTTACGGCGGCCGGTCCGGCTACGGCGACCGGGGCGGTGGCCGACGGCGCGGCGACGCAGCCGACGATAGTGCCGGGGACTGGCGGACCGACGACGACGGGCCGGTCTTCGGCGCCGGCCGCGGCCCGGCGAGAGCCCGGCGCTACGACGACGGTCTGGGCCCCCGCCGGGAACGGGAGAAGACCACCACCGGAGCCGAGGACCTGGACCTGGCCGCCGGCGACAAGGTCGTCCACGACCACTGGGGCGACGGCGTGGTCATCGCCACCGTCGGCAAGGGCGAACGGGCCCAGGCCAAGGTGAAGTTCGCCTCGGTCGGCGAGAAGCGGCTGCTGCTCTCGGCCACCCCGCTCAAGCGGGCGTGACCGGCCCTTGATCAGCGGGCGGGCGGCCCCAAGACGTCGTCGACGGCCATCGTGACGCCAGGGAGGGCGGTGACCTCCAACCGGTCGCCCCGGCCGACGGTCTTCTGCTCGCCGTAGCCGTCGGGCCCGGGGTGTCGCATGACGTGGACGACGTCGTGGTCCAGGTCGATGATCCACGTCTCGACCACTCCGGCCCGGCCGTAGGCGGGGCCCTTGGTGCTCCGGTCGAACCCCAGGCTGGTGTCCGACACTTCGATGAGTAGGAAGACGTCAGACGGCCCGGGATGGCCGGCGAGGTAACGGTCGAGCGGCGGGTGGAGCAGGGCCACGTCGGGCTGGGGCTCGGACCGCTCGTCCAGACCCACCGGGTTCTGGACCTGCACGACCGCCCGATCACCGACGGCCAGGCCCAGCAGCCGGTTCAGCCGGTTGACGCAGACCGCGTGCCGGCTACCGACGACGGCCATCTCGATGATCTCCCCGTCGAAGAGCTCGGTGCGGCGCGTCTCTCCGACGAACAGCCCGGCCTCGCCCATGCGGTGCCACTCGTCCACAGTGAAGGCGTGACGGACCACCATGGCTCCCATCGTAGGCCCGGGTCTTCCCACCATCCTTCCCACCGTTCCGGTCACGTCGGCGGCTCCGGTCGGCGACCTTGGTGGGTGGCAACTGGTGGGGCCGTCCGGCCAGGCCGTATCATCGGGGATCGATGAAGCGCCCGTACCGAGTCGTCGTGGCCAAGCCCGGCCTCGACGGTCATGATCGTGGGGCCAAGGTCATCGCCCGGGCCCTACGCGACGACGGCTTCGAGGTCGTCTACACCGGCCTCCACCAGACGCCGGAGCAGGTCGTCAGTGCGGTCGTCCAGGAGGACGCCGACGCGGTCGGGCTCTCGCTGCTCTCGGGCGCCCACTTGACGCTCGTCCCCCGGATCGTCGAGGGCTTGGCGGCCCAGGGCCGGGAGGACGTCGTCGTCCTGGTCGGCGGCATCATCCCCGAGAACGACATCCCCCGGCTGAAGGCGATGGGCGTCGCCGAGGTGTTCACCCCCGGTGCGCCGCTGCCGTCGATCGGCCAGTGGCTCGCCGAAGCGCTCGACCAGCGCGAGGAGGGCCTCGGGGCCTAGCGGACAGCCTCGTCGCCGGATCCCCCCGCCGTGCCCGGTTGGCCCGGCGCGGCCGCGATCGGCCGCACCGCCGTCAGCCCGACCAGCCATCAGTCCGACCAGTCAGTAGCAGTACAGCCAGTAGCAGTACAGCCAGCAGCACGACAGCAGGAGGAAGAGTGGATCTCTACGAGTACCAGGGCAAGCAGTACTTCGCCCGCTTCGGCATCCCGATCTCGAAAGGTGGGGTCGCCGACACGGTGGACGAAGCCGTCGCCCAGGCCGACGCGGCCGGCTACCCGGTCGTCGTCAAGGCGCAGGTGAAGGTGGGCGGCCGGGGCAAGGCCGGTGGGGTCAAGCTGGCGAAGGACGCCGACGAGGTCCGGCTGCACGCCGGCAACATCCTCGGTCTCGACATCAAGGGCCACGTCGTCCGCCGGCTGTGGATCGAGCACGCGTCGGACATCGCCAAGGAGTACTACGCCAGCTTCACCCTCGACCGGCCGAACAAGCTGCACCTCGGCATGCTGTCCGCCGAGGGCGGCGTCGAGATCGAGGAGGTCGCGGAGACCAACCCGGACGCCATCGCCATGGTCCACGTCGACCCGGTCAAGGGATTCGACGAGGGGACGGCCCGGGAGTGGGTGGCCCGGGCCAACCTGGACGAGGAGGCCCGCGAACAGGCGGCGGCCCTGCTGGTCAAGCTCTACGACTGCTACGTCAAGGGCGACTGCGACCTGGCCGAGATCAACCCGTTGATCCTGACCCCGGACGGGCGCGTGCACGCGCTCGACGCCAAGGTGACGCTCGACGACAACGCGACGTTCCGCCACCCGGAGTGGGAGGAGTACGCGGCGACCGAGACCGAGGACCCCCGCGAGCGGATGGCCAAGGAGAAGGGCCTCAACTACATCGGCCTGTCCGGGACGGTCGGCATCATCGCCAACGGCGCCGGACTGGCCATGTCCACGCTCGACGTCGTCACGCAGGTCGGCGGCACCGCGGCCAACTTCTTGGACATCGGCGGCGGCGCCAACGCCGACGTGATGGCCGCGGCGCTGGAGGTCATCAACGCCGACCCGGCGGTGAAGTCGATCTTCGTCAACATCTTCGGCGGCATCACCCGGGTCGACGAGGTCGCCAAGGGCGTCATCGAAGCGCTCGCCCGCGTGGACATCACGTCGCCGATCGTCCTCCGACTGGACGGCACGAACGCCGAACAGGGCCGGGCCCTCCTGGCCCCGCATCTGTCGGACACGCTGCAGGCCGAACCGACCATGCTCGACGCCGCCCGGCGAGCCGTCGCCCTGGCCGGCTGAGCCCGATCACCACGTCCCCCAAGGAGCAACCGTGAGCATCTTCGTCGACGAGAACACGACCGTCGTCATCCAGGGCATCAGCCCGACCAGCCAGGGCCTGTACCACGGCCTGCGCAACCGCGCCTACGGCACCAAGGTGGTGGCCGGCACGAACCCGAAGCGGGGTGGCGAGGAGATCGAGGGCATCCCGGTCTTCGCCACCGTCAAGGCGGCCGTCGAGGCCACCGGCGCCATCGCGTCGTTCATCTCCGTGCCGCCACCGCATGCCGCCGCCGCCATCTTGGAGGCCGCGGAGGCGGGCGTCAGCTTCGTCGTCTGCATCACCGAGGGCATCCCGGCCCAGGACGAGGCCCTGACGTACAACCGGCTCGTCGAGGAGTTCCCCGGCACCCGGCTGCTCGGTCCGAACTGTCCTGGCATCATCTCCCCGGGGAAGTGCAACATCGGCATCACGTCCGGCGACATCGCCCTGCCCGGCGGTCCGGTCGGCATCGTCAGCCGCTCCGGCACGCTGACGTACCAGGCGCTGCACGAGCTGTCGCAGCAGGGCGTCGGCCAGACGACGTGCGTCGGCATCGGCGGCGACCCGGTGCCGGGCACGAACTTCATCGACTGCCTCGCCGCCTTCCAGGACGACCCCGACACGAAGGCCGTCATGATGATCGGCGAGATCGGCGGCTCCGAGGAGGAGCGGGCGGCCGAGTTCATCGCCGACAAGGTGACCAAGCCGGTCGTGTCCTACGTTGCCGGCGTGACCGCCCCGCCGGGACGCAAGATGGGCCACGCCGGCGCCATCATCTCCGGCTCCCAGGGCACCGCGCAGGCCAAGATGGAGGCGCTGGCGGCCGCCGGCGTCACCGTCACCCAGAACCCGACCGAGGCCGGCATCAAGATGGTCGAGATCGTCAAGGAGCTCGGCGACGGGTGACATTCCCGACGACCAGCCCTGACAGGGACTTGCCCTGAGCAGGGAATACGTCGGTCCCAAGCCTGTTCTAATTCGTGAAGTGCAGTGCTAGCCTGAAAGGGCGAAGAGAGGAGCTGACCATGCGAGACATCCACCCCCGCTGAGCAACCCGGCGAGGGCAACGCGCCCTGCGGCTCAGAAGAACTTCGGCCGTGTCGGGTGCTGGGCCCCCAGCTTGCCAGCCAGTTCGCGCCAATTCTTGTAGAAGTCCGGCCATCCTCGGGCTTCCTCGTTGATGGCCACCTCGTACAGTTCCCAGTAGAACACGACGGAGTTGCCGAGCGCTGTATCGACGAGCCGCAGTTCGAGGCTGTCTTGGTCCTCGAGGATGCCGAGATACTCGAAGAGGTTGCCCAGCTTGAGCAGCTCGTAGAACGCTTTGCTGTTCTGCGCTGTCTCGCTGAAGTAGTGGTCTCTGAAACTCGACGGATCCATGCCCTTCACGGACTGGCGAACCGCAATCAGGTCGTCTTCGTCCCATGCTCGGGCCATCTCCATGAAGAGCGAGCTGTAGCGACCCTTTCTCGTCTCCTGCAGTTGTCTGGCCGCGATGAAGGCGCCGATGGCGGCGGCAACGAGGCCCGCGGCCACAACGATCGTCGCCCAGGCCGTGACGGCGTCCCAGTCGGTCCCTGCGAGCGCGGACGCCAAATGGGGGCCCGGGAGGACAGAAAAGGGGAGCGGTGGGTGATGGAAGGCGGGGAGGTGGCCGGAGCTCCGCACGGGGGCAGCGTATCCGGGGTGGCGTCGGTGGCCGGGCCGTACCGATGATCGGCCACCCTGTCTCGGGTTCGGTGGGTATCGGGCGGGCCGGGCGGCACAGTAACTTGGGCGCCGTGCGCGTAGCCGTTCTGGTCTCGGGGAGCGGGACGATCCTCGAAGCCATGGTGGACGCCGGGGTCCCGGTGGCGGTCGTCGTCTCGGACCGTCCGTGCCGCGGCCTGGAGGTCGCGGCGGCGGCCGGCGTTCCCGCCGAGCTGGTCGACCGGCGGGAGTGGGGCGGGTTCGGCGGCGACTTCGACCGCCGGGGGTTCACCGAGGCAGTGACCCGCGTCCTCGTCGGCCACGGTCCCGACCTGGTGGCGATGGCCGGGTTCGGCACGGTGCTCGACCAACCGGTCCACGACGCGTTCGGCGGCCGGATCCTCAACACGCACCCGGCGCTCCTGCCGGCGTTCCCCGGCTGGCACGGCGTGGAGGACGCGCTGGCCGCCGGCGTGACGGTGACCGGTTGCACGGTGCACCTGGCGACGCTGGAGATGGACGCCGGGCCGATCCTGGCCCAGCAGTCGGTGCCGGTCCGGCCGGACGACACCGCGGCCTCGCTGCACGAGCGGATCAAGGAAGTCGAGCGGCAGCTCTATCCGGCCACCGTCCTGACGGCTGTCGACGAGCTGGCCGCCACCGGATCGTTGGACGGGTTGCACCGGCAGCCCGATCCCCCGGAGGACCGGCGGCGCGAGCAGCCGGAGGAGGTGCGTACGTGAGAGCACTGCTCTCGGTCTACGACAAGACCGGCCTGGTCGACCTGGCCGGCGAGCTGGCCGATCTGGGGTGGGACCTCGTGGCCAGTGGCAACACGGCAGCCGCGCTGGACCGCGCCGCGATTCCCCATACCCAGGTGGCGGAGGTCACCGGCTCGCCGGAGATGCTCGGCGGCCGAGTCAAGACGCTGCACCCGCGCATCCACGGCGGCATCCTCGCCGACCGGTCCGTGCCCGGACACCTCGACGACCTGGCCGCCCAGGAGATCGACCCGATCGACCTCGTCGTCTGCAACCTCTACCCGTTCTCGTCGGACCCGTCGGTCGAGCTGATCGACGTCGGTGGCCCGACGATGGTCCGGGCCGCGGCCAAGAACTTCGCCCACGTCGGTGTCGTCACCTCGCCGGCCGACTACGGCGTCGTCCTCGACGAGCTGAAGGCCACCGGCGTCCTGTCCGACGGCACCCGGCACCGGCTGGCCCGGGCGGCGTTCGCCCACGTCGCGGCCTACGACGCGGCCATCGTCGCCTGGTTCGACGGCGAGGGTGCCGTCCCGGCGACGGTGCAAGGAACCGCCTCGGCGGTCGCGGACGACGGCGCGGCGGCCCACGCAGTGCTGCCGCCGACGATCCACCTGACGCTGGAGCGGGCCGAGATCCTCCGCTACGGCGAGAACCCGCACCAGCACGGCGCTCGCTACCGGATCGCCGGCCAGGCGAGCTGGTGGGACGACGTCGTCCAGCACGGTGGCAAGGCGCTCAGCTACCTGAACATCTTCGACGCCGACGCGGCGTGGCGGCTGGTCCACGAGCTCGCCGCCGACGCCGGAGGAACCGCGGCGGTCGCCATCATCAAGCACGCCAACCCGTGCGGCGCGGCCGTCGCCGCCGACCTCGTCACCGCCTACGAGCGGGCCCTCGAGTGCGACCCGACGTCGGCGTTCGGCGGGATCGTCGCCATCGGCGGACCGGTCACGCCGGCGGTGGCGGAGGCGATCGCCGCCGGGCCGCAGGCCGACGTCATCATCGCCCCGACCTACGACGCGGACGCCCTCGAGAAGCTGACGGCGAAGCGCAAGGCCACCCGGCTGCTGTCGGCCGTGGCCCCGGAGCCGGTCGCCCGGCAGGTCCGCAGCCTCGGTGCGGCCGTGCTCGTCCAGGAGGCCGACCGGTTCCTGGCCGAGCGGTCGGGCTGGCAGGTCGTCACCAAGGCCGCGCCGACCGAGGCGCAGTGGCGGGATCTGGTGCTCGCCTGGCGGGTCTGCGGTCGGACGACGTCGAACGCCATCGCGGTCGTCACCGACGGCCAGGCCGTCGGCGTCGGTGCCGGCCAGCAGTCCCGGGTCGTCGCGGCCGAGCTGGCCGTCACCAAGGCCGGCGAGCGGGCGCGAGGCGGCGCCGGGGCGAGCGACGCGTTCTTCCCGTTCCCCGACGGTCTGGAGGTGCTCGGACGGGCCGGGGTGACCGCGGTCGTCCAGCCCGGCGGCTCTGTTCGCGACGCGGAGGTGATCGCCGCGGCCGATGCGCTCGGCCTGGCCATGGTCACGACCGGCGAACGGCACTTCCGCCACTGATGCGGCGCGCCCTGCCTTCCCTGGAGACCCTGGTTCCCTTGGAGATCCGGTCATGACGGCGATCCGGCTCGACGGTGAGCTGCTCGCCGCCCGCGTGCGGAGCGAGGTGACCGACCGGGTCGCCCGCCTCCGGGTCGCGGGCGTCCGGGTCGGCCTGGGCACGCTGCTCGTCGGCGACGACGCGCCGAGCGCCCGGTACGTGGCGATGAAGCACGCGGACTGCGCGGAGGTCGGCATCACGTCGTTCGACGAACGGCTGCCGGTGACGGCCAGCCAGGCCGACGTCGAAGCGGTCGTCGCCCGGTTCAACGCGGACCCCGCCGTCAGCGCGTACCTCGTCCAGCTCCCGCTGCCGGCCGGCCTCGACGAGGAGCAGGTGCTACTGGCCGTCGACCCGGCCAAGGACGTCGACGGCCTGCACCCGGTCAACTTGGGCAAGCTCGTCATGGGCGCCTCCGGGCCGCTGCCGTGCACGCCGGCCGGCATCGTCGAGCTGCTGCACGCGTTCGACGTCCCGGTCGAGGGGAAGCACGTCGTCGTCATCGGCCGCGGCCTGACGATCGGCCGACCGCTCGCCCTGCTGCTGGCGTCGAAGCGGCCGGGCTGCAACGCCGCGGTGACCGTCGTCCACACCGGCGTGCCGAACCTGGCCGAGCTGGTGCGCGAGGGCGACGTCGTCGTCGCCGCGGCCGGCCGGGCGGGGCTGGTGGGGCCGGAGATGGTCAAGCCCGGTGCCGCGGTCGTCGGCGCCGGGACGAGCTGGGAGGGGCGCAAGCTGCTGTCCGACGTGCAAGAGGAGGTCGCCGACGTGGCCGGATGGATCACCCCCCGGATCGGGGGCGTGGGCCCGATGACGAGGGCGATGCTGCTGCGCAACGCCGTCCGGGCCGCGGAGCGGCAGGGATGAGCGAGCCGACCGGTTCCGGCCAGCCGGGCGGGGGGGTCTGGGCGGCCCGCGAGTACGACGAGCGGCCGTGGGGCTCGTACACCGTGCTCGACGACGAGGCCCACGACCACAAGGTGAAGCGGATCGTCGTCAAACCGGGCAAGCGGCTCAGCTACCAGCAGCATGCCCGTCGGTCCGAGCACTGGTTCATCGTCAGTGGCCGCGGGGCCGTCACCATTGACGCCGTTGCGGTGCCGGTGGCCGCCGGCCACGCCGTCGACATCCCGGTCGGCGCGGCCCACCGCATCGAGAACACCGGCAACGCCGACCTCGTCTTCGTCGAGGTGCAGCACGGCGACTACTTCGGCGAGGACGACATCGTCCGCCTGGAGGACGACTTCGGGCGGGCCGGCCCCGGCTGACCAGGCGGCCCGAGGCGGCTGACCAGGCCCTCGCCGTCCGGAGCCCCACTACGATTGTCGCCGTGACCAAGATCGCCGACCTGCTGGCGGCCGGCCCGACGTACTCGTTCGAGTTCTTCCCGCCCAAGAGCGATGCCGAGCTCGGCACGCTCACCCGGACGCTGCGCGACCTCGAGCCGTTGCGGCCGTCGTTCGTCTCCGTCACCTACCGCGGTGGCCGGACGTCCCGGCAGCGGACGTACGACCTCGTGACCGGCATGCTCCACGCGACGTCGCTGGTGCCGATGGCCCACCTCATCTGCGTCGCCCACAGCCGGCTGGAGCTGGCCGACATCCTCGTCACGTACGGCAAGGCCGGCGTCGAGAACCTGATGGCGCTCGGCGGCGACCCGCCGGAGGATCCGGCCGACGGTCCCGGCGAGCTGGCCCACGCGGTCGAGCTGGTCGAGCTGGCCCGGGCGATCGGCGGCTTCTCGATCGGCGTCGCCGCCCACCCCGCTGGCCACCCGTCCTCCCCGGATCTGGCGGCCGACCGCGACCGGCTGGCCGAGAAGCTCCAGCTGGCCGACTTCGCGGTCACGCAGTTCTTCTTCGAGGCCGACGAGTACCGCGGCCTCGTTGCCGACCTGGCTGACCGAGGGCTCGACAAGCCGGTGCTCCCGGGCATCATGCCGGTGACGACTCTGCAGTCGATTCCCCGCCGGGCGGTCATGGGTGCGGCCGTTCCCGGCTGGATGGTGGAGCGCCTGGAGGCGGCCGACGCCCGGGGCGGCGCCGACGCGGTCCGCCGGGAGGGGATCGACGTCGCCACCGAGCTGTGTCGGGCCGTGCTCGACCTGGGCGCGCCGGGGCTGCACTTCTATACGCTCAACCGGTCGACCGCGACCCGCGAGATCTACCGCGCCCTCGGCCTCGCTCCCGAACTGACGGCCGCCGGCTGACGGTCGCCGGCTGACGGTCGCCGGCCCGTGGACTACTGGCCGAGAACTACCGGTCGGCGGCGGCTACGACCGCCCCATCTGTGGACTCTTCCGGTTTCACCGGTTGCAGAATTGCCCTGACCGGGAAGAGGCGAATTCAACTGGGCCTTCCCCAATTCTGCAACCGGTGAAACCGACGGTAGGTCGACCCCGATGCCGGCCGGTCCCGTGCCGGTTTGGTCAACCAAGGGCGGCGAGGGCGGCGTTGAAGGTGGCCGACGGGCGCATGACCGCCTCGGCCAAGGCCGGGTCGGGTCGGTAGTAGCCGCCGATGTCGACCGGGGATCCCTGGACGGCGAGCAGCTCGTCGACGATGGCGCGCTCGTTCTCGGCCAGCGTGCGGGCGAGACCGGTGAACGCAGTGGCCAGGTCGGGGTCGTCGGTCTGGGCGGCCAGCTCCTGGGCCCAGTAGAGGGCGAGGTAGAAGTGGCTGCCGCGGTTGTCGATGCCGCCGACGCGGCGGGTCGGCGACTTGTCCTCGTCGAGGAACGTGGCGGTCGCCCGGTCGAGGGTGTCGGCGAGCACCTGGGCTCGGTGGTTCTGGTCCTTCTGGGCGAGCAGCTCGAAGCTGACGGCGAGGGCGAGGAACTCGCCGAGGCTGTCCCAGCGGAGGTAGTTCTCCTTCAAGAGCTGCTGGACGTGCTTGGGGGCGGAGCCGCCGGCACCGGTCTCGAACAGGCCGCCGCCGGCCAGCAGCGGCACGATCGACAGCATCTTGGCGCTCGTGCCGAGCTCCATGATCGGGAACAGATCGGTCAGGTAGTCCCGTAGGACGTTGCCGGTCACCGAGATCGTGTCCTCGCCGCGGCGGATCCGTTCGAGCGAGCGCGTGGTGGCGTCGACCGGCGAGAGGATCTCGATCTCCAGCCCGTCGGTGTCGTGGTCGGCCAGGTACCGCCGGACCTTGACGATCAGGTTGGCGTCGTGGGCCCGGCCCTCGTCGAGCCAGAAGACCGCCGGATCGCCGGTGGCCCGGGCCCGGTTGACGGCCAGCTTGACCCAGTCGCGGATGGCGACGTCCTTGGTCTGGCACATCCGGAAGATGTCGCCGGGCTCGACCGGCTGCTCGAGGACGACGCGGCCGGCCCCGTCGACCACCCGCACGGTTCCGGACCGGGGGATCTCGAACGTCTTGTCGTGGCTGCCGTACTCCTCGGCGGCCTGGGCCATGAGGCCGACGTTGGGCACCGAGCCCATCGTCGCCGGGTCGAAGCGCGCCGTGGGCCCGGCAGTCGTCGATCACGGCCTGGTAGACGCCGGCGTAGCTGCCGTCGGGGATGACCGCGAGCGTGTCGGCCGCCTCGCCGTCCGGTCCCCACATGTGGCCCGAGGTCCGGATCATCGCCGGCATCGACGCGTCGACGATGACGTCGCTCGGGACGTGGAGATTCGTGATCCCGCGGTCCGAGTCGACCATGGCCAGGCGCGGTCCGTCGGCCAGCTCGGCGTCGAACGACGCCCGGATCGCCGCGCCTTCCGGCAGGGCGTCCAGGCCGTTGAAGATGGCGCCGAGCCCGTCGTTGGCGCTGAGGCCGGCCGCGGCCAGCTCGTCGATCCGTAGCGGGCGAACGTGTCGGGAAAGAAGGCCCGGACGGCGTGGCCGAAGACGATCGGGTCGGAGACCTTCATCATCGTCGCCTTCAGGTGGACCGAGAACAGGATCCCCTCGGCCTTGGCCCGGGCGATCTGGGCGGCGAGGAACTCGTCCAAGGCGGCCGCCTGCATGACCGAGGTGTCGACGACCTCGCCGGCCGTGACCGGCACGGACTCCCGCAACACCGTCGTCTGCCCGTCGTCGCCGGCGAGCTCGATGCGCAGCGAGCCGGCCTCGGCGATCACCGCCGACCGCTCGGTGGAACGGAAGTCGCCGGCGGTCATGTGGGCGACGTTGGTCGTCGACGACGGCGACCAGGCGCCCATCGAGTGCGGGTGCGTCCGGGCGTAGTGCTTGACCGACGCCGGGGCCCGGCGGTCGGAGTTGCCCTGGCGGAGCACCGGGTTGACCGCGCTGCCCTTCACCTTGTCGTAGCGGCCGCGGACGTCGCGCTCGGCGTCCGACTTGGGGTCGTCGGGGTAGTCGGGCAGCGCGTAGCCCTGCTGCTGCAGCTCGGCGATGGCCGCCTTCAACTGCGGGACGCGACGCCGAGACGTTCGGCAGCTTGATGATGTTGGCCTCCGGCGTCTCGGCCAGCTGGCCGAGCTCGGCCAGCGCGTCGTCGACCCGCTGGCCGGCGTCGAGGGACTCGGGAAAGCTGGCCAGGAGGCGGCCGGCCAGGGAGATGTCCCGGGTCTCCACGTCGACGCCGGCCGTCGCGGCGTACGCCCGGACGATCGGCAGGAACGAGTACGTGGCCAGGGCCGGCGCCTCGTCGGTGTGGGTGTAGATGATCGTCGAGCCAGTCGTTCGTGCAGGAGAGTCAGTCACTGGTACAAGAAGAGCACCCCGTCCTGAGCAGCCGCAACCTCGCCAGCCGGACGCCGCCGAGCGCCGCCGGGCGTGCCCACCGGGGGCCTGTCGGGCCGCCGTCGCCATTTCGACCGGTGGCCGGTGGCCGCATAACGTGGCGGCATGGCAAAGACCCCCCTCCACGTCACCGTCACCGGCGCGGCCGGGCAGATCGGCTACTCGCTGCTGTTCCGCATCGCGTCCGGCCAGCTCCTCGGGCCGGACCAGCCGGTGGTCCTCCGCCTGCTGGAGATCGAGCCGGCGATGAAGGCACTCGAAGGCGTCGTCATGGAGCTCGACGACGGCGCGTTCCCGCTGCTGGCCGACGTCGAGCCGACGTCCGATCTGAAGGTAGCCTTCGCTGGCACGTCGTGGGCCCTGCTCGTCGGCTCGATCCCCCGCAAGGCCGGGATGGAGCGCGGCGAGCTACTGAGCGTCAACGGCGGGATCTTCGGACCGCAGGGCGAGGCGATCGCCCAGAACGCGGCGGCTGACGTCCGGGTGCTCGTCGTCGGCAACCCCTGCAACACCAACTGCCTGATCGCCCGGTCGCACGCTCCCGAGGTGCCGGCCGACCGGTGGTTCGCCATGACCCGGCTGGACGAGAACCGGGCCAAGAGCCAGCTCGCCCAGAAGGCCGGCGTGCCGGTGGCCGACGTCACGAACCTGACCATCTGGGGCAACCACTCGGCCACCCAGTTCCCCGACGTCGCCAACGCCCGCATCGGCGGGAAGCCGGCCACCGACGTCATCACCGACACCGAGTGGCTCCGGGGCGAGTTCCTGACGACCGTGCAGAAGCGCGGCGCGGCGATCATCGACGCCCGCGGCGCGTCGTCGGCCGCGTCGGCGGCCAACGCGGCCATCGACACCGTCGTCAGTCTGCGGACGGCCACCCCCGACGGCGACTGGACGTCGGTGGCGGTGGCCAGCGACGGCCAGTACGGCACGCCCGAAGGGCTGCAGTTCGGCCTGCCCGTGCGGGCCGACGGCCAGGGCGGCTGGTCGGTCGTCGAGGGCCTCGAGCACGACGAGTTCGCCCAGGACCGCATCCGCATCACGACCGAGGAGCTCGAGGCGGAGCGGGCCGACGTGCAGGGCCTCGGCCTGCTCGACTAACCGACGCCGAGATCCCGCAGGGCCACTCGGGCGGCGCCGTAGCCGCACATGCCGTGGACGCCGCCGCCCGGCGGCGTGGACGCCGAGCAGAGGTAGACGCCCGGCAGCCCCGTCCGGTACGGGTTCCACCGCCGGGTCGGACGGAAAACGGTCTGACCGAGGGTGGCCGCGCCGCCGTTGATGTCGCCGCCGACGTCGTTCGGGTTGTAGCGCTCGAGGTCGGCCGCGGTCGACGTCGAGCGGGCGAGGACGAGGTCGCGGAAGCCGGGCGCGAACCGCTCGATCTGCGCCTCGAGGCGCTCGGTCATGTCGACCGTCGAGCCGGACGGCACGTGGCAGTAGCCCCAGAGCGTCTGCCGGCCGGCCGGGGCGCGGGTCGGGTCGACGACGCCGGGCTGGACGACGATGCCGTACGGCTGCGCCGGATGCCGGCCGGCGGCCACGTCCGACTCGCTCCGGGCGATCTCCTCGAACGTGCCGCCGACGTGGACGGTCGCGGCCCGGCGGCCGGCGTCGGCGGCCCACGGCACCGGCCCGTCGAGGGCCCAGTCGACCTTGCAGACGCCGGGGCCGTAGCGGAACGCGCCGAGCGCTCGGCGGTCCCGCGGGCGCAGGCGGTCGCCGGCCAAGTGGACGAGCTGCCGTGGCGTGACGTCGAGCAGCACGGCGCGGGCCGGCGGCAGGTCGGCCAGGTTCTCGATCCGGCAGCCGGTGCGCAGCGTGCCGCCGGCCGCGGTCAGCTCGTCGACCAGGGCGCCGACGAGGGCGGCCGACCCGCCTTCGACGACCGGCCAGCCGACCGTGTGGGCCAGCGTCGTCAGCAGCAGGCCGAAGCCGCCGGACAGCGGTGCGGTGAGGGGCAGCACCGCGTGAGCCGCCGCCCCGGCCAGCAGGGCTCGGGCCTCCTGGCCGGCGAACCGGCGGGCGATGTGGCGGGCCGACCGCAGGCCGGGAAAACCGAACCGCGCCGCCGCGACCGGATGGGCCGGCACGGACCGGAGCGGGGAGAGGACCGTGGGCACGAACCGTTCGGCGTCACGGGTGAGGGGGCCGAACAGCCGGCGGTAGGCGTCGGCGTCGGTGCCGAGCCCCTCGGCCGTGTCGTCGACGGAGGCCACGACGGCCGCCGCCCGACCGCCGTCGAGCGGGTGGGCGAACGCGACGTCGGGGCGCAAGAGCCGCACGCCGTGCCCGGCCAGGTCGACGCGGCGGAAGAACGGCGACGCGGCGACGAGCGGATGGACGGCCGCGCAGACGTCGTGCCGGAAGCCCGGCAGCGTGAGGGCAGCCGTCCGGCAGCCGCCGCCCGGCGTGACCGCGGCCTCGTAGCAGTCGACCGACAGGCCGGCCCGGGCCAGCGTGACCGCGGCGGCCAGGCCGTTGGGGCCGGAGCCGACGACGATGGCGTCCGGAGCCGACTGGCTCACCGGGCGGCCCGCCGGGCGCTCATCACGCGTGGGCGACGGCGGCGCCGAAGACGGCCCACTCTCCGATGAAGGACACGGGAGAAACTTAAGTGCCCCGGAACCCGCGGTCCTCCCAGGGGCCCTTTGGTCCGGTTCATCGGACCAAGAGCTGTCGTGTGACGGTCGCTGTAGAGGGATGGCAAGTGCGGGCTCTGCGTTGTGACGGCGGCTTGACCAGGGATAACGGTCGGCCAATGGCCCCTTGACTAATTCGGTCGGCCGGTTATTAATTAGGTAAACGGAATTTTCCAATTCCGTCAGGGGGGAACGTCAGCTGATGCGCTTGTCGCGCCAAGCCAAATTTCGAGGCGTGGCGGTGGTCGGTGGGCTCGCGGTCGCCGGGTTGGTGGTCGGCCTGGTCCTCTCTCTGGGCGGCGGGTCAGGCAAACCCTCGCGGCTGGCCTCGAAGACCCTTCCTACTGCCGGGCACAACGTCCACGTGACCGGTCCCGCCGGTTCTTCTGCGACGACGGGCAGCGGTGTGTCGCCCATCACCAACGCCGCCGGGTCAACGTCGCGGCCGAATGCTCCTGCACCCGATTCGTCGACGCCGACGACGGCTGGCGCGTCGTCTTCTGGCACCAGGTCGTCGTCGGGATCGCCGTCGCCGTCCCCGTCGGGCCAGGCGGTTCCCCTTACCTGGTCCGCCCCGGCACCGGTGGCACCGACCGCGCCCAGCGTCAGTGCACCGAGCAGTCAGACCACCACGGCCAGCCAGGTGGTCGGCCTGGTCGGGGTCTCGTGCCCGTCGTCGTCACTGTGCGTGTCGGTCGACTACAACGGCTACGCCCACACCACGACCGACCCGTCGAGCCCGACACCGGCCTGGACGAAGATCCCGATCAGCGGCTTGCCCCGCTTTTCGGGCGTCTCGTGCCCGACGACGTCGCTGTGCGCGGCGGTCGACTACGAAGGCGACGTCTGGACCACCGCCCAACCGACCACCACCCAGTGGGTGAAGACCCCGGTGGCCTCGGCCAAGGCGTTCTCGGCCATCTCGTGCCCGACGGCGTCGTTGTGCGTGGCCGTCGACAATGGCGGCGACGTCGCCACCTCGGCCAACGCCGATGCCCCCCAACCCACCTGGCAGACCGTCCAGGTCGACCCCAAGATGCGCTTCGGTGCCGTCTCGTGCGCCACGGCTGACCTGTGTGTGGCCGTGGGCCTCGATGGCACCGCCTACAGCTCGACCGATCCGACCGGCGGGGCGGCCACATGGCACCAGGCGGTCATCGACACCAATAACGCCCCGGCCGTCGGCACCACCACGGCCAACGCCCTTTCGAGCATCTCGTGCCCGACCGTCTCGCTGTGCGTGGCCACCGACATCGGCGGCGACGTGGTGAGCACCACCGATCCGACCGGCGGGCCGAGCGCCTGGAAGACGGTGGTGGTCACAAAGCACACCACGAGGGTCACCAACATCTCGTGCCCGACCGCCTCGTTGTGCGTGTCGGCCTGGGGAACAGGCGAGGTGCTCACCTCCACCAGTCCGACCGGCGGAGCGGCGACATGGCACGTGGAAAAGGTCGGCGGTTCGACCGCCATCACCGGCGTCTCGTGCACCAACGACCAGCTCTGCACCGCCGTCTACGCCGGCGGCGACACCATCACCGGTTCGTCCTAGTCCCGAAGTCCTCGTCGACTCGTCCTCAATCCACCTCGTCGTCCGTTCAGTTTCCGTTCCGATCCACCGTTGCGCCAAAGAGGAGACCGTCAGATGAAAAAGCCCCTGCTGGGACGAGCCGGTCGCCTCTTGGGTGCTCTAGCCGTCGGCACGACGCTCTTCTCGGCCATCGCTCTGAGCGGGGCCGTCCCGGCCGGAGCGGTGACCTATCACGGCGGGGGCCTGGTCTCGACCCGCGACACCCCCGACCCCGACGTCATCTACTCGGACCACGGCACCAGCTACTACACCTACAGCACCGGGACCATGGGTCTGGTCACAGCCGACTGGACCAACGGGGGAATCGGGTTCACCCCGCTCAGCTGTACCTCGGGCGGCTGCGGGATCACAGGCGTGACCCACACCGCCTTGACAGCGTATACACACCCGTCGATCCCGAGAGGCGTCAACCTGGGCCTCTTCGGCCTCCAGGCCCCCTCGGTCGTCCACCTGAACAGCGGTACCTGGGTCATGTACTACGGCGCGGTCGACGCCGGGAGCCCGCACAATGCCTATGCCGTCTGGGTCGCCACGGCCACCCATCCGACAGCGGTCGACGGCTTCACCAGTTCCCTCACAGAGGGCCCGATCATGTACCAAAAGACAACAGGCGGCTCGACCGACCCGAGCGTCTTCACCAGTCCCTCGGGCACACGCTCGCTCCAGTGGAAGTCGAGCACCTACCGGACAGACGGCGACAAGGCGCGTCTGTGGTCGATGCCGCTCACCGCCACAGGGCTCCAGATTTCAGGCAGCGCCTCGGTCCTCATCACCCAGCCCACAACCGGGTGGGACTCGGCCACCGTCGAGAACCCCGACATGATCTACTCGGGCGGCACCTACTACCTGTTCTTCTCCGGTGGCCTCTGGACAACGACCGGCTATGGCGAGGGGTACGTCACCTGCTCGTCGGCCAGCGGCGGCTGTGGGTCGCCGACCGGCGCACCGTTTCTCTCGAACAGCTCGAGCGTCCCCTACGGACCCGGCGGGGCCTCGCTCTTCCCGAGCACAACAGGCAGTTGGCTGATCGCCTACCACGGCTGGAACACCAGCTGCACCAAGTACGTCACATCGTGCAACGGCCTACGCCAGCTCTACGTCAGCCAGATGACCGGACTGGCGGCCACCCCGCTGCCCAAGATCACATCGTTCACGGCCAGCCCGGCCTCGTTGCCCGCCACAGGGGGCACGGTGACCTTCTCGGTCATCTCGCCCAACATGACGAACTACTCCATCTCGTCGTCGCCGGCGGTGGCCGGTCTGCCGGCCGAGCGGCCGACAATCCACCTGCCGGCCAATACCACCGGTTCGCCGATCACCTACACGTTCACGGTGACGACCAACAACACCGCCGGGTTCCAGACGGCGACGGCGAGCGTGACGGTGGCGGCGAAACCGCCGCCACCGACCATCACGTCGTTCTCGGCCTCCACTTCAACACTTCCGGCAAATGGAGGTCCAGTGTCGTTCACCGTGGCTACGTTGAATGCCACCACATATTCGATAAGTTCGACACCGGTTCTGTCGATTCCACCGAACACCAAAACAGTAACGGTGCCTTCCAACGTTGAGGGGTCCGCGGTTACGTACACGTTCGTCCTGACGGCGAAGAACGCATCCGGGACAGCGCGGGCCTCCACGTCCGTCGTGGTCCAACCGTCCGAACCGGGGGTCTTCGCCGCGGACAGCAGCAGTAAAACGATCTCTGGTCGGTGGAAGAACGGCTCGAGCTGGAGTGCGTCCGTGTTCGGCGGCGACCAGATCGCCACAGGAACGAGCCCAGCCGGCATCGTCAGCAACGGCTCGCAGTACGTCTTCTTCAACGACGCCACCAAGGGCAACGAGCTCGCGTACTCCTGGATGCCGAGCGGCTCGAGCACGTGGCAGACCGGGTACCTGAGCGACCCGAACGGCGACAAGCTGGCGCCTGGGACCTCTCCCACTGCCGTCGTCTACCAAAGCGCCCTCTATGTGTTCTTCACGAACGCCAGCTCTGGGGACACCTTGGGAGTGTGGTGGCTCCCTTCAGGATCGAGAACATGGCTCGGCGTTCGACTGCCGAGCACCACGATTGCCTCGGGATCGAGTCCGAGCGCGGTGAGCTCGGCCAGCGGGCCCGACGTGTTCTACGCCGACGCCTCGCGCAGCGACGAGATCTCCATGTCGACCCTCAATTCAGGCGGCTGGAGCGTCGTCACATTTCCGACCGATCCAGTGGCCAGTGGGATGAGCCCGGTCGCCGATATCTACAACGGCAGCTTCTTCATCTTGTTCGGTGACGCGAGCCACACAGACAGGGTGGGGGTCTGGTGGCTCAACGCCAATGTTCCGAGCCCGGTCTGGGCGCAGAAGGTCCTCACCGCCGATGATCCGATCGCTGCGAAATCGAACCCGGCTGTTCTGAACAACGCGACCGGACCGGTTGCCTTCTACAGCGACGCCAGTAGGCAAAACCAGCTCACGCTTCTCGTCTTCTCGACGTCGACGTTGACATGGTCCCCGGTGCCCTTCACCACGGACCATGTGGCCACAGGAACGTCGCCAAGCGCCGAGAACTACAACGGGTCGCTCTACGCGTTCTTCAATGACAGCTCTCAGGGAAACCGGCTCAGCACGTTGTGGCTGAACGCCAGCACCGGAGGGTGGTTGGAGACACTCTTGCCGGGGAACCCGCTGCCGTCGACGGACGGCCCGGCGGCGAGCGCCACCCCGTCGGCGGTCGTGGTCAAGGCGTCGACACTCGGGGTCTATGCAGCGGACAGTAGTAAGACCTTGTCCGGTCGGTGGAAGAACGGCTCGAGCTGGAGTGCGTCCGTGTTCGGCGGCGACCAGATCGCCACAGGAACGAGCCCAGCCGGCATCGTCAGCAACGGCTCGCAGTACGTCTTCTTCAACGACGCCACCAAGGGCAACGAGCTCGCGTACTCCTGGATGCCGAGCGGCTCGAGCACGTGGCAGACCGGGTACCTGAGCGACCCGAACGGCGACAAGCTGGCGCCTGGGACCTCTCCCACTGCCGTCGTCTACCAAAGCGCCCTCTATGTGTTCTTCACGAACGCCAGCTCTGGGGACACCTTGGGAGTGTGGTGGCTCCCTTCAGGATCGAGAACATGGCTCGGCGTTCGACTGCCGAGCACCACGATTGCCTCGGGATCGAGTCCGAGCGCGGTGAGCTCGGCCAGCGGGCCCGACGTGTTCTACGCCGACGCCTCGCGCAGCGACGAGATCTCCATGTCGACCCTCAATTTCAGGCGGCTGGAGCGTCGTCACATTTCCGACCGATCCAGTGGCCAGTGGGATGAGCCCGGTCGCCGATATCTACAACGGCAGCTTCTTCATCTTGTTCGGTGACGCGAGCCACACAGACAGGGTGGGGGTCTGGTGGCTCAACGCCAATGTTCCGAGCCCGGTCTGGGCGCAGAAGGTCCTCACCGCCGATGATCCGATCGCTGCGAAATCGAACCCGGCTGTTCTGAACAACGCGACCGGACCGGTTGCCTTCTACAGCGACGCCAGTAGGCAAAACCAGCTCACGCTTCTCGTCTTCTCGACGTCGACGTTGACATGGTCCCCGGTGCCCTTCACCACGGACCATGTGGCCACAGGAACGTCGCCAAGCGCCGAGAACTACAACGGGTCGCTCTACGCGTTCTTCAATGACAGCTCTCAGGGAAACCGGCTCAGCACGTTGTGGCTGAACGCCAGCACCGGAGGGTGGTTGGAGACACTCTTGCCGGGGAACCCGCTGCCGTCGACGGACGGCCCGGCGGCGAACTGATCGCTGATTTTCCGGCCGGACCCTCGACTGGGGTCCGGCCGGCGGGGCTCAGGACGAGACAGGCGCTCAGGAGGAGACGGGCAGGGCGATCTCGATGCCGGCGTTCGAGAGGAACGTCAACTTGCGGGCCAGCGTGTCCTGCCAGACGGCCATCTCCTCGTCGAAGTGGGGCCGGTTGCCCTCTTCGCAGGCGTGCTCGACCTCGTCGAAGGCGGCGTCTTCGGCGTCGAGCAGCTCGCGGTACCGGAGGAGGAAGTGGTCGTCGATCGGCTGGGTCACTAGGGCCTCCCGTTGGTCGGGCCCGCCCGACGCGGGCCGCCGCACCCGACACTATTCCCCTCGGCCCACGGATGCTCCTGCGCCTACCATGGCGGCCTGATGAGGCTGGCCAGATGGTGACCGAGACGGTCGTTGACGGGACGCGGATCCGCCTGCTCGAAGCCCAGGAGGCCGGTCGGCTGGCCGACGCCATCCGCACGGCCTATGGCGACTCGTACGACGCGGCTTGGGTCTACGACGCCCACGCGGTGGCCCGCCGGATCTCCGAGGGCCTCATGGTCTCGTGCATCGCCGAGACGAGCGCCGGCGAGCTGCTCTGCCACGCGGCGATGACGTTCCGGACGACCCACGACCGGGTCGGCCACGCCGGCCAAGCGGTGACGATGCCCGCGGCGCGCGGTCACCATCTGTTCACCGCGGTCAAGCGGGAGCTGGCGGCGATCGCCACCCGGCGGGGCCTGGCCGGCCTCTACAGCGAGGCCACCGCGGCCCACCCGTACAGCCAGCGGGCGAACGTCGACCTCGGGGCGCACGAGACCGGTTTCCTGCTCGGTTGGATCCCGGCGACGGTCGACAACGACGCGGCGGCGGCCACCCAGCCGCGTCGCCAGTCGGTGGCGCTCTTCTACCTCCGCACGAACGTCGGCCCGGCCCGGCCGGTCTACGCGCCGGCCGGCCACCGGGAGATCATCCACCGGACGATCTCGGTCTGCGGCCTGCACGCCCGGCTGGCCGACGCGCCGACGCACGCCCGGCTGGCGGCCCGGTCGGTGCTCCACACCTCGGTGGTCGACGACCACAACATCGCCGTCCTGACGGCCAGCGAGCCGGGGGCCGACTCTGCCGTCCGCCGTCGGTGTCGTCCGCGACCGGCTGTTCGCCCGGGGTCTCGACGTCGTCTACCTGGACCTGCCGCTGGAGCACCACGCCACCGCCCTCGTCGCCGATCACCTCGAGACCCTCGGCGTCTCCTACGCCGGCGTCTTTCCGAACTCCCGGGACCACGGCGACGTCCTCCGGTTGCAGTCCCTCAACGGCGTGCGCGTCACCACGGCCGACGTCGCCGTCGCGTCCGACCACGGACGGGAGCTGTTGGACTACGTGCTCGCCGACCTGCCGGCCGACGCGACGGCCTGACCAGTCGTCGGCGCCCGCGTCCGGCGCGCCGATGGCGACCGCCCGAGGCGCCGTCAGTAGGTGGTGGCGGCCTGCAGCTCGGCCAGGCGGGGGGCGGCCGAGGCGAGCAGGGTCTGGCCGGCGACGAGCACGGAGAGATCGCCGCGCACCCGGACCCGGCCGGTGCCGACCAGGGTGGCCGGGTCCACCTCTCCCCGAGACAGGGCGGCGGCGTCCTCGTAGGACAGGGAGAGGGTGACGTTGACCGGGTCGTTCGTCGGATCGTCGGTTGGCTCCAACCCCATGGCCAACCGCCCGTCGGCCAGGGCCAGGACCACCCGGATCTCTCGGATCTCCCGGTCGTCGGGTACGTCGTGGACCACCTGGGCCACCCGGAACCCGCCGTCGGTGACGGCCAGCGAGGGGCCGGCGTCAACCGAGGACACGTCGAGGTCGGCGACGGCGGCGTTGAAGGCGGCCACCCATTCGGGAGAGTAGAAGACCGGCACCCTACTGGCCGCCGGCCGACGCCTCCTCAGGCGCGGCCACACCGGCCTCGGCCTCGTCCGGGACCGCCCCGCCGGCCGCCGCCTCCTCGGGGGACGCCTTGGAGCGACGCAGGATCTTGCGCCCGAGCCAGCCGACCGGGTCGTACGACGCGTCGACGACGCGCTCCTTCAGCGGGATGATGGCGTTGTCGGTGATCTTGATGTGCTCCGGGCAGACCTCGGTGCAGCACTTCGTGATGTTGCACAGCCCCAGGCCGGCCTGCTGGCGGACCAGCTCGCGGCGGTCGTTGGTGTCGAGCGGGTGCATCTCGAGCTCGGCGTAGCGGATGAAGAACCGCGGCCCGGCGTAGCGGGTCTTGTTCTCCTCGTGGTCGCGGATGACGTGGCAGACGTCCTGGCACATGAAGCACTCGATGCACTTGCGGAACTCCTGGCCCCGCTCGACGTCGACCTGCTGCATCCGGTAGCCGCCCTCGGGGACCGGCCCGGGCTGGAACGCCGGGACCTCCTTGGCCTTCTCGTAGTTGAAGCTGACGTCGGTGACCAGGTCGCGGATGATCGGGAAGGTCCGCATCGGCGCGACCGTCACCGGCCCCTCCGGCAGCGTGTCCATCCGCGTCATGCACATGAGGCGCGGCTTGCCGTTGATCTCGGCCGAGCACGATCCGCACTTGCCGGCCTTGCAGTTCCACCGGCACGCCAGGTCCGGCGCCTCCGTGGCCTGCAGCCGGTGGATGACGTCGAGGACGACCTCGCCCTCCTGGGCCGGCAGGGTGTAGTCGGCGAACTCGCCGCCGGCCTGGTCACCCCGCCAGACGCGCATCGTGCAGCTCCGTCCGGCTCCGCCGGGGTGCCGGGTTCGGCGGACCGCCGCCTCGCCGTCTGCCGCGGCGTGGCGGCTGCCCACGGGCTCGGTGGTTGGTCGGCTCCGGGCATGGCGGCCGCCTCCGGGCGCGTCGGCCGCGACGGTCGGCTCTGCGTTCGTCGGGTGCGGCGCTGCCGGCACGTCGGAAGCGGCGGGGACGTCGGACATCAGTGTCCCTCCTCGAAGAGCTCGGCCAGCTCCGCCGGCATCACCGGCAGGGGCTCGGGGTTGACGGTGATCGGAGCGTACGGCCCGCGCTCGTCGGTCTGGCGCTGGACGAAGTTGACCTTGCCCATCTCGGGGTCGGCGTTCGGGTAGTCCTCCCGGGTGTGGCCGCCCCGGCTCTCCTTGCGGTGCAGGGCGCCCTGGGCCACGGCGGTGGACACGGTCAGCATGGCCGGGAGGTCGGTGGCCAGGTTCCAGCCGGGGTTGTAGGTCCGGCCGCCGCTGACGGCGACCTTGGCCGTCCGCTCCTTCAGCTCGTCGAGCTTCTCCAGGGCCTCCTCCAGCTCGGGGCCGGTGCGGATGATGCCGACCAGCGACTGCATCGTCTCCTGCAGGTCGTGCTGGATGTCGTAGGGGTTCTCGCCGCCGTCCCGCTCGAGCGGGGCCAGCGCCTCGGCCACGGCCGCGTCGATGTCGGCGTCGTCGATCGCCGGCTCGCCGGTGCGGCCCTCGGCGTAGTCGGCGGCGCCGATGCCGGCCCGCCGTCCGAACACGAGCAGGTCGGAGAGGGAGTTGCCGCCGAGCCGGTTGGCGCCGTGCATGCCGCCGGCCACCTCGCCGGCGGCGAACAGCCCGGCGACGGTCGCCGCCTCGGTCTCGGCGTCGACCCGGACGCCGCCCATCATGTAGTGACAGGTCGGGCCGACCTCCATCGGGGTCGGTCGTGATGTCGACGCCGGCCAGCTCCATGAACTGGTGGTACATGCACGGCAGGCGGCGGCGGATGTACTCGGCCGACCGACGGCTGGCGATGTCGAGGAAGACGCCGCCGTGCGGGCTGCCCCGTCCGGCCTTCACCTCGCTGTTGATCGCCCGGGCGACCTCGTCACGGGGCAGCAGGTCGGGGGTCCGCCGGTTGTTGATGTGGTCGTCGTACCAGCGGTCGGCCTCCTCTTCGGTCTCGGCCGTCTCCGCCCGGAACATCGGGGCGACGTAGTCGAACATGAACCGCTCGCCCTCGCTGTTGCGCAGCGCGCCGCCGTCGCCGCGCACGCCCTCGGTGACGAGCAGGCCGCGCACCGACAGCGGCCAGACCATCCCGGTCGGGTGGAACTGGACGGACTCCATCTCGATCACGTCGGCGCCGGCCCAGATGGCCATGGCGTGACCGTCGCCGGTCGACTCCCAGGAGTTGGAGGTGTACATCCAGCTCTTGCCGATCGACCCGGTGGCCAGCACGACGGCCTTGGCGGTGAACGTGACGAACTCGCCGGTCGGCCGCCAGTAGCCGACGGCGCCGGAGATGCGGCCGTCGGCGTCGGCCAGCAGGCGGAGGACCTTGCACTCCATGAAGACGTCGATGCCCATCGAGACGACCTTCTGCTGCAGCGTCCGGATGATCTCCAGGCCGGTGCGGTCGCCGACGTGGGCCAGCCGGGCGTAGCGGTGGCCGCCGAAGTCCCGCTGGGTCATCCGGCCGTCCTTGGTCCGGTCGAACAGCGCGCCCCAGCTCTCGAGCTCGTGGACCCGCTCCGGCGCCTCCTGGGCGTGCAGCTGGGCCATCCGCCAGTTGTTCAGCATCTTGCCGCCGCGCATCGTGTCGCGGAAGTGGACCTGCCAGTTGTCCTCCGAGTACACGTTGCCCATCGCCGCGGCGACGCCGCCCTCGGCCATCACCGTGTGGGCCTTGCCGAGCAGCGACTTGCAGACCAGCGCCACCCGCAGCCCGCGCTGCTTGGGCCTCGACCGCCGCCCGCAGCCCGGCGCCGCCGGCGCCGATCACGATCACGTCGTACTGGTGGGACTCGTACTCGGCCATCTGTTCTCCGGTTCCTCTCGTCCTCGCCGCCTGGCGGCCCGACCGACTGCGCCCGTCCGGGCCTAGAAGTGGAAGCCCGGGTCGTGGAACGCCCCGCTGGCGACCAGCCGGACGTACAGGTCGGTGAGGGCGACGAAGACCAGGCTGGCCCAGGCGAACTTCATGTGGTTGGCGTTGAGGGGGGTGACCAGCTTCCAGAACCGGTAGCGGATCGGGTGCTCGGAGAAGCTCTTGCACCTGGCCGCCGCAGAGGTGCCGGCAGGAGTGGCAGGACAGGGTGTAGAGCCAGAGCAGGGACGGCGTTGACGCACAGGATCGCCGTGCCGACGACTGAAGCCCCAGCCGGTCGGGAGGCCGGGCTGGCGGAAGGCCATCACCGCGTCGATGGTCAGGATCACGTTCAGGGCGAGGCCGAGGTAGAAGAACCAGCGGTGCACGTTCTGCAGGATCAGCGGGAAGCGGGTCTCACCGGTGTAGCGTCGGGTGCCCGTCGGCCACCGCGCAGTTGGGGGGCGAGAGCCAGATCGAGCGGTAGTAGGCCCGCCGGTAGTAGTAGCAGGTGAGCCGGAAGCCGAGCGGGCACGATCAGGATGAGGATGGCCGGCGAGATCTCCCACCACGTCAGATAGAAGCTGGGGTGGCTGCCGGGCACGCAGCTGGCGGCCAGGCACGGCGAGTAGAACGGCGAGAGCAGGTCCCGGTGTGGCCGCCGCGCCGACGTAGTAGTCCTTGTTCACGAACGCGGCCCACGTCGAGTAGACGACGAAGGAGATCAGGACGGTCGCGGTCACCGCCGGCTGCAGCCACCAGCGGTCCTGGCGCAGCGTCGGGACGTCCGGGCCCCCCTCGGGTGCCCCCGATCTCGACCGGGGTGACCGTCACGTTCTCCACCGTCGTCACGCCGTCCTCCTTCCCCGCGCCGAGCGGGCTGCGGGCCTGTTCGACCGTCCTTCCCCCGCGTCGAGCCGTCGGGCCGGCACGGGAGCCGTCACATCTTTCCAGACCGCGGGCCCCGGAGCACAACTTCGCCGGCATGGCCGGTAGAGGCCGGGCATAGGCTCGCGCCATGCCCGCGACGCCGTCCTTTCCGCCCACCCCGCCGTCCGACCTGCCGAGGACGATCGGCGGGCTGCGGGCGTCGGGGTGGCAGTCGGTCCCGGTCGCCGAGGAGCTCCGGCGCAACGCGGCCGACCGCATCGCGGCGGGGACGCCGCTGGTCGACGGCATCCTCGGCTTCGAAGACACGGTCATCCCCCAGCTGGAGAACGCCCTCCTGGCCGGCCACGACGTCATCCTGCTCGGCGAGCGGGGCCAGGCCAAGACCCGGCTGATCCGGGCCCTGGTCGACCTGCTGGACGAGTGGCTGCCGGTCGTCGCCGGGTCGGAGATCAACGACGACCCGTACCAGCCGACGTCGCGGTTCGCCCGCCTCCGGGTGGCCGACGAGGGTGACGAGACGCCGGTCGAGTGGCGTGCACCGGACCGACCGCTACGGCGAGAAGCTCGCCACCCCGGACACGTCGATCGCCGACCTCATCGGCGAGGTCGACCCGATCAAGGTGGCCGAAGGCCGGTACCTCTCCGACGAGCTGGCCCTGCACTACGGCCTCGTGCCGCGGGTCAACCGCGGCCTCTTCGCCATCAACGAGCTGCCCGACCTCGCCGAGCGGATCCAGGTCGGCCTGCTCAACGTGCTCGAGGAGCGCGACGTCCAGATCCGCGGCCACCGGGTCCGGCTGCCGCTCGACGTCGTGCTGGTGGCGACGGCCAACCCCGAGGACTACACCAACCGGGGCCGCATCATCACGCCGCTCAAGGACCGCTTCGGCGCCCAGATCCGGACGCACTACCCGATGGACACGCGGACCGAGGTGGCCGTGATGAAGGCCGAGGCCGAGCTGCCGACCGGCGGGCCGCCGGTGACCGTGCCCGCCTACCTCGAAGAGGTCGTCGCCGAGATCAGCCAGCTGGCCCGGCGCAGCCCGCACCTCAACCAGCGCAGCGGCGTCTCCGTGCGGCTGACGATCGCCAACTACGAGACCCTCGTCGCCAACGCCCGGCGCCGGGCGTTGCGGACCGGCGAGCCGGTCGTCGTGCCCCGGGTCAGCGACCTGGCCGCCCTCGTGCCGTCCACCCAGGGCAAGGTCGAGGTCGAGGCCCTGGAGGAGGGGCGCGAGCAGGAGGTCGTCGCCCAGCTCGCCGCGGCCGCCGTGCTGGCCGTCTTCCGCCGCCGGGTGACCCTGTCCGACCCGTCGGCCGTCGTCGCCGCCTTCGGCACCGGCCTGGTCGTCCACGCCGGCGACGACCTGCCGGCCGCCGACTACCTGGCGATCCTGGCCGACATGCCCGAGCTCGAGCCGCCGACCCGCCAGCTGGCCGGTCCCGAAGCCGCCGAGTCCCCGGCCCTCCTCGCCAGTGCCCTCGAATTCCTACTGGAGGGGTTGCACCTGACCAAGCGGCTCAACAAGGACGCGTCCGGCGCCCGGGCCCTCTACCGCAGCCGCAAATGACCGCCGCTGACCGACGGAAGGGGTGGGGTACGACTACAGCCGCTGGGACGGCACCCAGGACCACCTCGACCTGGACCCCGACGACCTGCTGGCCGAGCTGACCGACGACCTCCTGGCCGGCGGCGACCTCGACGACGCCGTACGGCGGCTCATGCGCAGCGGCCTGCGAGACGCCGGCGGGGGAGCGGGTGATGGGGCTGCGGGAGATGATCGAGCGCCTCCGCCGGCGCCGGGCCGAGATGCTGGCCGAGGGCGATCCGGACGGCGAGCTGGCGCGGCTGTCGGGAGCCCTGGACGACGTGGTGGGCACCGAGCGGTCGGCCATCGACGACCTGGAGTCCGATGCCCGGAGCTCCGGCGACGAACGTCGCCAGCAGGTCACCGGCGACGTGGCGGCAGAGAAGCGCATCGCGCTCGACCTGCTGCCCGACGACCTCGCGGGCCGGGTGCGCGGGCTCCAGCACTACGACTTCGTCTCGACGGAAGCCCGGGAGCAGTTCGAGCAGTTGCTGGACGAGCTGCGCCAGGAGGTGACCGACTCGTACTTCAAGGGAATGTCGGACGCGCTGTCGTCGCCCGATCCCGAGCAGCTCGCCCGACTGCGCGAGGCGTTCGACGCGCTGAACAAGATGATCGAGCAGCGCGAGCGGGGCGAGCCGCTGGACCCGACGTTCGAGGACTTCATGGAGCGGTTCGGCGACCTGTTCGGTGGCGCCGAGTCGCTGGACGACCTGCTCGAGCAGCTGGCCGAGCGGATGGCGGCGGCCGAGGCGATGTGGCAGTCGCTCTCGCCCGAGCAGCGGGACCAGCTCCGGCAGCTCGCCGACTCCCTCCTGGAGGACATGGACCTGCGGTGGCAGGTGGAGCGGCTGGCCGGGAACCTGCAGCGGGCGGTCCCCGACGCCGGCTGGGGCCAGGGCTATGGGTTCACCGGTGACGCGCCGATGGGCCTCGGGCAGGCCACCGACATGACCGCCCAACTCGGCCAGCTCGACCGGATCGAGGACGTCCTGCAATCGGCCACCGCCGCGTCGTCGCTGTCGGAGATCGACCTCGACGACGTCGCCCGCCATCTCGGTGACGACGCGGCCCGCTCCCTCGACCGCCTCGCCCGGTTGACCCGCGACCTGGCCGAGGCCGGGCTGATCGAGAACCGCGGCGGGCGGACCGAGCTGACGCCCCAGGGCGTCCGACGGCTGGGCCAGCGGGCCCTCTCCGACCTCTTCTCCCAGATGGCTCGCGACCGGTTGGGCGACCACCAGGCCACCTGGTCCGGGACCGGCCACGACCGCGAGGAGACGACGAAGCCGTACGAGTACGGCGACCCGTTCAACCTCCACCTGACGCAGACCGTCCACAACGCGGTCCGCCGCGCCGGGGCCGGCGTTCCCGTACGGCTGGCCCCCGAGGACTTCGAGGTCGTCGAGACCGAGGCGCTGACCCGGTCGGCGACCGTCCTGCTCGTCGACCTGTCGATGTCGATGCCCATGCGCGACAACTTCGTCCCGGCCAAGAAGATGGCGATGGCCCTGCACACGCTGATCTCCAGCCGGTTCCCCCGGGACTACCTCGGCATCATCGGCTTCTCCGAGGTCGCCCGCGAGATCAAGCCCGAGGATCTCCCGACGGCCATGTGGGACTACGTCTACGGCACGAACCTCCAGCACGGCCTGCTGCTCGCCCGCAAGCTGCTCGCCCACCAGCACGGGACGAAGCAGATCATCGTCGTCACCGACGGCGAGCCGACCGCCCACATCGACGACGCCGGCGACGTGCACTTCCGGTACCCGCCGGAGCCCGAGACGTTGCGGCGCACGATGGCCGAGGTCGTCCACTGCACCCGCTCGCGGATCACGATCAACGTCTTCGCCCTCGACATCGAGCGGACGCAGTTCCCGTTCGTCGAGCAGATCGCCCGGATCAACGGCGGCCGGACGTTCTCGACCACCCCGGACGCGCTCGGCGGCTACGTCCTCGTCGACTTCTTGACCCACCGCCGCGTCCTGCGTCCGGCCGGCTGAGGGCCGTCAGGCGCCCCACCGGACCGTCCGGCACCTCCGTCGGACCGTCCGGCACCTCCGTCGGATAGGGCCCGTTCCGAATCGTTACGGGCGTTCGCGCTTTTTCCACTTGCGCTCCCCGGCGACATGGAGGAAGATGACACCGTTGTAGTTACATCGTTGCCACATAGTGGCGAGGGGAGGCGAGCCCGTGGACGTGGTGTCATTGCTCTACGGTCGCCAAGAGCGCAGCTGGCAGGCGCAGGCCAACTGCATGGGCGTCGACCCGGATCTGTTCTTTCCTGAGCGCGGGGCGTCGACGCGGGAGGCCAAGGAGGTCTGCCGGGGTTGCGTCGTGCGAGAGGACTGCCTCGAGTACGCCCTGGCGAACGGGGAGAAGTTCGGCATCTGGGGTGGGATGAGCGAGCGGGAACGTCGCCGCATCCGCCGCCAGCGGGCCGTGCTGCGCCGGGCCGCGGTCGCCAGCGCCAGCTGATCCGCCCTCTGTCCGGTCAGCTCGGCCGAAGCGAACGGTCGCCCAGCCGGGCCTCGATGGTGGCGTCCGGCCGGAGGTCCAGCTCGGGCCAGCGACGGGCCGGCACCTGATCGAGGACGGCCGCGGGCACGAGACCGACGACCTCGCAGCCGGCGATCGACGCGTCGGTGCCGTCCAGCCGCTCGGCCACCTGGTCGTAGACGTCGGCCGGTCCGACGTCGAGCGGCCGGACGAGGTTGCACGAGACCTGGAACGTCCCGGCCAGGTCGAGGCCGAGCGCCCGGACCGCCGGGCCCCGGATCGCCGACGCCACCGATCGGACCAGCGCGTGGTCGCCACCGGTGAGCCACAGGTTGTAGGCGACGAGGACCGGCCGGGCCCCGACCGCGCAGCCGCCGGCCGTCGGGTGCGGGACCGGGGGACCGGTGTCCGGCCGGAGCGAGCCGAATGCGTCTCGCCGGACCGCCGGCAGCGGGCGGGCCGGCCCGTCGGTCAGCGGCCCGTAGAGGAAGCACGGGAGCGACAGCGCCGTTCCCGCCCATTCGGCGAAGCGGTCGCGAGCGGCGATCGCCGGGCCCAGCTCGTCGGCCGGACGCAGCTCGGCCGCCGGACCAGGGGGGAGCGGCACGAACGGGACAACGTCGACCACGCCGATCCTCGGATGGCGACCGTCGTGGCCGGTGAGGTCGAGCCGGGCGACCGCGGTCGCCGTCAGGCTTCGGGCGGCCTGTTCGACCGTCGGGGCCGGCCCGCCGAGGGTGAAGACCGATCGATGGTGGTCGGGGTCCCGGTGGACGTCGAGCAGGGCGTCATCGCACACCGCCGCCAACGTGCCGAGCAGTTCGAGGTCCCGGCCTTCGCTGACGTTGACCACACATTCCAGGGTCACCGGTGCCTTCCGGAGTCACCGGTGACAGCCCGGCCGGCGGCCCAGTCGGACCGCCGAACGCGGCTCAGGCGGAGATGGCGGGGGCGGCGACCCGGCGGCGGCGCAGGATGCGACGGCGCTCACGCTCCGACCGACCTCCCCAGACGCCATGATCGATCCGGTTGACGAGGGCATACTCTAGGCATGCTTCCGCCACCGGGCAGTCGGCGCAGATGCGCTGCGCGGACTGCACGCCCAACCCGTCACTCGGGAAGAAGACAGCCGGAGCGACTTCCCGGCACTTGCCTTCGGCCATCCAGTCGGTGTTCATCGGCGTGCTCCCTTCTTGCGGGCAAGTGTAGTCACGGAATCGCAACGAACGCCCGTCCGGGCCGACTTTGACGAAATCCTTATCTTCGGCCTCGGACGGCCCACCGCCCGATCCGGCGGCGGCCGATCCACCGCCCGATCCGCCGGCCGGCGGCCCCCCGGTGGTGCCGCCGGCGAGCGGTTCGCCCTGGCCGGTCCCGGGCCCCCCGGCGTACACCCCCGCCCCGTACGCTGCGCCGCCGTACGGCCCCCCGCCGTACGGCCCCCCGCCGTACGGGCCCCCGCCGTACGGGATGGCTGCCTGGTCACCGGCCCCGCCGCCCCAACGGGTGGTCCAGACGCTCACCCGCCGGAACTGGGTCTGGGTCGTCGGCGTCACCGCGGTCGTCGCCGCCCTGGTCGGTGCCGGCGTCGGGCTCTGGGTGGGCTTCGACCGGCAGCAGACGGTCGTCGAGAAGTACTTTCCGAACCGCAGCGTGCTCGCCCACCCGACGGACGTCCAGAGCGTGCTCGCCAAGGTCGAGCCGGCGGTCGTCTCGATCGACACGACCCAGTTCACGGGCGGGACAGCCTCCGGAGGAACAGGCAGCGGCGAGGTCGAGGGCGCGGGCACCGGGATGATCCTCACGCCGGACGGCGAGGTGCTGACGAACAACCACGTCGTCGCCGGGGCCAGCACGGTCACGGTGACGCTGTTCGGGCAGACCAAGGCCCTCAGCGCCCACGTCATCGGGACGGACCCGACACAGGACGTCGCGCTCGTCCAGATCGACGGCGCGCACGGCCTGCCGACCGTCTCGCTGGGTGACTCGGACAGCACGCAGGTCGGCGACGACGTCGTCGCCATCGGCAACGCGTTGGCCCTCCAGGGTGGTCCGACGGTCACCGAGGGCATCGTCTCGGCCGTCGGACGGTCGTTGTCGGCCCGCTCGGAGGTCTCCGGCGCCGACGAGCATCTCTCCGGTCTGCTCCAGACGGACGCCCCGATCAACCCGGGCAACTCCGGCGGCCCGCTCGTCGACTCCGACGCCCAGGTCGTCGGCATGAACACCGCGGTGGCCCAGAGCGCCGGTGGCAACGCACCGGCCCAGGACATCGGGTTCGCCATCGCCATCAACACGATCAAGCCGCTGCTTCCCGGGCTCCTGACCGGTGGCACCGGCGGCACCGGGGCCGCCAACCAAGGTGGCGGCACCACTGGCGGCCCGGTGGCCAACGCCGCGTACCTGGGCGTCGTCGTCGAGAACGTGACAGCGACAACCGCCCGGGCTCAGGGCCTGTCGACGACGTCCGGGGCGCTGGTCGTCGGCCTGGCCAAGGGTGGGCCGGCCGCCGACGCCGGTCTCCGTACCGGCGACGTGATCGTCGCCGTCGACGGCACCGCGGTGGCCGACGTGGCGGCGCTCGTCAAGAGCCTGGCGGCGCACTCGCCCGGTGACACCGTCAGGATCGGGGTCGACCGCAGCGGCCGGCGGTCGACGCTCCCGGTCACGCTGACCGCCGCGCCGGGCTGAGCGGGTGGGCCGGGCGCCGCTCCGGCCACGAGCGGACCGCCCCGGCCGCCAGCCGGTACGCTGATCCCCCGTTCGCGCCGTTTCCGGCGCTTCCCGTTCGCCAGGAGGTGCGATGTCCCCGGAGCTCGACGAGACGACGACCGAAGAGCCGGTCGAACCGATCGGTCACGTCCGCGTGGTGTACCTCGGCCCCGTCGCGCCCCACTGGGACGTCCAGTCCGACTTCGGTCCGGCCGACGTCATCGACGCCTTCCGTGACCGGGTGAGAGCCCGGCTGGTCCTGCTCCCGCCGCACGACCCGCAGTTCCGCCGCAACCGCGAGCGCGTCGTGCGCGACGCCGAGCGGGAGAACCTGACCCTCGACTGGGATCTCGGCTTCCCCGAGGAGACCGAATAGCCGCGTCGCTCGGGGGAGATCGAGCGGTCAGTCGCCGTCGGTGTCCGGCAGGTCGATCCGTTCCAGCCAGAGACCGGGCGCGTCGACCTCCGCCGGCGTCGGCAGGTGCCGCTCGTCGGACCACAGCCGGGCCAACGCCGGTTCCCCGGCTCGCTCGACGACGCCGTTGACGAATGCCGTGCCCCGGTCGACCTGGGTGCGGCTGAGGTCGAGGCCGAAGAGGGCGCCCGCCGCCTGCTCCCCGGTCGTGTCCTGGACGCGGTAGCGGTACCACGCCTCGGCCAGCGCGGCCGGCGACCCGACCAGCGTTCCGGCGACCGACGCGGTGATGTGGTCGACGTAGGCGCCGAGGGTCGTCGTCACGGCGATCAACTGCTCGGACGTCCGTTGTTGGCCCGGCGAGAGCAGGTCGGCGAGGAGCGATTCCGGGTCGGCGAGGAGGTTCTGGAGCGACTCCATGTCGCCGGCCTCGCCACCCAATCGCTCGGCCAGCCCCTGCTGGGCCGCGGCCGCGCCGGCCGAGGCCTCCTCGAGCAGCGCGGTGATCCGTGCCGCGACGTGTGGACGCGAGAGGACGGCGTGGGCGGTCAGCTCGTGGATGCAGACCCACAGTCGGGTCTCGTCCGGCGGCAGGCTCCAGTCCGCCGCGAACTGGGCGACGTTCTCCGGGACGACCAGGAGCTCCCCGGACCGGGACTCTCCGGATTTCGGCCACGGGATCGGCAACGCGTACTGGCCGAGGGTGTGCCGGGCCAGATGACCGGCGGCCGACCCGAACTGCATTCCGACGAGGACCGGGCCCATCGTGTTCGCCAGCTGCCCGAGCAGCGCTTCGAGGCCGTCAGGGCCGCCCAAGCCACCCAGACCCTCGAGACCGCCCAGACCCTCGAGACCGCCCAAGCCGCCGAGACCGCCCAGGCCCTCGAGACCGCCCAGACCGCCGAGCTGCCCGCCGCCGAGCTGGCGACTGGCCAGCGTCCGCCGATCCGGACGGGTCCGGGCGCTCCTCACTGCTCGATCCACCACCGGCCGACGGCTCTGGACCCGTCCCGCCCGCCCGCTGGGCGGCCACGGTCTTCTCGATCAGCGGGCCCCACGCCTCCAGGCACCGCAGTGCCCAGGCGCCGCGGCCGACCGGGACGAAGGTGGCCGGGTGGCCGTCGGTGCCGACGGGGAGGCCGGTGGCTTCGCCGACGTGCAGCTCGGCCACCCGGGCCAGCTCTTCGAGGGCGATGCGCTGGAGAGGGTCGGCGTTCGCCTCGGGCGCACCGTCGGTGGCGACGTTGTGGGCCAGCGCCTTGGCCGCGTCCAACCACGGCGTGGCGCCGGCCTGGGTGCCGATCATCTTCAGCAGGTCACCCAGCAAGCCCTCCAGCGGGTTCCCGCCGCCGGTCGGATCGTTCATCCCCACGCTCGCATGCTATGGCGACGAAGCGAGCGTCACGTCGACGTCGATGGTCGTTCCTTGCCGTTCGACGTCGAGGTGGACGGTGCTGGCCGGGCCGAGCACGTAGAGGCGGGACCGCAGCTCGGCCATCGACCGGACCGGCGCGCCGTCCAGGGAGACGATGACATCGCCGGGTTCGAGGGCGTGGGCCGACGGTCCGGTGGCACCGACCGCGACGATCTGGGCCCCGTCGGAGACGGCCGCGGCCGTGGTCGTGACGGAACCGGCCGCCGTCACGGTCGTCTTGGTCGAGCTGGCCGGCGCGTCGCGGCCCTTCACGTCGAGCCACCCGTGCTGCACATACCCGTGCTGGGCCAGCGCATCGGCGACGCCGACGACGAGCTGGGAGGGCAGGAACGCTTCCTCGCCGTCGCCCGACGCCGGGCGCCCGGTGCTGTCGAGGATGCCGATCACGCGACCTGTCGGTTGGAGCAACGCCTCGCCGGGCATGGCGGGGACGGCGGTAGCGCCGGTCGTCAACGCCGCCAGGCCGGCGGCGTCGCCGCCCTGGACGGCGGTCGCCACCGACTCGACGCCGCTGTCGGCCCACAAGGCGGCGTCCGCGTCCTTGTCGGAACGAGCCGCCAGGGCCATGACCATCGCCGGATAGCCCGGTGCGACGGTCGAGTCGTCGGCGAACCGGGCGACCGGCACGTCGGCGTCGAGGCGGAGGAGTGCTATGTCGGAGCCACGATCGACGGCGAGCACTGCGGCGCGGACCCTCGTCCCGTTCGCGGTGACTGCCGTGACGGACCGGACGCCGTCGACCGCGTCGGCCGTCGTGACGACGAGCCCCCCGGCGGCGACGGCGACCCCGCAGTCTTCGGCGACCCCGCCGCCGTTCGTCGAGACCTCGAGGGCGACGATCGATTGCTCCGTCGGTCGGGCGGCGGTCGGCACGACCTTGCAGCAGCCGCTCACCGCGCTGGCTACCGACGGCGGGTCGGCTGTCGAGGCTGGCGACGGCCCGTTCCCGGACCCGGCGTTCGCCAGCAGCAGGACCCCCGCCAGCACGGCCGCCGCCGCACCGACGCCGACGCCGATCGTCGCCAGGTGCCCGTGGCGGCGGCCGGGATGGCCCGGAGCGGGAGCCGGGAGCATCGGGGCGCCGCCGGCCATGCCGCCAGCCCCACCAGCGTTCACGGTCGGCACCTCGGACGGGTGGCGCCAGGGACGGTCCCGCGGGGGGATCCATCCCTTCGACGCGGCGTCCTCGTTGTCGTCGAGCGGTCCGCCGGTTGCCCGATCGTCGTCTCTCGCCCCGTCCGGTTCCGGTCCACCCCCGAAGGGATGTGGGCCTGTAGGGGTCACAGGGTCCGAGGTTACCGAGGCGCTGCCCTCCGTTGGCGTCGCCCTGGGCGCCGATGACGTCGCCCCCGGCGGCGGACGTCGGCCCCTACCATGAGGCGGATGTCCCGAGACCTCGCCATCGACCTGGGCACGGCGAACACGCTCGTCTACGCCAAGGGTCGGGGCATCGTCCTCAACGAGCCGACCGTCGTCGCGCTCGACAGCCGGTCCCGCGAGGTGCTGGCCATCGGCGAGGAGGCGTGGCAGATGATCGGCCGGACGCCCGGCTACATCGTCGCGGTGCGGCCGATGCGCCAGGGCGCGATCACCGACTTCGACATCACCGAGCGGATGCTCCAGGTGCTGCTCCGGCGGGTCGGCGTCGGTCGGCTCAACCGGCCCCGCGTCCTCATCTGCGTCCCGTCCGCCATCACCCGCGTCGAGCGCCGGGCCGTCAAGGAGGCGGCCCGGCGGGCCGGCGCGGCGTCGAGCTACCTGATCGAGCAGCCGATGGCCGCCGCCATCGGCGCCGGGCTGGCCATCCACGAACCGGTCGGCAACATGGTCGTCGACGTCGGCGGTGGCACGTCGGAGACCGCGGTCATCTCGCTCGGCGGCGTCGTCGCCATGCGGGCCATCCGCTGCGGCGGCTTCGATCTCGACACGGCCATCCAGACGTACGTCCGTACCGTCCACGGCGTCGCCATCGGCGAGCGGACGGCCGAGGCCATCAAGCTGGCCATCGGCTCGGCCCACACGTACGCCGGCGAGCAGCACGCCGAGGTCCGCGGCCGCGAGATCGTCACCGGCATGCCCAAGACCGTCCTGCTCTCGCCCGCCGAGGTCCGCGTCGCCGTCGAGGAGCACGTCGCCCAGATCGTCGAAGCCGCGGTCACCTGTCTCGGCGACGCCCCGCCCGAGCTGGCCCAGGACATCATCTTCCAGGGCATTCACCTCGTCGGCGGCGGCTCCCTCCTGCGTGGCATGAACCAGCGGCTGGCCGACGGGACCGCGGTGCCGGTGCACCTCGTCGACACGCCGCTCGAATGCGTCGCCCTCGGCGCCGGCCACTGCATCGAGTCGTTCGAGCGGCTCAACTCCCTCTTCGCGTCGACCGACTGACCGGCGACCGACCCGACCGCCGGTCAGGCGTCGGGCGAGTCGTCGGGCGAGTCGTCGTCCAACAGCACCGACGCGGCCTGACGGACCTGCCAGTCCCGGTCGTCGAGGCTCCGACGCAGCGCGTCGTCGGCCGCCGGGTCGTCGAAGGCCGCCAGCGCGACGACCGCCGCGCCGGCGAACCGTCGGCTTGTCGTCGAGCGCGGCCAGCACCGCCGCCATTCCCGCCGGTTCCCCGATCGCGCCGAGCGCGGCGACCGCCGCCTCGCGACACCGCGTGTCCGGGTGCGTCCTTGCCACGTCGCCGAGCGTCGGCACCGCGCCGGTCACCAGCCGTTCGCCGAGGGCCCAGCACGCCGCCTCGACGACCAGCGGATCCGGGTCGGCCAGGGCCCGTTCGAGTGCCGCGTCGACCGGTACCGGACGGCCGTCGACGGTGGCGGCTTCCTGCGCGGCCCGGCGGCGGACGACGGGGGACGGGTCGGCGAACGCGGCGACGACGTCGTCGGGACCGAGGGCGGCCAGGCGACCGAGCGCCCCTAGCGCGGCGGCGCGGACGGACGGGTCGGGATCTGCGCCGGCGCCCCGGACCGTCGCCTCGTCGCCCCGGTGGCCGGCGATCACGACGTCGCGCCGTCGTGTCGCCGCGCCCCCTGGCTCGGTGGGTTCCGTGGCAGGATCGTCCGGCACCACCGCGAGTATGTCCGAACCCCGGTCCCCGTCCATCGAGCCAGTGCCGACCGAGCCAGTGCCGACCGAGCCAACGTCGCCGGCCGGCGACGCCGTCGAGACCGGTCCGCCGGTCCCCGACGTCCCCGTCGGGCCGGCCCGCCGCCGGCGTTGGCCGATCGTCCTGGCCGTCGTCGTCGTCCTGCTCGCCGTCCTCGTCGTCATCGCCAGTCGGATCACGCTGGACGACTACGCACTGACGCCCGGCCAGGCCCAGCCGGTCGGCCCACTCGTCAAGGTCCCGCCCGGCAAGGCCCACCCCCTGCACGGCCCGATCCTGCTGACCGACGTCTACGTGACGCCGATCTCGCTGCTCGACTACCTGCCGACCTGGCTCGACTCCGATGCCCAGATCGTCAGCGCCAGCGAACTGCTCGGGCCGGACACCCCGGCCGACCAGCTGACGACGCAGGGCTACCTCGAAATGGCCCAATCCCAGGCCGCCGCCAAGGCCGCGTCGCTCACTCGCCTCGGCTACGCGGTACCCGAGCACGACGCCGGCGCGCTCGTCTTCGCCGTCCAGCCGGGTTCGCCGGCCGGTCCGCACCTCCAGGTCGGCCAGATCGTCACCGCGGTGAACGGCCACGCCACGGCCGACGACTGCGCGTTCATCGCCGCCCTCCACCCCTACGGGCCCGGCCAGACGGTTCACCTGTCGGTCGAACAGTCGACCGTTACCGCCAACGGCGTCATCCGACCCGGCCGGGTCGTCGACGAGCCGATCCGTCTCGGCCGCCGACCGGCTGGTGACGACCAGCCGTCCGGCTGCCCCGGCGTGCACGGCCCGTCCGCCGGGTACCTCGGCATCGTCGTCGAGACGCAGCAGGAGTTCGACTACCCGTTCCCGGTCGCCGTCGACACCTCCGAGATCGGCGGCCCGTCGGCCGGCCTGGCGATGACCCTCGGCATCGTCGACACGCTCTCGTCCGGCCATCTGACCGGCGGACGGACCGTGGCCGCCACCGGCACGATCACACCGACAGGCGCGGTCGGCGACGTCGGCGGCGTCGCCCAGAAGACCGTCGCCGTCGAGCGGGCCGGCGCGACCGTCTTCTTCGTGCCGCCCGAAGAGCTCGCGACGGCGAAGTCGAAGGACGTGCCGTCGCTGCACATCTACGCCGTTTCGTCGCTCGACCAGGCGCTCGACGTCCTACAGCGGCTCGGCGGGCAGGTGCCGCCGGCACCGGTCCAGCCTGGGGAAACACCACATCGGCCGGGAGCGACGTCGTAGTCTTCAATTCCATGCCCGACGATCGCCCGACGATCTCCTCCTCGCGGGTGACCGCGGCCGACGTCGCTCGGCACTCCTTCGGCACCGTCCGCCGTGGCTTCGACCCCCAGGAGGTCCGGGCGTACCTCGAGATGGTCGCCCGCGAGCTGTCCGCCTGGGAGCAGCACGACGAGGGTCTCCGTCAGGAGCTCGCCGACGCCGAGGAGCGGTCGCAGCACCCCGTGATCGACGAGTCGACGCTCACCTCGGCGCTCGGCCAGCAGAGCGCGGCCGTCCTCCGCAACGCCCACGACGAGGCCGCCCGCATCACCCTCCAGGCCGAGGAGGCCGCGGCCACCGCCGTCCGGGAGGCCCAGCAACACGCCAGTGAGGCGCTGGTCCGCGCCGAGTCCGCGGCGGCCGAGCGCATCGCCGAGGCCGAGATCGCCGCGGCCGCGATGCACCAGGACGCCCGCCAGGAGGTCGCCGTCATGCTCGACGCCGCCCGCCTCGAAGGTGAAGCCCTCGTCGAGCGGACCCGCGAGCAGGGCCGGGCCATGATCGAGCAGGCGCAGGATGCCCGACGTCGCATCCTGGCCGACATGGCTCGGCGCCGCCGGGCGGTGACGCTGCAGATCGAGCAGTTCCGGGCCGCCCGGGACGAGCTGGCCGCCGCCGTCCTCGGCGTCCGTGACACCGTCGACCGCGTCGTCGGCGACCTCGTCCGGGCCGACGACGACGCCCGGGCCGCGGCCACCGACGTCGCCCGCCGACAGCCCGGCGACCTGCCCGCCAGCGCGCTCACCGCCGACGTCGACCAGGCCGTCGCCGACCTCGAGGGGGCCGCCGGCGCCATCTTCGACGTCGAGAGCCTCGCGCCGCTCGCCTCCCGCCCGTCACCGCCGGCCGGCGAGTCCGCCGGCCCGGACGACGCCAACGCCCCGGACACCAGTGCCTCCGGTGACGATGGTCCGGTCGGGGACATCAGCGGCCCGGCCGGCGCGCCGGCTGAGGGCGCGACCGATCCTGGGGAGCCGACCGACCCCGGTGGTGTCGACGTCGTCGCCGACCCTGGTGCGCCCAACGGCCCGACCGACCCCGCGCCGGTCTGACGTCGCGCCGATCGACGCGGACGACGACGGCGTGCCGGCCGACGTCGACGCGGTCGAGGATCTGTTCGCCCGGCTCCGGGCGGGCCATCCGGTCGACCCGTCCGAGACGTCGTCGCCGGCTGCTGCTGCCGGCCTCCGCCGCTGCCGGCGCCACCACCGCCGCCGCTGCCGGCGGCGTCGAGGTCGAGATCGACGAGACGGTCGTGGTCATCGACATCGTCGAGGTCGCGCCCGAGACCGAGGCGGCCGTGCCCACGGCGAGGCGGTGGCCGCGCCAGCCGAGTCCGAGACGGCCGGGGAGTCCGACGAAGCCGGTGAGCCCGAGGGGGATGCCGACGACGCGACGGCGCCGGATCCTGTAGACGCCGCGGCCCTCGCCGCCCGGGCGGACGTCCTCGACCCGATCGTCGCCAAGCTGGCCCGCCGGTTCAAGCGGGCGCTGCAGGACGACCAGAACCGGCTGCTCGACCAGCTCCGCAGCAGTCCGGGGAACGGGTCCGGTGCCCTGCCCCCCGAGGACGACCAGCGGGCGCTCTACGTCGACGCGGCCACCGCCCAGCTGCGGGAGGCCGCGGTCGCCGGCATCGCGTTCGCCCGGCGCCAGCTCGGCTCGACCCGCGGTCGGGCGCCGGCGCCGAATGACGAGATGGTGGCCAAGATCGCGTCGGGACTGGCCGGCACCGTCGTCACGCTCCTTCGCCGCCGACTGAGCGACGGGGACGCCGCGGCGGCCGATCCGACCGACCGGGTCGGCGCGGCGTACCGCGAGTGGCGCGGCGTGCGCGTCGAGCGGCTCGTCGGCGACGCCGCGCTGGACGCGTTCTCGGCCGGCGTGGCCGCGGCCGCCGGCCGAGCCGGGCTCCGGTGGGTGCTCGCCGGCGGCGGGTCAGGGTGCGCCGACTGCGACGACAACGCACTGGCCGGGGTGGTCGAAAAGGGCGAGGAGTTCCCGACCGGCCACCACCACCCGCCGGCCCACGCCGGCTGCCGATGCCTCGTCGTCCCGACTCCAGCCTGACGTTGGCCGCGGCCTAGGCTGCACCCGGTGCGGACCCCCCAAGACTTGCCGGCGCGCGCCCCGCGGACGAAGGGCCGGGCGCGCTGGTGGATCATCGGCGCGGTCGTCGTCCTCGTCATCCTCCTGGCGTCGCTCAAGTCGTTGGCGACGCTCTACACCGACAGCCTCTGGTTCTCGTCCGTCCAGCTGCACGACGTCTGGTCGACGCTGCTGGCCGTCAAGGTCGGGCTGTTCGCCTCCTTCGGGGCGATCTTCTTCGTCGGCCTCTGGGTCAACCTCATGGTCTGCGACCGCATCGGCATCCGCACGGCCACGCTCGAGCCCGACGACGAGCTCGTCCGGCGGTACCAGCAGGCCGTCCGGCCGTACTCCCGGCGGATCTACGCGGCGATCTCGCTCGTGCTCGCCCTGATCGCCGCGTCCGGGACCGTCGGCGAGTGGAACAACTGGATCCTCTTCACCCACGCCCAGTCGTTCGGGGTCAAGGACCCGCAGTTCGGCATGGACGTCGGCTTCTTCGTCTTCCGGCTGCCGTTCCTGCAGTTCCTCGTCGACTGGGCGCTGATCGTCCTCGTCGTCATGCTCGTCGTCACCGCCATCTTCCACTACCTGAACGGCGGCATCCGGGCCCAGCGCACGCCACCGCGCGTCCGGCCGGCGGTGAAGGTCCACCTGTCCGTGCTGCTCGCCCTCATCGCGCTGGTCAAGGCGGCCGGCTACGTGCTGCAGCGGTTCCAGCTCGACACGTCGACGAACGGCTACGTCGAGGGCGTCGGCTACACCGACGTCCACGCCCGGCTGCCGGCCCTCGAGGTCCTCTTCTTCATCTCGCTCTTCGCCGCGGCGATCCTGCTCTACAACATCCGCCGGCAGGGCTGGACGCTGCCGGTGCTGGCCATCGGCATCTGGGCGTTCGTCGCCCTCGTCATCGGCGTCATCTACCCGGCCGTCCTCCAGGTGCTGAAGGTCAACCCGGCCCAGAGCACGCTCGAGCAGCCGTACATCAAGCGGAACATCACCGCCACCCGCGCCGCGTACGGCGCTCGACACACGTCCAACAGGTCCCGTTCGACGGCAGCACGACACTGCTCGGCGAACGCGGTGGCCGACAACGCCACAACGCTGGCCAACATCCGGCTCTGGGACCCCGACCCGAGCATCTCGCTGCCCGACCTTCCAGAAGCTGCAGGGGCTCCGGTCCTACTACCAGTTCCAGACGGTCGGCGGTCGACCGGTACACAGTCGACGGCACCCTCCGCCCGGCTCTCGTCGGCGTGCGCCAGCTCAACCCCAACGACCTGCCCGTCGACCAGCTGGGTCAACACCCACCTCCAGTACACCCACGGCGAGGGGATCGCTCTCGCCCAGGCCAACCAGACGACGTCCAACGGCAACCCGGTCTTCTCGATCAAGGACATCCCGCCGGTGTCGGCCAAGGGCCTGCCGACGATCACCCAGCCCGACGTCTACTTCGGCCTCAACGACCCCGGTTACGTCGTCGCCGACTCCAAGCAGGCCGAGCTCGACTACCAGAAGGACACAGGCACCGACGTCGAGACGCACTACCAGGGCACCGGCGGCGTCAAGCTGGGCTCGTTCTTCACGAGGGCGGCCTTCGCCGTCCGGCTCGGCACTTCAACCTCCTGATCTCCGACCTGATCACGCCCCAGTCGAAGATCATGTTCGTCCGCACAATCGTCGCCATGGCCCAGAAGGCCGCGCCGTTCCTCAGCTTCGACACCGACCCGTACGCCGCCGTCGTCGACGGCCACATCGACTGGATCCTCGACGCGTACACGACGACCGGCCGAGTACCCGTACTCGCAGAACGCCGACACCCAGCAGGTGCCGCCCGGCAGCGGCCTGCCGAGCAGCTACAACTACGTCCGCAACTCCGTCAAGATCGTCATCGACGCCTACACCGGGTCGATGACGTTCTACGCCATGGACAACGACCCGATCCTCCGGGCCTACGAGTCGGCGTTCCCGCACATGTTCACGCCGGCCTCCGCCATGCCGGAGCCCTGGCCGCCCACCTGCGGTACCCCGAGGACTCTTCTCGGTCCAGGCCGCCGTCTACGGCCGCTACCACATCACGTCGCCCGTCGAACTTCTACACCGCCGGTGACGCCTGGAACCTCTCGCCGACCGCCGGCGTCGGGTCGCCGTCCAACGCCCTGGCCGTCACCGTGACCACCAACGCCCAGGGCGAGGTCATCGGCGGCACGCCCCAGCGGATGTCGCCGCTGTACCAGGTGCTCGAGGAACCCGGCCAGCACACGCAGTCGTTCACGATCTCCGACGCCTACGTCCCCGCCTCCCAGGGGGCGTCCATCCAGAACCTGTCCGCGTTCATGATGGCCGGAGCCGATCCGGGCCAGTACGGGCAGCTTCGCGTCTACGTCACGACGCCCGGCCACAGCGTCGTCGGCCCGGCCCTCGCCGACTCGTACATCCAGCAGTCGAGCACAGTGTCCCAAAAGATCAGCCTGCTCGATCAGCACGGCTCGCAGGTTGTCCTCGGCAACATCCTCATGGTCCCGATCGACCAGTCGATGCTGTACATCCGGCCGCTCTACACCGAGTCGACCGGCAACCCGCAGCCGCAGCTGAAGTACGTCATCGCCGTCTTCGGACAGAAGGTCGGGATGGAGACATCGCTGGACGCGTCCTTGAACAAGGTCCTCGGGACCCACCTCGGGACATCGACATCGCCCGCCGCCACAACCAGCGCCAGCCGCCGTCCAGCACAACCCCGGTGCCACATCGTCCGCCGTCGCCCAGGCCGAGGCAGGACCTGAAGCAGGCCGCCGCCGACTACGCCAAGGCCCAGACGGACCTGAAGGCGGGCAACCTCGGGACATACCAGAACGACATCGCGGCCGAGCACGCCGCCGAGACAGCCGCCAAGAGCCTGCTCGGCTCGGCCGGATCGACCACGACGACCACGACGCCGCCGTCCTCTTCGTCGAAGTCATCCCCGAAGTCGTCCTCGTCGAAGTCGGGCGCACGACCACGACGACGAGCGCCAAGAGCACCGGCGGCGGGACGGCCGCCGGGAAGACGAGCGGCACCGGTGGGGCCGCGTCGAACACGACGACGACCGGCTTGAGCAGCAAGGCGAGCACCGGCACCGTGAGCGGGACGAAGGGGACGTCCGCGTCGAGCGGCTCGACCACGACGCCGCCGGCCTCGTCCACCCCGTCGTCGACCACGACGACGACGTCGACAACAACATCGGCCAACGAAGCCTGATCTCGGCGACCCGGTGAGATGCCGGTGGCACCTGTAGCGGGAACGAGCGGGGCCGTGCGATGATCGCGGGGCAGCGCCTTCCAAGGACAACGCGGCTCCCCGAGAACGACGAATCAAGAACGACGAATGTGGAGGTGACCTCGTGGGCTTTCTCGACAAGGTGAAGGAGCAGGCAGCGGTCGCCACGGCGGTGGCCAAGGACGTGGCCCAGAAGGGCCAGGCGAAGCTCGACGACTACCAGGCCAAGCGCGACGCCGACGCTCTGCTCCGCGATCTCGGGGCCGTCGCCTACGCCGAGCAGACGGGTCGGGGTACCGCGACGACCGCGACGGACGTCGAGCAGCTCATCGCCAAGCTGCAGGCGCACGAAGCGACCCACGGGCCGATCGACCTGTCGCCATCGGCCTCCCGGCCGGACGCTC
>CAVUYB010000016.1:0-14453 GCA_963745595.1 uncultured Actinomycetota bacterium | reverse complement strand
CCGCGTGGCGTTCGCCGGCGTCGACCCGGTCGAGGTCCAGGCGATGATCGGCGGGAACGCCGCCCACCTCTACGGGTTCGACCCCGCCCTCCTCGGCCCGTTGGCCGCCCGCGTCGGGCCGACGCACGCCGAGATCGCCGAGCCGCTGCCGCTCGACGACATCCCGGCCAACGCCGACCGTTGCCCGGCGTTCGCCGGCCTGCGGAGCTGACGGCCAGAGCGGACGGGCGGACGAGAGCGGCCGGCCCGAGAGCCGGCGGGCGAGGAAAAGCGGGCCCGAGAGCAACACGAGAACTGGCGGATCGGATCGGCGGGAGGAAGAGAAGGAGATCGAGATGCCCAAGGTGCGATACGGCGCGAGGTCCGAGGCGGAGCTGCGCAACCGAGAGGTGGAGGCGACGTCGGTCGACGTCTGGGCGACGACGCTCGTCGCCACGTACCTGACCGACCCGGCGGCGATCGCCGCCGTGCTGCCGCCGCCGATCGAGCCGGGCGACGAGCCGCTCGTGAAGGTGACCGTGGCCACCGTCGACATCCCCGGCTACCCGACGTTCGGCGCCGGGAGCTTCTCGGTGCGGGCCCGGCACGAGGGGACCGACGGGTACTACGCCCTCTTCATGCCAATGACGACCGAGCAGTCGGTCATCGGCGGGCGTGAGACGTTCGGTGAACCGAAGAAGCTCGGCACCGTCGAGCTTGCCCACGACGGTGATCGCGTCGTCGGCCGGGTGACCCGGATGGGCGTGACGGTCATCGAGATCGCCGGCCGGGTCGCCGACGAGCTCGAGCCGCCGGACGAGGAGACCCGGACGGACTTCTACTTCAAGTTCCTCCCCGCCCCCGACGGCAAGGGGTTCGACAGCGACCCGGCCCTCGTTTACTGCCACCGGACCGAGAAGACGCGCACGCTCGCCCGCGTCGACGGCGACGTGCTCCTGCGCGACTCTCGGTTCGACCCCGTCGCCGACCTGCCCGTGTACGAGCTCCGCGACATCCTGTTCGGCACCCGGAGCAGCGTCCAACGGGGGGAGATCCACGGGACCGTCCCCGGCGAGTGGCTCCGGCCGTACGTGCACCAGCGCTATGACGACCTCTCGCCGGTGGGCGGGGACGACCTCTCGCCGGTGGGCGGGGACGAGTAGGGGAGCCGCCGGCATGGAAGAGTTGGCCGGGAGGGTGGCCGTCGTGACCGGTGGCGCCGGCGGGATCGGCCGGGCCATCGGCGAGCGGTTGGCCGCCGAAGGAATGCGGGTCGTGCTCGCCGACGTCGAGGCGCCGGTGCTCGACCGCACCGTCGGCGAGCTGCGAGCCCAGTCGTACGACGTGACCGGCGTCGTCACCGACGTCGCCGACTCCCGGTCCGTCGTCAACCTCCGCGACCGCGCCCTCGATACCTATGGCGCCGTCCACCTGCTCTGCAACAACGCCGGCATCGGCGCCGGCGCCGAAGGGCCGCTGTGGGAGCACGAGCTCAACGACTGGCGGTGGGCGCTCGGCGTCAACCTCGAAGGGATCGTCCACGGCATCAACGCCTTCCTGCCCGGCATGGTCGCGTCCGGCGAGCCCGGCCACGTCGTCAACACGTCGTCCGGCAACGGCGGGATCTCGCCTTTGCGAGGTACGCCGCAGTACGCGGTGACGAAGGCCGCGGTCGTCACGCTGACCGAATGCCTCTACGCCCAGCTCCAGGACGCCGGGTCCGTCGTCGGCGCGTCCGTCCTCTTCCCCGGGCCGAACATGCTGCGGACCGGCCTCTTCGAGTCCTGGCGGAACCGCCCGACCGCGCTGGCCAAGGAGCGGCCGCGGGTGACGCCGTACCCGACCGTCGAGGACGTCGAGCGGCAGATGGCGGCGGCCGGCATTCACGTCGAGTACACCGAGCCGGCTGACGTCGCCGACCAGGTCGTCCGCGGCGTGAAGGCCGGCGACTTCTGGATCCTCGCCCCGAGCGCCCGCATCGACGAGCAGATCCGCGCCCGGGCCGATTCGATGCTCGCCCGGTCGAACCCGACGTACCTGCGGGAGGTCCCGGGGTGACGGTTCCAAACAGAGAAGGGGTGCAGGCATGAGCCGGTACATGGTGATCTCGTCCGACTGCCACGCCGGGCTGCCCAACGAGGCCTACCGGGAATGGCTCGACCCGGCGTACCGGGACACCTTCGACCAGGCCCTGGCGGCCCGGGTGGCGATGGAGGCGGAGCTGGCCGAGCGCGGCCTCCGCAACCCCGAGTTCGCCGAGGAGTGGGAGGAGGAGAACGCCGAGGGGCTCCGCGGCGGCTGGGACGCGGAGCGGCGCGACCGCGAGCTCGACGCGGACGGCGTCGTCGGCGAGGTCATCTTTCCGGACGCCGACGCGGTCACCGGCGGCGCGTCCGCGCCGTTCGGTGCTGGCCTCGGTGCCAGCGCCGACGTGCCGATCGATCTGCTGCTCGCCGGTGCCCGGGCCCACAACCGCTGGCTGGCCGAGCTCTCCGCGGCCAGCCCGGCCCGCCGGGCCGGCGTCGCGCTCGTCCCGCTCTTCGACGTCGACGCCGCGGTCGCCGAGATCACCCGGGCCGCGGCGTCCGGCCTGCGCGGCGGCATCCTCATCCCGTCGATGTGGCAGCCGCACGAGCCGTACCACGACAAGAAGTACGACCCGGTCTGGGCCGCCTGCTCGGATCTCCAGATGCCGGTCCACGTCCACTCCGCGGCCGCCGACCGCGAGGCCTACGGCGAGCACGTCGGCCTCTACATCGCCGAGGTCCGGTGGTGGTCGACCCGGCCGCTGTGGTTCCTGCTCTGGTCCGGCGTCTTCGAGCGGTTCCCCGACCTGACGTTCGTCACCACCGAGTGCGGCGCGTTCTGGGTGCCCGACCTGCTCTGGTCGTCCGACATCGTCTACGACCGCGAGCACGCCGCCAAGAAGCTCGGGTCCCAACTGACGGCCCACCTGCCGATGCGGCCGAGCGAGTACTTCGACCGGAACTGCTTCATCGGCGCCTCGAACACCCGCCGTCGCGAGCTGGCCCGCCGCTACGAGATCGGCGTTCCCAACCTCATGTGGGGCAACGACTTCCCCCACCCCGAGGGGACGTGGCCACACACCAAGGAGTGGCTGCGCAACGCCTTCCACGACATCCCGGTCGACGAGACCCAGCAGATCCTCGGCGCCAACGCGGCCGAGTGCTACCACTTCGACGTCGGCGCCCTCCGACCGCTCGCCGACCGGTTCGGGCCGACCCCCGAGGAGCTCGGCCAAACCGGCCAGGACCTCGCGAAGTGGGCCGATCTGGCCGCCGCCGGCCGGTCCTGGCTGACCGGCAAGGAAGCACTCGATCTCCCTGTCGGCTGACGGCCGACCGGTCGTCGAAAGAGGTGGGCGCCCGGGCTTCGGGCGGCCTAACGGCTGAGCAGGTCCCGGGCGATGTGGGTGACTTGGATCTCGTCGGTGCCGGCGTAGATCTGGAAGACCTTGGCGTCGCGGGCGAGCTGCTCGACCCGGAACTCGGCCATGTAGCCGTTGCCGCCGAAGAGCTGGACGGCCTCCATGGCGACGTCCGACGCGGCCTGGGCGGAGTAGAGCTTCATCGCGGACGCCTCGGCCAGCGTCAGGCTCTGGCCGGCCGTGGCCATCTCGATGTGGCGGAAGACGAGGTTCTCGACGTTCAGCCGGGCGACTTCCATGCGGGCGAGCTTCAGCTGGATGAGCTGGAAGTCGCCGATCGGCTTGTCCCACAGCAGCCGGTCCTTGGCGTAGGCGACCGACAGCTTCAGGCACTCCTCGATGACGCCGAGGGCCATGGCGGCGACACCGGCCCGCTCGGTCACGAAGTTGTCCTTGGCGCTCTGGCGGCCACTGCCGCCGGACTCGTCTTCGGTCTCGCCCAACAGCCGGTCCCGGCCGACTCGGACGTCGGTCAAGAACAGCTCGCCGGTCGGGGAGGAGTGGAGGCCCATCTTGCGGAAGGGCTTGGACTGCTCCAGACCGTCCATGCCCCGGTCCAGCACGAACGTCAGCACCTTGCGGTTGCGTGGGTCGGTCCCGCTACCGTCGTCGAGCTTGGCGTAGAAGACGATCGTGTCCGCGTACGGGCCGTTCGTGATGAACGTCTTGTTCCCGTTGAGGACGTACTCGTCGCCGTCGCGCCGTGCCGTCGCCTTCATCCCACCGAGCGCGTCGGAGCCGGAGCTCGGCTCCGTGATGGCCCACGCGCCGATCTTTTCCAGCGTGAGCAGGTCGAGGCCCCACCGTTCCATCTGGGCCGGCGTGCCCCGCTTCATGACGGTGCCGGCGGCCAGTCCGGTCGAGACGCCGAGGGCGGTGACGATGCCGGGGCAATGGCGGCAGAGCTCGATGATCGGGATGAGCGTCATCGCGGCCTGGCTGTCGCCGCCGCGTCGTTCCGGCGGTGGCGTCCCGTCCTTCTTGCGCTCGACGGCCCGCGCGAAGCCTTCCCGGGCCAGCTGGTCGAGGCCGAAGGTGGTGTAGAGCTTGCGGATGACGTCGTACGGCGGCGTGTCGCCGTGCTCGAGCTCGTCGACGTTCGGCGCGATCTCGTCGGCCACGAACCGTCGGACCGCGTCGCGGATGGCCAGTTGCTCTTCCGACCACTCGAACATCAGCGGCCCCCCTTTTCGCTCGACTGCCGTGCAGTGCTGGTGTGCTGCGTTCCGCGCTGGACGCCCTGGGCTCAGGCGTCCTCGTGGCGAGAGACCTCGCCGTGCTCCTCGGGCGGGTCGACGCGGACGAGCGTGTTGCGGTCGGTGTGGCGCATGACCTCGGCCAGTCGGCCGTGCTCGATAACCGTCGTCTCGTCGTACGAGAACGTCCCGTCGCCGATCGTCAGCGTCAGCTCGTAGTCGCTGGTCCGCGCCTGGGCGGCGAGGAACCGGTTCGAGAGGATGCCGTACGTCTCCGAGCCGCACTTCGCCGTCATGTGCAAGGTCGTGTCGCCCGGTGCGGCCTCACCGCCGGCCAGGATGACCGTGCCGCGGGGCACCATGAAGCAGCGCATGACCTGGCCCTCCGCCGCGTCCCACAGCCAGTAGCCGACCTCGGTGTGGAACGGGTTGCTCCTCCTCGTCGCGCCAGGCGGCCGTCCGGTAGTCGAGACCGTAGAGGACCTGCCGGCCGTTCTCGACCGGTCCGAACGGGTTGAACGTCGTCTTCTCGCGGTACGGCGTGTCGCCGATCTCGCCCTTCTCGTTGGAGTACGCCACGTCGAGGCCCTGGTCGCCTTCCCAGGTCCCCTGCAAGCCGGCCAGCGGGCCCAGCTCCTTGCCCAACGCCATCAGTCCTCCTCGGTGTCTCGTGCCCCGCCGGGCCCACCCTACCGGGAGCGCTCAGTGGCTCTCGGCGTGCCGCTGGGTCCGGGCGACGACGATGCGGGAGGCGACGAGGAGCAGCAGGACGATGACGAGCAGCAGCAGCGCGGCGTCGTAGGAGAGGGAGTGGCCCGACTCGCTGGCTGTGTTGTAGAAGGTCCACACCGGATAGGTCAGGTACGAGAACTGATGGCCGCCGATGAACGACCCTGTCCAGACGCTGCCGCTCCACCCGGCGGTGTAGAGCAGCGGTGCGGTCTCCCCGCAGGCGATGGCCAGGGCGATCAGGAGACCGGTGACGATGCCCGGCAACGCGCTCTTGAGGATGACCTTGCGGAGCCCGTAGCCCATCGACATCCCGAGGGCTTCGGCGCCTTCCCGGTAGGCCGTCGGGACCTGGCGGACGGCGGTCTCGGTCGACTTGGCGATGTACGGCACGACCATGATCGACAGAATCAGCAGCGCCGGCAGTAGCGAGTAGCCCCAGTGCAGCCCGACGACGAGGGCGACGTAGCCGACGTAGCCGAGGACGATCGAGGGGAACCCCGAGAGCACGTCCGCGGCCGTCCGCATGACGCCGCCGCTCGGCTTCCCATTCTTTCTCGGACGGGCCAGCTCGGCCAGGTGGATGCCGGCCAGGACACCAATGGTGCCGGCGATGAGGAGTACGCCGACCATCAGGATGAGCGTGCCGATGATGGCCCCTTCGAGGCCGCCGCTCGAACCCTTGGTCGGCGTCCAGAGCACGTCCCAGCGCCAGTGGGGAACGGCCCGGGCGACGACACCGCCGAGGATCCACAGGGCCGGTCCGAGGACGAGCAGCAGCGCCAGGTACGTCCCGACTCGGAACGCGATCTCGAGCCCGCCGCGCCGGCGTGACCCGCTCACCGCGTCAGGCCCACGGCGTCAGGCCCCCCGCCCGACCGGGCCGCCGAGCCGCGACGTGCGATGGACGATGCCCCGGGCGGCCAGGTTCACGACGACCGAGATGACCGCCAGGATCAGCCCGAGCTCGGCGAAGGTGGCGACGGCGAAGCCGGTGCCGTCCGTCTGCGCGCCGTCGAGCTTGCTGACGATGGTGGCGGCGATCGTCGACATCGGCGAGTAGATGTTGGGTGCCACCTGGAAGATCGAGCCGGCGATCATGGCGATGGCCATGGTCTCGCCGAGGGCGCGGCCCAAGCCCAGCGCGGTCGCGCCGATGATGCCGGAGCGGACCCAGGGCACGGTGATCCGGTTGGCCACCTCGAAGTCGGTCATGCCGAGGGCCTCGCCGCCCTCCTTGGGGAGCCGGGGGACCTGGCGGAAGAGGTCGGCCGTGGTCGAGCTGATGATCGGGACGATCATCAGGGCGAGGACGAGCCCGCCGGTCAGCAATCCCTCGCCGTGGCCGACCGGGTTGCGGAAGTAGCTGAGCACCGGGACGTCGGGCATGTGGTCGGCGACGATCGGGTAGACGTGCGCCGCCAAGAAGGGTCCGAAGGTCAGGATCCCCCAGAGGCCGATCACGACGCTCGGGATGCCGGCGAGTAGCTCGACCGCGAAGCCGAGCGGCCGCGAGATCCAACGGGGCAGCCGCTCGGTCAGGGCGAAGGCGCAGCCGACCGAGATCGGCAGGGCGATGACGACCGCGATGGCCGACGTCTGGAGGGTGCCGGCGATCAGCGGCCAGGCGCCGTACTGGGCCCCGATCGGGTGGGCCACGCCGTCGGTGTGCGTGACGCCGCCGTAGCCGCTGCCCGGGTTCCACACCGATTTGGTCAGAAACCCCCAGCCGTTCACCCGGATGGCCGGGGCCGCCTTGACGGCCAGGACGGCCAGGACGAAGACCAGGGCGCCGAGTGGGAGCATGACGGCGACGCGGCCGGCCCACCGCCAGACGCCGCTCTCCGAGCGCCGCAGAACCTGGAGCACGCGGCGGTGCGCGGCACCGTCACCGTGGGTTGGCGACGGCGGAAGCGGCGCAGGCGGGACCGCGGGGATCTCACCCGCGGTCCCGCCGACGACGCTCATGTGCTCCTACTGACCTCGTGTTCCTATTTACCCACCCTGTGGTCCTACTTGACCTTCAGGATCTGCTCGATCGAGCCCGCCTCGACCTTGGCCGGCAGCGGCTGGAAGTTCACCTGCGACAGGTAGGTCGGGCTGTTGCCGAGCTTCGGGTTGACCGCCCACTCGAGGACGGACCGGATGTTCTTGGCCGTCGACGCTGTCGACTGCTTCGTGTTCACGATCCCGTACTCGTAGTTGATGATCGGGTAGCCCTGTTTGGCCGGGCCGTAGATGAGCGAGATCGTCCCGTTGGCCGGCGTCTTGCCGGCGAACGACGCCGCCTCGGCGGCGATCGATCCCTGGCTCGGCAGCACGTACTGGCCCGACGCGTTCTGCAGCTCGGCGTAGCCGGCACCGGCCTGCAGGACCTGCGTCAGGTAGCTGATGCCGACATAGGCCACGCAGCCCGGGGTGGCCTTGCAGCCGGCGACCATGCCCGAGTTGCCGGTCTCGGCCAGCGCGCCGGAAACGTTCGGCCAGCTGACTGTGGTGTTGTAGGCGATCGTGCTGCCCCAGCCGGACGGTGTCGCCTTCGACAGGTACGAGGTGAACAGGAAGGTGTCACCGCTCGAGTCGGCCCGGTGCAGGGTGACGATCGGCAGGGTCGGCAGCTTCACGGTCGGGTTCAGCTTGGCGATGGCCGAGTTGCTCCATGTCGTCACCTTGCCCTGGTAGATCTGAGCGAGCAGCTTGCCACTGAGCTTCAGGTGGGTGGTCACCCCCGGCACGTTGTAGGCGACGAGCTGGGCCGAGATGGCCAGCGGGATGTTCTCCAGCGTCGGCGTGGCCTGCAGCTCGCTTGTCGAGAGGTAGGCGTCGGAGGCGCCGACATCGGCGGTGCCGTTGGAGGCGTCGGTGATGCCGGTCCCCGACCCGGTGCTGGCCGTCTGGACCGTCAGCTGCGAGTACGTCTGGTTGTAGCCCGCGACCCACAGATTGAAGAGCGGGTAGAGCAGGCTGCTTCCGGTCTCGCTGACGGTGCCGCTCGACGGGGTCTCGACCCCGCTCGCCGGCAGCTTGACCGACGCGGCGCCGGCCGGCAGGGCTAGGGCCAGGGTGAGCGCGGCACCGCCGATCACGGCCGGGACGAGACGCTTGGCTCGGGATATCCGAGTCACAGGGAGTTCCTCCTTGTGGATTGTCATGGGTGGATGTCATGGGTGGATGGTCATGGTTGTGGGTTGTCGTCGTGCGGATTGCTCAGCCCCTGTCGCGTCGACAGATGCCGGTGCTGCCATTACCGAACAGCCGGTTCACCGCCGGCCGGCCGTTCAGCCCATGCGGCCGGTGACGTACCGCTCGGTCTGTGGGTTCTTCGGGCTCTCGAAGATCTGCTCGGTCGCCCCGTGCTCGACGAGCTGCCCGTCGTAGAAGAACATCGTGTTGTGGGCCACCCGCCGGGCCTGGCCGAGGTTGTGGGTGACGACGATCAGCGTGAGCGCCGGCGCCATCTCCCGGACGAGGGCCTCGACGTACTCGGTCGAGATCGGGTCGAGGGCGGACGTCGGCTCGTCGAGGAGCAGCACCTCCGGCCCGACGGCCAGCGCCCGGGCCAGGCAGAGCAGTTGCTGCTGGCCACCGGACAGCCGGAACGGCGAATCGCCGAGGCGGTCCTTGACCGCGTCCCACAGCCCGACCTCGCGGAGCCGCTGCTCCGCGACGACGTCCAACTGCTTGCCCTTGGCGATCCGGTGGGCCTTGACGCCGGCGACGACATTGTCCCGGATGGACATCGGGAACGGGTTCGGCCGCTGGAACAGCATGCCGACTCGCCGGCGCAGCGTCAGCAGATCTTGGGACGACGCCCAGATGCTCGTGCCGTCGAGGTGCACGTCGCCGGAGTACCGGAACCCCTGCACCTTGTCGTTCATACGATTGAGCGTCCGCAGGAAGGTCGACTTGCCCGACCCGGTCGGACCGATCAGCGCGGTGATCGTCCCGCGGCCGAACTGCATGTCGATCTCCGACAGGATCGTCTTCTCCCCGAACCGGAGCGTGAGACCCTCGGACGCCATGACGTGGGCCGGACGGCCGCGGTCGGGGTCGAGGGCTTCGAGGAGCGGGTCGACGGTCGGTGGGGGCGGAGCGGGCCGGCTGCCGGTCGGGGTGGCGGCCGCCTCGGGTCTGCCGACGCGGCCGTCGCCCTCCGTCTCTCGCTGCACGACAACAGTCCTACTCTTCGTAGGTGAACTCCCGGCAAACCGCCGGGAAACTCTTAGCGACACCGTAACGAAATCTCCGCGGCAGCCGTCCGGCCAGGCACGGCGCGGCGACCGCGAGGCTCAGTGTTCGGTGAGCTGCCGGTGCGCCGTTTCGACTGTGGCGATCACCTTGCGGACGTCGACGACGACGAGGACCCAGAGGGCGGCGACGAGCGCGGTGAGCCCGATCCCCGCCGGTCGGCTGAAGGTCGTGGTGATCTCCGCGCCGACCGTCACGAGCGTCGTCGCCAAGTACAGCAGCCAGAAGCGGAGGACCCGGCGCCGGCCGGGGTGGCCCGGCGGCAGGCAGTCTCGGATCGCCTGGTACGGACAGAAGAAGTTGGCGATCGGGATGAACCAGAAGCCGACGCCCCACCCAGGCCGGTGGGTGGCCGGCAGCCGCAGCCGTTGGGCCGCTTTCGCCGCCCGGTGCTGCCCGACGAGGAGGAGGATGGCCGCGGCGATCGACGCGAGGGAGACAACGAAGAGATACGGCGGGAAGGCGAGGGCCGACGGGACGGCCGGCGGCGACTGGCCGGCCTGGCTGGCCGCATTGATCTGGTGGAAGAAGTGGTCCCACCGGTGGTACGTGCCGCCGTAGTGCAGGACGAGCACAAGGAGGTCGACGACGGAGAGCGCGGCATAGGCGACGACGGCCCACCGCCCCGTCGGGACGGCTCTCCGCTCGGCGTCGACCAACTGGCGGGCCACCGGGTCGAGACCACTGCCCCATCCGCCCGCGGCCGGCGGGGCCGGAGACGGGGGCGCCGTCGTGTAAGGCGTCCACCGGTAACCGTCCCACCACCGCTGGCCGCCGCTGCCGGCGGGGTCCGGGTACCAGCCGGGCGGCGGTCCGGAGGGAGCGCCAGCGCCGGGCAGACCAGGGGTAGGCGGGCCAGCGGTAGGCGGACCAGAGGTAGGCGGACCAGTCATGCCGTACCCGACCGGTCGTCGTTCCGGTGGACGCCGAGCGCGTCGGCGAGCCGGGCGAGGGCGAGGATGTGGTCGTCGACGGTCCGGTAACCGGCGGCCATCGTGTTCACGGAGAGGTGGCTGGCGCCGGCCTGCCGCCAGCGGTCGGCGTGGTGGGCGGCTCGGTCGGGATCGGTCGACGCGAGGACCTGGCCTTCGAACTCGATGGCGGCCGGGTCGCGGCCGGCGTCTCGAGCGGCCGCGGCGATGATCTCGAGCGCCTCTTCGAGCCCGGCGCCCGGTCGGGCCTGGGGGAACCAGCCGTCGGCCACCCGGCCGACCCGCCGGAGGGCCGGTGGGGCCATGGCACCGAGCCAGATCGGGATGGCGCCGGCCGCGGGCCGTGGCGCGAGCCCAGCGGCGTTGACGGTGTGGAAACGGCCGTCGAACGTCACGGACTCCTCCGTCCAGAGCCGGCGGAGCAGGTGGACCTGTTCCTCGAGCCGGTCGGCGCGGTCGCCGAACGACTGCCCGAGCGCCTCGTACTCGACCCGGTTCCAGCCGATGCCGAGCCCGAGCCGGAGCCGACCGCCGCCGGCCAACAGGTCGACCTCCGCGGCCTGTTTGGCGACGAGCGCGGTCTGGCGTTGCGGGCCGACGAGGATGCCGGTGGCGAAGTCGAGGGTCGTGAACCCGGCGAGCCAGCCGAAGAGGACCAGTGGCTCGTGGAACGTGCTCGACAGGTCGTACGGGCCGTCCCAGTCGGCGTGGACGCGGGTGTCGGCGCCGAGGACGTGGTCGTAGGCGACGACGTGGCGATAACCGAGCCCGTCGGCCGCTTCGGCGAACGCCTTGATCCCACCGACGTCGTCACCGATCTCCGTCTGGGGGAAGACCACGCCGATCTGCATCACGAACTTCTAGCACCGAGCCGTGAGGCCGGCGGGTACGGGCGAACACGATCGCCGTCGGCGGTACCGGCCAACACGACCGCCGCCGGCGGTACGGTGGGAGCCGTGCGGGTCAGGATCTTCGTGGAACCACAACAGGGTGCGGACTACGAGCGGCTGCTGGCGGTCGCCCGGGCGACCGAGGAGCTGGGTTTCGACGGGTTCTTCCGGTCCGACCACTACCTGTGGATGGCCGCGATGGTCGGCGATGCCCTGCCCGGGCCGACGGACGCCTGGGTGACGCTGGCCGGCCTGGCGAGGGAGACCACCCGGCTCCGGCTGGGGACGCTCGTGACGTCGGCGACGTTCCGCCTGCCGGGCCCACTGGCGATCAGCGTCGCGCAGGTCGACGCGATGAGCGGCGGCCGGATCGAGCTGGGACTGGGCGCGGGCTGGTTCGACGACGAGCACCGGGCGTACGGCATCCCGTTCCCGCCGATGAAGGAACGGTTCGACCGGTTGGAGGAGCAGCTCGAGATCCTGACCGGCCTCTGGACGACGCCGGTCGGCGACCGCTTCTCGTACGACGGGCGCCACTACACGGTCACCGACAGCCCGGCGCTGCCGAAGCCGGCGCAGTCGCCGCACCCGCCGGTCATCATCGGCGGCGCCGGTCCGACGAGGACGCCCCGGCTGGCCGCCCGCTTCGCGGACGAGTTCAACGTGCCGTTCCACGGGGTCGACGACACGGCCGCCCAGTACGACCGCACCCGCCGGGCCTGCGAGGAAGCCGGCCGGGATCCGTCGGCGCTCCGCTTCTCGGCGGCGGTCGTCGTCTGCTGTGGGGTCGACGAGGCCGAGCTCGCCCGCCGGGCCGCGGCGATCGGGCGAGACGTCGACGAGCTCCGGACGAACGGCGCGGCCGGCTTGCCGGCGGAGGTGGCCGAGCGGCTGCGGGCGTACGGCGAGCTCGGGGCGACAACGATCTACCTCCAGGTGCTCGACCTGACCGACCTGGACCATCTACGACTGATCGCCGAGGAGGTCGTCCCCGCGCTCGGCTGATTAGCCGGTGGCGGGGGCTCCCGTCGCCCCGCCAACGTCGGTAGGGCTCGTCGTGGCCGAGCCGGTGGTGCCGGTGCCGGTCGTGCTGGTGGTGCTCGCCCCGCCGGTTCCCGCGGTCCGGCCGGTCTTCTTGGGGAGGGGAAGGGCGATGCGGGCCAGGACGTCGTTGCCGGCGGCGACGCACGACGTCGGGGCGGGGCAGTCGACGCCGGTGAGGCCGACGGGGACGTAGCGCGTCCGGATCGTCTGCCAGGCCAGGCCGCCGGCACCCGACGCGACGACGCCGCCGATGGGCGTCGGGGGGTTCGTGACCGTCCAGACGGTGCCGACCGTCGCGCAGCCGCCGCCGGCCGGGCAGGAGATGGCGAAGGCGTCGCCGACGCCCATCGGCGACGCGGTCAGGCTCCACGAGGTGCCGCGGTCGTCGCTGACGAGCACCTGGCTCGGGGCGAGGGCGACGTCGGTGGTCGTCGTGGACTTCGTGCCGACGGCGACGCAGGTCGAGCCGGCGGTGCAGTCGACACCGTGGAGGACACCGGCACCGGCCGGCACCGGCGCGCTGGTCCAGTTGGCCCCACCGTCGTCGGTGATGGCGATCGCCCCGGTCCCTTGACCGGGCGTCGACGATACGTAGCCGACGGTGACGCACGTTGTGGCGTCGAGACAGGCGACGTGGCTGATGCCGGCCAAGCCGGGCGGGAGCGAGCCGCCGCGCTGCCACACCTTTCCGCCGTCGGTGGTCGACGCCGACCAGTAGGTCGACCCGTCAGTGGCCAGGACGAGGCAGTCGGCGACGGCGAAGCAGTGGACGGCCGAGAGGTCGACGGACCCGGTCGGCGAGGCCACGGCTTGCCACCCCTTTCCGCCGTCGGCGGTGACGAGCACCGCGCCGAGGATCGGGCCGTCGTCGTCGGCGATGCCGACGGCCATGCAGTGCCGACGGTCCGGGCAGTCGACGGCGGCCAGGTCGGTCGGGTCGCTGACGGTGACCGGTTCGGCGGTCCACGTGCTCCCGCCATCGGTCGTGGCGTCGATGACGACCGACGACGACGGGCTGGTCGACGTCGTCGTCGTCAGCGCGTCGACCGCGGAACGGCCGACGGCCCAGCAGTGGCGGGCGTCGCCGCACGACACGGCTTCGAGGGAACCGGTGCCGGCGGGCGCCGGTTGGCCCCACACCGCCACCGGCGTCGTCGTGGGCCGGCCCCGGTCAGCGGCCAGGGCCGACGTCGGACCGAGCCCGGCGCCGAGCACCCCGACGACGACGGTCGCCGCGACGACGGCGGTGGTCGCGACGGCCGACCACCGGGCCAGGATCCGTAGGCCCGGGCGCCGGGGCCCCGAGATCGGCCCGTCGCTCACGCGCCCTCCACGGCCTGACAACCTAACGGCCGGCCTGCTCCCGGTGGCGTCACCGCCATTGCCGTAGCGGCCGGGGCGACCCGGTCGTCTACCCTCGACGCCGGTGGACTGGGTCGACCTCGTGCTGATCCTGGTGGTGGTCGCCGCGGCCGTGCACGGTCTGCGGCTCGGCGCGCTCGTCCAGGTGCTGACGTTCGGTGGCTTCCTGCTCGGCCTGCTTCTCGGTGTCGTGATCGCCGACGCCATCGGCTCGTCCATCCACTCGCCGGGAGTGAGGACCGCGGTAGCGCTCGTGCTCGTCCTGGGGCTGGCCGTCATCGTCGGGATCGCCGGCCGGATCGCCGGCGGGTGGAGCTACCGAGCCCTCCAGCGGGGACACCTCGCGTCGGTCGACGCGATCCTCGGCGTCGCGGTGGCGGTGGCCGCGGTGCTGGTCTCGTCGTGGCTGATGGCGTCGTTGCTGTCGGAGAGCCGGTTCGTCTGGCTCAGCTCGGCCATCGGACGGTCCGACGTCCTGAAGGCGGTCGACGACGTCATGCCGCCGGTGCCGGACGCCTTCGACCACCTCCAGACGTTCCTCGGCGGTTCGGGGTTCCCGCCGGTCTTCGCCGGCCTGGCCCAGCCGACGGCCCAGCCGGTGGCGACGCCGTCGGGAACCGAGGCG
>CAVUYB010000015.1:0-420016 GCA_963745595.1 uncultured Actinomycetota bacterium | reverse complement strand
GTGACCGATGAGCTGCTCCACCACGGCGACGGCCTGCGGTCCGCTCGGGAGGCGGCCGGACCAGCAGGAAGCCGCCGATCACGCCCATGACGCGGTCCCCGAGCTCCTCTTGGTGCACGAGGAGCCGCTCGCCGGCACGAAGCCCGGCGTCGAGGTTCCGGAGCCCCCGGCAGGACCGCGGCACGTCCCCGGTCGAGGCCAGCGGGAAGTGCGACTACACCAGGCCCCCGTCGTCGTAGGCGTGCGAGGTTGTGCGGCGACGGCAAGAACGAGCACGACCCGGCTGAACCCCTGCACCCGTAGCCAGATGATCTCCTCCTGGCGCCGGACCCGGCGGTGGTTCGGCGCGAACCCGCCCGGCCGCTCGCTGACGGCCAGTCGGTCACGGATGATCCAGGTGAAGTTCCGTGGCGGGATGCCCGCCGCCCACTTGCCCTTCATCGCACTACTGCTCCCCGCACTCACTGCTCCCCGCGCCGCCAATCCCTCCGTGCGCCAACCCCTGTGTCGCCAATACCGGTGCCACCAATACCGAGTGTCAACGATCTCTGTGCGCTCACGCCGCTACCGCCACCGGCGGGCCGACCAGCGAGGCCGCCAGGACGGTCGGTGCGACGTCGTGGACGCGCACCATCGCTGCGCCCTCCGACAGCGCCCAGACCGCGGTGGCGAGCGACGCCTCCAGGCGGTCGTCGACCGGCACCGGCGATCGCCCGGGCTCGGTCGCCGAACCGCCCGAGGAAGCTCTTGCGGCTCGTGCCGACGAGCACCCGGGCCCCGAGCGTCGCCGCCCCGTCGGCCAGGTCCGACAGATGGGCCAGCAGCGCCAGGTTGTGCGCGGCCGTCTTGCCGAAGCCGATCCCCGGGTCGACCCAGACCTCGGCCACGCCGGCCGCCAGCGCGTCCCGGGCCCGCTCGAGGACCGCGTCGTGCACCTCGGCGACGACGTCGTCGTAGCGGGGGTCGTGCTGCATGTCCTGGGGGGTGCCCTGCATGTGCATGGCCACCCAGCCGACCCCGAGGTCGGCCGCCACCGGCCCGAGGGCGCCGCCGACGTCGTTGACCAGGGTTGCGCCGGCGGCCACCGCCGCGGCGGCCACGTTCGGCTTGATCGTGTCGATCGAGACCCGGACCTCCGGCGACAGGGCCTCGACGACCGGGAGAACCCGCCGCAGCTCCTCGGCCTCGGTCGACCGGCGCCGCTCCTGGTCGGGTCGACTCGCCACCCACGTCGACGACGTCTGCCCCTTCGGCCACCATCTGGCGCCCCTGTTCGATCGCCGCGGTCGGCGTCGAGGTAGCGGCCGCCGTCCGAGAACGAGTCCGGCGTCACGTTGAGGACGCCCATGACCAGCGGACGGTTCCCGGGCGGCTCGGTCATGGGCGCCAGCGTACACGAACCGCGGACCCCCATCAGCCGGGGTGGCAGCGGCCGGTTCGATCCGACTTCGGGCGGGCGGTCGTGGGTAAGCGGTCGCTGGCCGGCTACCGACCGTGGACCCGGCTACCGACCGTGGACGAACTGCATCGCCTCGGCCCGCGTGGCCGGGTCGGAGCGGAACAGCCCGCGGACGGACGAGGTGATGGTCAGCGTGCCGGGCTTCTTCACCCCCCGCATCGACATGCAGAGGTGCTCGGCCTCGACGACGACGAGCACGCCCCGGGGGTCGAGGGCCGACTCGATGGCGTCGGCGATCTGCGTCGTCATCCGCTCCTGGACCTGGAGCCGGCGGGCGTAAGCCGTCGACGAGCCGGGCCAGCTTCGACAGGCCGGTGATGCGCCCGTCGGTCCCGGGGATGTAGGCGACGTGGGCCCTGCCGATGAACGGCACCATGTGGTGCTCGCAGAGCGAGGCGAACGGGATGTCGCGGACCATGACCATCTCGTCGTGATCGGCCGCGAACGTGACGGTCAGGTGGCGGGCCGGATCGTCGGCCAGGCCGGAGAACAGCTCCTCGTACATGGCGGCCACCCGCCGCGGCGTGTCGAGCAGGCCGTCACGGTCCGGGTCGTCGCCGATGGCCAGGAGGATCTCGGTGACGGCTCGGGTCACCCGCTCGGTGTCGACGCCGCCCGGACGAGGCCGGGCCGCCGCGCCGTCGGTCGTCTGCGTCTCCGCTGTCATCGGTTCCTCTCGTTCTTGGTCCCTGTCGGTCTACCGGTCTACCGGTTGCCCAGGTAACGGTGGACACCGGCCAGGTTCCGGTACCGCTCGGCGACGTCGAGGCCGTAACCGACGACGAACTCGGACGGGATGGTGAAGCCGACGTAGCGGAGATCGAGCTCGACCCGTTGCTCGCCGTCCTTGACGAGGAGGGCGCACACGTCGACGCTGGCCGGCTGACGGGCCTGCAGGTACTTGCGCAGGTAGTTCAGCGTCAGGCCGCTGTCGATGATGTCCTCGACGACGAGCACCCGGCGGCCGGTCAGCTCGGCGTCGAGATCCTTCACGATCCGGACGACCCCTGACGTGCTGGTGGCGCTGCCGTACGACGAGACCGCCATGAAGTCGACGTCGACCGGGAGCTCGATGGCCCGGCAGAGATCGCTCATGAAGAGCATCGCCCCCTTCAGCACGCCGACCAGCAGGGGCGGCTCGTCGGCGAAGTCGGCCGTGATGCGGGCGCCGAGCGCCGCCACCTGCGCGGCGATCCGCTCCGCACTGACGAGGACCGGGCCGACGTCGGGCGTCGACCACGCCGGGACCGCCGTACCCGCCTCTTCGGTCGCCACTGGCGTGACCTTACCGGAGGGTGCTCTGGCGGCCCCCATCTGCCCAGGCGGTGACGGCCCCACCGGTGAGGGGGGGTCGATGACCAGCCGCTGGGCGGTGCGGTGGACGCGGACCCCGCCGGCCAGCTCGGTGCCGACCGCCCGGCCGGCGGCCACCGCCAGCACCCGCTCGACCTCGGCCAGCGACGGTGGATGCCGGTCGCCGCCAGCCTGATCACCGCCAGCCTGATCACCGCCAGCCCGGTCGGTGCCCGCCCGGTCGGTGCCCGCCCGGTCGGTGCCCGCCCGGCCGCCGGCGGCCGCGGTCGCCGCCGAGCCCCGCAGCCAGCGACGGACCGCTCGGCGGGCGAGCGGCCGCGGCGCCGCGGCCAGCGCGACCGCGTCGGCCGGGTCGGGCACCGCCTCGGCGGCCAGGATGTCGAGGAGCGTCGTGTCCTCCCGAGCCACCGCCGCCTGCCGGGCGAGCAGGGGGACCGGGTCGCGTCGACCGAGGTCGGCGAGGAGCGGGAGCAGCTCGTGGCGAACCCGGTTGCGGAGGTGCCGGCGGTCGTCGTTGGACGGGTCGGTGACCGGGGTCAGGCCGACGGCTGCGCACAGCCCGGTCGTCTCGATACGTCGCAGCGCCAGCAGCGGGTGCTCGGGCCCGGGCGGCATCGCGCCGACGCCGTCGAGGCCGGCGCCGCGCAGCAGGTTGAGCAGGACGGTCTCGGCCTGGTCGTCCATCGTGTGCCCGGTCGCCACCGACGGCGGGAGGACGGCGAACCGGGCCGCCCGGGCGCGGGCCTCCAGGTTGGGGCCGTCGGGGACGACCACCCGTTCCCGGCGGAACGCCGCCCCGAACCGGGCGGCGGCCTCGGCGACCACGTCGGCCTCGGCGGCGGAGCCCGGGCGCAGGCCGTGGTCGACGTGCACCGCGGTGACCCGGCAGCCGGCCGCGACGGCCAGCACGAGCAGCGCGAGCGAATCCGGTCCGCCGGAGACCGCGCACGTGAGCGGCGACCCGGCCGGCGGGAAGGCACACCGCGGAAGCAGGTCGAGCGGATCGAGCGGCGACCCGGCGGGCGGGCGTGTCGAGCGGTCCGGGCCGAGCGTCACGCCGGGCGGATCACCCGGCCGGGGCCGGAGCGGCGCCGACCCGGGTCACCCACTGCCCGGGGTCCCGGATCTCGGCCAGCGACGGGAGCCATTCGGGGCCCCGCCAGACGCGGTTGAAGAGGTCGGCCCCGCCGGCCCGCTCGACGGCGTTGACGAACGCCTCGCCCTCGGCGTACTGCCGCAGCTTGGCCTCGAGCCCGAGCACCTGCTGGAGCAGCTTCGCCGGCCCCCGGACCTGCTCGCGCCGTTCTCGCAGGACACGGCTGAACCGCTCGGCGCCGGGGACGGCGGCCGCGCCGGCCCGGTCCATCGTCACGTCGCCGTGGCCTTCGAGCAGGCTCATGAGCGCCTGGATGCGGTGGAGGGCGTCAAGCTGTTCCGGGGTGGCGACGAGACCCATGACGCCGCCGTCGCGCAGCGGGCTCCGACCGGACCGCACCTCCTCGGCGGCCCGGCGCAGAGCCTCGGTCAGGTGGTGGGGATCGGTGCCGAACGGCTCGAGGCCCTGGTCGACGAGCGAGACGAAGTGGTCGCGCAGCCAGGGGACCGCGGTGAACTGGGCTCGGTGGGTGACCTCGTGGAGAGCGAGCCACAGCCGGAACTCGGCCGGCGGGAAGCCGTAGCGCGACTCGATGCCGACGACGTTCGGCCCGACGTAGTAGACGAGGTCCTGCTCTTCGGCCAGCTCGTCCGTCACGAGCAGGTCGTACTGACCGAGCACCCGGGTGGACATCCACGCCAGCAGCAGTCCGAGCTGGGCGCCGTTCATCGAGCGGCCGACGCCGGCCAGTGGGGCGGCCACGGCGGGCGGGAGGGTGCCGAACGGACCGGACCGCCGGCGGGTCTCCAGCTTGTGCAGCGTCGGGCCCAGGATCCGCTGGATCGACGCGACGTTCGCGCTGACCCAGGCCGGCCGGTCGACGACGACCGCCCGGGCGGCGGACGCCGGACGGAGCCCCGTCGCCGCCGCAACGAGCTGCTCGGCTCGGGCAGTCAGGGCCTCGAACTCCTCGGCCAGTGCCACCGGCCGGTAGTCGGCGGGCGGGCGGCGGCGGGCCAGCGCCCAGCCAGCGACCCGCTCGGCCAGCGCCCAGTCGACGACCCCGGCGTTGGCGGCGAGCGGCCCGCCGATGTTGGGATCGGGAGCGGCGTCGACGACCACGGGGCCTCGTTTGCTCAGCGGCCGGGCGCCACGTCGGACGCGGTGTCGCCGGACGCCGGATCACCGGGAGGCGGGCCGTCGCCGGGCACATGGCGGCGGGACTCCTCGTGGATGGCCTCGGCGATGCGGTGCAAGAGCGCGTCGGGCACGCGGTCGCGGCACCGGCTGGCGATCACCAGACGGAGCTCGGCCTCGAAGTCGGCGGCGCCGCCGCAGTGGCCGCACCGGTCGAGGTGCACGGTGATCTCCGTCCGCCGCTCCTCGGTCAGCTCGCCGTCGAGGTAGTGGTACAGCTCGTGGATCGCCTCGTCGCAGTCGACGCCCTCGAAGTCGCCGGCGCCGCACAGGCCCCCCAGCTTCGGTGTCACCCCTTCAGCACCCACGAACGGCCTCCTGTCACTCCGCCCGGCCGGTGGTCGACCCGACCAAGCCACGAGCTTCGGCAAATTCGTGCAACGCCTTCTGGAGCGCCCTTCTTCCACGATGGATCCGGCTCATCACCGTCCCGATCGGGACATCGGTGATCTCGGCGATCTCCTTGTACGAGAACCCTTCGACGTCGGCGAGCAGGACGGCGATCCTGAACGCGTCCGGCAACGACTCGATCGCTGCCTTGACCTCGTCGTCGGTGAACGTGTCGAGGGCCTCGTCCTCCGCGCTCCGGCCCAGGCCGGCGCCACCGTCGGCCGGGCTGAGCCGCCGGTACAGGTACAGGTCCTCGACGTCCTCGACGTCGGCCACCTCCGGCCGGCGCTTCGCGGCCCGGTACGTGTTGATGTACGTGTTCGTCAGGATCCGGTAGAGCCAGGCCTTGAGGTTCGTTCCCTCGGTGAAGCTGGCGAACGCCCGGTACGCCTTGAGGTACGTCTCCTGGACGAGATCCTCGGCGTCGGCCGGGTTCCGGGTCATGCGGAGGGCCGCGCTGTACAGCGCCGGCATGTACTCCATCGTCAGATCGGTGAACTGGGCCTGGTCGGCCATGGCAGAGACCCTATCGACCGCCGGGACCGGGCGAGGACCGGGGTGCGGCGGGGGTCGCCGCCCGAGGGCGCCCAGAACCGACCGGCTACCCGCCGACGGGGACCGAAAATGGAACCTGTTGCAATCTTCGGCGGCGCGTGGTCGAATCCGCCTATGACGCCGCCGCCCGCTCCCCCGGCCGGACCACCGGCCGCCCATCCCCCGGCCGAGCTGGGCATCGACCTCATGAACGGCGCGTTCTTCGTCGACGACCCGTACCCGGCGTACGCGTGGATGCGCGAGCACGCGCCGGTCTTCTACGACGAGGCCAACGACCTGTGGGCACTGGCGAGCTACCGGGACGTCAAGGCGGCGTCGACCGACACCGCGGTCTTCTCGAACGCCGGCGGCATCCGGCCGAAGTTCCCGCCGCTGCCGATGATGATCGACTTCGACGCGCCCGAGCACGTCCGGCGGCGGCGGTTGGTGAGCGCCGGCTTCACGCCGCGGCGGGTCCGCGAGATGGAGGACCACATCCGGGCGATCTGCGACCGGGTCATCGACGCCGTCTGCGAGCAGGGCGCCTGTGACTTCGTCCGGGACATCGCCGCGCCGCTGCCGCTCGCCGTCATCGGCGACATGCTCGGCGTGGCCGACGACGACCGCGACGATCTGCTCCGCTGGTCCGAAGAGATGCTCCAGTCGCAGGGTTCGCTCACCCAAGAGGCCATGGAACGGGCCGCGCAGGCGTTCGTCGAGTACACGGCCTACATGGACCCGGTGCTCGCCGACCGCCAGGCCAGCGGCCAGGACGACGACCTCGTCGGCGTGCTCGCCAACGCGGTCGTCGACGGCGACCGCCTCGATCACGACTCGCTCATCCACGAGACCCTGCTGATCCTCGTCGGCGGGGACGAGACGACGCGGCACGTCATCACCGGCGGGATGCTCGCCCTCCAGGAGCACCCGGCGCAACGGGACCAGCTGCGCGACGACGCGTCGCTGATCCCCGGCGCGGTCGAGGAGATGCTGCGGTGGGTGACGCCGATCAAGAACATGGCCCGCACGATCACCCGCGACGTCGAGGTCGGCGGTCGCGAGCTCCACGAAGGCGACGAAGTGCTGCTGCTCTACCCGTCGGCCAATCGCGACGCCGAGATCTTCGACGACCCCGACGCGTTCGACATCACGCGGAGCCCGAACCCGCATCTCGCCTTCGGCTTCGGCGCCCACTTCTGCCTGGGCAACCAGCTGGCCCGGCTCGAGCTCCGGATCATGTTCGAGCGCCTCTTCGCTCGGCTGCCCGACCTGGCGCTGGCCGGTCCCGGACCGTTCCCGCAACGGGAGGCCAACTTCATCAGCGGCATCGAGACGATGCCGGTCTCGTTCACGCCGGCCGCGCCCGTCGTCGGCTCCGCGGCCTGACGCGCCCAGGACCGGCGCGAGTAGGAGGGCGGCGATGGCGATGGTTGGCGGTCTGGAAGGGTTCGGCGCGCTCGTCACCGGTGGCGGCAGCGGTATCGGGCTGGCCACGGCCACCCGGTTCGCGCTCGACGGCGCCCACGTCACGATCTGCGGTCGGACGGAGCAGAAGCTGATCGACGCGGTCGCCGCCATCGACCACGCGGTCGCCGAGCAACGAGCGGGGGCCGGGGCCGGCGGCACCCCGCCGGCGGCGCGCTACGTCGTCGCCGACGTCACCGTCGAAGACGAGATCGCCGCGGCCGTGGCCGACGCGGCCGCGCCGACCGGCCGGCTCGACATCCTGTTCGCCTGCGCCGGCGGTGCCCACCACATGGGGCCGATGGTCGAAGCCGACGTCAGTGGAGTCCGGGCCACCGTCGACCTCAACCTGATCGGGTCGTTCCTGTCCCTCAAGCACGCCGGGGCGGCGATGCGGACAACCGGGGGCGGATCGATCGTCCTGATGTCGTCCGGCGCCGGCCACTTCCCCCACCGGCTGCTGTGGGCGTACGGCATGGCCAAGGCCGGCATCGAGTCGCTCTGTGCCTACGCCGCCGAGGAGCTCGGCGAGGCCGGCATCCGGGTCAACGCCGTCCAGCCCGGCATCATCGACGACGAGCTGATGGCGTTCATCACCGCCGGCGGCCCGCTGCTCGACGACTACCTGGCCCAGATGCCGGTGTCCCGGCTCGGCACCGTCGACGACGTCGCGTCGGCCGTGCGGTACTTGGCCGGCCCCGAGTCATCGTGGGTGACCGGCGAGTGCCTGGCCGTCGACGGCGGTCACCACCTCCGGCGCGGCGCCGACTACTCCCTCCTCTTCGGCGACCAGCCGGCCGGCTGACCGGTCGGTCGGCTACCCGACCGACCGGCTACCCGACGGCGTACCGCCGCTCGTCCGCCATCGATACCGCCATCGCCATCGCCATCGCGCCACGTCGCCCCTGTTCCTGTCACGTTTCGCGGCTCGGCCACCCGCGCCTGGGCAATACCCGATGAATCTGCTAGGGTATAGCGGAGTGAAAGAAATGTAGATGGTCCGGATCGGGCCATCGCCGGCCGGAAGGAGCCACCGTGACCATCGCCCGTGACCCCGTGATCCGCACCACTGGTGCCGTCACCGTCACCGGCGGCGTCACAGCCGACCTCGCCCGGCATCCGGCGAACGTCCGGGCCGTCGACCAACGCACCGCCGGCCGACCGGCCCGGCGGGGCCCGCTCGACCCGATTGCCCTGCTCGACCTGGCCAAGGAGCACGCCGGCACGACCGGCGCGTGGGCCGAGCCGTCGGTGTCGTTGACGGAGCGGTCGTACGAGCTCGTCTCGCTCACCGACGACGTCGAGGTCTGGGTCATCCACTGGCCGGCCGGCGGCCGCCTGCAGCTGCACGATCACGGCGGATCGTCCGGCGCGTTCTGGGTGGTCGGCGGCACGCTGGAGGAGCGGTACCTGACCGACGACCGGTCGCTCGCCCACCGCCGGATCGGTGCCGCCAGCGGCGCCGGCTTCGGCCCCCGGTACGTGCACGACGTCCGCAACGGCGGGACGGCGCCGGCGACGAGCGTCCACGCCTACTCGCCGCCCATGCCCGGCATGACCTTCTACCGGACATCGCCGGCGGGGCTGGTGGCCGAGCGGACCGAGTACCGGTCCGACCCGTCCTGGGCGCCCTGAGCCATCCCGGGCCTGGTAGACCTCGCCGGGTGAGCGCCATCGACGACCGATTGGCCGACGCCCGCCACGGCCTGTCGCGGGTCGACCCGGAACAGGCGGCCTCGGCCCTGCAACAGGGCGGCCTGCTGGTCGACATCCGGCCGGCGGCCCAGCGCGAGCGCTACGGCGAGATCCCCGGCGCGCTGGTCATCGAGCGCAACGTGCTCGAGTGGCGCCTCGACCCGTCCAGCCCGGACCGCCATCCGGCGGTGACCGACGACGCCGGGCGGCCGGTCGTTGTCGTTTGCCAGGAGGGGTACGCGTCCAGCCTCGCCGCCGAGAGCCTCCGGGCCCTCGGCCTGCTCGGGGCCACGGACCTCGACGGCGGGTTCGCGGCGTGGGAGGCGGCGGGCCTGCCGGTCAGCCGGCCCAGAGGGACCTGATCCACGCCGGTGGTGCCGGGCGGCTGGCGGTTCGGGCCCCGTCCATGTCGCTTTGTCGCGTTTCACCGTTTGCAGAATTGGAGCGTCCAGGCGCCGGCGAATTCTGCAAACGGCGCGACAAACATCTTTGCCAAGCCCTCTCGGGCTCGGGCCTAGAACTGCCCTAGGCGAGCCCTTCCTTCTTCAGCCACGCCGAGGCCACGGCGGCCGGCTGCTCCTTCTGGGGTCCGGTGACCAGGATGTTGAGCTCGGAGATCTGATCGGTCGTCAGCTTGGCCGACAGCTTGTTCAAGGCGGCGGCCACGCCGGCGGTGTCCACGGACTTGCGGATGACCGGGATGATGTATGTCGCGCCCTCGAGGTGCTTGTTGTCGGTGAGAGCGACGAAGTTGTTGGAGACGACGTTGCCGTCGCTGGAGAACAGCTCGACCACCTGCACCTGGCCGTTCTTGAGGGCAGCCACGCTCAGCGGCCCGGCCTCGTCCAGTGACTTGAAACTGGCGAAGTGCAGGCCGTAGGTCTTCTCGAGGCCGACTTCACAGCCGGCGTTGGTCGGGCACTCCGGCGGGCCGCCGAGGATCAGCTTGGAGGCGACCGGCTTCAGGCTCGAGAGCGTCGTCAGGTGATACTTCTTGGCCGTTGTCTTCGTGACGGCGAACACGTTGGTGTCGAGGGCCGGCGCGGCGTTCAGGACGGTCACCCCGTCCTGGGACAGGTGCGACTTCAGGTACGGCACCGCCGTCGACAGCTGGGTGGCCGCGGGCAGCGCGGCGTTGTTGCCGGCCAGGAAGTTGACGAGGGCACCGGCGTAGTCCGGCTCGAGGTCGATCTGCCCCTTCTCCAGAGCCGGCACGACGATCGACCGGGTGCCGAGCGACGGCTCGACCTTGACCTGGTAGCCGGCGTGCTGCAGGACGTCGCCGTAGAGGTTGGCGACGATTGTCTGCTCCTCGAAGTTGGTCGATCCGATGACGATGGTCGGCTTCGAGGCGGCCGACGCCAGCCCCGGGGCGACCAGGCCGCCGATCATCCCGCCCGCCAACGCCATCGCCGCCCCGCCGAGCAAAAACCGCCTGATCCTGTCCGTTCGCACGCGTGCCCTCCGTCCGTTCGTGGAGTGAGCCAGGGCTTTACCCTCCACTGTTCTTCTTGAAACCGTAATACTTACTTTTTCTATCTGAATTGTCAAGCTTCACCCGGGTCACCGTCGCCCGGTCAACCGTCGACGACGCCGGCCGCCGAGGTGGTCGTTCTCGTGGCGGTCGCCCGCAGGCTGCCGGCGTCCCGCGCCCCACGCCGGCGTCGCAACGGGGCTGGGGTGATCAACCGCTGGACGGCACCGAGACCGAAAGCGACCAACGCCGCCATCACCGCGACGAGCACGCCGCCGGAGAAGGCGAGCACGGTCTCGTCGGCGTTGAGCCCGGTGATCACGTACGTCCCGAGATCGGCGTAGCTGACGTACGCGGCCAGCGTCGAGGTGGCGACCACCTCGATCGACGCGGTGCGGACGCCGGCCATGATGAACGGCACCGCCAATGGTGCCTCCACCTGGTGGAGGACCTGCCATCCGGTGAGGCCCATCGCCTTGGCCGCGTCGCGGACGTCGGCGTCGACCTCGCGCATGCCGACGTAGCTGTTGGTGAGGATCGGCGGGATCGCCAGGATGAACAGGGCCAGGAACGACGCCAGGAACCCGCCCCAGGTCAGCGAGATGCTCGGGTCGATGGCGAAGAGGGTCAGCAGGGCCAGCGTCGGGACGGCCCGGACCGCGTTGGCCGCGTTGACCGCGACCAGGCCGCCGCGCCCGGCGTGGCCGAGGAGGATGCCGATCCCGCCACCGACGACGAGGGCGGCGGCGACCACCGCGGCCGACAGTTCGAGCTGCCGGAGGAACAGATAGGGGATGCCGTTTGTGCCGGTCCAGTTGGCACTGGTGGTGAACCAGTGGAAGACCTGGTCGAGGAAGTTCATCTCAGCCCGCCGTCCCGGCCCGCGCATCTCAACCCGCCGTCCCGGCCCGCCATCAACCCGCCACCTCGACCGGGCGGGACTTCCGGGGTCGACGGGAGCGGCGGGTCCACGGGACCAGGACGCGCTCGACGCCCACCAGCAGCAGGTCGGCGACGGCGGCCAGGAGGACGGACAGCACCAGCCCGACGAGGATCGGCGTGGCGTAGCCGTTGTCGGTGAACCCGTAGGTGATGAGCCGGCCCAGACCGCCGAGGCCGATCAGCGCGGTCACCGTCACGAGCCCGATGACGGTGGCCGTCGCCACTCGCAGGCCGGCGAAGATGAACGGCAGCGCCAGCGGCAGGTCGACCCGTACCAGCGCGGCGGTGGGCGTGTACCCCATCGCCTTGGCCGCCTCCCGGGCGTCGTCGGGCACCGCGTCGAGCCCGGCCACGGTGTTCCACACCAAGATGAGCATGGTGTAGCCGACGAGGGCGATCTCCGCGGTCTCGTACGAAGCCACGAACCCGGTGACCGGCCCGAGGATGACGAAGAGGGCGAGCGACGGGATGACGTACAGCGTGCTGGCGAACCCGAACACCGGGACCCGGACCACCCGGTAGCGCCAGGCCGCCAAGCCCAGGGGAACCGAGATGACGAGCCCGATGCCGACGGCGATGAGGGTCAGCGCGATGTGCTGGACCAGGTACCCGCCGATCTGGTCCCAGTTGCCGGTCAGGTCAGGAAAAGAAGGACTGGGCGGCGATGAGCACCGGGCAAGACGTTAACGTGACGATCGCATGATCACGCTGGAGGCCGTCTCCAAGCGGTACAGCTCGGACAACGTCGCCGTTCGGGAGCTCAGCCTCGAGGTCGCCGCCGGCGATGTCTGCGTGCTGGTCGGGCCGTCGGGCTGCGGCAAGACGACGACGCTGCGGATGATCAACCGGCTCATCGAGCCCACCGGTGGCCGCATCCTGCTCGACGGCCGCGACGTGCTGGCCATGGACCCGGTCGAGCTGCGCCGGGGCATCGGCTACGTCATCCAGCAGGGTGGCCTGTTCCCGCACCGCCGGATCTTCGACAACGTCGCCACGGTGCCGCGCCTGTTGGGCTGGGAGAAAGAACGCACCCGGGCCCGCGTCGAAGAGCTGCTGGAGCTGGTCGAGCTGGACCCGGCTCGCTACGCCCGCCGCTACCCCCACGAGCTGTCCGGCGGCGAGCGCCAGCGCGTCGGGGTGGCCCGAGCCCTCGGCGCCGATCCGCCGGTGCTGCTGATGGACGAACCGTTCGGCGCGGTCGACCCGGTGACGCGGCAGCGCCTGCAGCAACAGCTGCTCGACCTCCAGGCCAAGCTCGAGAAGACGATCGTCTTCGTCACCCACGACATCGAGGAGGCGGCCAAGCTGGGCGATCGCATCGCCGTGCTCTCCCGGGGCGGGGTGCTCGAGCAGTTCGACACCCCGGCCGAGATCCTCGGACGGCCGGCGACGCCCTTCGTCGCCGACTTCGTCGGCACCGACCGCGGCGTTCGGCGCCTGGCCGTCGTCACGATCGAGGAGCGGGACCTGTTCCGTCCCCTGACGGTGGCGTCGACGGCGACGATGGCCGAGGCGGCGACCGGCGCCGGCGGGCCCGGCGCGGCCCGGGACGGCGGGGTGCCGGGCGCCACCGACGACGCGGACGGCGAGGACCACCAGGACGGCGACGGCAGCCGGTGGGCGGTCGTCGTGGACGGCGACGGCTCGCTCGTCGGTTGGGTACCGGTGGACGCGACCGCCGGCGGTGACGTCGCCGATCACGTCGAACCGTTCGCGGTCCGGGTCCCGCTGGGGGCGTCGCTCCGGGCGGCGCTCGGGGAGATGCTGCAGCACGACATCTCCTGGGTGCCGGTCGTCGACGGTGACCGCTACCTCGGTGTGCTGACCCCGAACCGCATCCACGCCGCCATGCGCCGTTCCGTAGGCGGCCGTCCCCTCGAGCCCTGAGCCCGGCGGCCGCCCCCAGGTCGGGGCCCCCGGGCCGCCCCCGACCGCCCGGCACCGCGGGCGGTCCCGAGCCCGCCCGTAGCATGGCGGGATGTCCCTGCAGGCCGCCGGCACCGACCGGTTCCGCTACGACGGCTACGAGCTGGAGCCCGATCGGGCCCGACTGACCTGCCGGTACTCGTCCGGCGGTCGACGCTTCACCGAGCGGGTGACGTTCGACGCCGGCGGCAACTGGGAGCAGCCGGCCGTCGACGCCGCGGCCCGACTGGTCTTCCTGTTGGCCGGCGTGTCGTACTACAAGACGACCGCCGCGCCGGTCGTCGACCTGGGGGACCTGGCGACGACCGAGGCGGAGCGCGCGTTCCTGCGCACGTTCTACGTCGAGGGGCTCGGCGAGTTCGCGTTCCGCAACGGCCTCGACCTCTCCGGACTCGAGATCACCGGGCCCACATCGACTGGGCCCACGTCGACTGGCACCGGCACCAGCACCGTTCGAGCCGAAGGCGGACCATCCGCTCGTCCCGTTCGGCGGCGGCATCGACTCGATCGTGACGGTCGAGCACGTCCGGGCCGTCGCATCCGGACACGTCGCTGTTCGTCGTCAGCCGGCCGGGCGACCGGTTCGACGCCATCGAACAGGCCGCCGCGGTGACCGGGCTGCCGGTCGTGCGGGCCGGACGGGAGATCGACCCGCAGCTCTTGCGTTCGGCGGCGCTCGGCTTTCTCAACGGCCACGTCCCGGTCACCGGCATCCTCTCGGCGATCGCCGTCATGGCGGCGGTCCTCGGCGGTCACGACGCGGTGGTCATGTCGAACGAGCGGTCGGCGTCCACGGCGACGGTCGTCGTCGACGGCCGGCCGGTCAACCACCAGTGGTCGAAGAGCCTGGCCTTCGAGTCCGCGTTCCGGGACCAGCTGGCCCGGAGCCTGGACGGCGGTCCGGCGTACTTCTCGCTCTTGCGGGCCTGCTCCGAGCTGTGGGTGGCCCGGCGGTTCGCCGACCTGCCCGGCTACCACCCGGCGTTCCGCAGCTGCAACCGCGCGTTCACGCTCGACCGCGACCGGCGGGCCGACGAGTGGTGCGGGACGTGCGACAAGTGCTGCTTCATCGACCTCGTCCTGGCGCCGTTCGTCGCCGCCGACGCGCTCTCGGCCGTCTTCGGTGGCCGGGAGCCGTTGGGCGACGCCACGCTGACCGACCGCTTCCGAGCCCTCGTCGGCTCGGGTCCGGACGCCAAGCCGTTCGAGTGCGTCGGTGACGTCGACGAGTGCCGCGCCGCGGTGCGGCTGGCCGCGGCCCGGCCTGACCGGGCCGGGACATCGGTCCTGCAGACGCTGGTCGCCGAGGTCGGCGCGGGCGGGACCGACGCCGGCGGGATCGGCGGGACCGGCGAGATCGGCGACGCCACGACCGACGCCAGCGCTCTCCTCCGACCGGCCGGACCGCACCACGTCCCCGACGGCTACCGGCTTCCAGCCGCCGCCCATCGGTGACCGCCCGCCGAACCGTCCGAAGATCGGTTGGCCTGACCTCCGCGGGGCGACGGTCGGGGTCTGGGGTCTCGGGGTCGAGGGGGCGGCCACCCTCCGTCGGCTGCGCGAGCTCGACGCCACCGTGGTGCTGGTCGACGATCAGCCGAACGGGAAGACGTTCGACGACCGGCCGGTGCTGGCGACGGCGGCCGACGGGCTCGACGCGCTCGGGCGGTGCGACGTCGTCGTCAAGGCGCCGGGCATCAGCCGGTACCGGTCGGACGTGGCCGAACTGGAGGCGGCCGGCGTGCCGGTGGCCGGCGGCCTCGGCCTCTGGATGGAGGAGGTCGACCGGGAACGGGTGGTCTGCGTCACCGGCACGAAGGGCAAGAGCACGACGACCGCGGTGGCCGGCCACCTCCTCGACCGGCTCGGCTATCGGTGCCTGGTCGGCGGCAACATCGGCCGACCGCCGTGGGACCCCGACGTCGGGGACGGCTACGACTTCTGGGTGGTCGAGACGTCGAGCTTCCAGGCGACGGACCTGGCGTCGTCGCCGCCGGTCGTCGCGGTGACGTCGCTGGCGCCGGACCACCTCGACTGGCACGGCGACGTCGAGCGCTACTACCGGGACAAGCTGTCGGCCTGTCACCAGCCGGGAGCCCGGCTCACGATCGCCGATGGCGCGAGCCGTCCGCTGGCCGAGCGCCGCGACCAGCTCGGTCCGGAAATCCGCTGGGTCCACCTCGGCGACCGGGAGCTCGACGGCCCGTGGGTCGACGGCTTGGGGCTGCTGGGCGACCACCACCGCCGCGATGCGCTGATCGCCCGAGCGTGCCTGCTCGCCCTCGGCGTGACCGAGGCGGCCGACGAAGACGCCGTCGTCCGGGCCGCCGAGGGGTTCGGCGGGCTCCCGAGCCGGCTCCGGCCGGTCGGCACGGTCGATGGGGTCGTCTTCGTCGACGACTCGTTGTCGACGAACGTGCTGCCGACGCTGGCCGCGCTCGACTCGTTCGGCGGTCGGCGGGTCGCCCTCCTGGTGGGCGGCCACGACCGGGGGATCGACTACCGGCCACTGGCCGATGGCCTCGTCGGCCGGGCGGCGCCCACCCTGGTCGTGACCCTGCCGGCCAGCGGTCCACGCATCCACGCCGCCATCGACGCGGCCGGCGGCGGCGCCGTTGATCACGACCCCGACCCGGACCCCGACCCGGACAGCGGCGCCGACGGCGTGCCGGCGGAGGCGTCGTCCCGTCTGACGGTGGTCGACACCGACGACCTCTCGACGGCGACGCGGCTCGCCTTCGACTGGGCCCGACCGGACGGGGTCGTACTGCTCTCGCCGGCCGCGCCGAGCTTCGGCCAGTTCCGCGACTACGCCGAGCGGGCGGCCGCGTTCGCGGATGCCATGCGGTCGTGCGGTCCGGTCGAACCGCCCGGCGCCGGCCAACACCGCTAGCCCGCGGGGAGCAGGACGTTCGGGTTGAGGATGCCGTCGGGGTCGAGCGCCCGCTTGACGGCCCGGAAGGCGGCGATCTCGGCGGGCGAGCGGTTGAGGTGGAGCCAGCGCCGCTTGGCGGTCCCGATGCCGTGCTCGGCGCTGATGCTGCCGCCGTAGCTGGCGGCAAGGCGGAGGACCGCGTCGTCGACGCGGTCGTCGGCGGGGTCGAGCCCGGTCACGTTGACGTGGATGTTGCCGTCGGCGACGTGGCCGAAGACCCAGGTATCGGCGGTCGGCGCGACGGTGGCGACGACGAGGGGGGCGCGGTCGACGAACTCGGCGAGCGCGCCGGCGGGGAGGGTGACGTCGAGCTTGTGCGGCGGGCCCTGCGAGTTGATGGCCTCGGTGTGGGCCTCGCGGTAGCGCCAGAGCGCGGCGGCCCGCACGGAGTCCTCGGCGACGGCGACGTCGGCCACCCCGACGAGCCCGTCGACCGCGGCCGAGAGGTCCCCGCTCGGGTCGACGAGCGCGGACGCCTCGACGACGAGGTAGGCGGGATGGGGATCGGGGAACGGGGCCGGCGCGCCGGTGACCCGGCAGACGAGGGCCAGCCCGGGCTGGAGGATCAGCTCGGCCGCGGAGAGGACGGGCAGCGTCCGCCGGAGGACCGCGGCCGCGGCGACCGCGGCGGCGGGGCCGTCGAAGGCCAGCAGGGCGACGACCCGCTCGGGGGCCGGCGGGACGAGCCGCAGCCGGACCGCGGTGACGACGCCGAGCGTGCCCTCGCTCCCGCAGAACAGCGCGGGCAGCGCGTAGCCGGTGTTGTCCTTGAGCAGGCCGCCGAGGTGCGAGACGGTGTCGCCGTTGCCGAGCACGGCCTCGACGCCGAGCACCTGGGCTCGGGTGTCGCCGTAGCGGAGGACGCGCAGGCCGCCGGCGTTGGTGGCGACGTTGCCGCCGATCGTGCAGCTGTCGCGGGCGGCGAAGTCGACCCCATAAGCCCAACCGGCACCGGCCGCGGCTTGGCGGACCGTGCCGAGCGTGACGCCGGCGCCGGCGGTCACCTGACCCGCGGCCTCGTCGACCGGCTCGATCGCGGCCAGCCGGCGCAGGCTCAGGACCAGCTCGCCGGCCAGTGGCACGCCGCCGCCGACCATGCCGGTGTTGCCGCCCTGGGGGACGACCGCCACCCCTCGGGTCCGGCAGGCGGCAACCACCGCGGCCACTTCGGCCACCGTTCCCGGCCGGACGACAACGGTCGGCGGTCCCCGGAACCGGCCGGTCCAGTCGACGACGTACGACGCGACGACCTCGGGGTCGTCCAATACGTGGTCCGCCCCGACGACGGCCCGCAGCTCGGCCAGCAGGCCCGGGTCATCGACGCTCATCTCGTCGTTCCCCGCGCTCTCACCGTCCGGTCGGCGGCGGGCGGCTCGATCCGGCGGCCCGCCCGATCCGCCAGCCCGCCCCGCCCTCAGGCGTCGGCCGGTACGAGTTCCCGGTCGGCGTCGCGCTCGTCGAGGAACGCCCACCACGCCGCCGCGCCAGCGGCGGCCGGACCGGCGACGTCGTCGGCGTCCCGGCAGAGCAGGGCGAGGGTGTCGAGCGACCAGGTGGCGTGGTCCGCCTCCATCGTGGCGTGGACGTCCCAGAAGCGGGTGCCGTGCTCGTCGAGCCCGTAGTGCTCGGTCAACCCGGCCGACTTGCTACTGGCGACGGCACCGGCCTGGACCTCGTAGGCGGCGATCACGGCCAGCGCGGCGACGGGGTCGGCGGCGGCGGTCGAGCGCTGCAGGTCGATCAGCGCGGCGGTCGCCGGACCGGCCGGCACCGAGGACCGGGCGCCGACGGCGTCGGCGAACGACTCGAACAGGGCGACGTGCGGCTCCGGCACGCCCTCCTCGTCGGCCAGGTTGGCCAACACCAAGTCCCGGGCGGGGCCGGCCGGCAGCTGGTCGGCCACGGTGCGCAGGACGACCGGGAGGGCCTGCTCGACGTGGCGGTACTGCTCGGCGTAGGCGGCCAGCTCGCCGTCGGCCAGCTCGCCGGCTTCCCACCGCTGGTAGAAGGGGTGCTCGAGGAGCCGGCGCCCGTCGAGGGCAGCGGCGATGGCGTCGTGTACCTGGTCTGGGTGCATGGCGCAGCGTATCCCGCGCGCGCTCGCCGGATAAAGGTCGCGAGATGGAGCCTGGGAGGGGACTCGAACCCCTGACCTGCGCGTTACGAGTGCGCTGCTCTGCCGACTGAGCTACCCAGGCCTGCGGCCGTCCATGGTAGGCGATCGGGCGGTCGACCCGTTTCGTACGACGCTGAGTACTGTTCGTTGGACCTCGGCTGCCCAGGAGGCTGGCACCATGACCTCTTCGCTGCTCAACCCGCGAAAATTCGCCAGGGCCGTGGTGGTGGTAGCCGTCGGTTCGGGGGCCTTCGCCGTCAGTGTGGCCGTGACGGCCCCGTTGGCGGCCGCCACCGTGTCGGTGACACCGGCGCCGACGTCGGCCTTCAGCAACCCGGCATGCCCAGGGGGATCGCCCGCCTACAACTACCCGGGCAGCGGCGACGCCGCCGACCCGCAGGTCGTCTACTCCGGTGGGACCTACTTCGCCTTCACCACCGGCAATGCGCTGGGCAACAACATCGCCGTGCTGGAGTCGTCGTCGCCGTCGTCCGGCTACGGCGCCACCACCGGGCAGTGCTACGGCTCGACCGCCCTCCCCAACCCGTCCGGCTGGGAGCAGCCGAACACCCAGACGTCACCGGGCGTGTTCTCCTACGGGGGCCGGTGGGTCATGTTCTACGACGCCGCCCAGTCCGGCTACGCCAGCGACACCGGGCACGACTGCCTGGCCGTCGCCACCGCGACCACCCTCAGCCCGTCGGCCGCCCAGTTCACCGACGTCGGCAACAGCCCCCTGCTGTGCCAGTCCACCGGGTCGATCGACCCGAGCCCGTTCGTCGACCCGTCGACCGGCCAGGCCTACCTGGTGTGGAAGCAGAACGACGGTGGCTCCGCCGGAGCGGCCGACCTGTGGTCGCAGCCCCTGGCCGCCACAGGAGCGGCGTTCGCCGCCGGCAGTCAGCCAACCCTCCTCCTCTACAACGACACGGCGTCCTACCCCTGGGAGGGGACGGTGGAGGACCCGTCGATGGCCTACGCCAACGGGACGTACTTCCTCCTGTTCTCCGCCGGCGTGTACACCTCGTCGGGATACTCCGAGGGGATCGCCACCTGCCGCGGCCCGTCCGGGCCCTGCGGGTCGGACACCCAGATCCTGACCAGCTACGGCAGCGCGCTCGGTCCGGGGGGCGGAGCCCTGTTCGCCGACGGCTCCGGCAACTGGTGGATCGACTACGCCGCCTGGCAGGGCGGCAGCGCCGGCTGTACGAGCTACAGCTGCGGCGCGGCCCGCCGGCTGTTCGTGACCACCATCTCGTTGGGCGGCAGCAATCCGGCCGTACCCTGCTCGGCGCCGGCCGGTGGGGCCAATGGCTACCGCTTCGTGGCCTCCGACGGCGGGGTCTTCGACTTCGGGAACCTCCCGTTCTGCGGATCGATGGGCGGGCAACCACTGAACAAGCCCATCGTCGGCATGGCGGCTACGCCCGACGGCGGCGGCTACTGGCTGGTCGCCAGCGACGGCGGCATCTTCGCCTTCGGGGACGCCAGCTTCCACGGCTCCACCGGCGGGATGCCGCTGAACCAGCCCATCGTCGGCATGGCGGCTACGCCCGACGGCGGCGGCTACTGGCTGGTAGCCAGCGACGGCGGCATCTTCGCCTTCGGTGACGCCAGCTTCCACGGCTCCACCGGCAACGTCACCCTCAACCAGCCCATCGTGGGGATGGCCACCACCGCCGACGGCGGGGGGTACTGGTTGGTGGCGGCCGACGGGGGCATCTTCGCCTTCGGGGACGCCGGCTTCCACGGCTCCACCGGCGGGATGCCGCTGAACCAGCCCATCGTCGGCATGGCGGCTACGCCCGACGGCGGCGGCTACTGGCTGGACGCCTCCGACGGGGGCATCTTCGCCTTCGGTGACGCCACCTTCCACGGCTCCACCGGTGGGACGCCGCTGAATCGGCCGATGGTGGGGATGGCCACCACGGCCGACGGCACCGGCTACTGGTTGGTGGCAGCCGACGGGGGCATCTTCGCCTTCGGCGACGCTGCCTTCGAAGGGTCGACCGGCAACATCACGCTGAACCGCCCCATCGTGGGCATGGCCACGTAGGGGCCCCGCTCTTCAGTCGAGCCGGCCGAGACGGACCAGTAGGGCCTCCAGCAGCAGCGTCTCGTTCGGGTTCCGCTCGAGGGCGGCCGCGGTTTCGGTGACGAGCCCGACGGCGGTCGCGTAGCCGCGCCCCTCGTCCGGCGGGGCGGCGCCCGCGACTGGCGTCGACACGGCGTCGGCCAGCCGGTCTCGGTACGCCCGGGCGAGCACGCCGAGCCCGACGCGCAGCTCGTCGGTCCGCCAACGGCGCTCCTCGCGATGGTGGCGGTCGGTGACCTCCTTGCGACCGGGGACGCCGCGGTCGCCGAGCGCCTCGGCTTGGTCGGCGAGCCGCTGGAGCTCGTCGGCATGGGCCTCGCGGAGGGGCCCGAGCGCGGCGTCGGCCGCGTCGAGCAGCTCCCGGGCCAACGAGCCGGCGGTGGCGCCGTGGCCGTCCAGCCGGCTCGGCACCGCCCGCCACAGGGCGAGCCGGCCGGCGTAGCTCTCGTCGGCGGCGAGCAGGCGGGCCCGGTCGAGGTTGCCGCCGGCGCCCTCGGCGATCAGATCGGCCCGGTCCGGGTCGACGCCCTGGCCGGCCAGCCAGTCGACGACCGCGGCCTTGGCGACCGGCGGGAAGGCGACCTCGACGCAACGGCTGGCCACCGTGACCAGCTCGGGCGTGACGTCGTCGGCCAACAGCACGAAGACCGTCGACGCCGGCGGCTCCTCGACCGTCTTCAGGAGCACCGGTGCGGAGCGGTCGGCGAGGTGGACGTCGGTGGCGACGAGCACCTGCCGGTCGGCCTCGAACGGCCGGCGCTGGGCCAGGTTGACGAGACGACGGGCGTCGTCGACGCTCAACGAGGCTCCCGTCCGCTCGACGACGACGACGTCCGGGTGGGTCCCGGCCAGGACCCGGCGGCAGACGTCGCACTGGCCACAGCCGCCGTTCGGGCACAAAAGGGCGGCGGCAAAGCCGCGGGCGGCCGGCCGGGCTCCGGAGCCGGGTGGCCCGACGAAGAGGTAGGCGTGCACCGGCCGGCGGGCCGCCGCCCGGAGCGTGGCCACCGCGGCCGGCTGGCCGACGACCTCGGCGAAGAGCTCGGGAACCGGCCGGTCGGCGTCGCCCACCGGTCCACTGTTGCTCACGTGGGCTCCCCCAGCCGGCCGGCGACGACGTCGGCGATCACGCCGGCGACGACCTCGGGCGGCGGCGTCCCGTCGACGACCACCCAACGCGCCGGGTCGTCCCGGGCCAGGATGACGAAGCCGAGGCGGACCCGTTCGTGGAAGTCGGCGCCCAGCCGCTCCAGCCGATCCGGCGCGGTCGACGAGAGCCGCTGCCGGGCCACGTCGAGGGGGACGTCGACCAGGATCGACAGGTCCGCGGCCACGCCGTCGGCGGCCCAGTCGACCACCGATCGCAACGGCGCGACCGGCAGGCCCCGGCCCGAGCCCTGGTAGGCGAGAGTCGACCCGGAGAACCGGTCGGTCACGACCCACCGGCCGGCGGCCAGAGCGGGGGCGACGACCTCGGCGACGTGCTGGGCCCGGTCGGCGGCCATGAGCAACGCCTCGGCCCGGGGTACCGGCGTACCGCCGTCGGGGTCGAGCAGCAGGCGACGGAGCGCCCGGCCCAGCTCGGTGGCCCCCGGCTCGTGCGTCAGCTCGGCCCCCAGCGCCTCGGCCAGCCGTCGGGCCTGGGTGGACTTGCCACAACCGTCGATCCCCTCCAGGGCGATGAGCCGCCCTCGACCGGACTGGTTCATCTCGCCCCTCCGGGGCGGTGTCACTTCGCCCCCCTGGGGCGGGCTCACCCCGTCGTCTTCTTCGGGGCGGCCCGCTTCGCCGGGGCCTTCTTGGTCGTCGCCTTCTTCGTCGCCGCGGCCTTCTTGGTCGTCGCCTTCTTGGCGCCGGCCTTCTTCGCCCCGCCGGCCCGGCGGCGGGTGGACGGGCCGGCGGCCCGGCGCTCGGCGAGCAGCTCGGACGCCCGCTCGATGGTGATCTGCTCGACGTCGTCGCCCTTGCGCAGCGACGCGTTGGTCGTCCCGTCGGTGACGTACGGCCCGAACCGGCCCTCGCGCAGCACGACCGGGAGACTGGTCTCGGGGTCGGCCCCCATCTCGCGCAATGGCGCGGCGGCCGCGCCGCGACCGCGGCGGGTCTTCGGCTGGGCGAAGAGCGCCTTCGCGTCGTCGAGGGTGACGGTCAGGAGCTGGTCCTCGCTCGCCAGGCTCCGGCTGTCCGTGCCGCGTTTCAGGTACGGCCCGAACTTGCCGTTGTGGGCGACGACCTCCTCGCCGGTCTCGGCATCGGTGCCGACGAGCCGGGGGATCTGCAGCAGTTGGAGCGCCTCGTCCAGGGTGAGCGTCGCCGGGGTCATCGTGGCGAAGAGCGACGACGTCCGCGGCTTCGGGCCGCCGTCGACGACCTCGCCGAGCTGGACGTACGGGCCGAACCGGCCGGCCTTGACGTAGACGGGCAACCCGGAGTCGGGGTCGTTGCCGAGCTCCCGGTCGCCGGACGGCGCGGCCAGCAGCTCCTCGGCCCGCTCGACCGTCAGCTCGTCCGGCGCGGTGTCGTCGGGGATCGACGCCCGGTCGTCGGCGCGCTGCAGGTACGGCCCGTACCGGCCGACGCGGACGACGATTTCCCGGTCGTCGGCGTCGGTCCCGATGACGATCGAGTTGATCTCCCGGGCGTCGATGTCGCCGAGGTGGGTGGCGACCGCCGTCTTCAGCCCGAGCTCGGTCGTGCTCTTGCCATCCTCCGGCTGAGTGCTCGTGCCACCCTCCGGTTGGAAGCTCCGGCCATCTCCAGGCGGGGTGGCTCCAGGCGGGGTGGCGGCGCCGAAGTAGAACCGGCTGAGCCACGGCAGTGCCTCCTCGCGGCCGCCGGCGATCTCGTCCAGGTCGTTCTCCATGGCCGCGGTGAAGCCGTAGTCGACGAGATCGCCGAAGTAGCGCTCGAGCAGCCCGACGACCGCGAACGCGGTGAAGCTCGGCACGAGGGCGGAGCCCTTCTTCCAGACGTAGCCGCGGTCGAGGATGGTGGCGATGACGCTGGCGTACGTCGACGGCCGGCCGACGCCGAGCTCCTCCATGGCCTTGACCAACGACGCCTCGGTGTAGCGGGCCGGGGGCTGCGTCGTGTGCGAGCCGGGCTCGAAGGTGACGGGGTCGACGGCGTCGCCCTCGACGAGCGGCGGCAGGACGACCTCCCGGTCGGCCAGCTCGGCCTCCGGGTCGTCCTCGCCCTCGACGTAGGCGCGGAGGAAGCCGGGGAAGGCGATCACCCGGCCGCTGGCCGAGAACTCGACAGCCGCGCCGGCCAACTGCGGCGCGTCGCCGGGCATCGTCGCGGCCAGCCGCACCTGCGCGCTCGTCCCGGTGGCGTCGGCCATCTGGGAGGCGACCGTCCGCTTCCAGATCAGCTCGTACAGGCGGAGCTCGTCGCCGTGCAGGGATCGCCCGGCCGCCTCGGGGGTCCGGAACGTGTCGCCGGCCGGCCGGATCGCCTCGTGGGCCTCCTGGGCGTTCTTGACCTTGCGCTCGTAGCGCCGAGGGGCCTGGGGGACGTACTCGGCCCCGTAGAGCTCGGTCGCCTGGGAGCGGGCGGCGCCGAGGGCCTCGTCGGACAGCGTCGTCGAGTCGGTCCGCATGTACGTGATCCAGCCCTGCTCGTAGAGCCGCTGGGCCACCTGCATGGCCCGCTGGGCGCTGAAGCGGAGCTTGCGACCGGCCTCCTGCTGGAGCGTCGACGTCATGAACGGCGGCGCCGGCGAGCGGCGGAACGGCTTCTCGGTGACCGACCGGACGGCGAACGGCTGGTCCTCCAGCCCGTCGGCCAGCGCCCGGGCCTCCGGCTCGGCGAGCACCCGGGTCGTGCCGGTCGACGCTCGCTCGCCGGTGGCGGTGAAGTCCCGACCGGTGGCCAGCGTCGTCCCGTCGACGGCGACGAGCGCGGCGCCGAAGGTGCCGCCCCGGGCGGCGAACGTCCCGTCCACGCCCCACCAGGTGGCGGAGCGGAAACGCATGCGGGCCCGCTCCCGCTCGACGACCATCCGGGTGGCGACGCTCTGGACCCGGCCGGCCGACAGCCGCGGCATGACCTTCTTCCAGAGCACCGGCGAGACCTCGTAGCCGTAGAGGCGGTCGAGGATCCGCCGGGCCTCCTGGGCGTCGACCAGCCGCCGGTCGAGCTCCCGCCAGTCGTCGACGGCCCGACGGATGGCCGCCGGGGTGATCTCGTGGAAGACCATCCGCTTCACCGGGATCTGGGGGGCGAGCACCTCGGAGAGGTGCCAGGCGATCGACTCGCCCTCGCGGTCCTCGTCCGTCGCCAGGTACAGCTCGTCGGCGTTCTTCAGCAGCTTCTTGAGATTGGCGACGACCGACTTCTTCTCGGGCGAGACGACGTAGAGCGGCTTGAAGCCGTTGTCGACGTCGACGCCGAGCCGGGCCCAGCCCTCGCCCTTGTAGGCCGCGGGCACCTCGTCGGCGCCGCGGGGCAGGTCGCGGATGTGCCCGATCGACGACTCGACGATGAAGTCCGGGCCGAGCAGGCCGCCGATCGTCCGGGCCTTGGCCGGCGACTCCACGATGACCAGGGCCTTACCCATGGCCGCGCCGCCAATGGTCGTGCAGCTCATGGTGGTCGGGCACTCGGCGGCTGGCTCCGGTGCGACTGGCTCCGATGAAGGGGGGCATGACGACGACAGGCTCCCGGCAACCGGTGCCCGCTGTCAAGAGGGTGGTCGTCAGTCGGCGGCCACGGGAGACGGCGGGGTGGTCGAGCCGATCGGGCCGGCGTCGACCGCCGGGGGGAGGTCGGCGTCCAGGCCGCTGGTCTTCCGCTTGGAGAAGGCGATGGCCGCCAGCAGCACCACCAGGGCGGCGGCGGCGATGGCGTAGCGGGCCGTGTTGTTGTGCCGCAGCGTGATCACCGCCGGCAGGACCAGCAGCGAGACCAGGTTCATGACCTTGATCATCGGGTTGAGCGCCGGGCCGGCGGTGTCCTTGAACGGGTCGCCGACGGTGTCGCCGATGACGGCCGCCTTGTGGGCGTCGGACCCCTTGCCGCCCTCGTGGCCGTCCTCGATGAACTTCTTGGCGTTGTCCCACGCGCCGCCGGAGTTCGAGAGCGTGTTGGCCATCAACTGGCCGGTCAGGATGGCGCCGGCCAGGAACGCCCCGAGGGCGAGGTAGTTGATGCCGAACCCGACGATGACCGGGGACAGGATGGCGAGGAGCGCCGGGGTAGCCAGCTCGCGCTGGGCGGCCGCGGTGCAGATGGAGATCACCCGCCCGTACTCGGGCTTCTCGGTGTAGTCCATGATCCCCGGGTGTTCCCGGAACTGGCGCCGGACCTCCTGGACGACGGTGCCGGCCGACCGGCCGACGGCCCGGATGGCCAGGGCCGAGAACAAGAAGGCGATGGAACCGCCGATGAGGAGCCCGATGAAGACCGTCGGGTTGGCCACGTTGACCTCGGAGGCCACCTGGTGGAACAGCTTGGACGCCGCGATGTGCTTCAGGCTCGGGAGCTGTTCGCCGATCGTCTCGATGAACGAGGCGAACAGGGCGACCGCGGCGATGACGGCCGATCCGATGGCCACGCCCTTGGTGATGGCCTTGGTGGTGTTGCCGACCGCGTCGAGGCTGACCATGATCCGCTCGGCCTCGCCACTGAACTCGCCGGACATCTCGGCCACCCCGGCCGCGTTGTCCGAGACCGGCCCGAAGCTGTCCTCGGACACGACCATGCCGGTGGTGGCCAGCAGGCCGATGCCGATCAGGGCGACCAGGTAGAAGGTGTATTCGATGTTGCCGCCGCCCAGCCCGATGGCCACCCCGAGGGCGATGGCGATGGCGATGATCGCCCAGACCGACGACTCCAGGCCGATGGCGAACCCGGACAGGACCGTCGTGGCCGGGCCGGTGCGAGCCGACTCGGCGATCTCCTTCACCGGCCCTCGTTCGGTGGACGTGAACTGCTCGGTGATCTGGCTGGCCACGAGGGCCAGGATCACGCCGGTGAGGACGGCCCAGAAGACCTTCAGGTCGTGGACGTAGTACTGGGCGACGAAGAACGCCCCGATGACGGTCAGGACGGCCGACAGCCAGAAGCCCCGGTTGATGGGGGCCATGGCGTTGCGGTCCTTGTCCCGAGCCCGGACGACGTACACCCCGATGACCGAGGCGACGATACCGATGGCCGGCACGATGAGCGGGAACAGGATCGCCGGGGTGGGGTTGAAGATGTGTCCCGGGAGGGTCCGGAAGGCCGAGTAGCCGAGGATCAACGACGAGATGATCGTGATCTCGTAGGACTCGAACAGGTCGGCGGCCATGCCGGCACAGTCGCCGACGTTGTCGCCGACGTTGTCGGCGATGGTCGCCGCGTTGCGGGGGTCGTCCTCGGGGATCCCGGCCTCGACCTTCCCGACGAGGTCGGCGCCGACGTCGGCCGCCTTCGTGAAGATGCCGCCGCCGACCCGCATGAACAGCGCGAGCAGCGACGCGCCGAAGGCGAACCCGATCAGCACCGCGGTGGCCGAGTTCTGGAAGATCATGACGATGGCCGTCGCCCCGAGCAGACCGAGGCCCACACAGAGCATGCCGGTGACGGCCCCGGTGCGGAAGGCGACCTTCAGCGCGCCGGCCATCTTGCCGCCCTTGGCCGCCGCAGCCGCGGTCCGGACGTTGCCCCGGACGGCGATCGACATGCCGATGAACCCGGTGAGGCCGGAGAAGGCGGCGCCGAACAGGAAGCAGATCACCCGGTAGATCCCGGCCTGGGCGAAGCTCAGGGCCACCGTCCCGTCCGGTCGCGTCACCTTGGTGGCCGTGAAGAAGATCAGGACGGCCAGCGGCACGATGATGATCAAGATCACCTTGAACTGCCGCTTCAGGAAGGCTTCGGCGCCCTCCTGGATGGCCTTGGCGATCTCCCGCATCTTGGGGGTGCCGGTATCGGCAGCCAGGACGCCGCGCATGAGGACGAGACCGGCGACGATGCCGATCACTCCGGCGGCCATGGCGAGGACCAGCCAGACCCAGTCCGTGTTGCTCAGATGGAAAGCCTGGTACCCCCCTTCGGCAACGAGGGCGTGGTTCATGCCTGGTGGTCCCTTTCTCTGTCCCTCCGCACCGCCCGCCGTAAGAGGCAGCACCGGCTTGAGGCCGAGGGGACGATAGCGACTGGCCAGCTCCGAGGCAAGGAAGCTCGCCGGAACGGGCGGGCGCGGGCCGTCAGTCCGCCTCTTCGGTCGGGTCCCGGTCGGGCCCGGCGACCAGTTCGTAGTCGGGGTTCAAGATGGCCAAGCGGCGGCCCCACGCCCCGACCATCCCCTCGGCGACCAGGCGGGCGCCCGGCTCGATCCCCGGGATCTTCGGCCGGCCCTGGAAGACGAGGAGCAGCCCGCCGGAACGGTCGACGAGCAGGCACTCGAGGTTCGACGTCCCCGCCCGCGGCTGGACCCGGACCGACTTGACCCGCCCGGCCACCCGCACCCGTTCGCGGAAGCGGGCGTCACCGATCGGCTGGGTGTTCGTGGCCCGTTCCGCGAGCGCCCGGTCGACGGCAGACGCCGGCTCCTTGGACCGCTCCTTCGCCCGGTCGCGCTCCCTTCCCCGGTCGCGTCGGCCGGCCGGCGCTGATGCCGGCGCGGCGGCGCTCGGCGCCTGGTCGACCTTCGTCGGGCGGAGCGATGTCGCCGCCGTCGGGCCGCCCTCCCGCTCCCGGTCGTCGGTCGCCCACCGGCCGGTGGCCGCGGCGTCGGTGCCCTCGGCCACCGCGGTGGCCGCGGCGGCTTCGACCACCTTGCGGTACCGCCGACCCCGTTCGGCCCACCGGCCGCCGACGTTGTACGGGACGATCGTCGCCGCGACGTGCGGCACCTGGCTGACGATGGCCGCGATCTTGTCGGCCGTCCGGTCGTGCAGCAGCCGCTGCCAGCCGAGGGCGAACGTCCGCCGGGGCAGCAGCACCGTGCACTCCGTGTCGCCGTCGACCACCGCGTCGGCCACCAGCTCGACCGCGGCCCGCGAGAGCCGCCGGTCCGGGCACTCGATCACGTCCAGCGGCAGCCGGCTGAGGCCGAGCCGGCGCCACTCGTCCTGGAGCTCGCGGGCTTCGCGGTTGTCGATGTCGAAGTGGACGGCCCGCAGGTCGTCGGGCGACAGCGTCCGGGCGTACTGGATGGCCCGGGCGGTCGCCATGTCGAGGCGGTCGACGAGGACGACGACGACGTGGTGGCGGAGGATCGACGCGGACGCGGCCCTCGCCGCGCCGACCTCGAGCTGCTGGGACTCCGCCACGTACTCCCGGTGGAGCCGGATCAGGCCCCAGTACATGAGGGGCCCGACCACCACGACGATCCAGGCCCCTTCGGTGAACTTGGCGATGGCGAAGATCAGGACGACGACCCCGGCCAAGAAGGCCGAGAACCCGTTGACCACCACGCCCTTGCGCCAACGGCCCGCCTTGTGGGTCAGGTGGTGCTTCACCATCCCCGCCCCGGCCATGGTGAACCCGGTGAACACCCCGATGGCGTAGAGCGAGACCAGCCCGTCGACCTGGCCCTTGAAGACCAGGATGAGGAGGATGGCCACGATGGCCAGCACCACGATGCCGTTGGAGAACGACAACCGGTGGCCGCGGCGGGTGAGCTGGCGGGGGAGGAACGAGTCGCCGGCCACGAAGTTGGCCAGGAACGGGAAGCCGTTGAAGCTGGTGTTCCCGCCGGTATAGAGGATCAGGACGGTGGCCAGCTGCACCACGTAGAAGAGGACGTGGCCGATGCCGGTGGTGCCGAGCACCGACTCGACCTCTTGGGACACCACCGTCGGGGAACCGGCGGCGTAGGGCACCGCGTGGGTCCACTTGGCCAGCAGGGTGACGCCGAGCACCAGGAACGCCAGCACCGAGCTCATCGTCACCAGGGTGATCCGGGCGTTGTGGGACTCCGGCTTGCGAAAGCTGCTGACCCCGTTCGAGATGGCCTCCAGGCCGGTGAGGGAGGAGCCGCCGTTGGCGAACGACCGGAGCAGGGTGATGAAAGCCAGCCCCATCAGCAGGCCGCTCCCGGGCGTCCCGATGTGGCCCCCGTACAGTGTGTGGGCCGGCGGCAGCGGTCGGGCATGGAGATCGCCGAGGGCCGCCTTGATGTAGCCGACGATGATGACGAAGACCAGGCTGACGATGAAGAAGTACGTCGGGAAGGCGAAGTACTTCCCCGCCTCCCGGATGCCCCGCAGGTTGCCGTAGAGCAGGAGCAGGACCACCGCCACGGTGATCACCACGGTGGGGGTCGTCCCCCTCAGGGAGGGGACGGCGCTGGTCAGGGCAGCCGTGCCGGCCGCGGTCTGCACGGCGACCGTGACGGTGTAGTCGATCAACAGCGCCACCGCGGCGATCTGGGCGACCTTGGGACCGAAGTTGTCCCGGGCCACCACGTAGGACCCGCCGGCCTTGGTGTAGAGCTGGATGACGTCCAGGTACGACAGGGTGACGAAGAACAGCACCCCCAAGATGGCGATCGTGATGGGGACGACGAGGACGAAGGCCGCCAGCCCGACGTACGGGACGAGCTGGGTGAGCATCTCCTCGGTGCCGTACGCCGACGACGAGATGCAGTCCGGCGACAAGACGCCGAGGGCGATCGGCCGGCTCAGCCGCTCCGAGCTGAGCTGCTCGGTGACGAGCGGTGGCCCGAGCAGTTTGTTCTTCAACCGGTACCGGACGGTCTCGGGGAACTGGTCGGGGTCCACGGCCGCCTGCATCTGCGGAGCCCGCCGGGACGCCGTCGGTCGGCGAGCGCCGCGGGCCGGATGCTCGCCGGACGGATGCTCGCCGGACGGCCCGCCGGATCCGCCCGCCAGCCGGCCGCCGTTCTCCGGGGACGGCGTCAGCATCGCGCCGACGGCGTCCCGATCATCCCCGCGCCCGTCGGCATCCACTGCCCAAGAGTAAAGCCGACGCCCGCCGTCGAGTTGACGACTCCCCCGGCTCGCCCACCGGCGACGACCGGAGGCGTTGCCTTTACAGCCAACCGGCCGTCGTGTTGCACTGTCGGTCATGCACGTCGTCGTCGTCGGTTGTGGCCGGGTCGGTTCTGGCCTGGCCCTGTCGCTGACCGCCGAAGGGCACACCGTCTCGATCGTCGACCGCAACGGACGCGCCTTTCGGCGTCTCCCGGCCGAGTGGGAGGGCGGCCGGGTCGTCGGCTCCGGGTTCGACCGGGACGACCTCGAGCGGGCGGGCGCCATCGGCGCGGACGCGCTCGCCGCCGTGACGAGCGGCGACAACACGAACATCCTGACCGTCCGGATCGCCCGCGAGACGTACCGCATCCCCCGGGTCGTCGCCCGGATCTACGATCCCCGCCGGGCCGAGATCTACCAGCGGCTGGGCATCCCGACCGTCGCCACCGTCACCTGGACGATCGACCAGGTCCGGCGACGGCTCCTGCCCGAGACGGTCACCGGCGAGTGGGCGGACGCCTCCGGCAAACTGCTCCTCGTCGACCGGGCCATGCCCGAGAAATGGGCCGGCCGGAGCCTGGCCGACATCGAGGAGCCCGGGCGGATCGCCCTCGTCGGCGTGACCCGGTCCGGCGTGCCGCGGCTCGACGCCCGCCAGCTCGTCGGCCAGGAGGGCGACCAGCTCCACGTCGCCGTCATGCGGGACGCGCTCGGCGAGCTCGAGCACCGCCTCGGCGGCCCGGCGCCCGCCGGGCGCCCGAACCGAGGGCCGAGACATGAGGGCCGAGACATGACGGCCGAGACATGAAGGTTGGCCCATGAAGGTTGCTATCGCCGGCGCCGGCAGCGTCGGCACCGCCATCGCCCGTGATCTCTTCGTGAACGGCCACGACGTGCTCGTCCTCGAACAGGACCCCGAGCTCGTCGAGAAGCGGCGCCAAGAGCTCGACGTCACCTGGATCGCGGCCGACGCCTGTGAGGTGGCGTCGCTCGACGCCGCCGGGCTGGCGACCGTCGACGTCGTCGTCGCGGCCACCGGTGACGACGAGGACAACCTCGTCATCTCGCTGCTGGCGAAGCAGGAGTTCGCGGTGCCCCGGGTGGTCGCCCGGGTGAACCACTCGAAGAACCAGTGGCTGTTCAACGAGAGTTGGGGCGTCGACGTCTCCGTGTCCACCCCGCAGCTGCTGACGGCCCTGGTCGAAGAGGCCGTCTCCGTCGGGTCGCTCGTCCGCCTCCTCCAGTTCCAGGGTGGCTCGGCCCATCTCGTCGAGGTCACGCTGGCCGAGGACTCGCCGGCCGCGTCGGTGGCCATCGCCGATCTCGGCGTCCCGCGTGACGCCACCGTCGTCGCGGTCGTCCGCGACGATCGACTCGTCGTCCCGCGCGGCGACACCGTCCTCCAGATCGGTGACGAGGTGCTCGTCCTCGTCACCGCGGACGCCGAGGACGACGTCCACGCGCTCTTCGTCGGCGCCTGATCCGGCCGGCATCGGCCACCGGCGCCCGGCCGAACCGCGCCGGCCTCGCGGCGCGGCTGGTCACGAACGGTTCGCGAAGCTGCCAGGAACCGGCCACGTGGCCTGACTGGACCGGCGCGGGCCCGTACGATTGGCCGCGTGAGGGCCGCGTTCTTCGACCTGGACAAGACGGTGATCGCCAAGGCGTCGATCGCGGCCTTCGGCCGGCCGTTCCGCCGCGGCGGGCTCATCAACCGCCGCGTCGTGCTGCGGGCCGTCATGGGCCAGCTCATCTTCTTGCAGTTCGGCGCCGACGAGGCGCGGCTCGCCCGCATCCGCGAGTCGATGCTCGCCCTCACGAAGGGCTGGGACCGCGACCAGGTCCGCCAGATCGTCCGCCAGACGCTGCTCGAGACGATCGAGCCACTCATCTACAACGAGGCGCTCGAGCTGATGGAGGCCCACCGCCTGGCCGGTGACCGCGTCTACCTCGTCTCCGCCGCGCCGGAGGAGATCGTGCTCCCCCTCACCGAGCTGCTCGGCGTGGACGGGGCGATCTCGTCGATCGGTGAGGTCGACGAGAACGGGCGCTACACCGGGCGGATGGCCTTCTACGCCTACGGGCCCGGCAAGGCCGACGCCATCCGAGCGCTCGCCGAACGCAACGGCATCGACCTGGCCGAGTCGAGCGCCTACTCCGATTCGGCGACCGATCTCCCGATGCTCGAAGCGGTCGGCCACCCGGTCGCCGTCAACGCCGACCGCCCGTTGGCTCGGATCGCCCGCGAGCGTGACTGGGAGGTCCGCCAGTTCACGAAGCCGGTGCGGCTGCGTGATCGGGTCACCGTACGGACGCCGGTCGTCACGACCGGTCTCGCCGTCGCGGCCGGGGCTGCGCTGCTGCTATGGCGCGGCCGGCGGGGGCGGGCGCTGCCCGTCCACGCGGTCGCCTGAACCGGCTCGTTACGCCGCGCCGGCCCGGAGTACGACGGCCGGGCCCGACCTGATCAGGACAGTCTGACTGGGGCGGCCGGCGGCCGCCCGAACACGGTGCCCGCTCAGGCCGCCCGGAGCCGCTTGGCGGCCACGAAGCCCAGAGTGAGGAGCACGGCGAGAATCAGCAGCTTCTTCATGGCCGTCGATGTTAGACGGTCAAGAGATCGCGTGCGCCGGTGTCCGAAGACGGGTGCCGCAGCTTCGACATCGCCCGGGCCTCGATCTGGCGGATGCGCTCGCGCGTGAGGTTGAAATGCTCGCCGACCTCTTCCAGCGTCCGCGGCTCGCCGCGGTCGAGGCCGAAGCGGAGCCGCAGGATCTCCCGCTCCCGCTCGTCGAGGGGCGAGAGCAGCCGGCCGATCTCCTCGGGCAGCAAGGAGACCGCGGCGACTTCGAACGGCGACTCGGCGGAGCGGTCTTCGACGACGTCACCGAGCTCCGCGTCGCCGTCCTCCCGGAGCGGCTCGGACAGCGACAGCGGCTCGGCCCGGAAGCGGAGCGCCTCGACCAGCTTGTCCTCGGGCATCTCCACCTCGATGCCGAGCTCTACCAGCGTGGCCGGCCGGCCGAGCTTCAGCTCGAGGCGCGCCTGGGCCTTCTGGACGCGGGCCAGCGTGTCACCGGCATGCACCGGCAGGCGGATCGTCCGGCCGGTGTTGGCGATGCCGCGAGTGATCGCCTGGCGGATCCACCACGTCGCGTAGGTCGAGAACTTGAAGCCCTTCCGCCAGTCGAACTTCTCGACCGCGTGCATCAGGCCGAGGTTCCCCTCCTGGATCAGGTCGAGGAGGGGAAGGCCGGACGCCTGGTACTTCTTGGCGATGGAGACGACCAGACGGAGGTTCGACTGGACGAACGTCTGCTGGGCGTTCTCGCCGGTCAGGACCGCCCGACGCAGCTCCCGTTTCTTGGCCGCCGTCAGGCCCTTCGGAGCCTTCTTGGTCTCTTCCTCGGCCTCTCGGCCCGCCTCGATGGCCTGGGCCAGGCGGACTTCGTCGTCCTTGGTGAGCAGCGGGTACTGACCGATGTCGGTCAGGTAGAGACGAACGAGATCCTCGTCGTCACGTTCGATGCGTTCCTTCGCCAAGTTCGGCCGAGCCTTCCGTAGTAGAATCGGTGCCGGACTCATCTCCCCAGCTGTTGCTGTCGAGGAGGGAGGCCTCGCAACAGCGACGGGACACGCGGCACGTGTGACGACATTCTACAGGGCGCGTCAAGCGACCTGATCGGCCCGCCGCCGTCGATCGCCCACTGGCCCGGTGCCGGCTGGCTCGGCCACGGCACCCCATTCAGCTCGAACCGTGCTATCTATCCTCTGACCAGGGGAAAAGTCCGACGTGGCCGCCATTGGCGACCACGACGGCCTCCAGCTCGCGCTGCGCGTCGGCCGCCGCCGACGCATCAGCCGGCGACGTCAGCAGCGCCTGCAGCCGCGCCTCGCCGGCCCGCCACGCGTCGACCTCGTCACGCCCGACCAGTCGCAGGGCCCGGATGACCGGTCCGTCCGTCGCCGGCACGGTCCGGGCGAGGTGGTGGTCGTATCCGGCCACCAGCCGCGGCACGACGACCCGGTACAGGCCGGCCAGTCGGCGCACCGGCTCGGCCAAGTCGGCGAGCGCGTCGAGCAGCGGGCCGGCCGAGCCGAACGGGACCGTCACGCGGTCGGGGTCGAACCAATCCAGCACCGGCAGGCGGTCGGCCCAGAGCTCGGCGTGCCACGCGTGCTGCGCGCTCACCTCGTCCAGGTGGACCTGGACGGCGGGGGGCGACGGCTCGGCCGCCCACGCCCCGGTCAGCTCGAACAGCCGGTGCTCGGCCCATCGGTACGCGCCGACGAGCGTCGCCGTCCGGACGATGGGCAGGGCGGCTTTCTCGACGACCGGCTCAACCACCGGTCACCGCCTCGATCGGCTCGACCGGCTCGACCGGCTCGGCTGGCTCGCCGACCGGCCGGTGGACCGGTCGGTAGCGGTTCGTGATCGGCATGCGGCGATCCCGGCCGAACGCCTTGGTCGTGATCCGGACGCCGGGCGGCATCTGCCGCCGCTTGTACTCGGCGCCGTCGACGAGACGGACGACGCGATCGACGACCGCCGGATCGAAGCCGTCGTCCACCAGGTCGGCCGCCGTCCGGTCCCGCTCGACGTACGCCTCGAGGACCGGGTCGAGGAGCTCGTACGGCGGCAGGGACTGATCGTCCCGCTGGTCCGGGCGCAGCTCGGCCGACGGCGGCTTCTCCAACACCTCCCGGGGGATCGGTTCGGGCTGGCCGGCGTCGGCCGCCCGGTCGTTGCGGTAGCGGCACAGCTCGTAGACGAGCGTCTTCGGCACGTCCTTGATCACCGCGAACCCGCCGGCGGAGTCGCCGTAGAGCGTCGAGTACCCGGTCGCCATCTCGCTCTTGTTGCCCGTCGTGAGCACGATCGAGCCGCTGGCGTTCGAGACGGCCATCAACACGAGCCCGCGCAGGCGCGACTGCAGGTTCTCGTCGGTCAGCCCGGTCGGTGGGCCGTCGAGGACGGGGCCGAGCAGCGCGGCCAGCGCGACGTGGGCCGCCTCGATCGGCACGACGCGGAGGTCGATGCCGAGCCGGTGGGCGAGGTCGTCCGCGTCGGTCCGGGAACCCTCGCTCGAGTACCGCGACGGCATCGACAACCCGCGGACGTGGTCCGGACCGACCGCGTCGACCGCCACCGCGGCCACCAGCGAAGAGTCGATCCCGCCGGACAACCCGACGACCGCGTCGCGGAAGCCGTTCTTGCCGAGATAGTCGCGGGTGCCGAGGACGAGCGCCTCGTAGACCTCGGCCACGTCCGACAGCGGTTCCGGCACCGGCCGGACCGGGACGGGCGGCTTCACGCCGCCGGTCCCGACGACCGGGCCGGTCACCTCGACGATCGGCGCGGTCGCCGTCCCCGGGGCCGTCGCCGTCCCCGGAACCTTCGCTGCCGTCGGCATCGCCGTCGGCAGTCCCGTCCGGTCCGGTCGATCGGCGCGACGGACCGGGACGTCGACGACGACGAGATCCTCGGCGAACTGCAGCCCGGCGGCCAGCAGCTCGCCATCCGGCCCGACGACCAGGCTGGCACCGTCGAAGACGAGCTCGTCCTGGCCGCCGACCTGGTTGACGTAGGCGATGGCGCACCCGGACTCGGCCACCCGTTCCTGCAGCATCGCCAGCCGCTCCATTCGGCGACGGCGGGAGTACGGCGACACGTTGAGGTTGACGACGACGTCGGCGCCGGCCCGGCCCAGCGCCGGGACCGGCCCCGCGGCCGACCAGACGTCTTCGCAGATCGATACGCCGACGAGCGCGCCGCCGACCACGTAGAGCGCAGCCGGCTCGATGCCGGGGGTGAACCACCGGACCTCGTCGAAGACGCCGTAGTTCGGGAGCAGACGCTTGTGGTAGATGCCGACGACCCGGCCGGCCGCGCAGACCGCGGCCGCGTTGGCCAGCGGCACGGCCGGCCGCGTGCCGTCCGGTCCGTGGGCCCCGCCGGCCCCGGCCGCGAGCGGGGCGACGAAGCCGACGACAGCCACGCAATCGCCGGTGGCCGAGGCGACGGCTTCGAGCGCGGCGACGTTGTCGGCGACGAAACCAGGCTTGAGTAGGAGATCCTCCGGCGGGTAGCCGGTGATCGTCAGTTCGGGCAGCACGCAGACGTCGGCGCCGGCCCGGCCGGCCGCGGCGATCGCGTGGAGGGTCTTGTCGACGTTGCCGTCGAGATCGCCGACGACGGTATTGAGCTGTGCGGCGGCCAACCGCAGGTGAGCCACGTCAGAGGAGCCTACCGGGGCGTCCACGGTGGGCTCGGCGGCCCCCGGCGCAAATCCCTGTTCACATGGCGTTCATGCTGCGGAAGGAGTTTGGACACGGAGGGCTGCTGTAATGAACAGGCCATGGCGGCCGCCATCCGGCCGGGCAGACGAGCAAGCACCGGGTACGAAGGCCCGGACAGAGCGCACGGAGGAGAAGTCCTTGAGCTACCAGGCCGAGTACATCTGGATCGACGGCACCGAGCCGTCACCGCTACTGCGGAGCAAGACGCGCATCGTGGCGGACGGGAAGGAGCCCGGCATCTGGGGCTTCGACGGTTCGAGCACCAACCAGGCGCTCGGCCACGACTCCGACTGCGTGCTGCGGCCGGTGTTCACCTGCCCCGACCCGCTGCGGGCCGAGGGCGACAAGCTGGTCATGTGCGAGGTGGAGCTCACCGACTTCACCCCCCACCCCACGAACACCCGGGCCCCGCTGCGGGCGCTGGTCGAGAAATATGCCGGCCAGGAACCGATGTTCGGCATCGAGCAGGAGTACACCTTCATCAAGGACGGGCGGCCCTTGGGCTGGCCCCTCAGCGGGTACCCGGCGCCCCAGGGCCCGTACTACTGCGGTGTCGGCGGCGACAAGATGCCCGGGCGGGAGATCGTCGAGCAGCACACCGTCGCCTGCATGAAGGCCGGCCTCGGCATCGAGGGCACGAACGCCGAGGTGATGATGGGGCAGTGGGAGTTCCAGATCGGCGTCCTCTCGCCGCTGGACGTGTCGGACCACCTGTGGGTGGCCCGCTGGCTGCTGTTCCGGATCGCCGAGGACTTCGGCGTGTTCGCCACCCTGGAGCCCAAGCCGATCATGGGGGACTGGAACGGGGCCGGGGCCCACACCAACTTCTCCACCAAGGCCATGCGGGAGGACGGCGGCTGGGACGCCATCATCGCCGGCTGCGAGGCCATCGGGAAGCGGATCGACGAGCACATCGCGGTCTACGGGGTCGGCATCGAGACCCGCCTGACCGGGGCTCACGAGACGGCTCACTACACCAAGTTCAGCTACGGCACCTCCGACCGGGGTGCGTCCATCCGGATCCCCTGGGCGGTGGCCAAGGCCAAGAAGGGCTGGCTGGAGGACCGTCGGCCGAACGCCAACATGGATCCGTACAAGGTCACGGGCGTCCTGGTCGAGACCGTCTGCGGCGACGCAGCGAACGACTGAGTCGTTTTCCCTCACCGACCTTCCTTACCGACGTCGAAAGGAGCCGGGCCACCGAGCCCGGCTCCTTTCGCGTCCCGGAAGTGCCGGACCGACCCAGATAGGCGCACGTGACGCCGGAACTGAGAGAATGAAGCCGTGCAGAGCCAGCGTGACTACGTCCTGCGGACCGTCGAGGAACGGGGCATCCGGTTCGTCCAGCTGTGGTTCACCGACGTCCTCGGGACGGCCAAGGCCTTCAACATCACCCCGGCCGAGCTGGAGAACGCCCTCGACGAGGGGATGACGTTCGACGGCTCCGCCATCGACGGCTTCAGCCGGGTCCAGGAGGCCGACGTGCTGGCCCGGCCGGACCTGAAGACGTTCCAGCTCCTGTCGTGGCACGGCGAGGAACGGCACGGCGAGGGGCGGTCCGGCGAGGGCAAGTCGGTCGCCCGGGTGTTCTGCGACATCGTCAACCTCGACGGCACCGCGTTCGAGGGCGACCCGCGCCACGCCCTCCGCCGCACGCTCGAGCGGGCCCGGGCGGCCGGCTACACCTTCTTCGCCTCCCCCGAGGTGGAGTACTTCTACTTCGGCGACCCGGACCCCTCCCACCCGCCGACGGTCCTGGACACCGGGTCCTACTTCGACGTCGGCGTCGCCGACCTCCCCAGCACCCTTCGGCGGCGGACGGTGCTGGCGCTGGAGGAGATGGGGATCCCGGTCGAGCGCGCCCAGCACGAGGACGCGCCCAGCCAGCACGAGATCGACCTGCGGTACACCGACGCGCTGACGATGGCCGACACGGTCATGACGACCCGGTTGGTCGTCAAGGAGCTGGCCCGCCAGGAAGGCGTGCACGCCAGCTTCATGCCGAAGCCGCTGGCCGGCGTCCAGGGGTCCGGCATGCACACCCACGTCTCGCTCTGGGAGGGCGAGCGCAACGCGTTCGTCGACCCCGACGATCCGTACGGGCTGTCGTCGGTGGCGCACCGGTTCATCGCCGGCCTGCTCCGGCATGCCCCCGAGATCACCGCGGTGACGAACCAGTGGGTCAACTCGTACAAGCGGCTCGTCAGCGGCTACGAGGCCCCGGTGCACATCGGCTGGGCCCGCAACAACCGGTCCGCGCTCGTCCGCGTGCCGGTCGTCAAGCACGGCAAGGCCGACTCGACGCGGCTCGAGTACCGGGCGCCGGACAGCGCGTGCAACCCGTACCTGGCCTTCGCGGTCATCCTCGCCGCCGGCCTCCGGGGCATCGAGGAGGGTTACGAGCTCCCGCCGGAGGCCGACGCCAACCTCTTCAGCCTCTCCGGTCGCGAGCTGGCGGAGAAGGGTATCCAGCCACTGCCGACCAGCCTCAACGACGCGGTCGACGTGATGGAGCAGTCCAAGTTGGTCGCCGACACGCTCGGCGAGCACGTCTTCGAGTGGTTCCTGCGCAACAAGCGGGCCGAGTGGACCGCCTACAAGTCCGAAGTGACCCAGTTCGAGCTCGACCGATACCTCCCGGCGCTGTGATCTCGGCCGGCGCGGTGATCTCGGCCACCGCGGTGATTTGGCTGACGCGGTGAGCCCCGTGGCCCCGGACCGAGACGGCTGAGCCGATGGAACCCCTCCTCTGTTACCCCGACCCGCTGCCGGCCGAGCTGCAGGCCGCGCTGCGCCAGGGCGGCTACGACTTCCGCTGTCTCAACCGACCGGAGCTGGTCGACGTCACGGAGCAGTCGGCGACGAAGGACGGATGGGGCGGTGCCCTCGTCAGCGCGACCGCCGACCTCGGCGGCGGCATCGCCTTCTGCCGGCACCTCCGGCGCCGTGAGGTCCCGCTCAACCCGCTCCTGCTCGTCATCGCCCCGAACCAAGTCGCGGAATTGGCGCTCCGCGACGATCTCTTCGACGACTTCTGCGTCCAGCCGGCCGGCGGCGAGGAGATCGTCGCCCGGCTCGAGCACCTCTTCTGGCGGTCCGGCCGGGGCCTGCAGCCGGACCTCATCGAGTACGGCCCGCTCGTCCTCAACCTCGAGACGTACCAGGCGGCCGTGGCCGGCCGCGTGCTCGACCTGACGTACATGGAGTACGAGCTGCTCCGGTTCCTCGCCGCCCACCCCGGCAAGGTGTTCACCCGGGAGACCCTCCTCAACCGGGTCTGGGGGTACGAGTACTACGGCGGCGCCCGGACCGTCGACGTCCACGTCCGCCGGCTCCGGGCGAAGCTCGGCGAGGAGCACGCCCACCTGATCCAGACGGTCCGCTCCGTCGGCTATCGCTTCGGTCAGCTCGGCTGGGCCCCCGCCCCGCCGCCCGCGCCCTCCGCCTGAGCCCCTCCGCCTGAGTCGCAGCCTGAGCCCGAGTGCCTAAGCCCGAGTGCCTACCGAGCCGCCCGAGTGCCGCCGTCCACCCGACCGCCTGAGCCCGACCGCCTGAGCGACGGTCAGGGCCGCGGCGCGTAGGCCCAGGCCTCGACCTCGACCCGCGCGCCGAGCGGCAGCGCAGCGACGGCGACGGCCGAACGGGTCGGGCGGTGCCGGTCGAACGTCTCGATCCACACCGCGTTGACGTCGGCGAAGTCGGCCATGTCGACGAGGAACAGCGTCGTCTTGACGACGTCGTCGAGCGTCGCGCCCTCGGTCGCCAGGAGGGCGGCGACGTTCTCGAGGGCCCGGCGGAGCTCGGCGACCGTGCCGCCGGGCACGACGGCGGGCGTGCCGTCAGGACCGGGGGCCGCACCGAGCTGACCGGAGGTGACGACCCAGTCACCGGCCCGCAGCACCGGGCGGTACGGGCCGATCGGTGGCGACGGCTCGGTCATCGGCCCGACCCGCGCCGGGTCGGCCAGGCCGGTGGGAGCCCGTCGGCCAGCCAGGCCGCGGCGGCCGTGGCCGCGAAGACGGCATCGGACCCGTTGACGGGCCAGCGGTCGGAGCGGTGCATCGTCACGTCCACTCGAGGAGTGTCGCGCGCCGGAAGGACGCCGAAGGAACGGACCGTCAGGTCGTGGACGTCGCCGGCCGCATCGACGGCGATGCCCTCGGAGCGGACCCAGCCGAGCGCCTGGTGGACGGCACCGATGCAGTACGAACGCAGGGTGACCGGGTCGAGCAGCTCGCCGGCCCAGACGTCGACCGCGACCGCGCCGTCGTCGGCGACGGTCACCCGGGCCCGGCCGCCGGACGGCCCGACGATGTCGGCGGGCGTGCCCGGGCCGGTGTGGCCCTCCGCCAGCGCGGCGAGGGCGGTGAGGGCGACCGACGCCTCGACCCAGCCGGCGCCACGGAGATCGGCCGACGTCGGCGGTCCGGCGACGTCGACGACCTCGACGGCGACACCCGGCGCGACGGCCTGCACGCGGCCGGCGACCGCGTCGAGCGGGTCGAGCGCCGGCCGGCCGGCGAGGACGCCACGGCCGATCCGCAGCACGCCGGTCCCGTCGGCCCGGATGCCGAGGGCGACCGGCGGACGCTTGGGCCCGCGGCGGACGACGTCCTCCCGTGACCAGACGACGCGCACCGGCGTATCCAGCGCCGTCGCCAGCCGGGCCGCGTCGGCCGCGACCGGGGAACGGCGCTTGCCGCCGAACGCGCCGCCGTTGGCCAACGGCGACGCGGGCACGCCGCCGGGCGTGCACCACGACGCGTCCGGCTCGAGGTACGCCGGCTCGACCCACGTCGTCCGCAGCGTCAGTGCCCAGTCACCGTCCGGCACGTCGACCGGGTGCCGCAGCGGCGCCGTCGAGTTCCGGCCCTGCACCTTGCCGGCTCGGCGCCGGGCGTCGGCCACGTCGACGCCGACGACGAGTTCGCCGTCCCGATTCGGCACCGCCACCACCGCGCCAGCCGGCGCGGTGTCGTCGGCAAAGCCGGCTCGGCCGAGCACGGCGTCGGGGCCGGACGACTGGAAGGCCGGCCCTTCGAGCTGGGCCCGCCAGCTCGTCAGTAGTGCGTCCCGGTCCGGGGGCGGACCGGCGTTGCCGCCCGGAGTCGGGTCGTCGGCCGGGGTGGTGTCGCCGGCCGGGGTCCTGTCGCGGTCCAGGGCGGCGTCGGTGGGCCGGCCGCGATCGATGGCCAAGGCATCGCAGGCCGCGTCGACGACCGTCTCCCAGCCGGTGCAACGGCAGAGGTGGGCGAGGAGCGCGGCGCGGATGGCGGCCTCGTCGACGCGCTGGCGGCGGGTGGCGAAGGCGGCCAGCCGGAGGACGATCCCGGGGGTGCAGAAACCACACTGGCTGGCGCCGGCGGCGACGAACGCGTCCGCCCAACGGCGGCGGACGTCCGGGTCGAGCCCGTCGACGGTCGTCACCTGGCGGCCGGCGATCCGCCGGAGCGGCGTCACGCAGGCCACCCGCGGCGCACCGTCGACCCAGACGGTGCAGCAACCGCACTGGCCCTGCGGACTGCAGCCGTCCTTGGGCGCTCGGCAGCCGAGATGCTCGCGCAGGGCGTCGAGCAGGGACGCGTTGTCGTCGGGCGCCTCGACGGACCGCCCGTCGAGGCCGAACGAGATCAGCTGAACGAGGAGCCGCAGCCGCAGGTGCGGGTGGCGTTCGGGTTCGTGATGTGGAACCCGGCACCCTGCAGCCCGTCGCTGTAGTCGAGCGTCGCGCCGGTCAGCAGCTCGGCGCTGGCCGAGTCGACGACGACCCGGACGGTGCCGAACTCCCGAACGACGTCGTCGTCGTCGACCTCGGAGTCGAAGAACATCTCGTAGCTGTAGCCGGAGCACCCACCGGGCTTCACTGCGACACGCAGGGCGAGCGCTTCACCCTCCTCCTCGGCGAGCAACGCCGCGACCTTCTCGGCCGCTACGTCGGTCAGCGTCACCGGGTCGGGCTTCTTGCCGATGCTCACCGAGGTCGCCATCGTCGTCACGGTTTCCTCCTCGTTGGGACCCGGGCGAGGTACCCGAGCCACCGGCTCGATCTTTCGGGGCCGACGAGCGGCCCCGATGTACGGACCCCATGTTACCGATCCCGGTCGATCACCGGCGCGCCGGGGCCTCGGCTGACCGGCCCGGCGCTACCCGGTCGGCAACGGGGGTCATGCCGGTAGAATTCCGCTCGTGCCTGCCCAAACGCTGCCACGCGACCCCTAGGGCGAGGCCCGGCGCGACGGAACCCGGCCAGCGCCGCCCTCGGCGGATCAGGCCCGCGACGCCCTGCGGGCAGTGATCGACCCGGAGCTGGGCGCGGACATCGTCGACCTCGGCATGGTCCGCCGTCTCGAGGTCCACGCGGACGGGACCGTCGACGTCGAGGTGGCGCTGACGATCGCCGGCTGCCCGCTGCGCGGCCAGATCGAGCGGGACGTCCGCGGCCGGCTGGCCGGGCTCCCCGGCGTCACCGCGGTCGAGCTGTCCATCGGAGAGATGGACCCGGCCGAGAAGGCGGACGTCATGGGCCGCGCCCGCTGGAAGGCCCGGGAGGACGCACCGCCGACGGCGGTGCCGCCGACGGCCCGGATCCTGGCGGTCGCGTCCGGCAAGGGCGGCGTCGGCAAGTCGTCGGTCACGGTCAACCTGGCCGTGGCGCTGGCCCGGCGGGGCCTCACCGTCGGCGTCCTCGACGCCGACATCTGGGGGTTCTCGGTGCCGCGGCTCCTCGGGATGGACGGCGGTGTCGAGGCCCGCGAGGGCAAGATGGTCCCGCTCGAACGAGCGATCCCCGGCCTCGGCGTAGCAGCGCGGCGACGGCCTGCTGCGGGTGCTGTCGATGGGCTTCCTGGCCGACGAGGAACGGGCGATCATGTGGCGGGGCCTCGTCCTCAACCGGGCGGTCCAGCAGTTCCTCCAGGACGCCCACTGGGGCGACCTCGACTACCTCCTGATCGACCTGCCACCGGGGACCGGCGACGTCCAGATGGGTCTGGCCCGGCTGCTGCCGCGCACGGAGATGCTCGTCGTCACGACGCCACCGCTCGCCGCCCAGAAAGTGGCCGCCCGGGCCGCGGACATGGCCCGACGGGGCTACCTCCGGGTGGCCGGGGTGATCGAGAACATGAGCGACTTCACCTGCGAGCACGGGACGACGTACGCGCTCTTCGGCACCGGCGGCGGCGCCCGGCTGGCCGGCGACCTCGGCGTCCCGCTCGTCGGCACGGTGCCGCTGCACCCGGACCTCTCGGCCGGCCGGCGACGCCGGCGAGCCGGTCGCTCTCGGGGACGGGGAGCTGGCCGGCGTCTTCGCCGAGCTCGCCCGCTCGATCGCCGAGGAGATCGCCCCGGTCGTCGAGACGTCGGGCTGCACGGCGCGGCTGATCGAGCGGGTCGAGGCGGCGGTCGCCGCGGACCGCTAGCGACTGGTGCCGCGAGCGACTGGCGGCCGTTAGCGGCAATACCGTTCAGTTAAGCTCACAATGGTGTAGTTTGGGTGGGTGCCCCGCGCCGGATGGGTGAAGCCCACCTCGGACCGACGCCTGTCCGACCTGGTTGCCGTCGGCCTGCTCACCCGAGTGTTCCCGCCACAGGTCGTCGACGAGGTCATCGCGGCCGTCGGTCGCACCGAGCAGCGGAACCGGGCGCTGCCGGCCCGGGTGGTCGCCTACTTCGCCATCGCCATGGCGCTGTACGCAGACGGCTCCTACGAGGACGTCTTGGCCCAGTTGACCGACGGGCTGTCGTGGTCGTCGGGCTGGTCCGAGTCCTGGGCCCCACCGTCGAAATCGGCGATCTTCCAGGCCCGCCTGCGTCTCGGTGCCGAGCCGCTGGCCGCCCTCTTCGCCCGGGTGGCCCGGCCGCTGGCGGCGCCGTCGGTCCCGGGGGCCTTCGTGGCTGGCCGCCGGCTGGTGGCCATCGACGGCACCTGCCTGGACGTGGCCGACACCGAGGAGAACGCCATCCACTTCGGCCGGCCCGGGGTGAACAAGGGCGAGCAGGCCGCCTTCCCGATGGCCCGGGTGGTGGCCGTGGCCGAGTGCTCGACGCACGCCGTCTTCGACGCCGTGATCGGCCCCTACTCGACAGCCGAGGTCACCTTGGCCACCGAGCTGTTCGCTCGCCTGACCCCGGGCATGCTGGTCATCGCCGACCGGGGCTTCTACGGCTTCCACCAGTTCCAAGCGGCAGGCGCGACCGGGGCCGATCTGTTGTGGCGAGTGAGCTCGGTCGCAAAGCCCCGCCACATAGAGACCCTCGCCGATGGTTCCTGGCTCGGAGGGATCACCCCGTCGGGCAACGAGAGCCGAAAGGCCACGCCCGTCACCGTCCGGGTCATCGACTACGAGGTCACCGACGGACGGGCCAACGATGAGCACTACCGGCTCTTCACCACCCTGCTCGACCCAGAAGAGGCGCCGGCGGCCACGCTGGCCGCCGCCTACGCCGAGCGCTGGGAGATCGAGTCGACCTTCGACGAGCTGAAGACCCACCAGCGGGGGCCCAAGACGGTGCTCCGCTCCAAGTCCCCCGAGCTCGTTCGCCAGGAGATCTGGGGACACCTCTGCTGCCACTACGCCGTCCGCACGCTCATGTGGGAGGCGGCGGACACCGCCGGCGAGGACCCCGACCGGGTGTCCTTCGTCGCTGCCCTGCGCATCGCTCGACGTTCGGTCGCCCAACGGGGCGCTTTTCCCCCCTGACGACCACGAGGCGACCGACCGCACCTGGCGAGCGGCGATCGTCCAGCTCCTGCGGCGCCTGAACCCGGCCCGCCGCCGGCGGTCCAACCCCCACGTCATCAAGCGCAAGATGCCGAGATGGCACGTGAAGCGAGCCCGCCACCGCCACTGGCCCCAGCCGACGGGACCCCCGCTGGTCCGGGTGCTGGCTCCTAACTGAACGGTATTGCCGTTAGCGGCGGGTCGTGGGAGTCGAGGACCAGACGCCGTCGATCTGCGTCTCGGCGGCGGCGGCGGGGTCGCCCCGGTCCCCGGAGGGAACGACGGCCCGGCCGTCGACGGCCAACTTCCGGAGGTGCGCCCACAGTGAGTTGCGGGCCACGGGGAACAGGCGCTGGTCGACGTCGGCGTAGACGGCCGGCAGCAGCTCGTCGACGGTGGCCCGGCCGGCCGACGCCAGCGCGTCGGCGACGGCCTCTTCGCGAGCGAGGCGGTGGGCGACGATGCCGCGGACGACGGTGGCCGGATCGTCGATCAAGCGACCGTGGCCGGGGGCGATCGCCACCAGCGGCGGGTCGAGCTGGAGCAGCCGGTCGAGGCTGTCGAGATAGGCGACCATGTCGCCGTCGGGCGGGCGGATGACGACGGTCGATCCCTCCATGACGTGGTCGCCGGAGAGCAGGTAACGCGGCTCTTCGAGCAGCCAGCACAGGTGGTTCCCGGCGTGCCCGGGCGTGTGGACGGCCCGGACGCGGTACGGCGGGACGTCGAGCGTCCACCCGTCGCCGGCCGGGCGGTCGGGGTCGAAGCCGTCGCGGGCACCGAAGCCGACCGTCTCGGCGCCGCAGGCGTCGGCCAGCGGACGGGCGCCGGGAGCGTGATCGGGATGGGTGTGGGTGGTCAGGACCCAACGGACGGCCCCGCCGAGCTGCTCGGCGGTGGCCAGGATCGCCCGGCGGTGGCCGGCATCATCGGGACCGGGGTCGACGACGGCCAGGTCGCCGGTGCCGATCAGGTACGTGTTCGTCCCCGGGCCGGTCATCATCCCGGGGTTCGGCGCGGTCAGGCGGACCAGGCCGGGCAGGAGCCGATCGGACCGCCCGGGCGTCGGCGCCGGGCCGACCGCGCCGTCGGGGACGGCGATCGGACCGCTCACCCGCTCGTTCCGGGCGTTCCGACGGCCTCGTCGTAGCCGGGGTCCCCGGGGAGGGCGATCCGGGCGCCGCGCCCTTCGATGATGACTCGGGGCTCGACGGTGAGCCCGACGCCGACGGCGGCGGCCGCGGCGACCAGCTCGCCGGCGGTCCGGAAACGGCCGATGTCCTGAAGGCTCCGGACGGTCGGCACCATCATCTCGATCTCACCCGTCCGGTGCCGCTCGAGGGCGTCGGTCGGCCGGACCCACTCGTCGGCCACCGTCTCGGCGGCATCGTGGGCCGCGGTCTGACCGGACGGGGCGACGGCGACGAAGAACCGGGTGTCGTAGCGGCGGGGGGCGCCGTCGGGGGTGATCCAGTGGGCGAAGTAGTGGACCCGGTCGGCCGCGAGCTGCAGGCCCTCGGACCGGCAGACGTCGACGAACCGGCGGCGGCCGGCGTTGACGTCGGCCCGGTGGGCCGAGAAGCGGGCGGACGTCGCCGGGTCGTCGAGGGTCAGCAGCGTCCCGTCCGGCCGGTAGGCGAGCAGCAGGCCGGCCTCTTCGAAGCACTCCCGTAGGGCGGCCACCCAGTAGGCCAGGCCGCCGCCGCTGACGCCGAGGATCTGGCTGGCCGCGGCGTCGGTCCGCCCGGTGCTGCAGTCCTCGGCGTCCGGCCCGGCGTCGGCCGGGTCGACCGCACCGCCGGGGAAGACGTAGGCGCCGCCGACGAAGACCGAGCGTGGGTTCCGGCGGACCATCAGCACCTCGAGGGGCGCCGCCGAGTCGTCGCCATCTCGGACGAGCAGGACGGTCGCGGCGGCCCGCATCGGCGGCGGGGACGGCGGGTCGGCCGGGCGATCGGCGGCGGACGGCTGGCCCGGAGGGGGCTGGTCGGGGAATGGGGCCACCGTCGGAGGCTACCCGGGGGACGGCCGACCGCACGGGTCCCGGACGCTGGTCTACGCTGGCCGGCACATCGTCCCACCAGGCATCTTGTTTGCCCGGCTGGGAGGCCCCGCATAGCCGCCACCATCGCGAGGACCGAATCTCATGGCAGACGACGCCGACCAACCGAAACGTTCTCAGGACGCGAAGGACCGCAGCCGGGCCCAGAGCCGGGCCGTCAGCGGCAAGGAGGCCGCCCGCGGCACCGGCGGACAACGGACCGCCACGAAACCCGGCAGCCAGAAGGGGACCGGCCAAGGCCAGGGGAACACCGCGCCGGCCAAGGGGCCGCAATCGGGTCGCGGGCCGGCCGCCAAGGGCGGCACCGGGAAGGGTGGGAACGGCAAGGGGCCGGGCCAGCGACCGCCGCGACCGGGCAACCGGCCGGCCGCGCCGGGTCCGCGCCGTCCGTCGACGGCCCTGTTGACGTGGGGCATCGTCGGTCTGGTCGTGGTCGTCGTCGTCGTCCTGGTGGTCGTCAAGGTCACGAGCGGCTCGGGCGGCGGCACAAAGGCCACACCGCCGCCGGGCCCGCTGGCCGCCAACATCGCCCACGAGATGACGAACATCCCGGCCTCGGTCTACGACACGGTCGGCGTGACATCACCGACAGTGGCGGTGACGCCGCCGAAGGTCATCTCCGGGCAACCGCCGCTGACGTTCAACGGGAAGCCGGGCTACCTCTACATGGGCGCGGACTACTGCCCGTACTGCGCGGCCGAACGGTGGGCCATCGTCGCCGCGCTCTCCCGCTTCGGCACGATCGACGGCCTGCAGACGATGCAGTCCAGCTCGACCGACGTCCATCCGAGCACGCAGACGGTCACGTTCGTCAAGGCCACGTACACAAGCCAGTACATCTCGGCGGTGCTGAAGGAGGTCCTGAGCAACAAGAAGCTGTCGACAGGCTCCGGCTACCAGCCGCTGGAAAAGCTCACCAAGTCCGAGACAGCCCTCGTCAAGAAGTACAACGAGGAGAAGTACACCGGGAACACAACGAGCAGCGGGTCGAGCATCCCGTTCATAGACATCGGCAACAAAGCGGTCTCCTCCGGCGCCAGCTACACACCCGGCGTGCTGTCCGGGCTGACGCGGGCCCAGATCGCCGGCGACCTCTCGGACCCGACGAACCCGGCGACGAAGGCGATCATCTCGGTGGCCAACTACCAATCGGCAGCCATCTGCTCGATCGACGGCGGCCAGCCGGCGTCGGTGTGCACCAGCAAGGGCGTGACGGCCGCGGCCAAGGCGCTCAACATCTCCTCGTCCTGAGGGGACGACGGCTGATCCGCCTCGAGGACGACGGCAGAGAACGATGGCTGAGGCAGCCACCACCGAGTACACCGCCACCCCGGCCCGCTGGCGGGTGGCGACCGCCCTGGTGCTCTCGCTGGCCGGCCTGGGCGTCTCCATCTACCTGACGATCGACCACTTCGCCAAGATCCCGCTCGTCTGCAGCGACACCGGCGTCATCAACTGCGAGAAGGTCACGACGAGCGCCCAGTCGCACTTCCTCGGGATCCCCGTCGCGGTGCTCGGCCTGGCGTTCTATCTGGCGATGACCGTCATCAACCTGCCGCCGCTCTGGTACACGGCCGACCGGCGGGTGCACATCGTCCGGCTCGCCATGGCGGTCGTCGGCGTCCTGTTCGCCCTCTACCTCGTGTCGGCCGAGCTGCTGATCATCGGCAACATCTGCCTGTGGTGCACGTCGGTGCACGTCATCACGTTCCTGCTGTTCGTCCTGATCATCTCGACCGTGCTGCCAATGCTCGGATGGAGCGGCCGCGCCGATGCCGAGGGGTACTGAGTGCCGAGGAGTACTGGGTGCCGAGGAGTGCTGGCCGGTCGGTGAACGTCGACGGTGACTGACAGCGACGCCGGCGAGAGCCCGGCACCGACCCCATCGCCGCGGCCGGCCCGGGCGGCCCGGCGGGCGACGACGATCCTCCTCACGTGGGGGGTGGTCGGCCTCGTCCTGATCATCGTCGTCGTCCTCGTCGTCATCAAGCTGACGAGCTCGTCCGCGCCGCCGGGCACAGCCCCGCTGGCCTCGCCGCTCCCGTCCGCGGTCACACAGCAGCTGACGCATATCCCGGCGACCGTCTACGACGCGGTGGGCGTCACGTCGTCGTCGGTCGCGGTCACGCCGCCGACGGTCGTCGCCGGCCGGCCGGTCTGGACGGTCGACGGCAAGCCCGGCGTCCTCTACGTCGGCGCCGAGTTCAACCCGTTCTGCGCGGCGCAGCGGTGGGCGATCGTCGCCGCGCTCTCCCGCTTCGGGAAGTTCGCGGGGCTGCAGACGACGCAGTCGAGCTCGACCGACGTCTTCGGCGACACGCAGACGGTCACGTTCGCGGACGCCACCTTCGCCAGCCGGTACGTCACCGTCGCGCTGCCGCGAACGCTACGGCAACGTGCAGAACAGCTCGGGCACCGGCTGGGCGGTACTGGAACGGTTGACCGGCGACGAGGCATCGCTCACGAACCGGTACGACACGCCGCGGTACACGGGCGCGGCGACGAAGGGGCAGGCCGTGCCGTTCATGGACATCGGGAACCGGGTGATCGCCGGGACGTCGTACTCCCCGTCGATCCTGCAGGGGCTGACGACGAACCAGATCGCCACCGGTCTCTCGACACCGAAAGACCCCGTGACGCAGGCCATCGTGGCCAGCGCCAACTACCTGTCGGCGTCGGTGTGCTCGGTGGACGGCGACCAGCCGGCATCGGTCTGCACCAGCCGGGGGGTGGCCGACGCGTCGAAGGCGCTCGGACTGGCTTCCTGAGCTGCCCCTCCGGGCGCGGCCCAGACCGGTTCAGCCGGCCCGACGGTCGAGGAGCTGCTTGCGCTCGGTCTCGTTGAGGCCGCCCCAGATGCCGTGCGGCTCACGGATCGCGATGGCGTAGCCGAGACAGTCGTTCCGTACGTGGCAGCCGGCACAGATCGACTTGGCCCGTGACTCCCGAGCGATCTTCTCTTCCTTGCGCTCCGCGTGCGACGGTGGGAAGAAGGCCGTCGACTGCGGCCCCCGGCACGCCGCTTTGGTCTGCCAAATCTCTATCCCCTGCTGCATCATGTTCTGCATCGCCACCCCGTCGCGACCCCCTCCGTGTCCGCAACCAGGGTATCGCTGCCGCCGAGGAACAGACAAGGGGGTTTAGCAGGGACTTTGCGGCTCCGGCCGGACGCGGCAGCGCCAGTTGGTCGACTGGAGGAACGCCGCCGGGCCACCCCCGTTCGAGCCGTCGGGGACCGCTCGGACGGCGGGCCCGGCACTACGCTCCCGGCCGATGGACGTGGCGAGCTTCGAGCGCGGCGAGCCGGGTGCTGATCGTTGCCGGCAAGGGTGGCGTCGGCAAGACGACGATGACGGCCGCCCTGGCCCGGATGGCCGCCGACGGCGGGATGTCGGTCCTCGTCGTCGAGCTCGAGGGCCGACCGGGCATCCTGGCCGCGTTCGACCGCAACCGACCGGAGCATCCGCTCGGGTACGACGAGGCGGCGCTGTACGACGCACCGGGTGGTGGCACCGTCCGCGGCCGGCGGCTCACGCCGGACGACGCGCTGCTCGAGTACCTGGCCGACCACGGCCTCCAGCGGGTGTCGAAACGCCTGGTCTCGTCGGGCGTGATCGACGTCGTGGCGACGGCTATCCCGGGCATCCGGGACGTCCTCGTGCTCGGCAAGGTGAAGCAGCTCGAGCAGGACGGGGTGGCCGACCTCATCGTCGTCGACGCCCCGGCGACCGGCCATGCCATGACGTTCCTGACGTCGGCCCGTGGACTGCTCGACGTGGCCCGTTCCGGCCCGGTCCGATCGCAGGCGGAAGACGTCGTCGCCCTGCTGTCGGACCCGTCGCGGTGCCGCGTCGTCCTCGTCACGCTGCCCGAGGAGATGCCGGTCTCAGAGACCGTCGAGGCCGGCTACCAGCTGGAGGACCGGGCCGGCGTGCAGCTCGGCCCGGTGATCGTCAACGGCTGGGACGACCTGCCCGGGGGTCTGGCGGCCGGAACCACCGACGCGGCCGGCGCGGCCGGCGTCCGTCTCGGGACGGACGAGCTGGCGGCGCTCGAAGCGGCCCGACGGTTCCGGGTCCACCGGCACGAGCTCGCGGCCGAGCAGGTCGAGCGGCTCGCTCGCGAGCTCCCGCTCCCGCAGCTGCCCACGCCGGCCCTGGCGACGCCGTCGATCGGGCCGGACGAGATCGGCGCGCTCTCGCGGGCCCTGGCCAGCGGCGTCGAGCGGCTGGCAGCGGAGCCGGAGGGCCGATGACCGACTCGACCGCACCCGACACCGCCGGCGCATCGGCACCCGGTCCGACTGCTCCCGGTCCCGTTGCTCCCGGTCCGGCCGGCGGCCTGACGTCCCTCGCGGCCGACCGCCCGGTCGTCGTCTGCTGCGGCCCGGGCGGCGTCGGGAAGACGACGGTCGCCGCGACGTTCGCGCTGCAGGCGGCGCGATCGGGACGCCGGGCGTGCGTCGTGACGGTCGACCCGGCCCGCCGGCTGGCCGACGCGCTCGGCGTCGATTCGCTGCCGAACACGCCGACGCCGGTCGACGGCGACTGGCCGGGCGAGCTGTACGCCGTCATGCTCGACACGAAGGGGACGTTCGACGACCTCGTCCGCCGCTACGCACGGACCGCGGAACAGGCGACGTCGATCCAGGCGAACCGGCTGTACCAGAACCTGGCCGGCGCGCTCTCGGGCACGCAGGAGTACATGGCGATGGAGAAGCTCTACGAGCTGACGGAGAGCGGCGACTACGACATCGTCGTCGTCGACACCCCGCCGACCCGCAACGCCCTCGATCTCCTCGACGCGCCGCGGCGGCTGACGCAGTTCCTGGAGAACCGGCTGTTCCGGGCGCTGCTCCTGCCCACCCGGGCCGGGCTGCGGGCGGTGAGCGTGGCCACCCGAGCGGTGCTGCGGACGATCTCGAAGGTGGCGGGAGCCGAGATCGTGGACGACGCGGTGACGTTCTTCCAGGCGTTCAGCGGGATGGAGGAAGGGTTCCACGATCGGGCCAAGGCCGTTCGAGCCCTCCTCGCCGACCCGGCGACGGCCTACGTCCTCGTCACGTCGCCCCGACCGGACGCGGTCGAGGAGGCCGAGTTCTTTGCGGGCAAGCTGGCCGAGACGGACATCGTCCCGGCCGGCCTGGTCGTCAACCGCGTCCACCCCCGGTTCGGCCGTCACGGACTGTCGGTCCCCGTGCCGCCACCGGGCAGCGATCTGGCGGCGATCGTCGCCAATCTCGACGAGCTCGACCGGATGGCCGACCGCGACGAGGCCGTCTACCGCACGCTCGCCGAGCGGGTCGCCCCGGCACCGGTCCGGCCGGTGCCGATGCTCGGGAGCGACGTCCACGACCTCACCCAGCTGGGCATCGTCGCCGACCACCTCTTCGGGTAGAGGCTTCGGCGAGCGCCTTGGGGTAACGGGAGACGCGTCGGGTAGAGTCGGGCGGTGCGCACCATCCTGGTCGCCAGCGACGCCCCGACCGTCCGCCACGAAGTGGCATCGGTGACCGAGGGGCCCGATCTCCAGGTCGTCCAGGTGGCGTCCGGGCCGGAGGTCGTCGAGGCGGTCCTGGCCGATCCGCCGGACCTCGTCGTCGTCGACATGCAGATGGGCAACATGGGCGGCATGGCCGTCTGCCTCGAGCTGCGGCTGGACGAGTCGTACCTCGACATCCGCCACGTGCCGGTCCTGATGCTCCTCGACCGGCGGCCGGATGTCTTCCTGGCCCGGCGGTCGGGGGCGGAGGGCTGGCTCGTCAAGCCGCTCGACCCGCTTCGGCTCCGGCGGGCGACGGCCGCGTTGCTCGACGGCGGGACGTATGCCGACGACGCGTACCAGCCGGTACCGGTGCTGGTCGGCGGTGCGCCGACGCTGACCGGGGCCGGAAGCGACACCTGACCGGAGGATCGCCGTGCCCGGGAGCCGCTCGAACCGGCCTCCACCAGGTCAACCACCCGTCCAGCGTCGCTGGTGGCACCGAGCGGACCGTGACGCCCGGGAAACGACGCCGGCCGACGAGGCGTACGAGAGCTCGGCCGCCGGCGAGCAGGAGCGGCTGATCACCGAGGCGCTGGCCGACCTACGGGACATGGACGTCCGCGAAGTCATGACCCCCCGGGCCGACGTCGCCGCGCTGACGATCCCGGTCACCGCCGACGACGTTGCCCAGGCCGTCCGGGAGTCCGGCCACAGCTGCTTCCCGGTCGTCAACGACGATCTCGACGACCTCGTCGGTATCCTCTTCGTGAACGACCTGTTCCGGTCCCGATCGCGCCGGTCGACGGGGGCCGCGGCGTCGGTCGGCGATGGCGACCGCGGCGATGGCGATGGCGCATCGGCTGAACCGTCGGGACAGCCGTCGCCGCTCGAGATCTCCCGCCGGCTCCGACAGCCGTACGCGATCCCCGAGTCTCGTCGCATCCTCGAAGCGCTCGTCGAGATGCGACGGCAGCGGCGCGGGTTCGCGGTCGTCGTCGACGAGTACGGTGGCGTCGCCGGTGTCCTCACCGTCAAGGATCTGCTGGAGCCGATCGTCGGCGACCTGCACGACGAGTTCGACCCGGTCGACGACGAGCCAGCGGTCGTCCGCGTCGACAACGCCCGCTGGCTGGTCGACGGCCGCGCGAGCGTCGACGACGTCCGCGAGCGGCTCGGCATCGAGATCCCCGACGGCGACTACGTGACGCTCGCCGGCTTCGTCCTCGACTGCCTCGGCCACATCCCCGAGGACGGCGAGTCGTTCCTCCTCGACGGCTGGGACCTCCGGATCCAGGAGATGGACAAGCGGCGGATCGTCAAGGTCGTCATCCGCCGGCCCGCCGAGGCCGGTGAGGCGGCGTCGATCAACGGGACGGCCCCGGTCGGCGGTACCGGCGGCGGCGGCGATCGCGCCGCTGATGGGCTCGGCGAGGCAGCCGATGCGCCTTCGGGTGGCCCCCGACGTCGCGGCTAGGCTGAACCCCTTCGCTGGAGCCAGTGGTTCCGGCGGCGGGCTGTGGCGCAGTTTGGTTAGCGCGCTGCGTTCGGGACGCAGAGGTCCCCGGTTCAAATCCGGGCAGCCCGACCATCACGACCAACGATGCTCTTGCGCTCGCCCGGGTTGGCGGTCGTGCACCGGCGACTCTTACGCGATCGCAGGGCCCGGCCTGCTGTACTCGCCGACGCCGGTAGGCACCGGCCCGACCGAGGGAACGGACCGCAGAGTTGGATAGCCACCCATATAATCCATTCGTGTTTCGTAGTACGATTCCTTCGTGGAGGTTCTCCCCTCGGCGCACCGACATGGCGTCGCCCAGGAGGACATGCAGCATGTGCTCGACAACGCCGTGGTCATCGAAGAGGTGGAAGAGGACCCGATCCGCTACTTGGTGCTCGGGCCCGACCGAAGCGGCAATTTCTTGGAGCTCGTCATCCTCGACCGGCCCAAGGTCCGGCAGTGATCCACGCTATGACGATGACCGCCCAATATCGACGGCTGCTCCCCGGAGGCTCGTGATGCCACCGAAGACCCACGGAACGAAAGCGGACGGTACGCCGATCACCGACGAGATGATCGAAGCAATGGCCGACGAGGCAGAACGAGGCTACGACGTCGACGAGGTGCTCCGCCGACGGGGCGGTCGACCAGCCATGGGTTCGGCGCCGTCGTCGGTCGAGTCGGTACGGCTGGACCCGGAGCTGAAGCGAGACCTCCTCCTGCGGGCAACTGAGGACGGGATCAGCGTGTCCGAAGCCATCCGCCGAGCGCTCCAGGAGTACGTGAAAGCGAGCTGACCGGTCGACACACTGGGCGCCTTGACACGAACTTGGCGCGACAGGGCCTTGACGACGCCCCCTCCGGGTGTAACTATGACTGATAGATAACCGATCAGTCATAGTTCTACGAGGAGCGCCCGGTGACGGCGACGGAAGTTGACCAGGTGGACCGGCGAGGGCGTCGGCGAGAAGCCAAGCGGGCGACGATCTTGGCCGCGGCGTGGACATTGGCGCATCGAGACGGCCTCGCCGCCATCTCACTGCGGGACCTCGCGGACCGCGTCGATCTCCGACAGCCGTCCCTCTACGCCTACTTCGACTCGAAGCTCGACCTCTATGACCAGATGTTCGCCGACGGCAACCGGCAGCTCCTCGAGCTCGTCCGGTCGCTCCCCCCGATCGACGACCCCCGCGACGCGCTCGTCGAGCTCACCGAGGCCCTCGTGCGGTTCTCGACCGAGGACGTGGTGCGTCACCAGCTGCTCTTCCAACGGACGATCCCCGGTTTCGAGCCTTCTCCGGCGTCGTACGCGCTCGCCGTCGAGTTCTACGAGATCGCCCGGCAACGGCTCACCGCGGCGGGGGGATCCGATCCGTCCGACGTCGACGTCTTCAGTGCCCTCGTGAGCGGCCTCGCCCATCAGCAGGTGGCGAACGACCCCGGGGGCGATCGCTGGGTGCGCCTGGCCGGACGGGCCGTGGACATGTTCCTGGCCGACGTGGACCGACGCCAGCCGGGCCGCACCCCACAGGGCCGCACTCCAAAGGGCCGCACCCGAGAAGGAGCACGACAATGATTCAGCGTCAGACGACCGTCCACGACGTCGCCACGGTCCCGAGGATCACCCACGACGAGGCAATGCGGATCGCCGCCGTGGAGAACGACAAGTTCGCGGCCTTGCTGCGCAGCTTCGAGCCCGACGACTGGGCCGAACCGACTGATTGCGCGCTCTGGGACGTGCGGGCTCTGGCCGCCCATGCGGTGGGTTCCGCCGCCGGCCAGGCCTCACCCCGCGAGTTCGTCCGCCAGGTGATCAAGGGTCGCCCACTCGTCGCCGAGATCGGCGGTCAGTTCTGGTGGGACGGGATGAACGAGCTCCAGGTTCGGGAGCGAGCCGGCATCAGTACCGAGCAACTGATCGCCGAGTGGGCGGCCGCTTCCGTCAAGGCTCTGCGCGCCCGCACGCGACTCCCGCGTCCCGTCGGCCGGCTTCCCCTGCTGAACCTCCCGGCTCCGGTCGGCCGACAACCGCTCTCCTACCTCTTCGACGTCGGCTTCACCCGTGACGTGTGGATGCACCGCATCGACCTGGCTCGGGCCACGGCCAAGCCACTCGACGTCGATCCCGACCACGACGGCCGGATCGTGGCCGACATCGTCGTCGAGTGGGCGAGCACGCACGGTGAGCCGTTCACCCTCACCCTCGGTGGCCCGGCCGGAGGGCAGTTCCGATCCGGAGCCGGCGGCGAGCACGTCGACCTGGACGCCATCGAGTTCTGCCGAATCCTGGCCGAACGTGCGCCCGGCACCGGGATCCTCCGCCACCCCCTCCCCCTCTGATCTCGACCACCCCCGACCACCCCGGGCACCCCGACGCACGAAGGAGCATGACGTGGACACCCAGATCAACGAGATCGCCGAACGCATCTACCGGTTCTCGACCTTCGTCCCCGACGTCGGCCCGACCGGCTTCACCTTCAACCAGTACCTGATCGACGACGAGCAGCCCCTGCTCTTCCACACCGGCCTCCGGGCGACCTTCCCGCTCGTCGCCGAGGCCGTCGCCACGGTCACCCCGCTCGACCGACTGCGCTGGATCACCTTCGGCCACGTCGAAGCGGACGAGTGCGGCGCGATGAACGAACTGCTCGCCGCGGCCCCGCAGGCCGAGGTCGCCCACGGCGCCCTCGGCTGCCTGGTGTCGTTGAACGACCTGGCCGACCGGCCGCCCCGCCCGCTGGCCGACGGCGAGGTCATCGAGCTCGGCGCGCACCGGGTCCGGCACATCGACACCCCGCACGTCCCCCACGGTTGGGAGGCCCGGGTCCTCTACGAGGAGACGACGAACACGCTGCTCTGCGGCGACCTCTTCACCCAGCTCGGCGACGGGCCAGCGATCACGACCGACGACATCGTCGGCGCGGCCGCCCAGGCGGAGGACGTCTTCGGCGCCAGCTGCCTGACGCCGGACACCGGTCCCACCATCCGGCGACTGGCCGATCTCGAGCCGACGACCCTTGCCGTCATGCACGGCTCCTGTTTCGGCGGCGACGGGTCGGCCGCGCTCCGAGCGCTCGCCGACGACTACGACCGGCGTCTCTCCGAGCGATAGCCCGGCGGCCCCGTTGGGGCCTCGAGCCGAGGCGTCGGGAGCGAAGTGGCGCAACGAACCGTGGGCGACCGCCGGCAGAGGTCCGCCGGCGGCGAGAATCGGGGCGATGGTCGGAAGGCGACGACGATGGGGTGCCGGACTGCTCGTGCTGCTCGTCGTCGTGCTGGTGGTCGGGGTGCTGTCGGTTCCGGGAGTGCCGGGCCACGCCCAGGCCGCGCTGTCCACGGACCTGTTGGCGTCTGACGCGTCGGTGGCCGCCACCCGCGTCGACCCGTTCACTGCCGACCCACACTCGGACACCTGCGCCGGCCTCGAGGCCGAGCTTCGGCGTGGGCAACCACCTGTTCAAGAACTCCAGTTTCGGGCTGTACGCCAGCATCTGGCCGACGTACGCCGCGCTGGGCCAGCTCTACGTCGAGTCGCTTCTGGGCAGTCCGGGCGGATGCGCCGCCGACTTCTCCTCCACCATCGCCGCCGTCGACGCCAACTACTGGGACCATCCCCGCGCCGACCTGGCCGCCGCGTTCGACCAGGGACCGCGGCCGTTCCACATCGACAGCGACCTGCCGCGGGTGGACGACAGCCTCTGGATGGGCTTGGCGATCATGGCCGACGAATCTCGACACCGACACCGACACCGGCGCGGCTGGCGCGGGCCGAGGCGGTGTTCGACCTGGCCGTCGCCGACTGGGATCGGGCCGACGGCGGCGTGTACTGGGAGGAGTCCGGCGCTGGTGGGCAGGAACGGGCGGTGGTGTCGAACGCCCCGGCCGTCCTGTTGGGGGTCGAGCTGTACCGGCGGACCGGTCAGGACCGGTACCTGCGGTGGAGCGAACGGGACATGGCCTGGCTGCAGAAGCATCTGGCGGACCCGACCAACGGCCTCTACGACGACCACGTCGACGGGGCCGGGAGCCACCAGACGGTGGACCGGACCACGTACACGTACACCCAGGGCATCGTGGTCGGCGCAATGGCCGCGCTGTCGGCGGCGGACCCGTCGAGGTACTCGCTACAGGCGGCGGTGGTCCTGGCCGACCGGTCGATGACGTACTTCGCGGCCCACCACACCTACGGGAACCCCGGGTTCGACGTCGTCTGGGCCGAGAACGTGCTCGGCTTGGCGGCGCGCTACCGTCAGCCGGCTTTCACCGCCCGGGCCGAGCGGTCCGTTCGATCGGCCCTCGCCGCCGAACCGGCGCAACCGGGCGACCTGCTGGACACGAGTAGCGAGGCCACCTTGGCGGAACTGGTCCGACTGCCGCCGGCGGACGACGCCGACCTCTGGTACACCGCGCCGGCCGTCGGTCCACGGGGTCGCTGAACGCGCTGGTTACTGGATCACCGGGACCGTCGTCGTGGTCGTCGTGGCCGGCGCCGTGGTCGTCGACGTGGTCGTGGCTGGGGGTGACGTCGTCGGCGACGACGCGATCGTCGACGGCACGGTCGTCGACGGCGGTGTGGTGACGGCCGGGACGGTCGTCGACGACGACAGGGCCGTCGTGGCCGACCCCGCGGCTGGCGTCGAGGTCGACGACGCCGCCGGCGGGGCGCTGCCCGTAACCCGCCGGGCCTTCGGCGCGATGGACGTCGGGGTGCCCGGCGCCGAGGCCGGCGGCGGCGCCGAGGTCGGAGCGGCGGTCGGCGGCGGCATAGTCGACGACGTCGTCGTCGACGTTCCCGATGACGGCGGTGCCGAGCGGTGGCTGACGGTGGCCTGATGGGCGATGGACGCCCCGCCGGACCACGGCTGGACCGCGCCGAGAACGACCGCGGCGATCACGACCGCCGCGACCCCGACGGCACCAGCCACCCGCCGTCTGGTCCGGCCGGTGCCGAACCCGTCGTACGGCGGCGGCCATCCGGCGACCCAGCCGTCGTCGGCCGTCGGACCTCCGGGCGTCGAACCGGCCGAGGTGGCGCTCCCCGGTACCGGCCCCACCGACGGGTCGCCGGCCGTCGAGTGGCCCGCCGTCGAGTGACCGGGACGCCCCCCGACAGCCGCGACACCGCTGGCCACCCGCGCCCGCGCCCGTCCCGGTCGGATGCCCGAGGGTGCGGCCGGCGGTCCGCAGGATGCCGGCCCGCAACCCGACCGGGACGGCGACGACAGCGCCCGCGCCGAGCAGGGCTCCGGGCGCCGCCAGTCGCTGCTCCTCGGACGCGCAGGCGGCGCAGTGTTCGATGTGACGGCTGACCCGTTTGCGCAGGAGCGGCGTCAGCGTCCCGTCCCACTCGCCGAGGACCGCGGCCAACTCGGGGCAGTCCCCCCGCCCGGAACGGGCGACGAGCGCGACGCCGAGCGAGCGGCGGGCGGTCGCCCGGGCCCGGACGAGAACCTTGTGCGCGCTGGGCGCAGCCATCCCCAGCGCGCCGGCGACCTCGTCGGTCGAGAGCCCCTGGCGGTCGGCCAGGTCGAGCACGAGCCGGTCCCGGGGCGCCAAGCCGCCCATGGCGTCGTCGACCATCGCCGCCAGGTCGGCGTCGAGCGCGCCCCGGGCGGCCGGGTCGGCGTCCGGACCGGGGTCGACGGCGACGTCGTCGGTCGGGAGAACGCGCCCGTCCCGTTCGATCCGAGCCAGGCAGGTGTGGCGGGCCACCGCGAACAGCCAGCTGCGTAGCCGGTCCGGTTGGCGCAGCCCGTCGAGCCGGGTGGCGGCGACGACGAAGACGTCCTGCAGACAGTCGTCGGCGTCCGCGTGATTCCGGACGATCGACCGGCAGAACGCGAGCAGGTGGCCGGCATAGCGGTCGAAGATGGCGGCCAGGGCGTCCCGGTCACCGTCGGCGACGCGGCTGACGAGCTCGGCGTCGGTCGCTCCGGCCACGTCGGCCGGGCTCGGCGTCAACGGAACCGCCTCCCGGGTTCGCCCTCCCACCACGCGATGCGTTGCACGGTCGCCTCCGCAGCCGACGTTCTTGGGGCGGGCCGGCCGCGAGCGGCGCCGTCCGACGGACTCCCCGGAACCCGGCCTGGCTCCGGCACCGTTGAATATAGGTCGAGACCTATGGCGATTCCGCCGCGAAAACTGTCCAGTCCCCGCCCGACCCTCTCCTCGGTGTCAACTCGATACGAGCTCACCACAGGGGGGCAGCCCGACCTCACAGAGGTGCACCTCGGGCTGAACTACCTGCACCTGGCGCAGATGTGGCGGTCCCACGGCCGCGGCTTCGGCTGCTGACTCCGCCGATATCCGCCACCTCGACCTGCGGTTTTCCAATCTCTCGGCAAGCTGACGGTGCGTAACGCCGATAACTCGACTGATGGGGAACCATGGGGTCGACGTATCGGGGGCCGTCGAGGGGTCTCTGATCAGCACGGCGGGCGTCCGGAACCGGCCGCGACCGAAGGTCGCTCAGGGGCGCTGCGGATTCGACGACAGGGAGCTCGTAGAACGATGACGATCGCGGAGGGACTGGACGGTGCGGCGCCGGGAACGGCGGCGGTGGCCGGGGCGGAAGCGTGCGGCCGGTGCGGACGCGGCGACGGTCAGCTGGTCCATGCCGGCTGGGCCGAATGGCCGGACGACGTTCTCCGCCGGATCGGCGCGTCGAACGACGTCCACCTGCGAGAGATCCTGGTCCATCCGACCTGCGCGGCGGCCTGACGCCGGAGGCTCAACGGCCAGAGCCGGCTTCGGGGCTCACCCCGCGCACGAACACCCGGAACGTCGTCCCGGCCCCGAGAACGGACTCGGCGTGAATGTCGCCACGGTGGAGGTCGGCGATGGCTTTGGCGATCGACAGGCCGAGGCCACGGCCCTCCAGACCGCCGGAGCGGGCGTTGGAGGTCCGAAAGAACTGCGTGAACAGGTGCGAGATCTCGTCGGCCGGAATGCCGACCCCGGTGTCGGCGACGTCGACCTGCCAGCCGCCGTCGACGGGAGCGCCGCGCAGGGTGACGGTCCCACCGGGCTCGGTGAACTTGACGGCGTTCGACAGCAGGTTGTCGAAGAGCTGGCCCAGTCGCTCGGGGTCGCCGAGGAGCTTCGGCCCGTCGCGTACGTCGACGTCGAGCATCAGCCCGTTGCGGCTGGCCGCCGGCTCGATGGCGGTAGCCGCCCGGCGCAGACAGTCGGCCAGATCGAGGGGGACGACGGCCAGCGCGACCTGCCCGGTCGATAGGTGCTCGAGGTCGACGAGATCGCCGCTCAGCCGCGTCAGCTGCCTGGCGTTCCGCAGGATCGTGTCGACGTAGCCGATCTGCGCCTGATCGATCGCTGGGTCCAGGCTCTCGAGTAGGAGCTCGGCGAACCCGGTGATCGACGTCAACGGGTTCCGGAGCTCGTGGGAGACGTTCGCCATCGCCATCGTCTTGTACACATCGATCTTGGACAGCTCGGCCAGCATGGCCCGGCGCTCGGTGACGTCCCGGGCGTGGATGACGATCCCGCGGACGTCGGGATCGTCGAGCAGCGCGTCGACGACGGTCTCCATGTCCCGCCAGCTCCCGTCGGCGGCCCGGACACGGACGTCGACCCGCTGACGAGGTTCGCCGTCGCCGCGTACGAGCCGCTCGAACGTCTCGACGACCAGGGCGGCGTCGTCGGGGTGCACGTACGGGAAGACGCCGTCGGACGCGTCGTAGTCCATGCCCTTGCCGATGAGCCGGAGGGCGCCGGCGCTCGACCAGCGCCACGACCCGTCGGCGTTGAGGATGGTGACGATGTCCTCGGTGCGGTCCAGGATCCGCTGGACCGCGTGGGGACCGGTGAGGAACGGCGCCCGGTCCGCGTCGTCGGCATCGGTCACGGTGACGGCGAACGCGACGATCGTCCCGTCGGTCTCCTGCACGGCGGTCGCCTCGGCCAGGCAGTGCTGCACGCCGCCGCCTGTCCCGACCGTCCGGAACGGGCCGAACCGACCCCGCCGCTTGATCCGGTCGGTCCACTGGTCGGCGAGGGCGGCTCGGTCGTCGGGATGGACGACCTCGTGCCAGAGGACGCCGATCTGGTCGGCGATCGGTACGCCGCTCACGTCCTCCCAGCGCTTGTTGCAGTACCAGACGCACCCGTCAGGGTCGACGGCGACGACACCGAGCAGCACGGTGGCCGTCAGGGCGCTGAGCATCCGGCCCGCCAGGGCCTGGCCCTCGACCGTCATCGCCCGATCGCCCGGCTCGGTCCGGTCCCTGTTGTCATCCACGGCGTCGTCCAATCGGCTACCGGCTATCCGAAGTACTCGCCGCCGTTGACGTCGATCGCCTGGCCGGTGATCGGTGACGAGAGGTCGGAGGCCAAGAAGACGATCGACCCGGCGACCTCCTCGTCGGACGGCACCCGCTTCAGGGCGATCGGCTCCTCGAGCTCGGCGACGACGGCTTCCGGCGTGATGCCGCGGCCGGTCGACGTCATCTGCACGTAGATGTCCACCGACGGGCCGGCCATCCAGCCGGGGACGACGGCGTTGACCCGGACGGCGCTCGGTCCGAGCTCGCCGGCGAGCACCTTGACGGCCGTCAAGAGCGCGCCCTTCGAGATGGCGTAACCACCCTGCAGCGGCGGCGGTTTCCGGGCGGCCATCGACGCCACCATGATCACGGAGCCGCCACCGCGGGACCGCATCGACGGCAGTGCGGCCTTGGTCAGCTGGAGCGAGCCGAAGAGGTTCGTGTCGACGATCTTCCGCCAGATCGACAGGTCGACGTCCTCGAAGGTCTTGAAGGCGTCGTACCGGAAGGCGTTGTTGACGAGGACGTCGACCCCGCCGAGCTCCGTCGTGGCGAACGCGATCAGCCGCTCGCACTGGTCAGGTTCGGTGATGTCGGTGGGCATCGAGCACACCCGGCCGCCGAGTGCGTCGATCTCGGCGGCGACGTCGTCGAGGGTCGACTGCCGGCGAGCGGCGAGGACCACGGCGGCGCCGTGCGTGGCCAACGCCACCGCCGCCCGCCGCCCGAGCCCTGGGCCGACGCCGGAGACGACACAGACTTTGCCGTCGAGCAGCCCTTTCGGGCCAGGGGGCGCCGATCGGCCGGCGACCGCGGTTTGACCTTCGACGACGTCGGTCACGTGGGCTCCCCTCTCTTATGGCACTCATGCCGCCCGGCCGCCAGCGTACCGACCGGCCGTCGTCGGGACATCTCGCTCCGACGCTCACCCCGGCGGCTAGCTTTGATTCGAGGTTTCGGCGCCCCGTTCGACGTGGGTGCCCGTGGCGGGGACCCACGAACACAGGGACCGGGGCACGGCTTGGTACAGCGCTCTCCATCGACAACCGCCGTTCCAGCGGGGCTCCTGGCCCAGCTGGACATCGACGAGCAGGCCGCGGCCGTCGCCCTCCTGCGAGCGACCAGCCATGTCTCTGCCCTGTTCGACGCGGTCGGGACGGTTCGTTGGGTCAGTGACTCGATCACCGCGGTCCTCGGGTACGCGCCGGAGGAGTTCGTCGGGACGAGCGTGCTCACGTACCTGCACCCGCGCGACGCCGAGACCGCGGTCGGCCTGCTCGAGTTCGGCGCGGTCAACCCGACCGACGGCGGGCTCGACCGCGACGACGTCGAGACGCCGGTCGACTTCCGGATGAGGCACCGCGACGGGCGCTGGGTGGCGATGGAGGTGCTCTTCAACAACTTCGTCGCCACTCCTGGCGTCCACGGCAGCCTGACGATCGCCCGCGAAGCCACCGGACGGCACACCCTCGACCGCGCGCTGATGGCCCTGGCCAGAGACACCGGGAGCGACGAGCCCCTCCGCCGCCTCCTCGACTTCCTCGAGATCAAGGTCTCCGGGACCGACGCCGGCCTGTACTGGCCGGACGGCGACGACCAGTGGACGGCGGCCGACATCGCTCCCGCGCTGCTGACCTCCGACGGTCCGTGGGTGGAAGCGCTCAAACGGCGGGAGCACGTCGTCGTCCCCGATCTGCGTCAGCCGCCCGCCGACCTCGTCGCCCCCGAGCTGGCCGACGCCGCGGTGGCGGCCGGCTACGTCGCCTGCTGGAGCGTGCCGATCCCGGCGCCGCGCCACCCCCGCTTCGCCGGCAGCTCGGGGCCCCGGCCCGGCCAGGACCGCGATCCGCTCGGCGCGCTCGTTCTGTGGTCTCGGAACCACCGCGAGCCGTTGACCGGCCACCTGGCGACGATCGAGCAGGTCGCGGCGCTCGGCTACCTCTGCCTGTCACGGCGGGAGGCCGACCGGGAGCGGGCGGCCCGACTGGCGATGGAGCTCGAGCAGAACCGGCGGCTCCAAGAGCTCGACGCGATGAAGACCGACCTCGTGTTGTCCGTCTCGCACGAGCTGCGAACGCCGTTGACGTCGATCATCAGCTTTGCCGAGCTCCTCGACGAGGATCCGGCGACGAGAAGCTCGGCGGACGGCGCCCAGTACGCGAGCGTCATCAAACGGAACGCCGAACGGCTCCTCCGGATGGTCGGCGACCTGCTGTTCCTCGGTCGACTGGAGGCCGGCATCTCGCCGCTGACGATCGGCCCGGTCGACCTGCCGGCCACCGTCGACGCGGCGGTCGAAGAGGCGCGGCCGGCGGCCGGTGCCAAAGGCGTCGTCATCCGGTCCGAGACCGGGCGGGGCCGACCGTTCTCCGGCGATCCCGAACGGGTCCGCCAGCTCGTCGACAACCTCCTCTCCAACGCGGTCAAGTACAGCGAGACCGGCGGATCCGTCCGCGTCAGCGCCCAGCCGGACCCCGAAGGATGGCGGCTCGTCGTCGCCGACGACGGCATCGGGATCCCCCGCAACGAGGTCCGACAGGTCTTCGAGCGTTTCTACCGCGGCTCGAACGCTCGGCAAGCCCAGATCGCCGGATCCGGCCTCGGGCTCGTCATCGCCCAGGCGGTCGCGACGCTCCACCACGGGTCGATCGAGCTGTCGTCCGAAGAAGGTCGCGGGTCGACGTTCGCCGTCGTCCTCCGCGGCGCCTGACGGCCGGCATCTCCGCACCTACCGGCGTTTGCGGACCGCTTTCTTGAGCACGTCGTCGTACGCCTCGAGGCCCTCCCGGTAGAGCTTCGCCTCCGGGCCACTGGCGATCCCGACCCGCTCGGGGATCACTCCCCATATGGGGACGTCCTGGTTCGTCCACCACTCGATCGTCTGCGTCAGGTCGTTCGTGCCGAGCCGGGCCGCGCAGACGACGACCCCGTGGGGCATCGACCGGGGGAGCATCTCGACGGTGGCGACGACGCGGGTGAATTCGACGCCACCGGCCCGGGTCGGGATGACGACCGCGTCGGCTCGCTCGATCGCCGCCCGGACGATCCGCTCGTCACCGGGCGGCGTGTCGACGACCGCCAACCCGTCGTGGCGTTCCATCGACCGCGCCACCGTCCGCTCCGACGGCGCTTCGACCAGCTCGACGCCGTCGACCGGGCTCTGCTCGAGCCACTCCGCCGAGGACGCCTGCCGATCGGCATCGATCAGTAGGACCGGGTCGTAACCCCTGTCCACGGCGGCCGCGGCCAGGTACACGGTCGTCGTCGTCTTACCGACGCCGCCCTTCACGTTGCTGACGACGATGTTCACCCGGGAGATGATGCCACCGGACGCCAGCGCCGTCACGGGCGCTGGCCGTCAGGACCGCTCGGACGATCGGCGAGCCTCCGACCAGGTCATTCCCAGTCGAAGAACCGACCGCGGCGCCGCTTGAGCCGGTCGAAGACCCCGGCCGGCCGCTCCTCCAGGGACCCCGGCCGGTGGGCACGCAGCCAGTTCACGAGGTCATCCACCGTGCCCAGCTCGACGTCTTCGTCCGATGCCACGACGTGGACGGTGACCGACGCACCGTCAGCTGTCACGGAGAGGTCGGCGTCGCTGGGCGGCCCGAAGCACCAGACCGGCAGTGCCCCCGGCGACGCCACCGCCTCGAGCCGCCACCCCGGCCGGCGGCGGAGGAGGTGTGTCACCTGCTGCCAGAGATCACCGTCGTCCGTTCGCACGCCCACCTCCGGTTGTCGTTCCCACAAGACTCGATCGGATCGTAGGGACCAGAGGGCGTGGAGAGGACGATCGGTCGCTCTCCTCCGGACCGTGACTACGACGACGTTCCCGGGCTTCGGGTCGTCCGGGTCTGACCCGACGGGCCGAGGTGGCGGTCTGGCCACCCGGCGAAATGCTCCGCCGGGTGTCGTATTCCCGACGGACACCGTTGACATGAGAGAAAATTGCAGTTACATTTACCTGACTGAGTTTCAGGGTGGCAACGCAAAGGCGACGTGGGGGAGCACGATGCGGGCTGAAGGATCTCTACTGTGGACGACGTTCTCGCCGCCTGGCCACGCGCCCTGGGCGAACGGTCCCGGATATGCGGCTCTCGGTTCCTCTGCCTCCTGACCCGGCACAAAGAGTTTCGGGGGTCGAAGAAGCGGCGTATCGCCTGGGTATCAACGCATATAGACCATAGACGGTCTTCCTATTCCAGGGTCCGCTGACGGTCATCGAGACGATTGCGTGCATGGGAACGGCCGTCTCCGGTTGAGAATGCCAGCCGCCAATTATCCGGCGAATAATTTCTCTTCAGTAGTCGCCGCTAACTCTCGGGCATAGGCGGCTCAAATACCTCAATTATCCCTTGACACCTAACTGGATATATGTAAATTGTATCATGCAGCAGAGCGTATGAAGTTTACGTCTAGCTGCTATCCATCCAGTAGAACTGATGAAAGGGGAATCCAAGAATGAGGCGACGCTACTCCCGACTCTTCGGGGCCGCTCTAGCGGTTATGGTACCCATTGGTGGTCTGTCACTGCTGAGCTCAGGCGTGGCAAGTGCGGCAACAAACACGCTCGTTACTCCGAGTTACCTGACATACGGAACACTTGGACGACTGACACTGGCCGGAACTCACATGACACTTTCAACGAGTCTGGGTACCTACACATCCGGGACGACGACAATGCTCGGATACACAGTCTATGTCGGCGAATGGTTCAGTACTGGTACGACGGTTACCATTAATGGGCGCGACAAGCTTCAGACATCAGGGAGCGTCATAAAGTTCAATACCGGTATGACTTTTACGTTTCACGGGAGGCTAGGTAACGGCTGTGTAGCTACCTCTGGTGCACCGGTATTCCTTAACAAGGGCGGTACAGGTTCGTACACTGGCACTCTTCGGATGGAAACGACAGGGGCCACGTTTACGGCAACATGCACATCCTGGATCAAAGATACAATAGGTAACAAATTGCAATTCAAAATCACGCTCTAACGAGTTCTTCGGCGGTACTCGTAATGACCGATGCCCGGGAGGAGGGGTGACCCTCCTCCCGGGCATTTATATTTGCGAGTCAGGGAAGCCGCCGCACTGGAGTTGGGCGACATCACGATGGTGGAGGTGAGGCGACATCACGATGGTGGACCTTGGGTCCCACAATACGAACCGGATCCTGCGGGTTCCCGGAGTGCCGGTCAGCCTGGGGTGATGGGCGTCTCGGCCAGGCAGCCGGTCAGCGGCGGCGGTAAACGTCGCCCCGATGCTGGATGCGGTGGACGATGACCACGTTCGCCTCGTCATCGATCTCATAGATGATCCGGTAGTCCCCTCGCCTGGCCGAGTACAGGCCGGCCAAGTCGCCGACCAACGGCTTGCCGATCCGCCGGGGGTTCTCGCTGATCGATTCCCGCAGAGCGACGAGCGCCGCGTCGCGAACCTTGGACGGAAGGTCGTTCAGATGGCGTAACGCCTCCGGGGTGGCCCGGATCTCAAACATTCGAGCCGGCGCTCAGGCGTCAGGCAGGGGCAGCGTCTCTCCGCGGGCCGCCTCTACTCGCGACCGAGCAAGTGAAGCCACCAGCTCCGGGTCTCGGAGGATGTCCAACGTCTCCTCCAGTGAGGCCAGATCGTCGGGGCTCACCAGCACGAAGGACGGCCGACCGTTGCGGGTCACCAAGATGCGCTCGTGCTCCTGTTCGACCCGTTCGGCCAACTCTGACAGGCGGGCCTTCGCATCCGAGAAAGGCAGCGTCTCACTCATTGGTCAATATCCTGACCTAATCGGTTCCCTGAGGCAAGGGCAAACGGGGTTCCGGTTCGCGCAGCCGAGCCCTGCCGATCGACAACTCCCAGGTCAACGAACTCAGTGGACCTTGGGTCCCACAATAAGAACCGGCGATCTACCGTCGTCGGCCCGGTCGTTCACCTTCACTGATTGAATCAGCGAGCACGACGGGCCGGGTCAACTCACCAGGGCTCGAAGCAGCCGCCCCGGATATCGGCCTCGTCAGGAGACAACGTACCGATGGAGGGCGTCCCGGGCCACGGCGCTGACGGTCCGGTGCTCCTCCAGGGCCCGACGGTGGAGCGCTTCGCTAGCTCGGGCTCGACTCGGAGGTCGAGGCGTGGAGACGTCCCGGTTGAGGGCGCCCAGTCCGGCCGCCTTGGCCTCCGTCAGGTCGTAACCGGCCGCGGCCTCGGCCAGAGCCTCCTCCACTCAGAATGTGAGAACCACATCGTTTACCAGGGATTATAGTCACTTGATCGCCTCGCCTGGAGTTGCTACGCTCATCTGAGCGAGAGCAATCATATGAGCGATACGGAGTGGATATCAGTCGAGGAAGCCGCCAGACGGGCCGGAATTTCCGTAGCCTCCGTCCGGCGGCGCTGTGCGGCAGGCGATTACGCCTGTCGCAAGGTCGGTCGGAGCTGGTTGATCGACGCCGCATCTGTTCTTCCACAGAAGCAGCGACCCGCGGTCGGCACAGGAGCCTCTTCCGTCGTGGACCTCGTCGCGGCCCTCGGCAACGTCCTCGATCGCGACCTGAAAGAGGGTCCGTGGGCACCAGATATCCTAACTTTCCAGGACGAACTTCAGGACCGCGATGAGTTGTTTCAGCTGACGGCCGACAAACTCGACCTCGTTGCCGACTTTGACCCGCCAACGATAGTCCCAGTCCCAAAGTCTCCCCTCTTTGTTCGTCAGGGTACTGACCTCCGACTGACCGATCGACTCGCCTACCAAGCCATCGCTCAGGAGATTGAAAAATCTACCGATCCCAAGTTGTCTGATCGAAGCTACGCGTCCCGGACCAAGGACAAGCAACGGAAATACCGAGCTAGCCGCACGCAGCCTTGGCTAAACTGGAGGCGGGATACGCGTCGGGCGGTGGTGGATTGTCGCGGATGGATGATCAAGACGGACATTACTGCCTACTTCGATTTCATCGAACACCGACAGTTGATGATTCTTCTGCAGGAGGCTGGAGTCCCCGAAGTGCTTCTAAAGCCTCTTAGGCAGATGCTTAGGATCTGGGCTCCGGCACAGGGCCGAGGACTTCCACAAGGCCCGGATGCGTCTCGAATCCTCGCCAACTTTTACTTGGTCGAGGTTGATGCCGTCTTGACTTCACTGCCAAATGTCGAGTATTTCCGATTCATGGATGACATTCGGATTGTTAGCTCTAGCCGGGCCGACGCGACGGCCGCCTTGCAACAGCTCGGTGACCTCTCTTACAAGATTGGCCTACCACTTTCGACGCAGAAGACGCAGGCCCTAGGATTCGAAGAGGCCCTTGAGGATGAAGTAGACAATGAACTTGACGGCATTGCCTACACACTCTCAGTTGAAGCATTCGATGAAGACAGCCAGGGAACAATAAGGCAGCGGCTGGCCGACCTATTCGAAGAGGCAATGCCAAGCGAGAAATCATCCGGGCGAATCGAGAAACGCCGAGCTAAGTTCAGCCTCTGGAGGTTGTTCGTGCGCAGAGAAAAGCGAGTTCTACTCAAGGTGCTTGCCAACCTTGAGAGTCTCGGCCCCCTCGAGCGCCTTGTACCATATTACCTTTCGCACTGGATCGCTGAACCTGATGTTTCAAAGGAAGTCGCCAATTACCTTCAAGACAGTGAGCGAAACATCTCCGATTATACGGCAAGCTGGCTTCTAGCCACGGTTCTTCACAATCCGGCTTTCATCGATCCGGGTATTTTCGATTACGCTCGCGATATCGCGAGAAACCGAAACACCGAGCCCTACCTAAGAGTTGTCGCCATGAACGTCGTGGTGATATCGGGTCGGAGTTCAGACATTGACGCCATCGAGCGGATGATCTTTTCCGAGTATGATCCAGTCATCGTTCGGGGTGGGTTGGTCGCTCTTCATCGAGCAAAGAAGCTTACCAAGGCCGCCCACGAACGCGTCAGGAAGCGACAGGGATATTCATCCGTACTTGATTATCTGGAAGGTCGTGACGCGTTGCCGTCAATAGTCTTCGGTAAAAGTCAGATGATTCCACGGTAGAGATAGCGAACTCAAGCACTGACGGCGGAGTTCAGTGGACCTAACTGACGATACATAAGAGATTCGCTCGCCCACCCTTCCCGGGGCCGACGCTAGGGCTCCTCGTCACGAAGCGGTGTGGCGACGGAAGGCCTCTTGGGCCACGGCGTTGACGGTCCGGTGCTGTACCCGGTCACACCCTGTTAGTCGCCCGACCATCCCTGGAACATCACCGGAGCGCCGCAAGAATGAGTGGCAATGGTTCCGACGAGTGTGGCCGCTCTTTCCATCTTGCTACTAGCCATCGCACCTGGGTACGTGACTGTCGCCGTTTGGGCCCGAGCGCGCACCTGGAAGGGACCGGCTGGCGACCTCCGCATGATTCTCCAGTCCCTTGTACTGAGCGCCATTGTCCAGGCGCTCCTGCTGCCGGCGACCATCAAGTGGGTTCTACCGGTGCGGTTGACCTGGCAACACCACCCCTGGGTAATCGGAATCTGGGCAGCGTCTGCGGTCATTGTCCTACCGATTATTCTTGGCGTAGCAGGAGCCCGGCTTTACGATTTGGCGTTTGCCAGCACGCGCTGGCGAAATACGGGGGCCCGGCGGTGGTTGGACCGAGTTTTTGGACCTGCAATCACGCCGTCTGTTTGGGACGCTGTGTTCGACCATGACAGGGTTCCGGAGAGTGGATTCCTGATGGTCGAGTTCCGAGACGGCACGAGAGTTGCTGGCGCCTTCGCTGCGGGATCGATTGCCCAAACGTCCCCAGAACCACACGGACTTTTTCTTGAACGAGAGTGGGAGCTGGATGGGACAGGACGGATCTGGTACGAACTACCGGGAACTAGCGGCCTATTGATCCCTTCGGTTGACGACGTACGTGTGGTGCGTATCCTTGCAAGGGAAGATACGGGTGAGGGAGACAGGGTTGCCCAAGAAGGACAGGCAGGAGACGAAGAAGGAACGGACGGGGACGGTCAAGAAGGGAATGGCGATGGGACGCGGGGCCTCGCCAACGCTTCCCCCAACGACGATGCCGCCACCCCCGACTCCGTCGACGGTCAGGCCCGCCGCTAATCAACGGCGTGGGGACAGTTGATGACCAAGAAGACCGGAGGTCAGAGGAGTGGGCGGGGTTCGGTGCCGAGCACGTCCCCTAGCCAGTCTGAGCCTTTTGGACAGCGCAGCGGGAGAGGAGCGGTTCCGAAGAACCCGCCGCCCAAGAACAAGTCGCCAAATGTCTCACGACGTCCTTCACGCTCACAGGACGGTAGTCGTGAAAAGTAGTTCACACTCACTTGAGACTCGAGAAACACCGCTCCCTTTGGAGACACGTGGGCAGAAGTCAGGGAGGGGTCCCGCACCGACGAGCCCACCTACCCCTACTCGGCAGCCATCTCCAACTCAACCACCAACGAAGCGGAGGAGAGGCTAGAGATGGGGCGGACAACAGGTACGGACCAAGACATCCACGAAGGTCAGGCCTCTGGCGCTGGACAGCCGCCGACGCGACCGCCTCCTCGATCACCAGATCCGAGTCCCGTTCCCGGCAAGCCCGAAGACACAGCGTAGGCCGGCTCGATAGCGTCCCTCCGCCTCCTACCCGATATCCACGTGCCGAAGGTTCGGTTGTCGACCGCAATTCGGTACAGGCCCATAGATTGCGGCACCGGAAACCCTAAGGCGGTCCGATCTCCGGCACAGATGGACTTACTAGGGTGACGGCTGGCGCGGCGGTCGACTCGTGAATGTGTTGTCTTTTCTGATCCCGTCGGCGTCTCCACCACCTATCGTGGCCCAAATCAGCGCGAGCGGCATCCGTGAAACTTCGAAGAGAGGCACCAATATCATCAAGAATTGGCTGCATCTCATTCCTACAGTCCTGTACGTCCGTAGCCTTCATAGGGGCTTGGACGCCCGCGAGCCTTCCACTATGAGGAAGAAGCGCCTCGCCTCGTTCACACGGATCAGGGTTTCCAACGAGCCGTAGATCAGCAGTGGCAGTGAGGAGCTGCTTCATCACATGGTCCATCTCCCTAAGTCGCCGAAAGTGAACGGGCATCGACCAGAGACCGCCCTTGAATGATGGAATCGTAGAGCGGAGCAACTGCTGATTAATGAGAAATTCAAGTACGGCGTGCTGGAAATGGCCGTAGACGGCGAGTCGCTCGCGACGGGAACTCCGTGCACGTCGACGCTGTGAAGCATTCACGCCGCTGACGATCAGGGCGTCTATGGCTTTAGCAGTTCCGTCAAACGCAATCGGATACCCCAGGGACGAAAGGAGACTGCCAGCGCCGGCCACAACCATCACCCGTCCAGGTCGTAGGACTCCAGGCCGTCGAGCAACTCCCCCGGCCGGACCTCCAGGGCCTTGGCCAGCCGAAGGATCGTGAGCAGCGTCAGATTCCGGTGCCCGCCTTCGATGTCCCCGATGTACGTCGGGTGCAGCCCGCTGGTTGCCGCCAACTGCTGTCGGGACATCCGGAGCTGGACTCGGCGTACCTGGATGCGGTGGCCCAGCTCGTCGGCCACGGGGTGCGGATCGGACGTCGGCATGTCGACGCCTATTCCAGTCGGGAACTTGCGCCCTGCGATATAGAATAGTTCTTGTAATTCTCAAGATGTTGTCTTACTCTGACCAGAACAGGGGGCCGAACTACCAGAAGGAGGGTGATCGTGGCCGCAGGTCCGTCCGCTGACGAGGGTGCCTCTCCGCTCGACCCTACGTCCGACGCCGCCTTCGTCGCCTGGTTGCGCGGTCTGTTCGGGGCGGACGGCACCTTGCACGTCCCCCGGCTGGTCATCGTGGACGACTGGGGCCGGGAGTGCATCGTGTTGCAGCGCCAGGACTACCGGGCGGAGGTGGTGGTCAGTTTGCCGGTCCGTCCCGGTCAGAACCGCACCGACGTCAGCCTCTACGCCCACAACGGCACACCCGGCGATGCTGACCTCGGCCCGGTTCTCGGCGTCGAGGTGGTGGTCGATGGCAACTGCGCCTATGGCGTCGACGTCGAACCGGACCGCTGGGGCGGCTGGGAGGTCCACGCCTCGGGTGACGACCCTCTCCCTCCGGAGACCCGGCCACGCTGAGGGCCGCCCTGGTGGTTCCCCAGTCCGTTCCCCCAACGCCGCGCCTGACGACCAGTGCGACCCCTCCGAGATGGTTGATTCGGGCTATCGCGGTGGAAAAGGACAGAATTCTTGGCACCTGGTGCATAGGGTGTGCTGTCCAAATGAGACCAAGAAGTCGCAAGCTGACAGACGTGCCCCCAAGGTCGACTGAGCCCCTGCACGACCCTTCGAACCAGATGGCTCAACGATCCGTCGATCCAGTTCGATCAGCACCCGAAACGAGCAACCTCTGGCACCCACCGATCCATCGCTCAGCGGCTCGTCGGGGTAAGCGCCCCGGGCGGGCGGCACCGGCGGTGCGGCGCGGACTACAGAAAAATCCGGAGGATTTTTGGGGGAACGCCCCGTTGGCCCGGCAGTTGATTAGTGACGGCCAAGCCGAGGAGGATCACCCATGCGCCACCGCCGGGAGCAGAACTGATGAGGCGGCGACCACTGTCGGTCCGGGGACCGCGACCCGTCCGGCCGGTCGAGCGGCGCCGGCCCGGTCGACCGCCGAGCGAGGATCTGGTGCTGCTCGCCCCCGGGCGGGTGGCTCTCTCTGCGGCCGAGGAGGCACAGGCCGTTGTCGCGCTGGCCGAGCTGCTGGCGGCCCAGTCTGCGGTCCGGTCAGCGGTCCGAGCGGCCGGGGTTTCGCCGGCTTCGGTCGACGACAGCGAAGCGGCGCAGTCGTCGGGGGCATAGTGGCCGGGACCGTCCGGTCCCGTTGATCGGAGGGGGGAACCAGCGTGCGAGTAGCCGCCTACACCCGCATCTCGACGGACGAGGTCAACCAGCCGTACTCGCTCGGCGCCCAGTCCGAGCGGCTGGCTGCCTACGTGAAGAGCCAGGAGGACTGGGAGCTGGTGGCCACCTTCACCGACCAGATCTCCGGAGCCAAGCTCGAACGGCCGGGACTGGGTAAGGCGCTGGCGGCCGCGGCGGCCGGTCGGTTCGATCTTCTCCTCGTCTACCGGGTCGATCGGCTGTCGCGCTCGGTCCGTGGGTTGGCCCAAGTACTCGAGGACCTGGACACGGCCGGCGTGGCCTTCCGGTCGGCCACCGAGCCGTTCGACACGGCCAGTCCAGCCGGTCGGATGATGGTCCAGATGCTCGGCGTGTTCGCCGAGTTCGAGCGGGCGACGATCATCGACCGGGTCATCGCCGGCATGGAGCGCAAGGCCGCCCAGGGCAACTGGTGCGGTGGTCACGAGCCCTTCGGCTACCGGGTCGTGAAGGGCGAGGGGCGTCTTTCGGTGGACGAGGACGAAGCCCCGTTGGTCGAGCTGGCCTTCGACCTGTACGTGCACAAGCGGCTCGGCTCCCACGCCATCGCCAACCGGCTGAACGCGTCAGGTCTACGAACCCGTGCCGGCAAGCCCTGGTCCTACAAGGCGATCCTCACCATGCTCCGCAACCGCACCTACCTTGGGTTCGTCCACTTCCGCGACGTCTGGACGAAGGGCGAGCACCGGCCCCTGGTTCCCGAGCCGCTGTTCGACGCTGCGCAGGCGTTGCTCGTCGAACGGGGCGAGGACGTGGCCAAGCGGGCGGCCAACGGGTCGGACTACTTGCTCACCGGCCTCGTCGTCTGCGGCCACTGCCGGCGGCACTTCACCGGAACGGCCGCCCGTGGACGCAACGCCACCTATCGCTACTACACCTGCGCCGGACGCCAGCGCTATGGCACCGACACTTGCGGGGCCGATCGCTTGCCGGCCAGTGCCCTGGACGACGCCATCGTCGACGCGCTGGTCACCACGCTCGAAGACACCGACCTGTTCGCCCGAGCGGCGGCTGAGGCGAGGGGACGTGCGAGTGCCGACAGTGATCGACGGGACGCGGAGCTGGCGGCCATCGACGTCGAGCTGCACAAGGCCGAGGCCGGCGTCGACCGCTACCTGCGGGCCTTCGAGTGCGGTTCGATGCCCGAGTCGGTCTGCGGCAAGCGGTTGAAGGCGCTCGGTGCCCAGGCCGACGCGCTGCGCTCGCGTCGCCAAGAACTGGCCGACGCCACCGACACAGAGGCCGTCGTGACGCCCACCGAAGACGACGTGACGGCACTGCGGGACCTGGTGGCCGATGCCGTCGCCAACGGCTCTCCGGCGGCCGTGAAGGCACTCCTGCAGGCGCTCGTGCACGAGATCCGGGTCGACAGCCGGCATGCCATCCAGCCGATCTTTCGGCTCCCCGCGCTGGGGGAACGATCGGGGGAACGACTGGGGGAACGACTGGGGGAACCTGAGAGAGAAGGTGCGGTTCGCGCACCGTCCTCTTTGGTGGAGGTGATGGGACTCGAACCCACGACTTCCTGCTTGCAAAGCAGGTGCTCTAGCCAGCTGAGCTACACCCCCGGGGCACGGTCGAAGCGGAAGCTCCGCGCCGTGACAGCCGGAACCCCCATCGTAGGGCGCGCGGCTAGGGACTTCGACCTCCGGCCGGAGCCACCGAGTGCCACCAGCGTCGGCCGGCGGGCGACAGGGGTCAGCCGGCGGGCGACGGCGCGATCGAAAACCGTCGCCGTCCACGACCGTGACTAACCTGCCGGGCGTGGACGAGGGCACGGGGAACGAGACGCCGGGGAGCGAGATACCGGGGGACGGCTCGACGGTGGATGTCGACGAGCTGAGCAGCGACGAGCCGATCGACGGCGACGAGCCGATCGACGGCGAAGGCAACGACGGAGGGCAGGACACACGGGGGTGGTTCGGCGTCCGCTGCGTCTTCCGCTGGTCCGGGCCGTCGACGTACGAGGAGCGGATCACCCTCTGGGAGGCCGACTCGCTGGACGATGCGATCGCCAAGGCCGAGTCGGAGGCACGGGCATACGCCGAACGGCTCAACTCCGAGTTCCTCGACATCGCCCAGGCGTATTGGATCGGTGCCGACCGGCCGCAGGCCGGCTCGGAGGTCTTCTCGTTGATGCGTGACAGCACACTCGAGTCGGACGACTACCTCGACGCGTTCTACGACACCGGACGGGAACGCCAGCGCACGGCCGACTGACGACGGTCTAGCGCCGGAAGAGCGACCGGCGGCGGGCCGGCTGGGCCGGCTTCTCGATGACGAGTCCGACCGACGTCGTCACGAACTCGCCGAGCGTCGTCCGCAGGTGGGTGTCACTGAACGGGGGCACGTCGACGTGACCGTCGGCCGGCGCGATGCCCTCGGTCAGGTCGACATCGATCCGGTAACCGAGGCCGCGCAGCCGGGCGGCGAGCTCTTCGATGTCCCGACGTCGATAGAGGACGGTCGGTCCGGCGGCCACCGTCCGGTCGCCGGACGAGACGTTGAGCTCGGTCGTGTGGACGGCGACGCCGCCGGGAGCGACGCAGCGCATCTGCTCGACGACGAAGTCGGTCCCGGCGCGCAGGTCACCGAGGTGCTCGAAAGCGCACGACGACCAGGTGAAGTCGAACCCCTGCAGGTCGTCCGGCACGTCGTTCATGTCGACGTGCCGGTACCGGACCCGTCGGACGAACTCGTCTCGCGGACAGAGCCGCTCGTCGTGCAGTCCCTCGAGGCCGCCGGAATACTCGTCGCCGGTCGCCGTCCAGCCGGCCTCCTGGGCCCGGTCCGGCTCGAGGTCGGTGGCGACGACCTCGCAGCCGAGGGCGGCGAACAGCGGCACGAGCGGCTCCCGCCCGACGCCGAAGCCCAGTCCTCGCCGGCCGGGCCGGAGCATGTCCCGTTCCGACAGCGCTTGGCAGATGAACAGCCACTCCCACATCTTCCGGTGGAGCATCACCGGTCGTGGATCGTCGCCCGCCGGGTCCCACATCGGTCGCAGGCGATCCGACCAGACCCGCAGCTCCGGTGACGTCAGGCTGGCGTGCGTGCACAACTGCGAGGTCAGCACGGCAGATGTTCTCACACGTCACCATCGCGCCGACCCCGGCATGCGAGAATCTGACGCCGGCGCGGGAACCGGCGGACTGGATCCCGTGCGGCGGCCCGACCATGACCGATCGTTTCGACACCTCCCCGCCGGCCGACGAAGGGACATCGGCGGCGACTCCGTCACCGACGCGGTCCCGACGTCGATTCAGTCGGCGCATCGTCGCGGTCGCCGCCGTCAGCGCGGCGGCGGCCCTGTCCCTGGCCGCCTGCTCCTTCTCGCCGAACGCAGCGCCGAAGACGACGACCACCGGCCAGCCGACGGCTCCACGCTCGTCGGTCGGGAGCGCCCGGACCACGACGTCCTCTACCTCACCGACGTCGTCCACGTCCTCGACCACCGCGCCGACGACGACCACGACGGCCGCTCCCGGCACGCACGGCGCGCTGACCTCTCCCCCGCTTCCCGCTGCCGGTGCCGGGTTCGTCGCCGGGCACGTGACGGCAATCGGCGATTCCGTGATGCTCGACTACCAGACAGCGCTCGAACAGGATGTCCCGGGCGTCACGGTCGACGCGTCGGTGAGCCGGCAGTGGAGCGCCGGCGAGACACTCGTCCAGCAGCTCAAGACATCCGGGCAACTCGGGGCGGTCGTCATCATCGGTCTCGGAACGAACGGGCCGATCTCGACAACAGACTTCAACACGATGATGTCGCTGCTCTCCGGCGCGTCACGGGTCGTCTTCGTCAACATCCACGTCGACCGGACATGGCAGGACCCCAACAACACCGTCCTGGCCGCCGGCGTGGCGCGCTACCCGAACGCCGTCCTCGTCGACTGGAACACGCTGGCGTCGCAGAACCCGGGTTGGCTCTACTCGACAGCCACCCACCTGCCGATCAACGGACCGGGCGCGCAGGCGCTCGCCGCGCTGGTCGCCGGGAAGGCGTGACGCCGACCCGCACGCGCCCCGGTCGAGATGAGCCGGCAACGGTCGTGGTGTAGCGTCGAAAGTTCACCAGGGGCTATAGCTCAGTTGGTTAGAGCGCAGCACTGATAATGCTGAGGCCGATGGTTCAAGTCCATCTAGCCCCACCATCACGACGTCCCGGCCGGCCGATCCCGTAGCCGACCGCCGCCCGATCGGGTCGCCGTCCAGGGTCCGCCGGATCAGCTCGGTCCGTCCGTCCCCGGCGGCCCGGCGAGCCCGTGGCTCCGGTGGACCGGCTCGAGGTTCGCCGACGCCCGGGGCAGCAGGGCGAGCCGCTCGAGCTCCTCGACGTGGAGCGCGGAGAGCGCTTCGAGCCGACGGGCCCCTTCGTCGGTGAGCTTCAGCCGGACGACTCGGTGGTCGTCGCCGTCCCGGACGCGGTCGACGAGCCCGGCCGCGTCGGCGCGGTCGACGAGCTCGACGGTGCTGTGGTGCCGGAGGAGGAGGTAGTCCGCGACCTCGCCGATCGTCGGCCCCCTCCGGTCGTCGTGGCCGCGGATCGCCAGCAGGAGCTGGTGCTGGGCCGGCGTCAGACCGGCCGCCCGGGCCTGTTGCTCGCTCCACCGTTCGAAGCGGCGGAACCCGGTCCGCAAGGCCAGCAGCCGGGCGTACACCTCGTCATCCAATCCCACAGTCATCCAGTACCACGGTGTCGTCCGCTACCACGGGTCATCCACGATCACGGCTACACAACATCAATCGTTCCACGATAACATCGTAGTACGATGGAACTTCCCAGTCCCCTCCGCCGCAGTCCCAGAGTCCGGTCGCTCGGCGACTTCACGACGACGCGGGCCATCCTCCGACTGGTGCCGCTCGCGGTCGTCGTCGGCGCCCTCGGCGCCGGCATCTCGCTGGCGCTGCTCGACATGATCGGGTTCTTCACGAACCTCTTCTACTACCAGCGGCTCAGCGTCGATCTCGTCTCGCCGGACGCCAACACGCTCGGCGCGCTGGCCGTCGTCATCCCGATCGGCGGCGGCCTCGTCGTCGGTCTGATGGCCCGGTTCGGCTCCGAACAGATCCGTGGCCACGGCATCCCGGAGGCGATGGAACGGATCCTCATCAACGGGAGCCGGGTCCAGCCACGGCTGGCTGTCCTCAAGCCGATCTCCAGCGCGATCAGCATCGGGACCGGCGGCCCGTTCGGTGCGGAAGGCCCGATCATCCTGACCGGCGGTGCGGTCGGCTCGGTCGTCGGCCAGCTCTTTCGGCTGACGGCCGCCCAGCGGCGGAGCCTGCTCGTCGCCGGCGCGGCGGCCGGGATGAGCGCGGTCTTCGGTACGCCGGTGGCCGCGACGTTGTTCGGCGTCGAGCTGCTGGCGTTCGAGCTCCGGCCGCGCTCGATGGTGCTGGTCGGGATCGCGGCGGCGACGGCCGACGGGCTGCGCCTGGTCATGGCCAACGCCGGGCTCGTCGCGCCGCAGCCGATCTTCCCCGTTCCCGCGCACGGCGTGCTCGGCGGCGTCGCGCTGCTCGGCGCGGCCGCGGTCGGCGTCGCCACCGGGTTGGGGGCGTGGCTGCTGACCCAGGCCGTCTACCGGGCGGAGGACCTCTTCAAGACGCTGACCGGCCACCTCGGCTGGATGTGGTGGCCGATGATCGGCGGCCTCGTCATCGGTATCGGCGGCCTCGTCGACCCGCGGGCGCTCGGCGTCGGCTACGACACGATCCACGCCGAGCTGCTCGGCCGGCTCGGCGTCGACGCCCTTCTCCTCCTCTTCGTCGTCAAGCTCGTCATCTGGTCGGCCGGTCTCGGCAGCGGGACGAGCGGCGGCATCCTCGCCCCGGTGATGATGCTCGGCGCGGCGATCGGCGGCGCGCTCGGTCACGTGCTGCCGGGCGCGTCGCCCGGTGTCTGGGCCCTCATCGGACTGGCCGGAGCGATCAGCGGCGTCACCCGATCGCCGTTCACCGCCATCGTCTTTGCGCTCGAGCTGACGCACGACCAGAACAGCCTGCTCGCCCTGCTCGTCGTCGCCACCGTCGCCCACCTGGTCAGCGTGCTCGTCCTCAAGCGGTCGATCCTCACCGAGAAGGTGGCCCGCCGGGGCTTCCACGTGATGCGCGAGTACGCGGTCGACCCGCTCGAGGCGACGTTCGTCCGTGAGGTGATGGAGACCGACGTCTTCAGCGTCGAGCCGACGCGGCCGGTCGACGACCTGTACCGGGTGCTCGAGGAGGGCTCGCCGGAGCGCCGCCAGCGGCTCTTCCCGGTGCTCGACGACGCCGGCCGGCTCGTCGGCGTCGTCCCGTGGTCGGCGGTGCTCGCCGGCCGCGACGGTCCGCAGCTGGTCCACCAGGCGATGCACGAGCTGCAGGCGACGGCGTTCCCCGACGAGGTTCTCCGGTCGGTCGCCGACCGGATGGCCGGGCTCGGCGTCGGCGTCGTCCCCGTCGTCGACCGCGACGACCCGGGTCGCCTGGTGGGCCTGCTCACCCAGTTCGACCTCCTGATGGCCCGCCAGAAACTCCTCGAAGAGGAGCGGCGGGCCGAGCGCGTCCTCCTGGTGCGCCGCGTCCCGGACGGCGAAATCGATGACCGACCCCCAGGTACGCTGGCCTGATGGCACAGGCGACCGCGCCGATGGGCGAGACAACGGAGACCGGCGACGCGGCCGGCGGGGCGGACCACACGTCGCCGGCCCGCTTGGCCCTCGCCGACTCGCTCCGGCGGCTCGGCAACGGGCTCGTCGCCCACCAGCCCGACGACGAGCTCCTCCGGCGGATCGCCGCCCAGGTCGACGACCTCCTCCCCGGTGTGCTCGCCGCGCCGGAGCGGCCGCACGCCTTCCACGTCCAGGAGACCGGCGTCTTCTCCGAGCCCCGGCCCGACGGCCGCGACGCCGTCGTGAAGAACGCCTTCCCCGACTGTGTCGTCTCCGGTCGGGCCAACCCGATGGGCATCGCCGCCCGGCTGTGGCGGGAGGGGGACGAGGCGGTCTGTCAGGTGACGCTCGGCGAAGCCTTCGAGGGCGCCCCCGGCCGGGCCCACGGCGGGATCGTCGCCTCGCTGATCGACGAGACGATGGGCCTCGTCATCTCGATGGCCCGGACGCCGGCGTACACGGGCCGGCTGACCGTGACCTACCGGGCCCCGACCCCGGTCGGTCAGCTCCTCGAGGTCCGGTCGCGGCTGCACGACCGCTCCGGCCGCAAGCTGACGATCACGGCCGAGCTGAAGGCGGGCGGGACGCTGCTGGCCCAGGGTGAGGGCCTCTTCATCGCGGTCGACCCGAACGACTTCTTCACGCCGTCCTGAGTCCGCTCGACACCACCCCGGGGGCCCGTCCCCGGACAATGGGAGGAATGACCCGACCGCTACCGGCGTTGTCCTGACCGAATCGAAGAGGACAGATCGAAGGAGGTCGTCCGATGCCTGCAGTCACCGTCGAGAACCCGCTGACGCTGCCGAAGATCGTCGTCGCTGACCCGGCCGCCACCGCGGTGCGGCCGGTCACGCAGGTGACGACCGCGCCGAACGGCCTCGAGGGCGAGGGGTTCCCGGTCCGCCGGGCGTTCGCCGGCGTGCCGATGGCCGCGCTCGACCCGTTCATCCACATGGACCAGATGGGCGAGGTCGAGTACGGGCCGGGGGAACCGAAGGGCACGCCGTGGCACCCGCACCGCGGCTTCGAGACGGTGACGTACATGATCGACGGGACCTTCCAGCACCAGGACTCGATCGGCGGCGGTGGGCTCATCACGAACGGCGCCACCCAGTGGATGACCGCCGGCGCGGGCATCCTGCACATCGAGCGGCCGCCGGACGACCTCGTCGCCAGCGGCGGCCTGTTCCACGGCATCCAGCTCTGGGTGAACCTGCCGGCCGCCGACAAGTGGGTCGCGCCCCGCTACCAGGACATCGAGCCCCAGGCCGCGACGCTGCTCTCGTCACCGGACGGCGGCGCGCTCGTCCGCGTCATCGCCGGTCCGGTCGCCGGCCAGGAAGGCCCGGGGATCACGTACACGCCGATCTCGCTCGTCCACGCCACCGTCAGCCCGGGCGCCCGGCTCGTGCTGCCGTGGCCGGCCGAGTTCAACGCCCTCGTCTACGTGCTCGCCGGCCACGGCACCGTCGGCCCGGACGCCCGACCGGTCCACACCGGCCAGCTCGCCGTCCACGGCGCGGGTGACGCGATCGTCGTCGAGGCCGACCGCGACCAGGAGTCGCGATCGCCGAACCTCGACGTCCTCGTGCTCGGCGGTCGGCCGATCGGCGAGCCGGTCGCCGCGTACGGCCCGTTCGTCATGAACACCAAGGACGAGCTCGCCCAGGCGTTCGAGGACTTCCACGCCGGCCGGCTCGGCACCATCCCGGCCGACCACATCGGGGACTAACCTCACCCGCGGTGAACGGACCGAAGGCCGGGCGGTGGGGCCCCGACGACATCGGTGACCTCACCGGGACCGTCGCCCTCGTCACCGGGGCCAACAGCGGCATCGGCCACGAGACCGCGGTCGAGCTGGCCGCCCACGGCGCCCACGTCGTCCTGGCCTGCCGGGACCGCATCAAGGGGCTCCAGGCCGCCGACCACGTCGTCGGGAACGCGGCCGGCGCGTCCGTCGAGCTGCTCGTCGTCGACCTCGCGTCCCAGTCGTCGGTGCACGAGGCCGCCCGGCGGTTCACCGACGAGCACGGCCGGCTCGACATCCTCGTCAACAACGCCGGCGTGATGGCCGCCCCGTTCGCGTTCACCAACGACGGCTTCGAGCGCCAGTTCGCCACCAACCATCTCGGGCCGTTCGCGCTGACCGGGCTCCTGCTCGACCGGATGCGGACACTGCCCGGGTCGCGAATCGTGACCATCAGCTCCGCCCTCCACCGGCTCGGCCACCTCGACCTCGCGTCCGCCGAGCGGCTGCAGGGACTGGCCGGGGGGCACAACCGGTGGCTGGCGTACGGGAACACGAAGCTGGCCAACCTGCTGTTCACCTACGAGCTCGACCGCCGGCTCCGGGCGGCCGGCGCGGCGGCGATCGCCGTTGCCGCCCATCCCGGATGGGCCCGGACGAACCTGGCGACGACCGGGCCGGTGATGGACGCGTCGGCCGTCCGGGCTCGGGCCGGCCGGTTGGCAGGCCACCTCGGGCAGTCGGCGATGGCCGGCGCCCTACCGACGCTCTACGCGGCGACCGCCCCCGGCGTGCTCGGCGGCCAGTACTTCGGTCCGCGCGGGCTGGCCGAGCAGTACGGGCCGCCGGTCCGGGTCGGCTCGAACCGCCGGTCCCACCGACCCGACGACGCGGCCCGGCTCTGGCAGCTGTCGGAAGAGCTGACCGGGGTCCACTACCCTCTCGACTGACGCTCCGGACCGGCGGACGGAGCCCGGTCGGTCGGCTCCTGCCGACAACCGGCGGCTGGCCAGCGGGCCACCGGTAGAATGACGTCAATCCAACCGGCAGGCTCGAGCCGCCGGAATGCGAGGAGGACCACAGCCATGACCACCGCCGTGATCGTCGACGCCGTCCGCACCGCCGGCGGCAAGCGCAATGGCAAGTTCCGCAACTGGCACGCGGTCGACCTCGCCTCCGAGTCGCTCAAGGCGCTCCAGCAGCGCAACGACCTCGACCCGGCGCTGGTCGAGGACGTCATCACCGGCTGCGTGATGCAGGTCTCCGAGCAGTCGCTCAACATCGGCCGCAACGCCGTCCTCGCCGCCGGCTGGCCCGAGTCGGTGCCGGCGACGACCATCGACCGCCAGTGCGGCTCGTCGCAGCAGGCGCTCCACTTCGCCGCCCAAGGGGTGATGGCCGGGGCCTACGACGTCGTCGTGGCCGCCGGCGTCGAGTCGATGACCCACACGCCGATGGGATCGTCCGTCGTCCGGGACTTCGGCTTCCCGTTCGGTCCCCGGATGATGAAGCGCTACGAGGCGGTCGGCGGGATCGTCAGCCAGGGCCACGGCGCCGAGATGGTCGCCGACCAGTGGGGCCTGTCCCGCGAGGATCTCGACACGTTCGCCGTCCGGAGCCACCAGCTGGCCGCCCGCGCCACCGCGGAGGGCCGGTTCGAGAACGAGATCGTCCCGGTCCCCGTGCACGACGACGAGGGCAACGACACCGACGAGCTGGTCACGGCCGACGAGGGCATCCGCCCGGACAGCTCGGTCGAGGTGCTCGCCACGCTCAAGTCGGCCTTCATGGAGGGCGGCAAGATCACCGCCGGCAACGCGTCGCAGATCACCGACGGGTCCGCCGCGGTGCTGATCATGAGCGAGGAGAAGGCCGCCGCCCTCGGGTACACCCCCCGGGCCCGGTTCCATGCCTTCTCCCTGGCCGGCGTCGACCCGGTGACGATGCTCACCGGCCCGATCCCCGCCACCCGGACGGTGCTCGAGCGGGCGAAGCTCTCGATGGACGACATCGACCTGATCGAGATCAACGAGGCCTTCGCATCGGTCGTGCTCGCCTGGGAGAAGGAGCTCCACGCGGACATGGACCGGGTCAACGTCAACGGCGGCGCCATCGCCCTCGGCCACCCCCTCGGCGCGTCGGGGGCCAAGCTGATGACCACCCTGCTCAACGAGCTCGAGCGCACCGACGGCCGGTACGGCCTGCTCACGATGTGCGAGGGCGGCGGGATGGCCAACGCCACCGTCATCGAGCGTCTCGGCTGACCGGGCACCGCTCCTCCGCTGTCGGTCGGCCGCGGCGCGTCGGTAGGCTGCGATCGTGCGCCAGGACGTGCGGCAGCGATGGTTCTCCCGGCGGGCGCTCGGCCTCGACCTGGCCATCCTGTTCTGGTTCCCCGGCTGCCTCGTCGCGTTCTGGTGGCAGGTCAACCGGGCGTTCGACGGCAACGGCCTCAGCTACCTGTACTCGGTCGAGTGGCCGATCTTCGCGGTCGTCGGCGTCTGGGGCTGGTGGATGTTGATCCACACCGACCTGGGCACCGTCGGTCGCCGGGCCCAGGAGAAGCTGCAGGCCGCCGCGCCGACCGGACCGGGAGCCGACGGGGTCGCCGGCGGCGCCTCGGTCGGCTCGGCGCGCCGCCGGGAGGACGAGGACGACGCGCTCGCCGCCTACAACGACCGGCTCGCCGCGCTGGCCGAGCAGGGGCCGAAGACGTGGCGGCACCGATGAGCGAGACAGACACCCCGGGCCGATCAGCGACGCCCCCGTCGACGCCCCGACGGATCGGCCAGCTGGTGGCGCCCGGCTACGTCCACGGCGAGGACCCGTCGGCGGCTAACCGGGGGCTGGCGGCCGCGCTGCTCCGCTACCGGATCATGGCGTACATCGTCGGCGTCGGGCTGCTGATCCTCGTCTTCGTCGGCGTCCCGCTCCAGTACGCAGCGACAATCCCCCAGGTCGCGCAGATCGTCGGGCCGATCCACGGCTTCCTCTACATCGTCTACCTGTTGGCTGCCGTCGACCTGGCCCGCCGCGCCCGCTTCACGCTGCTCCAGATGGCTGCGATGGTCGGCGCCGGCTTCCTGCCGTTCCTGGCCTTCGTCATCGAGCGCCGGGTCGGCCGGCGGGTCGAGCGCCTTATGGCCGACGACGCCCTGCCCGGTTAGCAGCGCTGCCCAGTTAGCTGTACGGCCCGGTTAGCGGTACGCGCCCGGTCAGCGGTACCGGGTGGCCATCAAGAAGCCGCCGAAGATGACCACGAGACCGCCGACGAGGTACCAGACCGACACCGCGCCGGGCAGGACCGTCAGGTAGTTCAGCAGGATCATCAATACGCCGAGGACCAGCAGGAGCAGGACGAGGCCGCCGAACCAGCGCGGGCTCGCCTTGACGCCCTTCGGGATCGGCGCGGTGTACCGGCCGCTCTCCTCCGCCGACGTGTAGCGACCGACCCGCGAGCTTCCCTTGGCGGTCGTCCGACCCTCGGCCGATCGACCTTTCCGCTGGGCCCGTCCCGGTCCGGTGTTCGCCTTGGCGGCCATGGGCCACGAGGATAGCCACCCCCGGGCCACCCGCCGTTGCGGGGCCGGTACCATCGCCCCGATGGCGGTCCGCATCCTCGTGATCGACAACTACGACTCGTTCGTCTACAACCTCGTCCAGGAGCTCGGCGAGCTCGGCGCCGACCCGGTCGTCTTCCGCAACGACGCCATCGACGTCGGCGGCATCCGGCGCGAGCGTCCCGACGCCGTCCTCGTCTCGCCCGGGCCGGGCCGACCGGAGGACGCCGGGATCAGCCTGACCGCCATCCGTGAGCTGGCCGGCGAGCTGCCCATCCTCGGCGTCTGCCTCGGCCACCAGGCGATCGGGCAGGTCTTCGGCGGCACCGTCGTCCGGGCGCCCCGTCTCATGCACGGCAAGACGTCCGAGATCACCCACGACGGGGCCGGGATCTTCACCGGCCTACCCGACCCGTTCGTCGCCACCCGCTACCACTCGCTGGTCGTCGCCCCCGAGACCGTGCCCGACGAGCTCGTCGTGACGGCCACCGCTGACCGCGACGTCGTCATGGGCCTGCGCCACCGCTCGCTGGACGTCGAGGGGGTCCAGTTCCACCCCGAGTCCATCCTGACCCCCTCCGGGCCGACGCTGCTCGGCAACTTCCTGACCCGGGTCGCCAGCGGCTGACGGCCGCGGGGCTCCTCCCGGCCGGCTCCTTACAGGAAGCGATCGGAGCCGGACCGGCCGGTCAGGGGGCCGACGTCGCGGTGGTGGTCGTGCTCGGCGGCGCGGTCGTGCTCGTCGTCGTGGTCGAGGTGCTCGGCGGCGCGGTCGTGCTCGTCGTCGTGGTCGACGGCGTCGTGTTGCTGCAAACGCTCAGTGTCACCGGTGTGCCGGTCGAGAGCGACGAGCCGGCGGTCGGCTTCTGGCTGATCACATTGCCGTTTGTTGTCGACTTGCAGGTCGACGTTGTCACCGCGCTGACCCGGCTGAACCCCTTACCGGCCAGTGTCGACTTGGCCGCTGTCACCTTCTGGCCGACGACTCCCGGCACGACCGCCTGGCAGGGGCCGGACGAGATCGTCAGGTTCACGACCGTCCCCGGCACCTCGGCCACGCCAGCGGCCGGGTTCTGGGCCGACACCAGACCGCTCGAGTACGAGCTCGAGCAGGCGGCGTTCGTCGACCCGACCTTGAGCCCTGTGCCCGACAGCGTCGCGCCGGCTGTGGCCTGATTGTGACCGACGACGTTCGGCACCTTGACCGAGCTCTGCTCCGACACCGACAGCTTCACCGTCGAGCCGGACTTGGCTTTCGTGCCGCCGACCGGTGTCTGCTTGAAGACCGTCCCGTTCGGCTTGCTGTTCTTGACCGGCGTGACTGTCACCGTGAAGCCCTTGGCCTTGAGCGCCGACGTGGCCTTCGTGACTGTTGTTGTCGTCACGTCCGGCACTGTCACGTCGGCCTTGGCCGGCCCGCTGCTGACGACCAGTGTGACGGTGTCGCCCTTCTTCACCTGCGAGCCGGCGGCCGGCTTGGTGCTGAGCACGATCCCGGCCGCCGTGCTGCTCGACGACGAACGAGAGGTGTCGACGGTCAGTCCCCGGCCCTGCAGTGTCGCCTTGGCCGCCGCCTCCGACTGATGGGCGACGTTGGGCAGGGCGAACGTCGAACTCGGTGACAAGGCCCTGACGAGGAAGAACGCGATAACGGCCAGGACGACGAGCAGGACGACCAGGGCGATGACCAGTCGCCGGGTCCGCTTCTTGCGGGCCTCGTCGTCGTCGCCCTCGTCGCTCGGGGCCGTCGGGACGGCCTGGGTCTGGCCCACCGCGCCCATGACGCCGGTCGTGCCGACCGCCTGCTGCACCTGGGTCGTCCCCGCGTCCCCGGCCAGGACCGCCCGGCCGTCGCGGAACCGGAGGAGGTCCGTCCGCAGGTCGTCGGCCGACGCGTACCGGTCGTCCGGCGACTTGGCCATCGCCTTGGCGATGACCGCCTCCAGGTCGGCTGGCACTGTCGGCCGCAGGCTCCGGAGCGGCGGCGGCTGGTCGCGGACGTGCTTCGACGCCACCGAGACCGGCGACTCACCGAGGAACGGCGGCCGGCCGGCGACCATCTCGAAGAGGACGACGCCGAGCGAGTAGACGTCGCTGCGGGCGTCGACGCCGATCCCCTCGGCCTGCTCCGGCGAGAAGTACGTCGCCGTGCCCATGACCGCGCCGGTCTGGGTCAGGCTCTCCTCGGTGTTGACGGCCCGGGCGATCCCGAAGTCGGTGACCTTCACCTGGCCCTCGTCGGTGATGAGGACGTTGCCCGGCTTGACGTCGCGGTGGATCACGCCATGGCGATGCGCGTACGAGAGGGCGGCGGCGACGTGCGCGCCGATGTCCGCCACCCGCTTGGCGGCCAGCGGGCCGTGTTCGCGCAGGACGGCCGAGAGCGGCTGGCCGTCGACGAACTCCATCACGATGAAGTACGTGCCGCTGTCCTCGCCCCAGTCGAAGACCGGGACGATGTTCGGGTGCGACAGGTTGGCCGCCGCCTGGGCTTCGCGGCGGAACCGCTCGACGAACGCCCGGTCCACCGAGAGCTCCGGGAACAGCACCTTGAGGGCCACCGGCCGGTCCAAAAGGCGATCTCGGGCCCGGTACACCTGGGCCATTCCCCCCCGGGCGATCAGGTGCGTCAACTCGTAACGATTGGAGAAGACGCGCGGCGTCTGCACGGGTTCCATTGGCGTCAGAGCCTAGGCCGCGACCGGTACGAGAACGGGCGACCGTCGAGCGGCCACGAGGACGCCCTCACGGCGTCGCGGCTGTCGGCGGCGCCGGTGTGGCTGCCGGCGCGACGGTCGTCGTGGTCGACGGGAACGGCGTCGTCGTCGTCGGTATCGCGGCCGTTGTCGTCGTCGGCGGGACCGTCGTCGTGACCGGCGGTGGGACGGTCGTCGGGGTCGTCGACAGTGCCGTCGTCGGCGTGCCGTGGCCGGTGTAGTGCGGGACGGTCGTCGTGGTCGGCGGCGGGGCCGTCGTCGTCGTGGTCGGCGCCGGCGCGTCGGCCGCCTGCTCGGCCAGCGCGGCCTGGATGACCGACTTCACGATCGGTCCGGCGATGTCGGCCCCCGAAGCCGACGTCGCCTGCTCGGGAACGACCACCGCGACGGCAACCGTCGGGTTTGTCGCCGGCGCGAACCCGATCATCCAGTCCACGGTGTTCTGGGCGGCGTTGCCCACCTGGGCGGTGCCGGTCTTGACCGCGACATGCTCGTTCGGTGTGAAGCCGACGGTGTACGCGGTGCCCTTCGGTGTGGTGACCACCCCCTGCATGAGCTGGTTCACCTGCTTCGCCGCCGCCGCGGTCGTGGCCTGCTGGTAGGGCTTCGGCGTGTAGGTCTGCACCACGCCCCCCTGGGCGTTGCGGATCTGGGCCATCACGTGCGGGGTCATGACCGTCCCTGTGTCGGCGATCCCTTCGGCGACCATGGCACCCTGGAGGGCCGTCGAGCTCACTGTGCCCTGACCGAAGGCGCCGAGGGCGACCCCGCCGGGTCCCGGGGTCTGCCCTGGCTGAAGATCTTTGACTGTCGGAAAGCGGGACTTGGAGACTGTGGTCAGATCGATCGGCGGCTTGGCGTTGTACCCGAACAACTCGGCCTGCTTCGACAGGACTGTCGGCCCGAGTTGGTACCCGAGAAGGGCGTACCCGGGGTCACAGGACTCCGGCAACATCTGAACCATCTTCCCGCCACAGGGAGTGGCTGTTGTGGCGGTGTGGGCGTCATTGCAGATCGCAAGTGTTGTCGGGAGCTGACCCTTCGCCGTGCAGCCGGCCACCGGGAATGTGAATGTCGCCTTTGTCGGCTTGAGGTTGTAGACGGAGGTGCTGGTGACCACCTTGAAGGTGGATCCGGGCAGGAAGGTGTCAAAGGTGGCCATCGGGTTGCCGGCCTTGAAGCCTTCCGGATCTGTGACTGCGAAATCGGCTTTGCTCGCCGCTTCCTCTTTTGTGGTTGTCGGGTTGGCGAGTGTGTTCGGGATTGAAGCTCGGGCTGGAGTACATGGCCAGGACCGCGCCCGGTCTTGGGTTGAGCACCACCACCGCCCCGTCCTTGTTGGCGTCGGGGATGGCCGCCAACGCCGCCCGCGCCGTCTTCTGCAGTGTCGGTTGGACGGTCAGCGTCACGTCGTCGGGCGTCGGTGCCGGCGGCGACAGCAGCTGGCTCAGGGTCGTCGCTGTCTGCTTGTGCGGCAGGAGCTGTGTGTTGTACACGTACTCGACTCCGGCCGTGCCCCGGAACTTGGACGAGTAGCCGACGATCCCGGAGAACAGTGTCCCTGTGGGGTATGTCCGGTAGTACTGGTCGGTGTCGGGGCCGGCACCGGGAACCTTCACCGACTTGGCCAGCACCGCGCCGTTCGCCGCCCGGATCATGCCCCGGTTGTTGTCGTACTGCTTGGTGATGTTCCTCGGGTTCTCCGACGAGGCATTGAGGCTGGACGCCTGCCGGACCTGGATGTTGACCAGCTGCAGCAGGATCAGCGTGAAGCACAGGATGAGCACGAGGCCCAACCAGCGAATGCGGCGTCCCATCAGCCGGTCACGGCACCGTCGTCGCGCTGGTCGTCGGTACCGCTCCGGCCACGGTGGTCGTCGTGACCCCTCCCGGTGCCGTCGTCGTCACGCCGCCGGACGTGGTCGTCGTGGTCGACGGGAACGTGGTCGTCGTGGTCGTTGTCTCGCCCCGGGCGATCCGCCGCTGTGTCAGGTACTCCTGGTGCAGGTTGGCGACGTAGTGGCGGGCGTTGGCCAGTGACCCCTCGTTCACGTCGGCCGCCAGGAGCGACAGCCGTGTCGGGAGCACCTCGCCGGTCGTCACCGACGTCCGCTCGACCAGCGTCGGCTTGAACCAGAGCAGGCCGCCGGAACGGCCCTGGTAGATGACGAGGTGCTTGCCCTCGATCGTCACGTACCAGTTGTCGGTCGCGTACCACCGCAAGAAGCCGTACGCCGCGCCGACGACGACGAGCACGAGGACGAGGAAGAGGACGACCCGGAAGGTGAGCCGGCGCGGCGTGCCCGACCGACGCCGTTCCTGGCGCCGCTGCCGTCGTCGCTCCCGCCGGCTCGGTTCCTCGGGTTCGGGCTCGCTGGGTTCGGGTTGGCCGGCTGCCCCGTCAGAGACCGCCGGCCGGTCCGCCGGCAGGACTCCCGGTACGGCGCCGGTGGTGATCGGTTGGTCGTCGGTCAAAGGTTGGGTCGACGCGGCCGGCTGGGCGGCCACGACACCGGTCGTCGAGTCGTCGAGCGCCGATGCCGGCTGGCCGGCCCGATCGGTATCGGTGGCCGCGCCGACCGGCGGCGTGGCCTGACCCGTCGACGCCGCGGCACCAGTCCCGGCGGCGATGCCGGCCACCGCACCCGCCGCCGCGCCGGCCGCCAGGCCATCGACCGCCGCCGGTGCGCCAGCCCCGGCCGCGGGGCCGGTGGCGGCGTCCGCGGCCGCGTCGGCGACGAGCACGTCGACGACGAGCACGGTCACGTTGTCGTTCCCGCCGTGCGCCACCGCGGCCTCGACGAGCGCCCGAGCGGCCTCCGCTGGTTCGGCCGTCGACGCGAGCGTGCCGGCGATCTGCTCGGTCCCGACCTCGTTCGTCAGCCCGTCACTGCAGAGCAGGATCCGGTCGCCGTCGTGCAGGCGCAGCTCCCACAGGTCGACGTCGACGTCGAGGGAGACGCCGAGCGCCCGGGTGAGGATGTGGCGGTGGGGATGGACAGCCGCCTCGGCTTCGGTCAGCTCGCCCTGGCGGACCTTCTCCTCGGCCAGGCTGTGGTCCGACGTCACCTGGACGGCCCGCCCGCCGGAGAAGACGTAGGCCCGGGAGTCGCCGACGTTGGCGAGGGCGATCACGTCGCGCCCGTCCGCCCCGGCCACGAGGGCCACCGCGGTCATCGTCGTCCCCATCCCCCGGAGATCGGCCTGTTCCTGGCCCTCCCGCCAGACCGCGGCGTTGGCGTCGCCGACCGCTCGTCGGAGACCGTCGACGGTCGCCTGCCGGGCGAACGACACCCGGAGGGCGTCCACCGCGACCTGCGCGGCCACCTCGCCGCCGACGTGCCCGCCCATGCCGTCCGCCACTGCGAAGAGGTTCGGCTCCTCCAGCAGGCGGTCCTGGTTGGAGTGGCGAACCCGACCGACGTCGGTAGCCGAGCCGGACCGCAGGACGGTCACTTCGTGACCTCCAAGACGGTTGCGCCGACCTGCAGGAGGTCGCCTTTGGCCAGCTTCACCGGCTTCGTGATCCGCTCGGAGTTGACGAACGTCCCGTTGGTCGACCCGAGATCCTCGACCCACAGCTGGTCGCCGCGCCGGTAGAGGCGGGAGTGGAGGGTCGAGCTGTACGGGTCGTAGGTGGTCGGGACGCCGCAGCCGGGCGAACGCCCGATCGTCAGCTCGTCATCGAGGTCGAAGGTACGACCGGCCTGGTCGGCCGGCTCCAACGTCTCGAGGAACAGCTGCTTGCGTCGCCGCCTCGTTTCGGGGCCCTCGATGGCCCGCCGCTCCTCCCGAGCGGCCCGCCGTCGCTCCGACCGGGTCTGGCGCGGTCCCGCCGGCCGGACCTCGACCCAGACGGCCCGGACGACCCGGAGGAAGAAGAGGAAGATGAGGACGACGACCAGCCACTGCAGCGGGCGCAGGATCGCCGAGTAGTTGGTGGAGGTGCCGAGGAGCACCCCGACCGGCCCTTCGGTCACGTCAGCTCGAAGACGAGGGTGGTCGACCCGACGGTGACCTCGTCACCGCTCGCCAGCTGCTGCTCGCGGACCGTTGCGCCGTTCACCTTCGTCCCGTTGGTCGAACCCAGGTCGGTCACCACGACGACGTCCCCGGTCCGCCGGATCTCGGCGTGGCGCCGGCTGACGTTGGGGTCGCCGAGGACGACCGCGCACTCCGGCAGGCGACCGATGACGACCGGGTCGTCCGCGACCACCACCCGACCACCGTCCGGCAGGACCAGCTCGGCGCGGACCTCTTCCTCGGGTCCTTCGACCACCTCGGCCGTAATGGCGAACCGGCCCGGCCGCAGGCGCGTCCCCTCGTAGATCTGGACCTCGACCGGCCCGACGAACGAGTACCCCTCGATCCGGGCGTGCTCCCGGGCGGCGTCGGCCAGCTCCTTCGACAGCGCGTCGATGAAGTTGGTGAACCGGTCGACGTCGGCCGTCGCCAGCGTCACGGAGAAGGAATTGGGCGCGAGAAGACCATGGACCCCCACCCGGCGGTGCAGGTCCATCTCGCGCGTCAGTTTCCGGCCGATCTCGATCGGCTGGAGGTTGCTGCGGAAGGGTTTGGCCAACGTTCCCTCCACCAAGCGCTCGAGTCGCTCCTCGAACTGCTGGAGTCCCATGGTCCGGTCGATCCTACCGGTCGGTCCCTCACCTGGAGGAGGCATCACGCTCCTTGCCCAGGTGACGGACCGCATTCTGCCTCACGCGCGGTCGGCTAACCTTGCATGGCCCGGGCGAGTGGCGGAATAGGCAGACGCGCAGGATTCAGGTTCCTGTGTCCGAAAGGATGTGGGGGTTCAAGTCCCCCCTCGCCCACCCCCGGTGGCGGAGCCCTGCGAGGGTGACGAATCGGTGACCGAGCTGGGCGTTGCGGCCCTCTGAGCTTCTCCAACGTGAGCATCGCGAGGAGCCGGCCGCGGTAGGCGGGCGTTGCCCGCCTCCGCCGTTCTTGCCAGGTTCGCGCCGGATTCGGCTGGGTGGTCGCGAAGGCGCTCTCTCCCACGGCCAGGCCCCGAAGCTCGTTGGGCACGCCGCGCGAGTCCCCGAGCTGGACCGCCGGGCTGTTGCCGTAGCAGACCATGCCGCCCTCGATCGTGTTCGAGATCACTTCGTCGGCGTCGGGGTCGGCGAACGTGTTGTTCGTGTCGACCACGCTCCTCTGGACCTTGTTCCGCAAGGCGCTGAGCCAGCACGTCTGCAGACCCGAGATCGTGAAGTTGCCGCCGATGGCGTTGTCCTCGTAGTCACTGAAGACAGGGGACTGCAGCACCGGGAAGATGCCCGTCGTCGGAACTGTGCACGAGACGCCGCCGCCTCCGCCGAACTCGTTGACGTTGCCACCGATGGTCGAGGCGTGGACGATCACCCCCAGCGGTTCCCACTCGTTGAGGCTCCCGTAGATACGGCCGCTACTGGTGAGGGTGCCTCCTGTGGCGGCAGCGGGATCGTCACTGCAAGGCTGAGTAGTTCGGCTCGCAACGCAGGCCGAGGGTGACGCTACTCGCCACGTCCACGTCCCCGTAGACGATCTGGCTGCTGGTTCCTGATCCGGCGACGTCGTGGACGAGCAAAGGTGGCGTTGAGCGCCGAGCCGGGAGCAAGGGTCAGGTTGCCGTCGATGAGGGCCGGCCCGCCGTCGACCGCGTTTACGCCCGAGACCGTGACGCCCGACCGGTAGGTCCCGGCGAGGAGTTCCGACGCTGTCAACGAACCGGTACAGGTGGCCTCCCGAGGACCCGGGCCCCCCGATCGGGAACCCCCGGTGGCCCTGGTGGAGCCACGATCCCGACGGACCACGCCCCCGGAAGGGCGACGCGCCGGCCGTCCCGAGATGGTCAGCCCCCCCACCGCCAGCGCAGCAACGCAAACGGTCCTGAGCAACCGTGACGAAGTCATCGTGCATCTCCTCCTGCCGCCACGAAGCAAGCCCCCTGAGAACTCCGCAACTCTCGTTGCGAGCTATGAGCGGTCACCGCCAGATGTCAAGGGTTGATACACGACAAAACGCCGGGACCGGTCAGTCGGCCGGCCCTGTGGCCAGCGTGACCGTGGCGGTGTGCTGCTGACCGGCGCTGTCCGTCCAGGTCACCTGGACCTTGTCGCCGGGGTGGTGGCCCATCATCACGGTCGTGAGGTCGTCGGCCGAGCTGACCGTCGTCCCGTTGACCGCGGTGATCACGTCGCCGTCGGCCAGGCCGGCCTTCTGCGCCGGCGAGCTGGCGACGACACCGGCGACGTCCGCGCCGGCCGTGCTCGAGCTCCCCTGACCAGCTGTTGTCGTCGCTGTGCTCGTCCCACTTGTCGAGCTGGTGCCTGTCGCTGTTGTGCCTGTCGTCCCCCCTGTACCGCCGAACCGGCCGAACCCTCCGCCACCGAAGCCGCCGCCTGACGAGCCCTGGCCGGCCTGGCCCGAGGTCGACGGCTGGATCTCGACGCCGAGGAAGGCGGTCGCCCCGATGTGGACGGTCGACGAGCTCGAACCGGCCTCGATCTGCTTGGCGATCGTCAACGCCGTGTTGATCGGGATGGCGTAGCCCTGGCCTGTTGCGTCCTGGAAGGTGAACCCCTGGGACGACGACGCCGCGGTGTCCATGCCGACCACCTGGCCGCTCGTGTCGACGAGCGGGCCGCCGGAGTCACCGGGCTGGATGTCCGAGTTCACCTCGATGAGACCGGTCAACTGCTCGGAGGTGGCGTCGCCCTCGTCGCTGGCGGTGATCGCCTGGTTCAGGGCGGTCACCGAGCCACCGGCGACGCTCGGCGTGCCCCCGGCGCCGCCGGCGTTGCCGATCCCGACGACACCCTCACCGACGGCCACCTTGGACGAGTCGCCGGTCGTGACCGTCTGGAGACCGGAGGCGCCGTGGAGCTGGATCACCGCGACGTCATGGCGTCCGGTCGTAACCGACGACACTGGCGGTGTACGTCTTGCCGTTACCGATGTCCGTCACGCTGATGCTCGTCGCTCCCTCGATGACGTGGTTGTTCGTCAGGACCTCGCCGTTCGAGGTGAGGACCATCCCCGTCCCGGCCGCTTCCTCGTCCTGGTAGCTGAGCGTCGTGTTGATGTCGACCAGCCCGGGGTCGACGCCCGTGGCGATCGACGACAGGTTCGACGGCGACCCGGCGGCCGACGACGTCGAGCCGCCGGACGACCCGGACGAGCCCGGACGACCGACACCGCCGAACGGCGAGCCGCCGGAACTGAACCCCCGTCCGCCGGACGATCCGCCGGACGAGCCGGTTGTCCCCGGCGCGACCGGCCGGGAACCGCCGCTGATCGGTGACGTCGCGGACGCCGGCGCGGTCGTCGACGGCTGCCAGACCGCATAGCCGATGCCCACGCCGGCCAGCGTCGCCAGCGCGGTGAGCAGCGCCGCCGCGCCGATCACCTTCGACCGTCGGCCACCGGACGACGACGTCGCCGACGGCCCGGCCGACGACGTCGGCCCGGTCCATCCCGCTCCCGGCGGGCCCCAGGGTGCTCCTGGCGGACCAGGAACCCACCCGCCGAAGCCGGCACCAGCGCCCGCGCCGCCAGCGGCCGCGGGCGCAGCCGGCCAGGGGGTCCCCGCCGGTGGCGTGTCGCCGGCCGACGGCGGCCACGGGCTGGACGCGACCGGCACTTCCTGGCGGGGCGCGCCGCCGGCCGGCGCCGCGCGCCGACCGGTGGGAGGGCGATGGCCTGGCCGTCACCGGCGGGAGCCAGACCGGTCGGAACTGGTTCCGTCGGAAGTGGGCCGGCCGGTTCGGGCATCTCCGGCTGCGACTGGGGATCGGTCATCGTGCCTCCTGGTTGGCTGGCTGCGGCCACGTTCGACCGCTTCCGTGTACCCAGTAGACCGACCGTCCGTAAGATTTGGCTCAAGTCCGCCTAGTAGTCCGCTAAATCCCGGGGGGTGGCATGGACGACGAGCGGCCGGTTCGCTACGACCCATATGACGCGACGGTCCACGAGGACCCGTACCCGCTGTACGGCCGGTTGCGCGACGAGGACCCGGTGCATCACGTCGAGCACCGCGATTACTGGGTGCTGTCCCGGTTCGGCGACGTCTTCGCGGCGGCGGGGGACGGAGCGACGTTCTCGTCGGCCGAGGGACTGACGTTCGAGCCGGACGAGATCGCCCAGCTGGGGCTGGCGCCGACGATGGTCATGATGGACCGACCGGAGCACACCACGTACCGGCGGCTCGTCAGCCGGGGGTTCACTCCACGGCAGGTGGCCGAGCTGGAGCCGGCGGTGCGAGCGTTCGTCCGGGAGCGGGTGGCCGCGTTGACCGACGCCGGCGAGGGCGACTTCATCGAGCTGCTCGCCGGTCCCCTACCGACGCTGGTGGTGGCCACCTACCTCGGCGTCCCGGAGGCCGACCGGGCGCAGTTCGACGCCTGGAGCGCGGCCATCGTCTCGGCCAATGCCCGTGGCGACGCCATCGGCGGAGCCGCGGCGGCGGTGGCCGGGCTGTACGGGTACTTCCGCGAGCTGGTCGCTCGGCGGCGCCGGGAGCCGGCCGACGACATGCTCTCGGATCTCGTCGCCGCGGCCGTCGACGGTGAGCCCTTGGACCTGGTCCGGATCCTGGGCTACTGCTTCGTGATGATCGCCGGCGGCAACGACACGGTCACCGGGCTCCTCGGCGGAGCCGCGGTGGCGCTGACCGAGGAGCCAGCGCAGCGGCGACGATTGGCCGAGGATCCGAGCCTGATCCCCGGCGCGGTGGAGGAGCTGCTGCGGTGGACGTCACCGGTGCAGGGGCTGTGCCGGACGACCACCCGCGAGGTGGCGATCGGGGACCGGACGATTCCGGCCGGACGCAAGGTGCACCTGCTGTACGGATCCGCCAACCGGGACCCCCGAGAGTTCGGGCCGACCGCCGACCGGCTGGACGTCACCCGCCGGGTGCCCCGGATGATGGCCTTCGGCGGGGGTCCCCACCACTGCATCGGCGCCGCCGCGGCCCGGCTGCAGGGCCGCGTCGCCCTCGAAGAGCTCCTGGCCGCCGCGCCGAACCTCACCGCCGACCCCGACCGGGGGCGCCTGGCTCCCGGTCCGTTCGTCCGCCGCTACGAGTCGCTGCCGGTCCGCGTGACGTCCTGAGCCACCGAGCGACTGCCGGCCGATCGTCCGGGTCGCGATGGGTGGGCGGCGAGCGGCGGCGGCGCGCCATCGACCTGCCCGTCCTTGATCAGCGGACTGCGGCTGAGCAGCACGACGCTGGCGACGAGGATGCCGACCGCGACCACCTCGCCGGCCAGGTGCCACGGCCCGAACCGCAGCTGCTCGCCGAACAGCGTGATCCCCAACAGGCTGGCCACCAACGGGTCGACGATCGTCAGTCCGGGCTGGGACGCGGCGAGGGGGCCGGCCTGGAAGGCGTTGGAGACGAGGAACATGGCGACGGCGCCGGAGAGGACGAGGACGTACGGGGACCAGTTCGAGAAGACCGCGTACCAGCCCTGGTCGACGTGGGAGCTGAGCTCCTTGATGACCGCGGCGACGAACCCCCAGGCGATGCCGGCCGACACGGAGAGCAGGGCGGCCTTGCCGGCCGGCGACAGCCCGCGGCCCCGCCGGACCGGAAGCATCGACAGCGCGGCGACGACGCCGGCCGCACCGAACGTCGCCGCACCGGCCAGGATCCACATCCAGGCGGTCGCTTGCGTCGTCGATCCACCGGACGGGTCGGCCAGGAACAGGAAACCGCCCAGGCCGACGGCCATGCCGGCGGCGGCCAGCCAGTCGCGGGCGTGCACCCGATGTCGGTGGCGCAGGGCCAGGTAAGCGAAGACGAACAGCAGCTCCGTGGCGATCACCGGCTGGACCAGGCTGAGGTCGCCGAAGTGGAGGGCGGCCAGCTGGAACAAGAAGCCGGCGATCATGCAGAGGATGCCGAGGAACCAGACGGGTCGACGGAGGAGGAAGAGCAACAGCCGCCAGCTGAACGTGAGCTCCCCCGGCGCCGGAGCGGCCGCGACCCGCTGGGCCACCGACGACGTGGCCGTGAACAAGCTCGCCACCAGGGCCAGCAGGATCTCGACGCTCATGGGCTCGGCTTCCCTCCCCAGCCCCGGGCCCGTGGCGCAGCTCCCCTTCCGCCCGGGCAGACTCGGTATACCGCAATTATCGGCAACCGGCCCGCGTCGGCGCGCATTCCCGACCGCCGGTCTACGCCGCTCCCGGTGGGTCCGTCGGCAAGCGGAACCAGAACCGGGCGCCGCTCCCCTCCTCGCTGCCGTCGTCACTGCCGTTCCCGTTCGGCTCGACCCCGACGGTTCCCCCGTGCGCCCGGGCGATGGCCGCCACGATGGCCAGCCCGAGGCCGGCGCCGCCGGTGGCTCGGGCCCGCGAGCTGTCGGCCCGGTAGAACGGCTCGAAAATGCGCTCGCGATCGGCGGCGGGGACCCCGGGCCCGTGGTCGGCGACCTCGATCGTCACCGCGTCGGGCCCCGTCGTCACCCGGACCTCGACCGCCGCGCCGTCCGGGGAGTGCCGGAGGGCGTTGGCCAGCAGGTTGTCGACGACCTGACGGAGCCGATGGGCGTCGCCGGCGACGACCGACCTCGTCCGGCGTGACAAGAGTGACCGGATGGCCCGACGCGGCGGCCCGTCCGGCGGCTACCGCCCGGTCGACCAACGGGACCAGGTCGGTCGGTTCCATCGCCAGCGGCCGCTCCCGGTCGAGCCGGGCCAGCAAAAGCAGGTCGTCCACCAGCAACGTCATCCGGTCGGCCTCCTCCCGGATGTGGTGCATCGCGGTGGCGAGATCCTCGGGTCGATCCCGGGCGCCGAGATCGAAGATCTCGGCGTAGCCCCGGATCGACGTGAGCGGGGTCCGCAGCTCGTGGGACGCGTCGGCCAGGAACCGCCGGAGCCGACCTTCGGACGCCGCCCGGGCGGTGAAGGCGGCCTCGATCTCCCCGAGCATGGCGTTGAGGGCCAGGCCGAGCCGGCCGACCTCCGTCCGGTCCTCGGCGGGCGCCACCCGCCGGCCGAGGTCCCCGCCGGCGATCGCCCCGGCGGTCACGGCCATCGCTTCGAGCGGACGGAGCCCGCGCCGGACGATCCACCAGACGAGCGCGCCGAGGCCGATCAGGACGCCCAGGCTCACGAGGACCATCACCAAGGCCAACCGGCCGAGGGTCTGGTCGGTCTCGGTCAACGGGACGGCGACGATCAGCGTGAGCCCGTCGACGTGGAGCGGCCGGGCGAGGACTCGATAGGCCACCGTGTTCCCGTCGACGCTGCCGGTGCTGAACGTGGCACCGTCACGTCCGCCGGACGGGAGCGGATGCGGCAGCGCGGGTCCCGGCGGCGCCGAGCCGCCGTAGACGAACGAGACCGGCGTCCCGACGACCTGGCCGCCGGGACCGACCAGCTCACCGATCGTGCCCTCCGGGAACTGGCCGTCCCGGGGCCGCCCAGCCCGGTGCGGCCCGGTGAACGGGAACGAGCCGGTCGGGAACGTGAGCGAGGGCGTCGTGGCCGTCGTCGTCGGTTGCGTCGACGGGACGGTCGAGCTCGACGGCCGTCCCTCCCCCGGCCGGCGGGCCGGGAACGACGACGGGTGCTGGTGGAGCAGGATGCCGCTCACCGTGTACGACGCGGCCTGCAGCTCGGAGTCGACGCGGGAGTACAGGAACGAGCGGAGCTGGGCGTAGACGACGACGTCGGAGACGACGAGGCCGACCGCGACCACGCCGACCAGGACCAGCAGGAGCCGGGTCCGGAGGGGCACCGGGCGGGCCGCCTACGCCGGCGGGCGCTTGAGCCGGTAGCCGACGCCCCGGACCGTGTGGATGAGCCGCGGTCCGTGGGTCTCGAGCTTCCGGCGGAGCGAGCTGATGAAGATCTCGACGACGTTGTCGTTCCCGTCGAAGTCGTAGTGCCACACCCGGTCGAGGATCTGGGCCTTCGAGACGACCCGGTCGCTGTTCAAGAGGAGGTAGTGCAGCAGCTTGAACTCCGTCGGCGTCAGCTCGACGATCGTCCCGTCGCGCGTCACCTCGTGCTGGTCCTCGTCCAGGGCGAGGTCGGCCCACCGGAGCACGCCGCTGTCCTCTTCGATCTCGTGGACCCGGCGCAGGATCGCCCGGGTCCGGACGATCAGCTCCTCGACGCTGAACGGCTTGGTGACGTAGTCGTCGCCGCCGAGGGTGAACCCCCGGAGCTTGTCCTCCAGCCCGTCGCGCGCCGTCAGGAAGATCACCGGCACCCGCGGGTGGTCGCCCGACAGATGGCGGAGGACCTCGAAGCCGTCCAGGTCGGGCAGCATCACGTCCAGCACCATCAGGTGCGGCCGGAACGAGGCGACCGAGCGAAGGGCGTCGTGGCCGGTATGGGCGACCTCGACCGTCAGCCCCTCGTAACGGAGGGCCATCGAGACGAGATCGGTGATCCCCGGTTCGTCGTCCACCACCAGGACTCGGGCGTCCTCGCCGGCCATCGGCACCTCCTCGACCCTAGATACTCTCCCGTAACCCTGTCGGTATCCTGTGGGCGAGGCGGCAACGCCGGCCGACACGCCGGAACGCCCTTCCGGCGTGTCGGAGGGGTACGCTCGGCGTACCGGGACGGAAGGAATGGTGCGTTGAATGCGGCATCGTGACGGCGGCAACCGTCGCAACGGCGCGCCCGCCATGCCTGCCTCCGTGTCCGAGCTCGCCCGAACGCTCCGACGGGTCCGGACCCGCCAGGGGCTGCGGCTCGAGGACGTCGGCGCCCGGACCGGGCTGCCGCTCGACGAGCTGGAACGCCTCGAGAGCGGCGAGGTCGGCCGGCTGGAGGACCGGGTGGCGACGGTCAAGGCCCTCCGTGTCTACGCCAACGCCCTCGGCCTGTCCGGCGACCTCTACGCGTTGAGCCTCGTCGAGCACTGGCCGGCGGCCCGGTCGTCGACGCCACCCGCGGTGGCGGTGGGCGAGCGACGCGGGCCGGCCGTCGTCGCCGACGCGCCGACCGCCACGGTCCCGCGCGTGGCCGGCACCTCCTCCGCCGCCACCACGTCGCCCGCCGCCACCACGTCGACCACCACGTCGCCCACCACCACGTCGCTCCCCGTCGCCGTCGCCGTGGCCGACGCGCCGGCGTGGCCCGGGACGTCCTCGACGGCGGTCGCCGTCCTCGACACCGGCCTCACGCCCGCCGTGTCCGGGCTGCCGCACCGCCCACGTCGGCACCGGCGGGTCGGCACCCCGCTCTGGCTGCGAGCCCTCGTCGTCGTCGTTGCCCTGGCCGTCGTCGTCGGCGTGGCCGGGCTCGTCATCCAGGCCGTCCAGCCGTCGTGGCTCCGGGCCATCGGCCTCACCCACGCCAACCATCCCGGGACGTCCGGCTCGACCGCCACCTCGGGGACGGCCGCCCCGACCACGACCGCCGTCGCGGTGAACGGCCTCCGGCTCACGTCGACAACGCCGACCGCGGCGACGTTCGCCGTTCGGGCGTCGACATTCACCGTCGAGACGTCCGCCGTCGGCAATCCGAGCTGGGTACAGATCACCGAAGCCGGCCAGACCACGCCGCTGTTCGCCGGGATCCTCGAAGCCGGCCAGAGCAAGAGCTTCTCGACCCAACACTCGCTCGTCGTCGAGGTCGGCTCGTCCGCCGCCCACCTCTTCGTCTCGTCCGGCGCGAAGAACCTCGGCCTCTACTTCCCCAAGGCCGCGCCGTACACCGTGACCTTCAACGCGGCGTCATAGACCCGGATGGGGCCCCACTGCGGTCCCGTGATGGCATCCTCCTCCGGTCCGCGGGGCCCCGCCATCCCCACTTGATGGCACGGCGGCCGTCGTAATTCTGGCTGGGGCTACTCGGAGCCGGAGACGGGCGCGACGGCAGCGACGGCCTGGCCGTCGTCGAGGTTCATCACGCGGACGCCGGTGGCATCGCGGCCCTGAGAGGCGATCTCGCGCACCGCGGTCCGGATGACGACCCCACCGGTCGAGACGAGCAGGATCTCCTCGTCGAGGGAGACCATGAAGGCGGCCACGACGCGGCCGCGCTTGGCGGTGAGCCGGATGCCGCGCACGCCCTGCCCGCCGCGGGCCTGCCGGTTGAACCGTTCCAGCTTCGTCCGCTTGCCATACCCGGCATCGGTGACCATCAAGATGTCGGCCTCGTCGCGGGCGACGTCGAGGGAGACGACGACGTCCTCCTCCCGCAACCGGACGCCACGGACCCCGGCGGCGTCCCGACCCATCGGTCGCACGTCGTTCTCGGAGAAGCGGATGGTCATGCCGTTGCTGGTGACCTCGAAGAGGTCGTCGTCACCGCTGGTGGCGACGACCCGAACGAGCTCGTCGCCGTCCCGCAGGTTGATGGCGATGAACCCCTCCCGCCGCGACTTGTCGTACTCGCTGAACGCGGTCTTCTTGACCTGGCCGCGGGCGGTGGCGAAGACGAGGTAGTGGTCGACCGGGAAGTCGCGGGTCTCGACGATCGCCTGGATCTTCTCGCGGTTGTCCAGCGGGAGGAGGTTCACGAGAGCGGTGCCCTTGGCCGTCCGCTCCTTCATCGGGATCTCGTGACCGCGCAGCCGGTAGACCTTGCCGCGGTTGGAGAACAGCAGCAGGTACGAGAGCGACGTCGTGTGCACGACGTGGGTGACGAGGTCCTCTTCCTTCAACCGGGCTCCCTGCACGCCCCGGCCCCCGCGGCCCTGGGTCCGGAAGGCGTCGGCCGAGACCGACTTGATGTAGCCGGCCGCGGTCATCGTCACGACGACCTCCTCGTCGTCGATGAGGTCCTCCACGCCGAGCTCGCCGGGGTCGTGGGTGATGATCGATCGCCGGGCGTCGGCGAACTTGTCCCGGATGGCCGTCATCTCCTCGGCGATGACCGCCCGCAACTTGGCCGGGTCGCCCAGGATGGCCTCCAGCTCGGCGATGGTCTCGCGCAGCTTGGCCATCTCCTCCTCCAACTCGGACCGGCCCAGCCGGGTGAGCCGGCCGAGCGTCATGTCCAAGATGTGGTTGGCCTGCTCCTCGCTGAAGGCGAACGGCTCGGCCATGAGCGCGAGCCGGGCGGCCGGGCGGTCGTCGGAGCCGCGGATCGCCGCGATGACCGCGTCGAGCATGTCGATGGCCCGCAACAGGCCCTCGACGATGTGCGCCCGGGCCTGGGCCTTGCGCAGCCGGAACTCGCTGCGGCGGGTGACGACCTCGATCTGGTGGGCGACGTAGTGCGTCAGCACCTGGGCCAGGTTGAGCGTCCGCGGCACCCCGTCCACGAGGGCGAGCGTGTTGACACCGAAGCTCGTCTGCAGCGGGGTGTGCTTGTACAGCTTGTTCAGGACGACGTTGGCGTTGGCATCGCGCTTGAGGCGGATGACCAGCCGGGTCTTCTTGCCGGCGGAGGAGTCGAGCACCTCGGCGATGCCATCCAGATCGCCGGACTTGACCAGGTCGTCGATCTTCTGGGCGATCACCCCGACCGACGTCTGGTACGGCAGCTCGGTGACGACGATCCGGGTGGCGTCCTTGCCTTCCTCGATCTCGGCGACCGCCCGCATCTTGATCGAACCCCGGCCGGTCCGGTAGGCGTCGAGGATGCCCTGGCGCCCGAGGATCTGGGCGCCGGTCGGGAAGTCCGGGCCCTTGACGAACCGCATGAGGTCGTCCGGGGTGGATTCGGGGTACTCGAGGAGGTGGATGGTGGCGTCGATCACCTCGCCCAGGTTGTGGGGGGGGATGTTGGTGGCCATCCCCACGGCGATGCCCTGGGAGCCGTTCACCAGGAGGTTGGGGAACCGGGCCGGGAGCACGGTCGGCTCCTCGGTGCTGTTCGAGTAGTTCGGCGCGAAGTCGACGGTCTCCTCGTCGATGCCAGCCATGAGGTCGAGGGCCAACGGTTGGAGGCGGCACTCGGTGTACCGCATGGCCGCCGGGCCTTCGTCGGGCCCCGGCCCGCCGAAGCTGCCGTGGCCGTCGACCAGCGGGTGGCGCATCGAGAACTCCTGGACCATGCGGACCAGGGCGTCGTAGATGGCCGAGTCGCCGTGCGGGTGGTACGTACCCATCACCTCGCCGACGACGGCCGCGCACTTCACGTGCGGTCGGTCCGGCCGCAGGCTCTGGTCGAACATCGAGTACAGGATCCGGCGGTGCACCGGCTTGAGCCCGTCCCGCACGTCGGGCAGAGCCCGGGAGACGATGACCGACATGGAGTACTCGAGGAACGAGCGCTCCATCTCCTCCTGGATCTCGATCGGTTCGATGAAGCCGAGGACGGCGGTGTCGCTGCCCCCGCCGTCGCCGGAGTTGCCGTTCGTCCCGGCGCCGCGGGTGCTGGTCGGTGGTGCCATAGTCTCTGTCCCCTCAAATGGCGTTCCCTCAGATGTCGAGGAAGCGCACATCCTTGGCGTTGGTCTGGATGAAGTGGCGCCGCAGCTCGACGTCGTCGCCCATCAGCACTGAGCAGACGTCGTCGGCCAGCGCCGCCTGCTCGACGTTGATCTGGAGCAGTGACCGCTTGGCGGGGTCGATGGTCGTGTCCCGCAGCTCGGCGAAGTCCATCTCCCCCAGTCCCTTCAAGCGCTGGAAGTCCTGCTTGTGGTCGGGGTGGGACGCCATGAAGGCGTCCTTGGCCCCGTCGTCCTTCAGGTAGGCCTTCTCCTTGCCGACCAGGGTGGAGTACAGGGGCGGCTGGGCCACGTAGACGTAGCCGCCCTCCACCAGCGCCTTCATCTGGCGGAAGAAGAAGGTCAGTAGGAGGGTCCGGATATGGCTGCCGTCGACATCGGCGTCGGCCAGGACGATGACCTTGTGGTAGCGGATCTTCAACGGGTCGAAGTCCTCGGCCAGGCCGGCGCCGATGGCGGCGATCAGGGCCTGGATCTCGGTGTTCTTCATCATCTTGTCGATGCGGGCCCGTTCGACGTTCAGGATCTTGCCGCGAATGGGCAGGATGGCCTGGGTTCGCGGGTCCCGGGCGTCCTTGGCCGAGCTGCCGGCCGAGTTGCCCTCGACGATGAACAGCTCGCACTCCCGCCGGTCGCGCGAGGAGCAGTCGATCAGCTTGCCGGGTAGGCCGGCGCCGTCGAGCCCGGACTTGCGACGGGTCAGATCACGGGCCTGTTGAGCGGCCACCCGAGCCCGCTGGGCCAGCAGCGCCTTCTTGACCATCTGGTTGGCCTCGGTCGGGTTCTCCTCGAGCCACTCGGCCAGCTTCTCGTTGGTCGCCCGCTCCACCAGCGAGCGCATGGGGACGTTGCCCAGCTTGGCCTTGGTCTGGCCCTCGAACTGGGGGTCCTTCAGCCGGACCGACACGATGGCGGTCAGGCCCTCGCGGATGTCCTTGCCGTCGAGGTTCTCGTCCTTCTCCTTCAGCAGGTTGCGGGACTTGGCGTAACGGTTCACCACGTTGGTGAGGCCCTTCCGGAACCCCTCCTCGTGCATGCCGCCCTCGGTGGTGGAAATCCCGTTGGCGAAGGAGAAGATGCTCTCGTGGAAACCGGTGTTCCACTGGAGGGCGACATCGACCTCCTGCCCGTCCTCGACCTGCCCGTAGGAGGCGACCTTGCGGAAGAGGGACTCCTTCGACGCGTTGAGGTGCTTCACGTAGTCGACGATGCCGCCGTTGTACTTGAAGGTCTCCTTCTTCTGGTCCCCCGGACGCTCGTCGGCGAAGCGGATCTCCAGGCCCTTGTTCAAGAAGGCCATGACCTGCAGCCGCTCGGTCACCGTTTGGGCCCGGAACTCCAGCTCCTCGAAGATCGCCGGGTCCGGCCAGAAGCTCACCGTGGTCCCGGTCCGCCCCCGGGGCGCCTCGCCCACGATCTGGAGCTTGCCCTTGGGCTCACCGCCGTTGACGAACTCCAACACGTGGTGCTTGTCGTTCCGGTCGATCTCCAGGACCAGCCGGCGGGAGAGGGCGTTGACCACCGAGACCCCGACGCCGTGCAGCCCACCGGAGACCTTGTAGCCGGCCCCCCCGAACTTCCCCCCGGCATGGAGGGTGGTCAGCACGACCTCGGCCGCCGACTTGTCCGGGTCCTGGGGATAGGGGTCGACCGGGATCCCCCGACCGTCGTCCGACTCCCGGCACCCGCCGTCGGCCAACAGGGTGACGTCGATACGGGTGCAGTAGCCGGCCATGGCCTCGTCGACCGAGTTGTCCACTACCTCCCAGATCAGGTGGTGCAGACCGGTGGGCCCGGTGGAGCCGATGTACATGCCGGGCCGGAGCCGGACCGGCTCCAGCCCCTCCAGAACGGTGATGTCACTGGCGTCGTACGACGCCCCGTCACCCGGCAATTTGTGTCCCCAAGCTCAGCCCCACGGGCGCGCCCTTTCGCATCAGATGTGTTCGACGTGCGCATCGGGTGCCCGAACCGAATCGGATGGGGTCCCCGGTGCGGACGAGCCATTCTACCCGACGGGCCCTCTCCGAGGACGCACTCAGCGGCCGCCGGACACCGGTTTCACGATCACCTGCAGCCGTTCGGGAACGACACCGCCGACCTCGCCGACGCGGGCCAACAGCCCTGGTCCGAGTGCTCGAACCTGGGTAGCCCAGGCCGGCTGGTCGACCGCGACGACGAGGGCGCCGCCGGAGAAGCGGATCGGGCGAACATGCCGGGCGACCGCTGGCCCGACGATCTCCTCCCAGCGACTGAAGACGGCGGAAAGGGCGCCGGCCGTGACCGGTTCGGGTGACCGGTCGGCGTCGGTGGCCACGGCGGGTGGGACGAAGCCGGCCACCGCGTCGTCGAGCGACTCCCCGATCGGTCGAGGTCCGCGATCGACGCCGGGCCGCCGGCGCCACGGCCGCCGGGTCACGGTGCCGTGACCCCTTCCCCGGGTGAACGCCCGCCCGCCGGGACGTCGACGACCGCGGCGACGTCGACGCCGAGCGGCAACGGGACGGCCGTCGTGAGCAACGTCTGACCGGGCGGGAGCTGGCGGAGGAGCGCCCGGCTGCGGTCGGGGTCGAGCTCGGAGAAGACGTCGTCGAGCAGGAGGATCGGTGCGGTCTCGGACCGTTCGGTGACGAGCTGGTGGACCGCCAGCCGCAGCCCGAGCGCGACGCACCGTTGCTCCCCCTGCGAGGCCTGCACCCGGGCATCGCGTCCCGCCAATTCCAGTCGCAGGTCGTCGCGGTGTGGCCCGACCGTCGTCGCGCCGCGCCGGAGGTCGTCGGTCCGCGCGGCCCGAAGCGCCGGGCCGAGATCGCCCGCCCACGACTGCCGATACGTGACTGAAAACGCTGGTGAGAGCGGGTACTCGGCCGTACCCGACGACCGGTCGGCACCGGCCAGCGCGCCGTACGCCTCCGCCGCGACCGGGCGGAGCGCGTCGACGAGCGCCGACCGGGCGGCCGCCACGGCCGACCCGGCCGCGGCCAGTCGGTCGTCCCACACCTCCAGCGTCGTCTCGACGTCGGCGGTCAGCCGACCACCGGCCTGGCGGAGGAGCGCAGCGCGTTGGCGGAGGATCCGGTCGACGTCGTCGAGCGCGCCGGCCGCGGCCCGGTCGAGCAACCGGAGCGCGTCGTCGACGAGGTCTCGGCGGTGCACCGGGCCGCCCTGGACGACGGCGAGGTCCTCCGGGGAGAAGACGGTCACCGGGACCGCGTCGGCCGCCTCGCGCCGCGAGCGCGTCGGCTGGCGGTTGACTTGGGTGCGCGAACGGCCGCCGGTGGAGATCTCGGCTTCCACCAGGACGGCCCGCTCCCCCTGGTCGAGCTCGGCCCGGACGATCGCTTGCGCCGCGCCGTTGCGGATCATGGCCTCGCGGGACGCGGTGCGGAAGGATCGCTGCAGGCCGAGGTAGGCGACGGCCTCCAGGAAGGACGTCTTGCCGGCGCCGTTCGGACCGGTGATAACCGTCGTCCCGTCCGGGTCCGGTTCGAGCTCGGCCGCGGCGAAGATCCGGAAGTCCGCCAGTTGGAGATGGCGGAGGCTCATCGGGGTGACCGGGGCCGGAGGATCAGGAGACGCGCACCGGCATCAGGAGGTACCGGAAGTCGTCGTGCTCGGCGCCGCGGACCGTCGCGGGACGAGACGGATCGGCGCTCTCGATGACGACCTCGTCGCCCAGCGCGGCCTCGACGCCGTCGATCAGGTACGACGGGTTGAAGGCGATAACCAGGTCCTCGCCGGTGAAGTCGCCGTCCACCGTCTCGCTGGCGTCGCCGACCTCCTGGGAGACGACCGAGAGGTCGACCCCACCGGGCCGCATCGACAACCGAACGGGGGTCGTGTTGTCCCGGACGAGGAGCCGGACCCGGCGCAACGCGCTGATCAGGGACTCCTTCCCGAGGTGCAGCCGGTTCGGATAGTGGTCCGGGATCAGCTGGCGGTAGTCCGGGTACGAGCCGTCGAGCAACCGGGTACTGATGCGCACGGGCCCACGCGTGAACGTGATGTCGTGCGCACCGGTCGCGACACCGACCTCCTTCACGTCGTCATCGCCGGCCGACGACGAGGAGGACAGCCGCTGGAGCTCGCCCAGGGCGCGGGCCGGGACGAGGATGTCCTCGCCAGTGAGACCGGCCGTCCCGGCGAGGTCCCGCAGCGCCAGCCGGTACGAGTCGGTGGCGACGATCCGGATGGCCCCATTCTCCCCGGTCAGCAACACGCCGGTCAGCAGCGGACGGGCGTCGTCGGTCGACGCGGCCCGGACCACCTGACGCAGACCTTCGCCGAGCAAGGACCCGGGCAGCGTGATCGTCGGTTCGGCCAGCGGGGGGATCGTCGGGTACTCGACGACCGGGAACGCCCGCAGGCCGAAGCGGGACCGGGCGGCCGAGATCTCGACCTTCTCCTCGGCTCCCTCGAGGGTCACCGCGCCGGGCTCGAGCGAGCGGACGATGTCGGCGGTCAACCGGGCCGGGACGACACAGGAACCGTCTTCGAGACCGATGACCTCATGCTCTACCCGGATCGTCAGATCGAGATCGGTCCCCGTGACGACGAGGTGGTTGTCCTCGCTCACGAGGAGGAGCCCCGAGAGGACCGCAGACGAAGCGCCACGGCCACCGACGGCGCGACCGGCCGTCACGAGCACGTCGACGAGTGAGTCACGTTCGGACCGGAACTTCACGAAGCCTGTCCTTTCGTTCGGGGTGTCGACGGCGGCTGCCGGGTCACCCACTGATGATGGAAGAAAGAATTAATTGAGTTCTAGAGGTAGTAAGGGCTGTGGATTGTGGACGAAGCGAGGTTTTCCCTGGTGACGGAGGATATCGCTGTCCACTGGTCGATCGGTGGTCGTGGAACGGCACGTGTGGTTGCCGGGCTCGACGTGGTGACCTGGGGACGAGGGTCGGACGCGTCCCCAGGATAGACGGTGGCCGTCCACAGCCACTGGGTGGTCGCGGTACCGGCCGTACGACGCGTTATGCCCCATTGCGGATCTCGTGCGTGAGCTGGGTGACCTGCTCGTAGATCTGCCGGCGCTCCTTCATCTGGGTCGTGATCTTGTCGACGGCATGGATGACGGTCGTGTGGTCGCGGCCGCCGAAGACCCGGGCGATGGCGGGATAGCTGTAGTCGGTGAGGTTGCGGACGAGGTACATGGCGACCTGCCGGGCGGTGACCAGCGGCCTCGTCCGGCTCGGTCCGCAGATGGCGTCGATGCTGAAGCCGTAGCTGGCCGCCGTGGCGTCGAGGATCATCTGTGGGGTGATCTGTCTCGGCTCGCCGGCCGCGACGATGTCGGAAAGCACCCGCTCGGCCAGGTCGATCGAGAGCGGCTCCTGGCTCAGGCTGGCGAACGCGGTGACGCGGATCAGTGCCCCCTCGAGCTCGCGGATGTTGTTCTTGACGTGGGTGGCGATGAACTCGAGGACGTCGTGGGGGATGTCGTCGTGGTCCGCCTCGGCCTTCGAACGAAGGATGGCCAGGCGCGTCTCGAGGTCCGGGGGGTCGACCTCGGTGATCAGCCCGGAGAGGAACCGGCTGCGCAGCCGGTCCTCGAGCGTCTCGATCGACTTCGGCGGTCGGTCGGACGTGAGCACGATCTGCTTCCCGGCGCCGTGGAGGTCGTTGTAGGTGTGGAAGAACTCCTCCTGGAGCCCCTCCTTGTTCTCCATGAACTGGACGTCGTCGATGAGGAGGACGTCACATTCCCGGTACCGCCGTTTGAACGCGATCGTCGTCGACATCCGGAGGGAGTCGACGAAGTCGTTCATGAACGTCTCCGTCGTGACGTACAGGACGGTTCGGACCGGGAAGTTCTCTTGGACGTAGTTCCCGATGGCGTGGAGCAGGTGGGTCTTGCCGAGCCCGGAGTCGCCGTAGATGAACAGCGGGTTGTACGACCGTCCGGGCGTCTCGGCGACGGCCTGGGCCGCTGCGTGGGCCAGGCGGTTCGACGACGCGGCGACGAACGTGTCGAACGTGAAACGGAGGTCGAGCGAGACCGCGGCGGTTTCGCGTCCTCCGGGCGGCGCGGCGGGCCGGCCGTTGTTCGTGACCGGCCGGGCCAGCGGGGGGTCCGACGCGACAGCTGGGCTGCGGGCGGGGTCGGGCACCGGGTCCGTGCGGGTGCCTTTGTCACCGGCCGGCCGGTCGAGGAGACTGAGCTCGACATGGACGGGCTCGCCGGCCATCACGGCCAGGGTCTCCTCGATCAACTGCAGGAACCGGCTGTCGACGCGGTCCCGGACGACGAGGTTCGGAACGCCGAGCACCATGGCGCCATCGCCGGACGAGATCGGGACGATGTTCGACAGCCACATCTGCCACGTGGTTTCCGACACCTGTTCACGCAAGGACGCTGCACATCGCGTCCACAGCCCACTGGTTTCGTCCACCTGCTCCTCCGCGCGGCCATGCCGTCGTTCGTCCACAGCGTGGTCCACAGGTGTGGAACATCCGCATGACCGTGGTCGGTCGAACGTACACCGTGTCGGTCAGTCCGACTAGTGGCAATCCGACCTAGTGGGCAATCCGACCAGTGGCAACCGGAGCGGCCGGTGACAGCGTCGACTAGTGGCCGCCGCCGATCGCGCCTAGCATCTGGAGACGCCATTGCGGCCGGCTGACGCCGCGCCGGCACGAAGACGGTCCCCACCGGCGGTGGTGGCCTGATTGGACCGGTCCCCTGACGGTGGGGAATGGGCGGCAGCGCGAAAGGCTCTGACGTGAAGCGAACGTATCAACCCAACACGCGCAAGCGGGCGAAGACCCATGGCTTTCGCCAGCGCATGTCGACGCGGGCCGGTCGGTCGATCCTGAAAGCCAGGCGGCTCAAGGGGCGTCACCGCCTGACTGTCTGACCTGGACCGATACGTTAATGACCTCGGTCGGACGGATCGGTGACCGCGCCACCTTTCGGGCGCTGGAGCGGCCGTTCGGGCGCTCCGGACGCGGCCCCGTCCGGGCCGCGTTCACTCCCCTGTCCCCCGGCACGGACGCGCTTCCCCAGTTGGCGTACGCCGTCGGGCGGCGTCACGGGAATGCCGTCCACCGGAACCGCCTTCGGCGGCGTCTCCGGTCGGCGGTCCGTGAGGTCGCCCGGGACGTCGTGCCGGGGAACTATCTGCTGCGCCCGACGCCGGCCGTGGCCACGATGCCCTTCGACGATCTCGTCGCCGCGGTGCGAATGGCGATGACGTCGGCCGCCGGCCGGCCGGCGGAGACGACGACGACCGGCGCTCCGGGGAACGGGCCAGATCGATGAGCGACCCGACGTCGGCCGGCCGGGCCCAGCGGGCTGTGCTGGCCGCAATCCACGTCTACCAGGGACTTCGTTCGGGGAGCGTGTCCCCTTGCCGCTTCTATCCGAGCTGCTCCGTCTATGCCGAGGAGGCGGTCGAGCGCCACGGCGCCTGGCGGGGTGGCCTCCTGGCCGCCCGCCGGGTGTCTCGTTGCCACCCGTTCGGTGGGCACGGGGTCGACCTGGTCCCGCTCGAGGTTCGGCATGACGTGAGGCGCGGCCCACGATGATCCATCTTTCGGCGCTGTCGCCGGTCCTGGCGGAGAATTCGCTGTTCAAAGCGGTCGGGGAGATCTTCCATCCCCTGTTCGAGCTGGTCGGCACGATCTTGGCGTTCATCTACGGGCTGATCCCGAACTACGCCATCGCCATCATCCTGCTGACGATCCTGATCATGGCGCTGCTGACGCCGCTGACGATCAAGAGCACGAAGTCGATGATCGCCATGCAGGCCCTGCAGCCCGAGCTCCAGAAGCTTCGGCAGAAGTACAAGGGGACCGAAAACCGAGAGCAGCTCAATTCGGAAATGATGCGGCTCTACAAGGAGCACGGCGTCAGCCCCACCGGCGGATGTCTCCCGATGTTCCTGCAGATGCCGGCGCTGATCGTCTTGTATGACACGATCAAGGGACTGACCAACACCATCAATAAGAAGACTCTCTTCCCGACAACAGCCGTGCTCCCGCTGAAGAATGCCATGGCCGCGACCGGGAAGACAGCCAGCGCGTTCGCCCACCGGGGAGCCGGAAATGGACTGGTCTACGTCGGCCCCCACCACGGCAGCTCGTTCCACGCCCTGACCTGCCTTCCGACAACCGGCACAGTGTGCGCCGTTCCCCGGTACATCCCCACCACCTCGACCATGTTCCACAACTTGGTCAACACCCCCGGGGTGATGAAGTCGTTCGGGCTGAACCTGGCTTCGAAGCCGCTGACGCACCACGCCCACTGGTACGACTACATCCCCTACTTCGCTTTGGTGGCCATCGCCGTGGCGTTGCAGTACTTCCAGATGAGCCAGATGACGAAGCGCAACAAGAACGCTGCGCAGATGAACCCGCAGATGCAGACCATGCAGAAGGTCATGCCGCTGATCTTCGCCTATATCTACTTTTTGGTGCCGGCCGGCGTGGTCATTTACATGATCGTCTCTTCGGCTATTCGTATTGGGACGCAGGACTTCATTTTCCGATATGGGATCGTCAAACGCCCGGGCGAACGGGAGATCGGGGGCTCCGGCAAGAAGAAGCCGGTGGCGGGTGGAGCGCCCGCGCTCGACGTCGGATCGGAGGTCCTGTCGGGGGAGAAGACCGCCGGATCGAAGACCGGGGGGACCAGACCGAAGCCCGGAGGGTCCAAAGCCGGCGGTTCGGGGCCAACTGGTGGCGCGGGGTCGAAGACCGGCCAGCGGTCGGGGGCGCGGGCCACGGGCGCCGGTGCCGGGACGAACGGGAAGACGAACGGAAAATCAAGCGGGGCCAATGGAACCAGCCAGGGTGGTGCCGACAGCACTCCCCCGAAGGCGCACCCCCGGTCGAAGTCGAAGAGAACGAGAAAGGCTCGCTGACGCGTGGAGTGGGTTGAGGTCGCTGGAAAGTCTGTTGACGAGGCCAAGGAGGCCGCACTCGACCAACTCGGGGTGGCCGAGAAGGACGCCGAGGTCATCATCGTCGCCGAACCGAAGGTCGGGCTGTTCGGCCGTGTCCGCGGTGAGGCTCGGGTGCGGGCGAGGGTCCGACCGGTCGGGCCGCGTCCGAAGCGAACCCGACGGACGAAGGAACGACCTGACCGCGGCCGTGACGACCGCGGCGCGACCGGGAGGTCCGGTGGAAAGAACGCCAGTGGTCGCCCGCGGGACGGCCGACAGGACCGTGAACGACCGACTGGCGGCGACCGGCAGAACGGCGGCGACCGGCCGACGTCGACCGACCCGTCGGGTGAGCTGCGTTCGACCGGTGACGCGGCGAGTGGCACGAGCCGCTCGGCCCGCCGCCGGAGGAACCGTGCCGCCAACCGGGGGACGGCCGGGGTGAACGGCGCTGGGTCGGCCCAGGGCTCAGCGGCGCGGAACGGGTCAGTACGGAACGACGACCGGGCAGCGGCGGCCGGAAGCGACGACGAATCGATGACGAGGGAGGAAACCGGGATGGCAGAAGGCATGACCCTGGAGGAGCAGGCGGAGGTGGCCCGGGACTTCCTGCAAGGCCTGCTGGCCCACTATGGCCTCGACGCGGCGATCGAGACCCGTGTTCTCGACGAGGAGACGGTCGAGATCGCCGCGACCGGCGACGGACTGGGAGTGCTCGTCGGCCCGAAAGGCGCCACGCTGGCCGCGCTGCAGGACGTGACGAGGACGGTGGTGCAGCGGCAGTGCCCGGGCAAGACCGACCGGATCCTGGTCGACGTGGCGGGGTACCGCGAGAAGCGGGCCGCGGCCCTGCAGCGGTTCAGCCAGCAGGTCTCGGCCGAGGTCGTAGAGACGGGCACCGAGCGGGCCCTCGAGCCGATGTCGCCGGCCGACCGGAAGGTCATTCACGACTCCGTCAAGGAGATCGACGGCGTCGCCTCTCGCTCCGAGGGCGAGGACCCGTCCCGCTACATCGTCATCGCTCCGGCGAGCTGACGGCGACGGCGGCCCGGGCCGCAGTCACCGCCTTGCTGGACCCGGCCGGGTCATGGCCGGCACCCGGCTCCTCGACTGGCGTCGTGGGCGCCGGCCGTACTGACCGGCGGCCGTGACTCGGTCGACATCGCTACTCGAGGGCGTCCTGCTCGAGGCCCGGGACGTCGGTTTCTTGGGCCCTGGGCCCGTGGGGCCGCACATCGAGCATGCCCGGGGTTTTGCCGTCGCGTATGGCGACCCGCGGGGTCCGGCGCTGGCGTTGGATCTCGGCTCCGGTGCCGGCCTCCCCGGCCTCGTCCTTGCCTTGATGTGGCCGAAAGTCGAACTGGTTCTGCTCGACGCCAATAAGCGGAGGACCACGTTCTTGGAACGGGCGGTCATCGAGCTCGGGGTCACAGACCGGGTCCGTGTCGTTCGCGGGCGGGCCGAGGAGATCGGGCGTCACGATGCGGAGCGTCGTCAGTACGACCTCGTCGTCGCCCGGTCGTTTGCCACTCCCCCGGTTGTCGCCGAGTGCGCGGCCCCGTTCCTGCGGGTCGGGGGACTGATGATCACGTCCGAGCCTCCGGAGGAAAGTCCGCCGACCGGCGAACGCTGGCCGGCCGACGGACTGGGCTTGCTGGGCCTCTCCCCCAGCCGCCGCGTCGAGAACGGCTTCAGCTATCGAGTCGCCGAGCAGCAGATTGCCTGCCCCGACCGTTTTCCCCGTCGAGTCGGGGTGCCGGCCAAGCGCCCACTGTTCTGAGCACCGCTGTTCCGAGTGCGGTTGTTCCGAGCACGGCTCTGGCCGCCCGACCAGCCGTCACGGCGCTGGGCTTGCGCCGGGGGGCGTCGGAGTGACGTCTGCTGATCCGGCGCCGGCATCTGGCCGGTTCAGACGCCCCGCGTACCGCTGCCGCATGCCCTGGATCCGCTCGTAGCTGTGGCCGTCGATCGCTGGCGAGATCCGTCTTTCGAGGATAGGCAGCAGCGTGTCACGAAGGTACGTCCCTCGGACCATCCACTGGTAGTAGTGCCGGCCGTCATGATGGTAGGGACCGTAGAGCTTCCCCCCGGGGAACGTCCGTTCCAACCAACGGAACATGGCCTCGTGGCGGACGTGCATGCGGAGCGTTACCTGCGGCTGGCGGCCGTCGCCTCCGAAATGTCCCTCACCGATGAGCAGTCCGACGAGCAGCCCTTCTTCGTACTCCGTGACCACCGCACTCCCCTCTCTGCGCTTCTCGAACGGAAGCCCAGCGTAGCCTGTGGGGTGTTTCACCGTATGGTTCCACGTGAAACGCGTCGTTGGACGGTTGCCCCGTCCACCCGGCCTCGCCTTTCTTATTCGACCCGCTCATGGTCGAGGTTGGACTGACAACGCGGTTAGGAACGCGGACACGATCGGAAAAGAGGCCGCGGCCGAGAACAAGCGATGGACCGGAGAATCAGATTGCTGAGGGCATAGGACGGCCGGCCCAGAGCCCGGTAGCGACCACGATGGCCCGGGAATGCCCGTCGATTGTGGGGTCGACCATGTTCCAACGGCAGGCCCTGGGGGTGTTTCACCGTAATGAATCACGTGAAACCTCAAGAGAGGCTTGACCTGGCCCCCGGACCCGTGGAGGATGGGGGCGTGGTCAGTTGCTGTCTCGGGAATAGGTGATGCGCCTTCGGCGCCGTGAACGGGTGCTGGAGGACGAGATACCCGACGTCCCCGACGAGCCAGAGAAGTCAGAAGAAGAACGGTCGTCGGCATCGCCGGCCAGTGAGGTGGACCTCGCGACGGGTGAGGCGTCGGCGTCCGATGGTACGGCTCCTTCGGGAGCAACCCTTGACGGCATCTCGATCGACGGAACCCCTCCGGACACCGACGACGAAAAGTTGGCCGATACGGAAGTTCCGGCCGCCAGTGCGTCGTCGCCCGAAGTGGGGGAGAGGCCGCCGATAGAGACGACCGTCGACGGTACGGCGTCAGCACCCGTGGTGGTGACCGAGGCCACGGAAGAGGGCCCAGGATCCCCAGTTCCGGCCCCAGTCCCGGTTCGGTCCTCGGCCCCTGCCTCGAATCAGACCTCGGCCCCCGCAGCGGCCACGCCGTCCACCGTGCTCGGCGCGACGATACCGTGGGACCAGGAGGCGGAGGACCTCGACGAGAGCCCGGTGGTCGAGCCGCCGCAAGTGACGCCCGACGAGGCCCCGACCCCGACCCCGGTCCCAGCGGCGAGCCGGACGCGGAGCCGGATCCCAGCATCGGTCGGCGACGAGTCGGCGGCGGGAGACCTGAGCACGCCGAAAAAGGTCCGTAGCCTGCCCCGGGTACTGGCGGTGGCGAACCAGAAGGGCGGGGTGGGGAAGACGACGACGACGGTCAACCTCGGTGCCGCACTGGCGGAGCTCGGCTACCGGGTCCTCGTGGTCGACCTCGATCCGCAGGGGAACGCGACGACGGGTCTCGGGATCGACGCCAGGAACTTCGAGCTGTCGATGTACGACGTGATCATGCGGGACACGCCGATCGAGGACTGTATCGAGCCGACGAGCGTCAAGAACCTATTCGTGGCGCCGGCGACGATCGACCTGGCGGGCGTCGAGATCGAGCTGGTGCCGGCGTTCAGCCGAGAGCTCAAGCTCAAGAAGGCAATCGACGCGGTCGTCGAGGACTTCGACTTCATCCTGATCGACTGTCCGCCGTCGCTGGGCCTGATCACGGTGAACGGTCTGGCCGCGGCCCGTGAGGTTCTGGTGCCGATCCAGTGCGAGTACTACGCGCTGGAGGGATTGAGCCAGCTGTTGCGGAACGTCCATCTCGTGGCGTCGAACCTCAACAGCGAGCTGGAGGTCTCGACGATCGTCCTCACGATGTTCGACGCCCGGACGCGGCTGGCGATCGACGTGGCCGACGAGGTTCGCAGCCACTTCGCCGACCGGGTGTGCCGGAGCATCATCCCGCGAACGGTCCGGCTGTCAGAGGCGCCGTCGTTCGGTCAACCGATCACGGTGTTCGACCCGACCTCGCGAGGAGCGGTCGCCTATCGCGAGCTGGCCAAGGAGGTGAGCAATGGCGCGCCGAAGCGGGCTGGGTAAGGGCCTGGGAGCGCTGATCCCGACCGAGGTGGTGGGGGACCGGGCGTCTGCGCTCCGGGAGGTCCCGATCTCGAGCGTTCGGGCGAACAGCCTGCAGCCGCGCACGCACTTCGACGAGGAGGCGATGTCGTCGCTCGCCGCGTCGATCAAGGAGCTCGGGGTGCTCCAGCCGGTGCTGGTCCGGGCGATCGATGGCGCCGACGAGAGCTACGAGCTGATCGCCGGCGAGCGCCGGTGGCGGGCCGCTCGCCGGGCTGGGCTGCAGACGATACCGGTGCTCGTGAAGGGCGAGACCGAGGACGTACACAGCCTGGAGCAGGCGTTGGTGGAGAACCTCCACCGGGAGGATCTGAACCCCCTCGAAGAGGCGGCGGCGTTCCAGCAGTTGATCGACGAGTTCGGGTTGACCCACGAGCAGGTGGCGACCCGGGTCGGCAAGAGCCGGGCCCAGGTGACGAACACCCTTCGCTTGCTACAGCTGCCGAGCGGCGTCCAGCGGGCGCTGGCCGAAGGGTCGATCTCGGCCGGTCACGCTCGGGCACTGCTCGGGACCCCGGATCGGGCGCTCCAGGAAGGGCTGGTCCAGCGGATCGTGGCGGAGGGACTGACCGTCCGAGCGGTCGAAGACCTCGTGCGAGCCGAGAACGAGCCGGCAGGTACCGGCGTGGAGTCGATCAGTGGGTCACCTCCGCCTCCGGTGGAGATCGAGGGGGGTAATACCAAAGGTACGACCGCCCGGTCGGCCCGGGGCGGGCGGCTCCCGGAGCCCGGGGTCCTGGAGCTGGAGGAGCTGTTGTCGACGCACCTCAATACGCGGGTGACGGTCGAGCTCCGGAATCGCCGCGGCCGGCTGGTCGTCGAGTTCGCGACGCTCGAGGACCTGGAGCGGATCTATCGAGCGATGGTGGACGGTGACCGGTCACACCATCTTGACCAGGAACAACCGGTCGTCGACGGCTGACGTTGGACCGGACCGCCCATGCCGGTATCCGGTTTCACGAGAAACCGTCAAGGCCTGCTTCAGTCTCGTCCACAACCTGTGCATGACGTTGTGGATTGTTGATTTCTCCCTGAAGTGAAGGGATCGATCGCGGCTCGTTCACCGACGAACCCTCTAGTTCGCGGGTTGTTCACCCTCCCGCCGGCCGGTGGCGCGGCTCGCGACCTTGATGTCCGGTTAGTCCCAGGCCGATCCGGCCCAGGCGACGAGCGCGCTGGCGAGCGCGCCGGCCAGGGCCGGGCCCTGTTCGACGACGAGGGTGGCCGGACCGACCTCGACGATGACGGCCGGCATCCGGGTCTCGCGTAGCAGCGGCACGGACATCCCGTGGACGGCCCGGTCGGGCAGGCCGAACGCGCCGAGCACCTCCTGCTGGACGAGCTCGGCCAGCCGTCGCCCACCGGGCGACTCGTAGCGGTAGCCGGCGTAGAAGGACGTGGTGCAACCGGGCTGGTCGGGGTCGAGTCGCAAGGCCAGGTAGACGTCGACGGCGGCGGCGTTGGCCTCGAGCGCCTGGGCGGAGTCGTCGGGATGGTGGAGGGACGTGACGCGGGCGCCAGCGACGACGAGGCGTCGGCGAAGGGCGGCGACGGTCGTGCTGAGCCCACCGCCTTCGCCGACCGCGACATGACGCCCGGACAGGGTCGGTGGGGCCTGGCGGAGCAGCTCCCGGTCACGAACGGTGGCGACGAGGGCGTCGGCCTGTTCGTGGTGGAGCTGGACGCGGAGGAGCTCGCGCAAGGTCGTGGCCCCGAGGATGCCGTCGACCGGCAGGCCGGCGTTCCGCTGGAACTCGCCGAGCGCGGCCGAGGTGGCGTCGCCGAAGATGCCGTCGACCCTTCCGGTGTGGAAGCCGAGCGAGCCGAGCCGTTGCTGGAGCTCCGCGACGTCGTCGCCGCGGAGCATCGGCGTCCGCCGGTACAAGAAGCGGTCACCGAGACGAAAACCGGCCTCCACCAGGGTGTTCCACGTCTGAGGACCACAGACGCCGTCCACCCGCAGGCCCCGGCGGTGCTGGAACGCCTCGACCGCGGCGCGCGTCGCGTGACCGAAGCGGTCCGCCGCGTCGCCGGCCGTCGGGAAGCCGAGCGCGCCCAGCCGTCGACGGATGTCCGCCACCGCGTCGCCGGTGTCGCCCTGCCGGAGGGGCAGCGCCGCCTCGAGAGGACGGAGCGGACCGTCGCTCCGGGCGACGGCGACGTCCACCAGCGGCCGCTTACAGGTAGGCCGACAGCTCCTGGAGGAGCTGGCCCTTCGGCTTGGCCCCGATCAAGCGGACCTTCGGCTCGCCGTCCTTGAACAGGATCAGCGTCGGGATGCTCATCACGTCGTACCGCCTGGTCACGTCCAGGTTGTCGTCGATGTTGAGCTTGCCGATCTGCAACTTGCCAGCCTGCTCCTCGGCGATCTCCTCCAGCACGGGGGCGATCATCTTGCACGGCCCGCACCATTCGGCCCAGAAGTCCACCAGGACGGGGACGTCCGAGGCCTTGACGTGCTCGTCAAAGGTACCGTCGTCGAGGGTCACGATCTTCTCGCTCATCTGCGTCTCCTGACTCGACCCGGACCGTCGTCCGAGCTTCCCACACAACGCCGCCCGGGGACTGCTTGTTCCCGGGCCACGGTCGTTCCCGGGCCACGGTTGTTCCGGGCGGTGGCTCGGGAGCCTACGAGCCGCGGGCCTCGAGCCAGCGCTCGGCGTCGATGGCGGCCATGCACCCCGACCCGGCGGCGGTGATGGCCTGGCGGTACGTGTGGTCCTGGACGTCGCCGCAGACGAAGACGCCGTCGACGCTCGTCTGGGCGCCGCCGAACGTCCGCACGTAGCCGTTGTCCTCCAGCTCGAGCTGCCCGCCGAGCAGCGCGGTGTTGGGCTCGTGACCGATGGCGACGAAGAGCCCGGTGACCGGGAGCTCCGACTCGGCGCCGTCGACGGTGTCCTGCAGCCGCACCCCGGTGACCTTCCCGTCGCCGACGACCTCGGTGACCTGGGAGTTCCACTGGAATTCGATCGTCGGATTGGCGAGCGCCCGGTCCTGCATGATCCGGGACGCCCGGAGCTGGTCGCGGCGGTGGACGACGGTGACCTTGGAGGCGAAGCGGGTGAGGAAGAGCGCTTCTTCGAGGGCCGAGTCGCCGCCGCCGACGACCGCGATGTGCTGGGAGCGGAAGAAGAACCCGTCGCAGGTGGCGCAGGTCGAGACCCCGTAGCCGAGCAGCCGGTCCTCGCCGGGCACGCCGAGCATGAGCGACCGGGCGCCGGTGGCGACGATGAGCGACTCGGCCTCGTACGTCGGCTCCGGCGCGTCGGGGTCGCCGATCCAGACGCCGAAGGGCGAGCCGGTGAGATCGAGCCGGGAGACCTTGGCGGTGAGCAGCTCGGCGCCGAAGCGGTCGGCCTGGGACCGGATGGCCGTCATCAGCTCGGGCCCCATGATCCCGTCGGGGAAGCCGGGGAAGTTCTCGACGTCGGTCGTCAGCATGAGCTGGCCACCCGGCTGGTCGCTGGTGGACGACGGCTCACCCTCGACGACGAGCGGGAGCCAGCTGGGCGCGGGCGGTGTAGACGGCGGCCGTCAAGCCGGCCGGGCCGGATCCGGCGATGACGATCTTCCGGTGCTCGGGCATCGGGCGGCTCAGTGGCTGTCGGCTGGCCGGGCGGCGCGGGACGTGCGCTTGGTCCAGGCGAACAGGCCGATCACGGTGAAGACGCCGCCGATGACGGCGTAGGAGAGCCAGACGCGGCCGGGGAAGGCGTAGACGTCGAGCAGCCGGAGCAGCCCGACCGACAGCAGGATGAGCACGACCGAGCTGAGCACGGCGATCAACAGTCCGAAGACGACGATCCGGGCGGCGAGGAGCACCGGCCGGATGGCCTTGTCGTGGATGGTGTCGACGACGAGGTCGACCGTGTCGGCGGCCTTCTTGGGCCACTCGGCGTTGAAGTCGTGCAGGGACGTCGTGCCGCCCCCCCAGGCACCGGCGGTGGCCGACGGGCGGGGCTCCGCAGAAGGTGGACCAGCGGCCGGTTCGGTCATGGCCGAGAGGTTAGCGGGCCCGGTCAGGCGTCCGGCGGGAGCTGGTAGGAGACGCCGATCGTGCCCGGCCCGGCGTGGGTGCCGACGACGGGCCCGAGGTCGACGACGAGGAGCTCGTGGGCCACGTCCAGCCCCTCCAGTCGGGCGAGCACGGCGTCGATGTCGTCGGCCGCGCCGTTGCTGACCGCGATGCGGTCCAGCGGGGCGTCCGCCCGTACTTTTCCGGCCAGGTAGTCGAGGGACCGGCTCCGGGTCCGCTGCTTGGACTCCTGTTCGACGACGCCGTCGACGACCTGGATGACCGGCTTGATCGAGAGCAGGGAGCCGACGAGCGCCGCCGCGCCGCCGATCCGGCCGCCCCGCTGGAGGTGGTCGAGCGTGTCGACGACGCCGAGGATCCTGGTCCGGCCGATGAGCTCTCCGACCAGGCTGCCGAGCTCGTCGAGCGACGCGTCGCCCGCCGCGGCCTCGGCCGCCGCCAGGCACATGAGGCCCTGGCCCATCGTGAGCGACCGGGTGTCGATCACCTTCACGGGAACCCGACCGGCGACCGCGTCGGCACCGGCCAGGGCGGACTGGTACGTCGCGGACACACCCGACGAGATCGTCAGGCAGAGCACGCCCGTCGCGCCGCCGTCCGCCGCGTCGGTGAACGCCGCCGCGAAGGCCCCCGGCGCCGGCGCGGCCGTCTCCGGGAGGGTCGGCGACGCCTTGCACCGGCGCCAGAACTCCGCCGGCGACAGGTCCCGGCGGTCCGAGCAGCTCCTCGTCGCCGAAACGGATGGTCAGCGGGACGACGACGATCCCGTTGGCCGCCGCGAGCTCGTCGGTCAGATCGCACGCGCTGTCGGTGACCACGCGGATCCCGGGCATCCGCCCCTCCCGTCTCGTTTCGTACCAGGCCTCCCGGTTCCCCCGTCCCGTGGCGGGGCAGAACCTACCCCGCCCGGCCGCCTTCGGGCGCCGGTGGCGGCCCCGCCGGCGGCCGGGGCACGGGTCGGACGTGGCCCTGGGGCGGCCGCCGGGGCGGCGGGCCGGCGGCCGGTCGGCCGGAGGGGACGGGTCGGCCGGAGGGGAGCGGGCGGTCGGGCGAGGGGAGCGGCCCTCGGGAGGACGCCACCGGTCGGCGGTCGCCGGCCCGCGCCCGGGTCGGCCGGGAGCGGCGATCGCGGTGGCGGTCCCGGCCGCCGAGCAGCGAGATGGCTGCCCAGTACACGAGGCCGCCGGCGACGACCGCGGCGACGACGCGGACGAGGAGGCCGAGGCCGTGGTCGGCGCCGGACAGGTTGGAGACGACGAGGACGACCACGCCCATCACGACGGTGGCGACGCCGACCCGGCGGAGCGGCGCCCAGGTCCGGGCGCCGCCGAGGTCGCCGAGCCACCGTCGGAGAACGACGACGCCGGCGACCGCGGCGATCGAGTAGGCGATCGAGAGCGACAGGGCGAGGCCCTTCACGCCGAGCGGATGGACGAGCGCCACCGCGAGGACGACGTTGATGGCGTTCTCGACGAGGTACAGCCAGAACGCGACGCGCGTCCGCTGCATGGACTGGAGGACGCGGACGACGTACAAGAACGTGCAGAAGCCGGGGAGGCCCAGCGAGAACAGGGCCAGGGCCGCCCCGGTGTCCTCCGTGCTGGAGACACTGGTGGCGCCGTGGCCGAGCAGCAGGGCGACGGCCGGCTTGGCCAGCAAGAACATGCCCATGGCGGCCGGCAGGATGATGGCGAGCACCGCTCGCAGGCCACCGGCCAACCGGCGCCGGAAGGCCATCATGTCGCCGGTCGCCCACTGCTGGGCCAGGTCCGGCGTGACCGCGCTCATCACGGAGACCGCGACGACGGCGTAGGGCATCTGCATGAACGTGTACGCGTACGTGTACGACGACACCGGGTCGCTGGCCGGCACGCCGACGGCGAGGGCGAGGACGACGAAGAGCGCCACCTGGTTGGCGACGACGAACCCGAACGTCCAGCTGCCGAGCCGGACGATCGTCCGGACGGCCTCGTGGCGGGGGTCCCAACGCCAGCGGAGCCGCGAGAGGCGGGCCGCCCGCAGGCTGGGCAGGAGCAGGACGGCCTGGAGGACGACGCCGAGGGTCGTGCCGAGGCCGAGCAGGACGAGCTGGCCCTGGTGGGCCTCGATGCCGGCCAGCGACGGGAAGTCCGGGACGAGGTGGTGGAACCAGAGCAGGACCGCGATGCAGACGACGTTGTTGGCGATCGGCACCCACATCGGCGCGATGAACCGCCGGCGGGTGTTGAGGAGCGCGGTGGCCAGCGCGATCAGCCCGTAGAAGGCCACCTGGGGGACGAACCAGCGGAGCAGGCTGGTCGCCACGGCCCGCTCCTGGTCGAGCCCGGCCGACTGGACGGCGGAGTGGGTGTGGTCGAGCGCGGTGAACGCGTCGATCACCTGGCCGGACAGCAGCCAGAAGACGACGGTCATGGCGACGAGGACGGCGACCGACAGGGTGATGACGGACGAGATGGCCCGCCACGCCTCCCGTTCGCTCCGGGTGGCCAGCCGGTCGACGAACACGGGAATGAACGTGGCCGAGAGGACGCCGCCGAGGACGACGTCGTACAGCATGTTCGGCGTCGTGTTGGCCAGGTTGTAGCTTGTGGCCAGGTGCGTTGCGCCGAGCGCGAAGGCCAGCGCGAGCACCCGGAGCACGCCGGTGAAGCGCGAGACGGCCGTCCCGGCGGCCATCCAGACGGTGGCCCGCCGGAGGTTCGTCGGCGCCTGAGCGACTTCTCGGCGGTCCGCCGCGTCGCCTTCGGTCCGGTCGCCGCTACCGGTGCCGGCGGTGCTCACTCCGTCGCTGCCCGGCGGCCCCGGGCGGCCCGCTTCTTCCGGCGGCCGGCCTGCCACGTCCGCGCCCACCACGCCAGCAGGACGACGAGGGCGGCCGCGGTCAGGACGATCCCGACGATCGACGTCGCGGTCGACCGGACGGTGAGCTGGCCCTGGGCGATGACGAGGGACCCGGTCCCCGCCGCGAGCTGCGCCTCGATCGGCAGGTCACCCGACGTCCGGGCCTCGACCTGGATGCGGACGGGCGTGGTGGGGTGGTTGATGGTCAGCTCTCGGGAGGAGCCCTGGGGGAATTGGAACTTGTCGCTGCTCACGATCAGCCGGCCGACGACGGTGTACGGCGCGGTCGAGAAGATGGTGATCGGGATCGACCCGGTCCGGGCGGTCAGCGTGATGCTCCGGCCGGTCGCGAACGTGATCTGGGCGAGCTGGGCCCCGAGCGATCGGCCGAACGTGGCCACCCCGGCCGACTGGGCCGCCGACGACAGGTTCGCCGCCTCGGCGGCCAGCAGGAGCTGGTCGAGCTGGGTGAGCACGGGCGTCGACCGCGGACGGACGACGCTGTCGAAGTCGGTGAGCCGGAGCCGGGCCGTGCTGATCTGGTGGGAGAGCCCGGTCGGGAGCGTCGGCCCGGGGCCGCCGGACTGCAGGTGGCGGGGGCCGCCGTCGCGGACGGACGTGAAGAAGTCGTCGAGGGTGACCGGGGTCACGACCGGATTTGTCGCCAGACCGGCGAGCAGCTGGTCGTCGAATGTCGGGTTCGGCACCCAGCCGGCCGGTGGCACCGCGACGACCCCCCGGGCGCCGGCCCCTGTGCCGGTTGTGTTCGGGCGTTCGAAGTGGATCATGGCCAGGTCGGCCAGCAGCTGGGTGGCGGCCAGGGCCGGGTCCCGGGGGCTCGCGGTGAAGTGGGCGGCCAGCTCGCCGTCGGACGCAGCCGCGGCGAACGTCGGGGAGCCCTTGCCGAAGGCGATCGGGAACGTCGACGACCACGTCCCCCGGTCTGTGCCCGGGCTGGCCAGGGCGCTGTCGGGGACGACGACCTGCTTGGCGCCGACCTGCGGTTGGGCCAACCCCGTGCCGAGAGCGCTGCCGACGGGCCCGTTCGCCACCCACGACGCCGTCCGGCTCGTCGTCGCGACGCCGAGGGTCCGCAGCACGGCCGCGCCCTGGGTCATCTGCCCTGTGATCTCGCCGCTCTCACCGGCCCCGGCCAGCGCGCCGAGGTCGATCGGCACGTACGACTGGGCCGGGATCTCGTGGGTTGTCTGGTTGTGCGAGAGGTCGGCCAGGGCCTCCGTCGCCTGGTGCCCGGCCCCCTTTTCGGCCCCCGTTTCGGCGTTCATCGCCTGGACCGTTTGCGGTGACGGCTCGATCGTCACCGGGACCTGGGCGTACTGGGAGAGCGAGGTCACGAGGTGGTCGAGCGCCGTGGCCGCCGACGTCGTCGGCGGGTTGACCGCCGCCGCCGGGTCGCGCTCGCCGGAGCGGATGGCGACCGGCGTGGCCACCGGGACGATCCAGGCGAACCGCAGCGACGCGGCCGGTGTGCTCTTGTTCTCGACGTAGGTGAGGTACGTCGTGAAGTGGGCGATCGGCGACGTCGAATCACCGGACCGGTAGAGGGAGACGACGGCCGGATAGACGCCTGTGCATGTGCCGGGGGTGCAGTCGAGGTCCAGGTCCGGCAGGCTGCCGGCCGGGGTTGTCGACGTGACGACGTCGATGCCGAGGGCGCGGCCGCCGTGCTTGCCGGGGGGCAGCGTCGAGACGGCGACCGGGGTCGTCCGTGTGATCGGGGTGCCGGACGGCGCGGTGCTCAGCGTCTGCTCGAAGTTGGACCGGGTGTGGAGGGCGCCGTAGAGGGTGACGCCGACCTCGCTGCCGGCCGGTTCGCCCGACCCCGTCTCGAGGTCGAGGGTGAAGTTCGGGGACGTTCCCGACAGCGGCTGCACGGTCGCTGTCTGCCAGGCCAGCGTGAGGAGCGGCTGGCCGCCGTCGCTGCCGGAGCTGCTGGCGCCGCTGTTGGCGGGCACGGCTGCCGCGGCTGTTGCCGCCCCGGCCGAGGCCGAGGCGAAGCCAACGACGAGCGACGCGCCGAGGAGGAAGGCGAGCGCCGCTATCCCGGTGGACCGGGCGCACCTCAACGACACCCGGCAACGCTAACCGGTGCCGACCGACGATCGGGGAGCGCGGCCGGCGTTTGTCGGCGGGGGGCAACCCCGGCGGACACGGCCGAGGATCGGCCCGGCGGACACGGCCGAGGATAGGCCCGGCGGACATGGTCATCGGGGGTGCCGATGCGCATTACCGTGATCGGGTGCAGACCAGCGCCGTGCCGGAGCGGTTCCGTCCGCTGGTCGACGCCACGACCGAGCTGGCCGACCGTTTCATCGGGGCCGGCTACGACCTCTATCTCGTCGGCGGATCGGTTCGGGACGCACTGGTCGCCGGCTCGGCGAACGCGCCGGCCGGCGACGGTGACTACGACCTGACGACGCCGGCCCGCCCGGACGACATCGAGCAGATCGTGAGCGGCTGGGCCGACGCGGTGTGGACGCAGGGCAAGCGGTTCGGGACGATCGGCTGCCGCCGGGGTGGTCGGACGTACGAGATCACGACCCACCGGGCGGAGGCGTACCACCCGGATTCCCGCAAGCCCGAGGTCAGCTTCGGCGACGACGTGGAGGCCGACCTGTCGCGCCGGGACTTCACGGTCAATGCCATGGCGCTGAAGTTGCCGGAGATGACCCTCGTCGACCCGTTCGACGGGATCGCCGATCTGGCCGCCGGCCGGCTCCGTACGCCGCTCGACCCGGAGGTCTCGTTCGACGACGACCCGTTGCGGATGCTCCGAGCGGCCCGGTTCGCCGCCCGCTACGGGCTGACGCCGGAGGAGCGGTTGGTCGATGCCATCCGAACCGGGCATCACCGCCTGTCGATCGTCTCCGCCGAGCGCATCCGGGACGAGCTGGACAAGTTGATCGTCGTCCCGACGCCGTCGAACGCGCTGTGGTTCGTCGTCGAGACCGGACTGGCCGAAGAGTTCCTGCCGGAGCTGCCCGGGCTCGCCCTCGAACAGGATCCGATCCACCGGCACAAGGACGTGCTCGCCCATACGTTGGCGGTCGTCGACAAGACGTCGGCCGGACCGAGCCGACCCGGACCGGCTGCTCCGACTGGCCGCGCTCTTTCACGATGTCGGTAAGCCCAGGACCAGGGCGTTCGTCGACGGCGGGGTGACGTTCCATCACCACGAGGTGGTCGGCGCCCGGATGACCCGGCGACGGATGGAAGCGCTCCGCTACCCCAAGGACGACGTCGAGACGGTCGTCCGGCTGGTCGAGCTGCACCTCCGCTTCCACACGTACCGGCTCGGTTGGACGGACAAAGCGGTCCGCCGCTACGTCCGCGACGCCGGTCCGCTCGTCGATCGCCTGAACGAGCTGACCCGGTGCGACTGCACGACCCGCAACGAGGCGAAGGCCCGGGCGCTCGGTCGCCGGATGGACGAGCTCGTGCGTCGGATCGCCGAGCTGCGCGAGCTCGAGGAGCTCGACGCCATCCGCCCGGACCTGGACGGGCGGCAGGTGATGGACCGGCTCGGGCTCGCGCCCGGGCGGACGGTCGGGGAGGCGTTGGCCTTCCTGCTCGAGCTGCGGATGGAAGAGGGACCGTTGGGTGAAGATGAGGCCGGCCATCGGCTCGACCGGTGGTGGGCGGAGCGGAGGGAAACGACATGAAGACGACTCGTCTGAGAGCCGGTGCGGTGCTCGTGGGGCTGGTTCTGGCCGGGACCGTCCTGGCGGCCTGCAGCTCCGGTTCGGGTGGCGCCAGCGGCTCGACGACCACGACCGCGTCGTCGGCGACGTCGGGGATCAAGGCGGCGGTGGCCGCGTTCTTGAGCGGTCAGGGCGTGCAGTCGTTCAAGTACGACATCACGAAAGCCGACGTGTCGACGACCGACTCGACGTGGGCGTACTTCTTCGTCGCCCCGGTCCACGCGGACCAGGCCGACTTCCAGAGCTTCTACGGGTTCGCCCAGAAGACCGGCGGTTCGTGGAAGGTCGTCGCGTCCGGCTCGTCCGGGGTCGGCTGCTCGCCGGGGGCGGCCGGCAACGCGGTCGTCCCGTCAGCCGTGCTCTCGGAGTTCGGCCAGACGTGCCCGCCGTCGACAACGACCACGACGACCGCCGCCACGACGACGACCGCACCACCGGCCACCACCACGACGGCGACGTCGCAGCAGTCCGCGCTGACCGCGGCGGTGACCGCCTTCCAGACCTCCGAGGGTGTCCCGCAGTCGAAGTACCTGGTCACCAAGTTGCAGGTGTCGACCGTGCAGCCGACATGGGCCATCTTCTCGGTCGGCCCGTCGACAACCAGCAAGGCCACATTCCAGGGCGGCTACGGCTTCCTCCACCTGTCCGGCGGCACGTGGTCGGTGGCCAGCTTCGGCTCGGCTCAGGTCGGCTGCCCGCCCGGCGCGGCCGGCAACACGGTCGTGCCGACGGCCGTGCTCGACGGGTTCGGACTGTCGGGAAGCTGTCCGAGCAGCTGATAGCCGCCCGTCCGCCGGCCGTTCTCGGTGGTGGGACGGCCCCGGTGAGCCCGGCCTCAGTCCTCGGGCCAGGTGGGACCGGGATCGCCGGCGGCGAACTCCTCGACGAGCCGCTGGGCTTCGTCGTCGTGGTACTGCACCGGCGGCGACTTCATGAAGTAGGACGACGGGCCCAACAGCGGGCCGCCGATGCCGCGGTCGAGCGCCAACTTGGCGCAGCGGACCGCGTCGATGATCACGCCGGCGGAGTTGGGGGAGTCCCACACCTCCAGCTTGAGCTCGAGGTTCAGCGGCACGTCGCCGAAGTTGCGGCCCTCCATGCGGATGTAGGCCCACTTGCGGTCCTTCAGCCACGGGACGTGGTCGGACGGGCCGATGTGGACGTCGTCGGCCGGCAGCGGGGTGTGCTCGATCTGGCTGGTAACCGCCTGGGTCTTCGACACCTTCTTCGACTCCAGTCGCTCCCGTTCGAGCATGTTGCGGAAGTCCATGTTCCCGCCGACGTTCAGCTGGTACGTGTGGTCGAGCGCCAGTCCGCGGTCCTCGAAGAGGCGGGTCAGGATGCGGTGGACGATCGTGGAGCCGACCTGGCTCTTGATGTCGTCGCCGATGATCGGCACGCCGGCTTCCCGGAACCGCCGGGCCCACTCGGGGTCGGAGGCGATGAAGACCGGGATGGCGTTGACGAAGGCAACCTTGGCGTCGAGGCAGGCCTGGGCGTAGAACCGTTGTGCCTCCTCCGAGCCGACCGGCAGGTACGAGACGAGGACGTCCGCCCGGGCGTCGCGGAGGGCCTGGGCGACGTCGACCGGGGTTTCCGGCGACTCGTCGACGACGTCGCGGTAGTACCGGCCGAGGCCGTCGAGGGTCGGCCCGCGTTGGACCGTCACGCCGAGGTCGCCGATCTCGGCGAACCGGATGGTGTTGTTCAGCCCGGCGAAGACCGCCTTGCCGAGGTCCGTGCCGACCTTCGCCGCGTCGACGTCGAACGCCGCCACCGGCACCAGGTCGCGGACGTGGTAGCCGCCGAGCGTGACGTGCATGAGGCCGGGGACGATGTCGTCGGGTGTGGCGTCCTTGTAGTACGAGATCCCTTGGACGAGGGAGCTGGCGCAGTTGCCCACGCCGGCTATCGCCACCCGAACGGTGCTCATCGGTGCACTCCTCTTCTCCGTGGTTCTCCGTGTCGCTTCTTCACTGTCACTTCTTTACTGGCGTTTCTGGCCGGCCGGCCGGAACCGCTGCCGCGGACCGCTCGGCCTCGATCATCCGGTCCAGCCATCGGATGTCCTGCTCGACGCCCTCGGCCGTGTGCTCGACGACCGAGCGGGCGTAGACGTCCAGCTCGCGGTCGGTGCCGGCCACCCGGACCTCGTCGAGACGCTGGGCCAGCTGGGCCCGGCGCCGTTCGAGCAGTCCGAGGCGGGCCTGGGGGGGGAGGTGCCGGGCGAACGCCAGCCGCAGCCCGAAGCTGCGAGCATCGTCCGCACCGCCGCCGGCCAGCAGCTCGGCGAACAGCCGACGACCCTCGTCGGTGATCCGGTACACCTTGCGCGATCGGCGGCCACGACCACCGGCCCGGTGGCGGGCCCGCAGCACGGCCCACTCGCCGCTGAGCGAGCCGGTCGGCGGCGCGGTCACCGGGGCGACGGTTGCCGCCGGCTCGGTCGTCACCACGGCGCCGCCGGCCTCCAACCGCGCCAACGCCGGGTACAGCGAACCGAACGAGACGTTGGCGAGCAGGCCGAGACCGTCGCGGAGCTGGCGTCGGATCTCGTAGCCGTGCAGCTCCCGATCCTCGAGTAGCCCGAGGATGGCCAGGTCCAACATCACGACCACTATATCGGACCGATATAACGACGCGCGCATTCGAGAGCCGCGGCTGGCGCAGGTCCGCAGCGCTAGCCTTGCGGCGTGACCGTGACCTCCGGACAGGGGGCATCGGGGCGACCCGAGGCGCCGAGCGTCGAGGCGCGCGTCGAGTACCGGTTGGCCCGCAACGCGGTCGTCCGCGATGTGCAGAAAGGGCGTCTCGGGCTCGTCGACGTGTGCGACGCCCACCCCGAGCTGCTCCGGGCCGCCCGCAACGTCGGCCGCCCGACCGACGAGCAGTGCCCGATCTGCGAGTCGGCCGCCACCGTGCAGGTGACGTACGTCTTCGGCGCCGGGCTGCCGCCGGGAGGGCGCTGTCCGGGGACGGTCGCCGAGCTGAACCGGCTGCACCGCCGTCCGGAACCGGTCCTCTGTTACGCCGTCGAGGTCTGCCCGGAGTGTGCCTGGCACCACCTCACCCGCAAGTACCAGGCCGGCGGCCGGGTGCCCCGGGCGTCGCGGGCCGGCAAGGCCGACAAGGCGGGCAAGACCGGCAAAAGGGCCTAGACCGCCAGAGAGCCCTAGACCGCCGACGGGCGACGGGGCAGGATGGTGAGGCGGGGCTGCACGGCCGGACCGGCGGCACCTGCGTAACACGCCCGCCGCCAGCGCAACATCCATCACCAGCGCACCCATCGCCGACAAGGAGGGCATGCCATGTCCAGCCCTACCCCGCCCGCCTCTACCCCGCCCGGCCCGACCCCATCTGGCGCAGCGTCGTCTGGTCACGACAAGCCGGTGACCGCCCCGGTCGTCCGCGCCCGGAAGCGCCGGGACGGCGCCGAGCCGATCGTCATGGTGACGGCGTACGACGAGCCGAGCGCACGACTGGCCGACGCGGCCGGCGTCGACGTCCTTCTGGTCGGCGACTCCGTCGCCAACAACGTCCTGGGCTACGAGGACACGCTCCACGTCACGATCGACGACATCGCCCACCACACCGCGGCGGTCGCCCGAGCCCGGCCGCGTGCACTCGTCGTCGGGGACATGCCGTGGATGAGCTATCACCTCTCGGTCGAAGAGGCCGTGCGGAACGCGGCCACCCTCGTCCGGGCCGGCGCCGGCTCGGTCAAGCTCGAGGGCGGACGAGCCCGGCTGCCGGTCGTCGAGGCGATCATCCGGGCCGAGATCCCGGTGATGGGCCACCTCGGCCTGACGCCGCAGTCGGTGCTGGCCATGGGCGGCTACCGCGTCCAGGCTCGGAGTGCCGACGCCGCGCTGGCGCTCGAGGACGCGGCCAAGGCGCTCGCCGCGGCCGGTTGCTTCGCGATCGTCCTCGAAGGCGTGCCCGACGTCGTCGCAGCCGCGGTGACCGAGGCCGTCGACGTTCCGACGATCGGCATCGGGGCCGGACCGCACTGTGACGGTCAGGTGCTCGTCTTCCACGACCTACTCGGCCTGGGGTCGCGGAAGCCGCCCAAGTTCGCCCGGGTCTACGCCAACCTCGGCGAAGCAGCGACGGTGGCTATCGCCGCCTACGCCGCCGACGTCCGGGCGGGGACGTTCCCGGCCGACGAGGAGAGCTACCACGCCTCGGCCGATCTGCAGCGCGCCCTCTCGTCAGAGGACGACGAGATCGACGCGCCGGCCTGACTGGGTTCGCCGGCCTGACACCGAGTTCGCTGGTCCCGTTCCCGTTCCTGGTCCCCTCCCCGGTCCCGTCGGCGCCGTCGCCCGGTGGCGGCTAGCATCTCCGGGTCGGTCGAGCGCCCACGGGCGTCCGATGGAACGAACGACAACCCTGCTCCGATCGCCGGAGCCCGAGCGGTCTGCCGCCGGTCCAGAGGGAGGGAGCCGCATGCGGCCCTACGAAGTCATGGTCATCTTCGACGTCGGCACCGAGCCGCCGGCCATCCAGGCCGCCGTCGACCGCCTGCTCGAGACCGTTCGCAACAACGGCGGCACGCCGGGGGCGGTCGACCGGTGGGGACGTCGGCCGTTCGCCTACGAGGTGAAGCACAAGCGCGAGGGCTACTACGTCCTCGTCGAGTTCGCCGGTGAGAGCCAGACGGTGGCCGAGCTGGACCGGTTCCTCGGCCTCGCTGACGAGGTGCTCCGGCACAAGATCGTCCGGCTGCCGGAGAAGGCGACGAAGCGGGCCGGCGGCGGGTCGACCGGTGGCCGGGCCCGGACTGGCGCCGCGGCGGCCGTGCCGGCCGAGCAGCCGGCAAGTTGACCCCTCGGACGGGCGTGGAGCGAGGAGAGAACGATGCCTGACAACAGCGTGACCCTGGTGGGCAACGTCACCCGGGACCCCGAGCTGCGGTTCACGAACACCGGCCAGCCGACCGCGTCGTTCGGCCTGGCGGTGAACCGCCGGTGGCAGAACCGCCAGACGCAGGAGTGGGAGGAGGCGACGAGCTTCTTCGACGTCGTCTGCTGGCGGGAGATGGCCGAGAACGTGAGCGAGAGCCTGACCCGGGGCGCCCGGGTGGTCGTCGCCGGACGGCTCGAACAGCGGAGCTGGGAGACGCCGGACGGTGATCGCCGGTCCAAGGTCGAGGTCATCGCCGACGAGGTCGGACCGTCGCTGCGCTGGGCGTCGGCGCAGATCACGAAGAACGAGCGCCGCGGCCCGGCCGGTGGTGGCGGCTCGGGCGGCGGTCAGGGCGGCGGCGGCCGGCAGTCGCCGCCGGTCCGGAACCAGGAGCCGACCCCGGCGGCCGGCGATTACAACGAGGAGCCTTTCTGATGGCACGCAGTAACTTCCGCGGCGGGACGGCCCGTCGGGCACCCAAGGACTTGAACCGGCGGGTGAAAAAAAAGCCTTGTGCGCTCTGCCGGGACCACATCGAGTGGGTCGACTACAAGGACGTCCCGTTGCTCCGCAAGTACATGAGCGACCGCGGGAAGATCCGCTCGCGCCGGGTCACCGGGAACTGCGCCCAGCACCAGCGAGACATCGCGCTGGCCATCAAGACCGCCCGGGAGCTCGTCCTGCTGCCGTACACGCAGCGGACGGTGACCGAGAGGCCGGGAGGCCGGGGCGGCCGTGGTGATCGCGGCGACCGCGGTGACCGCGGCGACCGCGGGGATCGGCCCGGCGGTCGGGGGCCGAGGAGTGAGGACGCGCCGACCGACCGGGCGGCGTCGCCTGGCGAGGGAAGTCCGGCCACCGAGGGAAGTCCGGCCACCGACGGTGCGGCCGAGCCGGTGGTGGCCGACGTGGCCGCGGCCGGCCCGGACGGCGCGGGGGAGGGTGAGGGCTGATGAAGGTCGTCCTGCGAAGTGACGTCGACGGCGTCGGCCGGCGCGGTGACATCGTCGATGTTGCCGGCGGGTTCGCTCGCAACTACCTCCTGCCCGGCGGCCAGGCGATGGTGGCCACCGAGGGCGTGACGGGTCAGGCCTCGGCGATGCGCCGGGGTCGTGACCTGCGGGAGGCCAAAGACCGCGGGTCGGCCCAGGCCCAAGCCCAGGCGCTCGCCGGTGCGTCCCTTCGTCTCGAGGCGCGGGCCGGCTCGACCGGCAAGCTCTTCGGTTCGATCACTGCGGCCGACGTCGCGGAGGCGGTCACCGCGCAGAAAGGTGTCGGTCTCGACCGTCACCAGGTGGTACTCGACGAGCCGATCAAGGCCGTCGGGACCTACGAGGTGCCCGTGCACCTCTTCGCCGACATTGCCACCGCGGTGATCGTCGAGGTCGTCGCGGCCAGCTGAGCCGCCCAGCCCGGCGCTCCGGAAGGCGCCGGCCGGGATCTGTCACACCCTGGGGCATGCTTCGAGTGTGCGTCGCGCCTCGAAGACCGGTCCCCGTCGGGCGCTCGTGGCTGCCGGCTCTCTTGTCCACAGCGTTGTTCACAGGCTCGATCAGGGATTTTCCATTCGGAATCCCCAGGTTTCGCGCCTTCCGTTCCCCAGGCCGTATCCCGCAAGGTAGCTAGACCATGGTCCAAGCCTTCGACGATCGTCCCCGCCACCTCCGGCCCGCTCCGGAGGGGGGTGGGGCCGGCGGCGGACCCCGGGTCCCTCCGCACAACCTGGAAGCGGAGGAGTCGCTCCTCGGTGCGATGCTGCTGTCCAGCGACGCCACCGCGGCCGCCGTCGAGATCTGCTCGGCGGCCGACTTCTACAAGCCGGCCCACGGCAGCATCTTCGGGGCGATCGTCGGCCTGTTCGAGCGGGGGGAGCCGGTCGACGCGGTCACGGTGACCGACGAGCTGCGCCGATCGTCCCTCCTGGACGTGGTGGCCGATCCGGCACTGCTGGTCTCGCTCCAGGCGAACACGCCGTCGATCGCCAACGCCGTGCATTACGCGCACATCGTCGAGGAGCACGCGCTGCTCCGGCGACTGGTCGGGGTGGCCGGCGAGATCGCCGAGATCGGCTACTCGGTACCCGAGGACGTGACCGGCGCGGTCGACGAAGCCGAGCGCAAGGTCTTCGACCTGGCGCAGCGGCGGACGACCGACACCATCGAGGCGTTGAAGGACCTCCTGCTCCCCAGCCTGGACCGGATCGAGGAGCTGGCCCAGCGCAGCGGCCGGATCACCGGGGTGGCCACCGGCTACACCGACCTCGACGAGATCCTGGCTGGGCTTCAGCCGGCCAGCCTGACCATCGTGGGGGCCCGGCCGGCCATGGGGAAGGCGCTCGCCCTGGACACGCCGATCCCGACCCCGGGTGGGTGGGCGACCATGGGCACCCTGGCCGTGGGCGACGAGGTGTTCGACGAGCAGGGCGTGCCCTGCCGGGTGACGTATACGTCGCCGGTCTTCACCGATCACCGCTGCTATCGCGTGCGCTTCGACGACGGCAGCTCGGTAGTGGCCGACGCCGGCCACCGATGGCTGGCCTACGACTTCCCAGCCTGGAAGTCTCGGCGGACTCGGGACGCCCTGGCCGCCCAGGGCGGGGCCGACCATCCGCAGCTGGCCAGGGACCAATCCGCCCGCTGGCGCCGGCCTCGGGTCGTCACCACCCAGGCGATGCTGGACGAGGGCCTGCGGGCGGACGGCGGTCGTCGCCCGAACTGGTACCTGCCGCTCGCCGGGGCCGTCGACCTGCCGGACGTCGACCTCCCGGTCGATCCCTACGTGCTCGGCTGCTGGCTCGGCGACGGGACCACCACGTCTTCGGAGTTGACCATCGGTGACCGCGATGTCGATCACTTCGTCGGCGAGTTCGAGGCACGCGGGTACAAGCTCTCCCGACGGGCGGGCCTGCAGTGGGCGACGACCCCGGTCCCCGGAAAGGGAGCCTGGCAGACCTACCGGGGTCCCTGGCGTGTCTTGACTCGGGAGCTACAGGCGGTCGGGTTGCGGCGCGGCGCGGTGAAGCATGTCCCGGCGCAGTACCTGCGGGCTTCGGTCAAGCAGCGGCTGGCGCTGCTGCAGGGGTTGATGGACACCGACGGGACGGTGACGAACGGCAACGGCACGGCGGAGCTCTGCCTGGCCAACCGGCAGCTGTTGGAGCAGGCGTGGGAGCTGGTGAGCTCACTGGGGCACAAGCCCCATCCGATCCGGGAGCGCCAGATCGCGTTGCCGGACGGGCGGACGGCGCGGGCCTGGCGGTTCTGCTGGACTCCGCTCGATCCGATCTTCCGCATGGCCCGCAAGGCGGATCGGCTGGCGGCCACGATGAGCCATCGCCGGAACGGCAAGCACACGCGACGGGCGGTGACGGCGATCGAGGAGGTGCCGACCGTACCGGTGCGGTGCATCGCCGTCAGCGCCCGGTCGCATCTGTTCCTGGCCGGCCGGGCGATGATCCCTACGCACAACACGAGCTTCGCCCTGGGCATGCTGGCCCACGTCGGCATCGTGCTGCGCCGACCGGCCCTGCTGTTCTCGCTGGAGATGGGCCACCTGGAGCTGACGCAGCGGATGTTGGCCTCCGAGGCCAAGGTGGACGCCCAGCGGATGCGCACGGGTCACCTCCACGAATCGGACTGGAGCAAGGTGGGTACCGCGGTCAGTCGCCTCAGTGAAGCGACGATCTTCATCGACGACAACCCCAACCTGACGGTCATGGACATCCGGGCCCGGGCGCGACGGCTGAAGAAGAGCGAGGGTGATCTCGGGCTCGTCGTGGTCGACTACCTGCAGCTCATGACCGGCCGGGCCAGGGCGGAGAACCGCCAGGTCGAGGTGGCCGAGATCAGCCGGGGCCTCAAGATCCTGGCTCGGGAGCTGGAGTGCCCGGTGGTGGCTCTCTCCCAGCTCTCCCGGGGATTGGAGGCGAGGCAGGACAAGCGGCCGATGCTCTCGGACCTGCGGGAGTCCGGCTCGTTGGAACAGGACGCCGACGTCGTCCTGTTCATCTACCGGGAGGAGCAGTACGACCCGGACACGCCGATCGATCGGCGGGGCATGGCCGAGATCGTCGTGGCCAAGCACCGGAACGGCCCGACCGGTTCGGCCCACCTGGTGTTCCTCAACCAGTACGCCCGGTTCGACAACATGAAGTCGGTCTAGCAAGACGCTCGGCCTGCTCTGAGGCCCGATCAGCGCCGACTGCCTGTCCGGCCCGAGGCCCGGTCAGCCCAGGCCGACCGCTCGGTCCTCGTCGGCCAACGGGCGCACCACGTGCTCGGCCAGCCAGTCGATCTGCTCGTCGCCGGGGTCGAACAGCGAGACGTAGGAGATGCCGGCCTCGTCCCGCCATCGTCGGAGCCGGGCGCGTACCTCGTCGCCGGTGCCGCAGAGGTACAGCGTCGACTCGGCGGCGGCGCGTGGATCGGCGCCGTCGTCGGCCAGGGCCCGGGCGACGGCGGCTCCGGGGTCGTCGCCGACGACCACGCGGGCGACCATGGTGTGCAGCTCGACCGAGGCCGGGTCCCGCCCGGCGGCCAACGCGCCCTCGTGTACCCAGGCGGCCTTCTCGGTCATCCGCTCCACGGTGGAGTCGGTCAACGAGTCGGCCACCGACCATTCGCCGGAGTCCTGCCGGGCGATCATCGAGACGGTGTCGGCGACGCGTCCGCCGAACCGCATGACCCTCGGGCCGCCACCACCGACGAGTAGGTGCGGGTGGACCGGCGCCGACGCGGCCATCGGCGCGTCGGCAATGTCGAAGAAGCGGCCCCGGAAGGTGGTGGACGGCTCGGTCCACAGGAGTCGCATGACGGCGACCGCTTCCTCGAGCCGGGCCACCCGGTCGCCGGCCGACCCGAACGGCTGACCGGCGGCGCCGAAGTTGGCGGCGACGTACCCGGCACCGAGTCCGAGCTCCAGGCGTCCGCCGGACAGCCGGTCGACGGTAGCGGCGGCCTTGGCCGTCAGCGCCGCGTCCCGCAGGCCCATGTCGAGCACCAAGGGGCCGACCCGCAGCCGTTCGGTGACGGCGGCGATCGCCGACAGCCCGGCGATGGGCTCCCATTGGGGCACGACCAGGTGGTCGGTCAGGGTCACGGTGGAGAAACCGAGCCGCTCGTACCGGCGGACCCGGTCCCGCCAGTCGTCGACCGGCAGCTCCCAGAAGTGCAGGCCGAACCGGAACGGGCGGGCCACGGTCGGATCGTACCGGCGACCGTTCCGTCGAAGATGCACCCGCTACCCACTACCGCCGAGACACCCGCTCGATACCGTGGGGCGGTGGACCCGATGGCGACGACCGTGCTGGGCCGGGGCGTGGTCGTGTCGCCGGGAGCGCCGGTCCCCGAACAATGGGCCGACGGTCGACGCATCGTCGTCGATCCGGCGGTGCTGGCCGACCCGGCCGCGGTGGTGGCGGACCTGCACGAAGCCTGGCTCGGCCGGGAGCCGGTGGTGGTCGAGCTGGCGGTGGAGACCGCGGCGCTCCGGGAGCCCGAACGGTGCGACCGCCCGGTCCACGACCTGGGGCCGGACTTCACGTTCTTCCGGGAACGGCTGCAGTTCCTGGTCTGGGCCAACACCTACGACGCCCGGCTGGCCGGCGAGCCGATCTGGTGGCACGGCCGGAAGGCGGCGCGCCGGTGGGCCGGGCAGGGTGCCGCCGAAGGCGGCCCGGCCGACCTCGTCCTGGCCGACGGCTCCCCGCTGTTCGTCGACGGCGGGCCGGGCCATCCACCGGAGCTGACGAGCGGGGTGGCGGTGGTGCACCGGTGGAACGCCGAAGCCGGCCGGTTGCAGCCGGCCGGCCATGCCGCGCCGGTAGCGGAGCTGGCGCCGGACCAGCGGGCCGCGGTGACCCACCGGAGCGGACCGGCCCGGGTCATCGCGCCGGCCGGGTCCGGTAAGACGCGGGTCCTGACCGAGCGGCTGCGTCACCTGGTTGCCGACCGCGGCGTGGACCCCGGCTCGGTCACCGCCCTGGCCTTCAACACCCGGGCGGCCGACGAGCTGCGGGAGCGGTGCGCCGGCCTGGCTGCCCCGAACGGCCTGGCTGCCCCGAACGGTCTAGATGGCCCGAGCGGTCTGGATGGCCCAGCCGGGCCGGCGATCCGCACGCTCAACAGCGTGGGTCTGTGGATCTGCAACGGCGCCGGGGCCATGGCCGCGGCCAGCCGGTTGGACGTCTGGGACGAATCCCGGGCCCGGACGGCGGTCCAGGACGTCTACGAGGTCCGGCGGCAGGCCAATACCGACACGGTGGCGCCCTTCCTGGAGGGCCTGTCGGCGATCCGCCTCGGCCTGCTGTCGCCGTCGGTGGCCGAGGATCGGTTCCCCGACGCGGCCGGCCTGGCCGAGGGGTTCGACCGCTACCGATCTCTGCTGGCCGACCACCGCGCCGTCGACTTCGACGAGCAGATCTACCGGGCCATCGAGATCCTGTTGACCGACCCCGAGGCCCGGGAGCGGGCCCAGCGGCGCTGCCGGTATCTGCTGGTCGATGAGTTCCAGGATCTGACGCCGGCCCACGTCCTCTTGATCCGGCTGCTGTCGGCCCCGGGGTTCGACTGCTTCGGGGTCGGCGACGACGACCAGGTCATCTACGGCTACGCCGGGGCCGATCCGGTGTTCCTGTTGCAGTACGACCGGTTCTTCCCCGGCGCGACGGCCCACGCGCTGGAGGTCAGCTACCGCTGCCCGCCGGCGGTGGTCGCCGGGGCCCGCACCCTGCTCTCCTACAACGACCGCCGGGTGGCGAAGACGATCCGGTCGGCCCGGGAGCTGGCCGGCGAGGCCCTGGATCCGGCGACGCTCGCCGTCCACCGGGCCGCGGCCGACCAACTGGCCGGGACGACCGTGGCGCTGCTGCAGGCGTGGCGGGCTGACGGCGTCGACCCGTCAGAGATGGCGGTCCTGGCCCGGGTCAACGCCGCCCTCCTGCCGGTGCAGGTGGCCTGTGCCGAGGCCGGCCTGGCGACCAACGCCGCGGTGGGGCCAGAGGTACTGCGCCGTACCGGCGTCCGCACGGCGCTGGCCTACCTGCGGATCGGCCTCGACCCCGGCCGGATCGCTGCGGCCGACTTCGTCGAGACCGTCCGCCGACCGTCGCGGGGGATCGCGCCGAAGGTGCTCGACATGGTCACCCGGGGCCCGGAGACGTCGGTCCGGGACATCAAACGGCTGGCCAGCCGGCTCTCCGGCCGGGACGTCCCGAAGCTCGAGGCCTACGCCCGGGACATCGACCGGCTGGTCGTGGCGTGCCGACGGTCCAGCGCGGACGCGCTGCGGTTCATCCGGCTGGAGATCGGGCTCGGCGACACGATGGACGTGCTCGACGCTTCCCACCAGGAAGTGGACCGGTCGTCCCACGCCGATGACCTGGTGGCCCTGGAGTCGGTGGCGGCCCTCCACCCGGAGGTCGAGACGTTCGACCACTGGCTGCGGACCGTCCTCGCCCACCCGCCGGAGCACCCCGGGCCCCGGGCGCTGCTGTCGACCGTCCACCGGATCAAGGGGCGCGAGTGGGACCGCGTGGCCGTCTTCGGGGCCAGCGTCGGCCAGTTCCCGCACCGGCTGAGTGACGACGAGGAGGGCGAGCGGCGGGTGTTCCACGTGGCGATCACCCGAGGGCGTGAGCGGGTGGCGGTGATGGCCGCCGAGGACGCGCCGTCGATCTTCGTCGCCGAGCTGGACGGGTCGCGGCCCCGGCCCCCGCCGGCGGACCGTTCCGGGAGAACCGACGGTTCCAGAGCTCCGGTGCGCCGCAAGGAGCCGGCGCGCCGGGATCCGGGCCGGAGGACGAGTAAGAAGCCGCGGGTCTCGGACCTGGTGGTGCCGGCGACGGCAGGGTTGGTCGTCGAGCACGGTGGACATACCGGCGAGATCGTGGAGGTGCGGTCGGACGGGGCGGTACAGCAGGTCGGCGTGGTCCGGACGGTGGTCCCCTTCGGCACCACCGTCCGGATCGACGGCCGCATGATGGTTCTGGGACAGCCCGCACCGCCGGCGGGCGTGGCGGCGGCGGCCGAGGACGCGCTGCGGGCGTGGCGGAAGCGGGTGGCCACCGCCGAGAAGGTGCCGGCGTACATCGTGTTCAACGACCGCGAGCTGGCGGGTATCGCCGAGGCGTCGCCGCAGAGCCTGGCCGAGCTGGCCGACTGTCCGGGGGTCGGGCCGATCAAGCTCGAACGGTGGGGGGACGAGGTGCTGGCTGTCCTCGACGCAGCCATCACCGGCGCCTCCTGATGCCAGCGCCTCCGAATAAGGTCGCGGTCCGTGGCGGACGAGGCGAGCGGCGGCTGGCCCGGCGTGGCCGAGCTGTTCGACCTGACCGGGCGGGTGGCGATCGTGACCGGCGGGAGCCGCGGCATCGGCCTGGCGGTGGCCCGGGGCCTGGCGGTCCAGGGGGCGAAGGTGGTCGGTCGCCAGCCGCAAGGCGGATGCCTGTGAACGGGCCGCGGCGGCGATCGTCGCCGGCGGGGGTGACGCGATCGCCGTCCCGACCCACGTCGGCGATCTCGACGCGCTGAGCGGCGCTCGTCGACCGGACGGTCGACCGTTACGGAGCGATCGACATCGTCGTCAACAACGCGGCGAACGCCCTCGCCCTGCCGATCGGTGCGATCACCGCGGACGCGTGGGCGAGGACGCAGGCGACGAACGAACGCGGACCGCTCTTCCTCGTCCAGGCCGCATTGCCGTACCTCTCGGCCAGCGATCACGCGGCGGTCCTCAACATGGTCTCGATCCAGGTGTTCCTGAGCGGGATCACCGTGGCGATGTACGCGGCGGCCAAAGCCGGCCTGCTCGCGCTGACGAGGTCGATGGCCGCCGAGCTGGCGCCGCTCGGCGTGCGGGTGAACGCCCTCGCCCCCGGCCCGGTCGACACCGACATGGTGCGCAACAACGACCCGGCCGTCGCGCAGTCCTTGACCGACGCGACCGCGCTCGGCCGGCTGGCGTCGCCGGTCGAGATGGTCGCCCCGGCCCTCTTCTTGGTGAGCGATGCCGCCAGCTACATCACCGGTGAGGTCCTCGTGGCCGACGGCGGGTACGTGTTCCACTGACGGCCAGCCACTGACGGCCAGCCACTGACACCAAGGCGACTGACGGCCAGCCCCCTGATGCCGATGCGTGCCGCCGACGGCGGGCGTCAGTCGGCGTCAGTCGGCGAGTACACAGTGCGTGCCGCGGTAGATCGTCGGCATGCACTTGTTGCAGTGGACGCAGAGCGACTCGGTGGCGATGCCGTCGCGCATCCGGTTGACGAGGTCCGGTTGCCGCAGCAGCGCCCGGGCCATGGCGACGAAGGCGAAACCGTCGTCGACGGCGCGCTCGATCGTGTCGAGCCGGTTGATGCCACCGAGCAGGATCAGCGGCATCGTCAGCGCGGCCCGGAACTGCCGGGCGTACGGCAGGAAGAAGGCCTCCTCGAACGGGTACTCGGGCATGAACCGCCGGCCGACGAGGCGGAAGCCGAAGCGGGCGACGGGCGGGAGCGTCGCCGCGAACTCCCGGCGGGGAACGTCGCCGCGGAACAGGTACATCGGGTTGGCCAGCGAGCTGCCGCCGGTCAGCTCGAGGGCGTCGAGGTGGCCGTCCGCCTCGAGCTGGGCGGCCACCTGGAGGCTCTCGTCGACCCAGAGCCCGCCGGGAACGCCGTCGGCCATGTTGAGCTTCGCCGTCACCGCCACCCGGTCGCCGGCGGCCGCCCGCACGGCGGCTGCGACCTGGCGGGGGAAGCGGGCGCGGTGCTCGACCGGACCGCCCCAGCGGTCGGTCCGGCGGTTCAGCTTCGGGCTCAAGAAGGCACTGAGCAGGTAGTTGTGGCCGAGATGGATCTCGATGCTGTCGAAGCCGGCCTCGACGGCGAGAGCGGCCGCCCGGGCGAAGTCGCCGGTGATCCGCTCGATGTCGTCGTCGGTGGCCGCCCGGACGACCGACCCGAGCGGGGTCACCGTCCGTGACGGCGCGAGCGCGGGGGCCCGGTTCGACTTCGGGTTGGCGACCGGCCCGGCGTGGCCGATCTGCGCGGCCACCGCGGCGCCGGTCCGGTGGACGGCCTCGGTCAGTCGGGCCAGCCCGTCGACGGTCTCGGGCCGGAGCTGCAGGCACCGCCGGTCGGTCCGGCCTTCCGGCGACACCGCGAGGTACGCCACCGTCGTCATCCCGACCCCGCCGTCGGCCACCCGGAGGTGGTAGTCGATCAGCGCGTCGGTGACGTCGCCCTTCGGCGTCGCCCCTTCGAAGGTCGCGGCCTTGACGATCCGGTTGCGCAGCGTGATCGGCCCGAGGCGGGCCGGCTCGAAGACCGTCGGCGGCACCGGGCCACGGTACCCGGTCAGCCGTCGCCGGCCTCGACCGAGGTCTCGCCGACGGAGGTCTCACCGTCCGGAGGCCCCGCCGGGTCGTGGGCCGGGTCGTGGCCGGCCCCGGCGTGGGGATCGTCCCGGTAGCGCCGGAAGCCGGGGAGGAGGCCGGTGAGGACGAGCGCGCCGACGATGCACGCCAGCCCACCGGAGACGATCGAGAACTCGGTCGTGACCGCCGAGGCGACCGCGCCGGACTCGAGGTCGCCGAGGCGCGGGCCGCCCTGGACGACGGCCATCTGGATCGACGACATCCGGCTGCGGAACTGCTCGGGGATGGACGACTGGAGGATCGTGTTGCGCAGGACGGCCGAGATGACGTCGGCCCACCCGGCCACGGCCAACAGGATCAGCGAGAGCACGAGGACGCGGCTCAGCCCGAACACGGTGATCGCCGCCCCCCAGACGATGACGGCGAGGATCACGGTCAGGCCCTGGCGCTTGACGCGGGCCACCCACCCGGTCGTCATCGCGCCGAGCAGGCCGCCCACGCCGACGGCCGAGTAGAGGTAGCCGAGGACACCGGCACCGTCGTGGAAGACGTTGGCCGCCAGGGCCGGGAACAGGGCTCGGGGCATGCCGAAGACCATGGCGTTGATGTCGACCAGGTAGACGCCCTGCAGCGCTTGGCGCCCCTTGAGGTAACGGAGGCCCTCCATGACGGACCCGACGCCCGGCCGGGTCACCCCGGCGGCCGGCGGGATGGGGGCCATCATGAGGACGGCGACGATCATGACGAAGTACGTGATCGCGTCGATGGCGTAGACCCACTGCAGGTGGATGGCCCCGATGAGGAGGCCCGACAGCGCCGGGCCGACCACCGCGCCGAGCTGGAAGGTGACCTGGGTGAAGGCGAAGGCGGCGACGAGGTGGCGGCGGGCGACGAGCGACGGCACGGCTGCGTTGCGGGCGGTGTTGACGAAGCCGTTGAGGCCGCCCGCCACCGCGCTGATGAGGTAGATCGCCAGCAGCGACGGGTGGGCCGCCAGTGAGTTGACGGCCAGGCCGGCGCTCGTCATGGCCAGCGCCACCGACGTCACGAGGATGAGCGTGCGCCGGTCGACCGCGTCGCCGACCGAGCCGCCGATGAGGGCGCCGACGATGAGCGGGACCAACTGGGCGATGCTCACCGCGCCGACCTGGAACGACGAGTGGGTCTCGGCGTAGACCTGGTAGGGGATGGCGACGACCGTCAGCTGGCTGCCGAGCGTGCCGACCAGCGTGCCGATGAAGAGCAGGCGGAACTCGCGGCTCTCGCGCAGCGGCGCGACGTCGACGAGGATCCGGCCGGGCACGGATCGCAGCCTAGGGATCCGGCGCCCGTCGACCCGCCGGGTGGCGGCGGTTCGGCGCGGTCAGTCGGGGGAGAGCTTCTGCACCGCCGAGCGGGGGTCGAGATCCCAGGCGGCCGGCCAGTCCGTCGGCCGCAGCAGGGCGTCGCTGCCGCCGTCGACGAAGACGACGGAGCCGCAGAAGAACCCGCCGTCGGGGCCGAGCAGGAGGTCGACCAGGGCGGCGATCTCTTCGGGCCGCCCGGGCCGCCCGGCCGGGATCGGCAGCAGGTCCAGCAGCGGGGCCACCGCCGGGTCGGCCCGGCCTTCGGCGATCAGCGGGGTGTCGACCATGCCGGGCGCGACCGCGTTGAGCCGGAGGCCGGCGCCGGCCCAGGCCGCGCCGGTCGCGCTCGTCCGCACCCAGTGGGCGACGGCCAGCTTGGTCGCCGGGTAGGTCGCCATCGAGCCGACCTCGTCGGCCAGGGCCCGGGCGGCCGGCTCGTCGCCGGCCAGACAGGCCGCGACCAGCGCGGCGGGGACGCCGGGCTGGATCGTCGTCGAGTTGGAGCTGATCGCCACCGCCGCCCGGCCGGTGCCGGCCGCCAGCAGCGGCCGCAGGCCGTCGAGGACGGCGACCGTGCCGAAGTAGTTGACGGACGCCAGCAACGAGCCCGCTCGGGACGGGGCACCGGCCAGCCCGGCGCAGGTGACGACGCCGTCGAGGGTGCCGCCGGACCGCGCCGTCACCGCGTCGACGGCGGTGGCCCGGCCGTCGGCGGTGCCGAGGTCGGCGACGATCGTCGCGTCGTGGCGGTCGACGCCGAGCACCGTCGTCCCGGCCGCGGCCAGCCGGTCGGCGCAGGCCGCCCCGATGCCGGACGCCGAGCCGGTGACGACGACGGTCGTCACGGTCTGGTGCGCTCGGTCAGGCCGTCGCCGCCGCGCCCGGAGGACCTCCAGGGCGCGGTCGGCGTGGGCGTGCATCGACAGCTCCGTCTGGATGACGTCGAGCACCGTCCGGTCGGTGTCGATGACGAACGTCGTCCGGCGGTTCCCGAGCTTGTCGAGCGGTCGGCGGACGCCGAGCTGGCTGGCCACCGTCCGGTCGGCGTCGGACAGCAGCGGGAAGTCGAAGTCGTGCTTGTCGGCGAAACGCTTCTGCTTCTCGACCTGGTCGGCGCTGATCCCGACCCGCTGGGCACCGACGGCGGCGAACTCGGCCCCGAGGTCGCGGAAGTGGCAGCTCTCCTTCGTGCAGCCGTAGGTCATCGCGGCCGGGTAGAAGAACAGGACGACCGGGCCGCCGGCCAGCAGCTCGCTCAACCGTCGGGGCGTCCCGGTCTGGTCCGGCAGCTCGAAGTCCGGGACCTGGTCACCCTTTTGCACCGCGGTCTTCGACATGGCCGCAGCGTACCGGGGTGGTGCGCCCGCCGTCCGCCCGCCGTCCGACGGCCATCCGACGGCCATCCGACGGGTCGGCGGGCGGCGCCGGTCAGGGCTCGAAGCGGAAGCCGACGCCTCGGACGGTCACGAGGTGCCGGGGATGGGCCGGGTCGGGCTCGACCTTGCGGCGGAGCCGCTTCACGTGGGTGTCCAGCGTTCGGGTGTCGGAGAGATCCTGGTCCCACCAGAGGCGGTCGATGCACCACTCGCGGGTGACGACCTGGCCGGCGTGGGACATCAGGAGGGTGAGCAAGTCGAACTCCTTGCGGGAGAGGTCGACCGACTGGCCGTGCACGGTGACCTCCCGGCGACCGGTGTCGAGGCGGATCGGCCCGGCCTGGACGACCTCGTCCCGGGGGGCCGGCGACGTCGTCCCGCGGCGCAGGACGGCCCGCATCCGGGCGACGAGCTCGCGCAGGCGGAACGGCTTGGCGACGTAGTCCGACGCACCGAGCTCGAGGCCGAGGACGACGTCGACCTCGGAGTCGCGGGCCGTGACCATGATGATCGGCACCGGGGCGAGCGCCCGCATGCGCTGGCACAGCTCGACGCCGGACTGGTCGGGGAGCATGACGTCGAGCAGGACCAGGTCCGGGTGGACCCGGTGGAAGAGGCGAAGGGCCTCGTGGCCGTCGGCGGCCAGCTCGACCGCGAAACCCTCGCGAGACAGGCCGGACGCCAGCGCCTGGCGGTAGGACTCCTCGTCGTCGACGACGAGAACGAGCGGTCGGCTGTCGCGGGCCGGCGGTGACGGGACCGCGTCGGTGTCGAGGGTCGCCATCGTCATCGGACCGGAGCGGCCGTCATGCGGCGTCGTCCGGGAAACCGGCCCCGGGTGGCGGTGGCGGGACCGGCCGGGGACGACTGGCCCCGGCCGGATGGTCGAGCCGGGCCCGATCGATCGGTGGCCGGGTGAGCCGGTCACGGCCGGCCGAGGGCACCGGGGCGGACGACTCGCCGACGACGTCGCCCCAGAGGTACGCCAGCATCTGGGTGACCAGTGTGGCGACGCCCCGGCGCGGCGGCGGCGACAGGGGGACGATCGGAGCCAGCCTGGGCCCTGGTCGGGCGCCGTCGAGGCCGGTCAGCGGCACGATCGGTGCCGGCTGGCCGGAGGTACGGCCCGCACAGGGCGTCCTGAATCCTCGGTGGGATGGCTCCGGCATCACTGGCACCGTACGGAGGGCAGATGAACGGCCCGCGAATCGCCCGCAACACCCAGGTGACCCCCAGGTGAACTCTCGTGGAAGTCGCCGGCCGGATGGGTGCCCGGTCTTCGGTCGACGGGCGGGAACGGGGCGCCGGCCAGGCGTTACGCTCGACGCCGGCCCAGCTGATGGCCGGGAGGCGACGAGGAGAGGTAGGAGGTCGGATGAGCGACGCGATGGCCATGCCCGGCGTCAAGCAGCGCGACGTCATCAAGATGACGGACGAGGAGGTCGACGTCTTCCTCCACGAGCGCCGTCCGCTGTCGATGTGCACGATGAACCACGACGGCACGATCCACGCGGTCGCCATGTGGTACGGCTTCTTGGAGGGGTCGATCGCCATCGAGAGCAAGGCGAAGGCCCAGAAGGTCCAGAACCTCCGGCGCGATCCCAAGATGACGTGCCTCTTCGAGGCCGGCGAGGACTACGAGGAGCTTCGCGGCGTCGAGCTCGTCGGCCGCGCCGAGATCGTCGAGGACCCGGACCGGATCTGGGAGCTCGGGGTCAGCGTCTTCGAGCGCTACCAGGCGCCGTACACCGAAGAGCTGCGGCCGTTCGTCGAGGCGATGCTGCACAAGCGGGTCGTCGTCAAGCTGCACGTCGACCGGATCGTGACGTGGGACCACCGGAAGCTGGGACTCCCGCCGACCCGCCCGGCCTGACCCCCGGGGGCCGCCCCGACCTCCGGGACCGGACCGATCTCGCGGCCGGCCTAAACTGACGGCGTGTCAGATACGGGATCTTCCATGTTCGACTACGTGATCCGCGGCGGCACCGTGATCGACGGCACCGGCGCGCCGGGGTTCCGGGCCGACGTCGGCATCCGGGACGGAGCGATCGTGGCCGTCGGCGACGTCGACGGCGAGGGGGCGATCGAGCTCGACGCCACCGGCCTCGTGGTCGCGCCGGGCATCGTCGATCCGCACACCCACTACGACGCCCAGCTGTTCTGGGACCCGTCGGCGTCGCCGTCGAACCTGCACGGCGTCACGACGGTCATCGGCGGCAACACAGGCTTCACCCTGGCGCCGCTCAACGCCGAGGACGCCGACTACATCCGGCGGATGATGGCCAAGGTGGAGGGGATGCCGCTGGCGGCCCTGGAGAACGGGGTGCCGTGGACCTGGTCCACCTTCGGTGAGTACCTGGACCGGCTGGAAGGCAACCTGGGGGTCAACGCCGGGTTCCTGGTCGGCCACTGCGCGCTGCGGCGCAAGGTGATGGGCGCCGACCGGGGCGGCGAGGTGGCCACCGACGAGGAGATCGTCGCCATGCGGCAGCTGCTGGCCGAGTCGATCGCCGCCGGCGGCCTGGGCTTCTCGTCCTCCCAGTCCCGCACCCACTCCGACGGCGACGGGAACCCGATCAACTCCCGCAACGCCGACCGCCGGGAGATGCTGGCGTTCTGCGAGGAAGTGGCGGACCACGACGGGACCACGCTCGAGTACATCACCAGCGGCTGCCTCGACACGTTCTCGGACGAAGAGGTCGACCTGATGGTGGCGATGACGGCTGCCGCCCGACGACCGCTCAACTGGAACCTGCTGACCATCGACTCGCGTACCCCGGAGAAGATGGCCCACCAGCTCGCCGCCTCGACCGCGGCCGCCGAGGCCGGCGGGCAGATCGTCGCCCTCACGATGCCGACGCTCGTGCCGATGAACATGAGCTTCCTCAACTTCTGCGCGCTGTTCCTGATCCCCGGCTGGGGCGACGTGCTCGGCCTGCCGGTCCCCGAGCGGATCGAGAAGTTGCGGGACCCCGAGGTCCGCCAGCAGCTGAACGACCTGGCCCACGCCAAGGAGGCCGGGGTCTTCCGGCGCCTGGCCGGCTGGGGCAACTACGTCATCGGGGACACCTTCTCCGAGGCCAACCAGGGGCTCGAGTGGCGCGACGTGTCCGAGATCGCCGCCGAGCGGGGGACGGCGCCGTTCGACACGCTTCTCGACATCGTGATCGCCGACGACCTGCGGACGGTCCTGTGGCCGAAGCCCACCGATCGGGACGACGCCACCTGGGCGCTGCGGGCCGAGGCGTGGGAGGACCCGCGGGCGATGGTCGGCGGCTCCGACGCCGGCGCCCACCTCGACCGGATGTGCGGCTCGAACTACCCGACGGCGTTCCTGGGCGACTGCCTGCGTAACCGGCAGCTCGTCCCGGTCGAGCGGGCCGTGCAGATGATGACCAGCCAGCCCGCCGCCCTGTTCGGCCTCCGTGACCGCGGCGTCGTGGCCGAGGGCATGAAGGCCGACCTGTTCGTCTTCGACCCGGCGACCGTGGCCTCCGAGCCGGCCCGTCTCGTCAACGACCTGCCCGGTGACACGCCGCGACTGTTCGCCGAGTCCATCGGGGTGGTCCGGGTGCTCGTGAACGGGGTGGAGACCGTCGTCGACGGGAAGCCGACCGGCGCGGTTCCGGGCGCGCTGCTGCGGTCCGGCCGCGACACCTACTCCGTGGTGCCGACGCCCGCCTGACCGCCCCCTCTGACCGGCCGGCCGGGATGGACGAGACGGCGGAACGAGAGAGGAGCCGGGGATGCGGTTCGAGGTTCGCCAGACCATTGCGGCCCCGGTGGACCGGGTCGTGGGCACCCTCGTGTCCGAGGCGTTCTACCAGACGTCGGCCGGCGTGCCCGGCGTGCCGGCCCCGGCGCTCGCGCGACCGAACGGAGGACGGCGACACCGTCCGGCTCACGCTCGGGTTCGCCTTCGACGGCACACTGCCGTCGTTGGCCCGGACGGTGGTCGATCCCGCCAAACTGACCTGGGCGGTCGTCCTGACGGTGCACGTCGACCAGCCGGGCGCGGCGTTCGTGGTCGTCCCCGACCACTACCACGATCTGATGGAAGGCTCCGGCACCCATCGATTCGTCGACCATGGCGAGTCGATGGAGCGGATCACCGACGGCGAGCTGGTCGTCCGGGTGCCCTTCTTCGGAGGGAAGGCCGAGGAGGCCATCGTCAGCGGGTTCCGCCGGTACCTCCTGGCCGAGGGCGACCGGCTGGCGGTCGAGGCGGCGAGCTAGGGCGTCGCCGGCAACGCGGCCGGGTTGGCCTTCTTGGCCCGCCGGCGGGAGGACCGGACCGAGTCGGCCATCAGCGACAGCCCGATGCCGAGCAGCCAGACGTCCTTGGCGATCGCCGTGCCCTGCTGGGTCGGCCGGAGGCTTCCCTCGTCGCGCAGGCCGGGGGTCTTGACGTAGAGGCCGAGCAGCCCGCCAGCGAAAGCGGCCAGCGAGAGGCCGGCCATGCCGTCGCCCACGGCCGGGAAGAGCAAGGCGGCACCGAGGGCGACCTCGCTGGCCCCGAGCGCTTTGACGAACCGGCTCGGCGGCAGTCCTTCGAGGAACGGGTACGTGCCGACGGCCATTCCGTGGACCGCGCCGGCCGTCTCCTCGGTCGCCCCGAGCTTGCCGATGCCGGCGTTCAGGATGAACGCGCCGGCCGCGATCCGTACGGGGAGGTTGGCCAGGCGTGAGCGGTGTCGTCGCATCACCTTCGACGGTAATCCATACTTGCCCGATGGGCGACCGCGCCGGCGTTGCCGTCGGCACCTGAGATGGTCGCCGTCGACGAAGCCGGCGTCGTCATCGACGAGGTGTCCAAGGCCTTCGGCCGCCGCCGGCCGCCGCGTCGACGCCCTCGACCGGGTCAGCCTCGATCTTCGGCGCGGCGAGTTCGTCACGGTCATCGGCCCGAGCGGCTGCGGCAAGTCGACGCTGCTCCGCGTGGTCGCCGGCCTGTTGCCGGCCGACCGCGGCCGGGTGTCGATCTTCGGCGAGACGGTCGAGCGAGCCGCGGCCGCCAAGCACATCGGGTTCGTCCCGCAGTCGCCGGCGTTGCTGCCGTGGCGGTCGGTGCTCGACAACGTCCGGCTACCGACGCAGGTCAACCGCCGGGTGCCGGCCGACGGCCGGGACGTGCGGGACCCCGAGGAGCTGTTGGCCGCGTTCGGGCTCGGGAGCGTCCTCGACCGGTACCCGTCGCAGCTATCAGGCGGGATGCAGCAGCGGGTGGCGATCGCCCGGGCGTACGTCTTCGGGCCGTCAGTCCTCTTGATGGACGAGCCGTTCTCCGCCCTCGACGAGCTGAACCGGGAGGTCCAGCGACACGAGCTCCTCGACTTCTGGCAGGCCAATCGCAAGACCGTGCTGTTCGTCACCCATTCCGTGCCCGAGGCGGTGACGCTGTCGGACCGGGTCGTCGTCATGTCCGCCCGGCCCGGCCGGGTCCACGCGGTCATCGACGTCGACCTGGCCCGACCGCGGCGCGACGCCGTCGAGTCGACGCCGGCCTTCCACGGGCTGGTCGAGCAGGTCCGAGATGCCCTCCGGGCCGTCTGGCGGCCGGTCGATGACTGACCGACCTGGCGCCGCCGGCGGAGCCGGCCAGCCCGACGCCGGCATGGATCCGGCGGGGGAGTCTCAACTCGTCCCACTCGACGACGAGGCCCGGCCCTCGCTCGCGGCACGGCTGCGGCTCGGCACGTGGCTCCCACCGCTGGTCGCGTTCGTCGCCCTCGGCGTCGGCTGGCAGCTCTATGCCGTCAACAACCCGTACGTCCTGCCGACGATCCCGGAGATCTTCTCGAGCATCTGGGACTCGCCGGCCGTCTTCTGGGACAACGCCGTCGTCACGCTGCAGGAGATCGCGGTCGGTGCGGCCTGTGGCATGGGCGCGGCGTTCGTCCTGGCCGTCGTCATGGCCGAGGTGCGTGTCGTCGAGCGGGCGTTGATGCCGCTCGCCGTCGTCCTGAACGTCACGCCCGTCGTCGCCATCGCCCCGGGCCTCGTCGTGGCGTTCGGTTTCGGGATGCTGCCGAAGTACCTGTTGACGGCCATCATCGTCTTCTTCCCGTTCCTCGTGAGCTCGCTGGCCGGGCTCCGCGACGTCGACCCGCTGGCCGCCGACGTCTTCCAGACGCTGCACGCGTCCCGTCTCGAGATCCTCTGGCGGCTGCGGCTGCCGAGCAGCCTGCCGTTCCTCTTCGCCGGAGCCCGGATCTGCCTCCCGCTGTCCGTCGTCGGTGCGGTCGTCGCCGAGTTCTCCGCCGCCGGCCGCCTGGCCGGGCTCGGGTCGCTGATCGAGCTGTCCGCCCAGCAGGCCGACCTGCGGACGATCTACGCCTCGGTCTTCTTCCTGGCCGTCATCGGCCTCCTGCTGACGGTGCTCGTCGTCTTCTTGCAGACCAAGGTGCTGTGGTGGGCCGACGGCACCGAGAGCCGTCACCGCACCCGCCGGTGAGCTGACCGGTCGCGCCGGGTATCGTCGGGTCGCAACGGCGGTGGTGGACCGATCTGTGATAGATCATATTTGATATTTCAATGTGTTCCCGGCAGGGACGGAGGAGGGCGGCGGTGCGGGGACGGTTGAGCGGGCTGGCGGCCGGGACGGGGCTGGCGATGGTCCTGGTGGCCGGCACGGTGGCCGTTGGGCCGGTCGGGGCATCGGTGCCGGCAGTGGACGCGGCGACGACCGCCATCTCGCACGCCGAGTGCGAGGCCAACCGGGCGGTGGGTCCGATCACGTACGTCTCGCCGTTCGGGTTCGACGCGTCCGGCGGCATCATCGACGTCTTCGCGGCGCAGAAGCTGGGCTTCTTCCGGCAGATGTGCCTGACAGTGACGGTCGACGCGGCGGCGCAGGACGGCGACGAGCTGGTCTCGGCCGGCCGGGCCCAGGTGACGAACATCGGCGGCGCGGCGACACTGCTCGAGGTCGTGGCGAACGGCTCCAACCTGGTCGGCGTGGCGACGCTGGCGGACACGACCGACGAAGCCGTGGTCACCCCGAAGTCGGTCACGTCGCTGCGGGGCCTCGAGGGCCAGACGCTCGGCTACCACACCGCGGTCGGTGTCGCGGTCCAGGCGATGATGGCGAAAGCCGGCGTCGACGTCACAAAGGTCGACCTCGTCTCGACGACGAACTACACACCGGACCAGGTCGTGAACGGCACGGTCGACGGGCTGCAGGTCTACCAGTCGAACGAGCCGCTCACGCTCCGTTCGCAGGGCAAGTCGTTCAACGAGTTCACGCCGGCCGAGTTCGGCGTGAAGGGGACGTACAACGTCCAGGCGTTCAACGGCACGTTCCTGCGCGAGCACCGCCAGGCCGCGGCCGACTGGATGCGGGCCGACCTCCACGCGGTCGACTACTGCATCGCCCACGTCACCCGGTGCGTCGCCATCGAGCACGCGGTGGCCGCGGCCGACCACGCGACAACCGCGTTCCCGCTGGCCCACGAGGAGCAGGTGTGGACGTTCGAGAGCCACCTGATCGCGCGGCACACGCTGGCCGGCCGGGGCATCGGCGTCCAGACGACGGCGGAGTGGGCGCCGGAGGCCGCGCAGCTCGGCGTCGTTCGGCGTCGTGAAGGACGTGCCGCCGCTGGCCAAGGCGGAGGACACGGCGCTGGTCGCCGGCCTCTACCGCGGCAAGACGCTCATCTGGCCCTGAGGCTGTCCCCGTCGAGCTGGCTGCCGTCGAGCTGGCCGCCGTCTAGTTGACGCCGCCGAGCGGGCGGGCGTCGAGGCCACCGGCATCGACGACGACGGCCGCGAGGGCGGCGGACCGTTCGGGGCTCGTCATCATCGTGTCCGTGACGACGCAGCGGAGCCCGGCGGCCTCCACCCGGGGGGCGAGCTCGGCGTCGACGTCGTCGATGACGAGCGTCCCGACCCACGGTGCGTAGTAGTCGGCCACGCCGGCGGCCGACGGCTCGAAGCCGAGCTCGGCCAGGAGACGGTCGGCCGGACCCTTGATCGCCCGGCCGCCGACGATCGGGGAGACCGCGACGATCCGGTCCCGCCGTGACGCCAGCTGCTCGCGCAGGCCGGGCACGGCGAGCAGCGGGTCGATCGACAGGAGCGGGTTCGACGGGCAGACGACGACGAACGCGGCCTGCTCGATCGCGTCGAGGACACCCGGCGCCGGCGTGGCCGCGGCGGCGCCGTCGAAGCGGATCGAGGCGACCGGCACCGCGTGGCGGAGCTTGGCGAAGTACTCCTGGAACGAGACCTCTTCGCCGGCCTGCAGCCGGACGCGGGTGCGAAGCGGATCGTCGGTGACCGGCAGGAGCCGGACGCCGACGCCGGCCGCCGCGGCCAGCTCCGCGGTCACCTGGCTGAGCGTGTGGCCCTGGTCGAGCCGCCGGGACCGGAACAGGTGGGTCGCCAGGTCCTGGTCGCCGAGCTCGAACCAGGTGTCGCCGCCGAGCCGGCCGAGGGCGGTGAGGACGGTCCACGTGTCGTCGGCCACGCCGTAGCCCTTGACCTCGTTGAACGTGCCGGCGAGCGTCCGGGTCACCGTGTCGATGTCCGGCGCGATGTAGAGCCCGCAGTAGACCATGTCGTCCGCGGTGTTGACGATCGCCGTCAGCTCCTCCGGCGGCACGACGCGGACCAGTCCGCGCAGCAGCCGAGCCGCTCCGACCCCGCCGGCGAGCGCCGTGATCACGCAGGGACCGTACACCGGCCGCCGACGGCGACCAAAGGGCGGCGGCCCGTTCGGACGGGTGAGCTGCCGTTGCCAGCTGCCGCCGCCCGGTCGAGGGCGTCCCGGGCAGTTTGAAATATCATGTGCCAACTCGTCGGCGCCGACCTACGATCGCCGGAGATGACGAGCCAGCATGGGGTAGTCGCGTGGAGTACGTGAGCAAGAGCGATGTCGTCGCGGCGGGGATCCGTGACCGGATCGAACGGGGCGAGCTCGTGCCCGGCGACGTGTCTGCGCCAGCGGGACCTGGCGAAACAGTTCGGCGTCAGCCCGACGCCGGTGCGTGAGGCGCTGCGGAAGCTCGAGGCGGAGGGGTTCGTCGTCACGGAGCTGCACCACGGAACGACGGTGGCCGGGGCGGCGGACGCGTCGACGCGCGAGAGCTCGCTCATTCGGGCCAGCCTGGAGTCGCTGGCCGCGGAGCTGGCGGCGGCGCGGATGACGGACGTGGACCTCGACGACGTCGACGAGATCCTGGCGCAGATGGAGGAGTGCGAGCCGGGCACCGCGCTCGATGCGCGGCTCGACCGCGAGTTCCATTTCCGGATCTACGCGGGTACCCGGTCGCCGGTCCTGCTCGCGTTGATGAACCTGCTCTGGCGGTCCCTCGACGGCGGCACGCCCGTCGGCGCGGAGGGGTCACTGGCGGAGCACCAGGCGATCGCCGAGGCGCTGTGGAAGCACGACCCGGCGCTGGCGGCGACGGCGAGCCGGCGGCACGTCATGCCGCACGCCGACGAGCCGCTCAATCGAGCAGGGTGACCTCGCCGGACGCCAGCGCGTAGGTCGCGCCGACGAGCAGAACCGAGCCGTCGTCGATCGCCGGCTGGACGATCGGCCCGAGCTCTTTGAACAGGGCGAGCTGGTCGCGCACGTTCTGGACGACGGCCGCCGCGACCCGCTGGTCCTTCGGCAACCCGGCGGCCATTCGGGCGGCCGGGACGATGGGGTCGACGAAGGCGCCGATCTGTCCGGGGTACGTGGCCCCGTCGACCGCCGCGTCGACCGCGGCCTTCGCCGCGCCGCAGTCCTCGTGCCCGAGGACCATCAGGAGGTTGGCCTTCAGCGCGGTGATGCCGAACTCGATCGATCCTTGGACTTGGGGGGCCGTGCCGGTGTTCCCGGCGACGCGCACGACGAAGAGGTCGCCGATGCCCTGGTCGAAGATGATCTCCGCCGGCAGCCGCGAGTCGGCGCACGTGAGGATGACCGCGAACGGCTGCTGCGCGACCGACGTCGCCTGTCGGCGGCGGGCGTCCCGGCCGTCGTTGGCCGGCGCCTCGGCGGCGTACCGTCGGTTACCGGCCATCAGCCGGTCCAGGGCCGCCGCGCCGTCGGCCGGACGGTCGTCGTCCATCGGGGCGACCGTACCATCGGCGCGGCGCGGTGCCGGGCTGTCGCTCCTGGGTTTGGATGGACCAACGGCAGACCTCGTACTATCGAACGAATTCAACCGGATCGTCGCCCAGGTGCCCTGGGCGACGGCAGGGTACGGCGGATGACGATCGAGCCCGAACGAGAGGACCCCATCGTCTCCTAGCGGCCATGGGCCGGGGACGGGACGTCGGTGACGAGACCGGCAATCGAGTGAGGGCAGGGGGGCGAGCCGAGGGGGAGCCGGGGATCGCTGTCGCCAGCGAGCGCTTCATCGGCACTGAGCGGAACCGGTGGTTGATCCTGGCCTTCGTCGGGATCGGCCCCTTCATGGGTGCCCTCGACACCTTCGTGGTCAACGTGGCCATCCCTTCCCTCCGAGCCGACCTCGGGGCCAGCCCCAGCGAGGCCGAGCTGGTGGTCACCTCCTACGCCCTGACCTATGCCGTCCTCCTCATCACCGGCGGCCGGCTGGGCGACCTCTTCGGCCGGGTCCGGGTCTACCTCATCGGGATGGCGGTGTTCACGGCGGCGTCGGTGTTGTGCGCCGTCGCACCGAACCCGGCGTTCCTGATCGGGGCCCGGGTGGTCCAGGCGGCCGGGGCGGCGGTCATGGTTCCCCAGGCGTACGCCGTGGTGCAGCGGATATTCAACCCGCTCGAGCGCGTTCGAGCCATCTCCTACCTGAGCGTCTCCAGCAGCGGTGCCGTGATCTTCGGCCAGGTGATCGGTGGGCTGCTCATCCAGGCCAACGTGGCGGGGCTCGAGTGGCGGTCGGTCTTTGCCGTCAACATTCCGATCGGTGTCATTGGGCTGATCGGTGGGCTCATCGTCCTGCCGCGGGTCCGTCCCGAACGAACGGCCGGCCTCGACCTGCCCGGTGTCGCCCTGATCACGCTGGCGCTACTGCTGCTGATCGTCCCCCTGGTGGAGGGGAGCGAGCTGGGATGGCCGCCGTGGGTCATCGTCCTGCTGGCACTCTCTCCGATCGCCTTTCTCGGCTTCGCCAAGCACCAGATGCTCCGGGCGGCCCAGGGAAGGTTCCCGCTGATCGACCCCTCCCTGTTCCGACAGCGGTCCTTCAGTGTCGGGCTGCCGATCATCCTGTTCACCCAGATCGGCCTCAACGGGATGTTCTTCGTCTTCGCCATCTACCTCCAGTCGGGACGCCATCTGTCGCCTGGGTCGGCCGGGCTCGCGTTCGCCTCGATAGGGATCGGGTACTCGTCCACGGCGCTCTTCTCGCCCCGGCTGGCCATCCGCTTCGGCCGGGGGATCATCGCTATCGGCTTCCTGGTCGTGGGGGCCGGGGGGCTGGCGGCGATCCTGACCCTCCAGGCGATCGGATCGACGGGGTCGCCCTTCTACCTGATGCCGGCGGTGGCCCTGATGGGGGCGGGCCAGGGGTTCATAAACTCCCCGCTCTTCGCCACCGTCCTCTCCCGGGTCCCGCGGGGGCACGAGGGATCGGCGTCGGGGACGTTGACCACCGCAGTACAGGTGGGCTCGGCGGTGGGCGTGGCGATCACCGGGCTCATCTTCTTCTCGGTCCTCGGGGACGCCGAATCGGCGGTCGCCTACACCCAGGCCTTCGCGGCGTCCCTCATCGTCGTCGTGGTGGTCAACTTCCTGTTCACCGGGTTCGTACGGCTCCTTCCTCCCCGCCAGCCGAGCTCGCCAGCCGGCGACCCGGTGACCGATGACGTTGCCACTGGGGTCAACGATGCGATGCGGGCGTCGACCCCGGTGGCCGGCGAGGGGTAGCTGGCCTACGACGGGGCCGTCGGCGGCGCGCACGCGGCGAGCAGCTGCTCGGAGGTCAGGTCGTCACCGGCCGGCCCTTCGATGGACAGCAGCAGGGTCCGCAGGTCAGTGCTCAAGCGTTCCAGGGTGTCACGGTCGATGTTGGCGAGCATGCGTTGCTCGGTCTCGGTCTTGGTGGCGACCAACGCGGTGGCCCGCGTCTCGCCGTCGGGCGTCAGGGTCACCAGGACCTGGCGGCGGTCGGTCGGGCAGATGTCGCGGCGTACCCAACCGCGCGCCTCCAGCCGGGCGAGGCGGTTGCTGATGGCTCCGGACGTGACCTGGCAGTACCGGAGCAACGCCCCCGCGCTCAATTGGTGCTCCGGCGCCCGGCGCAGGGTCAGCAGCACCTCGAGCTCCCACATCTCGATCTCCAGCGGCAGCAGGTCCCGCCGCAGCTCCCGCTCCAGATGGTTCGCCAGGCGACGGAGGCGGGCCACCGTGCTCTTGGCGACGACGTCGATGTCGGGGTCCTCGCGCAACCAGTGCGCCACGACCAAGTCCACCTGGTCGTGATCGCCTTCTGGGGACGCCACGGCGTTCCCCGCGAGGTCCGGCGTCTGTTCGCTCACCACGGTCATCACGGCTCCCATTCAAACGGTCGGCCCTTGACATGTCAATGAGTCTTCACTATCTTAACGTGAAGAAGCTTTCCCCTCTGAGGTTAACCGCCGTCCCGGACGAGGGCGATGCAGGGAGAGGGCGATGCAGGAAGCGATTGCGGGAGTGAACAGATGAGCAACCTAGCGACGTCGTTGGCGCCTACCGGCCGGCGGAAGGTCCCCACCTGGACCGTGCTGGCCCTGTGCTGTGCCGCCCAGTTCATGGTGGTCCTCGACATCTCGATCGTCAACGTCGCCCTGCCCCAGATGCGGCACGACCTGGGCCTGTCCGCCACGGGCCAGCAGTGGGTGATCAACGCGTACACCCTGACCTTCGCCGGGTTCCTGATGCTGGGCGGCCGGGCCGCCGACCTGTTCGGCCGCCGCCGCATCTTCATGTTGGGGCTGGCCCTCTTCACCCTCTGCAGCCTCCTCGGCGGCTTGGCCCAGAGCGGGGGGTGGCTCATCGCCGCCCGGGCCGCCCAGGGGTTGGGCGGTGCCATCTTGGCCCCCGCCACCCTCAGCATCCTGACCTCCACCTTCACCGATCAAAACGAACGGCGCCGGGCGCTCGGCGCCTGGTCAGCTACCGCGGCCAGCGGGGCGGCAGTCGGCGTGTTCCTGGGCGGGGTCCTCACGGACCTGTTGAACTGGCGGTGGGTGCTGTTCGTCAACGTGCCGATCGGCGCCGTCCTCCTCTTCGTGGCTTCCTTCGCCCTCGTCGAGTCGAAGGCCCCGGCCAAGCGCACCAGCCTCGACCTCCCCGGCGCGGTGACGGTGACCGCTGGCCTGGCCGTATTGGTCTACGGGATCGTGAGCACCGACACCCACCCCTGGGGGTCCGGTCAGACCATCCTGACGTTGGCGATCGGCGTGGGCCTGCTGGCCCTGTTCGTCCTCATCGAAGCCCGGTTCGCCAAGAACCCGCTCATCCCGTTGGGGGTGTTCCGGCGCCGCTCCCTGTCGACGGCCAACGGCATTGCCATGACGGTGGGTGCGACCCTCTTCAGCGTGTACTTCTTCCTGTCCCTGTACCTTCAGCAGGTCAACGGGTACTCCCCGCTCAAAGGAGGCCTCGCCTTCCTCCCCGTGGGCCTCGCCACCTTGGGCGGAGCCCTGGCCGGGAGCCGCATCGTGGTGCGCTTGGGCTTCCGGCACCAACTCATGATCGGCTCCACGCTCACCACCATCGGCCTGCTGTGGCTGGCCCAGACCGGAGTCGACTCGACCTACTTCGCCCACATCTTCGGTCCGTTGCTGTTCATCGGTGTGGGTCTCGGGATCATGTTCGTGCCCATGACCATGGCCGCCACCCAAGGGATCCCGCCCCACGAGGCCGGGCTCGCCTCCGGGCTGATCAACACCAGCCGCCAGGTCGGTGGCGCCATCGGCCTGGCCGCGCTGGCCACGGTGGCGGCTGGCGCGGCCAGTGACCACTCGGCCGGGACCCGCTCGGTCCTGGCCGCCCTCACCACGGGCTACGACCGAAGCTTCTACATCGCGGCGGGGATCATGATCGCCGGAGGTGTCTTGGCCCTGGCCCTGCCCCGCAAGGTGCAGCCCGCCTCGGCACCCGCGGTCGCTGGAGCGCCGCGCCCCGAGACGGTGGCGGTCGGTGCAGAGATCTGAGGCCCGTCGCCGGCTCCCAGCCACGCTGTCCCAAGACGTGACCCACCAATTGGGATACAGGCCTCGTGGAGCGGGCGACGGGTTCAGTCGGTGATGAGGCGCGCTGCCGCCTGGCCCCGCAGGCGGGTGGCCGTGTCGATGCCCGTCCAGGCCACGTCCCCGTCGTCCGCCAAGCGCGGGGCGAGGGCAGTGATCGTCCGGACGTCCTCGTCGACCAGGCGCTGCCGGAGGGCCGATGGGTCGTCCACGATCGACAGGAGGGACGCCAGGTCTTCGATATGGCGTCGCTGATCAGCCGTCCGGCGGTCGATGGCGGCGTGTGCCTTCACCACCATCGCCCCGGGCAGTAGCGGCACCCGGACCTCGACGTCGGGAGCCTCCTCGTCGTAGTAGATCCGGACCGGCTCGGCCAGCTCCAGCGCCCGTCGACCGCCCGGGATGGCCAGGCTCTGGACGCCGTCGTCCGTGTCCAGGTCCTCCTCCCCGGCGTCGTCAGGGCACAGGACGTCGATCTGCGCGTAGACCCCCACGAACGTGCACCGGGCGACGTGCTCGTCGTCCCACGCGTCCGGCGGGATGTCGTAGCCGAAGTTACGCAACGCCGTCGCCACCCGACGGAGGGCCTGCGGCCGCGTGCAGACGTCCACCACCACGTCCCCGTCCTTCGTCTGCTCCGCTCGAGGCAGCCGGTGGCCCGCCGCCCGGGCGGGCACCAGCACCATCATTCCTCCAACCAGGCACCAGTCCTCGATCGGCACCGTCCCGGCCAGCAGGCCGAGCGCCCGCAGCGTCTCCCGGTGCCTCGGTCGGAGATCGCTCGACACGTCGACCTCACGCCCGCCGTCGCCCGCCGATCAACCGGTCCAGCAGCGTGTCGGCCGCCCGGTCCTCCCGGTCCGCCAGGTCCAGCCACGCCACCCACGGTCCAGCCGTCCGGCAGCCCTTCTCGAACGGCCACGCCTCGTCGTCGACCACATGCATGTGCACGTTGGCTCCGTCCACCGTCCGCTCCCCGCCGACCCGCGTCAACAGTTCGGTCGCATCGCTGCGCCGGACGTACAGGTCGTGGACGACACCGGCATCGACCGGTGCCCCGGCCGCCGCCGCCGCATCCCGGCCGCCCGGTACTCCGCCGTCCAGAAGGACGTCCATCGCTCCGGGGTGTACGTACACGTCGACGTGTACGGCCCGCGGACGGACCTTACGGCGGAAGGCGTCCAATCCGGCCGGCCCTCCGGCGGACGCGCCCGGGAGCTCGGCGATGAGCGCCCACGCCTTCTCCGGCCGCACCGGCCGGCCACCCGACGACCGGACCCCCGCCGTTTGGCGGACCGCCTGGGGTGACACGACCCACTGGCGTCCAAGTCGCTCCGCCGGCAGCTGACCGCTCAGCACCATCGCTTCGGCCCGGCGACGGCTGACTCCGAGGCGCTCGGCCGCCTCGTCCAGAGAGAGAAGGTCCGTGGGCACGAACAAACTATACCGGAATAGGAATAGTTTCGTTCACGAGGTAGCAGGCGGTGAAGGCGCACATATCGGAGGTGCTAGTCAGTTAAGGCCAGCTCAGCCTGAACCGCATGGCGAGGCCCGGGCGGTAGCTGGTGGCCCCGCCGCGCCGGTGCTCCAAATCGTGGCCCGGTGGCCCAGAAGTGGCACGACCGAGGCTTCGGCAAACCAGCTTTCGGTTGGAGCGGGCGACGGGAATCGAACCCGCGTTCTCAGCTTGGGAAGCTGCCCAAGGCAGCGCTTCTACCAGCGGAAACACGCCCTGACCTGGGAAGTCCCGTCTGGTCACTTCGGAGCGTTTCGCCGGGTTTTTGGGCCTCTCGCGGACTTCCCGCGGACAAAACGCGGACAAGATCACGCTCATGTCGCGGCGCCGGACGGGTGAAGCCGGACGACCACCGGCGGGGACCCGTCAGCCCGCATGATGACGGCTCGGACGTGGCACCTGGTACGGCAGTGGGCGGGCCGGATCGCTAGCTCGATGGCCCGCCGGTACAGCCGACGCCATGCCCGCTCCCAGGCGGCGAGGATCGGTCGCTTGCCGAGGTCGAGGGCGACACTCGCCGCCGCGACCACCAGGTCGTTTACGAGGTCGTTTGCCAGCTCGTTGGTGTCCATGCGCGCGATCTTGGCGGGCTGTGACCGGAATGCAAGCGGGTACCCTCCCACTGCGTCAATCGGGAGTCCCGGATCGGCCCCCAAACGCCCGTCTCCCGGCGCTGCCCGGCGGTCGTTTCTCCTGGGCAGCCGGTGACCCCTCCCTCCACTGTCACGATCGGGCCATAGAGTCAGAACCTATGAGACTTCTTGCTCGGGCCGCCGGAGCGTGAAGGCCCGATGGGTCGACGTTCGAGGGAGTTGAGAGAACGAGCCGACCAGCGGCAACGCGGACGCGTCCAGGCCGAGCGCTTGCAGGCAGCGGCCATACGGCGCGGTTGTCTGTTCTGCCGTAGCACGAGGGCGGATTCATCGGAGAGGAGCATCCCGTCCCTGAGTCGCTCGGCAACAACCAGGTCGTACTACCTCCTGGCGTCGTCTGTGACCGGTGCAACAACCAGACGCTCTCGGTTCTAGACCAACCGCTCTGCGACTTCATGCCGATCATGGCCAGGCGCACGATGCTGGGCATCCCATCGAAGGCTGGGAAGGTTCCGGTCACCCGGTTCAGTCAGGGCACCGTGGAATACGTTGCTGGTGTCGAGAGCGGCAACCCCACGCTGGTCATCAACGCCAACACCCCTGGCGGCCTCTTGCCTGAGACGGCTCGTTGGCTGGACGGTCGGGTATCCCACGAGTTCAAGGGTGAGGGCGCCCTGACGATCGAGTACCGCTCCTGCCAAGCCTCCGCCCACCACGGGGGCCAGAGCTGCCAGGGGTGGGAGCGGGCCCCGTTCGCCCGCCGTGATCCTCGGCCGACGCTGCGGACATCACGACGCAGCCAACGGCCCAGATTGGTACTCGCAGATACGTAGACTCAGTTCTGGACTTAGCTGCTGCGTAGGGCTGGAGCTACTGGCTATGGTGAACGAGCTTCTGCGCGGTGGTGTCATAGACGAAGTCGACGATGCCGCCCGATATGATCAGCTCGATCGCTTGGTCAATCACGTCCCTGGGGACGACGAACCACTCGGATGGGTCGTAGTCGCGACCCTTGCGGTTCGCCTGCGTGAGGTTCAGCCTGACCTCGGCAAAGATCCTGTGCAGGAGGTTCTCCAGCGCTGACGCTTTCATGTTGTAAGTGCGGTAACTCGCTACCACCTCCACAGGTGCCATCAAGTAAGTGGGCGACTTCTCGGCGTTCTTGATCCGCTTCTCGACTGAGTCGCGGGTGAAACCGATCTTGTGCAGGTTCTTGAGGGCGGCGATCTGTGGGTCCTCACTGCGGGACCGCAGCACGTAGATGTAGCCGCTCACCGTGTCATCGGCGAGGATCTCAGGGACCTCGGTGGGGACAATGACCTGGCCGTCTGCGTCGCTCAGCCTGATCGCAAGGGACTGCCGATACATGGACGACTCGGTGCCGTTCTCGAAGATGCACCGGAGCCGTTCGCGCTTGTTCTCCCGAACGGTCGTCTTCTTGTACTCCGTCTCGCCGACCTCTGCGATGAACAGCATGACGCCGTTAAGCACGAAGAACGCGCCCGGCAAGATATGGGTCATGCCGGGATAGGGCATGAGCTTGCTCGTGCCCGTTCGTAGCTCCGCGTGCTTCTGTTTGAACATCGCCTCGAACTGCTCGAAGCCCTGTGCCTTCTCCCGGCGAGCGACGCGGCCAGCGTCGTAGACCTGCCGACGTACCGGCAGGTCGGAGACGTCCAGCAGGCCGGATTCGTCACCGAGCAGGTCGAGGTCGTCGCTGTCCAGCAGGTCCTCGAGTGAGGGCGGGGCCTCAGGAGCCTCCAGCAGTCCGAGCTCGTCGAGGGGTTTCAGGGCAGTGATCTTCTCGTCGTTTGCGAGGATCCCGTCCAGTCGTGCGCCGAGCTTGCGTTCGGAGATCTCCCGCGTCGTCGCGCTCGGCACCCGGTCGTTGGCGCGGTAGAACTCCACGATCTCCAGGAAGGCTCGTTCGAGCCGGTCGCTGGCAGTGACCTTCACTGGCTTTCCGGATGCGTCGAGCAACCCATCGACGTCGGAGGCGAAGAGCGCATCCATGCTCGCAGGCCATTCGATGTCGACTCTGCCGGCCATTTCCGAATCCGTCATGATTCGTCCGCCATCTGCGTTGCCCGCGCCATCGCATAGCGCTCCTGCTTCTTCCGCTGCAGGAACAGCAGCACTTCCGCGTACCGCTTCTCGGTCGGCTCGTCGGAGCGGACGTTCGGCGTACGGCCCGTGACTTTGGCCCACTGCTGGATCTTTGGCCACGCGGCAAGTGCCTCCTCCTCCGTGACCTCCACCCGCGTGGCAGTGATCGCGTCCGAGATGATCCGCAGGACGCTGGGCGTGACCGACTTGGAGATGACCTCGAAGGCTCGCTGGAACGGGTTCACCGAGTCGATCAGGTTGATGTTGATGTCATCGATGTTCACGAACTTCTCCGACATCTTGATAAACCGCTTGTCGCCGACCTGGCGAACTTCGCCGTTCTTGATCACCGAGTCCACCACCACCTGCTGGCGCAGCTCCTCGACCTGCGACTCGTCCAGGTCGGGGTACCGCTCTCGGATGATCTTGGGGATCAGTATCTTGTTCGTCGTCTCCGGATCCACGGAGCCGGCAGCGGCCTTCGCGAACGTGTCGTCCTGCAGGATCGTCGCCTTGAGATCATTGAGGTCGGTCTCGACGATCTGCTTGACCCGGTCGGTCGAGGGCTCCTTGAAGCCCTTGATCTTGATGACGCCGCGCGGGGTCGGTGTCGTGTCTCCAGCGTTCTTGGTCTTGAACTCGAAGTTCTGCGCCAGCACCTGCTCCATCAAGAGCGATGCCGTGATGGCCTTGAGCATGTTGTTCACCGACACCTTCACCTCGCTTTGTGAGGCATCCGGCTCTGCGATCAGGTTCGTGAACTGCGCGTGCTCCTTGCCGGGCGAGTCGCGGGTGACGCGGCCGATGATCTGGATGACCTCGGTCAGAGACGCCCGGTAGCCGACGGTGAGGGCATGCTCGGCGAAGGGCCAGTCGAAGCCCTCCTTGGCCATCCCGAGCGCGAGGATGACATCCACGGCGTCTCGGCTCTTCGAGGCGACCATGGAGAGGTAGTGCAGCGTGTCAGCGCGCCTCTTCTGGTCCGTGTCGTCGACGAGGTCGGCGAGCAGAAGGATCTCGCCGGTGTCGGAGCGGCGGATCCTGATGATCCCGGTGTCGGGGTCGGTCGACTCGACGTGGCCAATCGAGTCGATGATGAACCCGACCTCCTCGATTTTGTCTTTGGTGGATTCGCCTGAGTTCACATTCGGGATGTGGAGGATCGTCTTCTTGTCCAGGTCGAATACCTCGCCGATCGCGTCGGTGTATCGGCCCTGGTAGAAGTGGTGGCCGATCCCGAGTGACTTGAGGTATTCGTAGCCGTTAAGCTGGTCGTAATAGTTGAACGTGACCGGCGTGAATCGGGCCTCATCCTCGGCCGATAGCACTGGCACCGAGTCGCCGCGGAAATACGAGCCGGTCATCGCGACGATGTGTACGTCCGAGCCGTTCATCACCTCGCGCAGCAGCGCCCCGATCCGGCTGGCCTCGACGTCGGCGGAGACGTGGTGGAACTCGTCAATTGCCAGCACAATGCCGTTGAACGCGTCGGGGGCTAGTTTCTCGAACGCGAACCGCAACGTCGCGTGGGTGCAAATCAGCACGGCGTCGGGGCCGTTCAGGAAGTCGATGAACGCGCCAACCTTGCCCTGGGAGGAGCCGGGGTCGCAGAGGTTGTGCTCGGGCTTGACCTCCCAGTCGGCGAAGAAGCCGTACTTCGTGAGCTCGGTGGAGGAGAACGATGCGCCGATCGAGCGTTCCGGCACGGCGACAATGACCTTGTTGCGGTCCTGGTTGTAGAGCTTATCCAACGCCACGAACATCAACGCACGGGACTTGCCCGATGCCGGTGGGGCCTTGATCAATAGGTGGTGGGCGTCACGTTTAGCGAAGACGCGCTGCTGCATTTCCCGCATGCCCATTGCATCGGTGTGCACCGACCCGCCCGTGCGGGCATACGTCACATCAACGATGTTGACCGGCTTCTTGATCACGCTCATTTCTTCGTCGCCCTCGACTTCTTCGCTAAAACCTTGACAGAATCCTCGGCAGCCATCGCCCCATACATAGCGAACAGACCCGACAATCTTTGCTCGTCCGTCTCGTATCCGCGCTTGGAATAGATCGAATCGACCATCGTGTCAACCTCGGCGTGTGCCGCACGCAGATCGTCCGGCATCAAGTCCGGGTCATAGAGCTCTGCGAGAGTCTTCTCGCAATGATACTCGCGCACGTCCAGTACCCGCAACGCCGCGAGGGTGAGCTTCTCCATCACCGCGTCCGACAACGGCGGCACCGGGAAGTTGTTATACACGATCGTGTTCGAGTACTGGTAGTCCTCTCGCATCCGTCCGCCAACAGCATTGACCCAGGCCATATGCATTCGAGAAGTGAGGAGCGCGAGCACCCAAGGTTCAGCGCCGTACACGGCGAAGCCCTTGTTTGAGATGACTACATCTGGGCCAAGATAGCCAATAGGAATGTAGTCGCGCCGTTCCGACGAAATGCTAGGGACGATGATCGAATCCGTCGGCTTGTAGCTGATCTGGACGAACCGATGCGGCTGCATTGAGAAGGCAGCAGTGCTTTTGGCCTTGCTTTCGGCTCGCTCCCTAGTCACCAGGTCAAGCCTGACAGCAATCTCCGGGATTGATCGTGCCAGCTTGGCTTGCCCGTCCGTGATCCATAGGCAGTAGCGCTCGCCATCATTTATGAATTCGGATGATCCCACATATCTCTTGATGAATTGCTCGGTGCGTGAGTCCACTTCGATCATCTTCCTCCGTTCATCGGATGACAAGATGAGACCGCCACCGTCGCGTGGCATCGAACCGAAGACCATTTCGGGACGCGGCGCGCCTAGTGGAATCTTGCGTCGCTCAATCACCACGTTTGCAGCGTCGGCCAAGTAACCGTTGATGTTCGTCGCAGCGATTTGGAGGTCGTCGGTATAGATATATTTCGGGCCGGGGCGCGCACTGCGGAGATTGATCACGGCGACAGTCACGCCGGCATTGTGTTTTGCGTTGTTCTCCCATTTGAAGGAGGTATGGGCGTACCCAATTTCGATGTTCTTGGCGAAGATCATGGGAAACATCAGCCCCACATGCTCGCCCTGGGCCACGGAGTTCGTGGTGACAAACGCCAGCTCCGCCGGCGTTCCGTCGATGTAGTCAGCACCCTTGACGAACCAGAGCGCGATGTAGTCCAGGTTCCTGTTATACGAGCGCCTCCCGAAGACGAACGGGAAATCTGCTTTCATTTCGCGCGTCTGCGCCTTCGCGCCTTTATACGGCGGATTGCTGATCAAGTAGATCTCGCTGCGGTCGTTAGGGCAGACCGTGTTCCAGGCGAGGCGGGTAGCGTTGCCCTGCTGGATCCGTCCCGTCTCCTTGAGCGGGATCAGCGGGATGGAGAGGTTGAACTTCTCCTTGAACTCGGTGTTCATCTGGTGCTTGGCGATCCACAACGACAGGATTGCGATCTCGGTCGCAAAGTCGGCGAGCTCGATGCCGTAGAAGTTCTCGATGCTGATCTTCGATTCGGCGAAGAGCACCTGGTGCTTTGGACCGAGATCGGCTAGGCGCTCTAGGACCGCGTGTTCGAGCTTGCGCAACTCCTTGTAGGCGATGACGAGAAAGTTGCCCGACCCGCAGGCAGGATCGAAAACCTTGATCTTGCTGATCCGATCCAGCAGCGCCTCGAGCTTGCGGACGGAGTCGTAGCCGGCGTCAAACTTTTCGCGAAGCCCGTCGAGGAACAATGGCTCGATCGTCTTGAGGATGTTCGGGACAGAGGTGTAGTGCTGCCCGAGGTCGCTGCGCTCATCAGGGTTGACGACAGCCTGGAACATGGACCCGAAGATGTCGGGGTTGATCTCGCTCCAGTTCAGCGTCCCTAGCGCGATCAGGAGATCGCGGGCAGCTTTGGTGAAAGCGGGCACGATCTGATCGGGGCCCATCGTGAACAGCCGACCATTGACATAAGGGAACGATGCCAAGTAGGTCGGCTTGTCGGACGGGTCCTCCGTGTCCAACGCCGTGAACAGCGCCGCCAGGAAGTCGTCCACGTCCGATCCGTCGGCCAGGGTACGGGAGCCGACCGCGTTCGTGAACTGTCCCTCGGAAAAGATACCGGTGTCCTCGGCGAAGAAGCAGAACAGCAGCCGGGTGAAGAAGATGTTGAGCGCATGGCGACCGCGGGAGAGGGCAAGCAGGCTTGGATTTGCGAACAGCAGTTCGTCGAAGAGTTTGCCGACGCGCTCGGCGGCCTTCACGTCCGCGTGGGCCTCGGAGACGTACTGAGCCTTCTCCATCCCTGCCCAGGGCAGGAAGAACGTGAAGTGCTGGTCGATGTCCCGGATCGGGATCATCAGGTTTTCATCGGTCTTGGTGTCAACGGCGAGCAGTTCGCGGTAGTCGGTGACGACCACGAAGCGGGTTCGATACCGCACCACCGGGGGCGATGACTTCAACTCGTCGATCACTGCGAGAGGATCGCCGGTCGTCTCCTTGAAGTACACGACGTTCTTTTGTGCCACCTCGGCGATCTTGTCGTCAGCGACGTTCAGCGATCCGTTCCGCAGCCGGGTCACGTTGGACCGGGATCTCCCGTACGCCAGGAGCAGCTCGAAGATGAACTCGCGGTCGTATGACTCACGCCCCCCGAGAGGAGCGACGCGCTCCTCTACGGCCTTCAGGTTGAGCCTTACCATGGCAAACCTCTATCGCGTAGGTGATCCCATAAACGCGGCCGACCCGTCCATGGGTGCATGTCTATCTCGTTCCTCCCACGCTCCCTCCAATTTGGACGGAAAGTAGGGTCTGAGGAGGTGTGGGACGGGAAAACGACGAAAGTCCCGACCTGCACGTATGCGCTGGTCAGGGCCTCTTGTGGCTGGCGCCCGCAGCAGTCTGCGGTCCGACGGTTTCTGGGACAGCACGCCGCAAGGCTTCCGGGACACCTCTGATGGGGGTGCTGGGGGTCGCCTGGAACAAAGCTCGGAAGGCGGTCGGCCGTTCCGATCTCCGGTTCCATGACCTCCGTCACTCCGGCCTGACGTGGTCGGCTGCCGCCGGGGCGACGGTGGCCGAGCTGATGCGTCGTGCCGGTCACGCCAGTCCCCAGGCTGCACTCAGGTACCAGCACGTCACGGAGGACCGCGACCGGGCGCTGGCCGACGCTCTGGCGGAGTTGTCGAAGCCCTCGAACATCACGCCCATCACGGCGGCAGATGGGGCATCAGCCGAGGACGCCGCGGACATTTCGCGGACAAGATTTGCGGTTGGGGAGTGACGGGAGGCTAAAAACAGCCTCTGACCAGGGAGCGGGCGACGGGAATCGAACCCGCGTTCTCAGCTTGGGAAGCTGATGTTCTGCCTCTGAACTACGCCCGCGAGCGGCCGCCACACTATCGTCTAGCCCGTCATGGTTCTATCCGACCGCACGATCCGTGAGGAGCTGGAGGCCGGGCGGATCGTCATCGACCCGCTCGGCGACGACTGCATCCAGCCGTCGTCGGTCGACCTGCACGTCGACCGGTACTTCCGGCTCTTCCGGAACCACACGCAGCGGGTGATCGACGTGCGTGAGGACCAGGAGGATCTGACGGAGCTGGTCGAGGTGAAGGACGACGACCCGCTGGTGCTCCACCCGGGGGAGTTCCTGCTCGGGTCGACGATCGAGCGGGTCCGGCTGCCGGACGACCTCGTCGCCCGGCTGGAGGGCAAGTCGTCGCTCGGCCGGCTCGGCCTGCTCATCCACTCGACGGCCGGTTTCGTCGACGCGGGGTGGGACGGCCACCTGACGCTCGAGCTGTCGAACGTGGCGAACCTGCCGATCACGCTGTACCCGGGGATGAAGATCGGCCAGATCAGCTTCTTGCGGATGACGACCGCCGCGGAGCGCCCGTACGGGTCGAGGGGGCTGGGCTCGAAGTACCAGGGTCAGTGGGGCCCGACGCCGAGCCGGTACGCGGACAACTTCCGCCGTTGACCGACCGGGCCCGGGCCGGAGGGTATCCGGCTGCCCCGTCCACCGCGTCCTCTACCGTGGACTGCCGTCATTCGGCCGGTTGGCGGGCCGGCCGATCAACCTGACCCCGAGCTCGAGGAGGAGCAGTGCCCGTCAGGATCGCTATCGGATTGGCCGTCACCGTCATCGCGCTGGCCGTCGCCGGCCGGCGGTTCCACTGGCTGTCCCGGCTGATCCGGGCCGGTCAGCCGGCGCCCGACCGGGTACGAGGCAGCATCTTCCCGCAAGGCCGAGGCCGAGCTGACCGAGGTGGCCGGACAACGGAAGCTCTTGAAGTGGACCATCCCGGGCGTCGCCCACTTCTTCACGATGTGGGGCTTCACGATCCTGCTGCTGACGATCATCGAGGCGTACGGCTGCCTCTTCCAGAAGGACTTCCACATTCCCGGGCATCGGGACCTGGTCGTGGATCGGGTTCCTCGAGGACTTCTTCGCCGTCGCCGTCCTGGTGGCGCTGGTCACGTTCACGATCATCCGGATCAAGAACGCCCCGGCCCGCAAGGACCGGACCTCCCGCTTCTACGGCTCCCACACCGGCGCGGCGTGGCTGGTCCTGCTGATGATCGGTCTGGTGATCATCACGCTCCTCCTCTATCGAGGGGCCCAGGTGGCGACCAAGCCCACCCAGTTCCCCTACAACGACTGGGCCTTCGCGTCCCATCTGGTCGGCAACGCGCTGCGGCCCCTGGGGAGCGGGGTCAACAGCGTCCTGGCCACGGTCTTCCTCTTGCTGAACATCGCCGTGATCACCGGCTTCCTGGTCTTCGTCGCCTACTCGAAGCACCTCCACATCTTCCTGGCGCCGATCAACGTCGCGTTCTCCCGGCGGCCGCGAGCGCTCGGCGCGCTCGACAAGACGCCGGACATGGACATGGAGAACGTGACCGAGGACACCGTCTTCGGGGTGGGGATGGTCGAGCAGTTCACGTGGAAGCAGATGCTCGACTTCGCCACCTGCACCGAGTGCGGGCGGTGTCAGTCGGTCTGCCCGGCCTGGAACACCGAGAAGCCGCTCTCGCCGAAGCTGCTGATCATGGGGCTCCGCGACAACATGTTCGCGTCCTCCGGCCGCCTGCTCGGGAAGTCCATGCCGACGCCGGGCGAGGACAACGAGCAGTCGCCGAGCGGTGACGGGGACGTCGAGATCCCGACCCTCGTCCCATTCACGATCGACCCGGACGTCCTGTGGTCGTGCACGACGTGTGGCGCGTGCGTCGAGCAGTGCCCGGTCGACATCGAGCACATCGACGCGATCGTCGACATGCGCCGGTACGAGGTGCTGATGGAGTCGCGGTTCCCGTCCGAGGCCGGGCTGATGCTCCGGAACATCGAGAACCAGGGCGACCCGTGGGGTCTGGGCCAGGCGAAGCGGACGGAGTGGACGCAGTCGCTCGACTTCGAGATCCCGGTGATCGACGGGACGATTCCCGACGACGTCGAGTACCTCTATTGGGTCGGCTGTGCCGGCGCGCTCGACGAGCGGGCCCGCAAGGGCGTCCAGGCGACGGCGCGGATGCTGCACCGGGCGGGCGTCACGTTCGCCATCTTGGGCCCGAAGGAGTCGTGCACCGGCGACCCGGCTCGCCGGCTCGGCAACGAGTACCTCTACCAGGAGCAGGGCAAGGCGAACGTCGCCACGCTCGACGGCGTCGGGGCGAAGAAGATCGTCGCCAGCTGCCCGCACTGCTTCAATGCGATCAAGAACGAGTACCCCGCGCTCGGCGGCAACTACGAAGTGATCCACCATGCGGAGCTGCTCGAGCACCTCGTCTCGACCGGCCGGCTGACGCCGGGCGCCGGCTACAACGGGACGGTCACGTACCACGACCCGTGCTACCTCGGCCGGCACAACCGCATCTTCGACGAGCCGCGGTCGGTGATCGACGCCATCCCGGGGGCGAAACAGGTCGAGATGAAGCGATGCCGGGAGAAGGGTTTCTGCTGCGGGGCCGGCGGGGCGCGGATGTGGCTCGAAGAGACGATCGGCACGCGGGTCAACATGGACCGGACGGCCGAGGCCATCGGTACCGGGGCCGACGTCGTCTCGACGGCCTGCCCGTACTGCATGATCATGCTCGACGACGCGGTGCGGGCGAACGCCAAGGAGGACGACGTCCGGGTGCTCGACCTCTCGCAGCTGGTCGAGGAGTCGATGCTGGCCGGCGCCACGGTGTCGGTCATCGGCGCCGGAGGCGGCCGCCCAGGAGGAGACGCGCTCAGCCGGTGAGGAGTAGCCGGCTCGCCGGTTAGCCCGGCGGCTGGACCAGGCCGTAGGCCCGTTCCGGCCGTAGGCGGACGACGAGCCGGCCGTCGTCGACCATCGCCTGGCGGTACTCGTCCCAGTCAGGGTGCTCGCCGCCCACGGCCCGGTAGAGCGCGATGAGCTCGTCGACGACCGCGTCGTGCGGATCGGCGGCCACCGGCGTCAGCTCGGCGTCGCCGTCGAGGACGAGGTACGACCAGAAGTCGTCGCCGACGACGTACAGCGACGCCCGGGGATCGCGGCGGAGGTTCTGCGTCTTCGCCCGCGAGTCCGTGACCGAGATGCGGACGATCCCGTCGTCGCCGAGCACGAAGACGATGTTCGACAGTTGCGGTCGGCCGCCCAATCGGAGGGTGACGAGCACACCGTGCCGTCGGGGGCGGACGAAGTCGAGCGCGGCAGCCAGTTCCATGTGACCGAGCGTACCGACCGGTGCCCCGTCGTCGTCCGGTCACCGCCCGCTCGGGGTGCCCCCGTCGGCGCCGCGCCGGTCGCCGGGATCGGGGGGCCGGAGATCAGTGGGAGATGAGCGCGGCGGCTTTCGTGTCGGCCTCGCGCAGCCGGGTCGCCATCGCCGCGAGCAGCTTGCGGGAGAGGGCGGGCACCGCGTCGAGGATGCCGTTGAACTGCCGCTGACCGAGGACGAGCAGCTGCATCTCGGTCTCCGCGATGACGGTCGCCGACCGCGGTCGACGGTCCAGCAGCGCGAGCTCGCCGAAGTACTGGCCGGCCTCGAGGGTGGCGATCTTGCGGCCGTTGCGCCGGACCTCGGCTCGGCCGTCGACGATCAGGAAGAACTCGCGGCCGATCGTGCCCTCCTCGCAGAGGATGCGACCGGCGGGGACGGTCACCTCTTCGAGGGCCCGCTGGATCGTCCGCAGGTCGCGGGCTGAGCTCGTCGAGAACAGCCAGATGGTCGACAGGTCAAGGTTCTTCGCGCCGGATGCCATGGGTAAAAGGGTATCGAGCGCTTGACCGGCGTGCCCGGCCAACCGTCCTGGTCGGCGGTTCAGGGGCCCGATCGGGGTCGGGCCGGGATCGTGAACGCTCGGTTACGAGCGGCTCCGGCCAGGCCGGCAGGGCCAGGCCCGCGCTAGCCTTTCCCCGTGCCCAGCGCCCCCCGGACATCCGGCGCGTCCGACGACGTCCCCACGTTCCGCCAGCGGCTCAGCCGATTGGTCCTCAAGCCGGCCCCGGCCGACGCCTCGCCGGCCCCGGTCGCCCCGAAGCCGTCGGTCGAGGAGCTCGAGGACGCCAACCGGTTCGCCAACGACAAGGAACGGCTCATCGGGCTGCTCGCCGCGCCGGTCGGTGCGCTCATCGCCTTCCTCGTCATCCACGCCGACGTCGGCGAAGACCCGGTCCAGTTCCTGAAGAACGGCGCGACGAACCCGAAGTACACGTCGGTGGCCGTCTACCACGAGCTGCTGCTCGTCCTGCTCGTCCTCTGCGTGCTCTTGATGGTGGCGGCGTGGTTCCGCAAGCGGCTGTTCATGGGCGTGCTGACCGCGCTCTACGGCTTGGCCATCTTCAACCTGCACTGGTGGGGGTTCGGCGTGCCGTTCGTCCTCGTCGGTGCGTGGTACCTCGTCCGGGCGTACCGGGCCCAGCGGGACCTCAAGGAGGCGACCGGCGGTCGGACGCGCGGCACCGGCGGTTCCGGGACAGCACCGATGGCGAGCAAGCGCTACACCCCGCCGTCGGCGCGCCCCAAGGGTCGCCAGGCCCCCGAGTCCTGAGGAGCCCTAGGCCGGTTTGGTCCCGGTCCGACGTCGCCAGACGACGAGGCCGACGACCCCCACGACGAGGACGGCCAAGAGGACGGCGGGCAGGATGAACACGCCGTCCGAGGGGTGCTCCGTCGCGAGGATGGCCGCCGTCGTGACGAGCGTGGGGTCTCCCGGGAGGGCGACGCCGCTCAGCGTCGAGCCGGGCGGGTGGAGTGTGGTGCCGGGGACCGGCTCCGTGTACCGGTGGCCGTCGAGCCCGTAGGTGCCCTGGCACGTGTAGCCCGCCGCGTTGCTGCCGCTGCCACCGAGCTGGCCGACACAGCTCGTGACGGTGATCGTCACCGGCACACCGTGCTGGCGGAGTCGGGTCGTCTGGTCGTTCTTGTGGACGCCGGCGACGAAGAAAGCGATCGCCAGGACCGCCACGACGACGAGGCAGAGCCCGACGACGATCGTGCCGAGCCGCCGGCCGTTGACCGTTCCGACGCCGGCGCCGCGGAGCGTCGCGACCCGGTCGGCGTCCTCCGGGTGGGCGGCGTCCGGTGGGTGGTCGCCTTCGTCCGGCGCGTGGGCGGTCACTGGAGTGTGGTCGTCGACGATCGGGGGATCGTAGCGGAGGTCCGTCGCCGCGAGACGGGTCAGCGAGATCCCAGTTCCAGTTCACGCTCCCGTAACACGGGTGTGACGGAGCGGAAACCGCCGCCCGGCATGCTTCCCCCCAGCAAGAAGCCCGGTCGACTTCGGCTGCGCCCGTATGGCGCGGACCGGCGGTCGGCCGGGTAGGCGAAGGACCGATCGCACCGTCGATCACTGAGAGGAGAGGGCCGAGTGCTGGCAGCCTTGAGTCAAGTGCCGTACCCGAGTTGGCTGAACACGGGCGACAATACGTGGCAGATGACGGCGGCCACGTTCGTCGGGCTGATGAGCCTGCCGGGCCTGGCGGTCCTCTACGCGTCGATCGTCCCGAAGAAGTGGGCGGTGAACGTGCTGGCGATGATGTTCGCCGGCTTCTCGCTGGTCATGGTGGCGTGGGTGCTGTGGGAGTTCAAGCTCGGCTTCGGCGCCACGTCGCTCGGCGGCGGGGTGAAGAACGGGGTGCCAACCCAGCTCACCGGGGTCGGGTGGTGGAGCCACTTCTGGGACAACTTCATCGGCAAGCCCGGGCAGATCACGAACGCGAGCAATCAGTTGGCGCAAGCCAAGTCGGCAGCGAACACGGTCATCCCGTTCCACTTCTCGACCGATTCCCTGGCGTACTTCCAGTTCGTCTTCGCGGCTATCACCCCGCTGCTCTTCCTGGGCAGTGTGCTCGGACGGATCAAGTTCAGCGCCTGGTGCCTGCTCGTGCCGCTGTGGTCGACGTTCGTCTACTGCGTGGATGCCTTCCTGCTCTGGGGCGGCGGGTACTTCGCCCAGGAAGGGGCGGTCGACTTCTCCGGTGGTTACGTGATCCACATGTCGGCCGGTGTCTCCGGTTTCGTGGCGGCGTGGGTGCTCGGGCCGAGACTGGCCCGAGATAGAAAGAACGCCATCCCCAACAACCTCGTGATGGCGGCCGTCGGTGCCGGCATCCTGTGGCTGGGCTGGAACGGCTTCAACGGTGGTGACCCGTACTACGCCGGCACCGACGCGGCGGCGGCGATCGTCAACACCAACCTGGCCACCGCCACCGGCGTGTTGGTGTGGGTGGCGATGGACGGGCTGTTCTCGAAGGCGAAGAAGCCGACGTTCCTGGGTGCCGTCAACGGCATGATCTGCGGCCTGGTGGCCATCACGCCGAGTGCCGGGTGGGTCAACGGCTGGGGGGCGATCCTCGTCGGGGTGATCGCCACCGCCTTCGTGTGGTTCGCCTGGAACTACCTCTCGAAGGTGCGGCCGTTCTCCAAGGTCGACGACGCCCTCGGCGTCATCTACACCCACGGCATGGCCGGCTTCCTCGGCGGCATGATGGTGGGACTGTTCGCCGACCCGAACATGGTCGAGTACGGCTGCGGCCACTTGAACGCCTCCGGACAAGTCGTGGCGACCGGTCAGGCGGTCTATACGACCGGGGGCAAGACCTGTACCCCGTTCGGCGTGACGAGCCTGATGTACACAGGATCGTGGCACCAGCTCTGGGAACAGTTCCGGGCCGCTTTGTGGGTCATCATATGGTCGGCGCTGGTGACGTTCATCATCATGTGGTTCCTCAAGATCGTCCTCCGAGGCGTCCGCTACAAGGACGAGATTCTCGAGATCGGTGACCTGGCGATCCACGACGAGGAGGCCTTCCCCGAGGAGGTGCTCGTCTCCCGCACCGGCGGGTTCGCCATGGCCGGGCTATCCGAGTCCCACGGCGGGTCTGGTACACCACCAGGAGGTGGGTCGTCGCCCGCTGGTGCAGATAGCTGACCGGTCCACTCGGAACTCAGGAGAGACACACCATGAAACTCGTCGTAGCGGTGATCAAGCCGTTCAAGTTGGACGACGTCAAGGAGGTCCTGAAGAACGTCGGCGTGCAGGGCATGACCCTGACCGAGTCCCAGGGGTTCGGTCGCCAGCGTGGCCACACCGAGGTCTACCGGGGCGCGGAGTACGAGGTCGACTTCGTCCCGAAGATCCGGATCGAGGTGGTCGTCGACGACGCCCAGGTCGACGAGGTCGTCGATGCCATCGTCAGCTCGGCGGCGACCGGGAAGATCGGCGACGGGAAGGTCTGGGTGCTCCCGATCGAGACCGTCGTCCGGGTGCGGACCGGTGAGCGGGGGACCGACGCCCTGTAGGAGCTGAGCGGCCGAGACCGGGAGGTCTCGGCCGCCCGGGACGGGTCGGCGGGTTCCGCCGGCGGCCAACGAGCGCGTGGGCCGGGGTGCGGCGAGGTGCCCCGGCCCCGCCGCGTCTACGGGTCAGCACCCGGTCGCAATGTGACGGCCGCCGTGGGGTTGGGGCCCCATCCGCGGCTGGAAACTCAGCCGGCTTGGCGGGCGACCGCGTCGGCCGCCGCGGCCGCCGCCTCGGGATCGCCGAGGTACCCGGCGTCGACGACGGTGAGGTCGTCGCGCAGGCGATAGCGGTACGGGATCCCGGTCGGGATCTCGAGGTCGACGATGTCGGCGTCCGCGATGCCGTCGATGTGCTTGCGGAGTGCCCGGAGGCTGTTGCCGTGGGCGACGACGAGCACGCCGCCGCCGGTGGCGGCGGCCCGGAGCAGGTCGGGCACGATGGCGTCCTCCCAGTACGGGACGGTCCGCCGGACGACGTCGGCCAGGCACTCGGTCGCCGGGAGGGCGGACAGGGGCACCTCCCGGTAGCGCAGGTCGCCGCCCGGGTGCTCAGGATCGCCCTCGGGCAGCGGCGGCGGCGGGACGTCGTAGCTGCGTCGCCAGATCTTCACCTGCTCGGGCCCGAACTGCTCGGCCGTCTCCTTCTTGTTCTTGCCCTGCAGGGCCCCGTAGTGGCGCTCGTTCAGCCGCCAGTGCCGACGGACCGGCAGCCAGCTCCGCCCGGCCGTGTCGAGCGCCAGGTTGGCCGTCCGGATGGCCCGGGTGAGCACGGACGTGTGGACGACCCGGAGGTCGAGGTCGGCTTGGCCGGCCAACAGTTTCCCGGCGTCGCCGGCCTCGGCCTCGCCGAGCTCGCTGAGGTCGACGTCGTGCCAACCGGTGAACAGGTTCAGCGCGTTCCACGTCGACTGGCCGTGGCGGAGGAGGACGAGGTCGGGCACGGCCCGCAGCGTACCAACGGCCCACCTCACCGGGCCGAACGGTCGCGCCGGTCGTCCCACCGCTCGCCACCCGGAGGCGCTCGGCAACCCCTATGAATCCAACGGAAATAAAAAGTTGCGCCTAATACACTCAACTTTGCTACACTGGCTCTCGTAACAAGAAGGTCAAGGACTGGCCGGCACGAGCCGACAGAGAAGTCAGAAGAAAACCCGAGGAAGGGCAGGAACGACATGGCCAAGGCGGTAGGAATCGACCTGGGAACGACGAACTCGGTGGTCAGCGTGCTCGAAGCTGGTGAGCCGACGGTGATCCCGAACGCCGAGGGGGGCCGGACGACGCCGTCGGTGGTCGGGTTCTCGAAGACCGGCGAAGTGCTCGTCGGTGAGGTGGCGAAGCGTCAGGCGATCACCAACCCGGAGCGGACGATCCGTTCGGTCAAGCGGCACATGGGGACGAGCTGGAAGATCGACATCGACGGCAAGGACTACACCGCGCAGGAGATCTCGGCCCGCATCCTCGGGAAGCTGAAGCGGGACGCCGAGGCGTACATCGGTGACACGGTCAGCCAGGCGGTCATCACCGTTCCGGCGTACTTCGACGACGCCCAGCGGACCGCGACGAAGGAAGCCGGGCAGATCGCCGGCCTCGAGGTTCTCCGGATCATCAACGAACCGACCGCGGCCGCCCTGGCCTACGGGCTCGACAAGGAGGACAAGGACCAGACCGTCCTCGTCTTCGACCTCGGCGGCGGGACGTTCGACGTGTCGGTGCTCGAGATCGGTGACGGCGTCTTCGAGGTGAAGTCGACGTCCGGCAACACGAAGCTCGGCGGCGACGACTGGGACGACAACGTCATGGACTGGCTCGTCAAGTCGTTCAAGGACACCGAGGGCGTCGACCTGTCGAACGACAAGATGGCCATGCAGCGGCTCAAGGAGGCCGCCGAGAAGGCGAAGATCGAGCTGTCGAGCGTCCAGGAGACGCAGATCAACCTGCCGTTCATCACCGCGACGTCCGAGGGACCGAAGCACCTGGACCTGAAGCTGACCCGGGCCAAGTTCAACGAGCTGACCGCCGATCTGGTGGCCGCGTGCAAGGGCCCGTTCGACGCGGCGATCAAGGACGCCGGGCTGAAGACGTCGGACATCGACCACGTCGTCATGGTCGGCGGGTCGACCCGCATCCCGGCGGTCCAGGAGCTCGTCCAGTCGCTGACCGGCAAGGAGCCGCACAAGGGTGTCAACCCGGACGAGGTCGTCGCCATCGGCGCGGCCGTCCAGGCCGGCGTGCTGAAGGGCGAGGTCAAGGACGTCCTGCTGCTCGACGTGACCCCGCTGAGCCTCGGCATCGAGACGAAGGGCGGTGTCATGCACCGACTGATCGAGCGGAACACGACGATCCCGACGAAGCGGTCGGAGGTGTTCACGACGGCCGAGGACAACCAGCCGTCGGTCGAGATCCACGTCCTCCAGGGCGAGCGGGAGATGGCGAGCTACAACAAGACGCTCGGCAAGTTCCAGCTCGTCGACCTGCCGCCGGCACCGCGCGGCATCCCGCAGATCGAGGTCACGTTCGACATCGACGCCAACGGGATCGTCCACGTGGGCGCGGAGGACAAGGCGACCGGCAAGACGCAGTCGATGACGATCACCGGCCAGTCATCGCTGGCCAAGGACGACATCCAGCGGATGGTCCACGACGCGGAGTCCCACGCCGAGGACGACCGGCGCCGGCGCGAGGAGGCTGAGGTGCGCAACACCGCCGACACCCTCGTGTACCAGACCGAAAAGCTCCTCCGGGAGCAGGGCGAGAAGTTCGAGGGCTCCGAGAAGGAGGACGTCTCGGGGGCGCTGCAGGGCGTGAAGGACGCGCTCTCCGGCACCGACATCGAGGCCATCAAGTCGGCCACCGAGAAGTTGGTCACGGCCAGCCAGAGCTTCTCGCAGCGCCTCTACGAGCAGGCGTCGCAGTCGGCCCAGTCGTCCGCCCCGGCTGACGGCGACGGCGGGGGCGGTTCGTCCGACGAGCCGTCCGACGACGAGGTGGTCGATGCCGAGATCGTGGACGAGCAGTGACCGATCCGTCTGCCCGTCCCGACGAGGAGGTGTCGACGAACGCCCCGCCGCCGGCCGTCCCGCCGGAAAATGGGGACCCGACCGTCACGCCCGACCCGTTCGCCCCATCTGATCGGAGTGGGGTGGCTCGTCCGGCCGGTGGGCCGGGCGGCCATGGCGAGCCGGCGACCACGTCGGCGCCGGGCGGCGGGACGATCCTGACCGACGCGGCCGGCCTGGCCGCCGAGCGGGACGAGTACCTCGCCGACCTCCAGCGGCTGAAGGCGGAGTTCGACAACTATCGCAAGCGGGTCGCCCGCCAGCAGGAGGAGCAGTCCGACCGGGCGGCCGGCGCGCTCGTCGGCAAGCTGCTGCCGGTGCTCGACAACCTCGACCTCGCCTACACCCATTTGGCTAGTGCCCATCTCGCCCCGGGCCCGGCGGGCCCGCCGGGCGGCGCCGACGGACCGGACGCGCCGGTGTCCGAGGAGGCACGTGCCCTGCTCCAGGCCCGCGAGCAGCTGCTCGACGCCCTGGCCAAGGAGGGGTTGGTGCGGGTCGACGAGGTCGACGTCGAGTTCGACCCGGTCGTCCACGACGCGGTCGCCAGCGTCCCATCGGACGGTCCGGCCGAGGCCGGCGCCGGCGGCGGGATGGCCGTCGACGAGGTCATGCGGGCCGGCTACCGCTGGCGGAGCCAGGTTCTGCGCCCGGCGATGGTCCGCGTCCGGAGCTGACGTGGCCCCGCAGCGCGAGTGGTTCGAGAAGGACTACTACCAAGTCCTCGGTGTCTCGTCGACCGCGTCCGACAAGGAGATCACGAAGGCGTACCGGAAGCTGGCCAAGCAGTACCACCCGGATGCCAACCCGGGGTCGGAGGACCGGTTCAAGGAGATCGCCTCCGCCTACGACGTCCTCGGCGACGCCGACCAGCGTAAGGAGTACGACGACGTCCGTCGGCTCGGCCCGATGGCCGGCGGCTTCGGGACGCCGGGCGGTTTCGGGGGTGGCGGACCGGGCGGGGCCGGCGGGACGTTCCGGACCGAGGACATGGGCGACCTCGGCGACCTGTTCGGTGGGCTCTTCGGTGGCGGCCGCGGCAACCGCCGGCGGGCTCGCGCCCCGCAGCGCGGGGCCGACGTCGAGGCGGAGCTGCACCTCTCGTTCACCGATGCGGTGCGGGGCGCGACGACGTCGGTGAACCTGCCCGAGGACGTCCGCTGCCACACCTGCAACGGCACCGGCGCCGCGCCCGGCACCGGCACGCACACCTGCGATCGCTGCGGCGGCCGCGGCACGCTCGACGACAACCAGGGGCTGTTCTCGCTGAGCACCGTCTGCCCGAAGTGCAACGGCCGCGGCACGCTCGTCGATACGCCGTGCCCGACGTGCCACGGCAGCGGGACCGAGCGGCGGAACCGGACGGTCAAGGTCCGCATCCCGGCCGGCGTCGAAGACGGGCAGCGGATCCGCGTCAAGGGCCGCGGCGCCCCCGGTCAGGGCATGGCGCCGGCCGGCGACCTGTACGTCGTCGTCCGCGTCTCGAAGGACGCCACCTTCGGTCGCCGCGGCCGCAACCTGACGCTGACGGTCCCGATCAGCTTCGCCGACGCCGCGCTCGGGACGACGGTGACCGTGCCGACCCTCGAGGACCCGGTGACGCTGCGCGTCCCGGCCGGCACGCAGCCGGGGACGAACCTCCGGGTGAAGGGCCGCGGCGTGCCGGCCGGCAGCGGCCGGAACGGCGCGAAAGCCGGCGACCTGCTCGTCCGGGTCGACCTGTCCGTGCCGAAGACGCTGACCGACGAGCAGCGGGCCGCGGTCGAATCGCTCGCCCGCGTGCTCGACCCGTCGACCGGCGCCGACGGCGCTCGCGTGGATACGGCGGCCGGCTGATGGCCGCGTCGACCAACGGCAACCCGGCCGGTCCCGCCGGCAGTGGCGCGGCCGGGACGCGGGCGGTCTACGTCATCTCGGTGGCCGCCGAGCTGGCCGGCGTCCACCCGCAGACCCTCCGGCTCTACGAGCGCAAGGGCCTGCTCGACCCGTCGCGGACGAGCGGCGGCAGCCGCCGCTTCTCCGAGCAGGACCTCGACCGGCTCCGCCGGATCCAGGACCTGACCGCGGCCGGCCTCAACCTCGAGGGTGTCCGCCAGGTCATGGCCCTCGAAGCCGAGGTCGCGCAGCTCCGGACCGAGCTCGACCAGGCCCGGGCCGAGGCCCGCGCCGCGGTCGAGCAGACCCACCGCCTCTACCGGCGGGACCTCGTCCCACTCGACCAGTCCCCGATCCCCTACGTGCCGGTCCGCCGGGCGCGGACCGGGAGGTGAGCTGATGCCTCTCGACCCCGAACACTGGACGAACAAGACCCGCGAGGCCTTCCAGGCCGCATCCGCGCAGGCCGCGGCGGCCAACCACGCGGAGATCACGCCGGCCCATCTCCTCACGGCCGTCCTCGCCCAGCCGGACAACATCGCCCCGCCGCTCCTCGCCCGGCTCGGGGTCGAGTTGACGGACGTCCAGCGCCGGCTCGGCGAACAGCTGTCACGGTTGGCGCGGGCGGTCGGTGGTACCGAGCCGACGCTCAGCCGGGCCGCCCGCGACGGGCTGGAGACCGCCGACGGCCTCCGCCGGGACATGGGCGACGAGTACCTGTCGGTCGAGCATCTCCTCCTGGCGTGGGCCGACGAGTTGGGAGTCCCCCGCGACGACTTGCTGGCCGCGCTGCGGGACGTCCGCGGCAGCCACCGCGTGACGTCCGCCGATCCCGAGTCGACGTTCCAGGCCTTGGAGAAGTACGGCCGGGACCTGACCGAGCTGTCCCGCCAGGGCAAGCTCGACCCGGTCATCGGCCGGGACGAGGAGATCCGCCGCGTCATCCAGGTGCTGTCTCGCCGCACCAAGAACAACCCGGTGCTCATCGGCGAGCCCGGTGTCGGCAAGACGGCCATCGTCGAAGGGCTCGCCAATCGGATCACCGACGGCGACGTGCCCGACGGGCTCAAGGGCAAGCGGGTCATCGCCCTCGATCTCGGCTCGATGGTCGCCGGGGCCAAGTACCGCGGCGAGTTCGAGGAGCGGTTGAAGGCCGTCCTGAAGGAGATCACCGACGCCGAGGGCGAGGTCGTCACGTTCATCGACGAGGTCCACACGATCGTCGGGGCCGGCGCGGCCGAAGGGGCGATGGACGCCGGCAACATGATCAAGCCGCTGCTCGCCCGCGGCGAGCTCCGCCTGGTCGGTGCGACGACGCTCGACGAGTACCGCAAGTACATCGAGAAGGACGCCGCGCTCGAGCGCCGGTTCCAGCCGGTCTTCGTCGGCCAGCCGTCCGTCAACGACACGATCGCCATCCTCCGCGGCCTGAAGGAGCGGTACGAGGTCCACCACGGCGTCCGCATCCAGGACGCCGCGCTCGTCGCCGCGGCCGTCCTCTCCGACCGCTACGTCACCGGCCGGTTCCTGCCCGACAAGGCGATCGACCTCGTCGACGAGGCCGGCAGTCGGCTGCGCATCGAGATCGACTCGATGCCGACCGAGCTCGACGTCGTCACCCGGCGCATCCGCCAGCTCGAGATCGAGCGGATGGCGCTGCAGAAGGAGTCCGACGACGCGTCCGCCGAGCGGCTCGCCCGGCTCGAGCAGGAGCTGGCCGAGCTCAACGAGCAGGCCGACGCCATGACGGCCCACTGGCAGGCCGAGAAGCACGCCATCGACGCCATCCGTTCGCTCAAGGGCGAGCTGGAGGAGAAGCGGGCGGCCGCCGAACGGTTCGAGCGCGACGGCGACCTGGCCGCGTCCTCGGCGGTCCGCTACGGCGAGCTGCCCGACGTCGAGCGCCGGATCGACGCGGCGACCGCGGAGCTCGACAAGCTCCAGTCGAGCCAGCGCTTCTTGAAGGAGGAGGTCGACGCCGAGGACGTCGCCGAGGTCGTCAGCCGGTGGACCGGCGTCCCCGTGACCCGGCTGATGGAGGGCGAGGTCGACAAGCTCGTGCGGCTCGAGGACACGCTGCACGCCCGCGTCGTCGGCCAGGACGACGCGGTCCGGGCCGTCGCCAACGCCATCCGCCGCAGCCGCGCCGGCCTCTCGGACCCGAACCGGCCGATCGGCTCGTTCCTCTTCCTCGGCCCGACCGGTGTCGGCAAGACCGAGCTCGCCCGGGCCCTCGCCGAGTTCCTGTTCGACGACGAGCGGGCGATGATCCGTATCGACATGAGCGAGTACATGGAGAAGCACACCGTCTCCCGGCTCGTCGGTGCGCCACCCGGCTACGTCGGCTACGAGGAGGGCGGCCAGCTGACCGAGGCCGTCCGTCGGCGGCCGTACGCGGTCGTCCTGCTCGACGAGATCGAGAAGGCCCACCCGGACGTCTTCAACATCCTCCTGCAGGTGCTCGAGGACGGCCGCCTGACCGACGGCCAGGGCCGCACCGTCGACTTCACCAACGCCGTCCTCATCATGACGTCGAACCTGCCGGGCGACCCGAGCGCGTTCTTCAAGCCCGAGTTCGTCAACCGGATCGACGACATCGTCCGGTTCCGCCCGCTGACCGAGGACGACCTGGCCGTCATCGTCGGCATCCAGCTCTCCCGGCTGCGCACCCGGCTGGCCGAGCGGCGGCTCACCCTGGTCGTCACGCCCGACGCCGAGCAGCGGCTCGCCCACCAAGGCTACGACCCCGACTTCGGTGCCCGCCCGCTGCGGCGGGTGATCCAGCGGGCGGTGGAGGACCAGCTGGCCCTCGCCCTGCTGGAGGGCCGGTACCCGGAGGGCTCGACCGTCACCGTCGAGGCCGACGGTGACGCCGTCACCCTGGGGTAGAGTGCGACGTAATCCGTAGGACGGACGGAGGAACGAGTCGTGCCGGCAACCGTGGTCGTCGGGACCCAGTGGGGCGACGAAGGCAAGGGCAAGCTGACGGACCTGCTGGCCGCGGAGATGGACCTGGTGGTCCGTTACCAGGGCGGCCACAACGCCGGTCACACGATCGTCGTCGACGGTGAGTCGTTCGCCCTCCAGCTGTGCCCGAGCGGGATCCTCTATCCGCACATCACGCCGGTCATCGGCAACGGCGTCGTCGTCGAGCCGTCGACGCTGCTGGCCGAGGTCGACATGCTGGCGGCCAAGGGCGTCGACCCGAGCCGGCTCGTCGTCAGCGGCAACGCCCACCTGATCATGCCGTACCACCAGGAGCTCGACCGGGTGACGGAGCGGTACCTCGGCAAGAACTCGCTCGGCACGACCAAGCGGGGGATCGGCCCGGCCTACGCCGACAAAGCCGCCCGGGTCGGGCTGCGCGTCCAGGACCTGCTCGACCCGAAGATCTTCCGGCAGAAGCTCGACGTCGTCCTGAAGGAGAAGAACGCGGTCCTCGCCAAGGTCTACAACCGGCTGCCGCTCGACGCCGAGGAGATCGCCGGCCGGTACCTCGACGAGTACGCGCCGCGGATCGCCCCGATGGTCGGCGACACGGTCGGGCTGATCCACGACGCGCTCGACGCCGGCCGCAACGTCCTCATGGAGGGCGCGCAGGCGACGTTCCTCGACCTCGACCACGGGACGTACCCGTTCGTGACGTCGTCGAACCCGGTCGCCGGCGGCGCGTGCACCGGCACCGGCCTCGGCCCGCGCGACATCGACCGGGTCATCGGCATCGCCAAGGCGTACGTCACCCGCGTCGGCGCCGGGCCGTTCCCGACCGAGCTCGACGGCGACCTCGAAGAGCTGCTCGTCACCCGCGGCCGGGAGTTCGGCACGGTGACCGGCCGCCGGCGCCGCTGCGGCTGGTTCGACGCGGTGATGGCCCGCCAGGCCGTCCGGCTCAACTCGCTGTCGGAGGTCGCGCTGACCAAGCTCGACGTCCTCGACACGTTCGAGACCGTGAAGGTCTGCGTCGCCTACGAGGCCGACGGTGAGCGGTTCGTCCACCCGCCGTACCACCAGTCGACGTTCCATCAGGTCACCCCCGTCTTCGAGGAGCTGCCGGGCTGGCGGACCGACCTGACGTCGGCCACCTCCAGCGCCGATCTCCCGCCCGCCGCCCGCGACTACGTCGCCTTCCTGGCTGACCAGATCGGCGTCCCCGTCCGGCTCGTCGGCGTCGGTCCCGGGCGCGAGCAGTTCGTGTCGTTTGCCACTGCTTGATGGCCACTGTGCTGCTCAGCCCGCTTGGGGCCCCAACCCCCACCCCGAGCTCCTCCAGCGCCCGGGGACCCCGACCCCGGGCCTGGCCGTGGTGATGGCCTGATGGGTTCGTCGACCACCGTCTGTGTCGTCGGGAGCGGCGGCCGGGAGCACGCGCTGGCCTGGGCGCTGGGCCGGACGGCCGACGTCGTCGTCACGCCCGGCAACCCCGGCATGGCCGGCGAGACGGCGGGGGGCCGCCGCATCACCGTGACGCCGGCGCCGCCGGAGGAGATCGAGGCCGACCTCGTCGTCGTCGGTCCGGAGGTCCCGCTGGTCGACGGTCTCGCCGACCGGCTGCGGGCCCGCGGTCGCCGGGTCGTCGGCCCCGGCGCCGACGGGGCTCGGCTGGAGGGGTCGAAGGCGTTCATGAAGGAGCTGCTCGACGAGGCCGGCGTGCCGACCGCCCGGTTCGGCGTGTTCGACCGGGTCGACGACGCGCACCGGTTCCTGCGCGAGCTGCCCGGGCCGTGGGTCGTCAAGACCGACGGGCTGGCCGCCGGCAAGGGCGTGCTCGTGGCGAGCACCATTGAAGAGGCCGAGGCCGACATCGCGGCCAAACTCGGCGGTGGCAGCTTCGGCCCGGCCGGCCGCCGGGTGGTCATCGAGGAGGGGCTGACCGGGCCGGAGTGCTCGCTGCTCGTCCTCTGCGACGGCCGGCGAGTCGTCCCGCTGGCCCCGGCGCAGGACTTCAAGCGGGCGGGCGACGGCGACACGGGACCGAACACCGGCGGCATGGGCGCGTACTCGCCGGTGCCCGACATCGACGACGGCCTGGTCGACGAGCTCGTCTTCGGGGCGGTCGAGCCGCTCGTCGCCGCCCTGCGGTCGCGGGGCATCGACTACCGCGGCGTGCTGTACGCCGGGCTGATGCTGACGCCGGACGGCCCGAAGGTGCTCGAGTACAACGTCCGGTTCGGCGATCCTGAGACCCAGGTCGTCCTGTCCCGGCTGGTCGACGACCCGGTCGAGCTCCTGATGGCGGTGGCCGACGGCAACCTGGCCGATACCTGCGACGGACAGCCGGACGTCACCGACGACGCCGCGGTGTGCGTCGTGATGGCGACCGCCGGCTACCCGGCCGCGCCGAGGTCCGGCGACCGCATCGACGGGCTCGGGCCGAACGGGCAGCTGGCCGATCCGGTGAACGGGGCGATGGTGTTTCACGCCGGCACCGCCCGACCGGCGGCCGATGGACCGTTCGTGACCGCCGGCGGCCGGGTGCTTGCGGTGACGGGACGGGGGCCGACCGTGGCCGGCGCCCGGCAGACCGCTTACGAGGCGGCCGGGCGGATCAGCTGGGACGGCGTTCACTACCGGCGCGACATCGCCGAGCAAGCGGCGGGCGCGATGACCGTGCCCACGGAGGCGGTTCGATGATCCGACGGTCGAGAACGGGGGCGGTTCGATGATCCGGCCATCGACGATCCAGAGAGCCCGATGATCCGGCGGTACAGCCCGGCGGACATGGCCGCGATCTTCGGCGACGAGGCCCGCATGGCGATGTGGCTGGAGGTCGAGCTGCTGGCGGTCGAGGGCCAGGCCGCGGTGGGCGTCGTGCCGGCCGCCGACGCGGCGGCCGTCCGGGCCCGGGCCCCGAAGGTCGACGCGGCGTTCGTCGCCGACGTCGACGAGCGTGAGCGCGTCACCGACCACGACGTCGCGGCCTTCGTCGACGTCGTCCAGGACCGGATCGGTCGGCCGGAGGGGTCGTGGGTCCACTTCGGGCTGACGTCGTCGGACGTCGTCGACACCGCCCAGTGCGCCACGCTGACCCGCGCCGCCGACCTGCTGCTGGCCGCGTCCGACGAGCTCGTTGCCGCCCTGCGCGGCCGGGCCGAAGCGCTGATCGACGTGCCGGTGACCGGTCGGACGCACGGCATGCACGCCGAGCCGACGACGTTCGGCGCCAAGTTCGCCCTCTGGGCGCTGCAGGCCGATCGGGACCGCCAGCGGCTCCGGGCGGCGCGCCACCGGATCGCCGTCGGCAAGCTGTCCGGCGCCGTCGGCACGTACTCGAACGTCGACCCGGCGGTCGAGGCCCACGTCTGCGGGGCCCTCGGTCTCCGGCCGGTACCGGCGACGCAGGTCATCGCCCGGGACCGGCACGCCGAGTACCTCTACGCCTGCGCGTCGGTCGGGGCGACGATCGAGCTGATCGCCACCGAGGTCCGCCACCTGGCCCGCAGCGAGGTCGGCGAGGCCGAGGAGCCGTTCGGCGTCGGTCAGAAGGGCAGCTCGGCGATGCCGCACAAGCGGAACCCGATCCTGTCGGAGCGGTTGACCGGGCTGGCCCGCGTCCTGCGCGGCTACGCCGGCGCCGGCCTCGAGGACGTCGCGTTGTGGCACGAGCGAGACATCTCCCACAGCTCCGTCGAGCGGGTCGTCCTGCCCGACGCGTCGCTGCTGACGTGCTACATGCTCCGCAAGACGACCGGGCTGGTGTCCGGCCTCGTCGTCCACGCCGAGCGGGCGCTCGCCAACCTGACCGAGGGGTCCCTCGGGCTCGTGTTCAGCCAGTCCGTCCTGCTCGCCCTCGTCGGGTCCGGGCTCGGCCGCGACGAGGCGTACCGGATCGTCCAGCGTGACGCCCGGCAGGCCTGGACGGACCGCCGCCACCTCCGCCAGGTGCTCGCCGACGACCCGGACGTGACGCTGTCCGAGCGCGACCTCGACGCGGCGTTCGACCTCGAGCGGTACCTCGCGCACCGCGGCCGCTTCCTCGACGCGCTGGCCGCCATCGACGACGGCCCGACCCGGTGAAGCTGGTCCACTCGGGCAAGGTCCGGGAGCTCTACGACGCCGGCGACGGGCTCCTGCTGATGGTGACGTCGGACCGGATCAGCGCGTACGACGTGATCTTCGCCGAGCCGATCCCGGACAAGGGCCGCGTGCTGACGGCGATGACCGCATTCTGGAACGAGGAGCTGGCCGACCTGGCCCCGAGCAGCATCGTCACGGCCGATCCGGCCGAGATCGTCGCCCGCGTGCCCGCGGCCGCCGCGCTGCCGGCGCCATCCGACGCTGTGCCGCCGGCCCCGGCCGGGGGGCTGTCGACGTCGGTGGGGCCGGAGCCGTGGTGGGCGGGCCGGGCGCTGCTCGTGCGGCGGGCGGCGATGCTCCTGCTCGAGTGCATCGTCCGCGGCCGCCTGGCCGGCCAGGCGTACGACGAGTACGCGGCCAGCGGCACCGTCCACGGGACGCCGATGCCGGCCGGCCTGCAGCTGGCCGACCGGTTCCCGGAGCCGATCTTCACGCCGTCGACGAAGGCCGAGGCGGGCCACGACCTCAATATCGGGTTCGACGCCGCGGTCGACCTCGTCGGCCTCGACGCGGCGACGACCGCCCGGGAGCTGTCGCTGGCGCTCTTCCGGCGGGCGGCCGAACGGGCCGCAGCCGCCGGGTTCGTGCTGGCCGACACCAAGTTCGAGCTCGGGTACGTCGACGGTGTCCTCAGCCTGTGCGACGAGGTCGTCACGCCGGACTCGTCGCGGCTGTGGCCGGCCGACCAGATCGTCCCCGGCCAGACGCCGCCGGCGTACGACAAGCAGCCATTGCGCGACTGGGCGTCGGCCGGCGACTGGGACAAGCGGCCGCCCCCGCCCCCGCTGCCGCCGGACGTCGTCCGGGCGACGGCCGAGCGCTACCGGGCTGCCTACGAACGGGTGGCCGGCCGTCGGCTGGCCGACTGGTACGGTGCGGCGAAATGAGGTTCGCCGCACGCGTCGAGGTCCGGCTGCGTCCGGGCATCGCCGACCCGGAGGGCGCGACGATCGAACGGGCTCTGCCGGCGCTCGGCTTCGACGAGGTCCACCGGGTCCGAGCCGGCCGGGCGTTCCGCTTCGAGCTGGACGCGGCCGACGAGGTGGCCGCCCGGGCCCGGGTGTCGGAGATGGCCGATCGGCTGCTGGCGAACCCGGTCATCGAGGAGACGTCCGTCGACCTCGAGGCCCTCCCCTGATGGGCGCCCGGGTCGGGGTGGTCGTGTTCCCGGGGACGAACTGCGAGCACGACACCGCGCTGGCGGTCGACCAGCTGGGCGGCCGGGCCGAGCTGGTCTGGCACGGTCAGGAGGAGCTACCCGGCGTGGACGCGATCGTGTTGCCGGGCGGTTTCGCCCACGGCGACTACCTGCGGCCGGGCGCGCTGGCTCGCTTCTCCCCGGTGATGGGCGCGGTCGCCCGTTTCGCGGCCGACGGTGGGCCGGTCGTCGGTATCTGCAACGGCTTCCAGGTGCTGACGGAGGCCGGGCTCCTGCCCGGCGCCTTGCAGAAGAACCGGAACCTGCGCTTCTTGTGCACGACGGTGCGCCTGGAGGTGGCTTCCGGTTCCTCGGTATTGACCGGTGGCATCGCGGTCGGGACGGAGCTGCGGATCCCGATCAATCACTTCTTGGGGAGCTACGTCTGTGACCCGGCTGTCCTGGCCGAATTGCGCGCGGCGGACCGGGTGGTGCTCCGCTACGTCGACAATCTGAACGGCTCGGTCGACGACATCGCCGGTATCTGCAATGCCGCGGGCAATGTCGTCGGCCTTATGCCGCATCCGGAGCGGGCCGTCAACGATCTCCTCGGGTCGAGTGACGGTGCCGTGCTCCTGCGGGCGCTGCTCGACTCGGCGATGACGGCTCGGGCCGCCTGACGTCGACCGACCGAAAGCCGGAACGACCGAAAGCCGGAACGACCGCCGACGATCAGGGGCGCGAGCGGACGATGCCGGCTCGCTGGAGAACGGCTGCGCTCACGCCGGCGCCGCGCCAGGTGACGTAGTCGAGGCCCTTCCGCTCGCCGTAGGCCTTGGCGACCTTGACGAAGTCCTTTTCGAGCTTTGTCAGGTCTTGCATGCCCGATGTCTTCTCCAATGCCGCCTGCAGATCCTTGCGTTCCTGCAGAAGGTGGAGACGGGCCAGCGGCTCGGCGGCGGCCAGCTCGGCGTCGATGGCGCCGAGCTTTTTCTGTACGGCGGCTGGTGTTCGTCGCCGTCCTCGTCGGGGCCGGGCCGATTCGATCGCTTCTAGATAGCGCCGAACCGCCAGTCCCTCCTCTCGCCCCATGGCGAGGGCCGCCTTGTGCTCGGCGCTCATCGTTCGCCGTGCGGTTCTGGTCTTGGTACTAGCCATGACGTTATTGTCGCTCATAGATGGGTCGAACACAAAGCAATTCGCAATGTATTCGGCAGAATTTTTTCCGAGGACGACAAACATTGCGTCAGAAAAGGGCCAGGAGGCCGCCGGCGCCATTCGCTTTTCTTTCGACCGGCAACCGGTTCGCAACCGCGTCCGTTTGCCAATGGTGGTCACCGGTGGATTCGGTGAGACTGGTCTTTCCATAAGGAACATACGGCGTGTTTTCCGGTGCGGCGGCGCTCGTCCGACAGTGCGATGATTGGCGAACGGCGATATCCCGGTCGCTCGTGACCGCGGGTGTCGCCGCTACGGTGTCCGACGATGGCCGACGCCGCGACGATGCCGACTGACGGGCCCGACCGGGAGTCGACGGAGCCGCTGCACCGGGCGCTCGGGCTGACCGACGACGAGTTCGCCGACGTCGAGGCGGTCCTCGGCCGGTCCCCGAACCACCTCGAGCTGGCGCTGTACGCGGTCATGTGGAGCGAGCACTGCTCGTACAAGTCGTCACGGCTCCATCTCCGGCGGCTGCCGACGGAAGGCGAGCGGGTGCTCGTCGGACCGGGGGAGAACGCCGGGGTCATCGACGCCGGCGACGGCATCGCCGTGGCCATCCGGATCGAGAGCCACAACCACCCGTCGGCGATCGAGCCGTACCAGGGTGCGGCGACCGGCGTCGGCGGGATCCTCCGGGACATCTTCACGATGGGGGCGCGGCCGCTGGCGGTGATGGACCCGCTGTTCTTCGGCCCGTTGACCGATGCCCGCCAGCGCTGGCTGTTCGAGGGTGTCGTCGCCGGGATCTCCGGCTACGGCAACTCGGTCGGCGTCCCGACGGTCGGGGGCGAGCTGACGTTCGACCCGGGCTACGCCCAGAACCCGTTGGTCAACGTGCTCTGCCTCGGCGCGCTGCCGGTCGAGCGGCTGGTGCTCAGCGCGGCCTCCGGCCCGGGAAACCTGGCCGTCCTCCTCGGGTCGACGACCGGGCGGGACGGGATCGGCGGCGTCAGCGTCCTGGCGTCGGCCGGCTTCGCCGGGGCTGACGGCGCGGTCGCCGACGACACGAAGCGGCCCAGCGTCCAGGTGGGGGATCCGTACGAGGAAAAGCGGCTGATCGAGGCCTGCCTGTCGCTCCTCGACGAGGGGCTCGTCGTCGGGATCCAAGATCTCGGCGGCGCCGGATTGGCCTGTGCCACCAGCGAGACGGCCGCTCGGGGCGGTGTCGGGATGGACGTCGACGTCACCGCGGTGCCCCGGCGGGAGGACGGGATGACGCCATGGGAGGTGATGACGAGCGAGAGCCAGGAACGGATGCTGGCGATCGTCACGCCGGCGGACTGGCCGGCGGTGGCCGAGGTCTGCCGGCGCTGGGAGGTGCGGGCGACCGTGATCGGCCGGGTCACCGAGCCCGAGCTCGAGCCCGGACCGGGTCCGGGTCCGGGTCCGGGTCCGAGCTCGGTGGCGCCGCCGGGCCGGTCGGCTACCTCCGCATCCGCGAGGGGCTGGAGGGACCGGTCCTGGCCGAAGTGCCGGCCGCGTCGCTGGCCGACGACGCGCCGCTGTACGAGCGGCCGCTGGCCGCGCCGGCCGACCGGGAGGCCCGGGCGGCGGACGACCCGACGGCGACGGCCCCGGCCGGTGACGCCGGCGAGGATCTGCTCGCGCTGCTTGGCGATCCGAGCTGGGTCTACCGGCAATACGACCACCAGCTCTTCTTGAACACCGTCGTCGGTCCGGGCGGGGACGCGGCGCTGCTCCGGCTGGCCGGCCCGGGGCTGCCGCCGAGCGAACGGGGGATCGCGGTGACGACGGACGCCGCGCCGCGGTGGTGCGCGCTCGATCCGCGGGCCGGCACCGCGCTGACGCTGGCCGAAGGGGTGGCCAACCTGGCCTGTGTCGGCGCCCGGGCGGTGGCCGTCGTCAACTGCCTGAACTTCGGGAACCCGGAGCACCCGACGGTCATGTGGCAGCTCTCCGAGGTCGTCGACGGACTGGCCGACGCCTGCCGGGGACTCGGCCTGCCGGTCATCGGCGGCAACGTCAGCCTCTACAACGAGAGCGGGGGCGCGGACATCGACCCGACGCCGGTCGTCGGCGTGCTCGGCCTCGTCGACGTCGTCCGACGTCCGCCGCCGGGCATCGGCTGGGGCGCCGGGTCGTCGGTGGTCCTCCTCGGGCCCCGGACCGCCGGCGTCGGCGTGGCGCATCCGCTCGGCGGGACGCGGTGGGCGGTCGAGCGCCGGGATCGGCGCGGCGGCGTGCTCCCACCGCTCGACCTGGCCGCGCACGGCCGGGTCGTCGAGATCGTCGCCGCGCTCGTCGCCGAGGCGGTCGGCGGGGGCGACGGGCTGCTCGACGGCGTCCACGACGTCTCCGGCGGCGGCTTGGCGGTGGCCCTGGCCGAGATGGCCCTGTCGTCGGGGGTCGGCGCCCGCCTCGATGGGCTGGCCGGGCACGCGGAGCTCTTCACCGAGCTGCCGTCGCGGGTCGTCGTCGCCACGAGCCGGCCGGACGCCGTGCTCGACCGGGCGGCGCGGGCCGGGGTGCCGGCCGAGGTGCTCGGCGTCGCCGGTGGTGGCCGCCTGGTGGTCGACGGGCTCGTCGACCTCCCGGTCGACCGGTTGACCGGCGCCTGGGTCCGGGCGCTCCCGGACGCGTTGGGGGAGCCGTCGGCCGGGTGACCGTTCGGGCGCCGGGTCAGCCGGGTCAGCCGGGACGGCGGGCGGCCAGCGCCTCGACGACGTCGTCCGGGACGTGCAGGTCCCCCTGGCCGGTGCCGATGGCGAGGTCGGCCTTGACGGTGCCGTGGTAGTCGGACCCGCCGGTGGCGACGAGCCCGTGCCGCTGGGCCAGTTGGGCCAGGGCGACCCGCTCGTCGGGGCGGTACCGGCCGTAAACGGCCTCGATGCCCGCGAAGCCGGCCTCGGCCAGCTCGGCCACTGCCCCGGCCAGCTCGGTCGGCCCGAGGCCGAGGGTGAGTGGATGGGCGAGCACGGCGACGCCGCCGGAGCCGCGGGCCAGGGCGGCCGCGTCGGCCGGCGTCAGCCGGGCCTTCGGCACGTGGGCCGGCCGGCCGCTGGCCAGCCAGCGGTCGAACGCGTCGGGCACCGACTCGGCCGCGCCGAGCCGGACGAGGACGGCCGCGATGTGCGGCCGTCCGACGCTGGCCTCGCCGGCCGCCTCGGCGACGACCTCGTCGTAGGTGATCGGGATGCCGAGCTCCTGCAGGCGGGCGACGAGCCGCCGGTTCCGGCCGACCCGGTCTTCGCGCAGGCGGGCCAGCTCGTCCTGGAGCGGACCGTCGCCGTCCTCGACGAAGTAGACGAGGACGTGGGCGCTCGTGCCCCGGAACGCGCACGAGACCTCGCAGCCGGGCACGAGGTCGACACCGACCGCGTCGGCCCGCCGACGGGCGGCGTCGAGCCCGACGAGCGTGTCGTGGTCGGTGAGAGCGACCGCGGTGCACCCGGCGGCCGCGGCCAGCTCGGGGATCCGTTCCGGCGGGTCGGTCCCGTCGGAGCAGGTGGAGTGGGTGTGGAGGTCGATCATCGGGCCCCGAGGTTACCGGCGAGTGTCGCCCGGGCCACCGGCTGTGGGAGACTGAGCCCGAAACGACGAGGGGTCCGCGGGCTGGCGCGCGCCGCGCGCCAGCGGCCCGCTGACCCGGAAGCTGTGGGGCACAGGACCGGACGGTGAAGGAAGCCTGCGGGGTCTTCGGTGTGTACGCGCCCGGCAGGGCCGTCGCCCACCTCACGTTCGACGGCATCTACGCCCTGCAGCACCGCGGCCAGGAGTCGGCCGGCATGGCCGTCGGCGACGGCGAGACGATCACCGTCGTCAAGGACATGGGCCTCGTCACGACGGTGTTCGACGAGCGGACGCTCTCGGGGCTGCCCGGCTACCTGGCGATGGGCCACACCCGGTACTCGACCCACGGGTCGTCGGACTGGACGTCCGCCCAGCCGGTCTACCGGTCGGTCGGCCGGGCCGGCTTCGCGCTCGGCCACAACGGCAACCTGACGAACACGGCCGACCTGGCGGAGAAGGCGGGGATGCTCCCGGGGATGGTGGCGACCGACAGCGACGTCGTCGCCGAGCTGCTGGCCCGCCAGTTCGTCGCCGAAGGCCCGTTCGTCGCTGAAGGACAGGTCCCGACGCCCGGCGCGCCGCTGGCCGGAGAAGGCGGATCGGTGGGCGGATCGCCGGCCGGGCCGGACCGCTTGACCCAGGCGCTTCGCAGCGTCCTGCCGTCGCTCGAGGGGGCGTTCTCGTTCGTCATGATCGATGCCACCCGCCTCTACGGCGTCCGCGACCCGCACGGCTTCCGGCCGCTGTGCCTCGGCCGGCTCGGGCCGGTCGACCGGCCCGAGGGGTGGGTGCTGGCGTCGGAGTCGCCGGCCCTCGACGTGATCGGCGCGACGTTCGTCCGGGAGCTGGAGCCGGGGGAGCTGGTGACGATCGACGAGACCGGCGTCCGTTCCGAGTGGCTGTTCGAGCCGGACCAGGTGGGCTCGCACCTGTGCATCTTCGAGTTCGTCTACTTCGCCCGTCCGGACACGCGGCTGTTCGGCCGGGAGGTCCACGGGGCGCGGCGGCGGATGGGCGAGCTGCTGGCCGAGCAGGCGCCGGTCGTCGCCGACCTGGTCATGGGCGTCCCCGACTCCGGTGTCCCGGCGGCCGAGGGGTTCGCCCGGCGCAGCGGCATCCCGTACGGCCAGGGGCTCGTCAAGAACCGGTACATCGGTCGGACGTTCATCAACCCGGACAGCACCGCCCGCGGCAACGCGGTCCGACGCAAGCTCAATCCGCTGCGGGAGAACATCGCCGGTAAACGGCTCGTCGTCGTCGACGATTCGATCGTGCGGGGCACGACGACGCGGGCGATCGTCCGGATGCTGCGCGACGCCGGCGCGACGGAGGTCCACCTGCGGATCTCCTCCCCGCCGTTCCGCTGGCCCTGTTTCTACGGGATCGACACGCCGACGCGCGAGGAGCTGCTCGCCGCCACCCGGACGCTCCCCGAGATCGAGCAGTTCCTCGGCGCCGACTCGATCGCCTACATCAGCCTGCCGAACCTGAAAGAGGCCGTCGGCGCGCCGGGGGCCGGCTTCTGCGACGCCTGCCTGACCGGGAAGTACCCGGTGCCCGTGCCGGTGGAGCTGCGGAGCAACGGGCTGTCGGCCGAGCCCAGCGCCGACGACCGGCTCGCGGCGGCGCTCCAGGGCGCGCTCCCGGGGGTCTGAGGCTGACCGGGCCGACGGCATCGGCGGGCGCCGGTGGAGCAACGTACGCCGGTGCCGGCGTCGACATCGCCGCCGGTGACGCCGCGGTGGATCGGATCAAGGACCTGGTCGCCAGCACGACCCGCCCGGGCGTGTTGGGGGGCATCGGGGGGTTCGGCGGGCTCTTCGCCCTCGACACCGACCGGTACCGCCAGCCGGTGCTGGTGTCCGCCACCGACGGTGTCGGCACCAAGCTGCTGGTCGCCCGGGCCGCCAGCCGCTACGGGACCGTCGGCATCGACCTCGTGGCGATGTGCGTCGACGACCTGGTCTGCTCCGGGGCGGAACCGCTGTTCTTCTTGGACTACGTGGCCGTCGGCCGGCTCGTTCCCGACCGGATCGAAGAGGTCGTCGCCGGCGTCGCCGACGGCTGCCGGCAGGCCGGCTGCGCGCTGATCGGCGGCGAGACGGCCGAGCACCCGGGGGCGATGGCCGACGACGACCTCGACCTGGCCGGCTTCGCCGTCGGCGTCGTCGAGCGCGGCCACGAGCTCGGTCCCGACCGGGTCCGGCCGGGCGACGTGCTCATCGGGCTGCCGTCGCCGGGACTCCGGTCGAACGGCTACACGCTGGCCCGCCACGTGCTGCTCGAGCGGGCCGCCCTGGCGCTCGACGGGCCGGCCTGGTCCGGCGCCGAGCACTCGCTGGCCGACGAGCTGCTCCGACCGTCGGTCATCTACGCGCCGGCCGTCCTGGCCGCCATCGCCGCCGGGGCGGCTGCAGTCGGAGAAAGCGGCGGGGTGCACGCCGGCGCCCACATCACCGGGGGCGGTATTCCCGGCAACCTGGTGCGGGTGCTCCCGCCCGACTGCGACGCCCGGCTCGACCGGCGGGGCTGGACGGTGCCGCCGATCTTCGGCGAGATCGCCCGGCTGGGCGAGGTGACCGACGACGAGATGGCTCGGGTGTTCAACCTCGGGCTCGGCATGGTGCTGGTGGTGGACCAGCACGCCGGCGAGGCGGTCCTGGCCGCGCTGGCCGATGCCGGACAGGCGGCGGCCGTCGTCGGTGCGGTCGTCGGCGGATCGGGAAAGGTGGACCTGCGATGAACGACGGATCGCCCGGGTCGGACGTGTCGCCCGGGTCGGAGGCGGGGCTGCCGCCGACCGCGTTCGCCGCGCTGCGGGACCATCTTCTGACGCACTCGGTGCGCCGCGGCGACTTCGTGCTGAAGTCCGGTAAGCGCAGCCGCTGGTTCATCGACTCCAAGCAGACGGTCTGCCGTCCGGAGGCGATGCTGCTGGTGGCCGACGCGGTGCTGTCGGTCGTACCGGACGACGCGACGGCGATCGGCGGCCTGACGATGGGCGCCGACCCGGTCGCGTTCGTGACGGCCGGGGTCGCGGCGACCCGGGGCCGGTTGCTGAAGGGGTTCAGCGTCCGCAAGGAGGCGAAGGACCATGGCGGCGGCGGGCGGATCGCCGGGGCGCTCGACGCCGGCGATCGCGTCGTCGTGACCGAGGACACCGTGACTCGTGGCACGTCGCTGCTCGAGGCGGCGCACGCCGTCCGGGAGGCCGGGGCGGAGCCGGTCCTACTGGTGGCCGTCGTCGACCGCGGCGGCACGGTGGCGGCGATGGCGGCCGAGGAGGGCTTGCCGTTCCGGGCGGTGCTCACCGCGCCGGACCTCGGCTTCCCCTACGAGGGCGGCTGACCGCCTCGTCGCCGCGTGGCCGCGGGCCTATGGGAGGCTGACCGGTCATGGAGCTCGAGGTCGGGGCGATGGCTAGTGGGGGCGGCTGCGTCGGCCGGGCGCCGGACGGCCGGGTCGTGTTCGTCCGCCACGCGCTGCCCGGTGAGCGGGTCGTCGCGGCAGTGACCGGCGAGACGAGCCGGTTCCTCCGCGCCGACGCGGTGCGCGTGCTCGAGCCGTCACCCGACCGGGTCGAGCCGCCGTGCCCGTTTGCCGGACCGGGGCGATGCGGTGGCTGTGACTGGCAGCACGTCGATCTGGCGGCCCAGCGACGGCTCAAGGCCGGGATGGTGGCCGAGCAGCTCCGGCGGATCGCCGGGGTCGAACGGGACGTGGTGGTCGAGTCGGTCGCCGGGGCGCCGGACGGGCTCGGTTGGCGGACGAGGGTCCGGTTCGCGGTCGACGACCGGGGACGGGTCGGCTTCCGCCGGCACCGGTCGCACACGATCGAGCCGGTCGACGGCTGCCGCCTGGCGTCGAAGGAGGTCGAGTCGGTCGGGGTCGAAGGCCGGTCGTGGGCCGGCGTGCGAGAGATCGAGGTGTTCGGTGGCGCCGGGATCGGCGGTCGGGTGACGTCGGTCACCGGGCGGCAGCGGCGGGCGCTGGCCTCGGCGACGGCGCGCGATGCTCGACGACGTCGACGGCGGGCTGGTCGTCGACGGCCGGACGGTCCGCCCGCCCCGGCGGGTCGAGGTCGACGTGCTCGGCCGGCCGTTCATCGTCTCGGCCGGCGTCTTCTGGCAGGTCCACCCCGGTGCGCCGGCGCTGCTGGCCGACGCCGTCCTCGACGCGCTCGGTCCTCGGCCCGGGGAGACCGTCGCCGACCTCTATGCCGGCGTCGGTCTCTTCGCGGTCCTCCTCGGTCGGGCCGTCGGCCGGTCCGGCTCGGTCGTCGCGGTCGAGCGTGACCGCCGGGCGTGTGCCGACGCCACGCAGAACGCAGCCGATCTGCCGCAGGTCGACGTCGTTCGGGCGACGGTGGCGCCGTCGCTGGTCGCCCGCGGCCTCGGGACGCCGGACCTCGTCGTCCTCGACCCGGCCCGCGAGGGCGCCGGCAAACCGGTCATGGCCGCCCTGGCCGGGCTCCGGCCGCCACCTCGACGGATCGCGTACGTCTCGTGTGACGCCGCGTCGTTCGCCCGCGACGTCCGCGTGCTGTTCGACGCCGGGTGGTCGATGCCGGCACTGCGGGCGTTCGACCTCTTCCCGATGACCGAGCACGTCGAGCTGCTCGGCGTGCTCGAGCCGCCATCCCGGCCGCCTCCGCCGAATCCGTAGAACGGCCCGTCCAATGAGCAGCCGAGGGGGGGTCCAAGGCCATGTGGTCGAGGGTGGGTGGCGTGGCGATCGGCTGCACAGCGATCGCGTTGTCTGGATGGAGCTCAACCGGTGCCGCAGCCACGTCCGCTCCACCGCGAACGCCGGTCCAGACGGCGTTGGCCTGGTTTCGGGCCATTGACGCCAAGAACGCGCCGAAGGCCGAGAGCTACTTCACGCCTCGACAGCGGAATCTGACCGAGTGGGTCACAGGCTACGTGTCGAAAGGAAAGCCGTTCACGGACGTCCACTGTCGGTCCGAGGGCCAGAAGACTTCGACGGCCAACGTCTACTGCACGTTCGTCGAGGCGCCTTCGCCGGATCGGGGAAATCCGGACACGTTCTGGACGATCTCGATGAAGAAGTCGTCCGGCGGGCACTGGCTGATCGACAGCTACGGGCAGGGCTGAGGCGGGTACACCTCCAGCTACTGCGGGCCTACCGTCCTGGCGGCAATATTACGATTCGTTATAGGCTGGTGAGCGATGGCCGAGTCAGGAAGCTCCTCGATCGGCGCGGTCCTGCGGGATGCGCGGATGCGGGCGCACTTGTCGCAGACCGACGTGGCACGACGGGCCGGCATCGCTCAGAGCGTCGTCAGCGTCTACGAATCCGGACGGCGAGAACCTTCGATCGGAACGCTGGAACGTCTGGTCGCTGCTACGGGACACCGAATGGTGATCCAGCTCGAACGCGACCCCGAGGCCCCTCCGGGCCTACCCGATTCCCCGCTCGGTCGTCGTCTGCGACAACGGAGGAAGGCCGTGCTGGCCTGTGCCGCACGGCATGGAGCGACGAACGTCAGGGTGTTCGGGAGCGTGGCTCGGGGGGAGGAACGGCCAGGCAGCGACGTCGACCTGGTGGTGGACCTGGCTCCCCGGACCGGCCTCGTCGAGATAGGGACCTTCAGGCGGGAACTGACGGAGATCCTGGGTGCTCCGGTGGACGTGGCGCCCTCGGACAGCCTGCGACCGCGGGTGCGAGCCGAGATCGAGCGGGACGGTGTGCCGCTGTGACCCGGCGGGACCAGGAGCGGCTTAGTCGATCCGATGACCCTGCGCTTTTCAGGTCGGATCAGACCGGAATTTGAGGTTTCGCCTCGGGCTGGCCGGGCTTAAGGGCCTCCGGCTCCGGCGCGGTATGCCGTCGGACGACCTCGACCAGTTCGTCGACGTCGCGTCGGGCGATGGCTCTTTCCTCGGTGGTGTCTGGAAGATCCCCGTACCGGACGCGGTCGTAGAGTCGGGTGAGCTGGTCGAGCTCGCCGGCCGCGCCGGCGGGCCCGACGGCGCTGGCGAGCCGTCGTTCGAACTCACGGGTGGTCTCCGACGGGGCCCGGCCGATCTCGCGCTGGCGAGCGGCGACCAGGAGGCGCCGGTATTGCGCCCGGATCCCGGCCTCGTCCGAACCGGCCAGGGTGACGACCGGTTCCCTCGGCTCGTCGGCACTGATCGACCGGCGTCGCCGAGTGAAGAGGCGCCGGAGCATCGCGAGCACTTGGTCCCGCAGATGGGCCCAGGTGAACACGGAGTCGCGTTCCTCATCGATGACCGGCGTCGCAGTTCGGCGTCGAGCCAAACGCGGGGCGAGCCAGCGAACGAGCAGTATGACGCCGCCGATCACCACCACCAGGGCGACGACCACCCCTATCCAGGCCGGGACATGGACCGGCGCCGCCGGGAGTCGTTTCGGTGCCGGTCGGAAGCCTCCGGTGGGCCCGCCTCGGACCGTCGTCGTCGTGGGCGTGGGATGGGACTTGGGGAAGAGATCGCCGATGGCCCGGACGAGCCAGGCGATGGCCGCTCCGATAGCCAGCGCGGCCCGCTCGACCGCTCGACCGACCAGCGGCGCCAGGGGGCCGACGAGGAGCGCGACGACGAGCGCGACGGCGGCCACACCCAGCAGGGGGATCGCCAACACGGTGAGCCAGGCCCCGCTCGGTCGGCTGTTGGATCGACCTTGGGCCTCCACCTCGACGTCCCGCTCTCGGACGAGGGCGAGCACGGCGATCGAGCCGGCGAAGAAGACGATGAACAGGACCGCGGCCAGCGGCGTGGCGAGGTGGGCGGCCGGGTGGTGGTCGGCGGCCAGTACGAGGAACAGCACAACGAACGCCAGGACGCCCAGGCTCACCGACCAAGCGGCGTGGGCGAAGGTGATCGGGCGGGCCCCCAGCCACGTGCCCCGCAACCAGGTCAGCGCGGCGACGAGCCAGGCGATGGCCGCGGTCTCGGAGGGAACCCGTCCGACCACGGTCCAGGGGTGCAGCGCGACCGCCGCGAACGAGCCGGGTACCGAGAGCTCGCTGACGAGGCCGGCGGTGAGCGCGGCGCCGAGGACGACGAGCGGGGCCACGGCGATGCTCCGCTGCCACCAGCGCCACGACAGCCGGCCGGACAGCCCGACCAAACAGGCGGCGGTGGCCGCGGGCAACGCGAAGGCCAGGTACGGCAGGTCCATGTGGAACCGGCCCGATCCGTTGACGATCGCACTGAGGCAGAGGGAAGCCCAGGTGGCCTCGACCACCGCCAGGGCGACGGGGACGGCGACGTTATGGAGCCAGTTCCAGGGTCGCACGGTGGTGCCAGTCGTCGGTGTATTGGGCGGTAAGACGGACGTCGCCAACGCCGTCGGGTGGAGGGGCCTCCGTCGTCTCCGACGCCGCCCAGATCGTCGTGACCGCCGCCCGGCGGCCGAGCTCGTCGAGGGCGAGCTGGGTCGGTGGCGGGAACGTCGCGGCGACGACCACGACGCTGGTGGCGCGCGAGAGTCGTCCGCCTTCGCGGGTGAGGACGTCGGCGAAGGACAGACGGCCGTAGGGGAAGGCCCTGGCCAAGAGCTCGAGCGCCTCGGGCAAGGCGGAAGGCGCGCTGCTCGGGGCGTGGGCGATCTCGCGGCCGTGCACCGTCGCCGCCGAGTAGAGGCCCACGGCCACCCCCCGTCCGGCCAGGTCGGCGACGACCGACGCCGCCACGGCCACGACGAACTCGACCAGGTCGGGCGGGGCGGACGGCGGGGCGTTCCGGGCCGCGTCGAGATCGACGAAGACGGCCACCCGGAGGGAGGCGGTCGGTTCGTGCTCTCGGACGAGCAGTCCCGTGCTGCGCGCCGTGGCTCGCCAGTCGACGTGCCGCAACGGGTCCCCGGGCCGGTACTCCCGCACGCCGACCACCCGGCTGGGATCGCCGACGAGGGCCCGGGAGCGGTGGTTGCCGAGGGGCACCCGTGAGGCGATCGCGGTCGGCTCCAGGACGAAGATCTTCGGGTAGACGAGCAGTGAGAGTTCCTCGCGTACCCGGCGAGATCGGCGGCGGTAGCCGATCGGGTCGCCCGAGCGCAGCTCGGCCGGTCCGAAGGTGTGCTCGCCGCGGTGGTCGCACACGATCGTCACCCGTCGCCGTACCCGCTGGTACGGCAGCATCGGCAACACGGTGACCAGGAACCGCCACCGCTCCGACCGATCGGTGACCAGATCGCCCCGGACCGTCAGGTGACGGGGGAACTTGTCCTCGATGTGCAGCCAGGTGAGCGGGAGCAACTTGTCGTTGACGACCTCGATCTCGAAGGCGATCTCCTCGCCGAACGTCGCTCGATCGTGGCCGAGCGATCGCTCGTAGGCGACCCCGTCGAGACAGGTCCGTTGCCAGAGGTAGAGCAGCAGGGCGGCCAGGAGGCCGGCCACCCCCACCAGGGCGAGCGGGATCGAGTGCCGCCACCAGCCCAGTCCGGCGAGGACGGCGAAGACGCCGGCGAGCCAGAGCTCGTGGTCGGCCCGGCGGTTCACTCCACGTCCGAGGCCTCGAGCGCCTCGACGAGCTCGGTCTCGACGGGGACAGCGGTCGTCTCGAGCATGGCCGCGACGATGCCCTCGGGGGTGTCACCGCGCAGTCGGGCCTGCGCGGTCAAGAGGATCCGGTGGGCGAGGACCGGTGCGGCCAGCGCCTTCACGTCGTCGGGCAGGGCGAAGGATCTCCCGTGCAGCAGCGCCCGCGCCTGTACGGCGCGGTGGAGGGCGAGGGCGCCGCGCGGGCTCGCACCGAGAGCGACCCGGCCGTCGGTCCGGGTGCCGCGGACGATCTCGAGGAGGTAGCCACGGACGTCGTCGCCGACCAACACCTCTCCCCGGCGCTCCCCGAGCGCGACGATCTCGGCCGGGGTCGTGACCGGCCGGACCCGAGCCAGCGGGTCGTCGTGTTCGAAGCGTTGGAGGATCGTGTGCTCCTCGTCGAGCGTCGGGTAACCGAGCGGCACGCGCACCAAGAAGCGGTCGAGCTGGGCCTCGGGCAGCGGGAACGTCCCTTCCAGCTCGATCGGGTTCTGGGTGGCCAGGACGAGGAACGGTTGAGGGAGTGGTCGGGTCTGGCCGTCGACGGTGACCTGGCGCTCTTCCATCGCTTCGAGGAGCGCTGACTGGGCTCGGGGGGTGGCCCGGTTGATCTCGTCGGCCAGCAGCACCTGGGTGGCGAGGGGCCCGGGACGGAACTCGAAGTCGGCGGTGCGCTGGTTGTAGATGCTCGAACCGGTGATGTCCGAGGGGAGGACGTCAGGCGTGAACTGGATCCGTCGGAACTCGCAGCCCAGGGCGGCGGCGAATGCCCTGGCCAGGATGGTCTTGCCGACGCCCGGGACGTCTTCGAGCAGCGCGTGGCCCCGGCAGAGCACGGCGATCAGGAGCTGTTCGAGCGGTTCCTCCCTACCGACCACCACCCGGAGGACCTCGGTGCGCACCCGCAGGAACACCGCCTCGGGCTCGGCCCCGGCGGGATCCTCGGGTGCGCCCGTAACGGCACCAGGGTATTGGTCCGGCATGGCACCGTCGGTCGACATCCAGCCTCCCTGTTCACGGGTTGACGTGCGCCGACCCCCCCTCGGTGCTGGCAGGCGAAGGCTACGGGGCGGTCGGGGGCGTGGTCACATCAGCCGCCCTTGCGCTTGCCAGTGACTGCTCGCGGGCTTGAAGTATCTGCCCGGCCATGCTTGCGACGCCGTTCTATTTTGTATGTGTGCCTCACACGCAGTCGACGAAGGCGTTCGGCGAGTCGACGACGGTGCCGCTCGGTCCCGACGGCCAACCGTTCTGCCGGAGCCCCCGTCCGGCGGTCGTGCCGTAGCGCCTGTGGTGACAGAGCTCGCGGAGCTGCTCGTCCAGGACGCTGAGGCATGGCGTGCCTGGCTCGACCGCCATCATGCCGACTACCCCGGGGTCTGGCTGGTGCTGCACAAGAAGGGCGGTCACACGACGGCCCTGACCTACGCACAGGCGCTGGACGAGGCGCTGTGCTTTGGCTGGATCGACGGGCAGATCGGACGACGTGACGACGACAGCTATCGCCAGCGCTTCACGCCGCGCCGGCCAGGCAGCCCCTGGTCCGCCAGGAACGTCGAGCACGTCGGCCGCCTTACCGAGGCTGGACGGATGCAGCCAGCCGGCATTGCGGCCGTCGATGCGGCGAAGGAGCAAGGACGGTGGCAAGCGGCCTATCGCGGGCAGGCCGACATGAAGACGCCGCCCGATCTAGCCCAGGCGCTGGCAGCCAATCCCGCCGCCGCCGCGACGTTCGACCAGCTGGATGCCGCCAATCGCTACGCCATCGTTTACCGGCTCAACGCGGTCAAGCGCCCGACTACCCGGGACCGCAAGCTGGCCGAGTACGTCGACATGCTCGCTCGCGGTGAGTCCCTTCATCCCCGAAGGGCCCGGAAGGACCGGCAGTGACCATCCCCATTCCGCACCACGCTCGTGATCGCAGTTACCCTCAGCGGGTGACGATAGGCACCCTCGACCGTGGTTCGATGCAGGGGTTGTCTGGCCGAGATCTGGCTGATGGCACGGTGTCGCGGCCAATGGCCGGCATGTTCTTGAGCGGAGGAGCCTCGGCACGATGACTGCATCGGATGGTTCGAAGGGGTTGGCGGGGCAGGTAGTGCTCGGAGGGCTGCTCCTCGTCTTCCTATTCGTACAGCGGGCGATGAGGCGAAGAGCGGCTCGGCTGGTCCAAAAGACCGCAGCGTCGCTGCGCCCCTATAGGGAGCGGATGGAGTCCGGACTCGAGGAGTGGAACCGCGAGATCACGTGGGGCGAGGTCGTCGACTGGATACTGCAGGGGGGTAGAAGAGGGCAGTTGTAGGGCTCGATGCCCTTCGAACTGGAGTTTCTCGGTGGTCGGGACCGGCGTCGATCCGGTGACCTCGCGCTTTTCAGGCGCGCGCTCTGCCAACTGAGCTACCCGACCGCGATTGCGGCGCCAGGCTAGCCCGCGGTGACGGGGCTACCTGGTGGCGGACCTGACGGGATTTGAACCCGCGACCTCCGGCTTGACAGGCCGGCGTGCACTCCTAGCTGCACCACAGGTCCTCGACGTACTGCTTCGTTCCTCCGGTCCCGGTTGGCCACGGATCGACCGATCGGCTCGGAGGGCGAAGAACCACTATACGCCAAGGTTGTCGACCGCCCCAAGGTGACCGACCGGCTGCCGGTCACCGGCGGCCCGCACCTCAGATCCCGAGCACGCGTCGACCTCCGGCTGGTCGTCGCTCTCGGGGGTCGAGCCGCGGCCCTCGTTGCCGGGCTACGGCTTGATCCCCCGCGCCGACTGCTGCACCAGCCGATCCAGCTGAGTTTGGATGGAGAGCATGAGGTCGAACATCTGCTGCAGATAGAGGTTCTTGGCCTTGAGCTCGTCGGACAGCGCCTCACTTCGGGACCGCAGCCCCGTGATCTGCATGTCCAACGCCGTGATCTCCGCTTCGAGGGCTCGTCGCTTCTCGAGAGTCAGACCCGGTTGCGAAAGCTCGGTGGCTTTCGCCGATCGCTGATCGAGCAGGTCGTCGAGTTTCGATCGATTGGCCTTCATCTCGGCGGCGAGAGCGTCGATCGTGGCCAAGTGCTGGTCGTAGGTGCTTTGCAGCCCGTCCAGGTAAGCGGTGTCGGCACTGATCGTCGGCGGGCTCGGCGGATTCGGGAGGCCGTCTACCGCGGCACTGACCGGCCCGCTGCCGACGAGCCCTACGAGGGCCACGACGACCACGGCGATCCAAAGCCTGCGCCCAACGAGAATTTGTCTCACGCGCGGACACTATCGGTGCCCCTCATGACCCAGGGGTGGATCGAACCCCGTCCAAATCTCCGTGGCCCGGACATCCGTGCCCCCAACGGGATTCGAACCCGTGTTACCGCCTTGAAAGGGCAGCGTCCTAGGCCGCTAGACGATGGGGGCCGGGGCAACCGAGGAGCGTCCGGACCGGTGTCTGTCATGGGTCATCGGGCTTCTCGGGGACGACTCACGCTAGCAGTCGCCGCCCGTGGTCATCTTGGCCCAGGGGCTGGCACCACCACCGCCTCCGCCATCGCTGCCCCGGCCACTTCGGCCGCCGCTCCATCTGCCGCGGTCGTGGCCGCGGCCGCACCCGCCGCCGCTGGCCCGACCGCGTCGGCGGTCGTGCCGGCCGGCGCGGGGACGACCTCGGGCGGGTGGTGGGTGAGGGCGAGGAGGAACTGGACGACACCGACGACGAGGACGGTGGCGCCGATGACGTGGATCTCGACGAGGCCGGCGGGAAGGTGGGTGAAGTACTGGGTGTAGCCGACCGCGGCCTGGGCGACGAGCGTCACGACGAGGATCCGGGCGGCCCGGCGGACGCGCTCGGGGACGTCGATCGCATGGAGGGCGACGGCGAGCGAGAGGGCGACGCCGACGAGGAGGAGGGCGAGGCTCGAGTGGAGCTCGGCCATGTCGCGCAGCGGAACGGGGATCCGCTTGGCGACGAGCTGGCCCTGGGCCGACCCGGCGTGCGGTCCGGCTCCGGTCGTCGCCGCGCCGGCGGCGAGGACGAGGGTCAGCAGGACGACGAGACCGCGGCCGAGCAGCACGATCGGTCGGGCGACGAGCCGGCGGCCGGCGCCGGCGGCGTAGTCCCGGCTGCAGCGGTGGAGGAGGACGACCGCGTCGACGACCAGCGGCAGCGCGGCGAGGAAGTGGACCATGACGAGGTACGGATTGAGCTTCGTGTAGACGACGATGCCGCCCATGACGGCCTCGAGCAGGACGCCGCCGATCAGCCCGGCGGAGAGCCACGCGAGGTCACGCCGGAACGGCCGGCGGCGGAGCGACGCGAGGAAGGTGACCGCGACGACGATCGTCAAGCAGGACGGTGACCATCCGGTTCCCGAACTCGACGAGCGAATGGAACTGCAGCGGTGGCGTCAGGTGGCCGGTCGAGCAGTCCGGCCAGTCCGCACAGCCGAGGCCGGACCCGGTCAGCCGGACGGCCGCGCCGGTGACGACGATGAGGACGACCATGACGAGGGAGACGACCGCGAGACGCCGGAAGGCGGTCGGGCCGACGGTCGGCAGCCGGCGGGCCCAGCCACGGCGGGCGGTGGCGGCGGGCGGCGGCGTGGTGGGCCGGGGGGGCGACACTTCGGGCCATCGTACCGGTCACCCGGCGGTGGTCCTTTTCGCTGGTGGGGCGCTGTCTGGTACCGGGAGGGGTGGGGGCCGTAGGCTCACGGGCGATGGCTTCCCAAGCGCCGGCCCTCCAGGGCGTTCGAGCGGGTGGGGCGCGGCTCGGAGCGTACGTGGCGCTGACGAAGCCGCGGATCATCGAGCTCCTGCTCGTGACGACCCTGCCGACGATGATCGTGGCGAAGCGCGGCCTGCCGTCGGTCGGGCTGATGGTGGCGACGCTGGTCGGCGGGGCACTGGCGGCGGGCGGGGCGAACGCGATCAACATGTTCGTCGACCGCGACATCGACCAGGTGATGCACCGGACCCGGAACCGGCCGCTCGTCACCGGCGCGGTCACCCCGCAGGCGGCGCTGATCTTCGCGATCAGTCTCGAGGTGGTGGCGTTCGTCGAGCTGTGGCTGGCCGTCAACCTGCTGTCGGCGGTCCTCGCGGTCTCGGCGACCGCGTTCTACGTCTTCGTCTACACGCTCTGGCTGAAGCGGCGGTCGAGCCAGAACATCGTCATCGGCGGCGCGGCCGGTGCGGTGCCGGTGCTCGTCGGCTGGTCGGCGGTGACCGGCTCGCTGAGCTGGACCCCGGTCGTGCTGTTCGCGATCATCTTCATCTGGACGCCGCCGCACTTCTGGGCGTTGGCGGTCAAGTACCGGGACGACTACGACGCCGCGCACGTGCCGATGCTGCCGGCGGTGGCGACGCTGCGCCGGACGTCCCGCGAGATCCTGCTCTACACGGTCCTGCTCGTCGCGGTCTCGCTCTTCTTCGCCGGCATCGCGGACATGGGCGCGCTCTACGTCGTCGTCGCCGCGGTCCTCGGCGCCGGGTTCCTGCTGATGGCCGGCCGGCTCTGGCAGCTGGCGAGGCACGACCGGGCGACCGGCCGTGACGCGATGCGGCTGTTCAGCTACTCGATCACGTACCTGACCGTCCTGTTCGTGGCCATGGCCGTGGACGTGCTGATCCGCCACCCGTGAGCACTGTTCAGTCGACCGAGGGCCAGTCGACCGAGGGCCAGTCGACCGAGGGGGCGAGACGACTGCCGCGGCACCGCCCGGCGCACCGCCGCCGGAGGCTCCCCCGACCGGTCGCCGCCCGGGCCGGCCGCGCCCGGTGTTCCTGGTGATCGGCGTCGTCCTGGCCGCCGGCCTGGCGATCGGCCTGTTCACCGGCATCGGCACGGGCTCGAAAGGCGGGACGCCTCGAGTCGGCGACCAGGTGCCGTCGTTCTCGCTGCCCCGGCTCGGCGGCGGCTCGGACGTTGGCGTCCCGAACGACGGCGGCGGCAACGGCCACCCGGCGATCCTGCTGTTCTTCGCCAGCTGGTGCGGGCCGTGCCAGGCCGAGATCCCGATGGTGGCCAAGACGTACCGCCACGAGCAGGCCACGCACAGCCGGCTGGCCGGCGTCGCCCTGATCGGCGTCGACGGCAGCGACCCGACGGCCAACGCCCTGGCGTTCGTCCATCAGAGCGGCGTCACGTTCCCGGTGGGCGCCGACCGGAACTACACAGTGACGGAGGGGAAGTTCGCGTTCACCGGCCTGCCGGAGGTGGTCTACGTCAACGGCAACGGCACGATCGCGGCCATCCATCAGGGCGCGATCACCAACGCGGCGCAGTTGGCCACGTGGCAGCGCCGGCTACTGACAGGCGGCTGAGCCCACGAAGGAGAGGGCTGCGCCGGCGGGCACGAGGTCGGTGCGGCACGGGTCACTCCCAGCGGAACGTGAGCGCGGCCGCGGCCGGCGCGGCGACGGCCCAGACGGCGAGGACGATCCACGCCTCGACCGGTACCGCGGACCCGGTGCCGAGCGCAGCGTGCAGGCCGTTGGAGAGGGCAGCGGCCGGCAGGAGCTTGGCCACGTCGGCCAGCCCGGCCGGCAGCTTGGCCAGCGGGACGACCATGCCGCCGAGGAGGAGTAGGACGAGGTAGAGGCCGTTCGCCGCGGCGAGGTTCACCTCGGCCCGCAGCGTGCCGGCCAGCAGCAGTCCGATGCCGCCGAACGCCACCGTCGCCAGTAGCGGCGACGGCGATCGCCTCGCCGGCGGCCACGCCGCCATCTCCCGGGCCGCCCGGGTTCCAGCCGAGGCCGAAGCCGACCGGCACGAGGACCGCGGCCTGGACGACCTCGACGAGGACGACCGTCGCGATCTTGGCGCCGAGCAGCCGCGGCCGGCCGAGCGGCGTCGTGCCGAGTCGCTTGAGGACGCCGTAGCCGCGCTCGAAGCCGGTCGCGATGCCGAGCGAGACCATGGCGGTCGACATGACCGCCAGCGCGAGGACGCCGGGGACGAAGAATGTCACCGATGGCGTCCCTCCGGTCGGAACGACGTGGACGGTCGAGAAGAAGACGAGGAAGACGACCGGGATGCCGACGGTCAGCAGCAGCGTCTCGCCGCGCCGCAGCGTCATGAACGTCTCGGCCCGGACCTGGGCGACGAGGGGCGTCACCGCCGGCCGCCGCCCGGGCGGGCCGCCGAGCGCGCCCGCCTCCGCTCGCTCCTCCGCCCTCCCGGCAGCCCCAGTCGTGGGCGCCGGCGCATCGCCGCTCGCGTCGTCGCCGACGATCGCCAGGTACGCCTCCTCGAGCGTCCGGCCGGTCCGCAGGTCCGTGAGCGTCGCGTCGTGCTCGGCGAGCCAGCCGGCCAACGCCGCGGTGAGCGTCGGCGACGCGGCCGCGGCCACCCGGTACCGGCCGGCCGATGTCTCGACGACCGCCGCGCCGATCGCCGTCCCGAGTGCGCCGGTGTCGAGTCCGGCCGGCGCGGCGAACGTCAGCTCCGGACCGCCGCCCGCCGTGCCGGCGGCCAGCGACGCCGGCGTACCCTCGGCGACGACCCGGCCGCGGCGGACGATGACGACCCGGTCGGCCAGCTGCTCGGCCTCCGCCAGCTCGTGCGTCGTCAGCACGACGCCGACGCCGTCGTCGCGCAGGCCGGTGACGACCCGGCGGATGGCCAGCCGGCCTTCCGGGTCGACGCCCGCGGTCGGCTCGTCGAGGAACGCGACCTCCGGCCGGCCGACGAGGGCGAGGGCCAGCGACAGCCGCTGCTGCTCACCGCCCGAGAGGTGCCGCCACGGCGTCCCGGCCACGTCGGCCAGGCCGACGAGGTCGAGCAGCCGGTCCGGGTCGTCCGGCCGGTCGTAGTAGGCCGCGAACAGCCGGAGGACGCGGCGCGGGCCGAGCATCGGATAGATGCCGCCGCGCTGGAGCATGACGCCGATCCTCGGGACCAGCGCCCGGTGGTCGGCGACCGGGTCGAGGCCGAGTACGCGGACCGCGCCACCGGCCGGCCGGCGGTAGCCCTCGAGGCACTCGACCGTCGACGTCTTGCCGGCGCCGTTCGGCCCGAGCACGGCGACGATCTCTCCCCGGTTGGCCGTCAGCGACAGCCCGTCGACCGCGGTGCGGCTGCCGTAGCGGACGACGAGTTCCCGGCACTCGACGGCCGGATCGGACAGCGCAGGCTGGGCCATACGGCGTGCACGCTACCGTTGGCGCCGAAATGATCGATATCCGACTGATCCGTGACGACCCGGACGGGGTCAAGGCCGGCCTCGGCCGGCGCGGGGTCGATCCGGCCGACGTCGACCGGGCGGCGGCGCTCGACGTCGCCCACCGGGGCCGGCTGGCGCAGCAGGAGACGCTCCGGGCCCGCGTCAAGGCGTTGTCGCGGGAGGTCGGCGCGGCCCGTAAGGCCGGTGACCAGGCCACCGCGGACGAGCGGACGGCCGAGAGCCGACGGCTCGGGAAGGAAGAGCGCGTCGCGGCCGCCGACGAGGCGCGCTTGGCCGACGAGCTCCGCCAGACCCTGCTCCACCTGCCGAACCTGCCGGCCGACGACGCGCCGGACGGCGCCGGCCCGGACGACAACGTCGTCCTGCGCGACTGGTGGCCCGGCCAGGCCGACGGCCGTGCCGGCGCCGGTCCCGGCCGAGCACCAGCGGGTGCCGCACTGGGAGATCGGCGAGGCGCTGCGGCTGCTCGACATGGCCCGCGGCGCCCGGCTGGCCGGGTCGATGTTCCCGCTCTACCGCGGCGTCGGCGCCCGGCTCCTGCGGGCGCTCACGTCGTTTGCCCTCGACTGCCACGACTCGCCATCCGACCAGGGGGCGTACGAGGAGATCCGCCCGCCGACGCTCGTGCTGACCGAGACGATGACGTCGACCGGTCACCTCCCGAAGTTCGCCGACGAGGCGTACCACGTCGAGCGGGACGACCTCTGGGCGATCCCGACCGCGGAGGTCCCGCTGACGTCGTTCCACCGGGGCGAGATCCTCGACGAGGCCGAGCTGCCGGTCCGCCTCACCGCGGTCACGCAGTGCTTCCGCCGGGAAGCCGGCGCGGCCGGGCGTGACACCCGCGGGCTGCTGCGCGTCCACGAGTTCGAGAAGGTCGAGCTGTTCGCCTACGCCACCGCGGCGCAGGCCCCCGATGTCCACGCCGACATCCTCCGGCGGGCCGAAGGCCTCCTGCGGGCGTTCGGCCTCCACTACCGCGTCCTCGATCTCTGCGCCGGCGACCTCGGCGCGTCGGCCGCCCGGACGTTCGACCTCGAGGTCTACGCGCCCGGCTGCGATCGCTGGCTCGAGGTCTCCTCCGTCAGCTGGTTCCGCGACTACCAGGCCCGACGGGCCAACGTCCGGTACCGGCCGGCCGACGGCGGCGGGCCGGTCCTCGTGCACACGCTGAACGGCTCCGCGCTGGCGTGGCCGAGGATCTGGGCGGCGCTCGTCGAGACCGGGCGCCAGCCGGACGGCTCCGTCGAGCTGCCCGACTGCCTCGGTCCGTGGCTCGGCGGGAACACCCGGATAACCGCCCCCTGACCACGTTGGCCGGGCCGGCCGCTGGCCTGAGGGGCCGCCCGGGCCAGCCGCCGACCGGGAAGTGGTCGAGAGGTGGCCGGGTCAGCCGTGGCCGGCGTCGAAGCGGTAGCCGACGCCCCGCACCGTCGTGATGAGCGTCGGCGCCGACGGCTCCGCCTCGATCCTCGACCGCAGCCGCTTGATGTGGACGTCGAGCGTCTTCGTGTCGCCGATGTAGTCGGTCCCCCAGACCCGGTCGATGAGGACGTCCCGGGTCAGCACGCGGCCGGCGTTGTCGACGAGCAGACGGAGGAGCTCGAACTCCTTGCGCCGCAGGTGGACCTCGTCACCACGGACGAAGACCCGGCGCTGGTCGAGGTCGACCCGGACCTCGCCGGCCACCAGCGAGGTCTCGTCGGCCGTGCCGTCCGACCAGTCCGATCCGGATCTCGAGCCGGCGTTCGGCGGCGTCCGCCGGATGACCGCCCGCATCCGGGCGACGAGCTCGCGCAGCCGGTACGGCTTCGTCACGTAGTCGTCCGCGCCGACCTCGAGGGCGACGACCGTGTCGATCTCCGCGCCCTTCGCCGTCACCATGATGATCGGCACGGACGAGTGGGCCCGGATGGCCCGGCAGACGTCGATGCCGGACATCTTCGGGAGCATGAGGTCGAGCAGGACGAGGTCCGGCGCGTTCTCCTCGAACAGCCGCAGCGCCTCCAGCCCGTCGCGGGCGACGGACACCTTGAAGCCTTCGTGGCCGAGCCCGACGACGAGCGCGTCGACGAACGACTCCTCGTCCTCGGCCAGCAGCACGTTGAGCGGCCGGGCGTCGTGGGGGGCGGTGTAGGCCCGTCGGTCGGTCATGACATTCGTTCCGGTTGGAGGGGCAGGACGAGCGTGAACGTCGATCCTTCCCCTTCGCGGGACTCGACGTCCACCCAACCCTGGTGGTTGTTGGCGACGTGGCGGACGATCGAGAGGCCGAGCCCGGTGCCACCGGTGTCGCGGCTCCGTCCGTGGTCGACCCGGTAGAACCGCTCGAAGATCCGGTCGAGGTCGCGGGCCGGGATACCGACGCCGTGGTCGGCGACGGCCAACCGGACCGTCTCGCGGGCGACCGGGCGAGCGGCGGGCTCCGGCCCACCGAGCGATGCCGGCTCACCGTCGACCCCGGTGGCGCGGCCATCGGTACCGTTGGCGGCGGGAGTGGCGTCGACGGTCCCGGCGGTCGCGGCCGGCGATACCCACCCGCCGGGTTTGGCCACGAGCCCGCCGCTTTCTCCGGCCCGGCTGGCGCCGACGTCGGGCTCGGCCAGCGGATCGGCGCCCGCTCCTGGACCACCGAGACCGATCGGGTCGGCCGTCTCGGGGGTCGGAGCGGGTGGGAGGCCGAGGCCGAGCGACAGCTGGCCGCTGCCGATCGTCGACGTGGCGGCCGGTGAGACCGTCGCCACAGCGGCGAGCGGCTCCGCGACGTCGAGTCCTTCGGCGACGACGGTGCCGGAGACCGTCACCGCGGTGCCGTCGTACGAGTACGTGACCGCGTTCTCCAGCAGCGCGTGCATCGCCGAGACGAGCTGGCGCCGGTCGCCGAGGACCGCGACCGGCGGATGCGGTTCGGAGAGCGTGATCGTGATGCCGCGCTGGTCGGCCGTCGCCCGGACCCGTTCGATGGCGTCGGCCATGACCAGGTTGACGAGCACCGGCTCGCGCGGCGGCGCCTCCTCGGACTCGATCCGGCTCAGGTCGAGCAGGTCGTCGATGATCCGGCTGACCCGGAACGCCTCGGTGTGGATGCGGCTGGCCAGCCGGTGGGAGACCTCGACGTCCGGCTCGCTGACGAGCGTCTCGGCCAGCAGGCCGAGCGCGCCCATCGGCGTCTTGAGCTCGTGGCTGACGTTCGCGACGAAGTCGCGGCGGATCTCCTCGAGCCGGCGTCGCTCGGACACGTCCTCGATCATGGCGATGACGCCGAGCGGTCGCCGGCCGTCGTCGATCTGGTGCGCTCGGACCGTCAGCGTCCGCCGCGGTGGGCCGTAGAGGTCGACCGTCCGCTCGGCCGTGCCGCCTCGCCAGGCGTCCTCCAGGAGCTCCGTGACCGCCTGGGCGGCCAGCGCGTCGCCGTGCCGGCTCGTCATCAGCGTGTTCGCCCGGCCGTTGCGGTAGACGACGGTCCCGTTCTCGTCGCAGATGACGACGCCCTGCGGCAGCGTGTCGAGCGACCGCCGGAGCCGGATGGCGTCCGCACTGGACTCCGCCACCGCCTCCGTCGCCGCGCCGGTCACCTGCTCGAGGTACGACAGCGCGGTCTCGATGTTGTGGTCGTCCGCCGGCGGGTCGATGCCCAGGCGGGTCCCGAGCGCGGTCAGTCGCTGCGAGAGCGCCCGCCGGCCGGCTCGCCGGCCGAGCAGCGCGGCGACGACGATCGCGACGACGAGGACCGCCGCGCCGATGCCGTAGACCGCCGCCGTCGGCAGCCCGTTCCCGCCGATCTGTGCCCCCGCCCACAGCGGTCCGACGACGAGGCCCATACCTCCCCAGCATGACAGGACTGCGGGGCGGCCATCGACCAGGGCAAGTCAGCGTGTCGAAGGGAAAGAAAAGATATGAAAAGGTCTGAAACATCTTGACTGACGTTCACGCGGTCCGTACCGTTCTGGTCCCGGCTCCTCCGATGCCCAGAGGGCCGGCCGGGCGAGCGGGAGGGAGCGAGTCACCGATGTCGCAGATGTTCCATGCCGTCCTCATCGGCACAAGCGGGACAGTCAGCCTCAATGCCAACCCCGGCCAGCTGCCGGGCGGGGCGACGCTCCAGCAGCTGACGAACGGGATCGGTGGGTGGGCGCTGATCCTCGCCCTGGTGGCGCTGGTCGTCGGCGCGGCGGTATGGGCGCTCGGCGCGCACACGCAGAACTACCAGCAGTCGTTCGTCGGCCGCCGGGCCGTGCTCGTCTCCGGCCTCGCGGCATTGCTGGTCGGCGCGGCGCCGGTCCTGATCAACTTCTTCTTCCACGCCGGCCTGAACGTCCACTGACGGCGATGCCGAGTTGCCCGGGTCTGCTCGACCCCGTCTGTCAAGCCGTCGGTGGCGCCAGCTCGACCGTCCTCGGTGCCGGTGCGGACGGCGTCCTCGGTGCCCTCTCGAACTGGGTGGTCGGCGGGGCCGGCTGGCTGCTCGACCAGGTCGGCGGCGTCCTCTCGACGACGACGTCGATCGACGTCGGATCGGGCTGGTTCACGACCGACTACCGGGCGATGACGGGGATCGCCGCCGCGGTCGTCGTGCCGGTGCTGCTGCTGTCGATCGCCCAGTCGGTCTACCGGCAGAGCGCGGCCGTCCTCGTCCGGTCGGCCCTCGTGCAGTTGCCGCTGGCCCTCGTCCTCACCGCGGTGGCCGTCCAGCTCGTCCAGCTGTCGCTGGCCGTCACCGACAATCTCTGCACCGCCATCTCTGCCGGCGCTGGGGCCAACATCGCCCAGGCGCTCTCCGGGTTGGCCACCGCGCTGACGTCGCAGGCGGCCAGCGGGACACAGGGGATCCCGTCGTTCGTGCTCTTCGTCGGCGCGCTGTTGCTGGCGTTCGGCGCGTTCGCGCTCTGGCTCGAGCTCCTCGTGCGGGCCGCCGCGGTGTACGTGGCGGTGCTGTTCCTGCCGATCGGGCTGGCCAGCCTGGCGTGGCCGGCCATCTCGCACTGGGCGCGTCGGCTCGTCGACACGCTGGCCGCGTTGATCCTCTCGAAGTTCGTCGTCGTCGCCATCCTGAGCCTGGCCGTCTCGGCCGTCGGCTCGGGGACGCAGAACGGGTTCTCCGCCGTTCTCGGTGGCGGCGCCCTCCTCCTGCTCGCCGTCTTCAGCCCGTTCGTGCTGCTGCGGTTGATCCCGGTGATCGAAGGCGGCGCGACCGCCCAGCTCGACGGGGCCCGCCACCGGCTGACCTCGTCGCTCGGTCCGCTGCCGCGCAACGCGGCGTCGCACGCGTTGCGGCTCGCCCGCAGCGCGGCGTTCACGCCGGGCGTCCCCGGCACGGGGGAAGGGTCGACGTTCGACGCGCCGGGGAGCGATTCGGCGACCGGGCCCGTGTCCGGCGGTCAGATGTCCGGCGGTCAGGTGTCCGGCGGTGGGTCGTCCGCCGGAGGGTCCGATGGAGCGTCCGGTGCCGGGCCGGGACCGGCTGCGACGGCTCCCGACGCCGGGCCGTCCGGCGTCCCGATGTGGGAGGGCGTTCCGGCGCCCGACAGCGCCGGCCTGGCCGGGGGCGATCCGGACGGGACCGGGGACCGGGGCACGGCGAGGAGCCGCGGCCCTTTGCCGCTCTGGGGCGGGTCGCCGGCCGCGACGAACGAGCGACCGGACGGATCGAGCGCCGAGCCGTGGGCGGTCGACCGGATGGGCCGAGTGCGGGTGCCGTTCTCGCTGGCCCACGACGACCTCGGGCCGGTGATCCGCTGGGCGTTCCCGGCCGACGACCAATCGGGCGGTGCCGACCGTGCGCCGGGTTCGTCGTCGACCGCGGCCGGCCCCGGCGGCGGCGGCGGTGGGGCCGGTGGCGGAGTCGGAACCGGTCGGGAGGAGGGCGCCCGTGGCTCGTGACGCTGCCCGGTACCGGTTCGGGCCGCTCGAACGACGGGGCCTCGTCGCCGGCTGGCGCGCTGGCCAGATCGCGTCGGTGGCGGCTGGCCTGGTGGTCGCGATCCTCGTGCTGCGGGCGCGGGTCGGACCGGCGAACATCGCGGTCGCCGTGCTCGCGGTGGGCAGTGCGCTAGCCCTGAGCTGCTGGCCGGTGGCCGGACGGTCGGGCGACGAATGGCTGCCGACGGTGGCCCGATGGGGAGTCGTGGCGGTGACCGGCCAGCGCCGACGCCGTTCGCCGGTCCCCGGCGAGGGCGAGACGTTCGCCCTGTGTGGGAGCGGCCGGCCCGGCGGGGACGGCCGAGCCGCCGGTCGCCGGCCGGGCGTCGTCGTTCCCGAGCCGTTCACCGGCCTGGAGATCGTCGCGGTCCGTCCGGTGACCGGTGGTGATCGGTTCGGGGTGGTCCGCGACACGCGGCGTCGCACCTCGACGGCGGTCCTCGAGCTTCGAGGGCACAACTTCGCCCTACTCGGTGACGGGGAAAAGGAGCGCCGCGTCGGTGGGTGGGCCGCGGTCCTCTCGTCGCTGGCCCGGGAGCGACCGGTGGTTCACCGCCTGCAGTGGGTGGCGACGACGCTGCCGGACGACGGCCAGGCGGTGCGGTCGTACCTCGACGAACGGGCGACCGTCGGCCCCGATACGTCGGTCCGGCGGTCGTATGCCTCGTTGCTGGCTGGCGCGGCGACGTGCCGGCACGAGGTCCACCTGGCTGTGCAGGTGCGGACCGGTCGGTCGCGGGGCCGATCGTCGGGAGACGAGACCCATACTGTGCTCGGTCGCGAGATCGCCGCCCTTCGTCGGGCGCTGGCCGACGCTGACGTTTCGGTCGACCGGGTGCTCGGCGCAGACGAGCTCGCCGACCTCTTCCGCCGGGCGGGCCGACCGGGGCCCGTCGGCGTCGTCCCCGGCCCAATGGCCGTCGCGGACGGGCTGGTCGACCACTCGTCGTACCGGGCGGCCGACCCGGCCGACCCGTCGTGGCCGTGGCCGATGACGACCGACGCCGAGTGGGGCCGGCTGCGAACGGACGGCACGTGGCACGCGACGTACTGGATCGCCGAATGGCCGCGCATCGAGGTCGGGCCGGACTTCCTCGGGCCGCTCCTCCTCGGTCCGGTCCGCCGGACGGTCTCGGTGGTCATGGAGCCGTTGAGCCCGATCCGGGCCATGCGCCAGGCGGAGCAGGCCCGGACGGCTGACCTCGCCGATGCCGAGCTCCGGCGACGTGGCGGATTCCTGGCCACCGCCCGGCGGGCCCGCGAGAGCGAGCTGGCCGTCCGCCGGGAAGCCGAGCTCGCTGAGGGCCACGCCGCGGTCCGGTTCTCCGGCTTCGTCGCGGTGACCGCGCCGACGGCTGAGCAGCTGGCCGAGGCGTGTGACGCGACGGAGCAGGCGGCCGGCCAGTGCCGGCTCGAGCTGCGGCGGCTCTACGGCGACCAGGAGCAGGCGTTCACGTACACGCTGCCGCTCGGCCGGGGACTGCGGTGACACGGATCGGGACTGGCGGCCGGCTGCCGGCGCACCAGGTGACGACCCGCAACCTCGGCGCCGCGTACCCGATGGTTGCCGAGCCCGGGCTCGGGCACCGCGGGGTGCTCATCGGCAACGACCTGCTCGGTGGCTCGTTCGTCTTCGACCCGTTCGAGCTCTACGCCCAGGGCATCGTGAGCAACCCGAACATGATCGTTTTCGGGCAGATCGGCCGAGGCAAGAGCTCGTTCGTCAAGACGTACCTCTGGCGCCAGGCCGTCTTCGGACGGCGAGCGTGGGTCGTCGACCCGAAGGGGGAGTACGGCGCGTTGGCCGAGGCATGGGGGGTACGACCGATCGCCCTCCGGCCGGGCGGGAACGTCCGGTTGAACCCGCTCGAGCGTGGTCCCGAGGTCGACGGGCGGCGGCGGCCGGGACCGGCGACGGAGGGAAACGGCTATCCGCGGGAACGGCCGTCGGACGGGCAGCCAGGAGAACGGCCGGCCGCGGACTATCGCCAGCTCGACCTGCTGTCGTCGCTGGCCACCGCGTGCCTGGGCCGCGTGCTCCAGCCGCGTGAGCGGACGGCCATCGACCTCGCCCTGGCGACGGTCGGGCGGCGACGGGCCGAGCCGACGCTGCCGGCGGTCGTCGACGCGCTCCTCGACCCGACGAGCGACGTCGCGGCGACCGTGCGGACCGACCGGGCGACGTTGCTCGAGGACGGGCGGGACGCGGCGCTGGAGCTGCGCCGGCTCGTCCACGGCGACCTCCGGGGGATGTTCGACGGTCCGACGACGCCCGGGCTCGACCTCGACGGCCCGCTCGTCGTGCTCGACCTGTCGGCGCTCTACAACTCCGCGGCGCTCGGCATCCTGATGGCCTGTGCGACCGCGTGGCTCCAGGCCGCTCTGGCCCGGCAGGCCGGCGAGGCGGGCCGGAACGGGCATCACAGCGCGGACGGAGTCGACGGGAGAGGCGGAGTCGATGGAAGCGCCGGGCCCGGCGGAGGAAGCGGCTCCCGGGTGCTCGTCGTGGTCGACGAAGCATGGGCGGTGCTCGCCGATCTTGGCATCGCCCGATGGCTACAGGCGTCGTGGAAGCTGTCGCGGGCCTATGGCGTCGGCAACGTCGCCGTACTCCACCGGCTCTCGGACCTCCGGTCGGTCGGGGCGGCCGGGTCGGAGCAGGTCGGCCTGGCGACCGGCCTGCTTTCCGACTCGGAGACCCGGGTCGTCTACGCGCAGCCCGCCGGCGAGGTGGCCGCGGCCAGCGAACTGCTGTCGCTCTCGCCGACGGAGGCCGAGTTGCTGCCCCAGTTGCGCCGGGGAGTGGCGCTGTGGAAGGTCGGGCAGCGAGCTTTCCTCGTTCAGCACCTGCTGAGCCCGATGGAGCGCCGTCTCGTCGATACCGACGCGGCGATGGCTGCTCGCTGAGCGGCCGGCCGGTGTCGTTGCCCCTGTCCCTCGCGACCGTTGGTGTCGGTGTCGCCGCCGTCGGTGTCGCCGCAGCGTCCGTCGCTTCGCTCGCCGGCCTGGTGCGGGAGGTCGCGAACGTCCTCTGCCGATCGCCGCGGTGCGCACTGGGCCCGGCGGAAAGACGTCGGCCCGCTCGTCGTCCGGGGCCGCGAGCCCGGCCGGCTGGTCCTCGGCGGGATCGCCAGCCGCGGCGATCGTTGCGGGCGGCTGGTGCTGGCCGCGGAGCGGGCCCAGTCGGTGACGGTCGTCGGTCCGACGCAGAGCGGCAAGACGACCGGGCTCGCGATCCCGGCCATCCTGGGGTGGGAAGGGCCGGTTGTCGCGGCGAGCGTCAAGACGGATCTGGCCCGCGACACGCTCGACTGGCGCCGTCGGTGCGGCCGCGTCTGGTGCTTCGACCCCGGTCGGACGACCGGCTTGCCGCCGAGCGAATGGTCGCCGCTGACGGCCGCCCGGACGTGGGCCGGGGCTCGCCGGGTGGCCGCCGACCTGACCGAGGTGACCCAGGGCGCGACGACGACGGCCGACGGCGAGTTCTGGTACGCCACCGCGGCAAAGCTGCTGGCGCCGCTGCTCTTCGCCGCGGCCAGCGGTGGCCGGACGATGGCCGACGTCGTCCGGTGGGTCGACACCCAGGAGGTCGCCGAGGTGGCCGAACTGCTCGACGCGGCCGGGGCGACCCAGGCGCTGCAGGCCGCCCGGGCGACGTGGCAGCGCGACGACCGGCAGCGCAGCTCGGTGTACACGACCGCTGAGACGATCCTCGAACCGTTTGCCGAGCCCGATGCACCGCCGATCGATGGCGTCGGCGGTCGCCGCTTCGCCAGCCAGGTCGACCAGATCGACCCCGCCGAGCTGCTGCAGGGATCGCACACGCTGTACCTCTGCGCACCGGCCCATGACCAACGCCGGCTGCGTGGCCTGTTCGTCGCGCTCGTCAAGCAGGTTCTCGACGCGGCGTTCAGCCGGTCGTCGCGACAAGGCGCGGCGCTCGATCCGCCCCTGCTCGTCGTCCTCGACGAGGCGGCGAACATCGCACCACTCGCCGAGCTCGACGGGCTCGCCGCGACCTGCGCCGGGCACGGGGTGCAGCTCCTGACGATCTGGCAGGACCTCGCCCAGGTCACGGCCCGGTACGGCGACCGGGCGGCAACGGTCGTCAACAACCATCGGGCGAAGGTCTTCCTCTCCGGAACGTCCGACCCCGGCACGCTCGACCGGGCGAGCCACCTCGTCGGCGACGAGGAGCTGCTCGTTCCGTCGACGTCGCGGGACTCGACCGGTCACCGGACGACGACGACGGCGCCGGTCCAGCGGCGACTGCTCCCGCCCGACGCGCTCCGCCGGCTGCCGACCGGGACCGGCGTCCTCGTCTACGGCTCGCTGCCACCGGTCCGTCTGGCCCTCCGACCGTGGTGGGAGGACGCAGGACTCCGGGCGAGGGGTGCTCGGTCGCGCTGCTGGCTCGGCCGAGCCGGGCCGTCAGTTCGCCGGGACGGACGGTTACAGTGCGGGACCATGAGCGGTGAGGGCGCGGGCCTGGTCGACGGGGCCGTCGACCCCGAAGGGCCGATGCCGACGATCGGCCTCTACGAGGCCATCTTCCGCCGACGCGACGTCCGGGCGGAGTTCACCGGCAGCCGATTCCGCCAGCCGTCCTCCGTCGGATGCTCGAGGCCGCCCACGCCGCGCCGAGCGTCGGCCTGACGCAGCCGTGGGACTTCGTCCTCGTCACCGACCCGGCGATCCGCCGGGCGTTCTACGACCACGTGCAGGCGGAGCGGGCGAGCTTCGCCGGGTCGCTGTCGGGGACCGAGGCGGAGCGGTTCGCGGGGATCAAGATCGACGGGATCATGGAAGCGACGCTCTCGGTCGTCGTCACGTACGACCCGGCCCGAGGGGCGCCGAACGTCCTCGGGCGGAACACCATCCCCGACGTCGGCGTGTACTCGGTCTGCCTGGCCATCGAGAACCTCTGGCTGGCATCGACCGCCGAGGGCATGGGCATGGGCTGGGTCTCGTTCTACCGGGAGGGCTTCCTTCGGGAACTGCTCGGGATCCCGAGCACGATCCGCCCGATCGCGTGGCTCTGTCTGGGCCCGGTCTCGCACCTCGAGACCGTGCCGGACCTCGAACGGCACGGCTGGCGGGACCGGGTGCCGCTGACGGCGGCGCTGCACTACGACCGGTGGGACGAGACGAACGGAGAGAAACCGCATGGGCAGTAACGGCAACGGGAAGCCGACGACGGACGGGGGATCGGGGGCGAAAGACGACGAACCAGCGGACGGATCGAGCCCGCGGCGCCGCGGCGGCGCCCGACAAGGAGGGAGCGGTCACCGCGTCGCCCGAGCGGCCGTACACGCTGGCGATCGACATCGGCGGCACCGGTCTGAAGGCCTCCGTGCTCGACGCCACCGGCGCGATGGTCGCCGACCGGGTCCGGGTGCCCACGTCGTACCCGCTGCCGCCGACCGGCGATCGGCGGGATGGTGCCGGTGCTGACCAAGCTCGTCGCCTCGCTCCCCGAGGCCGATCGGGTGTCGGCCGGGTTTCCCGGGGATGGTCCGGCACGGCCACATCCTGAGCGCCCCCCACTTCGTGACCGAGTCCGGGCCCGGATCCGAGATCGACCCGAAGCTCGTGAAGGCGTGGACACGGTTCGACCTGGCCGGCGCCCTGTCCGAGGCGATCGGCAAGCCGACCCGGGTAGCCAACGACGCCGACGTGCAGGGGCTCGCCGTCGTCGCCGGCAAGGGCCTCGAGCTCGTGCTCACGCTCGGCACCGGCTTCGGCACGGGCGTCTTCTTCGACGGTCACCTTCTGCCGCACCTCGAGCTTGCCCACCAGCCGTTCCGCAAGGGTGAGACGTACAACGACCAGCTCGGCGAGCGGACGCGCAAAGAGATCGGCGACCACCGGTGGAACCGCCGGGTCCGCAAGGCCGCGGCCCAGCTCGACGAGCTCTTCTTCTTCGACCACCTGTACCTCGGTGGCGGCAACGCCCGCCGCGTCGTCCGCGACGATCTCGGCGAGCTGCTCGACCGGACGACCGTCGTCGACAACTCCGCCGGCATCCTCGGCGGGATCAAGCTCTGGACCGGGCGACCATCTCGGCCTGTAGGGCCGCGGCGGCCGTCGACGGACGGCGCTGGGTTGTGTTCAGGGTGGGGGAGTGCTGACGCGGCCCGGATGGCGCCAGCGGCGCGGGTGGGGCTATCGGGGACGGTTAGTCGAACCGGGTACCATGGTGTTTTCCGGGGCGCGGCATCCGTGCGGGCCTTGTCCCGGTGGCCGACCCGAACGGTCGGCCCAGACGCACGGCCGGCGCTCGTAGCTCAACGGACTAGAGCATCTGACTACGGATCAGAAGGTTGGGGGTTCGAATCCCTCCGAGCGCGCCGAGTAAGTCCAGTTCAGAGCCACAAAGTGGCTGAGCTGGCGATTCGCCCTTCCGCTCCCGCTACTCCGGCGCCACTCTTTTTGCACGGGGGAATAGCACTCCCGGAGTCGAGCGACGGGCGAAGAAGGTTGGCCATGTGCGGCCACATTTGGTTCCGGGACGGCCAGGGCCGCGGCCTCCAGATCGAAGAACAACCTGGGCAGAGCTGTCGGCTTGAGAACCGCCAACTTGGCCAGGCAGTTCGCCGCCGGATGAGGTCCAAGGACTGCCGTGCGATCCGATGCATGTCTTGGCGGAGATCGCCGGCCGGTTGAGTCTTCCGCCAACGATGTGAGTCCTTACGCCAGCCCGGCACCAAGACGGCCGTATCTTGCAGTTCGGGCTGGCAGGAGGCGAGGTTTGGCCACTCGCAGCTCTAAAGGCTCTAAACGAGCCGTTAGAGACTCGAACCTACATCGGCTGATGCCTATACCTCAGTGTCTAACCGGGGTATAGGCTATGACTGAGGTACAGCCATGTCATCCACGTCTCCCCCCTCCGCCATCTCGCGCCGCGCCGAAGAGGTGCTTCGTGGCGTCTTGCCACCAACGGTAAAGCTCGCAGTGCGTAAGGACGGTGCCCGGCTGGTCGTTTCGGTGAACGGTATGCCGCTGCGGGTGGCCTGGGGAGGAGAGGGCTGGAGCAAGGATGTCCAGTCTCTTGTCGCCGCCAAGGTTGACCGTCCGGACGTTGTGGTGGCTCGGCGAATGTCGCCTGGCGCCCGGGAGGTCCTGGAGCAGGCCCACATCGGTTGGGCCGATGAAGCAGGCACAGCGGAGATCGCCGTCGGAACGCTGGTGGTGTCGCGGACCGGTCAGCCCGCGCCACCGAAAGATCGACCCATCCGCTGGACGCCCGGTGTCCTGGCTGTCGCCGAAGCGATCCTCTGCGGGGTGCGACCCACGGTGAAGGCGACGGGGGAGGCAACGGGCCTGTCGACCGGAAGCTGCACGCACGCGCTGCACGTACTGCAGGATCTGGAACTTGTCGATGCAAGCGCGGCGCGTGGGCCCGGCTCCGGACGCACCGTGCGGGACCGACGCGCCCTCCTCACGGGCTACGCGACTGCTGCGTCATCACTTCTGCCGGCGACGAGTCTCCGGGTGGGGGTTAGCTGGCGCGACCCAATCGAGGAACTGGGCCGGACCGGTGCGATGTGGGAACGAACGAACACCCCATGGGCCGCGACCGGGGCTGTCGCTGCCGCCCTACTGGGGCCCTACCAGACCTCCGTCACCACGACTGAGGTATACGTCGGCGCCGAGACCCCGGTGGGGCTCGAAGAGATCGCCCGCAAGGCAAAGCTGCGTCCATTGGACGGGGGGCGCCTGGTGCTGCGTCCGTTCCCCACGGTGGCTGTTCTCCGGCTCGCCGAGCGGGTGGGGGACGTCGTCGTGGCTCCGTGGCCCCGTGTCTACGCCGACCTGCGCCCGTTGGGCGTGCGCGGCGAAGAGGCGGCTGAACACCTGGCCGAGGTCAACGGTGTCGGCTGACGAGCCGCCACGGAGCCGGAGCGCCCGGGCCGCTGCGGAGAGGGCGTTGATCCGGGTTGTCCACCATTACGGAGCCCGGCCAGAGTTCGTCCTCCTGGGGGGCCTCGTTCCGGCGTTGTTGTGCTCGGGAAGCGGGGTCGAACACGCGGGGACCACCGACGTCGATGTCCAAGTGAATCTGGAGATTGCCGCCGGAGCCGTGAACGGTGCCCGCCTCGAACGGGCCCTCCTGAACGCGGAGTTCGAGCCGGACACGGCGCGGGTGTGGCGCTGGATGGCCGAGGGGCCATCCCCGAGGGCCGTCGTGAAGTTCGAGCTGCTCGCCGACCTCGCCGACAAGCCGGCTGAAGCGCTGATCGTCTTCGGTGGTGCCGACCGGCTGGGAGCGGTCAACCTTCGGGGCACCGGTTTCGCAGCGCTGGACATCGAGGTCCGGATGCTCGGCGATCGGCATCAGGGTGTGGTGCAGACGGCCGAGATCAACGTCACCGGGCTGGCTGGCTACCTGTTGGCGAAAGCCTCGGCCGCCCGGTCCCGCCGCCTGCCGAAGGACTGGTACGACCTGGCCTACGTCCTGATCCACAACGACGAAGGCGGTCCCGAAGCAGCTGCGGCGACTGTGCGCGCCCGGTTCGGCGCCGAGCTGGTCGGCGACATCCGCACGGCACTCGACGACCTACTCGCCAACTTCGCCGATCCTGACGCCCAGGGCCCGGCGGCGTACCGGAGCCAGATGACGCTCGACTACCCCGACCTGGACGGCTCGATGACTGCCGCGGACGCAGTAGTGGCCGTGGAGTCGTTCCACGAAGCCCTGTTCGAGTCGCCTAATTCGTCTACTCGTGAATAGCAATTCCGAGGACGACGAGTTAGATCAGTACGGCGGTGATCGGCGAACCTGACCGGGTACCCGGTCAGGGGAGGTGCACACCGCCACCCAGGGGACCGGGGCGATGGTCCGCTCCAGGTCTGGCGGTAGGTCCGGACGAGGCGGCGGAAGGCGAACCAGTCGTGGGCGTACATGGACCTGGAGAGGAGCTTTGCGGGCAACGCCACCTGAGGTCAGATCCGAGCCCACCTACCGTGGTCGACTTCGCGGACCACGCCGGCGTTCTCGAGCCAGCCCAGCCTGGAGTTGATCTGAGCGTCGGTCTCCCAGGAGACGCCGAGCCGTTCCCTCAAGTACTCAAGAAGCTCATCATTTGACGTGGCTTCGGTCGAGAGGTGGTCCAGCAGCTCGTCGACGCCCGCAATGTTGGCCCGTAGTGCCCCCAGGAGGTCTTCATTCGAAGGATTCTCAGTGAACAGCGATCCGGCAGCAGATAGGGCGATCTGTTCACCACTGATCTCGACGAACCCAAGCGGTCGAAGGACCGTCGTCACATAATGGCGAGCGACCTTGGCACTCGACACCTTGTCGAAGGTCTCGATGATCCACTTGGTCATCAGGTCGTAGGTAGGGGCAGTATCGGCGATATGGCGGAGCATGCGCTCGAGGCTGGCCTTCCAGGCGTGCCGCCCACCCGGCATCGGCCATATCGCAAGCGCCTTTGACCCTTTGTACGTGATCGGCGGCGTCGGGGTAGCGAGGTCAGCTCCTTCGCCTCCAGTGCTGTCGGCACTCGAGAGGCTTGCCTCATCAAGTTCGATGATGGAGACCGTCCGAGTAGTGACGCCGATGTCGTTCTCTATGAGCAACTCGAGAAGCCGGTCACCGTTGACCAGGGTGATGGGGGCGCGGTCCAGAGCTGCCCCTTCGTTGATGGCGTCTTTGGTGAAGTCGGAGAGCGTGATGATCAGCCCCCGTTCGTGGGCACCGAGGGCCCCGCGAAGTTCCCTGACGACCCGTCCCGGAACGTTCTTGGCCCATCGCTTCACCTGGACAGCCGTCTTGACGTCGGTGACGCCCCCCACGGTAAGAGTGGCGCGGACGTCGATGCCCCCGTCGCCGGAGTAGCTGGTGACTTCCACGTTCTCGAAGCCGAGGCTGGACAGCAGGTAACCGATGAGGAGCTCGAAGTCTCTGGCGTCCATATCGGCGAGCAGGGCCCGGAGACGTTCTTTGGTGTCGGCGTTATGGCGTGTAATGGCACCGCCGAGGGGATCGGTGGGGGTGGCGAGACCGAACAGCCCCCGCCCGTAGTTGCGGAACCGTGGTGCCTTGCCCGAGGCGGCTCTCCTCTTTATGTCGGTGTAGAGCTGGGCTCCCATCGTGGCCTCAGGGGTCGTTCCCTTGGAGACCACGAGGCCATCAGCCAGCGCGAGTTCGCTGATCCTCCGGTAATGCAACGGCGCTCCGGGGGAGTGCCGGCGCAGCACTTCCTCGGCGGCTTCCCGAAACGTCATCGATCCGTTCCCCACGGGAGGATGGTATCTGGCAATGTTTGTCAACGGCCGGGACCGGGCTCCCATAGATGTCCGACCGGAAGTGGGCCGCGCTCTTGATCCGGCTGGCCTCGCGGAGAATTCTGTCGGTCACGAACGGCAGTAGTCCCATCTTCCGGACGGCTGATCGCGGAAGTCCGGGGCGCGCATAAGGTTCGAAGTGACCTGCGGCGGGCTGTTGGGCCCTGCCTCGTTGACAGGCTTCGGGACCGGTCAGTCGAACTCAACCGGAGATCGAGGTCTACCAGGGCCGATGTGAGGCCAGCCGCCGGCTGCCCCAGAGGTGGTTTCCGCCACGAACGCCAGCCGAACGAGGGTCGTGCAAATCGAGCGCCAGGATCCAGCAGTTGGGCGGGCGAACCGCCAGGAATTCGCCGAGCTGTCTCGCCAGGTACGCGACGACCACCTCCTGGCGAGGCGACGTGGCTACTACGCGATCAAGATCGGCACGACGGCCGGCGCTCTGGCGGCGCTGGTGGTCACCGTCGTCATCGTGGGCAACAGCTGGTGGAATCTCGCCGTAGCTGCCGGCTTGGCCCTCGTTCTGGCTCAAATGGGGTTCATTGCCCACGACGCAGGGCATCGACAGATCTGCTCCCACCGACGGGGCAACAACCTGATCGGTCTGCTCCACGCCAACATGCTGACGGGGTTCAGCTTCGGATGGTGGTTGACCAAGCACAATCACCATCACGCCCACACCAACCGTCCGGGAAAGGACCCCGATCTGGCCCCGGGCGCACTGGTGTACATGCCGGGCCAGGCCGCCACCCGCGGCCGGTTCGGGCGGTCGTTCGCTCGGGTGCAGGCGTTCGCACTGGTCCCGCTGCTCTTCTTCGAGGCGATCAATCTCCACGTAGCCAGCGTCGTTGCGCTTGCCCACCGGCGCGGCTGGTCGGCACTGATCGAGGGAGCACTGCTGACCGTGCACGTTGGGGCTTTCTTCGTGGCGCCGTTCTTCCTCCTGTCGCCTCTGCGCGCCGCGGCGTTCATCGCAGTGACGCAGATGTTGCTCGGCCTGTACCTGGGCGCGACGTTCGTCACCAACCACGTCGGGATGCCGATCCCGGCCCGCGGCGACGAGCTGGGATTCTTGCGTCGCCAGGTCCTCACCTCGCGCAACCTCTCCAGTCCGTCGCTGATCGGGTTCTTCTTCGGCGGACTGGACAGCCAGATCGAGCACCACCTGTTCCCGACCATGCCCAGAGCCAACCTGAGACGAGCCCGGGAGCTGGTGCGCCCGTTCTGCGCCGGACACCACATCGACTACGTCGAGCAGCGACCCCACCGGGCCTACGGGGACGTGTTCAGGCACCTCCGTCTTGCCGGTGCACGGAGCGCCATTCCAGCCGTCCATTGAGCGCGAGTCGACCTCCCCTCGATCGAGTCGCCGACGGAGCGGACCAGGCACTCGTGCCCACTGCCCAACCACCATTGCGTAGAAGACGCCCCGCCGCCTGAACGAGTCAGTGGCCGCCGAGTGATCGACGGAGGCGTGTAGTACCGTCGGCGCCAGCGCTCGGCCGATACGCCAGCCGTGTGTCGTTGCCGGTCACACCTCCGGGTTCTCCCGCAATTCCTCAGCGTGGAGAGACGAGGTAACGATATGGCCGAGGGCGGAATTGAGCGGCTGAGCGCTGCAAAAGGTTCCGGGTTTCCGACCCCAGAACGCGGCGGCGCCGAGAGCGCCCGAACGATCTGACGGACGCTCGTCGCATGACGTCGAGCCCGTGGCCCGACTCGTGTGCTGACGCAACCGCTTTGTTGGTCGCGAACGTCAACCCGTGCGCCGTTCTCCGCCGTCGGTGACGACCCGAGGGATCTCTCCGTTGGCCCTCTCCCCTCGCGAGGAGGGGGGCCAGGGCGAACATCTCAAGCTGCCGTGTCCGCGAGCGGTGCTCGGACACGCCATCCCCGTCGTGGTGGAAGCAGTCGTCGTGCCGCTTGCGCTCTTCTACCTCGTGCTCATGACGGCCGGCTTCCGATGGGCGCTCCTGGCGGCGCTCGGCTGGTCCTATCTGGCTCTCGGACGAAGAATTCGAAGAGGTGAACGCGTCTCGACGATGTTGTTGATCGGCACGGTCTTGCTGACCGTTCGCACGGTGGTGTCGTGGGTCACGGGTAGCGCGTTCTTGTACTTCGTGCAGCCGACGGCCACCACGGCAGTGATCGGTCTCGTCCTCTTGGTGTCGGCGGTGATCGGACGCCCGTTCACCCAACGCTTCGCCCACGATTTTTGCCCGATCAGTCCGGAGCTCTTGGCCCGCCCCCGAGTGCGTCTGTTTTTCGTCCGGATCTCCTTCCTCTGGGCGACTGTCTTCATGGTGAACGCCGGGATCGTCTTCTGGCTCCTCTTCACCTCGTCGCTCCACGCCTTCGTCCTCGAGCGATCGGCGGCCACCTATGGGCTTACCGCTCTGGCGATCTTCCTTTCGATCACTCGTTTCGTCGCCGCGATGCGCCGGGACGGCGTTGCCGTCGAATGGGGTCGGAGTCGTCGGCCACAGTTGATCCCGGTCGAAGCCGGCTGAGCGCTCCGTCGGCTCGCCAGGGAGCCGTAAGTCGACACTGAACTCCCGAAGATGGGGCCCGATGGCGGACCACGCCGCCCGACGATGTCCGAATGCCGGGCGAACCGCCGCCGGCAGTTGCCGTCGCGGTCGGAGCTCCTCGCGGCCCACCTGCGGATGACGCCGCTGCCCTGAGCAAGAAGCGCCGTCGCGCTTCTTGCAGAAAAGGACCGATTTTCCGTCGGGCCACGTTGATCTTCTATTTCGCCTCGACAATTGATTGTGTGACGGCGATGTGAGGAAGGTCCGGTCGCCGCATCTGTCTAGCCCGTCCCAATAGGAAATCAAGAAATCCGCAGGACGGGCATGGTGTCAACGAATTGGGTGTCGAGATGACGACGACGAGCACGGGAAGACTTCCTCGGGGATACGAAGAATCGTCTGAAACGATTCAACTGAAATCGGTGATGGAGAGGACGACATCGGTCAAGTCCGTCAGCTTGTTGGTCGTCGATCAGTTCCTCGTGCTCGCGTCGTGCATCGGTCTCGCGTACCTCTGGCTCGACGACCGGGTGTACGCGCTGGTGTTCGCGGTGCCGCTACTCCTCGTCATCGCTCGGAGCCTTCGGGCGACGGAGATGCTGACGCATGAGGCGTCGCACCACAACCTCTGTCGGAAGTCGGCCGCCGTCAACGACGGCCTCGCGAACGTCCTCGCGGCCATACCGGTCGGATCGACCGTCGCCCGGTACCGGGCGTCGCACCTGGTGAACCACCACGGCAAATTCGCCAGCGACCGCGATCCCTGCCTCGAGCGGTTCGTCACAGCGAGTTTCGCGGAGCTCCCGCTCGACCGCGGCTATGGCGCGTTCGCCCTGGCGGTCGCGACCCGCCTCCCGCGGTACTCGGTCAACTGGTGGAAGGGCGTCGGGTCGGACAAGCGGAACCTGCTCTTCACGGTCCTGTGGCATGCCGTCGTCTGGTCGTCGATCGGGCTGGTCATCGGATGGCCGGTGACCATAGTGGCGTTGTTGACGTGGCTCCTGGCGTTCTCGGCGCTCCTACCGGCGATCAGATTGGTCGGTGAGAGTGAGGAGCATGACTATGCAGCCTCTAGTGAGTTCTACGGAACCTATTCGTCCCTCGGTCGTCTCCAGCGAGTCGTGTTCCATCCCCACGGAGACGGTTACCATGCGGAACACCACCGTTACCCGAGGGTGCCCCATCACAACCTCCGGAAGACGCGGCAGCAGCTGCTCGACCTCGACCAGGCATGGCAGCTTGCGCCCGTCCGATACCGCGTCGTGACGTATGCCCGCCCCGCCGGACAGGCGGTCGTCTCGGTCTAGGATTTCGACCCATCAGGGTCGGAACAGATACGGGGGGACCATGCATGCCGAGGCGTCGTACCCGGTTTCGGTAACCATCAACGACGCGGTGCGAGAGCGGCATCCCGACGTCCGGGTGCGTGGCTTCGCCGTTTCCGGCCTCTTGGCCGCCGCGCCTCGCCTCGACATCCCGTCGCCGGCGGACGTCGCCCAGGCGGCTGCCGTCCGCTTCCCGCCGGGAGCCGAGGTCATCGAGGACCCGATCCTCCGGGGCTGGCGGGAAGCGTTCCGCCAGTCCGGGCTCCGGCCGTCCCGCTATCGCTCGAGCGTCGAGGCCCTCGTCCGGCGGGTCGTGCGGGGCGAGGACGTCCTCACCGCGACACCGGTCGTCCGGCTGTACTGCGCCCTGTCCGTCATCCACGTCAGCCCGCTCGGCGCGTACGACCTCGACCGTCTCGGCCCCGACCCGGTCGAGCTCCGTTTCGCCCGTCCGGCGTCGGATCATTTCGAACCGATCGGCGGCGACGCCTCCGACATGCCGCTCCGGCCGGACGTCGCGGTCTACGCGGTCGGCGACCGGGTCGTCTGCTACTCGTACAACTATCGCGACGCCAAAGGGACGTCGGTGGACGAGCAGACCGACCGAGCGCTCTTCCTCGGCGAGGCGGTAACCGCGGAGCAGCACGACGCGCTCGACCGGGCCTTGGGCGATCTCGGTCGCCGTCTGCTCGACGCCGGGGCCTCGACGATCGCTGACGTCACCGCGTAACCGTCCGGCTACTCGGGCACGCCGAGCTGGTAGCCGCTCCGGGCCGAGAACTCCGCCACCAGGCTGAACCGGTCGCCCCGGACGACCGTGTGGCGCCACTCGACCGGCTGCGCGCCGGCGTAGCTCAACCGGTCGATGGCGAGCACCGCGACGTCGGCGCCGAGACCGAGCAACTCCCGGTCACCCGCGTCCGGCAGGACGGCGCGGATCAGCTCCCGGCCGCCGGTCAGCGCCACCCCGGTCCGGGCGAGCAGCTCCTGGTAGAAGCCGGTGTGGCGGAAGTCGACGTCGAGCAGTGCCGCGCCGTGCTCCGCCGGCACCCACACCCGGTCGACCGCCAGCGGTTCGCCGCCGGCGATCCGTAGCCGTTCGAGGTGGAAGAGCGGTTCGTCCGCCGGCCGTTCGAGCCGGTCCGCGGCCTCCGTGTCGGCCCGGATGTCGTGCACCCGGACGACGCTCCGCTGCTCCTGGCCGGACGCCTCGACCGATGCGAACAGGCTGTACAGCGCGCCCAATGGCTGCTCGATCTCCGTCTCCGAGGCCAGCCTTGGCTTGCGCCCCCGGCCGGCGACGACGACGCCGTCGGTCCGGAGCCGTCGCATCGCCTCGCGCACCGTGTTGCGGCTGACGCCGTACTGCTCGACCAGCGCCATCTCGCCGGGGAACTCGTCCGCGAACTCACCGCCGGCCAGCCGGCGCCGCAGGTCGTCGTCGAGCTGCGCCCAGAGCGGGACCGGGCTCTGTCGGTCGACCGCCTTCATCTCCTGCCGCCGTGGTATAAATGTACTGACATTGGTATTTATCCTCACCGGCCAACGAGAGCAGGCGCACGAGAGCACGCAATGGACCAGGTTACGGCGGTTGCCGTAGAGGGAGCTGAGCAGGACCCGGGTCGCCCGGACGGCACCGACGCAGTCGGCTGGCGGCGCCTGCTCGTCGAGCCGCGCCGGCCGTCGGCGATCGTCGCTCGCCCCGGCGCCTGCTGGCTCGTCGTCGCGACGGTCTGCATCGGCGCGTTCATGAGCCAGCTCGACGCCAGCATCGTGACGATGGCGTTCCCGACGCTGCAGCGGAGCTTCCACGCGTCGCTCGGTTCGGTGACGTGGGTCGGGCTCTCGTACCTGCTCGTCCTCGTCGGCCTCGTGACCGGGATCGGCCGGATGGCCGACATGGTCGGCCGGAAGTTGCTGTACACGTACGGCTTCGCGGTCTTCATCGTCGGTTCCGCGCTCTGCGGCCTGGCGCCGACGCTGCCGGCGCTCATCGGCTTCCGGGTCCTTCAGGGCGTCGGTGCGGCGATGCTCCAGGCGAACAGTGTCGCCATCGTCGTTCTCGCGCTGCCGAGGGAGAAGCTCGGCCGCGGCATCGGCATCCAGGGCGCCGCCCAGGCGCTCGGGCTGGCGCTCGGCCCGACGATCGGCGGCCTGCTCATCGGCCTCGGCGGCTGGCGGCTCATCTTCCTCGTCAACGTCCCGGCCGGAATCGCCGGCCTGGCAATGGCCCGCTACCTCGTGCCGCGGAGCCGGGACCTCCAGCCGCGCACCCCGTTCGACTGGCCCGGCCTGGCGTTGTTCGTCCCGGCCGTCGGCGCGGTGCTCTGCGCGGTCTCCTTCGGCAACGCCCTCGGCTGGGCGTCGCCGGCCATCGTCGGACTGTTCGTCGCCGCGGTCGCCGCCGGTGCCTTGTTCGTCCGCCGGGAGCGGCGGACGGCGTTCCCGATGCTCGACCTCTCGCTCTTCCGGCGCGTCCCGTTCGCCGCCGGCATCGCCAGCGGGCTGCTCTCGTACGTCGTTCTCTTCGGCACCCTCTTCGTCGTGCCGTTCTACCTCGAGCTCGGCCTCGGCCTCGGGCCCGCCCGGAGCGGGCTGCTGCTCGGCGTGATGCCCGTCGCGCTCGGGATCGCCGCCCCGCTGTCCGGCCGGCTGGCTGAACGGCTCGGCGCCCGACCGCTGACCGTCGCCGGCATGGCCCTCGTCGCGGGGGCAATGGCCGCGCTGGTCGCCTTCCACGGCTCGCCGGCGACGATTGCGGCCGAGCTGGCCGTGCTCGGTGTCGGCCTCGGGACGTTCACGCCGCCCAACAACGCGGCGATCATGGGCGGCGTCCCCCGGCAGCAGTCCGGGCTGGCCAGTGGCGTGCTCAACACGACGCGTGGGCTGGGAACGGCGATGGGCCTGGCGTTCACCAGCCTCGTCTTCGGTGCCGTCGCCGGCTCCGAGCACGCGCCGGCCGCGCTCGTCACCCATGGTTTCGATGTCGCCGTGGCCTTTCTCGGCGTCGTCGCGGTCGTCGCCCTCGTCCTCGCCGGGCTGCGCGGGAAGACTGCGCTCGACCTCGACCCGGTGTTGTCCGCCGAGTGAGCTACAGGCGGGTGAGCCGCCACATGAGCGTCGGCCCCGACCCGGCCGTCTTCGTCGCCACCGTCGTGTGGTCGACGCCGTCGACGCCGGGCGCGGTCAGCGTCCCGACCGACTGGCCGGCCGCGACGGTCCGCCCGGCCGGCGTGCGCAGGACGACGTGCGCGTCGATCCGGGTTCCGTTCTCGACCGTCCCGTGGACGGCCTCGGTCGTTACCACCGGGATCGGATCCTTGCGCCACGGGGCCGTGACGTACCCGACGGTCGTCCCGGCCGGTACGACGGTCATCGTCTGGACGGTTCCCGGGACCGCGTCGGCCAGCGCCTTGCCGGCGGCCAGCGCCGGCTCGACGAGCCCTGTCGCGTCGGCCGGGATGCCGAGGACGACGCCGTAGACGGTCTGTGTCGTGCCGGCCACCGATCGCGTGGCTGCGAACGCCCAGCAGCCCAGGGCGGCCGCGTCGGAACCGGTCTTGACGCCGATGATTCCGTCGTGGCCGACGTCGTAGTCGTAGTTCTGGACGGTCCCGCCGACCGGGAACGTGGCCGCCGGCATGGCGACGATGGTGGCGAACGCCGGGATGGCCATCGCCGTCCGGTTGACGATCAGCTGATCGCTGGCGGTACTGACCGTCGATGTGGCGAGCCCGGACGGGTCGGTGTACGTCGTGTGGTCCATGCCCAGCGTATGGGCCGTGGTGTTCATCTTCGTGACGAACGCCGCGGTGCTTCCGGCGTCCCACTGGGCGAGAAGATCGGCGATGTTGTCGGCCGACGCGATCAGCAGCGCCTCGAGCGCCTGCTTCTCGGTGAGCGTCTCGCCGGCCGTCACCTGGAGGACCGAGTCCTGTTGCGCGGCTTCGCTGGCGTAGGCCGCGGCTTGAGCGGCTGTGACGGTGATCGACGGCCCTGTTGTCGTCCCGTTCAGCGGGTGGTCCTCGAGGACGACGTACGCGGTCATCATCTTGGCCAGGCTGGCGATCGGTACCGAGGCGGTCGAGCCGGAGATCCTCGGCCGCCCGGTCGCGCCGACGGCCACCACCGCCTCGCCGCTCGCCGGCCACGGCAGCGCGTTGCTGCCGGGAACCGCTACCGGCTGCGGTCCGCTGACCTCTGCCGACTGCCCCGGCGGCGACCGGACGATCTGCACGATGACGAGAGCGACCACGACGACGACGAGAACGGCGAGCGTCCAGGCGATCTTGCGCAACGGGTCAACCTCACCTTCGGCGTCGGTGCTCGGGGAACGTGCCGGGAGGGTACCTGGCCGATCGGGCTAGGGGGGCGCGGTGGGGGACGCGGTACGTTGGCCCCATGGACGACGAGCGAGCACGGACGCGGTTGCAGGCCGAGCGGGCCCGGGTGGAAGGCCTACTGGCCGACACCACCGCGGCCGGGAGCGACGACCGGGCCGCGGCCAACGACGGCGGCGACATGGCCGACCCGGCCGAGCGGCTCACCGCGGAAGAGGTCGACGACGCCGTCGTTGGCGGCTTGCGGGATCGACTGGAAGCACTCGAGCGCGCCGAGCGCCGGCTCGCCGAAGGCACCTACGGCCGCTCCGTCCGGAGCGGCGAGCCGATTCCCGACGACCGGCTCGAGGCGGACCCGGCAGCCGAGCTGACCGTCGAAGAGGCCCAGACCGACCCGGGCTGACGCCGAAACGCCCGCCGTCCGCCGGGCCGCCGGGACCGCGCCAGCTGGTTAGGTGATCCGGCCCTCGCCTTCTTGCTCGACGCCGCGCTCGGCCATCTCCTCGTAGTGGGCCGCGACGTCTTTCGGGTCGCCGGCGATCTCCGGGTCCTCCCGGGCCCGGTCCGCTGCGGCCTCCTCGTCAGTGGTCGGCGCCCGGTCCGCCCCGTGGGTGACCGATGCGTCCTCGACCTCCGCAGCCTCGGTCTCGTCGTCCGGCGTCGTTCGATCGGCCATCGTGCCTCCCTCTCCGTTCATGGGGATACCTGCCCCGGCGGCACTCGCGACAAACCGTCGAACGTCGTCACCGCCGGGTGGTCGGACCGGGAGACCCACACGTGGTCGCCCTGGACCAGCTGCAGCTCCGCCGCGTTGCCCCGGCTCAGCTGGACCCAGATCGGGTCGCCGTCCTCCAGCCGCAGGTCGACGCGGACCTCGAAGCCGAGGTGGGTGACCCGCTCGACCGTTACCGCCCGGCCGCCGGGCTCCGGTTCGAGGTGCAGGACGAGATCGTGCGGCCGCACCGGCTCGCCGTCGAGCACGGTCGCCGGGCCGAGGAAGTTGAGGACGAACTCGTTGTTCGGGTGGTCGTAGATCTCGCCGGGCGGACCGACCTGCTCGAGGCGCCCGTCGTTGATGATGGCCAGCCGGTCGGCGACCTCCATGGCCTCCTCCTGGTCGTGGGTGACGAGGATCGTCGTGACGGCGATCTTCTCGTGCAGCTCGCGCAGCCACACCCGGAGCTGCTGGCGGACCTGGGCGTCGAGGGCCCCGAACGGCTCGTCGAGGAGGAGGACCCGGGGCTCGATGGCCAGCGCCCGGGCCAGGGCCATCCGCTGGCGCTGGCCGCCGGAGAGCTGCGACGGGTAGCGGTCGGCGACATGGGCGATGCGGACGAGGTCGAGCAGCTCGTCGACCCGTTGGCGGATCTCCGCCTTCGGCCGGCGGCGGATCTCCAGGCCGAAGGCGACGTTCCGCCGGACGGTCAGGTGGCGGAAGGGCGCGTAGTGCTGGAAGCAGAAGCCGATGCCCCGGTCCCGGACCGGCACGCCGGTCACGTCCTGGCCGTCGATCTCGATCGTGCCGGTGTCGGGGATCTCGAGCCCGGCGATGACCCGCAGCAGGGTGGACTTGCCGCCGCCGCTCGGCCCGAGCAGGGCGGTGAGCGAGCCGGCCGGGACCTCCAGGCTTACGTCGCGGAGGGCAGCAGCATCTCCGAAGCGCTTGGAGATTGATCGGATGATGATCGCCAACGGGTTGCCCTCCTTTCGCGGTCGCCTCCCAACACGGCCAGCACGACGAACGCCACCACGGCCAAGATAACGGCACCGGCGTACGCGCCGACGGGGTTCAGGTTTTCGATGCTGTCCTGGATGAACAGGGTCAGCGTCTGCGTGCGGCCTTCGATGTTCCCCGAGACGATCACCACCGCGCCGAACTCGCCGAGCACCCGGGCCGTCGTGAGCGTCACGCCGTAGGCGAGGCCGCGGCGGATCGACGGGAGCGTGATCCGCCGGAACGTCGTCAGCGAACCGGCGCCGAGGGTCGTCGCGGCCTGCTCCTGCTCCGTCCCGATCTCCTGGAGCACCGGCAGGACCTCGCGGACGACGTACGGCAGGGCGACCGTCGCCGACGCCATGATGATGCCGGGTACCGAGAAGATGACCTGGATGCCCCAGCCGGCCAGCGTGTTGCCGAACCAGCCGGCCTGGCCGTAGACGAGGACGAGCGCCAGGCCGACGACGACCGGCGAGATGGCCAACGGGATGTCGACGAACGCGTCGAGCAGCCACGCCCCCGGGAAGCGGTGGCGGGCCAGGATCAGCGCGACGCCGACCCCGAAGACCGTGTCGAGCGGGACCGCGATCAGCACGACGATCAGGGTGAGCCAGATGGCATGGAGCGCGTCGGGCGTCGTCACCGCGTCCCACGCCGCGGCGATGCCGTGCTCGAAGGCCCGGTAGAAGACCGACGACACCGGGATCACGACCAGCAGGGCCAGGTAGCCGAGGGCGAGGAGGCGGAGCGGCCAGCGCCAGCGGGACTTCATGCCGCCTCCGAGACGTCGAACCGCCGGCGCAGGAGGCCGATGCCGGTCAGGACGACGAGGGCGATGACGATGAGGACGACCGAGACCGCGGCCGCGCCGGAGAGCTGGCTGCTCTGCGTCAGGCTGTAGATCCACGACGACGCCACTTCGGTCTTGAACGGCAGGTTGCCGGAGATCAGGACGACCGAGCCGAACTCGCCGATCGCCCGGGCGAACGCCAGGCCGGCCCCGGCCAGCATCGCCGGCGCGATGCTCGGGAGGATGACCCGTCGCAGGACCGTGGTCGACGACGCGCCGAGCGAGGCCGCGGCCTCCTCCGTCTCGCGATCGAGCTCGGCCAGGACGGGCTGGACCGATCGCACGCAGAACGGCAGCGTGACGAACGCCAGCGCGAACAGGATGCCGATCCGGGTCCCGGCCACGTTGACCCCGAACGGGCTGCCCGGCCCGTAGAGGGTGAGCAGCGTCAGGCCGGCCACCACCGTCGGCAGCGCGAACGGCAGGTCGATGACCGCCCCGAGCAGTTTCTTGCCGGGGAACTCGTCCCGCACGAGCACCCAGGCGATCACGACACCGGCCAGCGAGTTGAAGACCGCGATGATCAGCGAGCAGACCAGCGTGAGCTTCAGCGCGGCGACCGCCTCGGGCTGGGAGATCGCTCGCCAGAACGGGCCCCAGCCGTCGCTGAACGCCTTGCTCAGCACCGCGGCCACCGGCAGGAGGACGAGGAGGCTCAGGTACGTGACCGCCAGCCCGGGACCGCCGATGCGCCCGAGCAGGCGAAGGACCCGGGACCGATGGTCCCGGGTCCTGCCGCCCCCCGCCGCTTGGCGGGGCAGTGCGATGTCGGTCGCGTCAGCTCTTGGCAGTGGACACTCCGAGACCGCTCTCGATCCTCGCGACCACGCCGGTTGTCGGGTCGAAGAACGTCGTGTTGACCTTTGTCCAGCCGCCGAGCGTTGTGATCGTGAAGAGGCTCTTCGGCTTCGCGAATTTGAACTTCGCGGCCACCGACGGCAGTACCGGTCGGTAACCCTGCTGCCCCCAGACCTTCTGGCCGGCCGGCGACAGCAGGTAGGCGACGAACGCCTTCGCCACCGTCGGGTTGGCCGCCTTCGTCGTCACCGCGATCGGGTTCTGGATCAGGATCGTCTGCGGCGGCGTGATCACCGAGATCGGCTCGCCTTGGCTCTTGGCGTAGAGCGCGTCGTCCTCGTAGTCGAGGAGCACGTCACCCTGGCCAGCCAGGAACGTCTGCAGCGCGCTGCTGGCGCTGGAAGGCTGGGCGACCGTGTTCTTGAGCAGCTTGGCCAGGTAGGCGTTGCCCTGGGCTTTCGACTTGCCCTGCGCCAGCTGGGCGCCGTAGGCGGCCATCAGGTTCCACTTGGCGCTGCCCGAGCTGAACGGGTTCGGCGTGATGACCTGGACGCCCGGCTTCACCAGATCGGCCCACGACGTGATGTGCTTCGGGTTCCCCTTCCGGACGATGAACGACACGATCGAGTTGGTGACGAACCCTTTCGTCGGGCCCTTGTTCCAGCTGCTCGACACGTCGCCGGCCTTCACCAGCTTCTGCATGTCCGGCGAGAGCGAGAAGTTGACGACTGTCGCCGGCAGCCCGCTGACGACATCTGTCGCCTGCGTGCCCGACGGCCCGTACGACTGGACGACTGTGACGCCCTGCCCGGCCTTCGTCGCCTGGAACGCCGTGACCAGCGCGGCGTAGGCCGGCTTGGGCGTCGAGTAGGCGACGAGGTTGACCGACTGGCCGGCCGCCCCGGCCGAGCCGGCGACCGTGAAGAGCAGGACCGACGCCAGGGCCGGGGTGGCGACCAGGGTGACGATGCGGGAGGCGATCGAACGTGGGTGGTGATTTCGATGGGATCTCATGGTGCACTATTTCTTACCGATTTGATCGGGTTTGTCAAGGGGTATATGTCGGAATGGTTACGAAATCCCTATTCTCCCGTTGACCGGCCCTCCCCGTTGACGGAGCCGTTCTCCCCGTTGACCGGCCGCCCTCCCCGTTGGCAGTGGTCGGCCGCCTCGGGAATGATGGGGCCGTGCGCCGCTACGTGCTGACCGTAACCTGTCCCGACCGGATCGGGATCGTCGCGGCCGTGAGCGGCTTCGTCGCCGGCCACGGTGGCTGGGTCGTCGAGGCGGCCCAGCACGGCGACCTGTCGACCGGGCGGTTCTTCTGCCGCCTCGAGATGATCGCCGACTCGCTGCCGTTCGGCCCCGACGGCCTCGGCGAGCGGTTCGCCGCGGTGGCCGACGAGTTCGAGATGGACTGGCACATCACCGACACCGACGTCCGCAAGCGCGTCGTCGTGCTCGTGAGCAAGGAGGAGCACTGCCTGGCCGACCTCCTGTACCGCTGGCGGAGCGGCGACCTCGACTGTGACATCGCCGCCGTCATCTCCAATCACGACGTCCTCCGGCCGCTCGTCGAGTGGCACGACATCGCCTTCCACCACGTCCCCGTCGACCGGTCAGCCAAGGAGAAGGCGTTCGACGAGATCGGCCGCCTGTTCGACGACGTCGGCGGTGACGTCATGGTCCTCGCCCGGTACATGCAGATCCTGCCGCCCGACCTCTGCGCCCGTTACGGCGGCCGGATCATCAACATCCACCACAGCTTCCTGCCGTCGTTCGCCGGCGCCAAGCCGTACCACCAGGCGTTCGAGCGGGGCGTGAAGCTGATCGGCGCAACGTGCCACTACGTGACCGCCGATCTCGACGGCGGCCCGATCATCGAGCAGGACACCCGCCGGATCGACCACGCCGACTCACCCGAGGAGCTCGTCCGCATCGGCCGCGACATCGAGCAGACCGTCCTCGCCCGCGGGTTGCGGTGGCACGTCGAGGACCGCGTCCTCATCAACGGCAACAAGACCGTCGTCTTCGCCTGACGTTCGTCCGCCGGCCGCTCGTTGCGGCGCGACGGGCGGCTCTCCGTTCCCTCCGCCGCCTCCGTTCAGCCGCTCAGCTGGCGTCGGCACCGGCGACGATCGCCCCGACGAGCGTCCGGAGGGCGTAGTCGAACACCACCTCGTCGTCGAGGTGGTGCGCCAGGTGCGCCAGCAGCTCCGGTGCGCCCGGCACGTCCGCCGCCGTCCACAGTGCCTCCGGCTCCTCCCGCTGCGTCGGCTGGCGGGCCACCTGCCGGCCGATCAGCACCGAGCCGACGACGAGCGTCAGGATGGCCTGGAGCGGCGAGCGCGGCCTCCGCGCCCTGGAGGCCGGCCGACGCCAGCTCGCGGACGAGCACCCGGCGGGCCGGCTGGAAGAGCGCGGCCGTCCGTCCCTGCCGCTGGACGACCGCGACGAGGTCGGCCTGGTCGAGCAGTGACCGGCGGAGCGAGCGGCCGGCCGACACCAGCCGGGCCTCCGGGCCCCGCCCGCCGACCGAGATCTCGCCGATCTGCTCGATGATCCGGTCGACCAGCCCGTCCAGCAGCGCCTGCTTGTCGCCGACGTGCCAGTAGATCGCGGTCACCGCCACGCCGAGCTTCGCCGCCAGCCCCCGGATCGTCAGGCGGTCCGCGCCGTCCGCCCGGACGATCTCCATCGCCGCGTCGAGCACCTGGTCCCGGGAGAGCGGCCCCTCCCCTTGACGGCCCCCTTGACGCCCCCGGCCCGTCATGTAACGATGCTACAGAAGAGCCGACGCCGGTCACGCACCGGACCAGCGTCGCACGGGGGAAGGGGTGCGCGCCGATGACCGACACCGACCGGTACGTCATCGTCTCCGCCGACTGCCACGGCGGGGCCGAGCTGTACGAGTACCGCGACTACCTCGAACGCCGTCATCTCGACGCGTTCGACGCCTGGGCCCGCGACTACGCCATCCCGTTCGAGGACCTCATGGGCGACGAGGGCGGGCGGAACTGGGACAGCGGCCGGCGGCTGGCCGATCTCGAGGCCGACGGCATCGTCGCCGAGGTCATCTACCCGAACACGATCCCGCCGTTCTACCCGGAGCCTTCGTTGAAGGCCCAGCTGCCCGGGGCGACCGAGGGCGACCTCGACCTCCGCTGGGCCGGGCTGCGGGCCCACAACCGCTGGCTCGTCGACTTCTGCAACGCCGCGCCCGGCCGGCGGGCCGGGATCGCCCAGATCATGCTGCACGACGTCGACGCCGCGGTGGTCGAGATCGAGTGGGCCGCCGGCGCCGGCTTGCGCGGCGGCGTGCTTGCTGCCCGGCGCGCCACCCGGCTCCGGCCTCGAACCCCTCTACTCGCCGGTGTACGAGCCGATCTGGCGCGCCTGCGAGGACGCCGAGCTCGTCGTCAACCACCACAGCGGCAGCGCGGTGCCGGCCCTCGGCGACGAGCCGATCGACCAGGTGACGTTCCTGCTCGAGGTCACGTGGTACGCCCACCGGGCCCTGTGGAACCTGGTCTTCGGCGGCGTGATGGAGCGCCATCCCGACCTGCAGTTCGTCTTCACCGAGCAGGGGACCGCCTGGATCCCCGAGACCCTCGGCACCCTTGACTTCTTGTTCCACCGGATGGGCACCGCCGTCGGCTCCCAGGAGTACGAGTGGGGGAACCCCGTCGTCGAGAAGCTCGGCCTCCGCCCGAGCGAGTACTGGGCCCGGCAGTGCCACATCGGCTCGAGCTTCATGCGGCCGGCCGAGGCCGCCCTCCGCCACGCCGTCGGCGTCGACCGGATCATGTGGGGGAGCGACTACCCGCACAAGGAAGCCAGCTTCCCGTTCAGCCGCGAAGCGCTCCGCGTGGCGTTCGCCGGCGTCGACCCGGTCGAGGTCCAGGCGATGATCGGCGGGAACGCCGCCCACCTCTACGGGTTCGACCTCGCCCTCCTCGGCCCGTTGGCCGCCCGCGTCGGGCCGACGCACGCCGAGATCGCCGAGCCGCTGCCGCTCGACGACATCCCGGCCGACGCCGACCGTTGCCCGGCGTTCGCCGGCCTGCGGAGCTGACGGCCAGGACGCGGACGGGCGGACGAGAGCGGCCGGCCCGAGAGCCGGCGGGCGAGGAAAAGCGGGCCCGAGAGCAACACGAGAACTGGCGGATCGGATCGGCGGGAGGAAGAGAAGGAGATCGAGATGCCCAAGGTGCGATACGGCGCGAGGTCCGAGGCGGAGCTGCGCAACCGAGAGGTGGAGGCGACGTCGGTCGACGTCTGGGCGACGACGCTCGTCGCCACGTACCTGACCGACCCGGCGGCGATCGCCGCCGTGCTGCCGCCGCCGATCGAGCCGGGCGACGAGCCGCTCGTGAAGGTGACCGTGGCCACCGTCGACATCCCCGGCTACCCGACGTTCGGCGCCGGGAGCTTCTCGGTGCGGGCCCGGCACGAGGGGACCGACGGGTACTACGCCCTCTTCATGCCGATGACGACCGAGCAGTCGGTCATCGGCGGGCGTGAGACGTTCGGTGAACCGAAGAAGCTCGGCACCGTCGAGCTCGCCCACGACGGTGATCGCGTCGTCGGCCGGGTGACCCGGATGGGCGTGACGGTCATCGAGATCGCCGGCCGGGTCGCCGACGAGCTCGAGCCGCCGGACGAGGAGACCCGGACGGACTTCTACTTCAAGTTCCTCCCCGCCCCCGACGGCAAGGGGTTCGACAGCGACCCGGCCCTCGTTTACTGCCACCGGACCGAGAAGACGCGCACGCTCGCCCGCGTCGACGGCGACGTGCTCCTGCGCGACTCTCGGTTCGACCCCGTCGCCGACCTGCCCGTGTACGAGCTCCGCGACATCCTGTTCGGCACCCGGAGCAGCGTCCAACGGGGGGAGATCCACGGGACCGTCCCCGGCGAGTGGCTCCGGCCGTACGTGCACCAGCGCTATGACGACCTCTCGCCGGTGGGCGGGGACGACCTCTCGCCGGTGGGCGGGGACGAGTAGGGGAGCCGCCGGCATGGAGGAGTTGGCCGGGAGGGTGGCCGTCGTGACCGGTGGCGCCGGCGGGATCGGCCGGGCCATCGGCGAGCGGTTGGCCGCCGAAGGAATGCGGGTCGTGCTCGCCGACGTCGAGGCGCCGGTGCTCGACCGCACCGTCGGCGAGCTGCGAGCCCAGTCGTACGACGTGACCGGCGTCGTCACCGACGTCGCCGACTACCGGTCCGTCGTCAACCTGCGCGACCGCGCCCTCGATACCTACGGCGCCGTCCACCTGCTCTGCAACAACGCCGGCATCGGCGCCGGCGCCGAAGGGCCGCTGTGGGAGCACGAGCTCAACGACTGGCGGTGGGCGCTCGGCGTCAACCTCGAAGGGATCATCCACGGCATCAACGCCTTCGTGCCCGGCATGGTCGCGTCCGGCGAGCCCGGCCACGTCGTCAACACGTCGTCCGGCAACGGCGGGATCTCGCCTTTGCGAGGTACGCCGCAGTACGCGGTGACGAAGGCCGCGGTCGTCACGCTGACCGAATGCCTCTACGCCCAGCTCCAGGACGCCGGGTCCGTCGTCGGCGCGTCCGTCCTCTTCCCCGGGCCGAACATGCTGCGGACCGGCCTCTTCGAGTCCTGGCGGAACCGCCCGACCGCCCTGGCCAAGGAGCGGCCGCGGGTGACGCCGTACCCGACCGTCGAGGACGTCGAGCGGCAGATGGCGGCGGCCGGCATCCACGTCGAGTACACCGAGCCGGCCGACGTCGCCGACCAGGTCGTCCGCGGCGTGAAGGCCGGCGACTTCTGGATCCTCGCCCCGAGCGCCCGCATCGACGAGCAGATCCGCGCCCGGGCCGATTCGATGCTCGCCCGGTCGAACCCGACGTACCTGCGGGAGGTCCCGGGGTGACGGTTCCAAACAGAGAAGGGGTGCAGGCATGAGCCGGTACATGGTGATCTCGTCCGACTGCCACGCCGGGCTGCCCAACGAGGCCTACCGGGAATGGCTCGACCCGGCGTACCGGGACACCTTCGACCAGGCCCTGGCGGCCCGGGTGGCGATGGAGGCCGAGCTGGCCGAGCGCGGCCTCCGCAACCCCGAGTTCGCCGAGGAGTGGGAGGAGGAGAACGCCGAGGGGCTCCGCGGCGGCTGGGACGCGGAGCGGCGCGACCGCGAGCTCGACGCGGACGGCGTCGTCGGCGAGGTCATCTTTCCCGACGCCGACGCGGTCACCGGCGGCGCGTCCGCGCCGTTCGGTGCCGGCCTCGGCGCCAGCGCCGACGTGCCGATCGAGCTGCTGCTCGCCGGTGCCCGGGCCCACAACCGCTGGCTGGCCGAGCTCTGCGCGGCCAGCCCGGCCCGCCGGGCCGGCGTCGCGCTCGTCCCGCTCTTCGACGTCGACGCCGCGGTCGCCGAGATCACCCGGGCCGCGGCGTCCGGCCTGCGCGGCGGCATCCTCATCCCGTCGATGTGGCAGCCGCACGAGCCGTACCACGACAAGAAGTACGACCCGGTCTGGGCCGCCTGCTCCGATCTCCAGATGCCGGTCCACGTCCACTCCGCGGCCGCCGACCGCGAGGCCTACGGCGAGCACGTCGGCCTCTACATCGCCGAGGTCCGGTGGTGGTCGACCCGGCCGCTGTGGTTCCTGCTCTGGTCCGGCGTCTTCGAGCGGTTCCCCGACCTGACGTTCGTCACCACCGAGTGCGGCGCGTTCTGGGTGCCCGACCTGCTCTGGTCGTCCGACATCGTCTACGACCGCGAGCACGCGGCCAAGAAGCTCGGGTCCCAGCTGACCGCCCACCTGCCGATGCGGCCGAGCGAGTACTTCGACCGGAACTGCTTCATCGGCGCCTCGAACACCCGCCGGCGCGAGCTGGCCCGCCGCTACGAGATCGGCGTTCCCAACCTCATGTGGGGCAACGACTTCCCCCACCCCGAGGGGACGTGGCCGCACACCAAGGAGTGGCTGCGCAACGCCTTCCACGACATCCCGGTCGACGAGACCCAGCAGATCCTCGGCGCCAACGCGGCCGAGTGCTACCACTTCGACGTCGACGCCCTCCGACCGCTCGCCGACCGGTTCGGGCCGACCCCCGAGGAGCTCGGCCAGACCGGCCAGGACCTCGCGCAAGTGGGCCGATCTGGCCGCCGCCGGCCGGCCCTGGCTGACCGGCAAGGAAGCGCTCGACCTGCCTGTCGGCTGACCCGACCGGTTGCCGACACGACCGGTGGGGGCCGGGGCCCCGAGCGGCCTAACGGCTGAGCAGGTCCCGGGCGATGTGGGTGACTTGGATCTCGTCGGTGCCGGCGTAGATCTGGAAGACCTTGGCGTCGCGGGCGAGCTGCTCGACCCGGAACTCGGCCATGTAGCCGTTGCCGCCGAAGAGCTGGACGGCCTCCATGGCGACGTCCGACGCGGCCTGGGCGGAGTAGAGCTTCATCGCGGACGCCTCGGCCAGCGTCAGGCTCTGGCCGGCCGTGGCCATCTCGATGTGGCGGAAGACGAGGTTCTCGACGTTCAGCCGGGCGACCTCCATGCGGGCGAGCTTCAGCTGGATGAGCTGGAAGTCGCCGATCGGCTTGTCCCACAGCAGCCGGTCCTTGGCGTAGGCGACCGACAGCTTCAGGCACTCCTCGATGACGCCGAGGGCCATGGCGGCGACACCGGCCCGCTCGGTCACGAAGTTGTCCTTGGCGCTCTGGCGGCCACTGCCGCCGGACTCGTCTTCGGTCTCGCCCAGCAGCCGGTCCCGGCCGACTCGGACGTCGGTCAAGAACAGCTCGCCGGTCGGGGAGGAGTGGAGGCCCATCTTGCGGAAGGGCTTGGACTGCTCCAGGCCGTCCATGCCCCGGTCCAGCACGAACGTCAGCACCTTGCGGTTGCGTGGGTCGGTCCCGCTACCGTCGTCGAGCTTGGCGTAGAAGACGATCGTGTCCGCGTACGGGCCGTTCGTGATGAACGTCTTGTTCCCGTTGAGGACGTACTCGTCACCGTCGCGCCGGGCCGTCGCCTTCATCCCACCGAGCGCGTCGGAGCCGGAGCTCGGCTCCGTGATGGCCCACGCGCCGATCTTTTCCAGCGTGAGCAGGTCGAGGCCCCACCGCTCCATCTGGGCCGGCGTGCCCCGCTTCATGACGGTGCCGGCGGCCAGTCCGGTCGAGACGCCGAGGGCGGTGACGATGCCGGGGCAATGGCGGCAGAGCTCGATGATCGGGATGAGCGTCATCGCCGCCTGGCTGTCGCCGCCGCGTCGTTCCGGCGGTGGCGTCCCGTCCCTCTTGCGCTCCACGGCCCGCGTGAAGCCTTCCCGGGCCAGCTGGTCGAGGCCGAAGGTGGTGTAGAGCTTGCGGATGACGTCGTACGGCGGCGTGTCGCCGTGCTCGAGCTCGTCGACGTTCGGCGCGATCTCGTCGGCCACGAACCGCCGGACCGCGTCGCGGATGGCCAGTTGCTCTTCCGACCACTCGAACATCAGCGGCCCCCCTTTCGCTCGACTGCCGTGCAGTGCCTGGTGTGCTGGTCCGTGTGCTCGGTGCTGGGTGCTCGTGCTGGGTTCAGGCGTCCTCGTGGCGAGAGACCTCGCCGTGCTCCTCGGGCGGGTCGACGCGGACGAGCGTGTTGCGGTCGGTGTGGCGCATGACCTCGGCCAGGCGGCCGTGCTCGATGACCGTCGTCTCGTCGTACGAGAACGTCCCGTCGCCGATCGTCAGCGTCAGCTCGTAGTCGCTGGTCCGGGCCTGCGCGGCGAGGAACCGGTTCGAGAGGATGCCGTACGTCTCCGAGCCGCACTTCGCCGTCATGTGCAAGGTCGTGTCGCCCGGCGCGGCCTCACCGCCGGCCAGGATGACGGTGCCGCGGGGCACCATGAAGCAGCGCATGACCTGGCCCTCGGCCGCGTCCCACAGCCAGTAGCCGACCTCGGTGTGGAACGGGTTCTCCTCGTCGTCGCGCCAGGCGGCCGTCCGGTAGTCGAGGCCGTAGAGGACCTGCCGGCCGTTCTCGACCGGTCCGAACGGGTTGAACGTCGTCTTCTCGCGGTACGGCGTCTCGCCGATCTCGCCCTTCTCGTTGGAGAACGCCACGTCGAGGCCCTGGTCGCCTTCCCAGGTCCCCTGCAAGCCGGCCAGCGGGCCCAGCTCCTTGCCCAGCGCCATCAGTCCTCCTCGGTGTCTCGTGCCCCGCCGGGCCCACCCTACCGGGAGCGCTCAGCGGCTCTCGGCGTGCCGCTGGGTCCGGGCGACGACGATGCGGGAGGCGACGAGGAGCAGCAGGACGATGACCAGCAGCAGCAGCGCGGCGTCGTAGGAGAGGGAGTGGCCCGACTCGGTGGATGTGTTGTAGAAGGTCCACACCGGATAGGTCAGGTACGAGAACTGGTGGCCGCCGATGAACGACCCTGTCCAGACGCTGCCGCTCCACCCGGCGGTGTAGAGCAGCGGTGCGGTCTCGCCGCAGGCGATGGCCAGGGCGATGAGCAGGCCGGTGACGATGCCGGGCAGCGCGCGTCTTGAGGATGACCTTGCGGAGCCCGTAGCCCATCGACATGCCGAGGGCCTCGGCGCCCTCCCGGTAGGCCGTCGGGACCTGGCGGACGGCGGTCTCGGTCGACTTGGCGATGTACGGCACGACCATGATCGACAGGATCAGCAGCGCCGGCAGGAGCGAGTAGCCCCAGTGGAGCCCGACGACGAGGGCGACGTAGCCGACGTAGCCGAGGACGATCGACGGGAAGCCCGACAGCACGTCGGCGGCCGTCCGCACGACGCCGCCGCTCGGCTTCCCGCTCTTTCTCGGGCGGGCCAGCTCGGCCAGGTGGATGCCGGCCAGGACGCCGATGGTGCCGGCGATGAGGAGGACGCCGACCATCAGGATGAGCGTGCCGATGATGGCCCCTTCGAGGCCGCCGCTCGTTCCCTTGGTCGGCGTCCACAGCACGTCCCAGCGCCAGTGGGGGACGGCCCGGGCGACGACCCCGCCGAGGATCCACAGGGCCGGTCCGAGGACGAGCAGCAGCGCCAGGTACGTCCCGATCCGGAACGCGATCTCGAGCCCGCCGCGCCGGCGTGACCCGCTCACCGCGTCAGGCCCACGGCGTCAGGCCCCCCGGCCGACCGGGCCGCCGAGCCGCGACGTGCGGTGGACGATGCCCCGGGCGGCCAGGTTCACGACGACCGAGATGACCGCCAGGATCAGCCCGAGCTCGGCGAAGGTGGCGACGGCGAACCCGGTGCCGTCGGTCTGCGCGCCGTCGAGCTTGCTGACGATGGTGGCGGCGATGGTCGACATGGGCGAGTAGATGTTCGGCGCCACCTGGAAGATCGAACCGGCGATCATGGCCACGGCCATCGTCTCGCCGAGGGCGCGGCCCAGGCCCAGCACGGTGGCGCCGATGATGCCGGAGCGGACCCAGGGGACGGTGATCCGGTTGGCCACCTCGAAGTCGGTCATGCCGAGGGCCTCACCGCCCTCCTTGGGGAGGCGGGGGACCTGGCGGAAGAGGTCGGCGGTGGTCGAGCTGATGATCGGGACGATCATCAGGGCGAGGACGAGCCCGGCGGTCAGCAGGCCCTCGCCGTGGCCGACCGGGTTGCGGAAGTAGCTGAGCACCGGGACGTCGGGCATGTGGTCGGCGACGATCGGGTAGACGTGCGCCGCCAGGAAGGGTCCGAACGTCAGGATCCCCCAGAGGCCGATGACGACGCTCGGGATGCCGGCGAGCAGCTCGACCGCGAAGCCGAGCGGCCGGGAGATCCAGCGGGGCAACCGCTCGGTCAGGGCGAAGGCGCAGCCGACGGAGATCGGCAGGGCGATGACGACCGCGATGGCCGACGTCTGGAGGGTGCCGGCGATCAGCGGCCACGCGCCGTACTCGGCCCCGATCGGGTGGGCGACGCCGTCGGTGTGGGTGACGCCGCCGTAGCCGCTGCCCGGCGTTCCACGTCGAGCCGGTCAGGAACTTCCAGCCGTTCACCCGGATGGCCGGCGCCGCCTTGACGGCCAGGACGGCCAGGACGAAGACGAGCGCGGCCAGCGGCAGCATCACGGCGACGCGGCCGGCCCACCGCCAGACGCCGCTCTCCGAGCGCCGCAGGACCTGCAGCACACGGCGGTCGGCGGCGACCGTCACCGGCGCTGGCGCCGGCGGAAGAGGCGCAGGCGGGACCGCGGGCATCTCACCCGCGGTCCCGCCGACGACGCTCATGTGCTCCTACTGACCTCGTGTCCTGGTTATCTGACCCTGTGGCCCTACTTGACCTTCAGGATCTGCTTGATCGAGCCGGCCTCGACCTTGGTCGGCAGCGGCTGGAAGTTCACCTGGGACAGGTAGGTCGGGCTGTTGCCGAGCTTCGGGTTGACCGCCCACTCGAGGACGGACCGGATGTTCTTGGCCGTCGACGCTGTCGACTGCTTCGTGTTCACGATCCCGTACTCGTAGTTGATGATCGGGTAGCCCTGTTTGGCCGGGCCGTAGATGAGCGAGATCGTCCCGTTGGCCGGCGTCTTGCCGGCGAACGACGCCGCCTCGGCGGCGATCGATCCCTGGCTCGGCAGCACGTACTGGCCCGACGCGTTCTGCAGCTCGGCGTAGCCGGCGCCGGCCTGCAGGACCTGCGTCAGGTAGCTGATGCCGACATAGGCCACGCAGCCCGGGGTCGCCTTGCAGCCGGCGACCATGCCCGAGTTGCCGGTCTCGGCCAGCGCACCGGGGACGTTCGGCCAGCTGACTGTGGTGTTGTAGGCGATCGTGCTGCCCCAGCCGGACGGTGTCGCCTTCGACAGGTACGAGGTGAACAGGAAGGTGTCACCGCTGGAGTCGGCCCGGTGCAGGGTGACGATCGGGAGTGTCGGCAGCTTGACGCCCGGGTTCAGCTTGGCGATGGCCGAGTCGCTCCATGTCGTGATCTTGCCCTGGTAGATCTGGGCCAGCAGCTTGCCGCTCAGCTTCAGGTGGGTGGTCACCCCCGGCACGTTGTAGGCGATGAGCTGGGCCGAGATGGCCAGCGGGATGTTCTCCAGCGTCGGCGTGGCCTGCAGCTCGCTTGTCGAGAGGTAGGCGTCGGAGGCGCCGATGTCGGCGGTGCCGTTGGAGGCGTCGGTGATGCCGGTCCCCGACCCGGTGCTGGCCGTCTGGATCGTCAGCTGCGAGTACGTCTGGTTGTAGCCGGCCACCCACAGGTTGAAGAGCGGGTACAGCAGGCTGCTCCCGGTCTCGCTGACCGTGCCGCTCGACGGGGTCTCGACCCCGCTCGTTCGGCAGCTTGACCGACGCGGCGCCGGCGGGCAGGGCTACGGCGAGACCGAGTGCGGCGCCGCCGATCACGGCCGGGACGAGACGCTTGGCTCGGGAGATCCGAGTCACAGGTACTTCCTCCTTGTGGATTGGGATGGTGTGGATTGTCTGGTTGTGGGTTGTCGTGCGGATTGCTCAGCACCCGTCGGGTCGACAGATGCCGGTGCTGCCATTACCGAACAGCCGGTTCACCGCCGACCGGCCGTTCAGCCCATGCGGCCGGTGACGTACCGCTCGGTCTGTGGGTTCTTCGGGCTCTCGAAGATCTGCTCGGTCGCCCCGTGCTCGACGAGCTGGCCGTCGTAGAAGAACATCGTGTTGTGCGCCACCCGCCGGGCCTGGCCGAGGTTGTGGGTGACGACGATCAGCGTGAGCGCCGGCGCCATCTCCCGGACGAGGGCCTCGACGTACTCGGTCGAGATCGGGTCGAGGGCGGACGTCGGCTCGTCGAGGAGCAGCACCTCCGGCCCGACGGCCAGCGCCCGGGCCAGGCAGAGCAGCTGCTGCTGGCCACCGGACAGCCGGAACGGCGAATCGCCGAGGCGGTCCTTGACCGCGTCCCACAGCCCGACCTCGCGGAGTCGCTGCTCCGCGACGACGTCGAACTGCTTGCCCTTGGCGATCCGGTGGGCCTTGACGCCGGCGACGACGTTGTCCCGGATGGACATCGGGAACGGGTTCGGCCGCTGGAACAGCATGCCGACCCGCCGGCGCAGCGTCAGCAGATCCTGGGACGACGCCCAGATGCTCGTGCCGTCGAGGTGCACGTCGCCGGAGTACCGGAACCCCTGCACCTTGTCGTTCATGCGATTGAGCGTCCGCAGGAAGGTCGACTTGCCCGACCCGGTCGGACCGATCAGCGCGGTGATCGTCCCGCGGCCGAACTGCATGTCGATCTCCGACAGGATCGTCTTCTCGCCGAACCGGAGCGTGAGGCCCTCGGACGCCATGACGTGGGCCGGACGGCCGCGGTCGGGGTCGAGGGCTTCGAGGAGCGGGTCGACGGTCGGTGGGGGCGGCGCGGGCCGGCTGCCGGTCGGGACGGCGGCCGCCTCGGGCCTGCCGACGCGGCCGTCGCCCTCCGTCTCTCGCTGCACGACAACAGTCCTACTCTTCGTAGGTGAACTCCCGGCAAACCGCCGGGAAACTCTTAGCGACACCGTAACGAAATCTCTGCGGCAGCCACCCGGACCAGGCACGGCGCGGCGACTGCGAGGCTCAGTGCTCGGTGAGCTGCCGGTGCGCCGTTTCGACTGTGGTGATCACCTTGCGGACGTCGACGACGACGAGGACCCAGAGGGCGGCGACGAGCGCGGTGAGCCCGATCCCCGCCGGCCGGCTGAAGGTCGTGGTGATCTCCGCGCCGACCGTCACGAGCGTCGTCGCCAAGTACAGCAGCCAGAAGCGGAGGACCCGGCGCCGGCCGGGGTGGCCCGGCGGCAGGCAGTCCCGGATCGCCTGGTACGGACAGAAGAAGTTGGCGATCGGGATGAACCAGAAGCCGACGCCCCACCCGGGCCGGTGGGTGGCCGGCAGCCGCAGCCGTTGGGCCGCTTTCGCCGCCCGGTGCTGCCCGACGAGGAGGAGGATGGCCGCGGCGATCGACGCGAGGGAGACGACGAAGAGATACGGCGGGAAGGCGAGGGCCGACGGGACGGCCGGCGGCGGCTGGCCGGCCTGGCTGGCCGTGTTGATCTGGTGGAAGAAGTGGTCCCACCGGTGGTACGTGCCGCCGTAGTGCAGGACGAGCACGAGGAGGTCGGCGACGGAGAGCGCGGCATAGGCGACGATCGGCCCACCGCCCCGTCGGGACCGCTCGCCGCTCGGCGTCGACCAACTGGCGGGCCACCGAGTCGAGATTGGCGCTCCACCAGCCCGCGGTCGCGCCGCCCGGCGATCGACCCAGCCCGCCGGCAGGTAGTCGTCCGCCGTGGGCGCCGGCGGCGGCGTCGTCGTGTACGGCGTCCACCGGGAACCGTCCCACCACCGCTGGCCGCCGCTGCCGGCGGGGTCCGGGTACCAGCCGGGCGGCGGTCCGGAGGGAGCGCCAGCGCCGGGCGACCAGCGGGTAGGCGGGCCAGCGGTAGGCGGACCAGAGGTAGGCGGACCGGTCATGCCGTACCCGACCGGTCGTCGTTCCGGCGGACGCCGAGCGCGTCGGCGAGCCGGGCGAGGGCGAGGATGTGGTCGTCGACGGTCCGGTAGCCGGCGGCCATCGTGTTCACGGAGAGGTGGCTGGCGCCGGCCTGCCGCCAGCGGTCGGCGTGGTGGCCGGCCCGGTCGGGATCGGTCGACGCGAGGACCTGGCCTTCGAACCCGATGGCGGCCGGGTCGCGGCCGGCGTCTCGAGCGGCCGCGGCGATGATCTCGAGCGCCTCTTCGAGCCCGGCGCCCGGTCGGACCTGGGGGAACCAGCCGTCGGCCACCCGGCCGACCCGTCGGAGGGCCGGTGGGGCCATGGCGCCGAGCCAGATCGGGATGGCGCCGGCCGCGGGCCGTGGCGCGAGCCCAGCGGCGTTGACGGTGTGGAAACGGCCGTCGAACGTCACGGACTCCTCCGTCCAGAGCCGGCGGAGCAGGTGGACCTGTTCCTCGAGCCGGGCGGCGCGGTCGCCGAACGACTGCCCGAGCGCCTCGTACTCGACCCGGTTCCAGCCGATGCCGAGCCCGAGCCGGAGCCGGCCGCCGCCGGCCAACAGGTCGACCTCCGCGGCCTGTTTGGCGACGAGCGCGGTCTGGCGTTGCGGGCCGACGAGGATGCCGGTGGCGAAGTCGAGGGACGTGAACCCGGCGAGCCAGCCGAAGAGGACCAGCGGCTCGTGGAACGTGCTCGACAGGTCGTACGGGCCGTCCCAGTCGGCGTGGACGCGGGTGTCGGCGCCGAGGACGTGGTCGTAGGCGACGACGTGGCGATAGCCGAGCCCGTCGGCCGCTTCGGCGAACGCCTTGATCCCACCGACGTCGTCACCGATCTCGGTCTGGGGGAAGACCACGCCGATCTGCATCACGAACTTCTAGCACCGAGCGCGCTTTCCGGGGCCGGCGGCGTACGGGCGGACGCGACCGCCGTCGGCGGTGCCGGCCAGCGGCACAGGCGGTCGCTCGCCCGGCGGTACGGTGGGAGCCGTGCGGGTCAGGATCTTCGTGGAACCACAACAGGGTGCGGACTACGAGCGCCTGCTGGCGGTCGCCCGGGCGACCGAGGAGCTGGGTTTCGACGGCTTCTTCCGGTCCGACCACTACCTGTGGATGGCCGCGATGGTCGGCGACGCGCCTGCCCGGGCCGACGGACGCCTGGGTGACGCTGGCCGGCCTGGCGAGGGAGACCACCCGGCTCCGGCTGGGGACGCTCGTGACGTCGGCGACGTTCCGCCTGCCGGGCCCGCTGGCGATCAGCGTCGCGCAGGTCGACGCGATGAGCGGCGGCCGGATCGAGCTGGGGCTGGGCGCGGGCTGGTTCGACGACGAGCACCGGGCGTACGGCATCCCGTTCCCGCCGATGAAGGAACGGTTCGACCGGTTGGAGGAGCAGCTCGAGATCCTGACCGGCCTCTGGACGACGCCGGTCGGCGACCGCTTCTCGTACGACGGGCGCCACTACACGGTCACCGACAGCCCGGCGCTGCCGAAGCCGGCGCAGTCGCCGCACCCGCCGGTCATCGTCGGCGGCGCCGGCCCGACGAGGACGCCCCGGCTGGCCGCCCGCTTCGCGGACGAGTTCAACGTGCCGTTCCACGGGGTCGACGACACGGCCGCCCAGTACGACCGCACCCGCCGGGCCTGCGAGGAAGCCGGCCGGGATCCGTCGGCGCTCCGCTTCTCGGCGGCGGTCGTCGTCTGCTGTGGGGTCGACGAGGCCGAGCTCGCCCGCCGGGCCGCGGCGATCGGGCGAGACGTCGACGAGCTCCGGACGAACGGCGCGGCCGGCTTGCCGGCGGAGGTGGCCGAGCGGCTGCGGGCGTACGGCGAGCTCGGGGCGACAACGATCTACCTCCAGGTGCTCGACCTGACCGACCTGGACCATCTACGACTGATCGCCGAGGAGGTCGTCCCCGCGCTCGGCTGACTAGCCGGTGGCGGGGGCTCCCGTCGCCCCGCCAACGTCGGTAGGGCTCGTCGTGGCCGAGCCGGTGGTGCCGGTGCCGGTCGTGCTGGTGGTGCTCGCCCCGCCGGTTCCCGCGGTCCGGCCGGTCTTCTTGGGGAGGGGAAGGGCGATGCGGGCCAGGACGTCGTTGCCGGCGGCGACGCACGACGTCGGGGCGGGGCAGTCGACGCCGGTGAGGCCGACGGGGACGTAGCGCGTCCGGATCGTCTGCCAGGCCAGGCCGCCGGCACCCGACGCGACGACGCCGCCGATGGGCGTCGGGGGGTTCGTGACCGTCCAGACGGTGCCGACCGTCGCGCAGCCGCCGCCGGCCGGGCAGGAGATGGCGAAGGCGTCGCCGACGCCCATCGGCGACGCGGTCAGGCTCCACGAGGTGCCGCGGTCGTCGCTGACGAGCACCTGGCTCGGGGCGAGGGCGACGTCGGTGGTCGTCGTGGACTTCGTGCCGACGGCGACGCAGGTCGAGCCGGCGGTGCAGTCGACACCGTGGAGGACACCGACACCGGCCGGCACCGGCGCGCTGGTCCAGTTGGCCCCACCGTCGTCGGTGACGGCGATCGCCCCGGTCCCTTGACCGGGCGTCGACGATACGTAGCCGACGGTGACGCACGTTGTGGCGTCGAGACAGGCGACGTGGCTGATGCCGGCCAAGCCGGGCGGGAGCGAGCCGCCGCGCTGCCACACCTTTCCGCCGTCGGTGGTCGACGCCGACCAGTAGGTCGACCCGTCAGTGGCCAGGACGAGGCAGTCGGCGACGGCGAAGCAGTGGACGGCCGAGAGGTCGACGGACCCGGTCGGCGAGGCCACGGCTTGCCACCCCTTTCCGCCGTCGGCGGTGACGAGCACCGCGCCGAGGATCGGGCCGTCGTCGTCGGCGATGCCGACGGCCATGCAGTGCCGACGGTCCGGGCAGTCGACGGCGGCCAGGTCGGTCGGGTCGCTGACGGTGACCGGTTCGGCGGTCCACGTGCTCCCGCCATCGGTCGTGGCGTCGATGACGACCGACGACGACGGGCTGGTCGACGTCGTCGTCGTCGAGCGTGTCGACCGCGGAACGGCCGACGGCCCAGCAGTGGCGGGCGTCGCCGCACGACACGGCTTCGAGGGAACCGGTGCCGGCGGGCGCCGGTTGGCCCCACACCGCCACCGGCGTCGTCGTGGGCCGGCCCCGGTCAGCGGCCAGGGCCGACGTCGGACCGAGCCCGGCGCCGAGCACCCCGACGACGACGGTCGCCGCGACGACGGCGGTGGTCGCGACGGCCGACCACCGGGCCAGGATCCGCAGGCCCGGGCGCCGGGGCCCCGAGATCGGCCCGTCGCTCACGCGCCCTCCACGGCCTGACAACCTAACGGCCGGCCTGCTCCCGGTGGCGTCACCGCCATTGCCGTAGCGGCCGGGGCGACCCGGTCGTCTACCCTCGACGCCGGTGGACTGGGTCGACCTCGTGCTGATCCTGGTGGTGGTCGCCGCGGCCGTGCACGGTCTGCGGCTCGGCGCGCTCGTCCAGGTGCTGACGTTCGGTGGCTTCCTGCTCGGCCTGCTTCTCGGTGTCGTGATCGCCGACGCCATCGGCTCGTCCATCCACTCGCCGGGAGTGAGGACCGCGGTAGCGCTCGTGCTCGTCCTGGGGCTGGCCGTCATCGTCGGGATCGCCGGCCGGATCGCCGGCGGGTGGAGCTACCGAGCCCTCCAGCGGGGACACCTCGCGTCGGTCGACGCGATCCTCGGCGTCGCGGTGGCGGTGGCCGCGGTGCTGGTCTCGTCGTGGCTGATGGCGTCGTTGCTGTCGGAGAGCCGGTTCGTCTGGCTCAGCTCGGCCATCGGACGGTCCGACGTCCTGAAGGCGGTCGACGACGTCATGCCGCCGGTGCCGGACGCCTTCGACCACCTCCAGACGTTCCTCGGCGGTTCGGGGTTCCCGCCGGTCTTCGCCGGCCTGGCCCAGCCGACGGCCCAGCCGGTGGCGACGCCGTCGGGAACCGAGGCGGACCAGATCGGGTCGGTCGCCGCGGGCGTCGACGGTCAAGGTCATCGGTCAGGCCTGCGGCTACCTCCAGGAGGGCTCCGGCTTCGTCGTCGCGCCGGGGCTGGTCGTGACGAACGCCCACGTCGTCGCCGGCGAGCCGTCCACCGACGTCATCGTCCAGGGCGTCACCTACCCGGCTACCGCGGTGCTGTTCGACCCGTCCTTCGACCTGGCGGTCCTGCGGACGAAGGCGCCGCTCGGCCCGCCGCTGAACCTCGATCCCGACGACGTCGAACGCGGCACGCAGGGTGCGGTGCTCGGGTACCCGCAGAACGGGACACTGGCGGTCGCGCCGGCCGGGATCGCGTCGAGCCTGCTGGCGCAGGGTCGGGACATCTACAACCAAGGGACAGTCGTCCGCAGCGTCTACCAGCTCGACGCGGACGTCCAGCCCGGCAACTCCGGCGGACCGGTCGTCGAGGCGGACGGCACGGTGATCGGGGTCGTCTTCTCCCGGTCGACCGTCGACGCGGACGTCGGCTACGCGCTGGCGTCGCCGGGTGTGCTGAGCCGCGTCGAGCAGGCCGAGGCCCGGACGTCGAACGTCGGCACCGGCGCGTGCGTCCAGAGCTGAGCGACCGTCGGACGCCGAACGAGTCGGAGCGGGAGCCGGACGGGCCGGACCAGGAGGGGTAAGAATGGCCGCCATGCCCCTCCCGATCGAGGACTACGCCGTCATCGGCGACCTGCACACCGCGGCCATCGTCGGCCGCGACGGGTCGATCGACTGGCTCTGCCTGCCCAACTTCGCCTCCGGTGCCTGTTTCGCTCGGCTGCTCGGCACCGACGACCACGGCTACTGGAAGATCGCGCCGGCGGGTCCGGTCACCGCGACGCGACGCCGGTACCGCGACGGGACGCTCGTCCTCGAGACGGAGATGGACTGTGCCGAGGGGACGATCCGCATCACCGACTGCATGCCCATCCGTGAGACGTACCCGCAGGTCGTGCGCATGGTCGAGGGCGTGCGGGGGACCGTGCCGATCCGTATGGACCTGTCCGTGCGCTTCGACTACGGCCTCTCCATCCCGTGGGTGAGCCGCGTCGGCGCGGGCAACCTGCTGACCGCGACCGCCGGTCCGGACTCGGTGGCCCTGTGGACCCGGATGGACGTCCACGGCGAGGGATTGACGTCGGTGTCGGAGTTCTCGATCCGCGAGGGCCAGCAGATCCCGTACACGCTGACGTGGTTCCCGTCGCACGAGGTCCCGCCGCATCCGACCGACCCGTGGTTCACGATCACGACGACCGAGGCGTGGTGGCGGACGTGGTCGGCGGCGTGCACCTACGAGGGCGAGTACGCCGACGCGGTCCTGCGGTCGCTGATCACGCTGAAGGCGCTCACCTACGAGCCGACCGGCGGCATCGTCGCCGCCGCGACGACGTCGCTGCCGGAGTCGCTGGGCGGGAACCGGAACTGGGACTACCGGTACTGCTGGCTCCGGGACGCGACGCTGACGCTCGAGTCGCTGATGCGCGGCGGCTACCACGAAGAGGCGCTGGCCTGGCGCGACTGGCTGCTCCGGGCGACGGCCGGCGATCCGTCGAAGTTGCAGATCATGTACGGCGCGGCCGGCGAACGGCGGCTCGACGAGTGGGAGGTCGACTGGCTCCCGGGCTACGAGGGGTCGGCGCCGGTCCGCATCGGCAACGCCGCGGCCGACCAGTACCAGCTCGACGTCTACGGCGAGGTGATGTCCGCGCTCTACAGCGCCGGCCAGATGGACGGCATCCACAGCCGGGCGATCTGGGACCTGCAGACGAAGCTGATCGAGTTCATCGAGGACGGTTGGAAGCTCCCCGACGACGGGCTCTGGGAGGTCCGCGGGCCGCGGCGGCACTTCACGCACTCCAAGGTCATGGCCTGGGTGGCGGTCGACCGGGCGGTGCGGACGATGGAGGACTGGCCCGACCTGCCGGGCCCGATCGACAAGTGGCGGGCCCTGCGGGACGAGATCCACGCGGAGGTCGCCGAGAAGGGGTACAACCCGGACAAGCAGGCGTTCACGCAGTACTACGGCTGCGACCAGCTCGACGCCAGCCTGCTGATGATCCCGCTCGTCGGCTTCCTGCCGGCGAAGGACCCGCGGGTCGTCGGCACGATCGAGGCGGTCCAGCGCGAGCTGATGGACGACGCGGGCTTCGTCCTGCGGTACCGCACGACCGACGACGGCGCGGTCGACGGGCTGACCGGCCGGGAAGGCGCGTTCCTGGCGTGCTCGTTCTGGCTGGCCGACTGCCTGACCATGATCGGCCGGGTCGACGAGGCGACCGCGCTGTTCGAGCGGCTGCTCGGCCTGCGCAACGACCTCGGCCTGTTGGCCGAGGAGTACGACGCGGTAGCTGGTCGCCAGGTCGGCAACTTCCCGCAGGCGTTCTCGCACGTGTCGCTCGTCAACACGGCCTGCCGCCTGACCGGCCAGGAGCCACTGACGCCCGGTCAGGCCCAGGTGACCAACCGGATGCGGCGGCTGATGACCGAGAACCTGCTCGGCGGGGTCGGGACGAGCAGCATCCGGGCCACGAAGTGGGGTCTCGGCGGCCTCACCCGTCACGGCCTCGGCACGATGCATTACGGCCGGCCGTCGTCGGCGCGAAAGCTCGAGGACGGCGACCGGGACGCCGGGCCGGCCGACGGGGCATCCAATGGGCCGGCCGATGGGGCATCCGAAGTGCCGGCCGGCGGTGCGCCCGAGGGGTCGACGGCATGACCGGACGGAACGCAGGACGACGACGATGAGCCCAAGACCATGATGAGGAGGAGCAGATGAAGGCGTTGACGGTGGTTCCCCTCCAGAAGGGCTCGGCGGCGCTGTCCGACGTCCCACCGCCGCCCGAGAGCGACGGACCGGTGCTCGTCGAGACGCTGGCGGTCGGCATCTGCGGCACGGACATCGAGATCCTCTCCGGCGAGTACGGCTGGGCGCCGCCGGGTCGCGACCGGCTCGTTCTCGGGCACGAGTCGCTCGGGCGCGTCCTCGAGGCGCCGGCCGGCGCGCCGGTGGCCGAGGGCGACCTCGTCGTCGGCATCGTCCGCCGCCCGGATCCGGTCCCGTGCGGGAACTGCGCGGTGGGGGAGTGGGACTTCTGCCGCAACGGCCAGTACACCGAGCGCGGCATCAAGGAGCACGACGGCTACCTGTCGGAGCAGTACCGGATCACGCCGGAGTACGTCGTCAAGGTGGACTCGTCGCTCGGGCTCCTCGGCGTCCTGCTGGAGCCGACCAGCGTGGTGGCGAAGGCGTGGGAGCAGGTCAACCGGATCGGCGGTCGGGCCCACTGGGCGCCGACCAAGGCCGTCGTCACCGGGGCCGGACCGATCGGGCTCCTCGCCGCGCTGATCGGCGTGCAGGCCGGGCTCGAGGTTCACGTGATCGACCAGATGACGACCGGGCTCAAGCCCGACCTCGTCCGCCAGCTCGGCGCGCAGTACCACACCGGTTCCATCGCCGACGCCTGCCCGGACGCGGACGCCATCATCGAGTGCACGGGCGTGTCGAGCCTCGTCCTCGACGCCATGGAGCACGTCGGGCCCGACGGGGTCGTCTGCCTGACCGGCGTCTCCTCTGGCGGCCGGACCATCGACGTGGACGAGGGCGCGCTCAACCGGTCGATGGTTCTCTCCAACGAGGCTGTCGTCGGCTCCGTCAACGCCAACCGACGGCACTACGAAGCGGGAGCCGACGCGCTGGCCAAAGCCGACCGGAACTGGCTCGAGCGGCTCGTCAGCCGCAAGGTCCCGCTCGACCAGTGGCAACAGGCGCTCGACCGCCAGCCCGACGACGTCAAGGTCGTCGTCGAGGTGGCCGCTGAGTGACCGGGCACGGGCACGGTCCTGCCAATGGCCACGAGGCCGGCGACGCCGAGCCGGCCCCGCCGGTGGCTATCGCCCCCGGCGTCCTGCAGATCGACACCCTCCTCGGCGGCTGGGAGCGGGTCACCGCCGGCTACCTGCTCGAAGGCCCGGCACCGGTGCTGATCGAGACGGGAAGCCAGTCGTCGGTCCCGGTGCTCTTGGCGTCGCTCGACCGGCTGGGGCTCGGCCCGACCGATCTGGCCGGCGTGATCGTCACGCACATCCACCTCGACCATGCCGGTGGCGTCGGCGACGTCGCCCGGGCGTTCCCGGACGCCACGGTCTACGTCCACGAGAAGGGCGCCCGCCATCTCGCCGACCCGACCCGGTTGGTCGACTCGGCCGCCCGCGTCTACGGGCCACTCCTCGATTCGCTCTACGGCCGCCTCGACCCGACGCCGGCCGAACGGCTCCACGTTCTCGCCGACGGCGAAGAGGTCCGCGTCGGGCCCGACCGGGTCCTCGTCGCCATCGACTCGCCGGGCCATGCCAAGCACCATCTCGGCGTCCACGACTCGGTGAGCGGCGTCCTCTTCGCCGGTGACGCGGTCGGCGTCCGGCTCCCCGACGCCGGGATCCTCCGTCCGTCGACGCCGCCGCCGGACTTCGACCTCGACCAGGCCCTGACGTCGATGCAGAAGTTCGCCGCCCGGCGACCGTCCGGGATCGCCCTCGCCCACTACGGCCTACTGGACGACCCCGACGCCCTCCTCGACGAGGCGGCGGCGACGCTGCGGCAGTGGGCGGCCACCGCGGAACAGGCCTACCGCAACGGTGAGGACATCGCCGCCGCGTTGTCCGTGCGGTTCGCCGACGAGATCGGCGACGTCCCGGAGGAGCACCGGGAGAAGCTCGAGACGCTCAACGGTGTCCATTCCAACGCCGCCGGGTTCCGGCGCTGGCTCGAGACGCGGGACCGTCCGGCCGACGGGCCGGGCTCACCGGCTCACTGAGGTCGGTTCGCTGACGACGGCTCACTGAGGGCGATGCGGCGTCCGTACGCCGCCCCTGGACGCGACGCAGCGGCCAAGACGACACGTCGCCGTCTCGGCCGCTGTACCCGCCGACCTGTCCGGACCAGCCGGCCAGGTCAGTTCGCTAGATCGTCCAGTCAGTCCACCCGGAGCCGACTGCGGAGATCTTCCTGGCGCACCTCGAAATCGTCGATCGAGATACGCCCGTCGGCGAGATCCTCGTGGAGGCGGGCGAACTGCTCCAGCAGTGCTCCCTGGTCCTCCACCGGTCCGTCGTCAGGCTCCTCCGCGTCGGTCCGGTCCTCACGGCGAGCCGCCCGGTCCTCCTGCTTGGCCTTTGCCTTGGCTCGCTTCGCTTGATCGCGTTGGAGCTTGCCGAACGTCGAACGAGGCCTTGCCATACACACCACTCTCCCTTCCCTTGGCCGCGCCGCCCGGTCGGGGGCGGCCGTCGGCCAGACGGTGACGGGTGCGGGCGTCAGATGACCTTGACGTTCCGCGCCTCGTCTCCCTTGCGACCCGGGGCGATCTCGAACTCGACCTGCTGGCCGGCTTCCAGGGTCCGGAAACCGGAGCCCTGCACATTGCTGTAGTGGACGAACACATCGTCCCCGTCGGGGCGTGAAACGAAGCCGTAGCCCTTCTCCGTGTTGAAGAACTTGACGGTGCCGATCGGCATGATTCCTCTTTTCTATTGCCTGTAAGTACTGCCGTTTTCTATTGCCTTCGGGTACTGCGGTTACTGACCGCCGCAGGCAGGCCTGCGGTTGGTGCATCCTGGCGGCCCGCGTTCCGGCTCCGAGCCGGGAGGCAGGCCGAGAGGTCTTGGACGAACGTCACCGACAGGGCATCCCCGCACGGGAGCGGGACTCGACCGCCGACCGGCGATGGGGCGGTCCGTCGAGGACGCCGAGGAGGTAACTACCCGGAGCGGACGGGCCGGTGCCCCGTCGAGCTGATCGGGCGACCAGGTGGGCAGAAACGCCCAGGTCGGAGAGTGAAACCACTGAACTCCAGTCGAGTTGTCAACAGGCCAACCCGAACCAGAAATCGAATCAGGCCCACCGGGATGCTGCCGGCCGCCGCTCGATCCTGTCGACCGGCTAGCCAGACAGCGTAGCAGGTCGATTTTCCGAAGCTCCCTCGGCGCCGTCACGCACGTTCTCGGCTTCAGGGTACTTCTGACCACCCGGTCGACGGATCGCCAACCGGGTGGTCGGTCGGCGATCAGTCGGACAGGCTGATCGGCTGGTCGTCCGGGTCGAGGGCACCCTCGATGCCCTCGACCCCCTCTTCGGGGTCGGAAGGCGCCAGGTGCTGGCGCACCCGGTCGTCGATCTCGGCCATCAGCTGCGGGTTCTCCCGCAGGAACGCCTTGGCGTTCTCCCGACCCTGGCCCAACTGCTCACCTTCGTAGGTGAACCAGGCCCCCGACTTCTTGATGAACCCGAGATCGACCGCCACGTCGAGCAGGGAGCCCTCCCGGCTGATCCCGGTTCCGTACATGATGTCGAACTCGGCTTGCTGGAACGGTCGGGAGACCTTGTTCTTGACCACCTTCACCCGGGTCCGATTGCCGATCATCTCGGCCCCGTCCTTGATGGTCTCGATCCGGCGGATGTCCAGGCGGACCGACGAGTAGAACTTCAGCGCCCGCCCGCCGGGGGTCGTCTCGGGCGACCCGTAGAGCACGCCGATCTTCTCCCGCAGCTGGTTGATGAAGACCGCGATCGTGTCCGACTTGTTGAGGGTCCCGGTGAGCTTCCGCAGGGCCTGCGACATGAGCCGGGCCTGCAGCCCGACGTGGGTGTCGCCCATCTCCCCGTCGATCTCCGCCCGGGGGGTCAGGGCAGCCACCGAGTCGATGACGATGATGTCCAGGGCGCCCGACCGGATCAGCATGTCCGCGATCTCCAGGGCCTGCTCACCGGTGTCCGGCTGGGAGATCAGCAGGTCGTCCACGTTGACCCCGATGGCCTTGGCGTACACCGGGTCCATCGCGTGCTCGGCATCGACGTACGCGCAGATGCCGCCGTTCCGCTGGGCTTCGGCGACGCAGTGCATGGCCAGGGTCGACTTCCCGGACGACTCCGGACCGAAGATCTCGACGATCCGGCCCCGGGGGAGCCCGCCGATGCCGAGGGCGAGATCCAGGGAGAGCGCTCCCGTGGGGATCGCCTCGATGCCCAGGTTGATGTTGTCGCCCATCCGCATGACCGAGCCCTTGCCGAACTGCTTCTCGATCTGCCCGAGGGCCATGTCCAGGGCCTTCTCTCGCTCCTCTGCCATCTGGTCCTCTCCTCGTGCGTCGATCGACGTGGTCTGGTCTGAGTTGTCGGCGCCGACCCTACGGACGGGTTGTGACAGCGGGCACTTTACCGGCGAACGCGTGTTCGTCAAGGGATGCTGGCGACGACTCATTTCCTTACCGAATGGTCGCGCCGGCCAGGGTCTCGTACCGCGCACCTTCGGCATGCCGCCGGGACGACACCAGGCTGATCTCGTCGACCGGCCACCGGGCCTCGACCGGTACGCCGCAGAGGTCGTCCGGCACCCGCCGACCCCGTCGGGCCCGGGCCAGCGTCAGATGGCCGTTGAACGGCAGCTCTTCGGGCCGGACGTACCGGCCGAGGGGCGACGCCCGCACCACCCTCGCCATTTCGTCCAACCCGTCGACCGGCAGGCAGAGGATGCCCCGCCCCAGGGTGGCGGTGGCCGGTCCCATGATCGCGTGGGGCCGGTCCGGAAGTTGTCTGGCGATCCCGGCGAGCGCCCCCGCCGCCGCCATCTGCCCGCTGTCGGGGACCTCCCCGAGGAAGGCGATGGTGACGTGCCACTGGTCAGGCGTCGTCCATCGGAGGTCCGGGACGGTCGGCCGGGCCAGCGCGCGGAGCCGGTCCCGTACCTCGGCCGGCGGCCAGATCGCCACGAACAACCGCACGCGACCAGTCTCCCCGCGCTCCGGTGGTCGCGACGGCGACCGTCGGTGGCGTGATGTCGATCACCGGTGCCGCCGCGCTGGCGCGGCGCTGGCTGGACGCCGCCGGCGATCCGGTAGCCTTTGTCGACGCCGGACGCCGTCCGGTCGCCTTCCCGGGGCCCACGCTCCGCCGGCGGCCAGGAGGGGGCACGGAGTCGCTGGAGAGGTGCGAGAGCGGCCGAATCGGACTCACTGCTAATGAGTTGACTGGGGGAACCCGGTCCGAGGGTTCAAATCCCTCCCTCTCCGCTGAACCGGTCAGTGTCGGACGCCGGTCGATGCCAGGTCCGGGCGGTCCCGGCGATCGGACATCGGGGTGGCGAAGGTCGAGCTGGCGCCAGGGCCCGCGGCACGCGCGCCAGCTCGGCGACCGGCAAAAGGAGAGAATGTCGTCATGGCCAACGGGCGCTACTGGTTGCAGACGCTCGGGTGCCCGAAGAACCAGGTCGACTCGGAGAAGCTGGCCGGGCTGCTGGCCGCGGACGGTTACCGGCCGGCGGACGAGCCGGGCGACGCGGACCTCGTCGTCGTCAACACCTGTGCGTTCATCGAAGCCGCCCGCCAGGAGTCCGTCGACACGGTCCTGTTGCTCGACGAGCATCGGCGCGACGGGTCCCGGCTGGTCGTCACCGGGTGCATGGCCGAACGGTACGGCGACGAGCTGGCCGCCGCGCTGCCGGAGGTCGATCTCGTCGCCGGCTTCGGCACGGCCCTGGTGCCGGGCGGCGTCGACGGCGGGCCGTCGCTTTCCCAGCCGGAACCGGCATCAGCGCCGGCCTCGGCGCCCGTCCCCGTCAGCCTCGGCTCGGCTCGCCGGCACCGGCCGGTCAGCGCACCGAGCTCGACGGCAACGTCCTTCGACCTGCTCGAGCTGCCCCGACCACCGGCCACCGCACCGTGGGCGTACGTCAAGGTCGCCGAGGGCTGCGACCGCTCGTGCGGGTTCTGCGCGATCCCGTCGTTCCGGGGCAAGCAGCGATCCCGTCGCCCGGCCGACGTCCTCGACGAGGTCCGCGCCCTCGCCGCCGGGGATGACGGGGTCAAGGAGATCGTCCTCGTCGCCCAGGATCTCGCCTCCTACGCCCGGGACCGCACCCACGGGGTGGACGGGGAAGGTGGGACGGCCACGTCGGCTCGCGGCAGCCGCCGGCGGGGGGAGCCGACGCCGATCGTCGCCTTGACGCGGGCCGTCGCGGCGCTGGTGCCCCGGACGCGGTTGCTCTACCTCTACCCGTCGAGCCTCACCGATGACCTCGTCGACGCCATCCTGGCGACCGGCGTGCCGTACTTCGACCTGTCGCTCCAGCACGTCTCGCGCCCACTGCTGGCCCGGATGCGCCGGTGGGGCGACGGGGACCGGTTCCTCGCGCCGCATCGCCGGGATACGGGAGGCCGAGCCGACGGCGACGTTCCGGTCGTCGTTCATCCTCGGCTACCCCGGGGAGACGGAGGAGGACCACGACGCGCTGCTCGCGTTCTTGCGGGACGCGACACTCGACTGGGCCGGGTTCTTCCTGTTCTCCGCCGAGGACGGGACCCGGGCCGCCGACCTGCCGGACCAGGTGGCGCCCGAGCTGGCGCTCGAGCGCTTGCAGGAGTGCACGGAGCTGCAGGACTCGATCACGGCCCGGCGACGGGACCGGCTGATCGGGCAGACTCGCGAGGTGCTGGTCGACGCCCCGGGGATCGGACGGACGGTGCACGAGGCACCGGAGATCGACGGCGTCGTCCGGGTGCCCGGCACGCTGCCGGTCGGGTCGTTGGTGGACGTGGTGGTGACGGCCTCTCTCGGCACGGATGTCGTCGCCGAGCCTGTTCGATCGGACATCGGTCGGCCGGACGTCGATCGGGTGGACGCCGGTCGGACGGACGGGGCCGGATGAGCAGCGCGTCGGACCAGACGTTCGGGCCGTCGGCCCTGGCGACGCCGGCCAACGCCCTGACGATGGCTCGCCTGCTGGCCACGCCGGTCTTCGTCGGCCTGATCGTGACGCAGGGGGCGACGTGGTTGACGGCAGTGGTCGGCGTCGCGGTCGCCGGCAGCGACGGCATCGACGGGTGGCTCGCCCGCCGGCAGGGGACGACGCGGTCGGGGGCGTTCCTCGACCCGCTCGCCGACAAGGTGGTCGTGCTCGGCGCGCTCGGCGCGCTGGCGGTGCAGCACCACCTCCCGTGGGCGCCGGTCGGGTTGATCGCGCTGCGCGAGATCGGGCTCGTCGCCTACCGCTCGTGGGCCGGCCGTCGCGGCGTGTCGATCCCGGCCCGCACGTCGGCCAAGGTGAAGACGCTCGTCCAGGATCTCGCCATCGCCACGTGCCTGCTGCCGCCACTGGCCGGCGAGCACGGCCTGCAGATCGTGGCCATCTGGGTGGCTGCCGCCCTGACGGTGTTCACCGGCCTGCAGTACCTGCTCGACGGGCGCTCGGCCCTGCGGGAGGCGACCGCCGGGCGATGAGAACGGCAGCCGGGCGGTGAGGGTCGAGATCGTGGCGGTCGGGACCGAGCTGCTGCTCGGCCAGATCGCCGACACGAACAGCGCGTGGCTCGGCGAGCAGCTGGCGGCCGCCGGGGTCGGCTCGCACTTCCACCAGGCCGTCGGGGACAACCATCGTCGGATCGTGCTGGCGCTGCGCACCGCGTTGGCCCGATCGGACGGCGTCATCATGTGCGGCGGTCTCGGACCGACGCAGGACGACATCACGCGGGAGGCGATCGCCGAGGTCATGAACGTCCCGCTCGTTCGAGACGGCGCGGTCGTCGCCCGGATCGAGGGGTTCTTCGCCGGCCGCGGCCGCGAGATGTCCGACAACAACCGCCGCCAGGCCGACGTGCCGGAGGGAGCGTCGGTCATCGAGCAGGCCCGCGGCACCGCACCCGGCCTGATCTGTCCGATCGGCCACAAGGTCGTCTACGCGGTGCCCGGCGTGCCGTACGAGATGGCCGAGATGTTCGAGCGAGCGATCCTGCCCGACCTGCGGGCCCGGATGGCCGCGGCCGGGGAGGAGGCGGTCATCGCCAGCCGGGTCCTCCGGACGTGGGGGACGAGCGAGTCAGGGTTGGCCGAAGCTCTCCAGGCCCGCATCGACGCGCTCGACCACGCCGCGGCCGCGGCTGGCGCCGTCACGATCGCCTTCCTGGCCAGCGGGATCGAAGGGATCAAGGTGCGACTGACCGCCCGAGCCGCCACCGCCAGCGAGGTCGTGGCGAGGCTCGACGCCGAAGAGGCCGAAGTTCGGACGGCGTTGGCCGATCGGTTCGGCGACATCGTCTTCGGCATCGACGACGAGACGATGGAAGAAGCCGTCGGCACGATCCTGCTCGACCGTGGTCTGACGCTCGGCGTCGCCGAGTCCCTTACCGGCGGGCTCATCGCTTCGCGCGTCGTCGACGTTCCCGGGAGCAGCCGGTGGTTCCGGGGCGGGGTCGTCGCCTACGACAGCGCGGTCAAGTTCTCCGTGCTCGGGCTGCCCGACGGTCCGGTGGTGTCCGAGGACGCGGCCGGGGCGATGGCCGTCGGCGCTCGCCGGGTCGTCGGCGCGGACGTCGGTCTCGGCATCACCGGCGTCGCTGGCCCGACCGAACAGGAGGGAAAGCCGGCCGGCACGGTCTTCGTCGGCCTGGCGCTGCCCGACGGCCGGCTCGTCACCGCCGAGCTCCACCTCCCGGGGGACCGGCCGCGGGTCCGGCAGTACTCGGCCATCTCCGCGCTCGATCTCCTACGGCGGACGCTGTCGGCCCAGCCGGCCCGCACCCTGGGCCGCTGATCCCCGCCCTGACCGACCAGCGTCAGCGGGCGAACGCCAGCGGGCGAACGTCAGGCGGGAGGGCCGCCGAGCAGGGCGAGGGGATCGAGGCCGAGCCGGTCGGCCAACCGCTCGACCGTTCGGAGCGTGACGTTCCGCTCGCCCCGCTCCAGGCCACCCATGTACGTCCGATGTACCCCGAGGACGTCAGCGAAGTCCTCCTGGCTGAGCGACCGGCTCTTGCGCAGCGCGCGGAGGGCCTGGCCAAACTGGCGTTGTAGGGCCCCCTCCACGGGGAACACCCTGCTGAATGGCTACTTGCTGGTCTACAGACCGATGGGTAGCAATACCGGACACGAGCCGTGCCGATGCACGACACGAGCGTGTCTCCGCCCGGCCTGCGGAACGTCACTTTCCGTAGTGGTAGCGCGCTTGGAGGACGACGAGGTCGCCATCGAGAACCTGGTAGACGAGGCGATGCTCCTCGGTGATCCGCCGTGACCAAGAGCCACTGATGCCGTACTCGAGCGGTTCGGGTTTACCGATCCCGGTGGTCGGATCGCGGCGGGCATCGTCGATCAGGCGGTTGATCCGCTTGAGGACGGTTCGGTCGACTCGCTGCCAGTAGAGGTAGTCGTCCCAACCCTGTGGGGTGAAAACCAGCTTCACTCGCGGTCGAGCGGATGCTCGACGGTCTCGCCTCGGGCCGCCGCCTCGGCCGCGTCCAGGAGCCGGCGGGCGTTGGCTGGCGACCGGAACAGGTAGGCCGTCTCCTGCCATGCCGCGTACTCGTCGGCCGACATGAGCACCGCGTTGCCGCGCTTGGACGTGATCTCGATGGCCGCGCGGTCGTCGTTGACCTTCTCGATGAGCGGAAAAAGTTCCCGCCGGGCTTCGCTCGCGGTGATAGCCATTCTGGGCCCCTTCTGACGCTGAGTGGTACCAAATACTGTACCACTCAGCGTTAGAACCTCGCACCGGCCGGGTCGGCACCGACCGGTGATCGGGGCCGAGCGGCGGCGCGCTACCCGTTGTCGGAGCCGCTGAGCAGGTCCATCGGATCGACGTGCAGGCGATCGGCCAGCCGCTCGACCGTTTGGAGCGTGACGTTCCGCTCGCCGCGCTCCAGACCGCCGATGAAGGTCCGGTGGACCCCGGCGACGTCGGCGAACTCCTCCTGGCTGAGCCCGCGGGCCTTTCGATGGGCGCGGAGGCCCCGACCGAGCTGTCGCTGGAGGTCGCCTTCCACGACACTCACGCTGCTCAGCGGCTACCGATAGGTCTACAGACTGATACGTAGCACCGTCCACGGTGCTGCCCACCCCCCGGGCGCTCTTCACGCCCCACCGGTTAGGTGGACGTGCGGCTGCCAACGGCCGTCGGGGCCGGGCCAGCTGTCGATCTCGACGACCGAGTCGCCGTCCGCCCAGAGCTGGAAGCCGACGGCCGGTCCGAGACCGTCATCGGGCCCGTCGACGGTCGACGGCGTCGCATGGAGGACGACCGCGGCTCGCCCTCCTCCGTTCCGGCTGGCGGCCGCGTCGTCCGCGTCGGCGGCTCGGTCACCCGGGGCGCCAGGCAGTTCGAGACGCAGCTCGGTCGTCTCGCCGACGATCTCGGTAACCAGTCGCACCCGACCGCGGTCGTCGACGACGACGAGTCGTCTGGTGCGAACCTCGTCCGCCATGGCGCGGACCGACCGCTCGAGCGCGGCAAGCCGCGCCTGCATACCCATCCCCTCATCGTTCCCGGTCCCCTCCGGTCTCCCTGCTGCCGGCATATCCGGCCTCCTCGTCGTGTGCGCTGGATCGGTGGCGTGGCCACCGGCGACGGTCGACGGACGACCGACCCCGGCGCTGCACGAGGACGACCTGCCGAGCATTCCGGCATCGAGGACGGTCGCCGTTGAAGTTTCTAGCAGGGCGCTGTGTTACGGAGGCGTGTCGCCCGGACCAGCGCCACGACGCCGGACCCTACGTGGTGTTCGCCGCCGCCGTCCCCACCGGCCGGAACGGCCAGCTGGGCCGGTGCGGGGCCGCGCGGTCGACCGTCGCCTAACCGAGCGCGCCGAGCCCGTCGCCGGCCGGCGAGCCACCGAGGTAGACCGCGACCTGCCCGACGCCGGCCGAACGCCAGCGGCCGTCGGGTTCGCGGAGCAGCGCGGTCCGCTCGGGGATACCGGCGACCGGCAGGTCCTTCGGGGCGAGGACGACGGAGCGGTGCAGCTTCTCGCCATGGGCGTCCTCGCCGACGTCGCCGAAGTGCGGGATCACGGCCAGGCCGTCGACGAGGCCGAGACCGACGGTGAGCGCGCCGCCCCGGGGGTCGACCATCGGGTCGGTCAGGGCCATCGCACCGGCCGCGGCACCGGCGACGACCGCGCCGTCGAGCCACGCGTCCTTCAGCGCGGCGAAGACCTTGGAGTCCTTGAGGACCGACCGTAGGTGGAGCGAGGAGCCGCCGCTCAGGTAGACGAAGCGGGCGCCGCGGATGACGTCGGCCGCGCCGTCGTCCTCGGCGTCCGCCCGGCCGAGGACCATGAGGCCTTCGACCTCGGCTCCGAGCGGGCCGAACCACTCGGCGGCGGCGAGCACCGCCCGTTCGGGGTGTTCGTAGGCGGCCGCGGTGGGCAGGACGACGACGTCGGAGCCACCGGACGCGGCAAGCAGCTCAGCGTCGAAGTCGCAGCCGTCGGTCCAGGCCGCGCCGCCGACGAGGGCCAGCAGGCCGGGTTTCCCGGTTCCTCTCATACGGGCCACTTGGTCATACGAGCCACTTGCTGGCACGTCCTGGCCGCTCTCCACGACGCCGGTCGGCTCGCTCAGCGAAGGGCGACGTCGTCGAGGTACTCGTCGCGCCAGTAGTCGTACCGCTCGTCGGGGAGGGCGACGGCGTGCGTGGGTTCGAGGGCGGCGACGAAAGAGCGGTCGTGGCTGACGACGACGAGCGTGCCGGGCCACGCGCTCAACATCCGGCCGACGGCCTGGATCGACGCGGGGTCGAGGTTGTTGGTCGGCTCGTCGAGGACGAGCAGGTTCGCCCGGCCGGCGGCCAGCATGGCCAGCCCGAGCTTGGCCCGCTCGCCGCCGGAGAGGGTCGCCGGCATCTGGTCGGCGGCCTTCGACGGCAGCCCGAACGAGCCGAGCAGGGCCCGGCGTTCCGGGTCGGTCTTCAGCACGGTGTCGTCGACGTTCTCGAGGGTGGTCTTGTCGTGGTCGACCTGCTCGTGCTCCTGGGCGAAGTAACCGATCGACACGTTCGTCCCGACCGCGACCGATCCGTCGCTCGGCGCCTGGACGCCGGCGACGCAGCGGAGCAGGCTCGACTTACCGGCGCCGTTGCGGCCGATGACGACGATGCGGTCACCGCGGCCGACGGTGAAGTCGACGTCGGTGAGGACGGTGTCGTCGGCGTAGCGGACGGCGAGGTGCTGGACGGTCAGCGGCACCGCGCCGGAGCGCTCGGGCGTCGGCAGGCGGAAGACGCTCTTGCGTTCCCGGGCGAAGACCTCCGTGCGCCGGCCTTCGAGCCGTTCGACCCGACGGTCGAGGGACTTGGCGACGCGGGCCCGGCGGACGGTCTGGCCGCGCATGGTGTCGGCGAGCGTGCTGAGCCGCTTGATCTCGCGGCCCTCGAGCTCGGCCGCCCGCTCGCGTCGGTCGTGGTCGGCCGCCAGCTGGGTGCGGTAGCTCGAGTACGTCCCCTTGTACTCGTGGAGGCGGCCGTCGTCGAGGTGGAAGACCTTCGTGATCGACCGGTCGAGGAGCTGCAGGTCGTGGCTGACGACCAGCAGGGCGCCGCGGAACGTCGCCAGCTCGTCCATGAGCCACTGCTTGGCCGTCAGGTCGAGGTGGTTCGTCGGCTCGTCGAGGACCATGACGTCGGGCGCCTGGAAGAGGATGCGGACGAGGTCGACGCGGCGCCGCTGCCCGCCGGACAGCGTCTCGATGTCGTCGAGCAGCGCGTCCTCGGGGAGCCCGACGCCGGCGGCGAGGCGGCCCATGACGGATTCGGCCTCGTAGCCACCGTTCTCCTGGTACTGCTGCTCGAGGTCGGCGAAGTGCTGGATGTTCTCTTCGGTCGGATCCTTGGCCATCTGCCGCCGGGCCTGGTCGAGCGCGTCGTCGAGGACGTCGAGCCCGCGAGCCGACAGGACGTGCGAGAAGCCGCTCGGGTCCAACCCGAGCCCGCGCGGCGGGGGAACCTGGGGCAGCCAGCCGAGGGTGCCGGTGATACGGACATTGCCGCGAGAGCGCACCTGGGCCGGCGGCTCGCCGACGAGGACGGAGATGAGCGACGACTTGCCGGCGCCGTTGCGGCCGACGAGGCCGACCTTCTCGCCAGCCCCGACGACGAACGACGCGTCGCCGAGCAGCACGCGGTCGCCGATCTCGACGTTGACGGAGGAACCGACGATCATCCGATCAAGGGTCGCACACGTAAGCTCGGGTCATGACCACGGCGGGCCCGGCCGGCGGATACCCCGCGGCGGACCCGGCGTCTCGCCGGTTCGACGCCCAGGTATCGATCGTCACCGGAGCCGCCTCGGGCATCGGTCGGGCCCTGGCGACGGCGCTGGTCGCCGAGGGCGCGACCGTCGTCCTGGCCGACCTCGACGGCCCGGGGGCCGAGCGGTCGGCCGCCGAGATCGGCCGCGGTGCCGAGCCGGCCGCGGTCGACGTCACCGACGCCGGCGCGGTGGCATCGCTCGTCGATTCGGTGGTCGGCCGGTACGGGCGGATCGACCTGCTCTGCAACAACGCGGGCATCGGCGCCGGTGGCCCCGTCGAGCAGCTGACCTTGGCCGACTGGGCGGCGGTGATCGACGCCGACCTCAACAGCGTCGTCTACGGCGTCGCCGCCGCGTACCCGTCGATGGTGCGGCAGGCGTCGGGCCACATCGTCAATACGGCGTCGTTGGCCGGGCTCGTGCCGTCGCCGCTGCTCACCCCCTACGCGGCGGCCAAGGCCGCGGTCGTCGGCCTCAGTGTCAGCCTGCGAGTCGAGGCGGCGGCCCACGGGGTCGGCATCAGCGTGGTCTGCCCCGGCCCGGTCGAAACGCCGATCCTCGACCAGACCGGCCCGGGCAACGCGGTGAACGCCCGCAAGCTCCTGACCAACGCGCTCGGTCCGCCGTACCCGGCGGCGGCGATGGCCGCCGACATCCTCGACGGCGTGGTCGAGAACCGGGCGATCATCGTGGCCCCCGCCACGGCCCGTGCCGCCTGGGAGGGCTATCGCCAGGCGCCCGAGGCGGTCCTCGACGCCATGGCGGCCCAGGCGAGGGCCAGCCGGCAGCGCCGGGAGGGCACGACGACGGACGGGTGACGAGGCGATTTCTGCAGCGGGGTAACGTCTTCGTCCATGACTGTCACGCGTGTCGGAATCGTCGGCTCGGGAATCATGGGCTCGGGCATCGCCGAGGTGGCGGCCGCCACCGGCCACCAGGTCGTCCTGCGGAGCCGGAGCCAGTCGAGCGCGGACGCCACGGTCGTTCGCCTGGAGAAGTCGCTCGCCCGGCAGGTCGAGAAGGGGAAGCGGACCGAGGAGGAGCGCGAGCAGATCCTCGGCCGAGTCACGACGGCGACCGATCTGGACGCGCTGGCGGACGTCGATCTCGTCGTCGAGTCGGTCGTCGAGGACCTGGCGGTCAAGAAGCACCTCTTCACCGAGCTCGACCGGATCTGCCCGGACGGGACGATCGTCGCCACGAACACGTCGACGCTCCCGGTGGTCGAGCTGGCCATGGAGACCGGACGGCCGGACCGGGTCTGTGGGATCCACTTCTTCAACCCGGCCCCCGCGATGTCGTTGGTCGAGATCGTCCGGCCGATCACCGCGTCCGACGAGACGATTGCCACCGCAGTGGCGTTCGCGGCGGCGTGCGGCAAAGAGCCGGTCACGGTGAAGGACCAGGCCGGGTTCGTCGTCAACGCGCTGCTCTTCCCGTACCTCAACAACGCGGTGCGTCTGCTCGAGCAGGGCGTCGCGACGAAGGAGGGGATCGACACCGCGATGAAGGGCGGCTGCGGGTTCCCGATGGGCCCGTTCGCCCTGCTCGACCTGGTCGGTCTCGACACGTCGCTGGCCATCCTCGACACGCTCTACGCGGAGTACCGCGACCCGAACTACGCGGCCGTCCCGCTCCTGCGCCGGATGGTGGCCGCCGAGACCCTCGGGCGGAAGTCCGGCCGCGGGTTCTACGACTACAAGAGGTAGGACGTGGGCCCCCGGACGAGGGTCCGGCGGGCACCCCCGGGGCGTCACCACCCGGGTAGGGGGGCAGAATGGTAACGATGCCGGAACGGGCCAAGCCGTGGATGATGCGGACGTACTCGGGCCACTCCACCGCCCGGGCGTCGAACGCGCTCTACCGGACGAACCTGGCCAAGGGCCAGACCGGCCTCTCGATCGCCTTCGATCTGCCGACGCAGACCGGCTACGACCCCGACGACCCGGCCGCGGCCGGCGAGGTCGGCAAGGTCGGCGTGCCGGTGGCCCACCTCGGTCACATGCGCGAGTTGATGGACGGCATCCCGGTGGCCGAGATGAACACGTCGATGACGATCAACGCCACCGCGGCCTGGTTGCTCGGGTTGTACGTCGCCAACGCGGAGGACCACGGCGTCGACCCGACCGCCCTACAGGGGACGACGCAGAACGACATCGTCAAGGAGTACCTGAGTCGCGGCACGTTCATCTTCCCGCCCCAACCCAGCCTCCGGCTGACCGTCGACACGATCGCCTACACCGTCCAGCGGGTGCCGAAGTGGAACCCGATCAACGTCTGCAGCTACCACCTCCAGGAGGCGGGCGCGACGCCGGTCCAGGAGGTGGCGTACGCCCTGGCGACGGCCATCGGCGTCCTCGACGCGGTACGGACGTCGGGGAAAGTACCCGAGACCGACCTGCCGACCGTCGTCGGCCGGATCAGCTTCTTCGTCAACGCCGGCGTCCGGTTCGTCGAGGAGACGTGCAAGATGCGGGCGTTCACCGCCATGTGGGACCGGATCTGCCGTGAGCGCTACGGAGTCGAGGACGCCAAGCTGCGCCGCTTCCGCTACGGCGTCCAGGTCAACTCGCTCGGCCTGACCGAGCAGCAGCCGGAGAACAACGTGCCCCGGATCGTCCTCGAGGCGCTCGGCGTGACGCTGTCGAAGAACGCCCGGGCCCGGGCCATCCAGCTGCCGGCCTGGAACGAGGCGCTCGGACTGCCCCGCCCGTGGGACCAGCAGTGGTCGCTGCGGATCCAGCAGATCCTGGCCTACGAGTCCGATCTCTTGGAGTACGACGACATCTTCGACGGATCGAAGGTCATCGAGGCGAAGACGGCCGAGCTGATCGACGCGGCTGGCGACGAGCTCGCCGATGTCCTCGGCTTGGGCGGCGCGTTCGAGGCGATCGACGAGCTGAAGACGCGGCTCGTCCGGAGCCAGTCGGACCGGGTGCGGCGGATCGAGACCGGTGAGCAACAGGTCGTCGGGGTCAACTGCTTCATCGAGACCGCGCCGTCGCCGCTGACCGGCGACGAGGGCGCGGAGAGCATCCTGAAGGTCGACCCGACCGTCGAGGCCGAGCTGCAGGCCGACGTGGCCGAGTGGCGCCGCCGGCGGGACACCGGCGCGGTCGCCCGGGCGCTCGACGAGCTTCGGCGGGCCGCGACCGACGAGATGGCGAACGTGATGGAGGCCACGATCGCCCTCGCCCACGCCGGCGGCACCACCGGGGAGTGGGCGGGAGCCCTGCGGGAGGTGTTCGGCGAGTACCGCGCCCCGACCGGCGTCGGCGGCGCGGCCGGCCACCGCGGGCCGGAGATGGCACCGATCGTCGAGCGGGTGAAGGCGCTCGCCGCGGCCACCGGCGGGCCGCCCCGGCTCCTTGTAGCGAAGCCCGGGCTCGACGGCCACTCGAACGGGGCGGAGCAGATCGCCGTCGCCGCCCGAGACGCTGGCTTCGAGGTCATCTACCAGGGCATCCGGCTGACGCCCGAGCAGATCGTCGCGGCCGCCCGGGACGAGGACGTCGATCTCGTCGGGCTGTCGATCCTGTCCGGGTCCCACCTCGAGCTCGTCCCCGAGATCCTCGACCGGCTCCGGGCCGCCCGGGTCGATGCCGACGTCGTCGTCGGCGGCATCATCCCGCCGGACGACGCCGACGTGCTCCGGGGCAAGGGCGTCGCCGCCATCTACACGCCGAAGGACTTCGAGCTCGACCGGATCGTTGCCGACATGGTCGGCCTGGTCGAGCGCCACCGGGCTCGCTCGGGCCTGGCCGACTTGGCCACTGACGTCGCCGAACGAGCTCGGACCCTCAGCCGCCCAGACCTCGATCTCGACATCGAATGAGGTCTGGGATCGACCGGTCGGTCAGCGACCGGACCAGGGCCGCTCGCGGCGCAGCGGCGTCGGTTTCGACCACCAACGGCCGCTGAACCGCCAGACCCGGTGGGCCGGGTCCGTCTCGTCGGTCGGTGGTACCGGCCGCGTCCAGAGCTGGTCGGCCGCCGCGGTCACCAGTGCCAGGACCGCCGGGTCCGGCTCAGGCCGCGCCGCGTACGGTGCCAGTGCGGCGTCGACCCCGGGGTCGCCGGCAGCGCCGGCCATCAGAGCGGGACGTTCCCGTGCTTGCGGTGGGGCAGGTCCTCCCGCTTCGACGCCAGCATGGCCAGGCTCTGGACGAGGACCTTGCGGGTATCGGCCGGGGAGATGACGTCGTCGACGTAGCCGCGCTCGGCCGCGATGTACGGGTTGGCGTAGCGCTCGGTGTACTCGTCGACGAGCTCCGCCCGCCGGGCGACCGGGTCGCTGGCCTCGGCCAGATCGCGCCGGTTGAGGATCTCGACCGCGCCCTGCGGCCCCATGACGGCCAGTTCGGCCGACGGCCAGGCGAAGGCCAGGTCGGCGCCGATCGACTTCGAGTTCATGACGACGTACGCGCCGCCGTACGCCTTGCGGGTGATGATCTGGATCCGCGGGACGGTCGCCTCGCAGTAGGCGTAGAGCAGCTTCGCCCCGTGCCGGATGATCCCGCCGTACTCCTGATCGGTGCCGGGCATGAAGCCGGGCACGTCGACGAAGGTGACGAGCGGGATGTTGAACGCGTCGCACGTTCGGACGAACCGGGCGGCCTTCTCCGACGAGTCGATGTCGAGCACTCCGGCGAGCACGGCCGGCTGGTTGCCGACGATGCCGACGACCCGGCCGTCGATACGGGCGTAGCCGCAGGTGATCGACATCGCCCAGTGGGCGTGGATCTCGAGGTAGTCACCGTCGTCGACGACCGCGGCGATGACCTTCTTCATGTCGTACGGCAGGTTCGGCGACGGCGGCATGAGGTCGACGAGCTCCGGCGTCGACCGCTCGGGGTCGTCGCCGGAGACGACCGGCGGCGGCTCCTCCAAGTTGTTCGACGGGAGGAAGCCGAGCAGGTAGCGGACGTCGTCCAGACAGGCCTTCTCGTCGGCGGAGACGAACGTCGCCACCCCCGACTTCGTGGCGTGGCTCATCGCGCCGCCGAGATCCTCCAGCGTCACGTCCTCGCCGGTCACCGTTTTCACGACGTCCGGGCCGGTGATGAACATGTGCGACGTGCCCTGGACCATGAAGATGAAGTCGGTCATCGCCGGCGAGTAGACCGCCCCGCCGGCGCACGGCCCGAGAATCACGCTGATCTGAGGGATGACGCCGGACGCCGTGACGTTGCGGTGGAAGATCCCGCCGTACGAGTGGAGCGAGACGACGCCCTCTTGGATGCGGGCTCCCGCGCCGTCGTTGAGGCCGATCATCGGGACGCCGGTCGACGCGGCGAGGTCCATGACCTTGTGGATCTTCTCGGCGAAGACCTCGCCGAGGGCACCGCCGAAGACGGTGAAGTCCTGGCTGAAGACGCAGACCCGGCGGCCGTCGATCGTCCCGAAGCCGGTCACGACGCCGTCGGTGTACGGCCGGTTGTCGTCGAGCCCCATCCCGTGGGCCCGGTGGCGGGCCAGCATGTCGAGCTCCTGGAACGAGCCGTCGTCCAGCAGGTAGTCGATCCGTTCCCGAGCGGTCATCTTGCCCTTGGCGTGGTGCTTTTCCACCGAGGCCGGACTGCCGGCATGGAGGGCCTGCTCTTTGCGGGCCAGCAGGTCGTCGAGCCGCTGGGACATGGTGTGATCCATGGGCCGCGAGGCTACAAGCTGCGTCGGTGTCAGGATCGCGCCGTCAGAACGACTAGGCCCTCCCCCGACAGGTCCGCCTGGGCCTCCTTCCGGCCGACCATGGCCATGACGAGGGACAGCATCGGGCCGATCACCTCCGGACCGTCGCCGTGGGACCAGGCCAGGTCCGAGGCCTGGAGCCGCAGGCCGGCGATCCGTCGCTTGCTGCCGATCAAGAGGTTCGTCCGCTTCCAGCTGTCCGCCACGGCGACCAGCGCGGCGTCGGACGGCCGGTGGCGCAGACCCAGGGGACGGCGAATGTCCTCGCCGTGGGCGATCACCTCGCCGAGCATGGCGACGATCGGCGCCGGGGGGTGGTTGGTGGTCGACGTCCGGGCTCGGAGCCGGCGGACGAGCTCGTCGGGCTCGAGCGCCCCCAGTTTCCGGGCGCCGCGGTCGGTGAACACGTCGAACCGGAAACCGGCCGTGGCCAGCTCCCGGTAGAAGTTCGGGACCGTCTGCTCGGCCGCCGCGAGGACGTGCCCGGCCGTCAGCTGCACCGACCAGCCGGCGCACCACGACGGCGCGGCCCACTGGTCCGCCGTCAGCGACGACAACAGGTCGGCCAGCGAGCTCCGCTCGTCGTGGATGTGCCTCCACACCTCGGTCTTTGTCATGGACTTACGTTAGCAGTATCTTACGTAAGTTATAACTAACGATCATGCGTCACGCTACTTTCGGGTGTCGCCGGTGCCCGGTGTCGAGGCAATCCCAATTTCGCGTTCCCTAATTTCACGGTCAACGTGGAGCCTCCAGACCATCCGTTCGGCGCAGTGCCGTAGGTTGGGGAGGTGCACACGATCGGAGCTCCGCCGTGGTCCGACTGACCTGCCTCCTGCGCCGCAAGCCCGGGACGACGCCGGCGGAGTTCCACGACCACTGGCGGACGGTCCACGGACCGCTCATCGGCTCGACTCGCAGCGGGAGCCACGTCGTCCGGTACGAGCAGCATCCTCGGCCGCTCGACGACTATGCCGGTGATGACGACCCGGGGTTCGACGGCGTCACGGTGCAGTGGTTCGAGTCGATGGACGAGTACCGGGCCCACATGGCCGAGGACGATTTCGCCGTCGTCTGGACCGACATTTGCAGCTTCCTCGATACCGATCGCCTCGAATTCGTCGTCACTGAGCACCCTCGGCTGCTGATCGGCGACGACGAGCAGTCGTTCCCGCTGGCTTGAAAGCCGCCGGGGCTTGACCGGGCCGGCTCCGCCGGCTCAGGCCTCCGCCCCGGTCGATCGGGACCATTCGACGATCACCCCGCCACCACCGCCACCGCCGACTGGCCCCGCGTCCGCCGGCTCGAGGGTCGGTAGCTCTGCCGGGGTGGTGGGGGTGACCGGAGCGGGGATCGGTTCGACGGTCCCGCTGGTCTCGACCTCGGCGTCACCGTCGTCCGGACTGGCTTCGCCGCCGTAGACCTCGAGGGCCGGGCCTGGCCGGGTTTCGGTTTCGGGACCGACCGGGGTTTCAGGGCGGATCTGGGTTTCGGGGCCGGTCGGGCGGGCCGGGGGGACGGGTGCGGGCAGGGGCGACGGCCGCGCCGCCTCGGCCGCGGTCCGACGTCGCTCCATCGTGCCAGTGAGGGTGGTCCAGTCCTTGCCGTCGAGGACGTCGAGTCGGCGGGCCATCGTCGATTGGAGATCGGTCGCCCGGCGGTCGTACCGCTCGGCCGCGCCGCCCATGACGAAGACGGTGGCGGGCGGCAGGTCGCCGGTGGTGGCCAGCTCGTGGAGTCGCCGGGTCGCGACCTCCGCGTCCTGCATGAGACCGAGGGCGTCCTGGATCTTGGCGAGGCGCCGGGTGTACCGCTCCGTCCGGCCGCCGTAGACGCCGGCCACGAATTCGAGGGAGTACCGGAGCCGCTTGCACCGGATGCGCAGCCGATGGAAGTCGCTCGCCAATTCGCTCCGCCGGGCCCGGCGAGCCGCCTTGACGACGGCCCGGTGGCGCACGAGGACGAGCTCGGGAACGGCCAGTGCGGCGGGTTGCCGGACCGTGGCCGACCGGCGGTTCGGGCCCTGCTGGGCCAGGCCGACGAGCCCGGCGGCCAGACGTTCCCAGCGGGGCGAGTCGAGCGCCTCCAGAAGAGCCCGGCGGGCCACCCGGTGCTCGCGCTGGAGCAGGTGGCGGAGGTGCTCGAGCGGCGCGGCGGCCGTCGCGGGGACCATGTCGTCGAGGTTGTCGATCTGGACGTCGAGGTCGCGGACGCCGCCGAGCACCGCGGCCAGCCAGCTCAGCTCGTCCCGCAGCCCGCGGGCCCGGACGGGGAATGCGTCGGCGAACAGGTCGATGGCCGCCCGCAGCCGCCGGGTGGCGACCCGCATGTCGTGGAGCTCTTCGATGTCCTCGCCCAACCTGGTGCCGGGCTCCTTCGCCAGCAGCACCGCGAGGTGGCGGCGGAGCATGGCATAGGCCAGGTCACCGAGGGTCGACGTGGCCACGACCTCGGTCGGCCCGAGGTCCGGCGGGCCGGGGATCGTCACTCCGAGGGCCAGTAGCCCGGCCTCGAACTTGGAGAGCGTCGCTGGCTGCAACCCGCTGGCCGTGCGGAGATCCCGGACCAACGGTTCCAGGTCGTCGACCCAACGGGGAACCACCTCGACCTCCACCCGACGTAGCCGCACCGGCGGCTGCCCGGGGCCGACGTCGACCACCGTGTCGTCGAGCGCCACCTCCGCCACCTCTTCCCCGTCGATCCGCAGGGAGAACGGCCGGCGCCGGGTCCGGACCTCGAGAACCTGGCGGAGCGGACGGTGGCCGGCGACCGCCGCCAGCCGCCAACCCACCGGGCCGTCCGACCCGAGCGCCGGAAGTCCCGCGGCGGGGAGCGCCTCGCTGATCTCGAGACGTTCTCGCAAGCCATCGCGGCCGGCCGGTTGCCGATCCTTGAGCGTCGCCTCGTCGTGTCGGCCGCGACGACGGGTGCGGAGCACGAGGCCGGCCCGGCCGATTCGCCAGTCGTCGGTGTCGAGATAGCGGTCGGTGAGTCGCCGCGGCGGCTTGGCCTGGGCGGTGAGCTGCGGCAAACGTCCCGGCGGCAGCAGGGGAAGGGCGGCCAGCCAGCGCTCCACCGGTCGCAGGTCGAGCGCGTCGAACTGCCACTCGACCTCGACCTCGTTCTCGGCCATCCGCCGATGGTAACCCGGCGGCCGCTCGGGTCCTCCGTGACGCCTTGGCCACGCCCGGCCCACGTGACGTGGGCAGATGCACCCCAGCTGGCGCGCTGCCCGGTAGTCTCGGAGACGTGGCCAACGCACGGACGGCGACCCTGGAACGGCAGGCTGGCGAGCTGGTTCGTGCTGCCGGGGGCATCATCGTCCGCCGTGCCGGCGACGGTCGGCCGGAGGTCGCCGTCGTCCACCGCCCGACCCGGGTCGACTGGTCGTTCCCCAAGGGCAAGCTCGAGCCCGGCGAGACCCTCGAGGCCTGCGCGCTGCGCGAGGTGTGGGAAGAGACCGGCCTGCAGTGCCGGTTGGGTCGCTTCATCGGTCATACCGAGTACCGCGACCGCAAGGATCGGCCGAAGGTCGTCGCCTATTGGATCATGGACGTCGAGGCCGGCACGTTCACGGTCAACGAAGAGGTCGACGATCTCCGATGGGTCGACCTCCGCACCGCCGAGCAGCTGCTGACCTATGAGCGGGACCGTGAGCTGCTGATCGTGGTCGCCGCCGTCGACGAGGTCGCGCCACCGCTCGCCTGATCTGGCCAATGGGAACGGAGGCCGTCTGGCCTAGATGTTCCCCGACGGCGGTCAGGCCCGGGTCGATGGACGCTGGGCCGACGCTCGCCCTCAGTCGAGCTCTTCGATCGTCACCGACTCGATCACGACCTCTTCGCTCGGCGTGCCCGAGCGCGTCCCGAGCGCATCGATGGCCTGGACGACGTCGCCGCCGGAGACGACCGCGCCGAAGAGCGAGTACTGCGGTGGCAGGGCCGCCCCGTCGGGTCCGCTGATGACGAAGAACTGGCTGCCGTTGGTGTTCGGTCCGGCGTTCGCCATGGCCAGTGAACCGATCTGGTACCGGCCCGGCTTCGGCAGCTCGTCGGCGAACCGGTAGCCCGGGCCGCCTCGTCCGGTGCCCTCCGGGTCGCCGCCCTGGAGGACGAAGCCGGGGATGATCCGGTGGAAGACGATCCCGTCGTAGTAGTGGAACCGGGCCAGGTAGACGAAGTTGTTGACCGTCTTCGGCGCCGCCAGCGCGTCGAGCTCGATGACCATCGTTCCTTTCGACGTCGCCATCGTCGCCCGGTATCGCTTCGCCGAGTCGATGACCATCGGCGGCTCCGCGTCGAACTTCTGGCGCTTCGGGCTCGAGCCGTCAGTGGCAGGCACGTCGGACATGGGGCTCCTCTCTTGGCACCGTCGCGCGTCGGTGTGGCGGCGCTCGGTGACGGGTCGGATCGATCGGTCGGGTCAGCTCTGGTGAACGGTGACGGACAGGATTCGCTGGATGACGTTGGGCGTTCCCGACGAGCTGCCGTCAGCGTTGATCTTCTCGACCACTGTCATACCCGAGCTGATCGTCCCGAAGACCGAGTACTTGTCGCCGCTGGTCAGATCCTGGTTCAGCGTTGTGGCCCCGCCGGGGACCACCAGGAAGAACTGGCTGCCGTTGGAGGCTGTCCCGCCGGAGTTGGCCATGGCGACGTCGCCGGTGGCGTACGACGTCGGGACGTTCTCGTTGGCGAACTCGTAGCCCGGGCCGCCCTTCCCGGTGCCGGTCGGGTCGCCCGTCTGGTCCATGAAGTTGGTGATCACCCGGTGGAAGATCACGCAGTGGAAGTAGTTCTTGTCGGCCAGGAACACGAAGTTGTTGACCGTCTTCGGGGCCTGCTTGGCGTCGAGGGTGATCGTGAATGTGCCGGCCGTGGTCTTGACCGTGGCCGTGTACGTCTTCGACGTGTCGATCGTCATCGCCGGGTACGACGACCACGTCAGGGTGTTGACCCTCGTCGTCGGGCTGGCCGGGCAGCCGGCGGCGGTGGCCGTGGCGTTGGCGGCCGCCTGGGCGGCCGAGTACTGGGTACTGGCCGTGGTCGTCGATGCCGCTGACGTGGTCGTCGTGGTGCTCTTGGCCGTCGTCGTCGTGGTGCTGTCGGCTGACGAGTGGGACCAGGGTCGGTTGATCAAGAGGACCGAGCCCACTACGACGACGGCCAGGCCACCCACGACGAGGGCGTTCCGGATCAGCTTCCGCCGACGCGTCGCCTTTGCCTCGGCCGCCTTCTTGACTTCACGGCCGGCCCGTTGCCGGGCCCGTTTCTCGCTGGGCACGGCTGGACACCCTACCTGCAGCCACCCAGTCGGTTGACCGCGCCGGTGCCACTAGCGTCACGCCAGTGCCGTTGCTCGTCCAGAAGTTCGGCGGGACCTCGGTCGGCGACGCCGACCGGATCCGGGCCGTCGCCGATCACGTCGCCCGGACCCGCCGGGCCGGGAACCAGGTCGTCGCCGTCGTCAGTGCCATGGGGAAGACCACCGACGACCTCATCCGGTTGGCCGGCGAGGTCAGCACCGTCCAGCCGCCCCGGGAGTACGACATGCTCGTCAGCTCCGGCGAGCGGATCTCGATGTCCCTGCTCTGCATGGCGCTGGCCGACCTCGGCGTCCCGGCCGACGTCCTTCACCGGCAGCCAGGCCGGGATCCTGACCGACACCGACCACACGCGAGCCAAGATCCTCGACGTGCGGGCCGACCGGCTCCGCGAGGCGCTCGACGACGGGGCGGTCCCGGTCGTCGCCGGCTTCCAGGGCGTGTCGACGGAGCGGAACATCACGACGCTCGGCCGGGGCGGCTCCGACACCACCGCGGTGGCGCTGGCCGCGGTGCTCGGGGCCGACGCCTGCGAGATCTACACCGACGTCACCGGGGTCTTCAGCGCCGATCCCCGGGTCGTGCCGGACGCCCGTCGACTGACCCGCGATCAGCTTCGAGGAGATGCTGGAGATCGCCGCCACCGGCGGTCGGGTGCTCCAGCTCCGATCGGTCGAGTTCGCCCGGAACCACGGCGTGCCGCTCCACGTCCGGACGCAGCTTCACCTGGGAGCCGGGCACCTGGGTGGTAGAGGAGGACCCGTCAATGGAGCAGGCCGTCGTCACTGCCGTCAGCCACGACACGTCGGAGGCCAAGGTGACCGTCACCGGTGTGCCCGACCGCCCCGGGCTGGCCGCCCGGCTCTTCCGGGCGCTGGCCGACCGGTCGGTCAACGTCGACATGATCGTCCAGAACACCTCGTTGCACGGGACGACCGACATCTCGTTCACCGTCCCGAAGATCGATCTCGCCACGTCGGTCGACGTGGCCAACGAGCTGGCCGACGAGCTCGGCGCCACCGGCGTGACCTCCGACGACGACGTCGCCCGGGTCTCCCTGGTCGGCGCCGGGATGAAGACGAACCCGGGCGTCACCGCCACCATGTTCGAGACCCTGGCCGCCGACGGGATCAACATCGACATGATCTCGACCTCGACCATCCGGATCTCGTGCATCGTGCGGACCGAACAGGTCGAGCAGGCTGTCCGTTCCCTGCATCGCGCCTTCGAGCTCTGAATTTGGGACGATGCGGCTAGGGATCTTCGGCGCCACCGGGCAGGTCGGCCGGGTCATGCGATCGATCCTCGTCGAGCGCGCCTTCCCGGCCGACGACGTCCGGTTCTTCGCCTCGGCCCGATCGGCCGGGACGCGGTTGCCGTGGGCCGACGGCGATGTCGAGGTCGAGGACGCCGCCACGGCTGACCTTCGGGGGCTCGACATCGCCCTCTGCTCGACCGGGGCGAGCGCGTCGAGGGAGCTGGCGCCACGGCTGGCCGCCGCCGGTGCCGTCGTCGTCGACAACACCTCGGCCTGGCGCATGGACCCCGACGTCCCGCTCGTCGTCCCCGAGGTCAACGCGGCGGCGTTGCGGGAGATCCGCAAGGGCATCGTCGCCAACCCGAACTGCACCACGATGGTCGCCATGCCGGTGATGAAGCCGCTCCACGACGAGGCCGGCCTCACCCGGATGGTCATCGCCAGCTATCAGGCCGTCTCCGGTGCCGGGCTGGCCGGCGTCGCCGAGCTGGCCGACCAGGTGGCCAAGACCGCCGAGGGAGCCTCGGCCCTCACCTTCGACGGCGGTGCGCTCGACTACCCGGCGCCGGACAAGTTCCCCGGGCCGATCGCTCACAACGTGCTCCCGATCGCCGGCCAGCTGGTCGACGACGGTTCCGGGGAGACCGACGAGGAGCAGAAGTACCGGAACGAGAGCCGCAAGATCCTCGGCCTGCCGAACCTGGCGGTCACCTGCACCTGCGTGCGCGTTCCCGTCTTCACCGGCCACGGCGCGGCGATCGTCGCCGAGTTCGAACGCGACCTCGCGCCGGAACGGGCCGAGGAGCTGCTCGCCGCCGCGCCGGGCGTCGTCGTCACCGAGATGCCGACCCCGCTCGACGTTGCCGGCCGCGATCCGTCCTATGTCGGTCGGGTGCGCCGGGCCGACCGCGGCCTCGCCCTCTTCGTCGTCGGCGACAACCTCCGCAAGGGCGCGGCGCTCAACGCCGTCCAGATCGCCGAAGCGCTCCTCGACCTCCGCTTCTGAGCGCCACGGCCGGCGTGGGGTTGGGGCCCGCGCACCGGAGGAGGACGGGGTTGGGGCCCCGTCCGGGCTTGACTAATCAGCGCCGGTCGTGGCGGGTTCGGGTCCACCGCCGACCAGCGCGGCCATTCGCCGGGCCAAGTTGACGGCGTGGTCGCCGAACCGCTCGTAGAACCGGGCGACCATGGCCAGCTCGATGGCCACGGGTAGCGGCATCGTTCCGGCGACGAGCTCGGCGGTCAGGGTGACGTGGAGGTCGTCCAGCTCGTCGTCGAGGTCGTCGATAGCTACCGCGGCGGTCGGCGAGCGCTCGGCGAAGGCGTCCGCGGTGCTGCTCCAGATGGTGGCGGCCACCTCGCCCATCCGCTCGACCAGGCCTCGGCTCCGGGCGGACATCTCGGCACCGAGACCCCGGGCGGCCCGCCGGGCGATGTGCTCGGCCAGGTCTCCGTTGCGATCCAGGTCCGGCAGCATCCGGAGCACGGCCACCAGCTCTCGGCGCTCGTCGACCGACGTGTCCCCGGCTACCAGCTCCTTCTGGGCCAGGGCCGCGATCTCGCCGATCAGCGTGTCGACGAGCTCGTCCCGCTGCACGAGCTGCTTGGCCGCCTCTCGGTCCCCGGCGAGCAGGGCATGGGTCGCGCCGGCAATGGCCTCGCCGACCAAGGCGAAGACCTGCACGAACAGCCGATCGATCTGGGCGATGACCGGTGACGTCGAACGGGGCCCTGTCGGATCGCCGGCCTCCGGACGATCGATAACCGGCCGGAAGGTTCCCGTCGGGCTGTCGACGGTCGTCGAGATCGGCTCGTCACACCCGTCAGAACCGGACGCCGGCGAGCTGCCCGGGCGGCGACGGGATCCGGTCGCCCCACGAAAGACCATCGTCCAACGGTACCGGGTGGCCGCTCGGCCGACAGCCCGGCCGCTCGATCGGCGCCCGGGTCGATCTGCGCCCGGGCCGATCGGCACCCGGCGCTCGGCGTCCCGGCCACCGAGGGTTCCGCTGGTTTTGCGGTCCCCGGCGTTGTCACACCCCGCCGTTACTGTGACCTCATGACCGCAGAACTGTTGATCGGCCTGGTCGTCGGGGTCGCGCTCGGCCTGGTCGCCGGGCTCTTGGTGGCCACGCGCCGACAGGCCGGCCTGGCCGCCGAGGTCCGCGCCGCCGAGGCCCGCCTGGACGACGCCCGGCAGGCGGCGGTCGGTCTGGGTGACGAACTGGAGCAGGCCCGGTCGGCGCTGGCCGCGGCCGACGCGGCGCAGGCCCGATCGGCGGCCGAGATCGACCATCTCCAGCGGGCGGCGGCAGAGCGAGCCGCGGCGTGGGAAGAGGACCGGCAACGCCTGGTCGGCTCCTTCGCTGATCTGTCCAACCAGGCACTGCAGCGCAACACCGAACAGTTCCTCACGCTGGCGGACACGCGGTTGAAGGAGGCCCAGGAGGCGGCTCGGGGGGACCTCGCCCAGCGGCAGCAGGCCATCACCCACCTCCTACAGCCCTTGCAAGAGACGCTGTCCAAGTACGAGCAGGGGCTCCGCCAGCTCGAACTGGAGCGCAAGGGGGCGTACGCCACGCTGGCCGAGCAGGTTCGGCAGCTGGGCTCGTCGAACGAGAAGCTCCGACAGGAGACCGGCAACCTGGTCACCGCCCTCCGGTCACCGCAGACCCGGGGGCGGTGGGGCGAGCTCCAGCTCCGACGGGTCGTGGAGATGGCGGGGATGCTGGCGCACTGCGACTTCGAGGAGCAGGTCTCCGTCGATACCCCCGACGGCCGGCTCCGGCCGGACGTCGTGGTGAAACTGCCCGGCGGGGCCCAGGTCGTCGTCGACGCCAAGGTGCCGCTGGAGGCCTTCCTGCGATCGGTCGACGCCAGCGACGAGGAGACCCGGAAGATCGAGTTGGTGGCCCATGCCCGCCAGCTGCGGACCCACGTCGACCAGTTGGCCAAGCGGGAGTACTGGAACCAGTTCGACCCCAGCCCGGAGTTCGTGGTGGCCTTCGTCCCGGGCGACCCGTTGTTGGCCGCGGCGTTCGAGCACGACCCGGCTCTGATCGAGCACGCCATGGCCAACCGGGTCCTGCTGGCGACCCCGACGACGCTCATCGCTCTCCTGCGGACGGTGGCGTACGGCTGGCAGCAGGAAGCGCTGACCGCCAACGCCCGCACCGTGCAGCGGCTGGGGGCCGAGCTCTACGACCGCCTTCGGGTGATGGGGAGCCATCTGGCCAAGCTGCAGCGCGGTCTGACGACGACGGTCGAGGCGTTCAACGACACGGTCGGGTCGCTGGAGTCCCGGGTCCTCGTCACGGCTCGGCGCTTTCCGGAGCTGGGGGTCATCGGGGCCGGGACCAAGGACCTGCCAGAGCTCACGCCGGTGTCGGCCACTGCTCGTCACCCGCAGGCGTCGGAGCTCGGGGAGGACCAGCCGACGCTCCGGAGCCTCCCGGCCGACGAAGGAGAGGCGCTCCGCCAGGCCGAAGGATGAGCCTCTCGGTTCGCGTGGCCGCCTACGGGGACGAGGTGTTCGGCGAGCTCTCCCGGGCGCTCGAGGTGGCGCAGGCCGGTGATCCCCTCCGGCTGGTGACGGTCATGGTCCGCCGCGGCCCGGTCGGCCTGGCCGTGCGCCGGCGGTTGGCCGCCGCGCCGTCGGGGATCGTCAACGTCCGCTTCCTGACGCTCGCCCGCCTGGCTGGCGAGCTGGCCGGCCAGACGATCGGCGGGCGCCGCCCGGCGAGCCGGGCGATCGTGCACGAGGCCGCTCGCCTGGTGCTGGCCGAGCAGACGACCGGCTTCTTGGCCTCGGGCCGAGAGCAGCCGGCGACCGTTCGTGCGCTGGTTCGGACGTACGGCGAGCTCCGCGGCGTCTCTCCGGCGACGTTGACCGCGCTGGCGGGACATAGCGCACGGACGGCGGAGGTGGTCCGCCTGGTCGCCGCGGTGCGGGAGCGACTGGCCGGCCACGTCGACGACGCGGCACTGGTCGCCGCGGCGGTGGCGGAGATCGGCCGGGACCCAGCGGTAGTGACGACGACCGGGCCGGTCATCGTCTACCTGCCCCGTTTCGTCCGACCGACCGACCAGGCGCTGGTCCACGCGCTGGCCGAGCACGTTCCGGTGACGGTGGTCGTCGGATCGACGGGGGACCGGGAGGTCGACGGCGTGGAGCTGCGGCCTTGGCCGTCGACGACCCGCGGCGCGGGCGCCGAACCGGCGACGGCGGTGACCGGCACGCGAGTCCTGGTCGCGCCGGCTGCAGACGCCGAGGTCCTCCTGGTCGTCCGCCAGTTGATGGCGGCCAACGCGGCCGGGACGCCGTTGGAGCGGATGGCGGTCGTCCACGGTGGGGCGGCGCCGTACCCGAGGCTCGTCCACGACACGCTGGAGGGCGCGGGGATCCCGTTCAACGGTACGGGGGTCCGGTCGCTGGCGTCCACGGTCGCCGGCCGGACGCTGCTCGGCCTCTTCGAGCTGGTCGATCACGGGTGGCGGCGGGACCAGGTGACCGCCTGGCTGACGTCGGCGCCGCTTCGCCACCGCGGCCGTCCGATCCCGGCGACGGCGTGGGACGTCCTGTCGGCGGCGGCCGGCGTCGTCGGCGGACTGTCCGAGTGGGTGGACCGGCCAGCGGCCTACGCGGCCGGGCAGCGCGAAAGGGCGGCCATGGGGCCGGACGACGGGTCGGCCCGGCAACGGGCCGCCGACCGTAGCGAGTGGCTCTCGTCGTTCATGGCCGAGCTCGGTCGGCACGTGGCCGCGTCGCCGACGAGCTGGGCCGGATGGGCCGGATGGGCGAAGGACCGTCTCGACCAGCTGCTCGGCGGCCCGTCGGGCCGGGCCGACTGGCCGACGCGGGAGGTGGCCGCCCTGGAGGCGGTCATCGACGGGCTCACCGGTCTCGCCGGGCTGGACGACCTCGGTGGTCCGGGACCCGGCCTGGCCGACTTCCGGGCCGCGCTGGCGGCGGAGCTGGACGCGCCGGCTCCCCAGACGTCGCGGTTCGGCCGCGGGGTGCTCGTCGGTCGGGTCGGCGACGTCGTCGGCCTCGACCTCGATGTCCTCTGCGTCGTCGGCATGGCCGAGGGGGCCTTCCCGGAACGATCGGCCGACGACGTGCTCGTGCCCGATCGCGACCGGGAAGTGTGCGGCGACGAGCTGCCGCTGCGGGCCGCCCGGACGGTCGAGGCGCGCCGGGACTACCTGGCGGCCCTCGCCGCCGCGCCGGTCCGACTGCTGTCGTGCGCGTCCGGCGACCAGCGGCAGGGTCGGGAGCTCCGCCCGTCCCGGCTGCTGCTCGACACCGCAGAGGTCGTCGTGGGGACGGACCGGCGCCTCCATGCCGGCGACCTGGCCGATCTGCCGACCGGCCCGATGTACGAGCGGGTGCCGTCCCTCGGCGCGGCAGTAGCCGGCTCGGCCGGCTTCGACGAGCCGGTCTCGGCGGCCGACTGGGACCGGCAGCACCTCGTGCGGTGGACCGGGTCGGGTCGACGATTGGCCCGCCATTTCCTGGCGCAGCACGACGCGGTGCTCGAACGCGGTCTCGAACTACGCGAGGGCCGGCGGGGGGCGCGGTTCAGCCGGTTCGACGGGCGGCTCGACGACGTGGTGGTGGCGACGCCGGCGGGCGACGGGTCGGTGCAGTCGGCGACCGGCCTCGAGGCGTTCGCCGCGTGCCCGCGTCGGTACCTGTTCTCCCACGTTCTCGACATCGACGACGCGGAGCGACCGGAGGCGATCCTCCAGATGCGGGCGTCCGAACGAGGCAATCTGGTTCATCGGATCCTGGAGCGGTTCGTCGCCGACGAGCTCGCCCGGCCGGCCGAGGAGCGGGTCCGGCCGGACCGGCCGTGGGGCCCCGAGGCGTACGATCGCCTCGGTCGGCTGGCCGACGAGGCCTTCGCGGACGTCGAGCAGCGGGGCTTGACGGGCCGGCCGTCGCTCTGGCAGATGGACCGGTCGGCGATCCTGGCCGACCTCCGCCACTTCCTGCGTGAGGACGATCGGTACCGGGCCGCCACCGGTGCGGTGCCGGAGGCGGTCGAGCAGCGGTTCGGCTGGGACCGCGCCGCACCGGTGTCGATCTCGTTGGGCGACGGCCGGTCGGTCCGCTTTCGCGGGACGGTCGACCGGATCGACCGGCTGCCGGGTGGTGGTCTGTCGGTGCTCGACTACAAGACCGGCGGCCGGTACGGCGTCGACGTCCTGGCGGACGATCCGGTGGCTCGGGGAACGAGGCTGCAGCTCGTGCTCTACGGCATGGCCGCGGCCCACCGGTACCAGGCCGACGGCCCGGTCGACGTGGGCTACTGGTTCGTCAGTGACCGGGGCAGCGTCCGTGGCCGGTTCCCCCGCGACGGCTTCCGCCTGACCGCGGCGGCGGAGGGTCGGTTCCAAGACGTGCTGCGCACCTTGGTGGACGCCATCGAGGCCGGTCGGTTTCCGGCCAATCCCGGGCCTCCCGAGGGGCTCGGGGGCCGGGCCGCGAACTGCCGGATCTGTCCGTTCGACCGGATCTGCCCGGGCGACCGGTCGCGGTCGTGGGATCACAAGCGGGGCGATCCTTGGGCGGCCGGGTACGTGGCGCTGGCCGACGCCGGATGACCGATGCCGGATGACCGACGCAGGACGACCCACGCCAAATGACAGACGCCAAATGACGGACGACAGCGCGGCTCGGGTGGCGATCGCCACCGATCTGTCGTCGACGCTGTTCGTCGAGGCCGGTGCGGGCAGCGGCAAGACGACGCAGCTGGTCGCCCGCATCCTCGAGATCCTGCTCACCGGCCGAGCCGGCGTCGACCAGCTGGCGGCGATCACCTTCACGGAGGCCGCGGCGGGGGAGCTCCGGGACCGGTTGGCCGAACGGTTGGAGCAGGCCGCCGCCGCCGATCCGGTGATGTCGCGGCGAGCGGCCGCGGCCGACGCGCTCGCCGGCCTCGACGGGGCCGCGGTCACGACGCTCCACGGCTTCGCTCGACGGATACTCGCCGATCATCCCTTCGCGGCCGGTTTGCCCGCGGTGTTCGAGGTGCTCGACGAGGTCCGCTCAGCGATCGCCTTCGACGACCGATGGGCCGGCACGGTCGACGCCCTACTGGCGGATCCCGACGCGTCGGCGGCGTTGCCATGGCTGCTCGCCTGCGGCGCTCGGCTCGACGACCTCCGGGCGATCGCCCAGGCGTTCGACACCAACTGGGACCGGATCCCACCCGGCGCCGGCGGTCCACCGGCCGCGCTGCCTCGGATCGATCCCGGCGTAGTTCTGGACCCGCTGCGGCGAGCAAGGGCGTTGGCCCCGTGCTGCGACGACCCGGACGACCGGCTCTTGCGCCACCTCGACACCCTCGGACCGACGGTCGAGCGGTTGGAGGACAGCGATGCCGAGATCGACGTCCTGCGGGTCCTGGCGGGGACGGCGTCCAAGCTCACGGCCGGCAACCGCGGCCGACCGGCCGCCTGGCGGGGACGGAAGTCGGACGTCCAGTCCTGCCTGGCCGAAGCCCAAGCGGCCCGGGACCGGGTCGTGGCCGACGCGGCCCGGTGCGCCCTCGGCCGGGTTGGCGCGGCCCTGGCCGCGGCGGCTCGGCGCGCCGCGGCCGGCCGTTGCCGCGAGGGCCGGCTCGACTACCACGATCTGCTCGTCCTGGCCCGAGACGTCGTCCGGGACGACCCGGCGGTGCAGGCCGCGCTCCACGACCGATACCGCTTCCTTCTCGTCGACGAGTTCCAGGACACCGACCCGATCCAGGCCGAGCTGGCCGTCCGTATCGCCGCCGTGCCGGCGAACCGGTCCGGCGAACCGGTCGGCCCGATGGGCGCGCCAGGTGGCCCGGTCGGCGACCAGTCGTGGGCGACGCTCGGGGTCGAACCGGGGCGCCTGTTCTTCGTCGGCGACCCGAAGCAGTCGATCTACCGGTTCCGCCGGGCCGACCTGGCGGTGTTCGCGGCGACGAGGGCCGGGGTGGCCGACGAGGCGCTGTCGCTGACCGCCAACTTCCGCTCGGTTCCGGGGATCGTCTCGTGGGTCGACGCGGCCTTCGGTCGACTGATGGCCGACCGAGTCGGGCCGGAGTACGTCTCGTCCCACCCGGTCCGGCCGGCGCACCCGGCCTCCCGGCCGGCCGTCTTGGTCCTCGGCTCCGAGGTCCCCCCGGCGGCCCGGGCCGACGAGGCCCGAGTGGCGGAAGCCGCGGACGTCGCGGCCGCGGTCCTGGCGGCCCGGGACGAGGGCTGGCCGGTGGGAAACGACGGTCGTCCGGCGACGCTGGCCGACATCACCGTTCTCGTTCCGACCCGGCGGTCCGTGCCCGCCCTCCAGGAGGCGCTCGACGAGGCCGGCATCCCGTACCGCCTCGAGTCGAGCTCGCTGGTGTACGCCGCGCCGGAGGTGCAGGAGCTGCTGACCGTCCTCCATGCGGTCGACGACCCGACCGACGAGCCGGCCGTGGTGGGCGCGCTCCGCTCGGCCGGCTTCGGCTGCGGCGACGACGACCTGGTCCGTTTCCGCTCGGCCGGCGGTCGTTGGGACTTCCGCCGGGACCCGCCCGGCGAGCTGCCGGCGGACGACCCGGTGGTCGCCGGGCTTCGGGCGCTGCGGGCGCAGCACGAGGCGCGATGGTGGTGCGACGTCAGCGTCCTCGTCGAGCGAGTCGTCGAGGACCGGCGGCTGCTGCTGCTGGCCCTCGACGGGCCCCGCTGGCGGGAGGCGTGGCGACGGCTCCGGTTCGTCGTCGACCAGGCGAGGCTCTTCGCCGACGCGTCGGGCGGCGACCTGCGCCGGTTCCTGGCCTGGGTCGACCGGCAGGCCGCCGACGACGCCCGGGTCACCGAGGCCGTGCTGCCGGAGCCCGACCTCGACGCCGTCCGGATCATGACGGTCCACGCGGCGAAGGGCCTGGAGTTCCCGGTTGTCGTCGTCGCCGGGACCGGGGCGGCGCGGGCCCGGCCGTCGGGGCCGGGGGTGTTGTTCGGGCCCGACGGTCCGGAGCTGGCGACCGGCGGCGGGCTGGCCACGCCGGGCTATGCCGCGCTCGCCGCCCGGGAAGCCGATCTCGACGACGACGAGCAGGTCCGCCTGCTCTACGTGGCCGCCACGCGGGCCCGGGACCATCTCGTCGTCAGCGTTCACCGGGCCGAACGGGCCACCGGCAGCCTCGCCGCCCGTCTCGCCGCGGTCGATCCGCCGTGGGTGCCGTTCCGGCCGTCGCCGGCGGCCGGGTTGCATCGGCCGGCGCCGGCCCAACGGCCGGGGTTCGCCGAACCGATGGCTACCGAGGAGGAGCGGGCGGCGTGGATCGACCACCGAGCCGAGCGGCTGGACGCGCCGCCGAGGACGGTCTCGGCCACCGGCGTCGCCGGCTTGGCCGACGACGAGCCTGGTGGACCGGAACAAGACGGGTCCGAAGACACCAGCGACCGGCCGGTGTGGCGTCGCGGCCGGGCCGGCACCGCCGTCGGCCGGGCCGTCCACGCCACTCTTCAGGTCGTCGACCTGGCCAGCGGGGCCGGCCTGGACGAGCTCGCCCGCACGCACGCGGCGGCGGAGGGCATCGCCGGCCGCGCCGACGAGGTGGCGGGGCTGGTGCGGGCGGCCCTCGCCGCCGACGTCGTCCGGACGGCCGCGGCCGGCCGGCACTGGCGGGAGGTGTACGTCGGGACGGCCGTCGAAGGGCGGGTCCTCGAAGGTTTCGTCGACCTCCTGGTCGACGGCCCGGACGGGCTGGAGGTCGTCGACTACAAGACCGACCAGGGCACCGACGAGCCGTCGGCCCGGTACCGGCTGCAGGGGGCGGCGTACGCAGTGGCCGTGGAGTCGGCACTCGGCCGGCCGGTGCGGCACTGCAGCTTCCTCTTCCTCCGGCCGGACGGCGCGGTCGCCCACCGGATCGACGATCTCGACGGGGCCAAGGCGGAGGTTCGTCGCATCTTGGCCAGCGCCTGAGCACGGCCGCCCGTAAGGGAATCCTTACGGTTGCTCAGCTCTGTTTCTGGTGAATCTCAGCTCTGTCTCAGCTTCTTAAGGCATTGTTGTGTTGCAAATATGTTGCGTTCGGCCAGTCGGGTCAACGAGTCCGGTCATCGAAGGGAGACGATGTGAGAATCCTCGTGCTGGGCGGTGACGGGTACCTCGGCTGGCCGACGGCACTGCATCTCTCCCGCCGGGGGCACGAGGTCGGCGTCGTCGACAACTTTGCCCGTCGCCAGTACGACTACGAGATGGGCGTCGACAGCCTCGTCCCGATCCGCCACCTGCAGCAACGGGTCCGGGTCTGGGAGGAGGTCTCCGGCCTGCGGCTGGACATGTACGTCGGCGACCTGACCGACGCGGCGTTCGTCAAGCGGGTCGTCACCGAGTTCGAGCCGGAGGCGGTCGTCCACTTCGCCGAGCAGCGGTCGGCGCCGTACTCGATGATCGACCAGAAGCACGCGGTCTACACCCAGGTCAACAACGTCGTCGGGCACGCTGAACCTGCTCTACGCCATCGCCGAGACCGACCCGGACATCCATCTGGTCAAGCTGGGCACGATGGGCGAGTACGGGACGCCGAACATCGACATCGAAGAGGGCTTCATCGAGATCACCCACCGCGGCCGGACCGACGTGCTGCCGTACCCGAAGCAGCCCGGCTCCTTCTACCACCTGTCCAAGGTGCACGACAGCCACAACATCATGTTCGCCTGCCGGATCTGGGGCCTCCGGTCGACCGACCTCAACCAGGGCATCGTCTACGGCCAGGAGACGCCGGAGACCGTCGCTCCACCCGGACCTGGCGACCCGGTTCGACTACGACGGCGTCTTCGGGACCGTCCTCAACCGGTTCTGCGTCCAGGCCGTCGTCGGGCACCCGCTGACCGTCTACGGCAGCGGCGGGCAGACGCGCGGCATGCTCGACATCCGCGACACGCTGGCCTGCGTCGAGCTCGCCTGTCTCAACCCGCCGGACAAGGGCGAGTTCCGGGTCTTCAACCAGTTCACCGAGTCCTTCTCCGTCAGCCAGCTGGCCGAGATGGTCGTCGACGCCTATCCCGGCCACGTCGAGATCGACCACCTCGACGACCCGCGGGTCGAGAAGCAGGAGCACTACTACCGGGCGGCGCACACCAAGCTGCTCGACCTCGGGCTCGTTCCGCACCTGCTCAACCAGGCGACGATCTCGTCGTTGCTGGCCGTCGTCGACCGTCACCGGGACCGGGTCGACCCGGTGGCCATCCGCCCGACGGTGCAGTGGCGGAGCACGGCCAGCGTTCTGCCGACCTCGGCCAATGGTGACGGCCGGTCGCGGACCGCCGAGCCGACCGACGCCTGACGCTTCTCGCCGCCGGGACGCCCGGCGGTAGCGTCGAGCGCCGATGCCGCCCTTCGAGCGTCGCCGGCGCCGGCGATCCCTGACGACCACGCTGGTCATCGTCCTGGTCGTCGTCGTCGCCCTCGTCCTGTTGATCGGCGGCGTCATGCGGGTGGGTAGGGCCTCGGGCCCGTACTGGACGGACCTGAACCGGTCGTACGCGGCCCAGGGGACGACGCTGATCGACCGGTCGAACGAGACCGGTTCGCAGCTGCGCACGCTCGTGGCTGGCATGCCGCAACTGACCCGCCCAGCCCTCCAGCAGCAGCTCGACAGCCTCGTCACCGCCAGCTCCCAGACGGCGACGAGCGGCGCCGCCCTGGCCCCACCGACACCGTCCGGCCATCTCGGCAAGGACTTCGCCGGCGTCCTGGCGGATCGGGCCGAGGCCGTGACCGAGACGCGGGCGGCCGTCGACGGGCTGCTCGGGATGGCGCCGTTGCCGGTCGTCGGGGCGCCGACGACGTCGACCACGCCGGCGCCGAAGGCGCTGCTCACGTCGGACCAGGCCACCGCCGATCTCGCTGGCGCCGGTCGGCTGCTTCACGCCGCCGACCAGGCGTACGCCGCGGTGCGTCGCCAGTTCCGTACCGCGCCGGGCGGCGCCACGCTGCCCCGGTCGGTCTGGCTCCGTCAGCCGTGGACGGCCGGGACGGCGAGCACCCTCGTCGACCAGCTCAGTGGCTCGCATTCCCTCCTGGCCGACCATCGGGTCGTCCTCTTGCCCCACGGCATCCGGCTGACACCGCCGGTCGTCCCCCCGACGACACCGCCGCCGCCGGCTGCCACGGTCACGCCGACCCACTCGCTGTCGGTCACCGCCGTCGTCGCCAACGAGGGCAACGTCGACGAGCCGGCGGTCACCGTCTCGGTCGCGGTGCAGGGCGGTGCCACCCATTCCCGGACCGTCGACCTGGCCGCCGGCCGCTCCGAGGCCGTCGTCCTGCCGTCGATCCCCGTTACCCCCGGCCAGAGCTACGCCCTGACCGTCTCGGTCACCGCCCCGGCCGCGCCGGCGGACCGGACCGGGACCACCAGGACGTTCACGATCAAAGTGGCGCCCGCCTCGACCGCATCGTCGACCGCGCCATAGGATCGGCGAGGGGAGCAAAAAGAAAAAGGGACATCAGCAGGAAGGGTTCGAGCCCGTGGCGGACAGCATCACGATCACCGACAACCGGACGGGCGAGAGCGTCGAGATCCCCATCGTCAACGGTGGGGTAGCCGCCACCGACTGGGGCAAGTTCCTGCCCGGCGTCTGGTTCTACGACCCCGGCTTCATGTCGACGGCGGCGTGCGAGAGCGCGATCACCTATCTCGACGGCGAGGCCGGCATCCTCCGCTACCGCGGCTACCCGATCGAGCAGCTCGCCGAGCGCTCGACCTATCTCGAGGTGGCCTACCTGCTGCTGCACGGCGAGCTGCCGACGACCGGACAGTACGAGGACTGGCAGCACGAGATAACGATGCACACGTTCATCCACGAGAACGTGCGCAAGCGGTTCCTCGAGGGGTTCCACTACGACGCCCACCCGATGGGCATGCTCGTCTCCGCCGTCGCCGCGCTGTCGACGTTCTACCTCGACGCCAAGGAGATCTTCGACCCGGTCTCGCGGAACAAGCAGATCATCCGGCTCATCGCCAAGATGCCGACGCTGGCCGCGGCCGCTCACCGGTTCAGCGTCGGCATGCCGTTCGTCTACCCGGACAACTCGCTCGACTTCGCGTCGAACTTCCTCTCGATGATGTGGAAGGTCGCGGAGCCCCGGTTCGAGCCCGACCCGGTGCTCTCCCGAGCCCTCGACGTGCTCTTCATCCTCCATGCCGACCACGAGCAGAACTGTTCGACCACCGCCATGCGCGTCGTCGGCTCGTCCCACGCCGACCCGTACTCGGCCACGGCGGCCGCGGCGGCCGCCCTCTACGGTCCGCGCCACGGCGGTGCCAACGAGGCCGTCATCAAGATGCTGACCGAGATCGGGTCGATCGAGAACGTCCCGGACTTCATCGCCGGCGTCAAGAGCGGGAACGGCCGGCTCCAGGGGTTCGGCCACCGCGTCTACAAGAGCTACGACCCCCGGGCCGCGATCATCAAGCGCACCGCCGACGAGGTCTTCGAGGTCACCGGCAAGAACCCGCTGCTCGACATCGCCCTCAAGCTCGAGGAGATCGCCCTCGCCGACGAGTACTTCACCTCCCGGCGCCTCTACCCGAACGTCGACTTCTACTCCGGCCTGATCTATCAGGCCATGGGGTTCCCGCTCGAGATGTTCCCCGTCCTCTTCGCCATCCCCCGGACCGCCGGCTGGCTGGCCCACTGGCAGGAGATGCTCGACCAGGACTCCAAGATCGCCCGGCCCCGCCAGCTCTACATCGGGCCCGAGCCCCGTGACTACGTCGCCATGAGCGGCCGGTAGCGCCACGACCGACGTGGGGCTGGGCCCCAGTCGGACCTCGACCGTGCCGCGGGCTCAGCTGATGATGCGGGCGAGCCCCTCTTGGATCATCGAGACGACGAGCCGTCCGGACCGGTCGAACAGGAAGCCCCGGGCCAAGCCGCGGGCGCCGGCGGCCACCGGGGAGTCGGTGTCGTAGAGCAGCCAGTCGTCGGCCCGGAACGGCCGGTGGAACCACATGCAGTGGTCGAGGCTCGCCCCCATGAAGTTCGTGTCGTTCCAGTTGACCGGGTGGGCCTGGAGGATGGTGTCGAAGAGGGACAGGTCGGACGCGTAGGTGGCGACGCACGCGTGGAGCAGCGGGTCGTCCGGGAGGTCGCCGTCGGCCCGGATCCACAGCCGCTGGAACGGGTCCGCCCCGGATTCGCGCCGCCACGGCAGCTCGCCGATGTGGCGCTGGTCGATCGGATGCGGGCGGGAGAACCAGTCGGCCAGCTCGTCCCGCCATGGGGTCAGCCGCTCGGGCAGCGTCGCCAGCGTCTCGGGAGCCGGGACATCGGGCATCGGGAACTGGTGGTCCAGGCCGGCCTCGTCGTCGTGGAACGACGCGGCCATGTTGAAGATGGCCCGCCCGTGCTGGATGGCGACGACCCGCCGGGTGGTGAACGACTTACCGTCCCGGATCCGGTCGACCTCGTAGAGGATCGGGATCGTCGGGTCACCCGGTCGGAGGAAGTACGAGTGGAGCGAGTGGACCCGTCCGTGCTCCACCGTCCGACCCGCGGCCATCAGCGCCTGGCCGGCGACCTGGCCGCCGAAGACCCGCTGGCGCTCCTCCTTCGGCTGGACGCCGCGGAAGATGTTCACCTCGATCGGCTCGAGGTCGAGCAGGTGGACGAGGAAATCGAGGGATTCGCTCACCCGATCATGTTGGCAGGCCGTGGCGGCCGGCGTGAAACCGCCGGGCTACGGTGCGCACCATGTCTGCCGAACGACCCGACGGCCGGTTCCCCGAGGGGTTCTTGTGGGGGGCGGCGACCGCCGCCCACCAGATCGAGGGCGGCAACGTCAACAACGACTGGTGGGCCTGGGAGCACGACCCCGGGTCCGGCTGTCCGGAATCCAGCGGGGACGCCTGCGACTCGTTCCACCGCTGGCGGGAGGACGTCGATCTCGTCGCCGATCTCGGGCTCGGCGCGTACCGCTTCTCGCTCGAGTGGAGCCGGATCGAGCCGGCCGAAGGGGAGTGGTCGGCGTCCGCCCTCGACCACTACCGCCGGGTCGCGGCGGCCTGCCTCGAACGGGGCATCCAGCCGGTCGTCACGCTGCACCACTTCACGACCCCCCGCTGGCTGGCCGCCCGGGGCGGTTGGGAGTCGCCGGACGCGCCGGACCGGTTCGCCCGGTTCGCCAGCCGGGTCGCCGCCGCCCTCGGCGACGTCATCGGTTGGGCCTGCACGATCAACGAGCCGAACGTCGTCGGCCTGATGGGCTACACGTTCGGCGTGTTCCCGCCGGGCATCCGTGACGACCTGGCCCGCCATGTCATCGTCAACCAGGCGATGGTCCGGGCCCACCGGCTCGCCGTCGACGCGCTGCGCGCCGGGCCCGGCAGCTTCCCGGTCGGCCTCACGCTGTCGATGGCCGAACTGGTGGCCGAGGACGGTGGGGAGGCAGCGAAAGCCGAGGCGCAGGAGCTGCTGGAGGACACGTTCCTCCGCGCCACCACCGGCGACGACTTCATCGGCGTCCAGTGCTACACCCGGCTCCGTTTCGGTGCCCGCGGCCAGTTGCTGCCGGCGGCCGACGGCGTTCCGGTCACGCAGATGGGGTACGAGTACTGGCCGCAGGCCACCGAGCACACCGTCCGCCGGGCCGCCGAGGTGACCGGCCTGCCGGTTGTCGTCACCGAGAACGGCATCGCCACCGACGACGACGACCGGCGCGTGGCGTTCTACACCGACGCGCTCCGGGGTGTTCGCCGCTGTCTGGACGACGGCGTCGACGTCCGTGGCTACTTCGCGTGGAGCCTGCTCGACAATTTCGAATGGGCCTACGGCTACGGGCCGAAATTCGGCCTCGTCGCCGTCGACCGCCAGACGTTCGAGCGCTGCCCGAAGCCGAGCGCGACCTGGTTCGGTCAGGTCGCCAGGGACAACACCCTCGCCTGATCGCCGCTGATCGCCGTTTCCCGACCCGGCGTGCCGGTCCTCGGGCGAACCGACCGGTCGCTGACGACCGGTTCGAGGACGGCCGCCAACGCAAGTGTTTCGTAAGGTGCGCCGAGTACAGTTGTCCGGATATGACGGAACTGTTTCAACGCCTCTGGGCATGGCTCCATACCCACGAGGGGAAGAAGATCTTCCGTTACCTGATGGTCTCGGTCATCACGACCGGCGTGTCCGTCGGGGTCCTCGCTCTCGTCTATGGCGTCTTCCAATGGTGGACCGAGGTGCCGAGCACCATCTTCGCCAACGCGGTGGCCACCTTCCCGTCGTACTGGCTCAACCGGAACTGGGCTTGGGGGAAGTCCGGGCGCTCCCACCTGAGGAAGGAAGTGATCCCGTTCTGGACCGTCGCGGCCGCCGGCATCGCCTTCTCGATTATCGGCGCATCGGTGGCCCGGCACATCGGCCAGAAGCACCACCTCGGCCACACCGAACTGACGGCGCTCGTTCTCTTGGCCAACGTCTTGTCGTTCGCCGTGTTCTGGGTGCTCAAGCTGCTGCTCTTCAACCGCCTCTTCCACGCGCCGAACTTGCTGGAAGAGATCGACGAGCACCTCGACGTCGAAGAGCACGGCGGCCCGCTGGGCGCCGGGGAACGTCCCGAAGGGGCGGCCGTTCGGTGAGGTCGTCCGCCGGGCGTCAGGCCGCCAGCCGGGCCGTCCCGGTCGACGCCGACGCTCAGTCGCGGAAGTTGTTGAACTGCAGCGGGATGCCGAAGTCCTCGTCCTTGCAGGCCGCGATCACCGCCTGCAGGTCGTCCCGCTTCTTCCCGGTCACCCGGAGCTGCTCGCCTTGGGTCTGTGAGCCAACGCCCTTGAGCCCGAGGTCCTTGATGAACTTGTTGAGCCGCTTGGCGTGGTCCTGGGAGATGCCGGCCTTGATCGCCACCCGCTGGCGAGCCGCGCCCTTGGCGGCCTCTTCGACCTTGCCGGGATCCAGCGCCTTGAGCGACACCTGTCGCTTGACCAGCTTCTCGTCGAGCACCTGGTGCAGCGCGCGCAGCCGGTCCTCGGTCGACGAGTGGAGCACGAGCTCGTTCTCTCCGAGCTCGATCGACGACTCGGTGTTCTTGAAGTCGAACCGGGTCGACGCCTCCCGGTTGGCCTGGTCGACCGCGTTGCGGACCTCTTGCAGGTCGACCTCGGACACGATGTCGAAGCTGGGCATGGCTCCACGATACCGATCGTCGACCGGCGGGCGGGGAGTCGGGCGGGGAGTCGTCGGCCCCGGCGGTATTGGATATCCTCCAACCCCTACGGGTCGGTGTCCGAGTGGCCAAAGGAAGCAGGCTGTAAACCTGCCGGCATCGCCTACGGAGGTTCGAATCCTCCCCGGCCCACGAGCAGTTCCTTGTCGAGCCCTCTCCGAGGGTTACAATGTCGTTACGGAGCGGTGGCGATGACTTTCCTCCGCCGCGACCGGATGCCGGGCTCGGCCCGTTCCCCCAAGGCGACATCGAGGTTGCAGTGGCAGACACCCTGAGCTCCCCCGACGCCGACCGGTCGGCCGACGGCCGTCTGACGCGACTGGGTCGACAGCTCGGCGACCGGGTCGAAACGCTCGCCGACCACGCGGCGATGCGGCTCGACGTGACCAAGGTCCGGCTCCTGCCGTCCTCTCTGCTCAGCGAGCGGATGCGGCCGGACGCCGACGACGCCGACGACTGGTCGTTCCTCCGGCGCCCTGCCCTGCTCGGGCTCCTCGCCCTCACCGCGGTGGCCGTCGGCGCGTCGTTGCCGAGCTCGCCGTTCAAGCTGGAGATGGCCGGGACCTGGTTCTTCGGGGAGCCGACGGCCGACACGACGTCGACCGGCTTCATGCTCTTCGGCCTCGTCGCGGTCTACGGCGGCCTCGTCCTCTTCATGCGGGTCTGGTACGGGCTGATGAAGGCCCTGGCCCGCCGGCCCGGCGTGCCGGTCCGGTACCTCGGCTGGATCCTCGTGCTCTGGCTCGTTCCGATGCTCGTCGTCGCCCCGGTGTTCAGCCGCGACGTCTTCTCGTACGCCGCCCAGGGCGAGATGATGAGCCACCACATCAACCCGTACCACTACGGCCCGTTCACCCTCGGCGCGGGGCCGTACGTGAACCCGGTCGACCCGCTCTGGGGGAACACGCCCGCGCCGTACGGGCCGCTGTTCTTGATGATCGACGGCTTCCTGGCCACCGCCAGCTTTCACCACGCCATCGTCACGGTCATCTTCCTGCGCCTCTTCTCGCTGGCCGGCGTCGCCCTGATCGCCTGGTGCATCCCCAAGCTGGCCCGGGCCTACGGCCGCGATGCCGGTCCGGTCTACGTCATGGCCGTCCTCAACCCGCTCGTCCTGTTGACGCTGGTCGGCGCCGCCCACAACGACGCGATCATGATCGGCCTGCTGCTGGCCGGGATCACGGCGGCCAAGTACAAGCACCCGGTCTGGGGCGTCGTCCTGTGCGCGCTCGCCGCGGCCATCAAGGTTCCCGCCGCCCTCGGCGTCGTCTACATCGGCTGGGAGTGGTTGGGCGTCGGCATCCCGTGGCGCCAGCGGATCCGGCCCCTCGTCTACGCCGGCCTGATCGCCGGCGCGGTCATGCTCGCCCTGTCGGTCGTCAGCGGCCTCGGGCTCGGGTGGATCGGCAACCTGGCGACGCCCGGGACGGTCAGGAGCTGGCTGGCCCCGGCGACCGGGATCGGGATGGGCGTCGGTGGCCTCCTGCACGCGGTCGGCCTGCACGCGGTGTCGACGGCCGGCGTCCTCTCGATCACGCGCGTCCTCGGCCTGTTCGCGGCCGCAGTCGCGTCCGTCTACCTCCTCGTCAACAGCGATCGGATCGGTGGGCTGAAGGCGCTCGGGCTCAGTCTGCTCCTCTTCGTCGTCCTCGGCCCGGTCGTCCAGCCGTGGTACCTCACGTGGGGTGTCATCCTGCTCGCCCCGGTCGCCCTCGGCCGGCTGCGGACCGTGCTGATCGCCCTGTCCATCGCGTCGCCGTTCATCGGCCTGCCCGGTGGCCGCACGCTGCTCGACGAGCTCATCCACGCCAATCCGCTGGCCGTCGCGGCCGCTCTCCTGGCCCTCCTCGCCGTGCTGCTGGCGCCGATCGGTCGGTGGGCGACCGCCTGGCGGGACTCGGCAGACGCGACCGCTCTCGCCTGGCCGGACGACCCGGCCATCGCCATCGAGAGCTGACCCGGGTCGTGCCGCGCCCCGGGCGCGGCCCGGTGCTGCGGTGCCGGGGTCAGACCATCCGCTGGAGCTCGACGACGTCGAGCCACCGTCCGTGCTTGCGGCCGACCTCCCGCTCGACCCCGACGAGCTCGAAGCCACAGGCCCGGTGCAGGGCCACCGACGGCTCGTTCTCCCTCGTGACCCGGGCGATGACCGTGTGGAACCCGTGGGCGCCGGCCAACCGGACGAGCTCTTCGAGGACGGCCCGACCGATCCTGCGGCCGCGGTGCTCGCCGTCGACGTACACCGAGTCCTCGACGGTCGTGGCGTAGGCCGGGCGGGCCCGGAACGGCGACAGCACGCCGAAGCCCAGCACCTGCTCGTCGTCGTCCACCGCCACCACTGCCGGGTGGGCACCGTCGTGCCGGGCCAGCCACGCCCGCTGCTCCTCCGCCGTCCGGGGCACGAGGTCGAACGTGTACGTGCCGTTCGTGACCTCGTGGTTGTAGATCGCCCGGATGCCTTCGGCGTCGGCCGCCGCCGCCGGTCGGATCTGCATCCGAGGATGGTAGCGACGTCACCGGGCTGGGCGACGCCACCGGGCGACACCACCGAGGGACACCGCCGCAGCGGACCCCGGCGTAGCGGACCCCGGCGAGCGGACCCCGGCGGAGCGGAGCCGGTCGCGCCGTGGCTATCATTGTCGCCTGCGGTCCGGGACCGCGGTGGCCCCCTTAGCTCAGTCGGCAGAGCACAGCCATGGTAAGGCTGGTGTCGTCGGTTCGATTCCGACAGGGGGCTCCCCCCAAATGGCGGCGTAGCTCAGTTGGTCAGAGCACACGGCTCATAATCGTGTTGTCGCGGGTTCGAGTCCCGCCGCCGCTACTGCCCGGGGCGCCGGGACGACGAACGCCGAGGAAAGGAAACGGCCGTGGCCAAGAATGAGAAGCGCGTCCAGGTCACCCTGGCCTGCGAGGTCTGCAAGCGGCGGAACTACATCACGACCAAGAACAAGATCAACGACCGCGAGCGGATCGAGATGAAGAAGTTCTGCCGCTGGGACCGCCAGCACACCCTTCACAAGGAGACCCGCTGAGCCAGCCGGCGACCCGCCGGGCAGCCTGCGCCGGAGCGGTGCTAACGTCTCGCTCTGCTTCATAGGTCACCGCCGCAGGCTCCGCCAGGCCTGGGAGGACCCGAGAGCGCCCACGGAGGGCAGTAGCTCAACTGGTAGAGCACCGGTCTCCAAAACCGGCGGTTGGGGGTTCGAGTCCCTCCTGCCCTGCTCGGAGCCTGTGGCAGCGCAGGACCGTCGACAAGATATCCGGAGCCAAGCCCGTGAACCGCGAGAGCAAGCGCATGATGCAGGGCCAGGAGGCCGACGGCTCGCCGTCGGCCCCTCGGTCGGCCGACGCGTCGGCGAAGCGGCCGGCCAAGAAGCGGACGTCCCCCATACAGTTCGTCCGGGAGATCCGTGACGAGCTCCGGCAGGTCGCGTGGCCGAGCCGAGCCGAGATGGTCAACTACACGACCATCGTCTTCGCCACCCTCGTCCTCATGACCGCCCTGATCTTCCTGTTGAACTTCGCCTTCGGCAAGGGCGTCCTCTTCATGTTCCAGAAGTGAGCCCGACAGAAGTGAGCCCAGTGACCAATTCCGCCGATACCGAGCCGACCGACGCCGCACCGATCGACGCGCCCGCCGAGGGGGACGATCAGGCAGTCCCGACCGACGTCGCCGCCGACTCCGGCGTCGTGGACTCGGTCGATGTCCTCGCCGACGACGAGGACGAGGAGGAGGACGTCTACGTCCCCAGCCCCTACGACCGGCCCGGTCGCTGGTATGTCGTCCACACGTACTCGGGCTACGAGAACAAGGTCAGCTCGAACCTGAAGAGCGTCGTCGCCTCCCGGGGCATGGAAGACCGGGTCTTCGAGGTCGTCATCCCGATGGAGGACGTCGTCGAGTTCAAGGGTGGGAAGAAGGTCACCGTCCAGAAGAAGGTCTTCCCCGGGTACCTCCTCGTCCGTTGCGACCTCGACGACGACACCTGGGGGGCCGTCCGCAACACCCCTGGCGTCACCGGCTTCGTCGGCCCGGGCACCAAGCCGACGCCGCTGTCCCGCCGCGAGGTCGAGAGCATCCTCCAGGTCAAGCCCGAGGGCGTCGAGGCCCCCGCCAAGCGGTCCCGCCCGCGGCTCGAGTACGAGATCGACGAGACCGTGCGGGTCAAGGAGGGGCCGTTCGCCGACTTCTCCGGCCAGATCGCCGAGATCAACGAGGACCAGCTCAAGCTGAAGGTCCTCGTCAACATCTTCGGCCGCGAGACGCCCGTCGAGCTCGAGTTCAGCCAAGTCGCAAAGTTGTAGGAGAGTCCCGATGCCCCCCAAGAAGAAGATCCTTGCCGTCGTCAAGATCCAGCTGCAGGCCGGTTCGGCCACGCCGGCCCCGCCGGTCGGCACCGCCCTGGGGCCCCATGGCGTCCAGACGATGGAGTTCTGCAAGCAGTACAACGCGGCCACGGAGAACCAGCGCGGCACGGTCGTACCGGTCGACATCACGATCTACGAGGACCGGAGCTTCACCTTCGTCCTGAAGACGCCGCCGACCCCGGTCCTGCTGCGCCAGGCCGTCGGGCTCGACAAGGGGTCGGCCACCTCCGGCCGCGAGCAGGTCGGCACCATCACCGACGCCCAGCTCACCGACATCGCCAAGATCAAGCTCAACGACCTGAACACGGACGACCTCGACGCGGCCAAGAAGCAGGTAGCCGGCACGGCCCGCTCCATGGGCATCGCCGTCGCCAGCTGATCGCCGGCGACGTTCGAGAACGGCGAATTTCGAGGACACGGAGGAACTGATGACGCAGCACGGAAAGCGGTACCGGAAGCTCGGGACCCAGTACGACCGGGAAGCCCTCCACGGCACGAACGACGCGGTCGCGCTCGTCAAGGGGATGGGCTCGGCCAAGTTCGACGAGACCGTCGAGCTCGCCGTTCGTCTCGGCGTCGACCCCCGGAAGGCCGACCAGATCGTCCGGGGCACGCTGAGCTTGCCGTCCGGGACCGGCCGGACGGTCCGGGTTGCCGTCTTCGCGGCCGGTGAGCGGGCCACCGAGGCCCGAAACGCCGGGGCCGACGTCGTCGGTGCCGACGACCTCGTCGCCCGCGTCCGGGACGATGGTTTCTTGGACTTCGACATCGCCATCGCCACCCCGGACCTGATGGGCCAGGTCGGAACGCTCGGTCGCGTCCTCGGTCCCCGGGGTCTGATGCCGAACCCGAAGACGGGCACCGTGACGGTGGACGTGGCCAAGGCCGTCGTCGAATTCAAGGGCGGCCGCGTCGAGTACCGGACCGACAAGGTCGGCAACATTCACATCCCGGTCGGCAAGGTCTCGTTCACCGAGGACCAGCTCAAGGCCAATGTCTACGCACTGGTGGAGGAGCTCGTCCGGGTCAAGCCGGCGACCGCCAAGGGCCGCTACCTGCTGGCCGCGACCCTGTCGACGACGATGGGGCCCGGGATCAAGATCGACCCCAACCGAGCCCGGGCCGTCGACGACGACGCGGAGCTGGCGGCCACCGCCTGATCCAGTTGGCGCCTGGCGGCCGTTCCGGTTGGCCCAGCCGCGGGTCGCCGTACTAGCCTGCATCCAACAGCTCGCCGCCTAAAGCGGCCGAGCACTGAATCCGACGCCGTAGACCTCCGGTGCACCACTGGTGCCGAAGGGGCCCCCTGACCGGGGCCCGCCCGATGAGGCGACCTCCGAACCTCTGGTTCCGTCGCACGCGGAAGGTCCACGGCCCGTTCGCAGTCGAGGAGCGATGGACAACCCGAGAGCCGAGAAGGTCGCCGTGGTCGACGAGGTGCGTCAGCGCCTCGAGGAGTCCGCGGCGTCGGTCGTTACCGAGTACCGCGGCCTCACCGTCGCCAACCTGGCGGAGCTGCGGCGGAACCTCCGAGCCGCCGGCGGCGACTACAAGATCTTCAAGAACACCCTCGTCCGGCTGGCCATCGCCGGCGGCCCGCACCAGCCGCTCGAAGATCTGCTGACCGGGCCGACGGCCATCACGTTCGTCCAGGGCGACGTGAGCGCGGTGGCCAAGGCCCTCCGCGAGTTCTCCCGGGCCAACCCCCACTTGATCGTCAAGGGCGGGCTCATCGCCGGCGACGTCCTCTCCTCCGGCGAGCTCGGGGCGCTGGCCGACCTCCCGTCCCGCGAGGTCCTCCTGGCCCGGTTCGCCGGCGCGCTGCAGGCGCCGCTGGCCCAGCTGGCCGGCCTCCTCCAGGCCCTGCCCCGCGACTTCGCGTACGGGCTCTCCGCTCTGCTCGACGAGAAGGGCGGCGCGCCCGAGGCGTCAGCACCGGCCGCCGAGGCCGACGCCCCGGCGGAGGTGGCTGCACCCGAGGCCGAGGCGGCCCCCGAGTCAGAGGCCGACGGGCCGGCTGAGGCGGCGGCACCCGAGGCGGCGGCGGCCGACGCGACTGCTCCCGAGGCGGCGGCCGACGCCGAGGCCGACGGCGGAGCCCGAGGCCCGGCCGAGGCCCCCGCCGAAGCCGAATAGCCGGACCCGAACCCCCAACCGAGATCGAAAGTAACGAAAGGAAGGCCACCAGATGGCAGGGACCCTGACCAAGGACCAGATCCTCGACGGCATCGCTGAGCTGTCGGTACTGGAGCTGAGCGAGCTGTTGAAGGACTTCGAGGAGCGCTTCGGCGTAACCGCGGCGGCGCCGGTGGCGGTGGCCGCGGCGCCGGCGGCCGGCGGCGGTGGCGACGCGGCCGGTGGCGAAGAGGAGAAGACGGAGTTCGACGTCATCCTGACCGGGGCCGGCGACAAGAAGATCCAGGTCATCAAGGAGGTCCGGTCGCTGACCAGCCTCGGCCTGAAGGAGGCCAAGGACCTGGTCGACAGCGCGCCGAAGCCGGTGCTGGAGAAGGTCAGCAAGGACGACGCCGAGAAGGCCAAGACGGCCCTCGAGGGTGCCGGGGCGACCGTCGAGGTCAAGTAGCCCCCTGGGCCGTCCAGCGAGCCGGCTCGGCCGGCATCCTTGACGCCCGCGGCGCCGGCTCCTAGCCTGTCGCCAGCGTCGGGCCCCGCCCCCGCGAGGTTTTCGCGGCCGGGGGTTGTGTCCCTACCCGCTCGCGGGTAGGATGCAGGGTTGCCGTGCACCAGTTCGCTGCCTTTGCCTGTCAAACCAGCTGAATGGCGCGCGCCCTCGCACGTCCTCCGGCCCGGTCCGGGCCTTTGACCGACCACCCGTCCCCCTGTTCACGCAGGTTGTTTCGCCAGCTATCCGACTTGTCCCACCCCCTACCCGATTGGGAGGAGTAGGCCGTTGCCCTCACGGTCCCGAAGCCCCGAACGTGTGTCTTTCGCCAACATCGACGAGGCCCTGCCACTGCCGGACCTGATCTCGATCCAGCGCGACTCCTTCCAGTGGTTCCTCGACAAGGGGCTGGCGGAAGCGTTCGACGACATCAGTCCGATCGAAGACTTCACCGGGCAGCTCAGCCTGGAGCTGGAGTTCGACCCGTCCGATCCCGACCTGCGCCCGCCGCCGAAGTTCTCGGTGGAGGAGTGCAAGGAGAAGGACATGACGTACGCCGCGCCGGTGTTCGTCCGGGCGCGGTTCCTGAACGCCACCACCGGGGAGATCAAGGAACAGACCGTCTTCATGGGGGACTTCCCGATGATGACGGACCGGGGCACGTTCATCGTCAACGGCACCGAGCGGGTCGTCGTCAGCCAGCTGGTCCGCTCGCCGGGCGTCATCTTCCAGCCGGGCCGGGACATCAAGACCATCTTCACCGGGACCATCCACCCGTACCGGGGGGAGTGGGTCGAGCTCGACGTCGAAGCCAAGCCGGGCAAGGACGTCACCGCCGGGGCCCGGGTGGCCCGCAAGCGCCGGCTGTCGTTGTTCGTGCTGCTGCGCGCCCTCGGCTACGGCGACGACGCGTTCCTCGAGCGGTTCGTCCGCCACTTCGACTTCCTCGAAGGGCAGTGGGAGAAGGAGAAGGGCCTCGCCCCGACCCGCGAGGAGGCACTGCTCGAGATCTACAAGCGGGCCCGTCCGGGTGAGCCGCTGTCGGTGGAGGCCGCCCGCCAGTACTTCGAGAACGCGTTCTTCAACCCGAAGCGGTACGACCTGACCCGGGTCGGCCGGTACAAGCTCAACCGCAAGCTCGGTCCGGAGATCGAGCGGATCTCCGAGCTGTTCGGGGTCGAGCTGGAGCGCCCGGCGCCCGGCCAAGGGGTCTTGAGCCCCTCGGAGATCCTGGCGTCGGCCACGTACATGCTCCATCTGGCCCTGCACATGGCCGACGGGGACTCGACCTATCGGATCGACGACCAGGACCACTTCGCCAACCGCCGGATCCGGTCGGTCGGCGAGCTGATCCAGAACCAGGTCCGGGTCGGGCTGTCCCGCATGGAGCGGGTCGTCCGCGAGCGGATGACGACCCAGGACGTCGAGGCGATCACCCCGCAGACGCTGATCAACATCCGGCCGGTCGTCGCCGCGGTCAAGGAGTTCTTCGGCACCAGCCAGCTCAGCCAGTTCATGGACCAGAACAACCCGCTCTCCGGTCTGGCCCACAAGCGGCGCCTGTCGGCCCTCGGCCCAGGTGGCCTCTCCCGGGAGCGGGCCGGCTTCGAGGTCCGTGACGTCCACAGTTCGCACTACGGCCGGATGTGCCCGATCGAGACCCCGGAAGGCCCGAACATCGGCCTCATCGGTGCGCTCGCCACGTACGCGCGGGTCAACGAGTACGGCTTCATCGAGACGCCGTACCGGAAGGTGACCGACGGTCGAGTGACCGACGAGGTCGTCTACCTGGCGGCCGACGAAGAGGAAGAGCACGTCATCGCCCAGGCGAACGCCTCGATCGACGAGCGTGGCAACTTCACCGAGGACCGGGTCCTCGTCCGCCGCGGCCCGCAGGGCACCGGCGTCCGGGTCGGCGTGGCGAACACGTCGTACGGGACGACGAGCGAGATCGACTTCGTCCCACCGTCCGAGGTCGACCTGATGGACGTCTCGCCGAAGCAGATCGTCTCGGTCTCGACCGCGCTGATCCCGTTCGTCGAGCACGACGACGCCAACCGGGCGCTCATGGGCGCCAACATGCAGAAGCAGGCCGTCCCGCTGGTCGTCCCCGAAGCGCCGTACATCGGCACCGGCGTCGAGGCTCGGGCGGCTCGCGACGCCGGTGACGTGATCATCGCCGAGGGCGACGGCACGGTGACCGAGGTCGCCGGCGAGCAGCTGGTCGTCGAGTACCGCGCCGGCCAGAAGGACCGGCTCGGCCACAACCTCGGCCGGAAGATCTACCGGCTGGCCAAGTTCCGCCGGTCGAACCAGAACACGTGCATCAACCAGAAGGTCCTCGTCGAGGAGGGCCAGAAGGTGGTCACCGGCGACCTGCTGGCCGACGGCCCGTCGACCCACAACGGCGAGCTGGCCCTCGGCAAGAACCTGCTCGTCGCGTTCATGCCGTGGGAGGGCTACAACTACGAGGACGCCATCATCCTCTCGCAGCGGCTCGTCAAGGACGACGTCCTCACGTCGATCCACATCGAGGAGCACGAGGTCGACGCCCGGGACACGAAGCTCGGGGCCGAGGAGATCACGCGGGACATCCCGAACCTGTCCGAGGAGATCCTGGCCGACCTGGACGACCGCGGCATCATCCGGGTCGGGGCCGAGGTCGGCCCCGGTGACGTCCTCGTCGGCAAGGTCACCCCGAAGGGCGAGACCGAGCAGACCCCCGAAGAGCGCCTCCTGCGGGCCATTTTCGGTGAGAAGGCCCGGGAGGTCCGGGACACCAGCCTGAAGGTCCCGCACGGGGAAGAGGGCAAGGTCATCGACGTGCGGGTCTTCTCGCGAGAGGACTCCCACGAGCTCCCGCCGGGGGTCAACCAGCTCGTCCGGGTCTACGTGGCCCAGAAGCGGAAGATCTCCGAGGGCGACAAGCTGGCCGGCCGCCACGGCAACAAGGGCGTCATCTCCAAGATCCTGCCGATCGAGGACATGCCGTTCCTGGCCGACGGCACCCCGGTCGACATCATCTTGAACCCGCTCGGCGTGCCGAGCCGGATGAACGTCGGTCAGGTGCTCGAGTCGCACCTGGGCTACGCGGCCCGGCACGGCTGGGACGGTGTCCAGGTCGAGGACGGTGTCGGGACGAGCGGCCGCGGTGACGGCGCGCTGCGCAAGACCCGGCCCCGGACGGTCCCGGCGGCCTGGGTGGCGACCCCGGTCTTCGACGGCGCCCACTGGGACGAGGAAGAGGACGCCGGCAAGCACCCGACGATCCAGCAGATCTTCGGGCGCCTGAACAGCGACTCGGCCAACGGTGACGTCCAGATCAAGCCGACCGGCAAGGCCCAGCTCTACAACGGCCGGACCGGTGAGGCGTACGACAACCCGATCTCGGTCGGCTTCGTCTACATCCTGAAGCTCGCCCACCTGGTCGACGACAAGATCCACGCCCGCTCGACCGGCCCGTACTCGATGATCACCCAGCAGCCGCTCGGTGGGAAGGCGCAGTTCGGTGGCCAGCGGTTCGGCGAGATGGAGGTCTGGGCGCTCGAGGCCTTCGGGGCGGCGTACGCCCTGCAGGAGCTGCTGACGATCAAGTCCGACGACGTCCTCGGCCGGGTCAAGGTCTACGAGGCGATCGTCAAGGGCGAGAACATCCCCGAGCCGGGCATCCCGGAGAGCTTCAAGGTGCTGATCAAGGAGATGCAGTCGCTCTGCCTCGACGTCGAGGTGCTGGCGCTCGACGGCTCCGAGATCGAGATGCACGAGCTCGACGAGGACGTCTTTCGGACGGCCGAGGAACTGGGGATCGATATCAGCCGACCCGAACGTGGGTCGGACGAGGAGGACGAGCGGCGCGCCGCAGAGAGGAGCTTCTCCTAATGGCGTTGGACGTCAATACGTTCGACCAGCTGCGCATCGGACTGGCCACCGGGGACTCCATCCGGGGCTGGTCCAACGGCGAGGTCAAGAAGCCCGAGACGATCAACTACCGGACGCTCCGTCCCGAGAAGGACGGACTGTTCTGCGAGAAGATCTTCGGTCCGACCAAGGACTGGGAGTGCTACTGCGGCAAGTACAAGCGCGTCCGGTTCAAGGGGATCATCTGCGAGCGCTGCGGCGTCGAGGTCACCCGTTCGAAGGTCCGCCGCGAGCGGATGGGCCACATCGAGCTGGCCGCCCCCGTCGTCCACATCTGGTACCTCCGCGGCACCCGGAGCTGGCTGGCCTACCTCCTGATGGGCACCGAGGCCCGCGAGGAGCTGAAGGCGAAGCAGCTGGAGAAGGTCATCTACTTCGCCGCGAACCTCGTCACCTGGGTCGACGAGGCCAAGCGCCACGAGGATCTGCCGAACCTCGAGGCCGAGCTGGCTGAGGAGATCGCCGACATCGAGCGGCGTCGCGACCTCGACATCGACCGCCGGTTCAAGGCGCTCGAGGACGAGCTGAAGCAGCTCGAGACCGAGGGCGCCCGCGACGCCGAGGTCAAGGCCCGCCAGCGCGCCGTCGAGAAGGAGATCGGCGGCATCCGCGAGCGGGCCGACGACGAGGTCGACCTGGCCAAGCGGTCCCTCGACGAGTTCAAGAGCCTGCACGCCCGCAAGATCCTCGAGGACGAGCTGCTCTGGCGCGAGCTCCGGATCCGCTACGAGGACTACTTCGAGGGCGGCATGGGGGCGGAGGCCATCCAGCACCTCATCGACCGGATCGACCTCGACGTCGAGGAGATCAAGCTCCGCGAGATGATCGACGCCGCCGACGGCCGGCGTCCCCTGTCGGCCCAGCGCCGCCAGAAGGTCATCAAGCGGCTCAAGATCGTCACCGCCTTCAACCGCCGGGACGAGCACGGCCGGCGGATCAACGACCCGCGGGCGATGATCCTCGAGGCCGTCCCGGTCATCCCGCCGGACCTCCGGCCGATGGTCCAGCTCGACGGCGGCCGGTTCGCCACGTCCGACCTGAACGACCTCTACCGCCGGGTCATCAACCGGAACAACCGGCTCAAGCGCCTGCTCGACCTCGGCGCCCCGGAGATCATCATCAACAACGAGAAGCGGATGCTGCAGGAGGCCGTCGACGCGCTGTTCGACAACGGCCGCCGCGGCCGGCCGGTGACCGGGCCGGGTAACCGCCCGCTCAAGTCGCTGTCCGACATGCTGAAGGGCAAGCAGGGCCGGTTCCGTCAGAACCTGCTCGGCAAGCGGGTCGACTACTCCGGCCGTTCGGTCATCGTCATCGGCCCGAACCTGCTCCTCCACCAGTGCGGTCTGCCGAAGCTGATGGCCCTCGAGCTGTTCAAGCCGTTCGTCATGAAGCGGCTGGTCGACGCCGAGCTGGCCCAGAACATCAAGTCGGCCAAGCGGATGGTCGAGCGCCGGCGACCCCAGGTCTGGGACGTCCTCGAAGGGGTCATCCGGGAGCACCCCGTGCTCCTCAACCGGGCGCCGACCCTGCACCGGCTGGGGATCCAGGCCTTCGAGCCGGTCCTCGTCGAGGGCAAGGCCATCCAGGTCCACCCGCTCGTCTGCACCGCGTTCAACGCCGACTTCGACGGCGACCAGATGGCCGTCCACCTGCCGCTGTCGGCCGAGGCCCAGGCCGAGGCGCGCGTGCTGATGCTGTCGGCCAACAACATCCTGTCCCCGGCGACCGGCCGGCCGATCACCGTGCCGACCCAGGACATGGTCTTCGGCGGCTACTACCTGACCCTCGCCGTCGACGGCGCCAAGGGGGAGGGACTGGCCTTCCGTCACTCCTACGAGCTGGCGTCGGCCTTCGAGGCCGGCGACGTGGCCCTGCACGCCAAGATCGTGCTGCGGCCGCTCCCGGGTTCGGCCTTGTCCGAGCGGCTCCTGGCCGCTGGGGTCGAGACCGAGGGGGACACCGACCGGCTGTCCTTCGAGACCACCCCGGGCCGGGTGTTCTTCAACGAGGCCCTCCCCGAGGGGTTTGCGTACGTCAACGACGTGGTCGGCAAGCGCAACGTGCCGATCGGCGTGATCGTCGAGGAACTGGCGGCCAACTACCCCAAGCACGTGGTGGCCGCCAGCCTCGACCGGATCAAGGCCCTCGGCTTCCGGTTCGCGGCGCAGTCCGGACTGACCATCTCGATCGACGACGTCCGCACCCCGCCCGAGAAGCAGGGGATCCTGGACCGCTACGAGAAGGAGGCCGAGAAGGCCGAGACCCAGTTCAAGCGGGGCATCATCACCGACGACGAGCGGCGCCAGAAGGAGATCGAGATCTGGACGTCGGCCAACTCCGAGGTCGGTCGAGCCATGGAGCAGGCCCTGGCCGGCCTGTCGTTCAACCCGCTCGACATGATGGTCGACTCCGGCGCCCGAGGGAACGCCCAGCAGATCCGCCAGATCGCCGGCATGAAGGGCCTCGTCTCGAACCCGCGGGGCGAGATGATCCCCCGGCCGATCAAGTCCTCCTTCCGTGAGGGCCTGTCCGTGCTGGAGTACTTCATCTCGACCCACGGCGCCCGGAAGGGGCTGGCCGACACCGCGCTGCGGACGGCCGACTCCGGCTACCTGACCCGCCGGCTGGTCGATGTCGCCCAGGAGCTGATCGTCCGCGAGGACGACTGCGGCACCGGCCGCGGCATCTGGATCGAGGACATCGTTCCCGACAGCGCCGGGAAGCGGAGCTACCTGGAGACCCGGGCCTATGGCCGCCTGCTCGTCGAGCCGGTCGTCCTCTCGGACAAGACCAAGATCGATGTCGGGACGATTCTCACCGACGAGATCTGTGCCCAGCTCCGCGACGACCCCGGCATCGACCGGATCCGCACGCGCTCGGTGCTCACCTGCGAGGCCACGCACGGCGTCTGCGCCGCCTGCTACGGCCAGTCCCTGGCCACCGGCAAGATGATCGAGCTCGGCGAGGCCGTCGGGGTCATCGCCGCCCAGTCGATCGGCGAGCCGGGCACCCAGCTGACGATGCGGACGTTCCACACCGGCGGCATCGTCGGTGAGGACATCACCCACGGCCTGCCCCGAGTGGTCGAGCTGTTCGAGGCTCGTACGCCGAAGGGCGCGGCCGTGCTCGCCCGTCACTCCGGTGTCGCCCGGGTCGAGGAGGAAGAGGGCGGCCGGCGGATCACCGTCGTCGCCGACGACGGCACCGAGGAGTCCGCGCTCGTTCCTCCCCGCGCCCACCTCGAGGTGGCCGACGGCCAGGAGGTCGACGCCGGTGACGCGCTCGTCGAGGGACCGAAGGACCCGAAGGAGCTGCTCGAGGTCAAGGGCATCCGGGAGACCCAGCAGTACCTGGTCGAAGAGGTCCAGAAGGTCTACCGGGACCAGGGTGTGTCGATCCACGACAAGCACATCGAGCTGATCGTCCGCCAGATGCTCCGCCGAGTGCTCGTGGCCGAACCCGGCGAGGCGCCCTTCCTGCCCGGCGAGCGGGTCGACAACCAGATCTACGCCGAGGTCAACCGGCAGCTCGTCGAGGAGGGCAAGCGCCCGGCCGAGGGACGGCCGGAGCTCATGGGCATCACCAAGGCGTCGCTCGCCACCGAGAGCTGGCTCTCGGCCGCCTCCTTCCAGGAGACGACCCGGGTGCTGACCGAGGCGGCCATCGAGGGCAAGTCCGACCAGCTCTTCGGCCTCAAGGAGAACATCATCATCGGCAAGCTGATCCCCGCCGGCTCCGGCATGGAGCGGTACCGGGACATCCGGCTGGAGATGCCCGACGCCGAGGCCATGCCGTTCTGGGCCCAGACGTCCGGGGACGCCGACACCGAGGACCTGGCCGCCTGGCTGCGCGACGTCGGTGGCGACGGGCTCGGCGAGGATGCCTTCGAGTCGTCGATCGACGCCAGCTGGCTCGGTGCCGTCCCGCCGGCCGAGGAAGGGTCGGGCAACGCCGGAGCCATCGAGACCGGGAACGGCGCGGCCGAAGCCGGCGCCTGAACCGCCGGCCCTGGTCGGTAAGATATTGGCGCTTGCCCGGCACCACCTGGTGCCGTAGCATTCACCCGCTCGCTGTTGCCGCGCCCGAGTCCTGCTCGAGGTGTGCGCAGCGCAGCTCACCTGTCTGTTGAGAACCTAGAGGTAACGCGTGCCCACGATCGCCCAGCTCGTCCGTAAGGGACGACAGGCCAAGGTAACCAAGACGAAGACCCCGGCCCTCAAGGGCGCGCCCCAGCGGCGGGGGGTGTGCACCCGCGTGTACACGACCACCCCGAAGAAGCCGAACTCGGCGCTGCGCAAGGTGGCCCGTGTCCGCCTGACCAGCGGGGTCGAGATCACCGCCTACATCCCGGGCGTCGGCCACAACCTGCAGGAGCACTCGATCGTCCTCGTCCGCGGCGGCCGGGTGAAGGACCTGCCCGGCGTCCGCTACAAGGTGATCCGCGGCGCCCTGGACACCTCCGGCGTCCGCGAGCGCAGCCAAGCCCGCAGCCGGTACGGCGCCAAGAAGGAGTCCTGAGATGCCCCGTAACGGCCCCGCCCCCCGACGCGACCTCCAGCCGGACCCGGTCTACCGCTCCGTGCTCGTGACGCAGGTCGTCAACAAGGTGCTGACCCGCGGCAAGCGCACCCTGGCCGAGCGCATCGTCTACGGCGCGCTCACGATGGTCGAAGAGAAGGCGGGCTCGGAGCCGGTGGCCGTGCTCAAGCGGGCGGTCGAGAACGTCCGCCCGGAGCTCGAGGTCAAGAGCCGTCGGGTCGGTGGGGCCACCTACCAGGTCCCGGTCGAGGTCCGCCCCCGCCGGGCGACCACCCTGGCCATCCGCTGGCTGACCGGCTTCTCCCGGCAGCGTCGCGAGAAGACGATGGCCGAGCGGCTGGCCAACGAGATCCTCGACGCCTCCAACGGCATCGGCGCCGCGGTCAAGCGCCGCGAGGACATGCACAAGATGGCCGAGTCCAACAAGGCTTTCGCCCACTACCGCTGGTAGTGGTTCGGTAGTCCAAGAGAACCAGTCCGAGAGAACCCACCCCACAGAACTATGGCCGACCCCCTTCCCATTCGCGAGTTCCCCCTGGCCCGAACCCGGAACATCGGGATCATGGCCCACATCGACGCCGGCAAGACGACCACGACCGAGCGGATCCTCTACTACACCGGTCGCAACTACAAGATCGGCGAGGTGCACGAGGGCGCGGCCACCATGGACTGGATGGTCCAGGAGCAAGAGCGCGGCATCACGATCACGTCCGCGGCCACCACCTGTCGGTGGCGCGACACCTGGATCAACATCATCGACACCCCCGGCCACGTCGACTTCACCGTCGAGGTCGAGCGGTCGCTGCGGGTCCTCGACGGCGCCGTTGCCGTCTTCGACGCGGTCGCCGGCGTCGAGCCGCAGACCGAGACGGTCTGGCGGCAGGCCAACAAGTACGAGGTGCCCCGGATCTGCTTCGTCAACAAGATGGACCGGGTCGGCGCCGACTTCCCCCGCACGGTCGAGATGATCCGGGACCGCCTCGACGCCAACCCCGCCGTCATCCAGCTGCCGATCGGCGCCGAGGCCGACTTCCAGGGGGTCATCGACCTGGTGACCAGGCGGGCCCTCGTCTGGCACGAGGGCATGGGCGAGGAGTGGGAGGACGCCGACGTCCCCGAGAACCTGGTTACCGAGGTCGACGACGCCCGCCACCAGTTGATCGACGTCCTGTCGAACTACGACGACGGGATCATGGAGAAGTACCTGGCCGACGAGGAGATCACCGCCGACGATCTCCGCCGGGCCCTGCGCACCGGCACCCTGGCCAGCGAGATCGTCCCCGTCCTGTGCGGATCGGCGTTCAAGAACAAGGGCGTCCAGCCGATGCTCGACGCGGTCGTCGACTACCTGCCGAGCCCGCTCGACCTGCCCCCGACCCCGGGCACCAAGCCGGGCAAGGACGACGTGGAGGAGCGCGCCGCCGCCGACGACGCCCCCTTCTCCGCCCTGGCCTTCAAGATCATGACCGACCCTTTCGTGGGCAAGCTGACCTACCTGCGGGTCTACTCGGGGACGCTGCGCAAGGGCGGCACGGTCACCAACACCACCAAGGACAAGAAGGAGCGGATCGGCCGCCTCCTCCAGATGCACGCCAACCACCGCGAGGACAAGGACGCCTGCTTCGCCGGCGACATCGTCGCCGCGGTCGGCCTCAAGCAGACGACGACCGGCGACACCCTCTCCGACCCGGCCCACCCCATCGTGCTCGAGGAGCTGACCTTCCCCGAGCCGGTGATCCACGTCGCCGTCGAGCCGAAAACCAAGGTCGACCAGGACAAGCTGTCCAAGGCCCTCTATGCCCTGTCCGAGGAGGACCCGACCTTCCGGGTCCGCTCCGACGAGGAGACCGGGCAGACCGTCATCTCCGGCATGGGCGAGCTCCACCTCGAGGTCCTCGTCGACCGGATGTTGCGGGAGTTCAGCGTCGACGCCAACGTGGGCAAGCCGCAGGTCGCCTACCGGGAGACCATCCGCAAGCCGGTCGAGAAGATCGAGGAGCGGTACATCCGCCAGACCGGCGGCCGCGGCCAGTACGGCCACGTCGTCATCAGCCTCGAACCGACCGGTCCCGGCGGTGGCTACGAGTTCGTCGACAAGATCACCGGCGGCGTGATCCCGAAGGAGTACATCCCCTCGGTCGACGCCGGTATCCAGGAGGCGCTGACCTCCGGCGTGCTCGCCGGGTACCCGACCGTCGACGTCCGGGTCGCCCTGACGTACGGCTCGTACCACGACGTCGACTCGTCGGAGATGGCCTTCAAGATCGCCGGTTCGATGGCCGTGAAGAAGGCCGCCCGCGCCGCCGACCCCGTGCTCCTGGAACCGGTGATGGACGTCGAGGTGGTCACCCCCGAGGACTACATGGGCGACGTCATCGGCGACCTGTCTTCCCGGCGGGGCCGGGTCGAAGGCATGGAGCAGCGGGGCAACAGCCACGTCGTCCGGGCCCAGGTACCGCTGTCGGACATGTTCGGCTACGCTACCGACCTGCGTTCGCGTACGCAGGGTCGTGCCACGTACACGATGCAGTTCCACGCCTACAACGAAGTGCCCGACTCGATCGCCAGGGAGATCATCGCCAAGGCGCGGGGGGAGTAGGCGGGAGCGGGTCCACCGGCCCGCAGCAGGCAGGACCCCGCCGGGCACCACCGGCGTAGACAGCATCGCAACCAGAGTCAGAGAAGAAGGGCGGGCAACCGCCGTGCGGGCCCGAGGGGGCGCCGCCCGAGATCAGGAGTAGTTCGGCAGATGGCCAAGCAGAAGTTCGAGCGGTCGAAGCCCCACTTGAACGTGGGGACGATGGGGCACATCGACCACGGCAAGACCACGCTCACCGCGGCCATCACGAAGGTCTTGTCGGAGAACAACCCCAACACCTCGTTCACCCCGTTCGACCAGATCGACAAGGCCCCCGAAGAGAAGCAGCGGGGCATCACCATCTCGATCGCCCACGTCGAGTACGAGACGGCCAACCGGCACTACGCCCACGTCGACATGCCGGGCCACGCCGACTACATCAAGAACATGATCACCGGCGCCGCCCAGGTCGACGGGGCCATCCTCGTCGTCTCGGCCGCCGACGGCCCGATGCCGCAGACCCGTGAGCACGTCCTGCTCGCCCGGCAGGTCGGCGTGCCCTACATCGTGGTCGCCCTCAACAAGGCCGACATGGTCGACGACGAGGAGCTGCTCGACCTGGTCGAGCTCGAGGTCCGCGAGCTCCTCAACGAGTACGAGTTCCCCGGCGACGACACGCCGATCGTCCGGGTCAGCGCGCTGAAGGCGCTGGAGGGCGACGCCGAGTGGACGCCGAAGATCCTCGAGCTGATGGACGCCGTCGACACCTTCATCCCCGAGCCGGTCCGGGACATCGAGAAGCCGTTCCTCATGCCCATCGAGGACGTCATGTCGATCACCGGCCGAGGCACCGTGGTGACCGGCAAGGTGGAACAGGGCGTGGTCAAGGTCGGTGAGGAGGTCGAGATCGTCGGCCTCCGGGACACCCAGAAGACGACCGTCACCGGCGTCGAGATGTTCCGCAAGCTCCTCGACCAGGGCCAGGCCGGCGACAACATCGGCGCCCTGCTCCGGGGGACCAAGAAGGAAGAGGTCGAGCGGGGCCAGGTGCTCTGCAAACCCGGCTCGATCACCCCGCACACCGACTTCGAGGCGACGATCTACGTCCTGACCAAGGAGGAAGGCGGCCGGCACAAGCCGTTCTTCACGAACTACCGGCCGCAGTTCTACTTCCGGACGACCGACGTGACCGGCACGATCTCCCTCCCCGAAGGCACCGAGATGGTCATGCCCGGCGACAACACCGACATGACCGTCGAGCTCGGCAAGCCCATCGCCATGGTCGAGGGGCTCCGGTTCGCCATCCGGGAAGGTGGCCGCACCGTCGCCTCCGGCCGGGTCACGAAGATCCTCAAGTAGTCAGGAAGGTCGCGTTCCCATGGCCGATGGCCCCCGCCAGAAGATCCGGATCCGGCTGAAGGCCTACGACCACGAGATCCTCGACCAGTCCACCGAGAAGATCGTCCAGACCGTCCTGCGCACGCAGGCCAAGGTGCAGGGGCCGGTACCGCTGCCGACCGACAAGCATCGGTACACGGTCATCCGGTCGCCCCACAAGTACAAGGACAGCCGGGAGCACTTCGAGATGCGGGTCCACAAGCGTCTGGTCGACATCGTCGAGCACACGCCGAAGACCGTCGACTCGCTCCAGCGGCTCGATCTGCCGGCTGGGGTGGACATCGAGATCAAGATCCAGAACGCCTGATCGCCGTTCCGGGAGCTTCTCCCGGTAGACGGCGGTCGCGCAGTCCTGTAAGCTGTTTTTTCGGGCCGGTTCGCAGTCGTTGCGACGCCCGGCCTACCAGAAGACGTGCCTGAGCGCCCGTGCCCCTTCGGGGTCGGGGACCTCGGGCCGCAACAGTCGAGCGCTCCGCTCGGGATCCCCGAGCGGAGCGTTGGCGTGCACACGGGAGCACAACTAGTGGCTACGAAGGCGATCGTCGGCGAGAAGGTCGGCATGACCCAGGTCTGGGACGACCAGAACCGCGCCATTCCGGTGACGGTGCTGCGAGTCGCGCCCGTCCGCGTGGTCCAGGTCAAGACCCCCGAGCGGGAGGGCTACTCGGCCCTGCAGGTCACCTGGGGCTTCCGGCGGGCCAGCACGCTGACCAAGCCGGAGCAGGGTCACTACGACCGGGCCGGCGTCGACCCCGGGCGCAAGCTGGTCGAGCTCCGCCTCGACGACACGAGCGCCTACGAGGTCGGCCAGGAGCTGACCGCCGAGCTCTGGGCGGCCGGCGAGAAGGTCGACGCCATCGCGGTCAGCAAGGGCAAGGGCTTCGCCGGCGGCATGAAGCGCCACAACTTCAAGGGCCAGGGGGCATCGCACGGGAACCACAAGGCCCACCGGGTCCCCGGGTCGATCGGTGCCTGTGCCACGCCGTCCCGGGTGTTCAAGGGCACGCGGATGGCCGGCCGGATGGGCGGCCAGCAGGTGACCGCCCTCAATCTCGAGGTCGTCTCCGCCGACCCCGAGCGCCAACTCGTCCTCGTGAAGGGGGCCGTTCCCGGCGCCCGGGGGTCGGTGGTCGTGCTCCGGGACTCCGTCAAGACGCCGGCGTCGAAGAACGGGAGCCGTCGATGACCCGCACCGCCGTGCGCAAAGAGCGGGCCGAGCCCGTCGCCCGGTCCGTCGTCCGTCGCGACGTCACCGGCACCGAGCTCGGCTCCGTCGATCTCGAGCCCACCGTCTTCGGCATCGAGCCGAACCAGGCCGTCCTGCACCAGGTCGTCACCGCCCAGCTGGCCGCCGCCCGGGCCGGCACCCAGTCGACCAAGACCCGGGCCGAGGTCCGTGGCGGCGGCGCCAAGCCGTTCCGCCAGAAGGGGACCGGCCGGGCCCGACAGGGCTCCACCCGCTCGCCCAGCTGGGCCGGTGGCGGCGTTGCCCTCGGGCCGAAGCCGCGCAGCTACCGGCAGCGGACGCCGAAGAAGATGGTCCGTCTCGCCCTCTGCTCCGCCCTCTCCGACCGGGCCGCCCAGGAGCGGGTGGCCGTGGTCGACACCTGGGGTTGGGACGAGCCGAAGACGAAAGCCGCCGCCGCCGCCCTCGACGCGCTCGGCCTGACGGGCCGGGTCCTCGTCGTCTTGGACTACGACGACATCGTCGCCGAGCGGTCGTTCGGCAACCTGCCGTCCGTCCAGACCACCCTGCGTGGCGAGCTTTCCGCCTACGACGTCCTGCGCAACGACTGGATCGTCTTCACCGACCAGACCCTCCCGGGAGCCGAGGTCATCGAGGTCGTCGAGGTGATCGACACCATCGACGAGGAGACCGGTGAAGAGATCATCGAGATCATCGACACGGTCGTGGACACCGGGACCGGTGAGGCGGTGATCGTCGACGAGGTGATCGACATCGACGCCGACGGCAACGAGGTCGACGAGATCGAGATCATCGAGGTCGACGCCGACGGGAATGCGCTCGAGGTTGTCGACGAGGTCGAGATCGTCGGCGCCGATGGGGATGGCACCGAGGCCGACGGAGAAGGGGAGCAGTCATGAAGGACGCCACCACCGTGCTCCTCCGGCCGGTCATCTCCGAGAAGACGTACGGGCTGATGAACCGCAACGTCTACGTGTTCGTCGTCGACCCGTCGGCCAACAAGATCGAGATCCGTCAAGCCGTCGAGCAGACCTTCGACGTCCGGGTCGACAACGTCAACACCCTCAACCGCAAGGGCAAGGCCACCCGCAACCGCCGGACGAACACCGTCGGTCGCCGGCCGAACACCAAGCGAGCCATCGTCACCCTGCACGCGGGCGACAAGATCGACCTGTTCGAGAGCTGAGGATCCGATGCCGCTGCGCGCACGCAAGCCCACCAGTCCGGGACGCCGGTTCCAGACCGTCGCCGACTTCTCCGAGATCACCCGGGACCGCCCCGAGCGTTCCTTGCTGGCCACCAAGGCGAGCAGCGGTGGTCGCAACAACCTCGGCCGCAAGACCGCCCGTCACCGCGGTGGCGGCCACAAGCGCCAGTACCGGATCGTCGACTTCCGGCGGGACAAGGACGGCGTGCCGGCCAAGGTGGCGGCGATCGAGTACGACCCGAACCGCAACGCCCGGATCGCCCTCCTGCACTACCGGGACGGCGAGAAGCGCTACATCCTGGCCCCGGCCGGGGTGAAGGTCGGCGACCTCCTCCAGAACGGCCAGGGTGCGGAGATCCGGCCGGGCAATGCCCTGCCGATGCGGTTCATCCCCGTCGGCTCGGTCGTCCACAACGTCGAGCTCCGGCCCGGCGGCGGCGGCAAGCTGGCCCGGGGGGCCGGTATGAGCATCCAGCTGGTGGCCAAGGAGGGGGCGTTCGCCACCCTCCGGCTGCCGTCGACCGAGATGCGCCGGGTCCCCATCGACTGCCGGGCCACGCTCGGTGTCGTCGGCAACTCCGAGGCCGAGCTCGTCAAGGTCGGCAAGGCCGGCCGCAACCGCTGGAAGGGCGTCCGCCCGCAGACCCGCGGGGTCGCCATGAACCCCGTCGACCACCCGCTCGGTGGTGGCGAGGGCAAGACGTCCGGCGGCCGCCATCCGGTGTCGCCGTGGGGCAAGCCAGAGGGACGCACCCGCGCCCGCCACAAGGAATCCGACAAGTTGATCGTCCGCCGCCGCCGCACCCGCGGGGCCCGGCGGTAACGGGAGGTCCGTCCAGTGCCGCGCAGCCTCAAGAAGGGCCCGTTCGTCGACGACCACCTGTTGAAGAAGGTCGACGCCCTCAACGCCACCGGCGAGAAGCGGGTCATCAAGACCTGGTCCCGCCGGTCGACGATCATCCCCGACATGGTCGGCCACACCGTCGCCGTCCACGATGGTCGCCGCCACGTCCCGGTCTACGTGACCGAGTCGATGGTCGGCCACAAGCTCGGCGAGTTCGCGCCCACCCGGACGTTCCGCTACCACGCTGGCCAAGAGCGGGCCGGGAGGCGCTGAGATGCCCGGCATCAAGACCAACGAGCGTCCCGGTACCAAGGCCGTCCTGCGGCACTACCGGATGTCGGCGTCCAAGGCCCGGCAGGTTCTCGACCTGATCCGGGGCCAGGACGTCGGGCGGGCGGCCGAGATCCTGCGGACCACCCCCCGGGAAGCCGGCACAGTGATCGCCAAGGTGCTGGCGTCGGCCGTCGCCAACGCGGTCCACAACGACGGCCTCGACGCCGAGGATCTGTACGTCTCGGCGTGCTTCGCCGACGAGGGGACGACGCTGAAGCGGTGGCGACCGCGGGCCCGGGGCCGGGCCACCCGCATCCGCAAGCGGACCTGCCACATCACCGTGATCGTCAGTCGGCTGCCCGACGAGCGGCTGGCCCGCCGCCGGGCCGAACGGCAGGCCGCCGGAGCGCAGCGCTCTCGCCGGGTCTCCGAGTCTCGCCGCCGGGCCGACCTGGCCGGTCGGCTGGGCCGACGCCGTCAGGCCCAGGAGGAGGCGGCCGCCGTCGCCGAAGCCGAGGCCGAAGCGGCGGCGCTGACCGAGGCCGAGGTGGAGACCGAGCTGGTCGAGGACGCAATCGCCGAGCAGTCGGCCGAGGACGTCGTGGAGGCGGAGGCCGAAGAGGTGGCTGCCGAGGCCACCGATGACGAGGTGGCCGCCGAAGCCGTGGAAGAGGTCGCCAGCGAAGACGAAGGCGACGAGCCGGATGGGGAGAGCAAGTAGATGGGCCAGAAGGTAAACCCCTACGGGTTCCGCCTCGGCGTGACCACCGACTGGAAGTCGCGTTGGTTCGAGGAGCGCCACTACCGCGACTTCGTCGTCGAGGACTGGAAGATCCGCGACTACCTGATGTCGCAGCTCGAGGCCGCCGCGGTCAGCCGGATCGAGGTCGAGCGCACCCGTGACCGACTCCGCGTCGACATCCACACCGCTCGTCCCGGCATCGTGATCGGCCGGCGTGGCGCCGAGGCCGACCGCCTCAAGAAGCACCTGGAGGAGATCACCGGCCTGCAGAACCGGATCCAGCTCAACATCCAAGAGATCAAGCAGCCCGAGCTCGACGCCGCCCTCATCGCCCAGGGCATCTGCGACCAGCTCGTCCGCCGGGTCGCCTTCCGGCGGGCCATGAAGCGGGCCATCCAGACCGTCCAGAAGGCCGGCGCCCAAGGGGTGAAGGTCCAGTGCTCCGGCCGGCTCGGCGGGTCCGAGATGTCGCGCAAAGAGTCGTACCGGGAGGGTCGGGTGCCGTTGCACACCCTCCGGGCCGACATCGACTACGGCTTCCGCGAGGCCAAGACCACGTCCGGCCGGGTCGGCGTCAAGGTCTGGATCTACAAGGGCGACATTCTCCCGTACAAGGTCTCGATCGAGGACAAGATCACCCGCGAGGCGGCCATGGCCGTCGGTGAGACCTCCGGTCAGGGCCGGCCGCGCCGGTTGATCACCGCCGGCGGTGGCCGTCGGCGCCAGGACCAGCCGGAGCCCGGCACGCCCGCGGCCGACGAGGCCGCCCTGGAGGAGGCCGACCTCGTAGAGGCGGTCGCCGAGGTGGCCGTGGCCGAGGCGCTGATCGAAGAGGCCGTCCCGGAAGCTCCTGCCCCCGAGGCGGCCGCCCCGGTCGACAGCGCCCCGACGGCTGGCGCTGATGAGGCGACCGACGAGACGACCGACGACGGCGAGGTCGTCGCCGAGGCGCCGATGGGCGACCTGATCGCGCCGCCGGCCGAGCCGGACGCCCTGGAGCGCCAGCTCGCCGAGGACGAAGAGATCGAGCGCCGGAACCGCCACGAGCACCACGAGACGCCGCACTTCCGAAGGGATTCGGACTGACATGTTGATGCCCCGGAAGGTCAAGCACCGCAAGCAGCACCGCGGCCGGAGGACCGGTGCCGCCAAGGGCGGCACGACCGTCAGCTTCGGCGACTTCGGCATCCAGGCCATGGAGCCCGGCTGGCTCACCGCCCGTCAGATCGAGGCCGCCCGTATCGCCATGACCCGCCACGTCCGTCGTGGCGGGAAGGTCTGGATCCGCGTCTTCCCGGACAAGCCGATCACCCAGAAGCCGGCCGAGACCCGCATGGGGTCCGGCAAGGGGAACCCCGAACACTGGGTCGCGGTCGTCCGCCCCGGTCGCGTCCTCTTCGAGCTCGCCGGCGTCGAGCGCGAGCTGGCCCAGGCCGCCATGGAGCGGGCCATCCAGAAGCTGCCCTTCAAGGCTCGCTTCGTCGTCCGCCCCGGCACCCACGACGCCCCGGAGGTGCTGGTCTGATGACGGTCGCGTCCGAGCTCGTGCTGATGGACCCGACAGAGCTGGAGACCCGGCTCGCCGAGTCCCGCAAGGAGCTGTTCAACCTGCGCTTCCAGTTGGCCACCGGGCAGCTGGACAACTCGGCCCGCGTCAAGGACGTCCGCCGGGAGGTCGCTCGCATCCTCACCGTCCTGCGCGATCGGGAGATCCAGGAAGCCGAGGGCAGCTACGAGACCCCGACCCCGACCCGGCGGGCCGCCCGGGTGGCGGCGGCCCGGGCGGCCGAAGAGCCGGCGGATGCCGACGAGCCGGAGACGGTCGATGACGAGCAGGAGGAGGAGGCCTGATGGCCGAGACGAGCGCAACCGAGCCGGGGGCGGCCGAGCCGACCGAGTCGGTCACGGCTGAGCCGACCGAGGGTGCCGATACCCCGGCGACCGCGACGTCGACGCCCCCGACGCCTGCACCGTCCACGGCGCCCGCGCCAGCAGCGGAACCGGCCGGGCCTCGGTCGAACCGCCGCAAGGTGCGTGAGGGCATCGTCGTCTCCGACGCCATGCAGGCGACCGTCATCGTCGCGGTCATCGAGCGGGTCCGTCATCCTCGCTACGGCAAGACCGTGCAGCGGACGAAGCGGCTCTACGTCCACGATGCCGACGGCACCGCCAAGGTCGGCGACCGCGTCCGGGTGGTCGAGACGCGGCCGCTGTCCAAGCTGAAGCACTGGCGCCTGGCCGAAGTCATGGAGCGGGCCCGATGATCCAACAGGAGTCGCGCCTTCGGGTGGCCGACAACTCCGGCGCTCGCGAGGTGCTGTGCATCCGCGTCCTCGGTGGCTCCCGCCGGCGGTACGCCAGCATCGGCGACATCTTCGTCGCCACCGTGAAGGACGCCATCCCCGGCGCCGCGGTCAAGAAGGGCGACGTCGTCAAGTGCGTCGTCGTCCGGACGAAGAAGGAGAAGCGCCGTCCCGACGGCAGCTACATCCGCTTCGACGAGAACGCGGCCGTGCTCATCAACGACCAGCAGCAGCCCCGCGGCACCCGCATCTTCGGCCCGGTCGGCCGAGAGCTGCGGGACAAGCGGTTCATGCGCATCGTCTCGCTCGCCCCGGAGGTGCTGTGATGCGGATCTTGAAAGGTGACCGGGTCGTCGTCCGGTCCGGCAAGTACAAGGGCCACCGAGCCGAGGTCGTCCGGGCCCTCCCGGCCGAGCACAAGGTCGTCGTCGACGGCGTGAACATCGCCAAGCGGCACTCGAAGCCCACGCGCAACACGACGCAGGGCGGCATCATCGACAAGTTCATGCCGGTCCCCGTCTCCTCGGTCTCGATCATCTGCAAGTCCTGCGGGGAACCGACGCGGATCGGCATGCAGATCGACGAGCAGGGCCGGAAGGTTCGTGTCTGCCGGAAGTGCGGAGGAGAGCTATGACCGCCACCGCCTCGGCGCCGGCCCGCCCCCGGCTGAAGGAGCGCTACGCGGCCGAGATCCGCGATCAGCTCAAGGCCGACCTCACCCTCGACAACGTCATGCAGGTGCCCCGGTTGACGAAGATCGTCGTCAACATGGGCGTCGGCCGGGCCACGCAGCAGGCTTCCCTCATCGAAGGGGCCCAGCGGGACCTCGAGACGATCACCGGGCAGAAGCCGATCGTCACCCGGGCCAAGCAGTCGATCGCCGGCTTCAAGCTGCGCGAGGGACAGGCCATCGGCGCCAAGGTCACCCTCCGGGGTGACCGGGCGTGGGAGTTCCTCGATCGCCTGATCAGCTTGGCGATCCCGCGAATCCGGGACTTCCGGGGCCTTTCGGCCCGGTCCTTCGACGGCCACGGCAACTACACCTTCGGCGTCACCGAACAGCTGATCTTCCCGGAGGTCGACTACGACCGCATCGACACCATCCGGGGCATGGACATCACGATCGTCACCACCGCACGCACCGACGAGGAAGGCCGCGCGTTCCTACGGGCGTTCGGCTTCCCGTTCCGACAGGAGACCCGTTAGTCACCATGGCCAAGAAGGCACTCATCCAGAAGCAGCAGCGCACCCCCAAGTTCAAGGTACGGGGGTACACCCGGTGCCGTCGTTGCGGCCGGCCCAAGGCTGTGTACCGCAAGTTCGGGCTATGCCGAATCTGTCTGCGGACGATGGTGCACGCCGGGGAGGTCCCCGGAGTGACGAAGGCAAGTTGGTAGGAGAACGGCCATGACCATGACCGACCCGATTGCAGACATGCTCACGCGGATCCGGAACGCGAACTCGGCGCAGTTCGAGACGGTGAAGATGCCGGGCTCCAAGGTGAAGGAGGCCCTGGCGACCGTCCTGGAGCGCGAGGGCTTCATCGCCGGCTTCTCGGTAGCGAAGGATCCGGTGCGCCCGGGCTCCACGCTGGAGATCACGATGAAGTACGCCGCCGACCGCACCCGGACCATCGGGGGCATCAAGCGCGTCTCCAAGCCCGGCCTGCGCATCTACGCCCGCGCCGACAAGATGCCCCGGGTGCTCGGCGGCATGGGCGTGGCCGTGCTGTCCACCAGCCACGGCCTCATGACCGACCGGGAGGCCCGCAAGCGCCATCTGGGCGGGGAGGTGCTCTGCCATGTCTGGTAGCGCGGCCGACCGCGAAGGAGCTATCTGATGTCCCGCATCGGACGATCCCCCATCCCGGTGCCGTCCGGGGTCACCATCACCCTGGTCGACGACTCGGTCACGGTGACCGGCCCCCAGGGCACCCTGGCCCGCCAGTTGCCTCCGGGCATCACCATCTCCCAGGACGGCGACGTGCTGAACGTGGCCCGGCCCGACGACGAACGTCGGCACCGCGCCCTGCACGGGCTGAGCCGTTCCCTGGTCGCCAACATGGTGGCCGGGGTCACCCAGGGGTTTACCAAGGAGCTCGAGATCGTCGGCGTCGGCTACCGGGCCACGGCCAAGGGCCCGGGCGCCCTCGAGCTGGCTCTCGGGTTCTCGCACTCGGTGCCGGTGACAGCTCCCGAAGGCATCATCTTCGAGGTGCCCACCCCCACCCGGATCATCGTCAAGGGCATCGACAAGGAGCAGGTCGGCCAGGTGGCCGCCAACATCCGCAAGCTCCGCAAGCCCGAGCCGTACAAGGGCAAGGGCGTCCGCTACGCCGGCGAGCGGGTGCTCCGCAAGGCTGGAAAGGCGGCCAAGTAATGGCTGGGACCAATCGTGAGCGAGCGCTCCGCATCCGCCGGCACCGCCGGGTACGCGGCAAGGTCGCCGGCACGGCCGACCGTCCCCGCCTGGCGGTGAGCCGGACCAACCGGCACATCTCCGCCCAGATCATCGACGACCAGGCCGGTCGGACGCTGGCCGCCGCGTCGTCGGGCGAGGCCGAGCTGCGCGGGCAACTGGGCCCGGCCGGTGGGGGTAACGTGAGCGGAGCCGAAGCCGTCGGTCGCCTGGTGGCGGCCCGGGCCAAGACCGCCGGGATCACCCGGGTGGTCTTCGATCGGGGCGGCTTCGCCTATCACGGCCGGGTCGCCGTTCTGGCCGACGCCGCCCGCGAAGAGGGACTGGAGTTCTGAGACGATGACCGACACGCAATACGAAGAGCGGACCATCCGGGTCAACCGGGTGGCCAAGGTCGTCAAGGGTGGCCGCCGGTTCTCCTTCGCCGCCCTCATGGTCGTCGGCGACGGCAACGGTCGGGTCGGGCTCGGCTACGGCAAGGCCAAGGAGGCCGGCCTGGCCGTGCAGAAGGGCATCGAGGAAGCCCGTAAGAACGTCTTCGAGGTTTCCCTAGCCGGCACCACCATCACCCACCCCATCATCGGCGAGAGCGGCGCCGGTCGGGTCATGCTCAAGCCCGCCGCGCCCGGGACCGGCGTCATCGCCGGCGGCGCGGCGCGGGCCATCCTCGAGATGGCCGGCATCCGCGACATCCTGGCCAAGTCGCTCGGGTCGTCGAACGGCATCAACGTCGCCCACGCTACGATCGCCGGCCTCAAGGCCCTCCGCCGACCGGACGAGGTCGCGGCCCTCCGCGGCAAGCAGCCCGACGAGGTCACCCCGGCCGGCGTGCTGCGGGCCTACCGCGAGCGCCGGCGGGAAACCGAGCTGTACGCGGCGGAGACCCGTTGACCATGGTCGCCGCCCGCGTCGCCAAGCCGGCCGACGACCGGACCCTCCGGGTCACCCAGGTCCGTTCGGCCATCGGCACCAAGCCGAAGCACCGCGGCACCCTGCGCGCCCTCGGGCTGCGGGGGGTCGGCCAGCACAACGACCTGCCGGACCGACCGGAGATCCGGGGCATGCTGGCTCGCGTGCCCCATCTGGTCTTGGTCGAGCCGGTCTCGAACGAGAAGGACGGCTCCCGATGAAGCTGCACGAGCTCAGCCCGCCGAAGGGCTCGACCCGGCCCAAGCGCCGGGTCGGCCGTGGCATCGGCGGCAAGGGCGGCAAGACCGCCGGCCGCGGTACCAAGGGCCAGGGCGCCCGCGACACCATCCCGGCCGGCTTCGAGGGCGGCCAGTTGCCGCTGATGCAGCGGATTCCGAAGCTGAAGGGGTTCAAGAACCCCTTCCGGGTCGAGTACACCCCGGTCAATCTCGACGACCTGGCCGCCCTGGAGGCGGACGAGGTCACCGCGGAGCTTCTGGTGGCGAGTGGGCTGGTCCGCAAGGGCGCGCTCGTCAAGGTGCTGGGCCGCGGGGAGCTGACCCGCCCGGTCCGGGTGTCGGCCCATGCGTTCTCGGTCTCGGCGGAGGCTGCCATCACCGGTGCCGGTGGCACCGTCGATCGTCTCCCGTTGCCGTTCGGCCACGGCCGTCCGCCGGCTCGGGGCAATGCCCTGACCAACCGGTAGACCGCCGGGCCCGGGTCGACAGGAATCGCCGTGCTCTCCCGGTTGAGCAATATCTTCCGGGTCCCGGACCTTCGCAACAAGGTCCTGTTCACCCTGCTCATCATCGCCCTGTACCAGGTCGGGGCCAACGTCCCCGTCCCCGGGGTCAGCTGGTCGCAGCTCCAGAAGCTCCAGGCCGAAGCCGGCTCGTCCGGCGTCCTCGGCTTCTTGAACCTGTTCTCCGGCGGCGCGCTGGTTCGGCTGGCCGTCTTCGGGCTGGGCATCATGCCCTACATCACCAGCTCGATCATCATCCAGCTGCTGACGACCGTCATCCCGAAGCTGGAGGAGTGGCGAGACCAGGGCGCGGTCGGCCAGAAGAAGATCACCCAGACGACCCGGTACCTGACGATCGCCCTGGCTCTCATGCAGTCGACCGGCCTCGTCTACGCCTTCCACGGCCACGACGCGGCCCTCCTCGGCACCAATATCGACCTGATCCCGAAGTTCACGATCCAGCTCGGCGCGTTCATGGTGCTCATCCTCACCGCCGGCACCGCGTTCGTCATGTGGCTGGCCGAGCTGATCACCCAGCGGGGGATCGGTCAGGGCATGTCGATCCTGATCTTCGCCAACGTCGTCGCGTCGATCCCGTCGGGTGGCAAGGCCATCTACGAGGAAGGCGGTGCGCTCAAGTTCGCCATCATGATCCTCGTCTCCCTACTGCTGCTGGTGTTCATCGTCTTCATGGACCAGGGCCAACGACGGATCCCGGTGACCTTTGCCAAGCGTGTCGTCGGGCGCCGAATGTACGGCGGCCAGAGCACCTATATCCCGCTGAAGGTCAACCAGTCCGGCGTCATCCCGATCATCTTCGCCAGCTCCGTCCTGTACATCCCGGTGCTGCTGAGCAACGTGATCCCTTGGCACTCCTTCCAGAGCTTCGTCAAGAACAACATCACGCCGACGAGCCTGATCTACATCTCCTTGTACTTCGTCCTGATCGTGGCGTTCACGTTCTTCTACGTCTACGTCGCCTTCGATCCCCACCAGCAGGCCGACATCATCCGCAAGCAGGGCGGGTTCATCCCCGGTATCCGACCCGGGCCACCGACGGAGCGGTACTTCGCCCACATCCTCAATCGCATCACCGTGCCCGGGGCCCTGTTCCTGGCCTCGGTGGCGGTCGTCCCGTCGATCCTGATGGCGCTGTGGAACCTCAACAAGTTCCCGTTCTACGGCACGACCCTGCTCATCTCGGTCGGCGTGGCCCTGACAACCATGCGTCAGATCGACAGCCAGCTGATGATGCGTAATTACGAGGGCTTCCTCAAGTAGGGGTGGTACCCGGCGTCAGGCTCGTGGTCCTGGGCAAGCAGGGGGCCGGAAAGGGGACGCAGTGCGTGCGCCTGTCGCACCACTTCGTCGTTCCCCATGTCTCGACCGGCGACATGCTGCGGGCCGAGGTCAAGTCCCGCACCCCGCTCGGCCAGCGGGCCAAGGCCCTCATGGACCAGGGCGAGCTGATCTCCGACGACCTGGTCATGGAGATGGTCGGGCAGCGGATCGACGACAGCGACACCCGGGCCCGCGGCTTCGTCCTCGACGGCTGTCCCCGGACGATCTCTCAGGCCCAGCATCTCGCCGACCTACTCGAGCCCGACCTGCTCGATCTGGTGCTCGACCTCGAGGTGCCCACCACGATGGTGCTGAAACGCCTGGCGTCCCGCCGGGTCTGCGTCGACTGCGGGGCCAACTACTCCGTGGCGTCGCCGCCGCTGACCAACTGGACCTGCGACGTCTGTGGCGGCGAAGTCATCCAGCGAGAGGACGACACCGAGGACGCCATCCGGCGCCGGCTCGAGCTGTACGACCGCCAGACGGCCCCGCTGATCGAGTGGTACCAGCGTCACGACCTGCTCATCTCGATCAACGGCACGGGCTCGCCCGACGCGGTGACCCGGCGTTGCGTCAAAGCCATCGACGACCGGCGGTCCAACCGCAGCCCGGTGGAGGTCTGAACGGCATGAGGCGGAACCACGACGAGCTGGCCAAGATGCGTCGGGCCGGCCGGGTCGTCGCCGAGATGCACGAGAAGACTCGCGAGGCCGCCCGCCCGGGCGTGACCACCGCCGAGATCGACGCGGTCGCCCGCCAGGTCCTCGAACACCGGGGGGCGACGTCCAACTTCCTCGGCTACCACGGCTTCCCAGCCGTCATCTGCACGTCCCCGAACGACATGATCGTCCACGGCATCCCCGGGGCGTACCGGCTGGAGGACGGCGACATCCTGTCGATCGACTGCGGCGCGATCATCGACGGCTACCACGGTGACGCGGCGTTCACGATGGGCGTCGGCGAGGTCTCGGCCGAAGCGACCCGGCTCCTCGAGACCACCGAACGAAGCCTGTGGGCCGGGATCGAGCAGCTGCGGTCCGGCAACCGGCTGAACGAGGTCGGGCGGGCCGTCCAGGCCGTCGCCGAGGCGGCCGGCTTCTCCGTCGTCCGGGAGTACGTCGGCCACGCCATCGGCACCGCCATGCACGAGCAGCCCCAGGTCCCGAACTACTGGCCCGGCAGCCCCGGCCCGACGCTCAAGACCGGCATGGTCTTCGCCGTCGAGCCGATGGTGAACGCCGGCAGTCCCGAGACGATGCTCCTGGAGGACGAGTGGAGCGTCGTCACCGCCGACGGCCGCCTGTCCGCCCATTTCGAGCACACGATCGCCATCACCGACGACGGCCCCGAGGTCTTCACCGTGCCGTAGGCGCGCCAGGTCGCGGTGCCGTAGGCGCGCCAGGTCGCGGTGCCGTAGGGGTCGGGCTGGCATTTCAGCGCCATTGGGGTAAACTCTTCGTTCGGCCCGTCGCCTGGTTTTTTGGCGTCGCCGGTCGGTCGCCCACAACGAAAGCGGTGTCGTACGCCGCGGACCGTGCCGGGTGGAAGAACGAGTCGAGGAGAGTCACCTGCCCAAGCCCAAGGAAGACGCCATCGTGCTGGAGGGCACGGTGGTGGAGCCACTGCCCAACGCCATGTTCCGAGTCGAGCTCGAGAACGGGCACAAGGTGCTGGCCCACAGCTCGGGGAAGATGCGGATGCACCGCATTCGGATCCTTCCCGGCGACAAGGTCCAGGTCGAGATCACCCCCTACGACCTGAACCGAGGCCGGATCACCTACCGGTACAAGTGACCGCCGGCGGCAGTGGGCTCCGGGGGGCGGTAGACGGGCCAGGCAGTAGACGGAGAGCAGTGAAGTGAGGAAAGGGAAGCAATCGTGAAGGTGCGACCGAGCGTCAAGCCGATCTGTGAGAAGTGCAAGATCATCCGGCGGCACGGTCGCGTCGTCGTGATCTGCGACAACCCCCGGCACAAGCAGCGCCAGGGTTAGGGAGGAATCGAAGCATGGCTCGCATTGCCGGCGTGGACATCCCGCGCGAGAAGCGGCTCGAGGTGGCCCTCACCTACATCTACGGCATCGGCGACACGCTGGCCAAGGAGGTCTGCGCCCGGTCCGAGGTCGATCCGTCGACCCGGGTCCGCGACCTGACCGACGAGGAGGTGACCCGGCTCCGCAACGACATCGACGCCAGCCTGCGAGTCGAGGGTGATCTGCGCCGGGACGTCTCCCAGGACATCAAGCGCAAGATGGAGATCAACTGCTACCAGGGCGTCCGCCACCGCAAGGGCCTGCCCGTGCACGGGCAGCGGACGCACACGAACGCCCGTACCAGAAAGGGCCCCAAGAAAACGGTGGCCGGAAAGAAGAAGGTCCGTAAGTAGATGCCCAGGCCAACCAAGCAGCAGGGTGCCGCCCGCCGTCCGCGCAAGCGCGAGCGCAAGAACATCAACTACGGCGTCGCCCACATCAAGAGCTCGTTCAACAACACCATCGTCTCGATCGCCGACCCCGAGGGCAACGTTCTGGCCTGGGCTTCCGCTGGCAACGTCGGCTTCAAGGGCTCGCGCAAGTCGACCCCCTTCGCCGCCCAGCTGGCCGCCGAGCAGTGCGCCCGCCGGGCGATGGAGCACGGCGTGCGCAAGGTCGACGTCCTCGTCCGCGGCCCCGGCTCCGGCCGGGAGACGGCGATCCGCTCGCTGGCCGCAGCCGGCATCGAGGTCGTCGGCATCAAGGACGTCACCCCCATCCCGCACAACGGCTGCCGCCCCAAGAAGCGGCGCCGGGTCTAAGGGGGAACGGATCATGGCTCGATACACCGGACCCGTCTGCCGGCTCTGCCGGCGGGAGCGGACGAAGCTGTTCTTGAAGGGCGAGCGGTGCTACTCGCTCAAGTGCCCGGTCTCCGAGGCCGTCACCGACCGGCACAGCCGGGCCTACCCACCCGGCGAGCACGGCCGGGACCGGATGCGCCAGGGCTCGGAGTACCTGGCCCAGCTGCGGGAGAAGCAGAAGGCCCGTCGCATCTACGGGCTCTTGGAGAAGCAGTTCCGCAATCTCTACGAGGAGGCCAGCCGCGCCCCCGGCATCACCGGTGAGAACCTGCTCCGGATGCTCGAGCTGCGGCTCGACAACGTCGTCTTCCGGGCCGGTTGGGGGGCCAGCCGCCGCCAGGCCCGCCAGTTCGTCCGGCACGGCCACGTCCTCGTCGACGGCAAGCGCGTCACCATCCCGAGCTACCGGGTCCGCAAGGGCCAGACCGTCGGCCTGAAGGGCCCTTCCCGGGAGATGTTCGCCGTCCGCCGGAACATGGACACCCTGGACCGCCAGAGCCCACCGTGGCTGGAGGCCGGCGACGCCGGCTTCACCGTGCAGATCCTGAACCCCCCCCTCCGCGAGCACATCGACGAGCCGGTGCAAGAGCAGCTCATCGTCGAGCTCTACTCGAAGTAACGACCCCCACTGAGGAGCCAGTAATGCTCATCATCCAGCGTCCGACCGTCGAAGCCGTCGACGAGGAGCGGGACAACCGGCAGCGCTTCGCCGTCGGCCCCCTCGATCCCGGGTTCGGCCACACCCTGGGCAACTCGTTGCGCCGGACCCTGCTGTCCTCGATCCCGGGGGCCGCGGTCACCCAGGTCCGCTTCGACGAGGCCCTGCACGAGTTCACGACCCTCCCGGGGGTGAAGGAAGACGTCACCGACATCATCTTGAACCTGAAGGACCTGCTCGTCCGGGTGCACGCGGACGAGGCAGTGACCCTCCGGTTCGACAAGCGGGGTCCCGGCGAGGCCTTCGCCGGCGACCTCCAGACGACGGCCGACGTCGAGGTGCTCAACCCGGACCTCCGCATCGCCACCCTCAACGCCAAGGGTCGTCTGGCCCTCGACGTGACCGTCGAGCGGGGCCGCGGCTACGTGTCGGCCGACAAGAACAAGCGGTCGTCGACGATCGGCGTCATCCCGGTCGACTCCATCTTCTCTCCCGTCCGCCGGGTCACCTTCGAGGTCGAGCCGGTCCGCGTCGAGCAGTCGACGGACTTCGACCGGCTCGTGCTCGACATCGAGACCGACGGCTCGCTCACGCCCCGTGAGGCCCTCGCCTCGGCCGGCGACACCCTGCGCACCCTCGTCGGCCTCGTCGCCGATCTCGAGGAAACCCCGCAGGGGCTGGAGCTGGGCGAGACCGGGACCGTCACCGGCGGCTCGCCCGACCTCGACCTGCGGATCGAGGAGCTCGACCTCTCCGAGCGGCCCCGGAACTGCCTCAAGCGGGCGCAGATCAACACCATCGGGGAGCTCGTCGAGCGGACCTACGACGACCTGCTCGGCATCACCAACTTCGGCCAGAAGTCGCTCGACGAGGTCGTCCAGCGGCTCGACGAGCGCGGGCTGTCCCTGCGCACGAAGGACTAGGGCCATGCAGGGCACCCCGAAGCGGGGACGACGGCTCGGCGGCAGCGCCGCCCACCAGAAGGCCATGCTCGGCAACCTCGTCGCCTCCCTGATCGCCGCCGAGTCGCTCGTGACCACCGAGGCCAAGGCCAAGGCGCTACGCCCGGTGGCCGAGAAGTGCATCACCGCGGCCCGCAAGGGCGGGATCCACCAGCACCGCCAGGTCGTCGCGCTGATCCGGGACAAGGACATGGCCTACAAGCTCTTCAACGAGATCGGGCCCCGTTACGCGGAGCGCCCAGGCGGCTACACCCGGATCCTCAAGCTGGGACCGCGGCCGGGCGACAACGCCCAGATGGCCCGCATCGAGCTCGTCTGAGCCCCACCGGCGCCGTGACCCCCTCGCGGCGGTGGCGGCTGTGGCTGGCCTACGACGGCAGCGGGTTCCGGGGGTTCGCCGCGCAGCCCGAGACCGTAACCGTCGCCGGTGCCCTCGGGGCCGCCCTCGCCCGGGCCGCCCGGCTCGACGGCCCGCCGCGGCTGGTCTGCGCCGGCCGCACCGATGCCGGTGTCCACGCCCGCGGCCAGGTCGTCCACGTCGACCTGCCGGCGGATCTCGACATCGACCTCGTCCACGTCCTGAACCGCCAGCTCGCGCCGGCGATCGTCGTGCGGGCGGCCGAGCCGGCCGGCCCGGACTTCGACGCCCGGCGCTCGGCCACCGGCCGCCGCTACCGGTACCTCGTCTGGAACGCCCCGGTCGCCGACCCGCTGCTCGCCCCCGTCGCCTGGCACGTCGCCGACCCGCTCGACCGCCGGGCGATGGCCGCGGCCGCCGATGCCCTGATCGGCGAGCACGACTTCCGGGCGTTCTGCCGCCGCCCACCCGGCACCGGTGCCGACGAGCCGATCGTCCGTGTCGTCACCGACGCCCGATGGTCCGAGGTCCCCCACGAGGCCGCGGACGCCCCCACCGACGACGGGGACGGGACGGAAGCGGCTGTGGCGCCGAGGGCGGGGGCGGGGGCGCCGGGGGCGGGGGCGCCGAGGGCGGGGGAGAGCCGCCTCCTGCGCTTCGACATCGGCGCGTCGTCGTTCTGCCACCAGATGGTCCGGTCCGTCGTCGCCACCCTGGTCGACGCCGGCCGCGGCCGCGGCAACGCGGCGACCGTCGTCGGTCTGCTCGCCGCCGGCAGCCGCGCCGGCACCGCCCGTCCGGCACCGGCCCACGGTCTCTGCCTCGTCAGCGTCGACTACTAGCGCGCACCGAAACCGGGATGACAATTCGGTGATCGGCGCGACACCGACCGAGCCGACTACGGGCTCGTGGAAGTGGTCGTCGTCGAGGGAGCCACGGTCGTGGACGTCGTCGTGGACGCCGGGGGTGGCGCGGTGGTCGTGGTCGGCGGTGGCGCGGTCGTCGTCGCCGCCGGGGCCGTCGTGGTAGTCGTCGGAGCCGCCGTCGTCGGCGGCGGCGGCGGTGCCACCGGAACCGTGAGCGGAGCCGTGAGGGCGGACGGCACGCCCACCACGACGGTCGACGTCGAACTGGCCACCGTATTGTCCGATACGTCGTAGCGGACGGTCGTCCCCGGTGCCGCCGGTACGCTCCAGCTGTCGTTGGACCCGGGGGCGGGCTTCCGGTCCCCATTGTCAGCCGGTACCACCAGCGGGGTTCCGGCCACCCCTCCCACGTAGGGGGTGATGGTGAAGGCGGTGATGGCTGAGCCGTCATCGTCACCGACGGTCCAGGTGACCTTGACGTTGCCGTCAGGTTGGACCGTGGCCGTGCCGATGGTCGGCGCCGCCGGCCGCCGCGTCAGCACCCCACTCGCGCCGTGGGGGGTCACCTGGTAGACGGTGCTCTGGGCGGAGCCCGTGTTCACCAGGTTCGTCCAACGGCCGCTGACCGTGCAGATAAGGGTGAAGGGGGCTGTCGCCGGGAAGCCTCCGCCGGTGGCAAAGGTGGTGTCGTCGAGCGGCTGTCCGGTCGGCACCTGTACCGTCCGAACGGTGGCGCCCCCGGTCCCCGGCACCGACCACTGACCGGTCCAGGTGGTGGGGAGCGCGACCACCGAGCCGTAGGTGGGCGAGGGATTGGTCGTCCATGCGCCCGAGGCACACGAGCTGGCGTGGGCCGCCTGGGTCATCGTGGGTGCGGCGCCGGGCTCGGGCGTGGGCGCGTCCGGGTTGGGGATGTTGTCCGCCACCCACTGCTTGAAGGCGGCGTCGTTCGGTCCGGCGGTGCAGAGCTTGGGGAGGCCGATGGTATTGGTGCAGTCCGGGCCGGTCGGCACCGGGGCGACGGGCATGATCCGACGGACATAGGTCGTGCCGGTGCAGGTGGAGCCGGTCCCGCAGTACGTGATCCCGCCGTGGAGGGTGCTGTCGACGAGGTCGAAGTCCACCGTCGACGGCGGTGTGCCACCGAAGTTCTGCGTCGAGCTCTTGGCGATGAACCCGGGCGCCGAGTACGAGGCTTGATAGTTGCGGTTGGCATCGCCCGTGACCAAGACCCTGGCCGCCGCTTGCCACCATGCGTCGCTGCAGGCGATTCCACCCGCTTGCGTATCGATCGAAGCGTTGTAGACCCCGCAACGCAAGAGCAGCTTCGGGCCGGTGTAGTGGAACGTCGTATCGGTCCCGTTGATATCGACCGTACGGTTTTGGAACCCCACGTCGATGGTCTGTCCGGGGATCCAGAACGGTGCCAGGTCTCCGAGGTTGTTGAAGACCTTCGTGCCCTGCATGGCCACGACCAGGTTGGCGCTGGCCGGGCTCACCCAGACGTGGTCGGCCTCCAGGGCGTTCCAATCGGCGAGGGACGCCGGCTCCCACCCGGAGATCCCGGCGTACGGCGTCGCCGGCAGCGTGGTTGTGCTCCAGTGGCCCTCCACGAGCGCCGTCGGCGCCTTGGTCGGGTCGGTCACCCAGAGCTCCGGCGGTTGGCTGCCGACACCGGTGGCGTTAGATCCCGGGACGAGGGTGACGTTGGGGTCGCCGTCGGCATACGGACGGCCGGTGGTCGCCCATTCGTTCACGATGTCGTCGTACGTGGCCGTGACGAACGCCGAGACGTTCTTGCAGAGGCGGGCCGCGCTGCCCTCGGCTGCCTGGTGCAGGGCAATCGCACAGACTCGGTAGCGGTCGTCCGGAGACAGCGAGACGGTGGGGTCGTCCTGGTGGAGCAGTTCGGCCGCCCGGTAGTAGGCGGCCTCCTCGATGAAGGTCGTCCCCTGCACCTCGTAGTCCTCGTAGGAGCGGACGAGGTCGGTGATCTGGGTGTAGTAGCCGTCGTCGGAGAGCCACCCACTGGCTGTCGGGTGAGCCCGCCACTGTTCCAAGGCGACCTGGGCGCAGGCGGCGATGATGCCCTGGCCCAACCCGGCCGCCGGCTGGACCAGGTCGGTGTGGATGAGCTGGATGGCCTGGCCGATGGGAGAGCTGGCGACGCTGGTGCCGGACCCGAGGACCGTGGTGGCGAAGTCGGCGAAGCTGTGGTTCATGGTCGTCACCGCCAGGGTCGGGTTCCCGGCGGTGGCAATGCCGGCCTCCTCGTCGATCAGGGTCCCGTAGTCGGACTGGGCCCCCCTGACGAGGACCAGTGACGGGTTGAGCGTGTTGATCAGGCTCGAACAGCTGCCGAGGTGCACGTCGCTCCCGAGCTGGGTGAGCTGGGACTGCACGGCGGCGAGTTGATCCCGGATCTGCTCGAGCTGCTTTGTCAGCTGCTGGTTCAACTGGTCGAGCTTGTCGAGCACGTCCTGGATGCTCGGACCCGGATCCGGCTTCCAGAAGAGCGAGATGAACGGCATAGCCAGGGAGGAGACCATGTCGACGTAGGGCGCCGCCGGCTCCAGGCTCTCGAAGATCTTGGCGGCGGCGCCGAAGGCCTTGGACGAGCCGTCGAGGAAGTTGTTGAAGGTCTGCCCGTTGTCGGCCGCCGCGGCGACCGTCGGCCGGTCACCCACCACCACCGAGACGCCGGAGGCCACCAGGACCAACGCCACGCACCCGGCCACGAACCGTCGAACCCCCCGAGAGGTGTGCATCCGCGAAGCATTCCACCTGGGCGCGGGTCCTCCGTTGATACTGCGTCGCCGGTTGTGCCTGCGCCCAGGACATCGGCGACACCTCTGGGGATGTGCGACGACCGGAGACGGCCACTCTGCGAGATGGTGGGCTCGTGGGCGCCGGCCCACGGCCTCTGCCTGGTCGACGTGACGTACTAGCTGGACGGGCTTGCCTGGCGGGCTCGTCCGCCGTATCCTGTTCCGTCGGCCCTCGGGCCGGTCCGTGCCCGCCCCGAAGAGGGGGCGACGGCCCTTCAGAGGTTGGGAAGCCGCTTTGCGTACCTATTCACCGAAAGCGAACGAGATCGAGCGGGCGTGGCATGTCGTCGACGCCGACGGCCTGGTCCTGGGCCGCCTGGCGACGGAGGTCGCCCGGCTGCTGCGCGGGAAGCACCGCCCGTTCTTCGCCCCCCATCTCGACACCGGCGACCATGTCGTCGTCGTCAACGCGGCGAAGGTCGTCCTGACGGCCGGCAAGGCGGAGGACAAGTTCGCCTACCGGCACAGTGGTTACCCGGGTGGGCTGCACAAGGAGAGCTACGCCCACCTGATGGAGCGGGCGCCCGAGGAGGTCGTCCGCCGGGCCGTCCGCGGGATGATCCCGAAGAACACGCTCGGTCGCCAGCAGCTGGCCAAGTTGAAGGTCTACGCCGGCCCCGACCACCCGCACGCGGCGCAGGACCCCCAGCCGCTCGACCTGCCGTCGGCCCGCCGGGCCGGCTGAGGAGACACCCCGACATGCCCGCACCACTTTCGCAGACGACCGGTCGCCGCAAGCAGGCCGTCGCCCGAGTCCGCTTCCGCCCCGGCCAAGGGGCCATCAAGGTCAACAAGCGCCCCTTCGAGGACTACTTCCCGTCCGCCACCCACCGCATGCTGGCCAGCGAGCCGCTGCGGATCACGAGCACCGCGGAGTCGTACGACATCGACGCGACGATCGACGGCGGTGGCATGTCCGGCCAGGCCGGCGCCTTGCGGCTCGGCATCGCCCGGGCCCTCTGCGACCTCGACCCCGAGCTACGGGCCGCGCTCAAGCGCGCCGGCTTCCTCACCCGCGACGCCCGCGAGAAGGAGAGCAAGAAGTACGGCCTGAAGAAGGCCCGAAAGGCCCCGCAGTACTCGAAGCGGTAGTGGGCGCCCCGGCGTAGTGGGCGCTCCGCGATAGTGGGCCGAGCCCGTTTCGGGACCGACGGCGTTCGAGGAACCGCCAACGCCGAGCTGACGGCCGAGCTGGCGCTGGCTCTCGGCCACGCCGCCGCCCGGGTGATCCGAGCCCCGGCGTTCGTGGTCGGCCGGGACACCCGCCGCTCCGGGACCCTCCTCCAGGCCGCGCTCTCGGCCGGCCTGGCCGCCGAGGGAGCCGACGTCGTCGATGTCGGCGTCCTCCCGACGCCCGGCGTCGCGTACTGCGCCGAGCAGCGCGCCCTGCCGGCTGCCATGGTCTCGGCCTCGCACAACCCGTTCGCCGACAACGGCATCAAGCTCTTCGGCCCCGGCGGCACGAAGCTGGCCGTCGAGGTCGAAGCATCGGTCGAGGCGGCGATCGACGCGGTCCTCGGCGCCGACGCCGTCCCCGGCCCGACCGGCCGGGGAGTGGGAACGATCGCATCGGACGACGACGCGGCCGCCGCCTACCGCCGGCACCTGGCCGCCGCCCTCGACGGCCGCCGGCTCGACGGCCTCCGAGTCGTCCTCGACTGTGCCAACGGCGCGGCCGCTGGTGTCGCACCGGCGCCTTCAAGGCCCTCGGTGCCGAGGTGACGACGCTCGGCTGTAACCCCGACGGCGCCAACATCAACGACGGCTGCGGGTCGACCCACCCCGAGGCGCTGGCCGCCGCGGTGCCGGCGACCGGCGCCGACCTCGGCCTGGCCTTCGACGGCGACGCCGACCGGGTGGTCGCCGTCGATCACACCGGGTCGGTCGTGCACGGCGATCGGCTGATGGCGCTGTTCACGGTCGACCTGGCCAGTCGGGACGAGCTGACCGGGAACACCGTCGTGGTTACCGTCATGACCAACCTCGGGTTCCGCCTGGCCATGGCCGAGCGCGGCATCCAGGTGCTGGAGACCCCGGTGGGCGACCGGCACGTGCTGATGGCGCTGGAGGCCGATGGCCTGGCCCTCGGCGGCGAGCAGTCCGGGCACATCGTCTTCCGCCACCGGGCCACTACCGGCGACGGGGTGCTGAGCGGGCTGCTGCTGGCCGACCTGCTGGTCCGTTCCGGCCGTTCGCTGCCCGAGCTGGCCGACGGCCTGATGGAACAGCTGCCCCAGATGCTGGTCAACGTTCGCGTCGCCGACGCCGGTCGCCTGTCCGCCGCCGCCCCGGTGTGGGCGGCGGTCCGGGAGGCGGAGGCTCGGCTGGGTGACACCGGGCGGGTGCTGCTCCGGCCGAGCGGCACCGAGCCGCTCGTCCGGGTGATGGTGGAGGCGGCTACCGAGGACGAAGCGACCGAGGTGGCGCAGTCGCTGGCCGGGATCGTGGAGCGGTCGCTCGGGTAGCCTCGCTGCTATGGACGGCATCGACGGCGTCGTGGGCGTCGGGGTCGATGCCGTCGACGTCGACCGGTTCCGCCTGGCCCTGCGCCGGCGCCCGCGACTGGCCGACCGTCTCTTCACCGACGGCGAGCGGGCCGACGTCGCCGCCACCCGTGATCCCGCCGAGCGACTGGCCGCCCGTTTCGCGGCCAAGGAGGCCACGATGAAGGCCCTCGGCAGCGGCCTCGGCAGCTTCGCCCTACGCGACGTCGAGGTCGTCCGGGCGCCCGGCACCGGCCCCACGTCCGGCGCGCCGTCGCTCCGGCTCACGGCCGCGGCGGCCGAGCTGGCCCGGCGCCGGCAGGTCGCTCGCTGGCACGTCTCACTGACGCACACGCCGCACGTCGCCATCGCCATGGTGGTCGCCGAAGGCACCCCCGACAGCACCGTGGTCGCCGAAGGTGGCTCGGATGACACCGTGGTCGCCGAAGGCACCCCCGACAGCACCGTGGTCGCCGAAGGTGCCCCGAACGGGACAGTGGTCGCCGAAGGCGGCGGGCCGCCGGACGGGGACGGGGCCTAGCCCGGTGCGCCCGGTGGTGACGGTGGCCGAGATGCGGGCCGCCGACGCGGCGGCGCTGGCCCACGTCGACCAGGCCGCGCTGGTCGCCCGGGCGGGGACGGCAGTCGCGTTCGCCGCTCTCCGGCTGCTCGGCTCCGGCTACGGCCACCGCGTCGTCGTCGTGGCCGGCAAGGGCAACAACGGTGCGGACGGCCGCGTCGCCGGCGCGGTCCTGCGCCGCCGGGGCAGTCGGGTGACGCTGCTCGACGCGGCCGCTCCCGGGCGGCTGCCGCCGTGCGACCTCGTGATCGACGCCGCCTACGGCACCGGCTTCCGGGGCACGTACGCCGCGCCGCTCGTCCCGCCCGGGGCCCGCGTGCTCGCCGTCGACATCCCGTCCGGCGTCGACGGCGACAGCGGCCTGGCCTCCGGTCGGCCGATGCCGGCCGACCGGACGGTCACGTTCGCCGCCCTCAAGCCCGGTCTCCTCCAGGGCGACGGGCCCCGGCTGGCCGGCGAGGTCGTGGTCGCCGACATCGGCGTGCCCGTCGGCGAGCCGCCGGTCGGCCTCGTCGAGGACGCCGACGCCGCCGCCGCCGTGCCCCGGCGGTCGCCCTCGTCGCACAAGTGGGCCACCGCGGTGGCCGTCGTCGCCGGGTCGCCGGGCATGGAGGGCGCGGCGGCACTGGCCGCGGCCGGCGCCTCCCACGCCGGCGCCGGCATGGTCCGCCTCGCGGTGCCCGGCGTCCCGACCGACCAGCCCGGGCCGTGGCCGATCGAGGCCGTCCGGCTGGCGCTGCCAGCTGGCGGCTGGGCCGACGACGTGCTCGACGTGCTCGGCCGGTGTCGGGCCCTCGTCGTCGGTCCCGGCCTCGGCCGCGACGAGCACACCGGCGCCGAGGTCCGGCGGCTGGTGGCCGCGTCACCGGTGCCGGTCGTCGCCGATGCCGACGCCCTCTTCGCGCTCGGCGACGCCGAAGCGGCCCGCCCAGTCCTCGCCGGCGACCGGCCGGTCGTCCTCACGCCGCACGACGGCGAGTACGAACGGCTCGCCGGGGAGCCGCCGGGCCCGGACCGGGTGGCGGCGGCGCGGCGGCTGGCGGACCGCACCGGTGCGGTCGTCTTGCTCAAGGGCTCGCTCACCGCCGTCGCGTCGCCGTCGCCGCGACCGGATGCCGCCGGCCCGGTGCGGCTGGCCGCGGCCGGCAGCGCTCGCCTGGCCACCGCCGGGACCGGTGACGTCCTGTCCGGCATCGTCGGCGCCTTCCTCGCCCGCGGCGCTGCCGCACCGACAGCCGCCGCGCTGGCGGCGCACGTCCACGGCCGGGCGGCCGGCCACGGGCCGGCCGAAGGGCTCGTCGCCGAGGATCTGCCGCCACTGGTGGCTGCCTGGCTGTCGGCCCAGCTGGGGGACGGCGGTGGCTGAGGGACGCTCCCGCCCGGCGTGGGCCGAGGTCGACCTGGCCGCGGTCCGCCACAACGTGCGCCTGCTCCGCCAGGTCGCCGCCCCGGCCGCCCTGTGCGCGGTGGTCAAGGCCGACGCCTACGGCCACGGCGCGCCGGCCGTCGCCCGAGCGACCGTCGAGGGCGGCGCGACCCGGCTGGCCGTCGCCCTCGTCGACGAGGGCGTCGAGCTGCGCGACGCCGGGTTCACCGAGCCGGTCCTCCTGCTCTCGGAACCACCGGCCGACGCGGTCGACGCGGTCGTCGCCGCCCGGCTGACCCCGACCGTGGCGACGGAGGGATCGGTGCGCGCCCTGGCCGCGGCGGCCCGCCAGGCCGGCGTCCGGCTGCCCGTGCACGTGAAGGTCGACACCGGCATGCACCGGGTCGGCGCCGATCCGGCCGACGTGCCGTCGCTGGTCAAGGCCGTCCAGGCCGAGCCGGACCTCGAGCTCGAAGGGCTGTGGACGCACCTGGCCGTGGCCGACGGCGTCGGCGACGAGGACCGCTCGTTCACCGCGGTCCAGCTCCGGCGGTTCGATGCCGCCGTGGCCGCCAGCGGCCAGCGGCCGCCGATCCTGCACGCCGCGAACTCAGCCGCGGCGATCGCCTGGCCGGAGGCCCGCTACGACCTCGTCCGCTGCGGAATTGCCGTCTACGGCGTGCTCCCGTCGCCGGCCCTCGCCGGGGTGCTGGAGGCGGCGACCGGCCAGTCGCTCCGCCCAGCGCTGTCGCTGCGGGCCCGGGTCGCCGCGGTCCGCCGGCTCGACGCCAGCGAGCGCCCGTCGTACGGTCGGCTGCGGCCGCTGCCGGACCGCGCCGTGGTGGCGACCGTCCCGCTCGGCTACGCCGACGGCGTACCGCGAGCGCTCTTCGGCGCTGGGTTCTCCGTGCTCATCGGCGGCCGGCGACGACCGCTGGCCGGCATGGTCACGATGGACCAGATCGTCGTCGACTGCGGGCCGGATGCCACCGTCGCGGTCGGCGACGAGGTCACGCTGCTCGGATCCCAGGGCGACGACGCGATCACCGCCGACGACTGGGCGTCTCTGCTCGGCACGATCGGCTACGAGATCCTCTGCGGGATCGGGCCGCGGGTGCCCCGGGTCTACACGGAGACCGCCGGGCCGACCGGGCCGACCGGGCCGACCGGGCCGACCGGGTCGGCAGTGGTCGGGCCGTGAGGCCGGCCCGCTGGACCGTCACCGCGGCCGCCCTCACCGCGGCGGCCGGCACCGCCTACGCGCTGCAGCGGGTCGCCACCCGGCGCTGGCAGGTGAGCGAGCACGACCTGATCGCCGGCGGGCGGACGCTGCCGTCGGACCTCGAGCACCACTTCGTCCCCGTCGACGACGGCGGCCGCATCCACGCCGTCGAGCGGGGGAGCGGGCCGCCGATCGTGCTCGTCCACGGCATCACCCTCGGCGTGGCGACGTGGGCGCCCCAGCTCCGCCAGCTGGGCGACCGGCACCGGGTGATCGCGGTCAGCCAGCGCGGCCACGGCCAGTCCCTGGCCGGCGACGACGGCTACACGTTCGAGCGGCTGGCCGACGACCTGCTCGTGGTTCTGCAGGCCCTCGACGTCACCGGCGGGCTGCTCGTCGGCCACTCGATGGGTGGGATGGTCAGCCAGCTCCTCGCGGTGCGCCGGCCCGACGAGCTGGGGCGGCACATCCGCGGCCTGGTGCTCGCGTCCACGACCGCCGGGCCGATCGTGCCCGGTCCGGGCGGCGTCTTCGTCGGCGCCGCCCTGGCCGGTGGCGCCGCCCGGGGCCTCGGCCGGGCCGAGCGCCGCGGTCGCGGCCTCTTCCCCTCCGACGACCTCGCGCTCTGGATCGCCCGGGCCACGTTCGGCGCCGCTCCCGCCCCGGCCGACGTCGAGCTGACCCGGTCGATGATGGGGGCCATGTCGCCGTCGGCCTTCTCCGGGCTCTTCGGGCCGCTCCTCGCTTTCGACGTCCACCGGCAGATCCACGCCATCGACCTCCCGACGCACGTCGTCGTCGGGTCCCGCGATATGGGCACCCCGCCGCGTCTGGCCCGGGCGATCGTCGAACAGATCCCCGGCGCCGAGCTGACCGTCTACCCCGGCTGCGGGCACATGGTCATGCTCGAGCGAGCCGACGAGCTCTGCGACCTGCTGCGCCGGGCGGCCGGGTAGATGGCCGACGATCCAAAGGCGACCCTCCGGGCCGACGATCCGCTGGCGGCCCTCCGGGCCGAGGCCCTCGGCTGCGTCAAGTGCCCGCTGGCCGCCGGCCGGACGCAGGTCGTCTTCGGCGTCGGCGATCCGCGGGCCGGCCTGATGTTCGTCGGTGAGGGGCCCGGCCGGGACGAGGACCTGGCCGGCGAGCCCTTCGTCGGCCGGTCCGGCCAGCTGCTCGACCGGCTGATGGCCGAGGAGATCGGTATCGACCGGAGTAGTTGCTACATCGCCAACGTCGTCAAGTGCCGGCCGCCGAACAACCGCGACCCCCGGCCCGACGAGATCACCGCCTGCCGTCCCTACCTCGAGGGCCAACTCGACCTGATCGCTCCTCGCGTCGTCATGACGCTCGGCAACTTTGCGACGAAGCTCCTCCTCGACACGTCCGACGGCATCCGTCGCGTCCGCGGTCGGGCGTACCCGTATGCCGGAGGGTCCCTCGTCCCGACGTACCACCCCGCGGCGGCGCTCCGGTCCGGCGGTACCGTCCTGGCCGAGATGCGAGCCGACTTCGTCCGCGCCAAGCGCCTCCTCGCCGAAGGCGCCCCGTGAGCTGGTCACTGGAGGCGACCACCCGCGGGCCGGACGACACCCGAGCGCTGGCCGGCGCGCTGGCCGGCGAGATCCGGGCCGGCGACGTCCTGCTGCTCGTCGGCGGCCTCGGCGCCGGCAAGACGACGTTCGCCCAGGGTTTCGCTCGGCGGCTCGGCGTCGAAGGGCCGGTGACGAGCCCGACGTTCACGCTCGTCCGCCAGTACCCGTGCTCGCTCGGCCAACTCCTCCACGCCGACGTCTACCGGCTCGACCGGCTGGCCGAAGTGGCGGACCTCGGCCTGGCCGAGCTCGTCGAGGGAGGGTCGGTGGAGGGCGGGCTGGACGGCGCGGTGGCGCTTGTCGAATGGGGCGACGCGGCCGCCCCGGTCTTTGGTCCCGACGCCCTGACGGTGACGCTCGCCCCTCGGCCGGACGACGACGACGCCCGGGAGGTCACGGTCGAGGGCGGCGACGCCTGGGCCGACCGGCGGGGGCGGCTGGCCGACGCGGTCGCGCCCTGGGCTCGATCGGCAGAGACGGCCGGGCGGTGATCCTCCTCGGCATCGAGACGGCGACCGAGCTGGTCGGAGTGGCGGTGGCCGACGGCACCGGCCCGCGGGCCGTCGTCTGGGCGACCGGTCGCCGTCGGCACGCCGAGTCGGTCGCCCCGGCCGTCGCCCATGCCCTGGAACAGGCCGGTGTCGCCCTCGGCGACGTGGACGCCGTCGTCGTCGACGTCGGCCCCGGGCTCTTCACCGGCCTCCGGGTCGGCGTGGCCACGGCCAAGGGCCTGGCCCAGGGGCTCGACGTCGGCCTGCTCGGCGTGACCAGCCTCGACGTGCTCGCCCGGGCGGCCTACGACGCCGGCCACACCGGCCCCGTCGTCGCCGTCGTCGATGCCCGCCGCGGCGAGGTCTTCGCCGCTCGGTACGACCGGGACCCCGCCGCCGCGGGGTCACCCGCACCGGCCCGGTTCACCCCCGACGCGCTCGTCACCGAGCTGTCGGTCGGCGGACCGGTGGACGGCGGCGATCTACTGGCGGTCGGCGACGGGGCCCACCGCTACGCCGACCGCCTGGCCGCCGTCCCCGGGCTGCGGGTGGCCCGACCGACCGGCCCACCACCCGACGCCCTCGTCGGCCTGGCCGCCCACCGCCTGGCCAGCGGCGCCCACCTCGACGCGCCCGAGGCGGTCCAGCCGGTCTACCTGCGAGACGCGGACGCCCGGATCAACTGGGCGCAGCGGGAACCGGGGTAGCCGTGGACCTGGTCCCCATGCGCCGCCGGGACCTGAAACGGGTCATGGTCATCGAGCAGGCCGTCTTTCCCGAGCCGTGGAGCCTGCCGATCTTCACGTCCGAGCTCGCGCTGCGCAAGGGTCGGGCCTACCGCGTGGCCCGGGAGGGCCGCGACGTGCTCGGGTACGTCGGACTGATGTTCGTCGACGACGAGGCCCACGTCACGACCATCGCGGTCGCCCCCGAGCACCAGCACCGGGGCCTTGGCGCGTGGCTCCTCGCCCAGGCCGTCCACATCTCCCTGGCCGAGGGGGCCCGGCACCTTTCCTTGGAGGTCGCCGCCGGCAACCACCGCGCCCAGGCCCTCTACCGCCGCTTCGGGTTCGCGCCGGTCGGCGTCCGCAAGGGCTACTACCAGGCCACCGGTGAGGACGCCTACGTCATGTGGGCCTACGACATCGACTCCGTCGCCTACGCCGACCGGCTCGCCGCCATCGAGGCCCAGCTAGCCTCGCGGGGGTGAACGGGCTGGTCCGATGAGGGTTTTGGTCTGATGCGGGTCTTGGGCATCGAGACGTCCTGCGACGAGACCGCGGCCGCAGTCGTCGACGACGGCCGGACCGTCCGGTCCTCCGTCGTCTCCAGTCAGATCGACCTGCACGCCCGCTACGGCGGCGTCGTGCCCGAGCTGGCCGGCCGGGCCCACGTCGAGCTGTTCACCCAGGTCGTCGCCGAGGCGCTGGCCGCGGCCGGGCCGTCTAGCGGAGGCGGGGATGGCGCCGGCGGGGACGGCGCGAGGGGCGGGGACGGCGCCGGCGGCGCCGGCGGCGGGAGTAGTGGCCGCGCTCCGGTCGACGCGGTGGCCGCCACTTGCGGCCCCGGCCTGATCGGCTCGCTGCTGGTCGGCGTGAGCGGCGCCAAGGGACTCGCGATGAGCTGGGGCGTGCCGTTCGTCGGCGTCAACCACCTCGAGGGCCACCTCTTCGCGTCGGTGATCGAGGAGCCGGACCTCGGCTGGCCGCTCGTCGTCCTGCTCGTCTCCGGTGGCCACACCCTGCTCGTCGAGATGCGCGGCCCGGGCGACTACCGGTTGCTCGGCCAGACGATCGACGACGCAGCCGGCGAGGCATACGACAAGGTCGCCCGCTACCTCGGCCTCGGCTACCCCGGCGGCCCGGTCGTCGACCGGATCGCTGCCAACGGCGACCCGACCGCGTTCGCGTTCCCGCGGGCGATGATGGACGGCAGCTACGACTTCTCGTTCTCCGGCCTCAAGACGTCGGTCGTCCGGACCGTCGAGCGTCACCCGGACGCGGCCACCGAGGACGTCGCCGCGTCGTTCCAGGAAGCCGTCGTCGACGTGCTCGTCGCCAAGGCCCGCCGGGCCGTGGTCGAGATCGGCGCCAAGGGGCTCTGCATCGGCGGCGGCGTCGCCGCCAACTCGCTGCTGCGACGGCGCATCGCCGACGCCGCCGACGGACTCGGCGTGCCGGCCTACCTACCGAGCCTGGCGATGTGCACCGACAACGCGGCGATGGTCGCGGCCGCCGGGTCCTGGCGGCTGGCCCACGACGGGCCGAGCCCGCTCTCCCTCGGCGCCGACCCGAACCTCTTTCTCCCCCTGACGGCATGACCCAGTCCGCATGACCCAGTCCGCATGACCCAGTCCGCATGATCGAGACCGCGTGACGTACGACATCACCCCGGACTCGCTGGCCGAGCTGCTGGACGACGAGCCGGCCTACCGCGTCCGGCAGGTCTGGGACGGCCTGCACCGACGGGCGCTGCGGCCCGGTGAGATGACCGACCTGCCGCTCGCCCTGCGGGACCGCCTCGAGGCCGCGTTGGCACCCGGATTGACCGAGGTGACCCGGCAGTCGGCCGACGAGGGTGAGACGCTGAAGTGGCTGTGGTCGCTGGCCGACGGCTCCCGGGTCGAGTCCGTGCTCATGGCGTACCCGGACCGGGTCACCGTCTGCGTCTCGACCCAGGCCGGCTGTGCGATGGCGTGCACGTTCTGCGCCACCGGCCAGGCCGGGTTCCGTCGACAGCTGACGACCGGCGAGATCGTCGAGCAGGTCATCGCCGCCACCCGGGCCGCCCGGCCCCGGCGGCTGTCCCGTGTCGTCTTCATGGGCATGGGGGAGCCACTGGCCAACTACGACCGCACGTGGGCCGCGGTCGAACGGCTCCACGACGACCTCGGCCTGTCGGCCCGGCACCTCACGCTCTCGACCGTCGGCGTCGTCCCCGGCATCCGGCGGCTGACGGCCGAGGCGCTGCCGGTCAACCTGGCCGTCTCGCTCCACGCGGCCAACGACGAGCTGCGCGACCAGCTCGTCCCGCTCAACCGGCGGTACCCGCTGGCCGAGCTGCGCCGGGCCTGCGGCGTCTACGTCGAGACCACCGGGCGCCGGCTGTCGATCGAATGGGCGCTGATCGACGGGGTCAACGACCGCGAGTCCGATGCCGCCGAGCTCGCCGCCTTCGCCCGGCCGCTCGGCGCGCACGTCAACCTGATCCCGCTCAACCCGACCCCCGGCTACCCCGTCCGGGGTACCCCGAAGGCCGGCGTCCGCCGGTTCCGGGACGAGCTGGCGGCCGCCGACGTCAACGTGACGGTGCGGCGGACTCGGGGGGTCGAGATCGACGCCGCCTGCGGCCAGCTCGCCGCGCCGGCACCGGACCCGTCCGATCGATTGAGCGTCCCTGTTGCCGTCCCGGGGATCGCCCGCTAGCATTAGCACTCGACAGGTACGAGTGCTAATGAGTGCCAAGGAGGCCAGTTCCGATGAAGCTGCACCCGCTCGATGACCGGATCGTCGTCCGGCCCGGCGAGTCCGAGGAGACCACCGCGTCCGGCCTGGTCATCCCCGACACCGCCAAGGAGAAGCCGCAGCAGGGAGAGGTGCTGGCCGTCGGTCCCGGCCGCCGCGCCGAGAACACCGGTGAGCTGATCCCGCTCGACGTGGCCGTCGGTGACACCGTCGTCTACTCGAAGTACGGCGGCACCGAGATCACCGTCGACGGCGAGGACCTGCTGATCCTCTCCGGCCGCGACGTCCTGGCCAAGCAGGACAAGTAGTCCCCCGGGGCCGGCGGGGCGGGCGACGCCCGACCGTCGGCGACCCCCTTCGTCCCCCTGCAGTGCCCGAGAGGGCGAGACATCGAGAGAGGAATGGCGTCACCGATGCCGAAGATCCTGAAGTTCGACGAGGCGGCCCGGCGCGGCCTCGAGGCCGGCGTCAACAAGCTGGCCGACACCGTGAAGGTCACCCTCGGCCCGAAGGGCCGCAACGTGGTGATCGAGAAGAAGTTCGGCGCCCCGACGATCACCAACGACGGCGTCTCGATCGCCCGTGAGGTGGAGCTCGAGGACCCGTTCGAGAACATGGGCGCCCAGCTGGTCAAGGAGGTGGCGACCAAGACCAACGACGTCGCCGGTGACGGCACGACGACGGCCACCGTCCTCGCCCAGGCATTGATCAGCGAGGGTCTCCGCAACGTCGCCGCCGGGGCCAGCCCGACCGGCCTCAAACGCGGTATCGACAAGGCGGTCAAGGCCGCGGTCGAGTCGATCGCCGAGCAGTCGAAGGAGATCGAGGGCAAGACCGAGATCGCCCAGGTGGCGTCCATCTCGGCCGCCGACCCGGCCATCGGCGAGGTGCTGGCCGACGCCATCGACAAGGTCGGCAAGGACGGCACCGTCACCGTCGAGGAGTCGAACACCTTCGGCATCGAGCTCGAGCTGACCGAGGGCATGCAGTTCGACAAGGGCTACCTGTCGCCGTACTTCGTCACCGACGCCGAGCGCCAGGAAGCCGTGCTCGACGAGCCGCTGATCCTCTTCTTCAACGGCAAGGTCAGCGCGGTCCACGACCTCGTCCCGGTGCTCGAGAAGGTCATGCAGACCGGCAAGCCGCTGCTGATCGTCGCCGAGGACGTCGAGGGCGAGGCTCTGGCCACCCTCGTCGTCAACAAGATCCGCGGCACGTTCACGTCGGTCGCCGTCAAGGCCCCCGGCTTCGGCGAGCGCCGCAAGTCGATGCTGCAGGACATGGCCGTGCTGACCGGTGGTCAGGTCATCAGCGAGGAGATCGGTCTCAAGCTGGAGAGCGCCACCCTCGACCTGCTCGGTCGGGCCCGGCGGATCATCGTCACCAAGGACGACACGACGATCGTCGAAGGTGCCGGGTCCGAGGACGACGTGAAGGGCCGCGTCGCCCAGATCAAGCGGGAGATCGACGACACCGACTCCGACTGGGACCGCGAGAAGCTGCAGGAGCGGCTGGCCAAGCTGGCCGGCGGCGTCGCGGTCGTCAAGGTCGGCGCGGCCACCGAGGTCGAGCTGAAGGAGAAGAAGCACCGGATCGAGGACGCGCTGTCGGCGACCCGGGCGGCCGTCGAGGAGGGCATCGTCGCCGGCGGCGGCACCGCGCTGATCCGCAGCCGCAAGGCCATCGAGAAGCTCGCCAAGAGCCTCGACGGCGACGAGGCCACCGGGGCCCGGATCGTCGCCCGGGCCGTCGAGGAGCCGCTGCGGTGGATCGCGTTCAACGCCGGCCTCGAGGGCGCGGTCCTCGTCGGCCAGGTCGAGGCGGCCAAGGGCGCCCACGGCCTCAACGCCGTCACCGGCGAGATCGAGGACCTCGTGAAGGCCGGCATCATCGACCCGGCCAAGGTCACCCGGTCGGCCCTGCAGAACGCCGCGTCGATCGCCGCGCTGCTGCTGACCACCGAGGCGCTCGTCGCCGACAAGCCGGAGAAGGGCGGCGGCGCCGACGCCGCGGCTGCGGCCGCCGCCATGGGTGGCATGGGTGGAATGGGGGGCATGGGCGGGATGATGTAAGTCCCGCCTCCCCAAAGGCATGTGCCGAACCGGCCGGGCCTCGGGCCCGGCCGGTTCGCGTCCGTTCGCCTGTCCCGTGTCCGGCCGGCCGTCTCGGCCCGTAGCCTGGCCGCGGCCATGCGACCGTCCTCGCCCGATCCCGACTCCCCACCCCAGGTCATCCCGAGACCGCCGGCCGCCCGGCCCGGCGCGCCGGCGCCGTGGGCCGCCCTCGACCCGGCCGATCGGCGGGGTCTGTCGGTCGCCCGGGTCATCGCCGCGCTCGAGCGCGTCGGCTGGACCGGGCCGGTCCCGCCGTCGGCCGATGCAGCCGTCGAGGTCTTCGACGGGCCGCCGCCGGAGCAGGCGGTGCGGCGGGCGGCGGTGCTCGTCGCCCTCTTCGAGGAGGCCGGCGAGGCCCGGGTGGTCCTGACCCGGCGATCGGCGACGCTCCGCTCCCACCGCGGCGAGGTGAGCTTCCCGGGCGGCGGTGTCGACCCTGGCGAGGACGCGGTAGCCGCGGCCACCCGGGAGGCGTTCGAGGAGATCGCCCTCGATCCGGCCGCCGTCCGGCCGGTCGGCTGGCTCCGGCCGGTCCTCACGTTCGTCACCAATCGCCAGGTCACGCCAGTCGTCGCCGTCCTCGACCGGCCGCCCGACGCCCTCGTGCCGAGCCCGACAGAGGTCGAGCGGGCCTTCGACGTCGCCCTGGCCGACCTGGTCGCCGACGGCGCCTATCACGAGGAGCGTTGGATCTTCCCCGGCCGGCTCGGCCGCGGCTCGGCCGACGGGTCGTACCCGGTCCGTTTCTTCGACGTCGCCGGCGAGATCGTCTGGGGGGCGACCGGGCGGCTGCTCTACGAGCTCGTCTGTATCGCCCTCGGCGTCGCACCGGCTGATATCTGACAGTCCGACGAGCCCCGGCCGGGCACAGCCGCACGGTAACGTAAAGGGACGTCGGAGGGTCGGCCCGGCGTTCGTCTACGAGGCCGGAGGGCAGGCTGTGGCAGAGATCGAGATCGGCATCTTCAAGTCCGGGCGCCGGGCGTACGGGTTCGACGACATCGCCATCGTCCCCAGCCGGCGGACCCGTGACCCAGAAGACGTCGACGTCAGCTGGGAGATCGACGCCTACCGGTTCGACCTGCCGCTGCTGGGGGCGGCGATGGACGGGGTCATCAGCCCGCAGACCGCGATCGAGCTGGGCCGGCTCGGCGGCCTCGGTGTGCTCAACCTCGAAGGGCTGTGGACCCGGTACGAGGACCCGTCCCGGCTGCTCGACGAGATCCGTGAGCTCGACGACGAGAAGGCGACCGGCCGGATGCAGCAGATGTACCAGGAGCCGATCAAGCCGGAGCTGGTCACCGAGCGCATCCGCCAGATGAAGGAGGCCGGCATCACGACGTCCGCGTCGGTGACGCCGCAGCGGACCGAGGCGCTGGCGCCGGCCATCTTGGCCGCCGAGCTCGATCTGCTGGTCATCCAGGGCACGGTCGTCTCCGCCGAGCACGTGTCGAAGACGACGGAGCCCCTCAACCTGAAGCGGTTCATCCGGGAGTTCGACATCCCGGTCGTCGTCGGCGGCTGCGCGTCGTACCAGGCCGGTCTTCACCTGATGCGGACCGGCGCGGTCGGTGTGCTCGTCGGCGTCGGTCCGGGCAACGCCTGCACGACGCGCGGCGTCCTCGGTCTCGGCGTTCCTCAAGCGACGGCGATCGCCGACGTCGCCGGCGCCCGTATGCGCCATCTCGACGAGACCGGCGTCTACGTGCACGTCATCGCCGACGGCGGCATGAGCAAGGGCGGCGACATCGCCAAGGCGATCGCCTGCGGCGCCGACGCGGTCATGCTCGGCTCGCCGCTGTCGTCGGCCACCGAGGCGCCGGCCCGGGGCTTTCACTGGGGCATGGCGACGTTCCACCCGACGCTGCCGCGGGGCGCGAGGGTCCGCACGGGCGTGCGGGGCAGCCTGCAGGAGATCCTGCTCGGCCCGGCCCACGAGAACGACGGGCGGATGAACCTCTTCGGCGCGCTGAAGACGGCGATGGCGACGTGCGGCTACGAGACCGTCAAGGAGTTCCAGAAGGCCGAGGTCATGGTGGCTCCGTCCCTGCAGACCGAGGGCAAGCAGCTCCAGCGGTCCCAGGGCGTGGGCATGGGCCATTGACCGCGGTCGACGACCCCGTACTGGTCGTCGACTTCGGCGCGCAGTACGCCCGGCTCATCGCCCGGCGGGTGCGTGAGGCCCACGTCTACTCCGAGATCGTCCCGCCGACGTTGTCGGCCGCCGAGCTGCTGGCCCGGCGTCCCCGCGGGATCATCCTGTCGGGCGGCCCGAAGTCGGTCTACGACACGCCGGCCCCGTCGATCGACCCGGCGATCTACGACGCCGGCGTGCCGATCCTCGGCATCTGTTACGGCGCCCAGCTCCTGACCCAGCAGTTGGGCGGCACCGTGGCCCGGACCGGCCGCGGCGAGTACGGCCGCACCCGGCTGTCGCAGACGGGCCCGTCGCCGCTCTTCGTCGACTGGCCGCAGGAGGCCGAGGTCTGGATGAGCCACGGCGACGCCATCACGGACGCGCCACCGGGGTTCGTCGCCACCGCGGCCAGCCCGGACGCGCCGGTTGCGGCCCTGCACGATACCGACCGCAACATCTTCGGCGTCCAGTTCCACCCCGAGGTCGTCCACACCGAGCGCGGCGCCGACCTGCTCGAACGGTTCCTTTACGACGCCTATGATGCAACTTGCCGTCTCGCCGCAGCTCGAAGGCCGCAGCGGCGAGACTCTCGACGGGCTGCGCCCCGCCCGGGCAAACGACCAGGCCTATGACCCGACGGCGCGGCGGCGGGCTGGCGGGAAGTCAGCGCCAGGCTCGCCGGATCGATCCCACATGTAAGCACCCCGGTCTCTTTCGATCGGAGTACTACCGGCGCTATTACTACGATCCGCGCACCGCGGTCACGACCCGCCGGGAGATGACTGCGCGCACGCGCCTCATCGCGGCTTTTACCGAGCACGTCGGGCTGCCCGTGCGCCGGCTCCTGGACGCCGTTGCGGCACGGGGGACTTCGGCAGCGCGGGCAGCGCGGGTCGGCACCGAGGCTCGCACGGGATGCCGCATGACCGCAGGTTCGGCATAGGATCAAGCCGAGCTCGAGCGATCGCTTCAATGGCGCCATGTCTCGACCGCCGGGACGATCGACCACCAAGACGCCGGGTCGCAGCGCCCGAGCAATGCAAGCACCGTTGCGAGAGCCGCCATTGCCCAGATGCCGCCCCCGGCCGTAATGGGCACCCAATTCGCGAGTTTCACGACCGCGACCAAGGCGCCCAGCAGGAAAACCTCCGTCATGCTCCAGGGACGCATCCGGTGGAGCAGTCTCATGATCGGTCCAAAGCCGGGCGCCCGGTGCCCAACGCGCGCGAACAGCAGCACCCAGAAGAGAAGCGCTATTTGCACCGCGGGGATGAGGAAGGTAGTGAACGCAAGCCCCACGGCGGCAACTGAAATCCAGCCCTGCTGCAACGAGCGCACGGCAAACCAGATATTGGCCTTGGTCTCGATCCCGCCGATGTCGATGCTCAGGATCGGCGTGAGATTGGCGATGGCGAAAAAGATCGCCGCGGCACTGACGAGTGCCAATCCACTCTCCACGTCCGCGCCAAAATAGCGCGCAAGAACCGCATCGCAGCGTCGGCAGAGCGCCACATCGCCCCGGCGCAAGGGAATCGAGCGGTACACAGTGTCGCAATCGCGACAAATGAGTATCGGATTCACCAGAGCCATGAGGCCGCGACGCTACCGTTGCATCTGAATCAGACGATCCATGGGCATCATGTTGTGGTTCAAATGAGCCATGATGATCATCGATCCGAATACCAGGAGACCCACGACGAAAATGCCGAAGGCGAGCGCGAGAATATTGTTGGTCTGGTCCGGCGCGCTCGAGATGTGCAGGAAGAACACCAAGTGGACTCCCATCTGGGCAATCGCCAGAACCCCCAACAGAATGGGGACGCCCGGTGAATAGATTAAATCACTCGAGGAAGCCCAAAAGGAGGCCAGTGTCAAAACGACCGCATAGCCCAAGCCGATGAGGTAACTCCGGCGCGTGCCGTGCGTGTGCACATTGGCTCCCGGAGACACGGCCTTGAGCGTCGATTTCGGTACTCATAGGTGAGCTCCCAGGTAGACGATGGTGAATACGCCGATCCAAACGATGTCGAGCGCGTGCCAAAACAGGCCAAAGCAGAAGAAGCGGCGGCTCACCATCGGCTGGAATCCGAGCGTTGCCACCTGCAAGAGCATGACGATCAGCCAGCACAGGCCGATGGTCACGTGCAATCCGTGGGTGCCGACCAAGGTAAAGAAGGCCGATAGAAAGGCACTGCGGGAGGGTCCCGCGCCTATGCTGAGCATGTGACTGAACTCGCTCACTTCGAGGCTCAGAAACGTCACACCTAAAATGAAGGTGATCGCCATCCAAAAATAAGTCGAGCTTCTCTCCCCGCTCTGCACCGCGAGCGAGCCAAAACCGCAGGTGACGCTCGAGGCCAGCAAGCAGGCGGTCTCGATCAGCACGTGCTTCTTATCGAATAGGTCGGCGGCCGTTGGGCCGCCGGCGGTTTCGCCTGAAAGCACGGCATACGCGGCAAAGAGCGCGGCAAATATCACGATGTCGGATAGCAAGAACAACCAAAAACCGTAACCCGCGACCACGCGGGTAGGCGCAGGACCCCGAAGCGAGAGCGGCACCGCATCGGCGGTCGCGAACGCCGGCTCCGCCGCGCTCATACCGCCCTCTCCTTCAGCCCATGGAGCCGATCAAAGGCGGCGACCTTCTCCGCGGGCACCTCGATCTCGCCATCGGTGCGCCACGCCTGCATGAGACAAACCACAATCGCTCCCAGAAGTCCCAATCCGGCGCCCCACCAGATGCGCCAGATGAGGGAGAATCCCAGTAATACCGCAAAGAACGCGAGAAAGAAGCCGGTCGGATTATTCCGAGGGACATGGATCGTTTCATAGGTCCGTTTGACGTTGCGATCCTGCGAAGCCCCGTGCTGTTGCTTCATGGCCCAGAACGCATCCGCGCGGTCGACCTGCGGCAGATGCGAGAAGTTCCACGCCGGCGGCGGGGACGGGGTCGACCACTCGAGCGTACGGCCGTTCCACGGATCCCCCGTCACATCCCGATTGAATGCGCGCCGGCGGATGCTCACGGCGAGCTGCACGCCGGTGAGCGCTATCCCCAAGAGGATCAGCACTGCGCCCCCGAGGGCGACGAGCATGAGCGGCTGCCAATGCATGTTCGAATAGTGCTGCATGCGCCGCGTCGCGCCCATGAGTCCCAGCACATAGAGCGGCATGAAGGCGAGGTAGAAGCCGAAGAACCAGCACCAGAACACCGCCTTGCCGAGCCGCTCATTCAGCGTGAAACCAAAGGCCTTCGGAAACCAATAGGTGATGCCCGCCATGACACCGAAGACAACTCCGCCGATCACCACATTATGAAAATGCGCGATCAAAAACAGGCTGTTGTGCAGAACGAAGTCCGCCGGCGGGATCGCCATGAGGACACCCGTCATACCCCCGATGACGAAGGTCACCATGAACCCGAGCGCCCAATAAATGGGTGTCGTGAAACGGATACGGCCACCGTAGAGAGTGAACAGCCAATTGAAAATCTTCACTCCGGTCGGCACCGCGATGAGCATCGTCATGATGCCGAAGAAGCCGTTCACGTCCGCGCCGGCGCCCATGGTGAAGAAATGATGCAGCCAGACCAGGAAGGACAGCACGCAGATCGCCATTGTCGCCATGACCATCGAGCGGCGGCCGAACAACGGCTTGCCCGAAAAGGTGGCGACCACCTCCGAGAACACTCCGAACGCGGGCAGTATCAAGATGTACACCTCCGGGTGGCCCCAGCTCCAGATGAGATTGATGTACATCATCGGATTGCCGCCGAGATCGTTGGTAAAGAAATGAAAACCGCAATAACGATCGAGCAGCAGCATCGCAAACGTCGCCGTCAAGATTGGAAAGGACGCGACGATCAGAAGATTCGAGGCGAGCGCGGTCCAGCAAAAGATCGGCATTTGGCGGTATCCCATGCCCGGCGCCCGCAACTTCAAGATGGTGGTCGTGAGATTGATGCCCGATAACAACGTTCCCAAACCCGAGATCTGCAAGGACCACAGGTAATAGTCGACGCCGACCCCCGGGGAGTACGCGATTTCGCTCAACGGCGGATAGGCAAGCCAGCCGGTGCGGGCGAACTCGCCGACCACGAGCGACACATTGACCAGCAGCACTCCCGCCGCGGTCAGCCAGAAGCTGACGGAGTTGAGCACCGGAAAGGCGACATCGCGCACCCCAAGCTGCAGCGGCAGGACGAAGTTCATGAGCCCGACGACGAACGGCATGGCCACGAAGAAGATCATGATGGTGCCGTGCGCCGAGAAGATCTGATCGTAATGTTCGGGCGGCAGATACCCTTGGGCATGCCCTGCGGCAAGGGCAAGTTGGCTGCGCATCAGCATGGCGTCCGAGAAGCCGCGCACCAGCATGAGGAGCGCCAGACCGATGTACATCACGCCGATGCGCTTGTGATCGACGCTGGTGATCCATTCCCGCCACAGATACGGCCACCAGCCTTTGACCGTCACCAGCGCCAACACGCAAAAGATGACAAAGCCCACACTGCCGGCGGCGATCATCACGACCGGTACATCGAACGGAATGGCCGCCCAGCTGAGCCTGCCTAGCATATTACTGCCCTCGTTGCGGCGGGACCGCCGCCATATGACCCGATGAAATGCTGTCGAACAGACCCTCGCTCACCTGCGCGTAGGTCTGCGCCCCCTCAGCCTTGGCGGGCTTCACCAGCTCCTCGAATGTCCTCGCGTCCAGGACACCGCCATGCGTCTTCGTGGTGGTAACCCAGCCCTCGAAGCCCTCGGCTGCCATCGACACAAGATCGAAGCGCATGTCGGAGAAGCCGTCGCCGCTGAATTGCGCGGAGAGACCCTCGAAGGTGCCGGGTTGGTCGGCCTCCAAATTGAGCCGGGTGACCATGTTCGGCATTGCATAGATCTGACTGCCCAATTGCGGCACGAAGAAGCTGTTCATGACCGTCGTCGAGGTCAGGCGAAATCGAAGCGGCACTCCCGCCGGGACGACCAGGCGGTTCAAGCTCGCAATCCCCTCGTGCGGATAGATGAAAAGCCAGCGCCAGTCGAGGGAGATGACTTCGATATCGAGCGGTGGCGTGGACGCTTCCAGCGGCACCGGGGGATCGAGGTCATGTGACCCCGTCCACGCGATGCCGCCGAGAAACAGGATGACGAGGGCTGGAATGGACCAGATGATCATCTCGATCCGGCCGGAATATTCCCAGTCCGGCCGGTAAAGCGCCCGGCTGTTTCTGGCTCGAAACCACCATGCGAATACCAGCGTGAGCACGATCACGGGAATGACGACGGCCAGCATGATCGCGGTCGAATCGTAAAGAATGATTCGCTCCGCCCTGCCCACGGGACCGTGCGGATCGAGCACACCCTCGCGACATGACGCCAACAACATCGCGACACCGGTCATCGAAATTGCCCGCAGCCCCATGGCGGATGCGCTTGGCGTTCTCGTGGGGTCCGGGGACATCCGATCGGGGCTGGCGGCGTGCATCACGAACTCCCTCGGTATCCACTGACGCGGTTGGGCATGGCGAGGAATTCTGTGGCTATCCCGCGTCCTGCCCAATCCCCCCAATGGGGGGCTTACCGGATGGTGCGGGCGGCGGCGGGGTGCATGGCTACCCCCCCATTGGGGGGATGCCCCGCAGCGGGTGCATCGCGGAGGCTCGCCGTAGCCATCCCACGGACTCAACGGAGCTCGAGAATGAGTAAGAAGGTAGCGCGAGTCATCATCGATGCACTGAAGGAGGCGGCCAAGCCGGCGACGTATTTGAAATGATCCGGAAGAACTTCCCCAAATAGGTTGTGCGACCTTGCAGGTGCGGCGATGCCAGATGAACGTTTGTCGACGCGGCTCTTGGGCCGGGATGCGAATGCGCGAGACGGCGCGATGAAGGGGTTGCTCGCGGCGCTCTGGTCTTTCCTGCAGCATCCGGCGGCAACTTTCGGGGATCACTTGACTGCGCTCGAGGAGCGCCTCACGGCGCTGGAGGCGCGACTCGTAGGCGATCTCGAGACCGCGGTCGACACAGGGGTCGTCGCGGTGGAGGACACCGTCGCCGGCGTGGAGCACCGCCTCGAGGAGGATATCAAGCACGCGATCCGTGGCCGGCTGGCGGTGATTCAAGCGCGGCTGGAAGCGGTCAAAAGTCGCGTGGTGGAGGATTTGAAGCACGAGCTGCACCGGGTGGTGCTGATGCTGGCGCTCGCGATGAGCTGCGCCGTGCTGGCGCTCGTAGGGACGATCTTCGGACTGATGGCGGTGTGGACGGACTTGAAGGGTTTCGTTGGCGCCGTCGGTGCGTCGCTCGTGCTGGCAATGGTATTTCTGCTCGCCAGCCTCGTGGTGTTTGGACGGCTCCGTTCAGTCCTTCATCGTTCCCAACCCCCTCCCATCGCCGGGAAGACTGCCTCCAACACCCAGGGCCTGTCGGTTTCGTGCTGGAGAAAATGCCCTTGATAGAGGAGTCGGAGACGGCCGATCCTTTCGATGCCGCTCGCCTCCGGATCATGAGGACGCTGCAGCTCCTCCTCGAGCTCCCACATGTCGACCCACAACCGGCCCCGGTTCAGGCTGGCCTTCCCCCCCTCCATGCGTACCGCGTCGCGTGCACCGAGAAGCTGGCGCAGCCTGTAAAGTGCGCTTTCGAGTGCGTGGTACGCGGCATCGCCCTCGGAATCCGGCCACAGTGCATCGATCAGCACGCCCGCGCTCACTTCGATTCCACCGAATGCGATCAGGGCCTGCAGCAGCTCCTGCGGTTTGCGCAACCGGGGAGGGATGGTGACGGGGAAATCCCCCGTGAGTAAGCGAAAGCGCCCCAACACATGGACCCTGAAACGTTCGCGACCGGACATGGCAAACCCCTTTTGAGACGACCCGAAGCCTAGACCACGGGCATCAAGGTGCGCTTGTAGGTAGAGACGCCGTATTGTGGAATCCTGCGGACGCGGTGGAACGTGCAGTCCTGCGCAAGCTGGCGTAGCATTGATCCTGAATTTGGCCGGCTGACGCTTTCTATGACGAACGACACCCGCCTCATCCGCATTCTTTCAGTGGATGACCATCCGTTGTTGCGCTCGGGAATTGCGGCGCTCGTTGACACGCAACCCGACATGCGGATGGTGGGTGAGGCTTCAAACGGAAATGAGGCGGTGCAGCTTCACCGGCAGCTCAATCCTGATGTGACGCTGATGGATCTTCAGATGCCTGATATGAGCGGGCTGGATGCCATTATCTCGATCAGAACGGAGCAACCCTCCGCACGCATCATCGTTCTCACGACCTACGCGGGCGATGTGCTCGCGCAGCGGGCTTTGAAGGCCGGCGCACAGGCTTACATGCTGAAAAGCCTGGTTCGCACCGAGATACTGAATACCATTCGCATCGTGTTCGCCGGCGAAAAGCAGGTCCAGGCGGACGTGGCCGCCGAGATGGCGAAGCACGCGGCGCATGCTCTGCTGACTGCTCGGGAGCTCGAGGTGCTCAAACTGGTTGCCTCCGGGTATGCGAATAAGATGATTTCCGCTCATCTGGATATCAATGAGGAAACGACGAAAACCCATATCAAGAACGTCCTGGCGAAACTCGGTGCCAGAGACCGAACCCATGCAGTATCTCTGGGCCTGAAGCGAGGGATCATCTTGCTATAGTCGCCCCCGAGGTGATGCAGGGCTCACCCTTTTGAGGGTTATCGCGAAGTCGGACTCCCGTTTTATACTTGGGCGTGCAAAGGCTCTTTTCGACATTCCCCAATTCGTGGCCGGGAATCGGGCTGTTGATTCTTCGATTCGCCACCGCACTCTCGTTGGCCACCGTAGCATATGTGGCGGGCGATCTCGCAGGCACGGCAAGCTTGCTTGCTCGCTGTGTGGTGGGCGGCGTGGCGGTACTGATTTGTATCGGGTTATGGACGCCGCTTGCGGCGCTCGCCGGGGCGGCGATTCAGGTCATCGTCATCGCCTTTGGACACCGATTCAATTCGTCGTTCCTGGTCTACGCTACCGTGGGCTTGTCACTGGCCATGTTGGGACCGGGAGCCTGGTCCTTCGATGCCCGCTTGTTTGGCCGCAAACGCATCATATAGTCGCCGGGCGATGCTGTGGGGAAGTCCCTCCCTCAATAGAGGGAGCTTTTGTCCACTGCAATTCGCGATCCACATCCTCTTGAGGCGCTGATACCGTTGCTCGATCGGAGGCGGCAGCAATGCAAACTGACTGGATGCACGATGTAATAGCGCTGCTGGATCAGGCGATGGGTCACCTTCCCCGGGAACAGCCCGCGCACGGCGCGATACTCGAGGCAACCTCGCTGTTGCGAACGCGGGTCGATCCACAACCTGTGGAAGGGGCTGCGGAAGTCGGCAAAGAGCGCCTGCTGGCATGGCAGGCAAAAAAGGTGCTCGACTACATCGACAGGCATATCACCGGTCGCGTGCTTGTCGCAGATCTATGCACCCTGGCGCGGCGCAGCCAGGCGCACTTCTCGCGCTCCTTCAGGGGCACATTCGGGTACTCCCCTCACGCCTTCGTGGTCCGGCGACGTGTCGAATTGGCTGCCAAGTACATGCTTCAGACCGATATGTCCTTGAGCGACGTTGCGCTTGGATGTGGATTTGCGGATCAGGCGCATCTGTGCAAGCACTTTCGAGTGGTCATTGGGGAAACGCCGGCCGCCTGGCGACGTACGAATGGCAAACCACGTTGTGGCTCAGAGCAGTCCCAGAGCGTTGGCCGTCGATACGGCGTGAGCGCGCGTCTGCACGGCGAGCTTGATGAAGATGCCTTTGACGTGGGACTTCACGGTCTCGGGGGCAATCTGCAGCTCTTGAGCGATGCGTTTGTTGGAAAGTCCACAGCTCATCGAGCGCAGGACGCTGTGTTCGCGGGGACTCAGCGACTCCGTGACGCGCGAGGCACGAGTCGGCAACGTGCGTGTACGCTGCTGAGCACGGTCCGCGAGAATGCTTCCGATGTAGGGTCTGAGCTCCGGGGGCAGGCGGCTGTCCTGCGGGGTGGCGTGGTGAAGGGACAACAGGAGCTCGGCCACGTGCGCTCCGGCATCGACGAATGTCTGATACACCCCGGCGCGCGCGCCAATCTGAAGCGCTTGAACGAGCATCGCACGGCCTTCGGCTTGGTCTCCGCACCCGAGCAGAGCGTCGGCCAGCTGAACCGACAATCGCAGTGCCCGGTAGTTGTTTCGCTTGCCGCAGCTCGCCGCCTGAAGCTCCCGGAGAATCGTCGCTCCTCGGCACGCGTCCCCGGTGGCGACCAGTACCTGTGCACGTGCCAAGGCATGGCTGGCCTGCAACGTGTCGTCCGAGGAGAAGTCGCGCGCGAGTGTCTCGATGCGCTCAGTACAGATCGCTGCGTCGCGCGTGCGACCCTCCTTGAGGAGAAGCTGAGTGCGCAGCATCAAGCTCTCCGCCATCATCCCCGTCCAGTCGCGCGCCGCCGCCAGGACCTCCGCCTCCTTCAGGATGAGGAAGGCGAACTCCGTGTCTCCCCGACGGGCGGCGAGACGAGTCAGAACCCTATATCCTCGCAAGGCGCTCTCGTCGTCCCCTGACGTTCGGACCGCCGTGAGGCTCTCCATGACCAGAGCCTCCAGGCCGGCGCAGTGCCCTTCCTCGTAGAGCAACTCTGCGAGCACGACGGCCGCTCGGGCTGTCACCGGTGATCGCTTCCCGAAACGACTCACGGCGCGTTCGTGCGCGCTCCTTGCGAGTCTCGTCGCGACGGCCAGTCGGAGCTGTTCAGCCTCCACGACCGCTTCGAACGTCGGCCCGATGATCGTCGCAAGCCCGTGCGTGCCGCGATGAGTCGGCACCGCGTGTTTGAGACGAGGCACCGCGTAGTATCGATCAAAGTCTCGCACCTTCCAGTAGCCGACGCGCAGCGCTGCCGCCAGCGCGGGACTCTTCCCACCTGACCGGTGACGGCTTTCGAGTACGGCAAGCGCCGCGCGCACCGTGGCGCCGTCCTGGCTCTTCAGCACGAGCAGCACGGCTCTCAGAACCTCGGCAAACTCCCGCGATCGGGGCGCAACCGGGGCATCGGCACGCGCGATCTCATCTTCGAACTGCGCGACGGTCGCCAAGGCATCGTCGATACGCAGCTCGATGAGGCTCCGCCAAGCGCGCACGAGCAGAGTGTTTGGGGAAAGCCGGGCGCTTCGTGATTCCGAGCGCGCGAATCGGTCCCGGCGAGAGTCCCGGTTCAGGGCTAGTCCGGAATCGTGCTGCCGGACAACTGCGAGAGATGATTGACGCACAGCTTGAATTGAGCCTCCCGAAGACATGGATCGTTCGTCAAGCAGGCAGCTGAAAGACATTGCCGCGTGGTTGGTTCGGAACGAGAGTAGGACGCGGCGGCTCACGGCAAGCTCACGGGATGGAGGCCGGGGGCTCTGCCGTCGGCAACGCGCGCGGAGGGTTTGCCGTCTGCGCTACCGGATTTGAGGTAATGTGGTTGCTTTCGGCCATCTTTTGACTGCAAGGCGAGTCGACGTGGGTCAACCTTGCCCTGCAGCCGTTCGAGTTGCACCTATCCAAAGTTAGGGGTTAGATAGGTCCGAATCACTGCGACGCGGACGACAGACTCCAGCGTATGACCGGCAAACGACACGAGCGCGCGATAATCCAGGGCAAGCTGTTTCCCGCCACCGGGACCAGGAAGCCGTTGCCCCGGCCGAGGCTTGATTCCTCCAGCGACGTGCTGGACGGCATTTTTCCGGTCGTTGTCGTGGCCGCACCTGCCGGATACGGCAAGTCCACTCTCATGGCTCGGTGGCACGCACGGCTCCTCGAGCGCGGAGTTTCTTGCGCCTGGCTGTCCCTGGATGAAGACGACGACGACGCGGCTCGCTTCCTGCGTCATTTGATCGCAGCACTACAGAAGGCCAGTGCGCACATCGGCAAGGACGTCGCGGAAGACCTCGTCGCCGACTTCGCGAGTGGTTCAAGGTCCGTGCTGGAGGCGATTGCCGGCGACCTCGCGCAGGTCCAACACCGCATCGTGCTGTTCCTGGATGACCTGCAACTTGTCGAGGGGCCTGAGGTTCGCGGAATTCTCGATTGGTTGATCAACTACGCGCCCCGATCGTCTGCAGTATGTCATCGGCACCCGCCGGGATCCCGGCCTGCGGCTGAGCGGTCTTCGGGTACGGAGCCAGTTGCTCGAACTGGGAGCCGAGCAACTGCAATTTGACGCCAGGGAAGCCGCTCAGTTCTACAAAAGCCGCCTTGGGCGGGACCTGCCGGCGCCGGATTTGCAGACCTTGCTGACCAAAACCGAAGGCTGGCCCGCGGCGCTCGAGCTCGCGGCGCTGGTGCTCAGCCGGGTCGAGCGAACCGAAAGCGTTCATCCAGCACTTCGCCGGCACGGACACCAGCGTGGTTGACTATCTGTGCGACATGGTCCTGTCACAGATGGACGAGCGAACTCGCGACATCGTGTTCCGCATCTCGATGTTCGATCGCATCTGCGCACCGCTCGCTCGAGCCGTCACAGATGCCGATGACGCCGAAGAGGCGTTGCTGGGCCTGCGGACGCGCAACCTCTTTCTGATTCCGCTGGATCGATCCTGGGAGTGGGTGCGCTTTCATCATCTGGTCGGCGAATTCTTCCGCGAGACATATCGCCGAACAGCGCCGGCGCAAGCCATGGAGTGCCTCGTGCGCGGAGCACGGTGGTTGCACGCCAACGACCATGTTGAAGAAGCCGTGAATTACATGATCCGGGCCCAGGAGTGGGAACGGGCGACACATTGGGTCGCCGACAGTGTGGAGGAACTCGTCTTTCGCCGCGGGTACCACCAGACGATCCTGCGCTGGATGAACGCCCTTCCCGAGGATTGCGTCGATCGCTACCCGGTCATCCGTATCCAGTACGCCTTTGCGCTCTCGTTCTACCCTCGGTATCAGGAATATGAAGCGCAGATCTACCGCCTGCAGCAGCTGCTGCAGAATCTCGAGGCGCAAGCCCATCACGACGCCCGCGGCATCGACGAGTTGCGTTGTGCGGTCGAAATGCAGGTCGCCATGTCGGTTGGCTTGCGCGACGACGGAATGCGAGGTGGCGAATTGGCGGCAGCGTGGCTCGCACGCTGGCCGGAGGCGTCGCTGAGGCGCAAGGGCGTGATGGGCAACGTCCTGAGTTTTGGACACAAGACGCGGGGCCACATCGATCGGGGACTGGAGATGATTGCCGAGACGCGCCAGTGGCTCGAGCAAAGCGAAGGCTACTATGCGCTGAGCTGGACCGCCTACCTCGAGGCCGTGCTGCACCTCAAACGCGGGAGTTACTTCGACTCGAGGCTTGCGTGCACGCGCGGACTCGAGCTCGTTGAGCGAAAACTCCATGGACATTCCGGGCAGACCAGCCTTTTTCACGCGCTCCTTGCGGGCATCTCTTACGAGTTCGACGAGATCGAGCAGGCTCTCGCGCATCTCGAACTGGCGTTGAGCAGCGTGAACGAATGCCCCCATGCCGACGCGGTGATCGTTGCCTACTTGACGCAGGCCCGCATCCAGCACCTGCGACACGATGAGAGTGGCGCACTGGCGATGCTGAGAGAGGGACAGGAACTTGGTGAACAGCGCGGCTGGCGGCGCGTGACCCTGTCATTGGCGGCCGAAGAGTGCCGTAGCCTCGCGCGCGCGGGACATCACGAGGAGGCCAGGCTCGTGGCAACGCGCTTCGACTTCCACGAGCTGCCGCCCCGCAGCGGCGCTCCACCGCTGAGTTCCGACAAGGCATTGCGCGCAGCCTCGCGTTACCTGCTCAAGCAGTCGCCGAGAGTCGTTGTCGAGGCGCTGGATGCTGCGATCGAAAATAGCCGGCAGCGCGAACTCGCTCACCGCTCGGTGGAATTGCTGGTCCTGCGCGCCCTGGCCAGGAAAGAGGACGGGGACTGGGCGAGCGCCTTGGCGGACGTGCGTCGCGCACTCACCATCGCGGCTCCGAGAAACTATGTCCGCGTGTTCCTTGATGAAGGTCGCGAACTGGGTGCGCTGATCGATCGACTCGACATGGAGCAACTGCGCGGCTCCGAGGCCGCGCCCCTGGCGCGCCGCCTGCAGCGCGCGATGTGCACGCCCGACGTTCAGGGTGGCGCCCCGATCGGCATGGGCGAAGAGCTGACGAAGCGAGAGCTGTCGATCCTGAAGCGCCTGGAGTCGGGCCTGAGCAACAAGGAGATCGCCGAAGCGATTTTCGTCTCTGAAGGCACGCTCAAGTGGCACCTCCACAATGTCTACGGCAAGCTCAACGTCAAGAACCGTTCCGGTGCAATGACTCGAGCGCGGGCGCTCGGCATTCTATGACTGCGGCGGTGAGCGGTTTCAAGTCTTCGGCGTAGGCAATGCCCGAGAGATTTCCCTGAGCCATTGCGATGGGGCGCTTTTCCGATCCGTTCAGGTGTGCGGAGTAGATCGAGCCGGCGAGATCCGTGACGAACATCCGATCGCCTCGCACATCCAGTGCGATGCCGATGCCTTCCATCAAGTGGCCGAGCACGATTTCCCGGTTGAGATGGCCGTCGATCGGCGTGCGACTCACGGTGTTGCCGCGCGGAGGATCGCCCCGATCCGTCCAGTAGAGGACGCGGTGCTCGAGATCGAGCTCCAGATCGATCGGCTCCGGCACCCCTTCGAACAGTACCTCGACGTCGAGCCGGTTCGCCGGTGTCTGGCCGCGGGGCATATCGATGCTCGCGCGAAAGATGCGCCCGTGCCCGGAGTCATCCGCGCCCTTCTGGGTCCAGTACATCTGGCCGCGAATTGGATCGACGGTGATTCCGACGCACCAGTTCGATGGATCGTGGCGATCGCCTTCGCCTTCGCCCGTCTGGATGAGTGTCTCGACCTGCGAGCCATCGAGGTTGGCGCGCATCACGCGCATGCCCTCGCGGTCCGACCAATAGAGCTTGCCGCTCTTCTTCTCGAGATGGAGTTGCTTTGGCGTGAACGTGCCCCCTTCGGGAATGATGAATCGACGATTGCCGCCGTCGAGATCCGCGCGTTCGATCGAGCCGTCATTCCTGTGCGGAACGCCCATGTTGGTCCAGTAGATGTAGCCCGCTGCCGAATCGACCGCCAGGCCATCGGGAAGCCGGCATCCGGTGACGAGTGTTCTTGGGTCCGAGCCGTCGGGGTTGAGCGAGAAGACGCGGCCGCCGCTCAGATCGAGCACGAACAGGCGTCCGCTTGAATCCCGGGGCCACCGACTCCCGGTTTCTTCGGGCACGGCTACGACCGGCATTGAATTCGGCTCCGCCAGGTAATCAAGCGCACCTTCAATGGTAATGAGCGTAACGACATCCCCGCGGCCGGCGGGATCCCCCGTTTGGGGCACTCGCGTCAGCATTTTCCTCATCATCTCTTTCACGTAATATCGCGGCAACAACCGAGCCCATGCGGCTCATGCAAATAGCGCCGGCGGCCATGAAGTTATTCTCGACATTGGTGGTATCGATCTCGTTGTGCGCGGTCGCCCGGGCGAACCCGTCATCGTCGCGCGTCCCGGACGGGCTCGAGACGGTCGCGGTGACCTCGGGTGAACTGCATGTGCCGGGACTCGAGCGGCCGGTCCGGGTGCTGCGCGACCGATGGGGAGTCGCGCACATCTATGCAGGAAATCAGCATGATCTGTTCTTTGCGCAGGGAGTCGTGGCGGCCCAGGATCGGCTGTTTCAGATGGAACTTTGGAAGCGTGCCGGACAGGGGCGGCTCAGCGAGATCCTGGGACCGTCCGCGCTGCCGCGCGATATCGATGCTCGCGCGCTCAAATACCGGGGCGATCTGCAGAAGGAATACGAGAGCTATTCTCCGGACACCCTGGCGATACTGACCGCGTTCACGGACGGCATCAACGCGTACATCGCGCACGCTCGAAGCGCCGGGCGGCTCCGGACTGCCCATCGAATTCACCCTTGCGGGATTCCGGCCCGACAGCTGGCACCCGCAGGACTGCCTGAATCGCATGGCGGCTTACTCGATGACCGGCAATGCGGCGAGCGAGCTCAATTCGGCGCGGGCGCTGACGGATCTCGGTCCGGATAAAGCCCGGAAATTGTTTGATTTCGATCCGGCGGTTCGTCTCGATCCGGCGCCCGGCGTCGATCTCAGCCGGTCTGTCGCCTGAGCTGCTCGATAATCTGGTCGGCAGCGACCAACGCATCGAGATTCCCGCCCGGGTGCGCGAGGGGAGCAACAACTGGACGATCTCCGGAGCGCTCACCGCCAGCGGCAAGCCGCTTCTCGCCAACGACCCTCACCGCGTCCTCGCGCTGCCATCCCTGCGCTACATGGTGCATCTCGTGGCTCCGGGGTGGGATGTCATCGGTGCAGGTGAGCCCGGCCTGCCCGGCGTCGCGCTCGGCCATAACCGGCAGATTGCCTGGGGCTTCACCATTTTCGGTCTCGATCAGCAGGATCTGTACGTGGAAGAGCTCAATCCGGCCAATCCTCTCGAGTATCGAACCGAGAGCGGATGGGCCACGATGACAGTCCGCCGTGAGGACTTCCTCGTCAAGGGAGCCGGAACGAAGACCGTGGAACTGAAATTCACCCGCCACGGACCCGTCCTGTGGCAGGACGGCAAGCGCGCGCTCGCGCTGCGCTGGGTCGGCAGCGAACCGGGGACGGCAGGGTATCTTGCTTCGCTCGCAATTGATCGAGCTCAGAATTGGACCCAGTTCGAGGCGGCGATGTCCCGCTGGAAGGTTCCTTCCGAGAACATCGTCTATGCAGATCGCGCGGGCAACATCGGCGAGCACTCCGTGGGCCTCGCACCCATCCGCAGCTGGACCGGACTGCTGCCGGTGCCGGGAGCGGGAAACTACCAATGGAGCGGCTTCTTACCGGTATCGAAGCTTCCTCATTCCTTCAATCCGGCGGCGGGATTCACGGCCACGGCAAACCACAAGATGATCCCGGAGCACTATCCCTACAACGTCGGTTTCGAATGGGAGCCGCCTTATCGCTTCGAGCGCATCCGGTCTGTGATCGAAGACGCGCGCCAGGCGCACCACAAACTGACCATCGAAGACATGGAGGCGCTGCAGACTGACATCGTCTCCCTGCCTGCCCGGCAACTCCAAGCGCTGGTGCGATCGACCGGGCTGCGGGACGATCCCGAACTCGGTGCATTTCTCCGCTGGGACGGGAGTCTGAGCCGCGAGTCTCACGAAGCGGCTTTCTATGAGGTCTGGCTCAAACAGATCTGCCGCGCACTCGGACGTCGATTTTCTGAAAAACACGCCGATTGGTACGCGGATTTGGCGCCCGACGTCGTGCTCTCCTTGCTTGCAAAGCCGGACAAGGATTTGTTCGGATCGGATCCCAAGGCCGCTCGCGACGCCCTCTTGGCCGATGCCGTTCGGGCAGCGCACCAGGAACTCGAGCAGGACCTGGGGCCCGACACCTCGCGTTGGTCGTGGGGCAAGCTCCACTCGATCCGCTTCCGTCACTCCCTCGACCAGCAGCCCGGCGCGGCCGCGACATTCGATCTCGGACCGCTACCCAGGCCGGGCGATGGGTACACGGTGAATGCCACGGGCTTCGACGAGTCTTGGCGATCGTGGGCGCAGATCGAGGGCGCGAGCTATCGGGAGATCCTGGATACCAGCGACTGGGATCGATCGGTCGCCGTCAACACGCCCGGCCAAAGCGGTCAGCCGGGCAGTCGCCACTATTCCGATCTGATGCCGCTCTGGGACACCGGCCGCTATTTCCCACTGTCCTATTCGCAACCGGCGGTCGAGAAAAGCACGCTCGATCGACTGACACTGCTGCCCTGAGTGCGCGCCCTATGCGGCTTCATCGATCACGTAACCGCCTGTGATTTGACAATCGAGGGCGCAATGCGATTCGGTGTACCGTCGCCGATGAGCAATGCGATCACGCCGGTCGACAACACGCCCGCCGCCAGTGCGGCCAAGCCCCAACCGAAACCGCCGGTCGCCATTTTTATCCATCCGATGAGGAACGGGCCGAGGAACCCGCCGACGTTTCCGAGCGCGTTGATGAGCGCGATCGCGCCGGCGGCGGCGGCCCCATGGAGATGCCTCGTGGGCAGACACCAGAAAATCGGCAGCACTGCCAAGGTGCCGGCAGCGCCGAGCGTGATCGCCAACACGGAAGCCATTGGCGCGTGTGACAAAAAGGCGCTGGCCGCAAGCCCGAAGGAACCGACCACCGACGCGATTGCCATGTGGCCGATGCGTTCGTTACGGCGGTCCGAACGACTCGACCACCACATCATGACGAGCGCTGCCACCGTGTAGGGTATCGCGATGATATATCCGACCAACCGCGCCGGCGATCCCATCGCCCCAAAGATCTGTGGTATCCAGAAAATCACACCGTATAAACCAAGCTCCACTCCGAAGTAGCATACGCTGAACAGCCAGACTTTCGGATCCAGCAGAGCATGCAAGACGCCCGATTCCCGAGTCGTGCACCCCCGCTCCTGTTGCAACGTGCTTTCGAGCCACTGCTGTTCTTCTCGCGTGAGCCATTTGGCCTCGCTGGCGGTGTCGGGCAGATAAAACAGAGTGATGACGCCCAACAGCAAGGAAGGAATCGTTTCGAACAGGAACAAGCACTGCCAGCCCGATAACCCGAAGGTGCCGTCCAATCGCAGGATCGCGCTCGAGAGAGGCCCCGCGACGGCAGTGGAGATTGGAATCGCGACCATGAATTGGCCCACGAGCCTCGCGCGACGAGCGGCCGGCACCCACTGCGTGAGGTAATACACGACGCCCGGGAAGAAGCCGGCTTCCGCCACCCCGAGCAGAAACCGCAGCCAATAAAAGGACGATGCGCTCGACACCCAGGCCATCGCTCCCGCGACAAGGGCCCAGGTGATCATGATGCGAGCGATCCAGCGGCGGCCGCCGACTTTCTGGAGAATGAGATTGCTCGGTACTTCGAAGAGGCAATATCCCAGAAAAAATATACCCGCTCCCAGACCGAACACGTAGGCGGAAAATCCCAGATCGCGCGTCATCTGCGGGGCGGCAAAACCAACCGAGACCCGGTCGATGAAAGCGGCGAAATACAAGACCGATAGAAACGGAACGAGCCGGGTGCTTACTTTCCGCAAAACGGTGGTTTCAAGCTCGGGGTGCAAGAATTTCCTCGATCGCGTCCCTGTCAAACGAGGGCCGGCGGTGAACTCATCTTGTAGGCGCGGCAGATTGCGGATCTGTTACAGCCGGCGACCCTTGTCCCGATCGGCGCGTGATGGGGCGTACGCCGAAGGCTTCGTGCCGATGCGTCGCCCGCTGAGGGTGCGATATTAAACCTCTGCGTCGAACCCGTACACCGTGCGCGCCCGTTCTGCCGTTATCCAGCCCTCGGCCACATCCTTGCGTATGAGTGCGGCATCTCGTGCCGTGGGGTCCCCATAGCCGCCGCCGCCGGTCGAAATGGAGACAATCGTCTCGCCGTCGTGGATGATCACCTGAGCGCAAGCCGGCAGCGGCTCTAGTGTGCCGTCGCGCTTGCGGCGAAATTGCTGGGACGCGCCGCCCGCTTGACCGCCGCGTGCCCCTTTGGGCCGATTGACCGCGCCATCCGAAACATAGCCGATCTCAAAACTGCCCGTTGACGGCCCGAATTCCACCAGAATGCTCGGCGCGCCACGGAAGCGGCCGGCACCTTCGGTATCGGGGAGGATGCGCCGCGCCTTCACTTCAATGGGCTGGTAGAGTTCGTCCAACTCGATGCTGTCCTGGAAGCACAGGCCGCCATTACCCACGTGCGCGGTGGTCAGCCAGGCGTCGGCGAACGGGCCGCCGGCGCCGCCCGTGAAGCCGAGAAAGACCTGGTTCACATAAGCCTTCCCAGAACGAGGATCCTTTCCGGAGATGACGCCCGCGGCGGGCGGGATCACCGCGCCTACCTCGGCCATGCCGCAACCGTCGGCGAGTTCGGCCATGGCGCGCTGCACGGCATTCGCGACACGGTCGGCGATGTTGGTGGTGGAGACCGAGCAACTGGTCGGGTGCCGCGGAATCCCCACGATACAGCCTTCGCGCAACGTGACACGAATCCTGCGAAAGCTGCCGGCGTTCTTGGGGACGGTGTGGTCGATGCTGTTGAATATCCCGATGTAGGCCGCTGTGCGCGAGCAGGCCTCGCTCAGATTGAGGCCGCAGGGTAGGTTGTCCGGGTTGTCGGTCAGGTCCACCTCGACGATGGCATCCTCGGGACGAACGACGACGACTGCTTTGACGGTCACCCCGTCCGCCGGGGTACCCGGGAAGGCGTCGTGAGTGCTGAACGCCTGTACCCGACCAGCCGGCAGCGCTCGAATGGCTTCCGCACAGCGCCGTTCGCTGTAATCCAGCCAGTCGCTCGCGAAGGTGTCGAGAGTAGCCCACCCGAGTTCCGCACCCAGCGCGCTCAGTTCGCGCTCGCCGATGCGAGCCGCTCCCATCATGGCGAGAAAGTCTCCCCACCATTGATCGGGAACTCGGATGCGCATCCGGCACATGCGGACGATGTCGTCGATCGGAGCGTAATCCCGCTCCACTTGGACGGCGGGAAAGATCAGGGCGCCTTCCTCGTAAACATCCTTCGCCGCGCCATGATAGGTCGTCGGGATCGAGTTGCCGATGTCGGCCTGGTGCGCCTTGGCCACGACCGTGAAGCGGTGGACATCGGCCTCATCGAACACGGGCACCAGGATGGTGTGGTCGGCCGCGTGACTGCAGCCATGATAGGGGGAGTTGTGCAGAAAGGCGTCGCCGCGCCTGAGCCGCGGGTGAAAGGCTTTCATCGCCTTGGCCATGAGATCCGGTCCGCTCAAGACATGAATGGGCAAGCTGTCCGCCGCCGACAGAAGATCGCAACCCGCGGTGACGATGCAGCAGGAGAAGTCCCTTGCGCGATTGAGGACGCCTGAGCGGCCGGTTCGCAGCAAGGTGTTGGCCATTTTTCTCGCCACGCCTTGAAAGCGGTTGTTCAGGATCGCGAGCTGCGCACCGTCCATCGGCATGATTGAATTCTCCTGCTAAAAGTCGACGATGACGCTGCCCGCGGGGGTGAGCCGGAAGCGCGCCTCCGGATCCAGAACTATGGTGGTAAAGGGCGATTCGACGATCATCGGGCCGGTGTACCGCCGGCCGGGCACCAGGCCCGCAAAGCTGGTGCGCGGTGTATCCCTCCAACCGGCGCCCGGAAAATGACTCGGGCGCGTCGATCGTGGGCCGTCAACGGTCGCGCCGGCGGCGAGTCGGCCGAGCGGAGCGGAACGCAGACGCGAAGACACTTTGGCCGACCAGCCGACGATCTCCACGGCGGATTGCGGATCGTTGACCGCGAAGATGCCTTGGTGGGCGGCATGAAAGGCGCGGGTCAGCGCCTCGACATCCCGCTCGTCCGCAAAACGGCCGCTCGACAGCGGCGCCTCGATTTCCCATACCTGGCCCGGGTAGCGGGCCTCCACCGAGAAACTCACGGAATGCGACAGGGCATGCCCGCCCGGCCCTGCCTGGAAGGCGGCGCATTGCGCCTGCAAGGCCGCCAGTATTTTATTGGCGCCGGCGATGTCGAACGCCGCGGTGCTGGTGAAGTAGGTCTGTCGATATTCGGCCGTCAGGTCCGACATCAGCGCGCCAGCAGCGCTGAGCGCGGCGCCAAGTTCCGGAAACACCAGATGTCGGCAGCCCAGCCGGCGGGCGATGAAGATTGAGTTCAGACCGGCAGCGCCCCCGCCGCCGATGAGCACAGCGGCGGCCGCGTCCACTCCCTGGTTCACCGTAATGTCGGCGATTGCCTGAACCATATTCTCGGTGACGAGTTGGACGATGGACGAGGCTGCCGTTTCGAGGGAGACATTCAGCCGCGCCGCTGTCCGGCTCACCGCCTGCTTCGCGGCCTCGGCGTCGAGCTGCGCTGCTCCGCCGAGAAAATAGTCAGGGTCGATGTAGCCGAGTACGACACAGGCGTCGGTGACGGTCGCCTCCGTGCCGCCCCGCCCGTAGCAGGCCGGCCCCGGAGCGGCGCCTGCGCTTTGCGGGCCCACATGCAGGACGCCGCCGCCGTCCACCCAGGCGATCGAGCCGCCGCCGGCGCCGACGCTCTTGACGTCAACGGATGGAAAGCCGGTCATGTGGCCCTTGAAAGGCGCGCCGATCCAGGTTTCGCGGGTCCAGGGGATTTGGCCGGAGCGGACCAGGCTGACGTCGTAAGTGGTGCCCCCTGTGTCGGCTACGATGACATCGCTCGCCTGCAGATCCAGCCTTGCATAATGGCGCCCCGCGACCGGCGCCATGGAGGGACCGGAGTTGATGGCGTGAATCGGGGCGCGCGACAGCTCTTCAGCGTCCATGGTGCCCCCTTGGGAGGTAAGCACCAGCACGCGGCCCGCGAATCCGGCCGTCTTGAGCCGCGATTCGAGGTGGCCCAGGTATTGCTGCATGATGGGCTTGAGCGAGGCGTCGATCGCCGCCGCCGAGGCCCTGCGATACTCCCGCAAGGCGGGATTGAGTGCATGCGACAGCGTCACCGGCACGCCGGGCAGATGTTCAGCCAGCAGCTCGCCCACCTTGAGTTCGTGCGCCGGGTTGACGATGGACCAGAGCAGGCAGACGGCCACCGCTTCCACCTTCTCGCGTTTCAGCACCTCGATCACCGGCCGCAATCCGTCCTCGTTCAAAGGCAGACGCACCGAGCCGTCCGCCGCCACACGCTCGGCAACTTCGAAGGTCAGCGCACGAGGCACATAGGGGTCCGGATAAAACCCCGTGAAGTCGAAGGCATCGGCCTTCCCGCCTTCGCGCACCACCAGGATGTCGGGGTGGCCTTGGGTCACCAGCAATGCCGTCCGCGCGGTACGGTGAGTGATGATGGCGTTGATCGCGTGGGTGGTCCCGTGCACGAACAGCTCACCTCGCTGCAACAGCGCCTCGAGGCTCAGGCCCCGATCCGTCGCCGCCAGCGTCAGGGCATCGAGGACGCCGCGGGTGGGGTCGCTTGGAACGGTGTGCGCCTTGTACATCCGCAGATCATCGGCTTCGACGATCAAGTCCGTGAAGGTGCCGCCCGTATCGCAGGCGAAACGAAAATCCTTCGAGTCAGAAGGCAGCACTACGGCCCCCCGCCGGTTCATGAAAAGCTTCCTCTTGACGACGCACGATCAGATGCCCGCGGAGAGCCCCTCGTCCATGAGCAAGGTCGAGCCGTGCATCGCTTGCGCAGCCTGGGTGGTCAGGAAATAGGCGAGCTCCGCAATATCTTCCGGTTGCGAGAAGATGCGTGAGCTCGGCGTCGCCTTCTTCAGCGACTCCAAGAATCCGGCCTGCGCCGGATCGGTGCGCATCGCCTCGTTCATCGGCGTCGCCGTATTGCCCGGGGCAATGGCGTTGATGTTGATGCCATGAGGCGCCAGCTCCAGCGCCAGCGAGCGCGTCAGCATCGAGACGGCCGCCTTGCTGGCGCAGTAGGCGCTGTGGGCCGTCACGCCGATGGAGGCGGCGACGGATGAAATGTTGATGATGACGCCCGACTTCTCCTGCTTCATCATCGGGACCACCGCGTCGATACAGTAGAAAGCGGCCTTCAGGTTGGTATCGATGGTGCGATCGAAGACCTCGAGCGCGCCGCCGCCAATCGGCGTGGGAAGAAAGATGCCGGCGGCGTTCACCAACACGTGGACCGGACCCAGTGCGTCGGCGACCTGGCCTACGAGCTGCTTGACGGAAACGGAATTTCGCACGTCGGCAACGAAGGCTCGCGCCTCGCCTCCGGCCGCGTGGATCTCATCCACGGTGCGCTGCACCTTGGCCCTGTCGGAGCTGCCCACCGCGGCCACTCGGGCACCCGAGCGTGCCAGACGGATCGCGATCGCCTTGCCGATTCCGGAACTTCCACCCGTCACCAGAGCGCATCGACCTTTAAGCATGACTTCTCTCACGACGGGGTTGGTTTTGGAGCAGCGCGGGCTTTCGGCATCGGGACGGCATCATTCTTCCCATTCGATATTGCCGCTGACGGCGATCAGTTCACCCGTGATGCGCTTGCCGGATTCCGAGGCCAGGAAGTAAGCCATCTCGGCGATATCCATCGGCTCGGTCTTCGCCCGCAGCGAAATGTACTTGAGATAGCTCCGCTCGATCTCCTCCGGAGACACTCCCTCACGGCCGGCGCGATCCGCGACGATGCCGCGCATTCTCTCGTTATTGATCATGCCGGGCAGGATGGCGTTGCAGCGGATGTTGAAGCGTCCCAGTTCCCGGGCGGCATTGAGCGTCAGGCCTTCCAGGGCGAACTTCGAGACGACATACGGAGTACGATGCGGCAGACGCGTGCGCGTCGAACCGGTGGAAATGTTCACGATGACGCCGCTTCCCAGTGTCTTCATGCCGGGGATGGCCGCACGCATCAGCCGAAATGCCCCCGTCAAATTGACGCCCAGCGTGCTCTCCCACTCTGCGTCGCTGACATCTTCGAGAGCCTTGGTGGGGCCGGCTATCCCGACATTGTTGATCAGCACGTTGATGGCGCCAAAACGTTTGTGCATTTCATCGAATGTGCGCACGACCCCGTCGGAGCGCCCCACGTCGGCGAGCGTTCCGCTGATGCCGGGATTGGCGCGAAGCATATTGTCCAGCACGCTCTCGCGAATGTCGCACACATGAACGAGGGCGCCCTGCATGGAGAATTTTTCGGCGACGACGCGGCCCACGCTGTCGGCGCCTCCGGTCACCAGCACCTTCAAGGGCGCGGCCTGCGGGGCGCTAGAGGGATTCATAGACCGCATCGATCAGCGCGCGGCACCGATCGCCTATTCCGGGACGGGGCGACAGTGCGTTGCCGCCGTAGGCGAACGCGACATGATTTTCCGGGTCGGCAAAGCCCGATGCACCGCCGACGCCCGGCTGGCCGAACGCGCGCGGATTGGGTCCCATGTAGGCAAGCGTTGTATTGATCATCAAACCGAGCCCATAGGCGTACCAGCGGTCGGTCATGCCGCAGATGCCCTCCCATCGCGGCGTTCTCATGGTGTCGATGATCTCGGGTCCAAGAACGGAGCGGCCGCCGATCCGGCCGCCGCAAGTCAACGCCGCATAGAGCTTGGCGACCGCGCGCGGGGCACCGTGGCCGCGACATCGGTTGCGCATATAGGCCGCGGTGTTGTGCACTTCCGGGTCGCGCGGCAGCAGACGCCAGGCACGCCCCAGCTTGGTTGACGGATCACGCATGGCCTGCTGGGTGGGATTGACGTCCACCGACTGCAGCGGTGCGGTGCGCGCGATCTGTTCGTCATCGAGGCCGAAGGCATAGTCCAGATGCAGGGGCGCGGCGAATTCCTCGCGAAAGAATGTGCCGATATCCCGGCCGTCGACTCGATGAACCAATTCGCCGAATAGAAACGGCGCGGTCACCGAATGGTAGGCGCCGCGAGCTCCGGGCGGCCAGAGCGGTTCCTGCCGCTCCAACGCATCGATGACCACGTCCCAATCGAGCAGGCTGCCGTCCGGAGCGGCGTCGGCGTAGAGCAGCCCGGCCAGTCCGCCGATCAATTGCTCGACGGTAATCGCGGCCTTGCCTGCTTGAGCGAACGCCGGCCAATAGGCTGCAACCGGCTTCTTGAGATCGAGGCGGCCCTGGTCGATCAGCCGGTGCAGACACAGAGCCGCCACCCCCTTGCCCACCGACATCATGCAGACCAGCGTGTCCTCGGTCCACACCCGCCGGCGTTGCGGGTCCGCCCACCCACCCCAGAGATCCACCACCTTGCGCCCATTCCAATAGACGCAGACCGCAGCCCCCACTTCGCCGCGTGCTTCGAAGTTGTCCATGAATGCATGGCGCACGCCGGCGAACCGAGGCTCGCATGTCCCCTCGACGGCGGCGACAGCCGAGCCGGCGGTGCCATTCGGTGCCGCGCGCTCGTCCATCAACATCGAACCGCCGCGGGTACGGGGGACGAGTATTCGTCGCGCAGGCGCTCCAGCATCGCATAAGAGTTGCGCATCCGGATTTTGTCGAACCAAGCCGCGACTGCCGGCCGGTCCGCCCATAGCGCTGTGCGCTCGAGCTGCACGATGCGGCGAAAATAAGGGGCTACATTCAGATCCGCAAGCGACAGCTCCTGACCCGCCAGCCAGGCGTTCTTTTGCAGTGCTGCCTCCATTCGCTCCATGAACTGGTCGAGCTTGTGCACATGTTCGGCCAGTTCCTCATCGCCATAGGGCGCCTCGGCGACGCGCCGCCACAGCTCGGCGAGATCCTTCTTCGGCATCCGGCCGCGGACCGACTCGAGCTGATCGCGACCCATGGCATGCGCCATGGGCGCGACGAAGCGTGTGAAGCTCAAGGGCCGGATGGACGGATGCACCACATCGTCGATTTGTCTGCCCCACCAGCGCATCAGCGCTCGTGCGTGCGGATCCCTGGGCTTCAACGGCATTGCGGGATAAGCATCGTCCAGGAACTCGTTGATGATGGTGGACTCGACCAACACCGCATCGTCGTGCACCAAGGTCGGAACGACTCCGGATGGATTCAGCGCCAGATACCAATCCTGCAGCTGATCGAAGCGCGCCAGATCGATGTGGTGCCGGTCATAGTCCAGTCCCTTCTCTTCGAGACACATCACCACTTTCATGGCGCACACGGCGTTCCAATTGAAGTACAGCTTCATCGTGAGGTCTCCCATGCTTCTCGAGCGTCGGCCGGCAGAGCGCCCGCGTCGCCGGCGGCGCGGACGAAGGTCCGCCAATTCCCCAGGGCCGCGAGCATGGCCAGCGGCGCCAGCACCGCGCTGATGGTGGCCAGCGAATAGCGCAATCCCGCGGGTCCGCCATAGGCGTAATCCGTGAGCAGCGCCACCAGCGTCGGCCCCACGCCCACGCCCACCAGAGAAACCGCCGCCAGGAAAATGGCCGTGACCTGGCCGCGCATTTGCGGGGGAGTCATCAATTGCAAGGCCGCCGTCGCTGCGCTGATCGGCATCACCGCGAAGAAATAAAAGCAGGCCAGCCCCGCGACGGCGAGCGGCAGGGTCTTCGCCAGGGGATAGAGCGCTCCCGGCGCCGCCGCCGCCAGAGCTGCAAACGCGCACACTCCCATGTAGCCGTTGTACCGGCGCCGGCTCCAGAGCCAGTCGGCAATCGACCCGCCCAGAAAGATCGCGGTCGTTCCGGCGCACAGCACGACGAGCCCGAAGGTGACGCCGGCTTGGGCGGTGGACAGGGCATGGGTGCGGACCAGGAAGGCCGGCAGCCAGGAATTCGTGGAGTTCACGAATAGCGACACGATGCTGGTGAACGTGAACAGCAGCGCATAGCTGCGCCGATTGCGCCACAGATAAGCGAAGGCGGCGGCGGCGGTGACGCCGTGGGCGGCGGCCCCTGCCTGAATGCGGCGCTTGGGCTCACGCACCGTCAGCAGCAGCAGGCACCATGCCACGCCGGGCAGAGCTGCGGCCAGGAAGGCCAGCTGCCATGCCTCCAACCCCGCAAGCAGCGGCTGACCGTGTTCGGACTTGATGAATTGCAGCAGATAGCCGCCTCCCAGGAAGGCGGTTCCCGTGCCCACGTAGGCACCCACGCCGAACAAGCTCATGGCGCGGCCTAAGCGCTGCGTCGGGAAATAGTCGCCCAACAGGGAGGCCGCCCCGGGCCAAAGGGTGGCTTCACCCAAGCCGACACCCACGCGCCCCGCGAACATCAGCCAGAATGTCCGCGCAAAACCGCACAGTGCAGTCATGGCACTCCAGAATGCAACGCCCATCATGATGATGGTTCGTCGCCGGCGGCTGACATCGATCAATCGCCCGATCGGAACGCTGAGCGCACAATAGAGCAGGGCGAACCCCAAGCCGTTGAGAAGCCCCAGCTGGGTGTCGGTCACGTGCAGCGCCGACTTGATCGGACCGACGAGCAGACTGAAGACGACGCGATCGAGAAAGGACACCAGTTGACCGATGGCGAGCACAATAGCCACGTACCAGGCGTAGGCGCCGACGCGGTTGTCCGGGGCATCGCCCGCGCCCGCGCCGGTCGTTTCCGCCTGAGTCGTCATCAGCACCGCTTACTTGGACCACACGAACCTGATGCCGAACGTGCGTGGTTCGCCGGGCGTGCCCGTGGGAATCGGACCGACACTTCCCGTCGACGTCACATAACCCCTGTTGGTCAGATTTTTGCCCCACAATTCGAAGCGCCAATTGGAGGCGTCGGGCTGATAGATGAGAAAGCCGTTCACCAGCGAGTAAGCGGCCTGAGCCTGGGTCGCGACGTTGGCGGCGGTATAAAACTGATTCGAGATGAACGAGTATTCCCCGCGCAGGGACAGTAGTCCGCTGGGTATTTCCCAGCCGTTCTGGGCGAACAGATTGGCGGTTACTTTCGGCGCATTGTTCAGGTAATTGTTGGCGTAATCGACGTTCCCGGTGCCGATGTAGCGGTCATATTGAGCATCGAGGAACGATAGGTTGCCCCCCAAATCGACGTGGTCGATCGGTTTCCACTCGGTCTCGAATTCGATGCCCTTGTCGCGGGCGGTCGCAGCGTTGGTGATATCCGCGACGCCGGGAACGATGAACGCCTGGACCTGAAGGTTGGTGTAATTGTAATAGAAAGCCGTGACGTTGAAGCGCAGATGCCGGTCGAAGAGATCCGTTTTGAGTCCCGCTTCGTAGCTCCACAGGTACTCGGGGGCGAATCCTTGAAACGAATTGGCGGAGGTAAAGTTGAACCCGCCGCTCTTGAAGCCCTTCGTCGCCGACACGTAGACCAGTGCATCGGTGAAGGCATAGCTTATTGCAAACTTGGGGGTGACGGCGTCATAGGTCTTTGCCGCCGCATAGATGACCGGATGACCAGGAATCGACAGCCCGTTGCTCAATTGAACGATGTCGAGATTTTGATCGAAGGACTTCGTCTCCGTGGTGTACCTGAGGCCGGCGGTCAAGGTCAATGGATCGATGACATGGTAGTCGCCTTGGAGGAACGCCGCCCATGAATTATCCACCGAAAACGGCAGCAGGTCCTCGCGTATTCCGGAGTCGAATACGCTGATGTGGCTGTTGGAAGCGTCCGATTCCCGGCTGTAGTAAACACCGCCGACGTAGCTCAGCCTCGCCGCGTTTCCGGACGCGTTCAACTCCTGGCTGAACATTCGATCGCTCTCGCCGAGAATCGTATGCACGAGGTTCTGGTCGGTGCCGTCGCTGTCGGTCGACAGGTCCAAATCGTTGGCGCGATACGCCGTGATCGACTTCACCAAAAGATCCGACAATACGTGAGCATCGATTTCTTCCGAGACGCCGCTGGCCTTGACGTTGTCCAGGCTCGGCAGGTTGAGCGCGACTCTATTGTATTGGCCGAGGATGCTGTTCACCACCGGGTCGAAGGGAGCGAGCGGCGTGTCGAATGCCGGAACGGCGTCGCTCTCGCGCGAGTAGTCCGCGCGCGTGACGGCCTCGATGTCATCGGTCAGGTGCACGCGAAGCTGTCCGCGAACGGTTCCCCGATCGGCGTCATCGATGCCGGGGACTCCCGGCACCACGTTCTGGATGTAGGGATCGTGCCGGGTGTAGTCGAAGGCCAGACTGCCCTCGACCCGGTTGTCGACGATGGCGCCGCTCACGTACCCGTCTTCCTGCCACAGGTTGTCGTTGCCCACCGTCAACTCCGCCTTCGCATGGAAGGTGTCGTCCGGCAGGAGGGATACGACGTTGATGGTGCCCCCGACGGCGTTTCGGCCATAGAGTGTTCCCTGCGGTCCGCGCAGCACTTCGACCCGGTCCACATCGAGAAAGTCCGTAAACTGTCCAAAGGGCCGTGAAATATAGACGCCGTCAACCTGAACGGTGACGTCCGGATCGGAACCATTGAAGGTATTGTTCGAGCCGATTCCGCGGATATAGATTTCGGCAAATGCATTGTTCTGGCCGATCGAGACATCCGGGACGACCCGCTCCAGATCACGCGCGTCATTCATCAGCTGCTGCTCGGTATTCGCCGCCGAGACGACGCTGATGGCAATGGGCGTTTTTTGAATGTTGACCGCTCCCTCCTTGGTGGCGGTAACCACCACTTCTTGGATCTGGCCGTTGTCGGGGGCGGCGGCGGCCTGAGCCCACCCGGATCCTGCCCGTCCGGCGAGCACGACCGCTGCACCCGCCATCAACCATAAACGCTTTGCTCTGACCGCGGTCGAACCCAGCATGTGTTTCGTCTCCCTTCTTTTATGATCGGACAGATATGATCTAAATCCGCAAATTATATAAATACATCTATTTTTGATCAAATACAAGATAATTTCATCAATTTATAAAATTACCGCCGGCACCTTCATCGAAACAGGCCGCCTGATATCGTGTGGCCATCGAAGACGGCGAACGAGTCCGGCGAGGGGAGATTTGGATTGGCAGCTGAAAGCCCATGGCAACGCGCGACCCTGAAAACGCAAACCTATGGGGACCTGCGCCGGCTTCTCATGGCGGGACGGTTCACGCCGGGCGAGCAGTTGACGGTCCGGCTTCTGGCCGAACAGCTAGGGTCCACCATCATGCCGGTCCGCGAAGCCGTGCAGCGTCTGGTCGCGGAAGGGGCGCTGGTGAATCTTCCCAGCGGCCGTGTCCATGTCCCCAAATTGACCCGGGACGAATTTCGGGAGTTGATGGAGATCCGCCAGCTCCTCGAGCCCGCCGCCTGCCGTCATGCGGCCGAGCGCGCGACCACCGCCGTGATCGAAGTGATCAAGGCTCAGGAGGAAACCCTGTCCGACGCGTTGATGCGCGGCGTCAGCGACGGCGTTCGCTCTTCGAACCTCAACTTCCATTTCGCGATCTACGATGCCGCGGAATCCCGCCATCTGGTGCACCTGATCGAGTCGGTCTGGCTGCGGATCGGTCCAATGATCCTTTCACCGACGGCGGACAACGTCCTGAGCGGTGCCTACTTCGGCCGCGAGCTCGCCCTGCACAAGGAGTTGGTCCGGGCGTTATGGCGTAGAGATGGGCACAACGCCACCGTCATCATGCGGAAAATTCTCTCGGCGACCGAAGAGTTCTACGACCAGCACTTTCGCTTTGCCCTCTGATTGCTCAACCCGGTCATGCCGTCCGCATCGGACGTGAAGCGGGCTTCGCGGCCGCTTCGATGGCCTCCCAGTAGCCGGGCAGCCGCGTGGATGTGGATATATCTTCGCGCATTGCCTTTTCCGCGGCGGCCGGGTCGCGAGCCTGAAACGCATCCAACATCTTTTTGTGACTGCTGACGCCGGTGCTTCGAAACACGGTCGAGTCGCGTGCCAGCAAAGAAACGGTGCTGCCCACCAAGGGCGCCATGCGCAACCACAAGGCCTGAATCAGACTCAACAGCACTTCATTGTCGGCAACCGTGTAAATCTCGAAGTGAAATGCCATGTTCGTCGATGTGTACGCATGCACGTCTCCAGTCCGCACGAAACCGTCCATCGCGGTTTCGAGCGCGCGCAACCGCTGTATCTGGCGCGTCGTGATATTCTCTGCGCATAAATGCGCCGCATTACCCTCCAGGGTTTGACGCAGAGTCAAGATTTGCTCCACCTGCCGGCGAGTGAGAGTCGGTAACCGCGCCGAGCGGTTCGGCAGCCCTTCGAATGCTCCCTCGGAGATCAACCGCTTCAGAGCCTCGCGAACCGGGGTATCTCCCATGCCCAGCAGCGAGACCAGCGCTCGCAGCGTCAGCACCTCGCCGGGCTTGAAATTTCCCGCCAAAACTGCGGTCCGCAGCGCCTCGTAGGCTAGCTCGGCGGCGGTTGCGCCGTCCCCGGTCGGGCCGCCGACGCCAAGCGCTGTCACTTCGCGATCAGCGGCTGTGGAATGTTGCATTTTTTTCCTCGAAGCCATGTTCACCCGTCGCTGTGTGGCATGTTTACCCGTCGCTGTGTGGCAAAACTGTGCATCAGGCCCCCTGATCCTCGGCAATATTGATCAAATATGATTTGATCATATATAAGTTTCATGATTATATCATCTATGTGCATTTACTATAAAGAGGGTCGTCATGCGGCAGCCGCTCCGATCATTAGCGTGAATGCAGCACGATTCATCTCATTCAATGCGAGCCAAGCATGGATTCCAAACCCCGAAAAATCATTCTCACGTGCGCGGTGACCGGTAATGCTCCTTTCAACAGACGCCATCCGGCGTTTCCGGTAACGCCCGAACAAATATGCGCATCTGCGGTGGAGGCGGCCAAGGCCGGCGCTGCGGTCGTTCATCTTCACGTCCGCAATCCACAGACCGGCGAAGGCAGCCGGGACCCGCAGCTATTCAGGGAAACCGTCGAACGGCTGCGCGCCACCGGCGTGAATGTCATCATCAACCTGACCGCGGGCCTGGGCGCGTTCTTCATGCCGGATCCGGCGGATGAATCCCGCGCACTGCCCGGCAGTGACGTGATTTCCGTCGAGGAACGCGTGGCCCATCTGGAGTCGTGCCGTCCCGATATCGCATCGCTCGATATCACAACGGGAAACCAGGTCGAAGGCGACAAAGAGTTCGTGTACCTCAACACCACGCGCACGCTGCGCGGCATGGCGCGGCGGTTTCAGGAATTGCGAATCAAGCCGGAACTGGAAGTCTTCGGTGCGGGCGACATCGAGTTCGGCAAACAACTCGCACGAGAAGGCCTGCTCACGGGCCGCCCGTTGTATCAATTCGTGTTGGGCGTGAATTGGGGGGCACCCAGCGACACACGCACCATTCTCTATATGAAGGACCTGCTGCCGCCTGACGCGCTATGGGCGGCGCTTGGCATCGGTCGCCTCGAAATGCAGGTATTGGCGCAGGCGATATTGCTCGGCGGCAATGTCAGAGTGGGTTTGGAAGACAATCTGTATCTGGCCCGCGGAGTGTTCGCGACCAATGGGCAGCTGGTGGAGCGCGCCCGGACCATCATCGAGGCGCTGGGGCACGAGCTGGCCACCCCCGACGAAGCTCGTGAAATGCTGGGTGTTGCGGCATGATGCCGCGCGCGCCTCAGCGCCCGTACCGAGCCGCCTGCTGAATCAGCGCCCGCGCCTGTTTGAGGTGCGGGATGTCGACCATTTTACCGTCGAGGCCCACCGCGCCGGCGCCTGGAGAAGCATCGAAGGCCGCCACCACACGGCGCGCGTGTTCGACTTCGTCGGCGGAGGGCATATAGCTCTCGTTGATCGCCGGTATCTGCGCCGGATGAATCGCGAGACGCCCGGTGAACCCTTCGGCTCGCGACGTCCGCGAGGCCGTGCGCAGCCCCTTCTCGTCGCGAAAATCCGCATACAAGGTGTCGATGGCCTGGACGCCCGCGGCGCGCGCGCCCAGCAGCGTGAGCGAGCGCACGACCCGGTAGGTGAAAGCCCACTCGCCCGACGCATCGCGATTCGTGCTCGCGCCGAGCGCGGTCGAGAGATCTTCGGAGCCCCAGGTCAGCCCGACGAGCCGCGAGAGACGCGCCGCGGAGTACGCGCCCAAATTGAACGGCGCCGCTGCGGTTTCGGTCGCCACCGGCAGGACGCGGGTCGATCCGACGGTAAGCCCGGCCTGAGCCTCCAGCGCGTCGAGGTAAAAGGACAGTCTCGCAACATCCGCCGGCCCCTCGGCTTTCGGCAACATCACCCCGTCCGGCGCTGCGGCGACCACGGCCGACAAATCGTTCAGCGCGAGCGTCGAATCCAGCGCATTGATGCGAACCCAGAGCTCCGACCGGCGGGCTCCCGGCGGCCGGCCCCTGAGGTACTCTGCCGTCAATCCCCGGGCGCGCGCCTTGTTATCCGGCAGCACCGAATCTTCGAGATCGAGAACCAGCGCATCCGCACCCGCACCATCGCCGTTACCCAGCTTCTTCCCGCTGTCGCCGGGGATGAAAAGCATCGATCGCAGCACGTTCATTGAGCCGGCCGCCGGCGCTGAAGCCCGGATCGTTTGCACGATGCGACCAGTTCGTCGCGCTGGTTATAGGCACGATGCATGAACGTGACGATTCCCTGATCGGGCCGCGACTTCGAGTCGCGCAGCTCGATCACTTCCGTCTCGACGCGCAATGTGTCGCCATGGAATACCGGGCGCGGAAAACGCACCTCGTCCCAACCCAGGTTGGCGACCGCGGTGCCGAGCGTGGTATCGCCGACGGAAATTCCGACCATCAACCCGAGCGTGAACGCCGAATTCACCAGACGCTGACCGTATTCGGTGGTGCGCATGTACTCCTCGTCCAGATGGAGCTGCGCGGGGTTGTGCGTCATCGTCGTGAAGATGACGTTGTCGGTTTCGGTCACGGTGCGCCGGATGGCGTGTTGGAACATCTGTCCGACGTGAAGCTCTTCGAACCATAATCCGGGCATGTATGTCGACTCAGAGGTATTGACGCGGGAAAAGAATTCGAAACGTCGTGCCGACGCCTTCCACCGACTGCAACTCGATCGAGGCATCCAGCATGTCGCACAACCGCTTGACGATGGACAGGCCGATGCCTTCGCCGGTGTCCGAGGCCGCGGGGCGGTCCGAGCGACGCGGGCCGGAGCTTCCTTCCAGCGCCCGCACCAGGGGTTTCCCCGCGTCGGAGTGAATTCCGGGTCCGGTATCCTGAATGGTCAGCACCCAGCGTTTGCGATCGTTCGCCTCGCTATCGCCCCAGCCGACCGTGATCCCGCCCTCGCGCGTGAACTTCACCGCATTCAAGATCAAATTCTGGGCGATGCGCCGGATCTTCACCGCGTCCCCTTCGGCCGCGAAGCCCGGCGGGCCCTCGCATCGCAGGAACAGGCGGTGCTGTTGCGCCAAGGGGCGTATTCCTTCGCACAGCTGCTGCATGATCGGGGTCACGTCCAGGGGTTCGATGCGCCGTTGCTCGCGCCCGGCCTGCAGACGCGCCAGGCTGGTCACGTCATCGAGCAGGTGATGGAGCGAGGTCACGTTGCGCATCAAAATGCGCACGAAATCGTCCCGCGAGGACTCGTGCAGCTCGCTGTGGGTGAGCGCGACGGTCGCATTGGCGACCACGCCGAGATTCCCGCGCAGATCGTGCGCAGCCTGCCGCCACAGATCGCCGCGCTGCTTTTCCAACTCCCGGATTTCCGCGAGCGCGCTTTCCAGATCCTTCACGTGGCCGGCGGCTTCCTGTTTCTGCAGCTCGAAGTACTGGCCGACGCTCTCTTCGATGCCGGTGCTGCACATGGCCGCCCAGACGCGCCGGGCCGCGGCAATCGCGGCGTGCGACAGCTCGGCATGAGCTGCGGTGTAAGCCTCGAGCTCGGCCACCACGCACTCGTTCAATTTACCGAGCTCGCGCGTGACCTCGCGCAGGTCATACCCCTGCCGCCAGCGCTGCAGACCGTGCGCGGCGGCCGGCTGCTGACCAGCGGCCTGAACCGTGTCGGCGGCGCGGCCGGCGGGTCCGTGCAGAGCGAGTTCGAAAGTCGCGAGCAGCGACGGAATGTGATCCAGCAGTTGAACGCGCGGGAGGGAATCGCCCGTCGTGACCTTCGGATCCCACTTCACCGCCAGTTGCCACGCTTGAAGGATGGAGTCGCGCCGGCCCCGCAAATGCAGAGCCAACACGACGAGTTCCGCTTGAACGTCTTCCATGGTGATTCCCGTTTTTTGGCGACGTGACCCTGCAATGGCCGAAACGCGGCGCTGGCTTCGCGGTGCTCCGCAGGCCCCCGGATTCTGGGCGGTCCCGGCCCGATTTTCAATGGCACTCAATCGTTCAGTTGCTCGAGCGCCACGCCCCGGGTCGAGGGACCGAATACCCCGATGATGGCGATGCCGACGGCCATCGCAGCGCCGATGAAAACGGCCACCGCGGGCACGCCCCCGTCGGCGAGGAGAAACCCGACGATCAGCCCGGCGAAGGCCGCCGCCAGGCGGCTCCAGGAGTACACGAAGCCCACGGCGCGGGATCGAATGCGCGTAGGGAAGAGCTCGGCCTGGTAGCCGTGGTAGGCATACGACATGATGTTGGCAGCCAGGGTGAAGACGATGCCGAGCGAAATGAGCACGGCGGGCGAGGTCGCGACGGAAAAGGCGGCCATGGTGGCGCCCATGCAGCCGAGGCCCGCGACGATCTGCGTCTTACGCTCGGTCTTGTCGGCGAACAGCACTCCGAGCAGTGGACCGACGGGCTGCGCGATCGCGATGATGAACGCATATTCGAGCCCGCGGGTAACGTTGATGCCGCGTGCCGTCAACAGCGTCGGCAGCCAGGAATTGAAGCCGTAGAACCCGATCACTTGCGCGGCATTGAATATCGACAGCATCAGCGTTCGGCCTCGATAGCGCGGCGCGAATATCTCCGCCAGCCGCGCCCGCCGCTCGGGGTCGATGCGGACCGGCGCGGCGGTTCTCGGCGCACCGAACCGATCGGCGCCGCCGCCCAGCTCGGCCGCGCCGCCCAGCTCGGCCGCGATGCGCCGCTCGAGCGCCTCGACCGTACGCTCCGCCTCGTCCAGGCGGCCTCGCGCAGCGAGCCAGCGCGGGCTCTCCGGGATGCCTGCGCGCAGCGCCCACACGGCCACCGCACCCACCGAGCCGATCAGAACCACCCATCGCCAGCCGTCCAATCCGAGCGGAGCCCTCTTCAACAACAGCCAGCTGAGGAGCGCGACGACCGGCACGATGCTGAAGCAGATGCACTGATTCACGCAGAACGCGCGTCCCCGAAGCGCGAGCGGCGTGAGCTCGACGATATAGGTATCCACGGTGACCAGCTGAACACCGAAGCCTACGCCGGCAATGAATCTCCAGACGTTGATCCACTGTCCGGTGCGCTGGAAAGCCATGATCGCGGTCGCGGTGACGTACCACATCAGCGACCAGGTGAACACGGCCTTGCGGCCGAAGCGATCGGCCGTGCGGCCGAAGGCGACGACGCCGACCCATAATCCCGCGAAGGTGCAGAAAACGAAGGTACCGAAACCCGAGACGCGGACCACCTCGAGCGACGAGAAAAAGCCCAGTGATCCCGGCGTGAACAAGTCGCTATGGATCATCCCGGGAGCGACGTAGGCCGTGAGGAAGAGATCGTAGAACTCGAACACGCCCCCGAGCGATATGAGGACGATGATGGTCCACAGGGTACGCGAGGAGGGGAGCCGATCGAGCCGCGCCGCAATCTGCGCGGCCACGGAGCTATTCACCCGATGAACCCCGGAATGCGCTTGGCCAGCGGACTTTGCGCCAAACGCTTCGCGCGGCGCACCGCCGCGCGAAAATCGGAGGTGACGTCCTCGACGGCGATGTTGCGGCGAAAGAAGTCCGCCCAGACGAACTCCACGAACGCCGCGTCGGTCTTGCGGAAGCCGCCGGCATCGCGCACGAAACCCGCAAGCGATCGATAGACATCGTCGACCAGCTTTTTGAGGCTGCCCGGGAGGCAATGGTATCTGTGACGAATGCCGTGCTCATCGAGCGGATGCACCCATGAGCGCTTGTCCATTTCCGCCCAGAATTTCTTCGGGGACATCGAGGAGAAATCCGCCTCGACGCTGAAGCACGCCGTCTTCACCCGGGCTTCGAGCGCGGCCCGCGCCAAGTGATGGTGATCGGTGATGTACAGCCGATCCTCGGGCCCTATGACCACGGGCATCGGATGCGCCTCCAGGAAGGCCTCGCGTTGCTCGGGCGAGAGCTTCGCGAGGCGGCTGCGCTTGACCTCGACCTCGAGCATGCCGACGGTGAGCTGGGTGGGGAAAAGCGACTTGATCGGTGCGCGCTTGAGTTTTGACATGATGGACGGAGCCGTGTTCGTGTGCTTCGCTGCTAGCGTATATCTTTTGCGCGCGCCGGACACCTCTGCTGGACGATGCCCGGCCGGCGTGACTACTATCTCCAACTCCCGCGCAGTCCTAAGGTCTCATCCATGCCGTTATTCGAAGTGACCTTGCTGTTGCTGGCCGTCGCGGTCGTGCTCATGCGGGCGGCCCGATACCTGCGAGTCCCCTATCCCGCCCTGCTTGCGCTCGTCGGCGGCTGCGCGACGGTGTTGCCTTTCGCACCTCATTTGACCATCGAGCCGCGTCTGGCGCTTGCGCTGTTCGTCGCGCCCGCCGTCATGAATACGGCCTTCGAGCTGCCGCCCCGGGAATTGATGCGCAATTGGGTGCCGCTGATCTCGCTCGCGGTGCTTCTCGTGCTGGCGACGACGGCGGTGGTCGCCTGGGTGGGCGTGGCCTACGGCGGCCTGACGGCGGCGGCGGCGATCGCGCTCGGCGCCATCGTCGCGCCCCCCGATGCGGCCGCGGCTGCGGCCGTGCTCGGCGAATTCGACCTGCCCCGACGCGCGGTGGCCATTTTGCAGGGCGAGAGCCTGTTGAACGACGCGGTGGCATTGCTCGCATTCGGTATCGCCGTATCGGCCGCAATGACGCCCGGCGCCTCGCTTGCCCCGCTCGTGCCGCCGCTGTTGATTGCGGTGCCGGGCGGCATCCTGGTCGGTGTCCTGGCGGGCGTTCTGGGCATGCGCCTCATGCAGAGCGCGGCGGGCACTTTGTCCGCAATCATCGTGCAATTTCTGTTGACCTTCGGCACCTGGATACTCGCCGCCCACCTGGACTTCTCGCCCATCCTTGCCGTGGTCGCGCTCGCCGCCGTGGCGGCGCGCGACATGCCGAAGCGCACCAGCGCGCGCGATCGCATCAATTCGAATGCCGTCTGGTCGACCGTGACCTTCATCCTCAACGTACTGGCATTTCTGCTCATGGGCCTTCAGGCACGAGCCGTCGTCACCGAGATGCGCGACGAGGCGCTGACGCGCGCGCTGGCATTCGCGGGCCTGGTGCTCGCGGCCGTCATCCTGGTGCGCCTCGCCTGGGTCATGGCGTACGGCTTCGCCATCCGGCGCTTCCGGCGGTACTTCGAGAAGCGCACCGCGCGAGGCACGGTCCCGGGTGCGCGGGTCGGCATCCTCGTATCCTGGTGCGGCATGCGGGGACTCGTGACGCTCGCCACCGCGCTTGCGCTGCCGCCCGCATTCCCCCACCGCGACGAGATCGTACTGAGCGCCTTTACCGTCGTGCTGGGCACGCTGGTGCTGCAGGGCTTTACGATTCGCCCGCTCATCGGCTGGCTTCGCATCGCCAAAGACGTTCTCGTTGGACGAGGAGATCGCCGCGACTCGAAAGGCCATGCTGGCTGCGGCGCTCGAGTCCTTGAAGGCGAAGCCCGGTCCCTGCGCCGGCCCGCTGCGCGCCGAATTGGAGGCCGCGCGCAATGCCAGCGTCGATCGCTCTCGACCGGACAGGCCGCAGGACGCGATGCGGCGCACCGCCCTCAAGGCCGAGCGGGCCCTGCTGATCGATTGGCGGCAACGAGGCCGAATCCCCGACGATGTCTATCACCACCTCGAGGATGAACTGGACCGCCTCGAGCTGGAGATCACCCCGACAGGGGCAACCGGGCTCGAGAGCTGATTAGGTAACATTATGATATTCATATGTTTTTCTCGGCAGATATTGCAACTTCGCGCTCCAACACCCATAAAGACAAGGTAGCGCGCGCATCCGGCGCGCGGCGAGCGGGAGGTACGATCATGGCGACCGGTTGGGCCGGCGACGGTGCGGTGCAGGATCAAATCGATGCGACGGTGCGCGACGGAATCAAGCGCGTGCAAAGCCTGTTGCCGCAAGGGCCTTCCGCCACTCATTGCATCGAGTGCGGCAGCGAAATCCCCGAGGCGCGCAGAAAGGCGTTCCACGGCGTGCGCATGTGCGTCAATTGCCAGGACGCCCATGATCGAGAGGCCGCTCGCTTCAGCGGATACAATCGTCGCGGGAGTAAAGACAGCCAACTGCGGTGAATGATCCCGCAGCGACGCGGGTGGCTCGAGCGCGCCAACCTCCCCGCCGGTCAGCCGTTACACGCCATATCGCTTCTTGAGCCGCGGCACCACCCGCTCCGCGAACAACCTGAGAAATCGCGCCTGGTCGGGGCCGGGGGCATGAAACACCAGATGATCGAATCCCAGATCGACGTAGGCGCCGATCTTCTCCGCGATCTCGTCCGCATCGCTCGACACGATCCACCGCGAGGCGGTGCGCTCGATCGGCAGCGCGTCCGCCAATTTCTCCATCTCCTTGGGGTCCCCGATGTGCTCTCGTTCCTCGGGTTTCAATGCCAGCGCGCCCCAGTAATGCGTGTCGCTTTCGGCCCTGGCGCGGTCGCTGTCGAAGGACACCTTCATCTCGATCATCCGTTCGAAGGCCGAATCCTTACCCCGGCCCGAAGCGGCGAGTCCCGCTTGCACGTTCGGGAGCAAGGTCTCCGTATAGAGCTCGCGTTTCTTGCCGCTGGTGCAGATGAATCCATCGCCCTCCGTGCCGGCGAGCTTGGCCATGAACGGCCCTGCGGCCGCGATGTAGAGAGGCACCGGTGTCTCCGGCCGGTCGTACAGGGTCGCCAATCGGGTCTTGTAGAACTGACCCTCGAAGCTCACGCGCTCTTCGGACCAGAGCGCCCGAATCAGCAGCAGCGCCTCGCGGAAGCGCGCGGTACGCTCCTTCTGCTCCGGCCAATCGAGTCCGGTGGCAGGGACCTCGTTCAAGGACTCTCCGGTCCCCATGCCGAGCACCACGCGGCCGGGGAACATCGTGCCCAAGGTGGCGAAGGCCTGCGCGACCACCGAGGGGTGGTAGCGAAAACTCGGCGTGAGCACGCTCGTGCCCATGACAATGCGCTCGGTTCGAGCGCCGAGCGCGCCGAGCCACGCCAAGGAGAACGGCGCATGGCCGCCGGTATGCCGCCAGGGTTGGAAATGATCGCTGATCCACACCGAATGCAATCCGAGCTTCTCCGCCAGCACGGCGTACTCGAGCAGCTGATTGGGCCCGAATTGTTCGGCGGACGCCTTGTACCCGAGCTTGATCATCGCGAACCCTCTATTGATTGGCCCAATCCCGAGCGCCGGCGAAGCACGGCGAGGCAAGCCTCCGCCAGCCGGCGCCGGTCGGCCGGCGACTTCATGAGAATCTCCGCCGCCTCGATGTGCGGATCGCCCGGCTCGCGCCTCGCGATCAGCGCGCTATCCCGCTCGTCGATCAGCATCACGTCCAAGAAGTCCGAGTATAGCCGGGCGAGTTCCAGAGGGGACACCGGCAGATCGAGCTCGTTCATGATTTTTGCCGCCGGACCCTTGACGGCCGATCCCCCGATCAGCGGCGACACGGCGATCACCGGTACCTCCGCTCGCACCAGGGAATCCCGGAGTCCGGGAACCGCCAGAATCGGGGCGATGCTCAGGTAGGGATTCGACGGGCAGAGAATGATTCCTTCGAGATCCGGCCGCTCGAGCGCGGCGCGCACCTCGCCCGGCATCGCCCCCGAACCCTCGGCGCCGTAGCGGAATCCGCGCACCGCGGGCGCGCAGCGGTATTTCACGAAGTACTCCTGGAAAGGCAGATCGCCGAGTTCGGTGGACACCGTGGTCGGTGCGGGCTGATCGCACATCGGCAAGAGCCCGGCGGCTATGCCAAAGCGCTGAGCGAGCGCCTGGGTGATCTGGGTCAGCGTCATCCCTCGAGAGCGAAGGTCGCTCCGATACAGATGCAGGGCGATGTCGCGATCGCCAAGCTGAAACCAGGTGTCGATCCCGAGTTCGCGCCACTCCGCCTGCACCCGCCAGGTTTCGTCGGCCCGGCCCCACCCCTGATCCGGGTTGGCGACGCCGGCGAGCGTATACAGTACGGTGTCGAGATCCGGACAGATCGGCAGCCCGCGATGCTCGAAATCATCGCCGGTATTGACGATGACGGAGAGGTCACCGGGCGCGAGGACTTGCTGCAAGCCGTCCGCCAGCTTCGCGCCGCCGACGCCACCGCACAACGCGACGATGTGCTGCATCGGCGCGGCTACTTGAACAAATCTTCGGACGGCGGCCGCAACAGGTCCGCCGCCCGCGCCGAGTCATCCCGCCATGCCGGCGGCAGTCCGCGGGCGAGCACCACGGGCCGCCCCTCGGCGCCCGCTCCCATGACCAGCTCGGCCGCGGCCGCGAGCCCGTCCGCCGTCGCGACCTGCGTCACTTGGAGCGTGCGCCCGAACCGGTCCTCATCGCCGCGGCGGTCGAGGAGAGTCACGAACTCCGGACGCGCCGATCGTCGTTCCGCACACCCCGCGCCGCCAGGCTCGGCCGAAGGAGTCGGTGATCACCACGCCGGGCGCCGCACCGAGCAGCGCGCGAAGCGACTCGCGCAAGGCGCGCGCGGACGCATCGGGATTCTCCGGCAGCAGCAGCACGCGCTGCCCCGCCCCCGGAACGTTCGATTGATCGACGCCGGCATTCGCCATCACCAGGCCGAGCCGGTGTCTCACGATGAGCACCTGAGGAGCGCAGCGCACCACGTCGGTCGATTCGCGCAGGATCACTTCCACCAGGCGCGGGTCCTTCCCGCAGCGCACCGCGAGCTCCCGCGCCTTCACCGACACGTCCACGGTGCCGAGATCCACGAATCGGTTTTCGGATTTCGACACGATTTTCTGGCACACGAGGAGCGCGTCTTCATCGAGCAGGTGCAGTGACTGGCGCTCGAGGGCCGCCGCGATGAGCGGCGCCAGGGCGTCGCCGGGCCCGATTTCCGGCATCCCCTCGAGGGCGGTCAGCGACAGAGAATTCGGCGTCAAGGGGTGGGATCTACGGCGACGAGAATGCAGCATCGGGCCCGCTCGGAGAGGGTAGCCCGCGAGGAGCTCGCCCACCAGAAGCCGCCAGTCGGCTGTGGATAATGGCCGAGCACGATCAGATCGATCTGCAGTTTGTCCGCGTACTCAAGGATGCGGTCGACGGTATTGCCGCTCGTCAAATACCCTTCGGCGGCGAGGCCCCGCGCCTTGAGCCATTCCACCGACTCGTCCAGCATTTGGCGATAGCCATGATCTTCTTTCACGATGCACGCATGGCCGGCGGCGCCCGCCGCGAGCACCGGATCGAGCGCGCCGGCGGGGATGATGGAGAGTACGTATACCTGGGCGTTGAGGAAAATCGAGAGGTCGGCGCCGCGCCGCAATGCTCGCCGCCCGGCGGCGGACCCGTCGTAGCACAGCAATATACGCTTGAACATAGCACGCTCCGGCTCTCGTTCCCGTCTATTCCGAATGCGCCGCGGCGGTCAACGCCGCAAAGCGCTGCAGGTGAAAATCGCCGTCGCCGAATAGAATCTCGATGGCGGTGAGCCGCTTGAACCAGTGGCTCACCTTGAGCTCGTCGGTCATCCCCATGCCGCCGTGCAGCTGCACGGCTTGCTGACCGACGAAGCGGGCAGCCTCGGCGATCACCACCTTGGCCGCCGACAGGGCGCGCCGGCGCTCCAAGGCATCGGCGGACGCGCAGCGCACGGCCGCGAGATAACTCATCGAGCGGGCTTGCTCCAGATGCACGGTCATGTCGGCCACGCGGTGCTGCAGCGCCTGAAAGCGGCCGATCGGCTGTCCGAATTGTTGCCGCGTGTTCAGGTACTCGACGGTGGCTCGAATCAGCTGCCTGCATGATGCTCACGGCTTCCGCGCACAACGCGGCGAGCCCCAGGTCGAGCGCCGCCTCGATCGCGGCAAGCGCGTCGCCCTCCGCGCCCAATCGTGCGTCCTTCGGCACCCGTACCGCGCTGAAATGGATGTCGGCCGCGCGCTGCCCATCGACGGTGAGATACTCGACGAGCTCGAGTCCCGGGTGCGCGGCGAGGCACCAAGTAGAGCGACACGCCCTCGGCATCGGCCGCTCCGCCGGCCGAGCGGGCGGACACGATGCAGCACATCGGCGAGTCCGGCATGCGCCACCACCGCCTTGTGACCGTCGAGCCGATATCCCTCGTCCACGGCCGCGGCGCGCGTCTCGACCCAGCCGGCCGTCGAACCGCGACCCGGGCTCGAAATGGGCGAGCGCCGCGATCCGATCGCCCGCCGCCATGGCGCGCAGCAGCTCGGCGGACGCCGCGTCGCGTTCGTAGTGCCGCAGCAATGCGGTGGCGATGACGGCGCTCGTGAGAATCGGCTCGAGCAATAAACTCGGCCCGCAGGCGTCCATCAACGCGAGCGTCTCGGTGGGCCCGTAGCCCAGACCACCGAGCGATGCGGGCACGTTGAGCGCGGTGACGCCGAGCTCCGCCAATCCCCGCCAGACCGCCGGATCCCAGCCGGCGCCGGCGCGTTTGATCGCGCGCAGCCGCTCGAAGGTGTATTCCTTCGCGGCGAAGGCCTCGACCGCCTCGCGAAGCTGGCGCTGTTCGTCGCTGAATTCGAAATCCATGTCGTGCGGCTCCTACAGCCCCATCATCTTGGCGACGATGTTTTTCTGAATCTCGTTCGTGCCGCCGAATATCGAGAGCTTGCGCTGGTTCAAATAAGCCGGCGTCGCGGTGGCGGCAAAGCGGGGACCCACCGGTTGCGAGGCCGGGTCGGACTGCCAGCCCGCCTCCATGGCCTCGAGGCGCAGCGGCAAGGCGTACGGACCGGCGGCGTGCATCATGAGCTCGGAGATCGCCTGTTGAATCTCCGAGCCCTTGATTTTCAGGATGGAGGCTTCCGGACCGGGGGCGCGCGAGGCTCCCTCGGCGGACAGCACGCGCAGGTTCGTGATCTCCAGCGCCATCAGATCGATCTCGACTCTTGCGACCCGCGCGGCGAACAACGGATCGTCGAGGAGCGATCGCCCGGCGCGCCGCCGGTCGCGCCCCTCGTCCCCGGCGGCCCGCTTCAGGCGGGCGAGCTCGCGCTTGGCGCTGCCGACGGCGGCGATGCTGGTGCGCTCGTGGCCGAGCAGAAATTTCGCGTAGGTCCACCCGCGGTTTTCCTCGCCGACGAGATTTGCCCTGGGCACGCGCACGTTTTCCAGGAAGATGTCGTTGACCTCGCGCACCCCGCCGTCGAGCAAGGCAATGGGACGCACGCTCACCCCGGGGCTCTTCATGTCGATCAGCAGGAACGAGATCCCGGATTGCTGCTTCGCCTTGGGATCGGTGCGCACCAGGCAAAACATCCAATCGGCGAAATGACCGAGCGTATTCCAGGTTTTCTGGCCGTTGACCACGAAGTGACTCGCCCTCGCGCACCGCGCGGGTACGAAGCGAGGCGAGATCGGAGCCGGCGCCGGGCTCGGAATATCCCTGACACCACCACGCCTCACTCGACAGAATAGGCGGCAAGAATCTCTGTTGCTGCTCCGGCGTACCGAAGGCCATCAGCACCGGCGCCACCATCTTCAATCCGAAAGGGATCAGACGCGGCGCACCCGCCTCCGCCGATTCCTCCTCGAAAATGTACTGCTGCACGGCGTTCCAGCCGGTTCCGCCGAATTCCCGGGGCCAGTTCACGCCGCCCCACCCGCGTTCGTACAGCGCGCGCTGCCACGCGAGATAGTCGTCGCGGCCCAACTCCAAGCCGTCGAGCACCTTGTCGCGGACGGCGCCGGGAAGACGCTCGCGCAGGAACGCCCGCACATCGTCGCGAAAAGCCCGTTCCTCCGCCGTGAACTCGAGATTCATGATCGCCCTGCCGCTTCCGCCTCCACCCGCCTTGATCTTACTATAGCGTCGCCGATCCGCGTGGCGCAGAAGAGCCTCGGCCTCGGCCGGCAGAGCTGAAGTTCGCGCTCGCGGCCGTGGCCGCGCCTCGATCCCGACGCGCTTTTAGGGCTTGAGGTCCGCGCAATTGCCGGTGCTCGCCTTCCCCGCGAATCGATCGCGCACCCACGCGAGCTGATCCGGCGTCGAGTGATCCATGGTCGGATCGTGGTCGAGCCCCGGATAGGATCGAAACGTGAGCGCGATGCCGTTGCGGCAGGCTTTTTGCACCGTTTCCCGCATCGATGCGATGGGAACGGTCTGATCGGCTTCGCCCGCGATCACCAGCATCGGGCCCCCGATCGGCGCCATCCCCAGCTCGTCGATCTTGAAGAACTTCCCGGCCGCAGCACTCTCGTCCCAGCCTGGCTTGACGATCCTGCCGGGCGGCAAGCCGAGAAAGCTCGCGTAGGCGTAATTCCAGCAGCCCTTGGTGGTCGCCTTCTCGTATCGCTCGAGGGCGGCCCCCTCGAGCATGTCGGACGGCTTGAACTCCGGGCTCAGCACGTGAATGGCGTACGCCATGTAGGTCATGTAGAACGCGGCGTCGCTCCCGGGATCGCCCATGCCGGTGAGAATGGCCTTCAAATCTCCGGCGCCCGCGACGGATACCGCGCCCAGATAATTCGGATCGTGGAGCCTCGCCTCCATCTCGGCGACGCTCCACGCGGCAAGGCCTCCCTGCGAATGGCCGATCACGACCCAGCGGCGCCCGAGCGACGGCACGGCAGCCCGAGCCGCGGGCACCGAATAGATCACGTCGCGGCCCTGAGCTATCTTGTTGACGTACTCATGCGGGCCGGCGGTGCCGAGACCGTGATAGTCGGTGGCGACGACGGCAAATCCCGCACGCACCATCGGCATCAGTCCTTCCTCGCCGTATTCCATGTCCTTCTGAAGGGAGGGCGCGCACATGCGCGCCACGCCGCTGGTACCGTGCGCCCACGCGATCACCGGCCAACCGCCGGCCGGCGCGGGTCCCGGTGGAATGAGCACCACGGCCGAGGTGGCGACCTGGACCCCTTCCGAGCTCAAGGAGTGGTAGAGAATGCGGACCGCCGTGGCGCCGGGCGGGACCGCATAGCCGGCGAAGGACTCCTGGCGGAGCAACGCCCCCGGCTTCGAGCCGGAAAGCGCGGGAGTCTCGTAAAAGGCCGTGCGCGGCAACGCATCGGCCTGCTCCATCGTCACCGCCTCGGCGAGCGAATGCGGAAGGGGCGCGCTGTCCGCGTGCGACAGGCGCACGATCGCGACGGCGAGGAGCGCGCTGACCAACATGGCGGACGCGGTGCGGCGTATCGGGTAGCTCCCGGACATGGCTGATCGGCCTCGAGGTTGGAGTAAACGGTTCGCAAGTGTACCGCGATGCGGCGGCGCCATGGCCCGAACCCATCGCAACGCTAGAACCCGAACCCGTCGCAACGCTACAACCCGAACCCGTCGCAACGCTACAACCCGACCCGTCGAAATACTAGAAAATGCCCATCGCGATTCCCGCGGCGAGCGTCGCGCCCAATTCCGCGCAGCGTGCCAGATCCTCGGCGCCGATTTGTTTGGGCCGCGCGATCGAGTCCGGGCTTTGCGCATGCGTGCAGACGATGAGGGCGGGCGCGACCGCGCGCAGCCGCCAGCCCGTCGCGATGCGATCGATCTGCGCCGCGGCCTGCGTGCCGTCGCTTCCGGCGCAGATGAGCGTGCCGTAGGGCCTGCCGTTGAGGCGGTCGAGCGCCGCATAGTACGTTCGGTCGAAGAAATCCTTCATTTGACCCGACATCGCGGCAAGATTCTCCGGCGTGGCGAACAGATATCCGTCGGCGGCGAGCACGTCCTCGGCGCCGGCATCCCGCGCCTGCATCAGCCGCGTGGATAGCTCCGGCTCCTTGCGCGCCGCCTGCGCCGCCGCATCCGCCATCTGCCGCGTACCGCCGGTCATCGAGTGATACACGATCAACAGGATTTTCACGAGTGAGCCATGGGTTAGAATGCCGCTCCGGCCGCGCGCCGCGTTCCGCCACACCGTCACATTCTGGGGCGTACCGATGAAATATCGCAAACTCGGGTCGAGCGATCTTCTGGTGTCCGAGATCGCCTTCGGCTCGTGGCTGACGTTTTCCAGCGCCGCGCGCAAGGAAAGCGCCGTGGCCTGTGTACACCGCGCGCTCGACCGCGGCATCACGCTGTTCGACACGGCGAACGTCTACGGCCGCGGTGAGGCGGAGCGGGTCCTCGGCGAGGCGCTCGCGGGCATCTCGCGCGAGAGCGTGATACTGGCGACCAAGCTGTTCTTTCCGATGAGCGATACGGACCGGGGACTGTCGCGCGCGCAGATCGAGAAGCAGCTCGATGCCTCCTTGGCGCGCCTCAAGGTGTCCTACGTCGATCTGTATCAATGCCATCGCTATGACGATGACACGCCGCTCGAGGAGACCCTCGAGGCGCTCACCCGCGCGGTGCGCGCCGGCAAGGCGCGCTACATCGGCTTTTCCGAATGGCCGGTCGATCGCATCGAGGCGGCGCTCGCGCTGCCGCGAGTCGAAAAATTCGTATCGAGCCAGCCCCAATACTCGCTGCTGCACCGCGAGCCGGAACGCGCGCTTTTCCCGCTGTGCGCTCGCTCGGGGATTTCGCAAATCGTCTGGTCGCCGCTCGCCCAAGGCCTGTTGACCGGAAAATATGCCCCCGGAGCGCCGGTCCCCACGGACAGCCGCGCCGCCGACGACTCCATGAAGGGCTTTCTCCGCCCCGCCTGGTTCCAGCCCGAGGTCCTTCGAGCGATCCAGGCGCTACGGCCGATCGCTCATCAAGCCGGGCTCACGCTCGCGCAGTTCTCCCTGGCCTGGGTGCTGCGCCAGCCCAACGTCGCGGCGGCCATCATTGGGGCCTCCCGGCCGGAACAGGTCGACGAGAATGTCGCGGCGAGCGGACACGCGCTGGCCGAGGATCTCGTCTCGCAGGCGGAAAAACTCGTCGGCGACGCGCTCGCTGCGGTTCGGTGATCGAAATTCGATGACCGCGTCCACAGTTCGGGCACGTGAACCGATTGTAACGTGAACCGATGGCGGTGATGGCGCTCTAATCCGGATCGCGTTGGTGTTACGAGAGTTGCCGCTACACATGTGCTTTTTTTTGGGAGTGTTTTCCGGGAAATCCCGCCTTCGACACTGCGCCGGCGTACTGCTGTGCGCGGTTTTCCTGGCCGAGCCCAGCGGTGCCGGCTCTCCGTTCGACCTCGCCGGCCCCACCCTCGAAGTGACGGTGACCCGCGCCGGAACGACGTTGCCCGCCGCCGAGGTTCCGAATCTTGCCGCAGGCGACAAAATCTGGATCCGCGTGAACCTGCCGCCCTCGCAATCCGCGCACTACCTCCTGGTATCGGCATTTCTGAGCGGCTCCACCAACCCGCCGCCCGCCGACTGGTTCTTCGACTGCAAGACCTGGACGCCGAAGTGCGCCACGGACGGACTCACCGTCACGGTCCCGAAGGATGCGCAACAGATGCTGGTGTTTCTGGCGCCGGAAGCGGGTGGAGATTTCAAGACGCTGATGGGCGCAGTGCGCGGCCGGCCGGGTGCGTTCGTGCGCACGTCGCAGGATCTGAATCAGGCGGCGCTCGACCGCTCGCGTCTCGAGAGCTATCTCTCGACGGTGCGCTCACTCAACGACGCGGACCCGGCGAAGCTCTCGCAAGTCGCGCCGCTGCTCGCGCGCAGTCTTGCCATCAAAGTCGACCAGAAATGCCTGGACCGCATTCCGGAGCTGCAGGCGCCATGCCTCATGGAGGGCCAGGAGTCTTTGATTCTGAACGACGGCCACAGCACCTCCATCGTCGAGGCGCTGACCTCGGGGCCCGGGAGCGACCTTGCGATGGAAGCGAGCTACACCCCTCAATTGAGCTACGGCTACTACAGCCCCTACATCGCTTCGGTGCTGGATATCGCGAAGATCCTGGATTCCTTCCACACCGCGCAATATCAGTACATCCCCGCGCTCGCCTCGGCGCACGGCAATGACATCAACCTCACGTTGAACACCGCACCCTCGTTTCACAATCCCAAATCCGTGCTGGTGGTGGCCATGCCCGCCATCGAGCAGACGCAGCTCCCCCCCTTGCATGCGGTCGATCCCAAGGAGATCTACTGCGCGAGGAAAACGGCACTGGTGTTGCCGGTGGAAGGGGCGCCGCTCGTGTTCTCGACTTCCTACGCGCACGACATGACCTTGACTCTGGCCGGGAGCGACGGCAAATCCTTGCAATTGCCGGTGACCGCGGATGCTTCGCAGGGTGGTTTCGTGGTCGACACCCAGAGCTTGGGCTCGGTGGTACTCGGCGACAGCGTGCAGGCCACGCTTCGAGGGTATTGGGGCTTCGACCCGTACCAAGGTCCGACATTTCGGCTGAGGAATGCACGCGCCGCGGCGTGGCAGCTGGTGGCAGGCGACGAGGCGGCGCTGATCGTGGGCCGTCAGGACACCGTCCATCTGCGCGCGGACGACGTGAGCTGCGTGGACAGCATCATGCTCAAGGACCCGGCCGGCAAGGAATTGAAGGCCGAATGGAAGCGTTCGAAGCCCGATGAGGTCGAGGTGAAGCTGCCGCTCCAGGAATCGCAGCCCGGCGCCATGACGCTCCTGGTCGAGCAATACGGACTCGCAAAACCGCAGCCGTTGAACATACAGTCTTTCGCCGAGGCCGGGCGCTTCGACGGCTTCGAGATTCACGCCGGAGACTCTCAGGGGACTCTCACGGGGAGCCGCCTCGACGAGGTAGCGAGTCTCTCTCTCAAGAACATCGTGTTCATGCCGGGAGAGCTGTCGCGGCAGCCGGGCGGCGACGAGTTGCCCATGACTGCGAAGGACGATGCAAGCGCGACGGACTTGAAACCGGAGCACGCGGCCGCCGCCAAGGTCACGCTCAAGGACGGTCGGGTGCTGCCCGTGACCGCGACCGTGGATGCGGCGCGTCCCAAGGTCGCCTTGATCGGCAAGACCGTGCAGGCATCGGCGCTCAGCGGCGACAGCAACATTCTTTTGTCCGATCCGAGCGAGCTGCCTCAAGACGCAACGCTGGTGTTCTCCGTTCGGGCGCAGATACCGGCGGTCTTCGGACGCGAGGAGAGCATCGACGTAGCTACCATCGACGATTCCTTCGATGCCTCCCTGAGCCTCACCAACGGAGGTCTCGCGCTCGAGAATTCCCACGTGGCGGTGGCGACGTTCACGCCGGCGAAGGCATTCGGTGCCTCCGCCTACGGGCCCCTCAAATACCGCGTGACCGCAAAGGGCGTCGCGGGCGACTGGCAGCCTCTCGCCAATCTCGTGCGTCTGCCCATGCTCAAGAAGCTCGATTGCCCGGCCACTCCCGAGTTGGCGTGCAAGCTGACCGGCTCGAGTCTGTATCTGATCGACTCGGTATCGGCCGATGCGCAATTCACCAAGCCGGCGACCGTGCCCGACGGATTTCTGGGCTCCGCGATGCCGGTGCCCCACCCGCTGACCGGCACCCTGTACGTCAAGCTTCGCGATAATCCGCAGATCGTCAATCCGACGGCGCTCACCGTGCAGGCCATCCCGCCGGCCCCCGCGGAGACGAACCGAACCGAGGTGCGTCAATCCGCTCTCACCACGGACACGGCCGGCCCCCCTCCCGGCAGTGCGACCCCATCGAGCCCGCCGCTGCCCTCGAGCCCGCCACCGCCATCGAGCCTGCCGCCGCCCTCGAGCCCGCCGTCGCCTTCGAGCGCACCGCCGCCTTCGAGCGCATCCGTCGCCTTCGAGCCCGTCGCCGCCCTCGAACGCACCGCCGCCCTCGAGTCAGCCCGCGCCGGCCAACGCATCGCAGCCTCTGGTCTCGACGCCGTCGGCCGATCCCCCGCCGCACACGACCAACGATCCGCGCACTACCGGCGGTCAGTAACTCGTAGGGCCTTGCCGTTCGAGCGTTGCAGCGAGCCGCTCGCCACGACACGAATCTCGGCGGAAATTCCGACCATCGACTTGAGTTTTTGACCGAGCGCGAGCGCCTCCGCCCGATGCGCCTCGGGCGGCAGACTCGGCCTTGCCTCCACCCGCACCACCATCTCGTCCATCCGGTGCGGTCTCGAGACCTCGATTTCGTAATGAGGCGCGAGGCCCGGCCGATCCAGAATCAGCTCCTCGACTTGCGACGGGAACACGTTGACGCCGCGAATGATCAGCATGTCGTCGGTCCGCCCCGTGATCTTGGCGAAACGGCGCATGGCGGTGACGTTTCCCGAAAGCAGGCGCGTCAGGTCGCGCGTGCGGTAGCGGACGATGGGCATGGCCTCCTTGGTCAGCGAGGTGAATACGAGCTCCCCCGGCTCACCGGGCCCGACCGGCTCGCCGCTTCGGGAATCGACGACCTCCGGCAGGAAATGATCCTCCCAAATCGTGGGGCCTTCCCTGGTGCGTCCGAATTCCTGTGCCACGCCCGGCCCCATCACTTCGGACAACCCGTAGATGTCGCAGGCATCGATGCCGAACGCACATTCGATTTCCTGCCGAATGCCCTCTCCCCAGGGCTCGGCGCCGAAGATGCCGATGGACAGTCCGCTCGACTTGGGATCGATGCCCTGCCGCCTGAATTCATCGAGCAGCGCGAGCATGTAGCTCGGCGTGATCATGATGATGTCGGGACGGAAGTCCATGATGAGCTGTACCTGCCGCTCGGTCTGGCCGCCCGACATGGGGATCACCGTGCAGCCCGCCGCCTCGGCGCCATAGTGAGCCCCGAGTCCTCCCGTGAAGAGTCCGTAGCCGTAGGCGACGTGCACCCGCATGCCGCGCCGGCCGCCGGCCGCCCGAATCGAGCGGGCCACGAGATTGCTCCAGGTGTCGATGTCCTGCCGCGTGTATCCGACCACCGTGGGCTTGCCGGTGGTACCCGAGGAGGCATGCACCCGGGCCACCCGATCCATCGGTACGGCAAAGAACCCGAACGGATAAGCCGCGCGCAGATCCGCCTTGGTCGTGAAGGGGAAGCGCGCCAGGTCGGCCAGGGACTTCAGATCCTCGGGGCGAACTCCCCGCGCGTCGAAGCTCGCCCGGTAGCACGGATTGTTCGCATACGCATGATGCAGGCTCGAGCGCAGGCGTTCGAACTGCAAGGCGTCGATCTCATGCCGCGCGAGACCGAGTACCGGCTCGACCGACAGCGCGTGCGGCGCCTCGTGTGCGCTCATGTGCCCTGTCCGCTCATGTGCCCTGTGCGCTCACGGATCGCGGCCCTTGAAATCGGCGGGCCGTCTGTCTCGCGCAGCCGCCAAACCCTCGCGCACGTCGCCGAGCCTGAACCCGAGAAACTCGAGCGCGAGCGAGGTATCGAAACTCGGGCCGGCGAGCCGCAGCCAATTGTTGAGCGCATGCTTGGTCCATCTCATCGCGGTCGCACTGCCGGCTGCGAGCATCCGCGCCGTCTCGAGGGCCGTAGGGATAACCGCGGCATCGGCGACCGCGATCGCCACGAGGCCGATGCGCTCCGCCTCGAGACCCGACAGCGGCTTGTTGGTGAGCAGGTAGTAGCGAGCCTTTGCAAGTCCGCAGAGAAGCGGCCAGATGATCACGGCATGATCGCCCGCCGCGACTCCGAGACGGGTGTGACCGTCGAGAATTTTCGCCTCGTTCGCGGCGATGCAAACATCCGCCAGCAGCGCCACGGCGAGACCCGCTCCCACGGCGCTTCCACGCACCGCCGACACCACCGGCTTCGAGCAGTTGATCAGGTTGTAGACGAGATCGCTCGCCTCCTTCCATACCCGGACCAGCGTCGCCTCATCGGCGATCATGCGGTCGATCATGCCGAAGTCGCCGCCCGAGGAGAAATTCGCGCCCTCGCCGCGCACCAGAATCGAGCGCACGGCATCGTCTGCGTCGGCCGCGCGCCACACCGCGGCGAGATCGCGGTGCATGGCCTCGGTGGCCGCGTTCTGCTTCTTCTCGTTGGCGATTACGATCTCGAGGATGTCCGGCTCGGGAGCGAGAAACTTGAGGCTCCCGAACTCCTCCGCGTAGCGCCCGGTGTCAATGGGCATCGTCGGGCACCGGATGGACGCTCACCATGGTCAGGACGTTGTAGGAGGCCACGGTCTCGCCGGCACCGTTGGTGATCTCGGTGTCCCACGCGACCTCGCCCCAGCCCTTCTCGACCCTGAGACTCTTCTGGGCGCAGGTGAGGCGCACCTTGATCCGCTCCCCGGGCTTCACCGGCTTGACGAAACGCAGCTCGTTCAAGCCGTAATTGCCGAGCACCGGGCCGTAGTCCGGGTCCACGAACAGGCCCGCGGCGGCGGAGATCAGGAAATATCCGTGTGCGACGCGGCCTCCGAAGAGTGGATTGCGGGCCGCCTCGCTCTCGCTCATGTGTGCGTAGAACGTGTCTCCCGACAGCGCGGCGAAGCGCTCGATGTCCTCGACGGTCACCTCGCGCTCGACCGAATTGAAGGTATCGCCCAGCCGAAGCTCATGGAATGCCAGGCGAAACGGATGCCGTCCGGGCTCGAGGAGGCGGCTGCCCCGTACCCAGCGGCCGCCGAGCGCGGTGAGCGTGTCGGGCGTGCCCTGCACCGCCGTCCGCTGCATGTAATGCAGCACCCCGCGGATGCCGCCCATCTCCTCGCCGCCGCCGGCGCGTCCGGGGCCGCCGTGCACCAGGGGCGCGAGCGGCGATCCGTGGCCGGTCGATTCGCGCGCGCAACGGGCGTTCGCGACCAGAACCCGCCCGTGGTAGGGCGCGAGGCCGAGCACGAAGTGACTCGCCGCGGCATCGTCGGCGGAGAACACCGACGCCACCAGACTTCCTCCTCCGCGCCTCGCGAGCACGATGGCGTCCGCCGAGTCGCGGTACGGCACCAAGGTGGCAACCGGCCCGAAGGCCTCGACCTCGTGCACCGCCCGCGCGCCGTGGGGGTCCCGACAGCGGAAGAGGAGCGGAGCGAGGAATGCGCCGCGGCGGCGATCGCCACCCTTCACCTCGAAGGACTCCAGCGAGCCGGCCACGATGTCGGCCTCGCGCGCGAGCTCGGCGACCCGCCCGAGCACATCGTCGCGCTGCGCGAGGCTCACCAGCGGCCCCATGCCGACGCCTTCGGCGCGCGGATCGCCGAGGACGATCTTTCCGAGCGAGGCACGGAGCGCCGCGGCCACATCGTCCGCGAAGGCCTCGGGAACGAGCGCCCTCCGGATGGCCGTGCACTTCTGTCCCGCCTTCACGGTCAGCTCGCGCGTGACTTCGCGGACGAACAAATCGAACTCAGCGCTCCCGGGGGCCGCATCCGGTGCGAGGATGCTGGCATTGAGCGAATCCGTCTCGGCGGTGAACGGCACGGCCCGGCGAATCACGGCCGGATGCACGCGCAGTTTCGCCGCCGTGTCGGCCGAGCCGGTGAAGGAGACGAAGTCCTGGCAGGTGAGATGATCGAACAAGTCGCCGAGGCTGCCGCAAATGAGTTGCAGCGCGCCCTCCGGCAACAGCCTCGATTCGACGATCCGCCGCACCACGCGTTCCGTGAGATAGGCGGTCGCCGTTGCCGGTTTCACGATGACCGGCACGCCGGCGAGGATCGCGGGGGCGAGCTTTTCCAGCATTCCCCACACCGGAAAATTGAACGCGTTGATGTGCACCGCCGCGCCCTCGCGCGGAACGTAGATGTGCTGTCCAATGAAGGCGCCCGACTTCGACAGCGGCTCGACGCCGCCGTCGAGGCAGACCTTGCCGTTCGGGAGCTCGCGCGCGCCCTTGCTCGCGAACGCGAACACGGTGCCGATCCCGCCGTCGATGTCGATCCACGAGTCGTCCTTGGTCGCGCCGGTCCGGTAAGACAGCTCGTAGAGCTCCGGTTTGAAATCGAGGAGCCGTTTGGCGAGCGCCTTGAGGAGCGCCGCGCGCTCGTGAAACGTCAGCAGGCGAAGCGCGGGGCCGCCGCGGCTTCGCGCGTACGTCAGAACCTCGCCGAAGTCGATGCCGCCGGAGGAGGCCTCGGCGATCGACTCCCCGGTCGATGCATCGCGCAGTGCGACGCCCGGGCCGTCGGCCGCGTGCCAGCGTCCCGAGACATAGCTTTCGAGTTTCATGCGCCACCATCCGCCGCCTCGCGGCGCTGTTGCCAGGATTGGAAAGTGCGGCCGGAGGCTGCAAGCTCGCAGAGCAGGGGTGCCGGCGTCCAGTACGCAGGGCCCTGCGTGCGCTCGAAGCCCCGGATGCCGTCGAGCACGGCGGCCGCGCCCAAGGTGTCGGCGTAGGACATGGGGCCGCCCCGGGATCGTGGGAACCCGTAGCCGTTGCACCAGATGGCGTCGATGTCTCCCGGACTCGCCGCGAAACCCTGCTCGAGAATCAGCGCTCCCTCGTTGATGAGCGCGAACAGGCATCGATGCACGATCTCATCGTCCGAGATCGCGCGCCGCTCGATGCCGAGACGCCTGGATTCGGCGGCGATCATGGAGTCGACCTCCGGGTCGCGCACCGGCTTGCGCGAGCCTCCCGGGTAGAGATAGGCGCCGCGGCCGGTCTTCTGGCCCAGCCGTCCCGCCTCGAACAGCAGGTCTGCCACCCGGTAGTAGCGGGGATCGTCCGGCAGGTCCTTGCGTTCGCGCCGCACCCGGTAGCCCACGTCGATGCCGGCGAGATCGCCCACGGCGTTCGGGCCCATGGCCATGCCGAATCTCTCCAGGGCCGCGTCGACCTGCGCGGGAGCGGCTCCCTCGAGCAGCAGGAACTGATTCTCGCGCCCATACGCGTAGAGCATCCGATTGCCTACGAACCCGAAGCAATTCCCCACCACCACGCTGAGCTTGCCCATGCGCCCGGTCACTGCTCGGGCCGTGGCGATGACGTCGGGTGAGGTGTCGCGGCCGCGGACGATCTCGACCAGGCGCATGATGTTGGCGGGGCTGAAGAAGTGCATGCCCACCACGTCGGACGCCCTGCCGGACGACGCTGCAATGGCATCGATGTCCAGGGTCGAGGTGTTCGACGCGAGCACGGCTCCGGCGCGGCAGATCTGCCCGAGCGCGGCGAACACCTCGCGCTTGACCGCCAGACTCTCGAACACCGCCTCGATCACCAGATCCGCCGGTTCGAGCGCATCGATGCCGTCGCTGGTCCGGATCCGCTCGGCCGCGGCCGCGGCGGCATCGGCATCGAGCCGGCCCTTCTCGACCGCCGCTCTCAAGGTACTGCGCACGCGATCCATCCCGGCCGCGAGCGCCTCGCGCTGGGTATCGACCAGCGTCACGTCCAATCCCGCCGTCGCCAGGCTGATCGCGATACCCGATCCCATGGTGCCGGCGCCGAGCACGCCCACGGTGCGCACCGCGCGGCCGCCGGCTCCCGAATCGCGTTCGGCGAGGTCCATGCCGGTCAGGTTCCCGCCGCGAGACGTTCGGCGCCGACTCGTTCGACCACCATGGCGATTCCCTGGCCGACGCCGATACACATGGTGCAAAGCGCATATCGGCCGCCGCCGCGCTCGAGCTGATTGACCGCCGTGGTCACCAGGCGCGCACCGCTCGCGCCCAAGGGATGCCCGAGGGCGATGGCGCCGCCCTGCGCATTCACATGCGCCGCGTCGTCCGCGATCTCGAGCTCTCGCAGCACGGCGAGCGCCTGCGCGGCGAACGCCTCGTTGAGCTCGATGAGATCCATCTGGCCGAGCCGCAGACGCAAGCGACCGAGAAGTTTTCTCGTCGCCGCCACGGGTCCGATGCCCATGATTCGCGGCGCGACCCCCGCCACCGCGGTACCCACCACTCGAGCCCGCGGCGTGAGACCGAAACGCTTCGCCGCGCCCGCGCTCGCCAATACGAGCGCACAGGCCCCGTCGTTGACTCCCGATGCATTTCCGGCGGTCACGGTGCCGCCGGCGCGGAACGGCGTCGGCAGCTTCTGCAATGCCTCGAAGCTCGTGTCCCGCGGGTGCTCGTCCGCGCTCACCACGGTGGCCTCGCCCCGTTTCGAGGGAATTTCGACGCCGACGATCTCGGCGCGAAAATGTCCCGCCGCCTGGGCGGCGAGCGCCCGTTGCTGGCTGCGCAGCGCGAAGCGATCCTGATCCTCCCGCGAGATGCGAAACTCCTCGGCGACGTTCTCACCCGTCTCGGGCATGGAATCCACGCCGTACTGCTTCTTCAGCAGCGGATTCACGAAGCGCCAGCCGATGGTGGTATCGAACATCTGCACATCGCGCGAGAACGGGGTTGCGCCCTTCGACATCACGTAAGGCGCGCGGCTCATACTCTCGACGCCGCCGGCCAGCACGACTTCCGCCTCGCCGGCCGCGATCATGCGCGAGGCCGAGGCGACCGCATCGAGCCCGGAGCCGCACAGGCGATTGAGCGTGGCGCCCGGCACGTCCGCCGGCAGGCCGGCGAGGAGCGCGCTCATGCGGCCGACGTTTCGATTGTCTTCGCCGGCTTGATTGGCGCAGCCGAGAATCACGTCGTCCACCGCCCGCGGATCGAGCGCCGGGTTTCGCCTCATGAGCTCGCGCAGCACGACCGCCGCCAGATCGTCCGGGCGCACCGACGACAGCGCACCGCCGTAGCGGCCGATGGGGGTACGGATCGCGTCGCAGATCAATGCCTCGTTCATATCACTCCTTCTTGCGTTGAACGCGGCGGCGCGCGAAAGCGCGCGCAGCGGCCGCGAAAATGTGCCCGTACCGCTCCCGCCTGATCGCAAACCGTCACGTCGTAGATGCCGTGCCTCTCGCCGCGCAATGTCTCGCTCGCCGTCGCGATCAGCCGCTCTCCCAGGCTCGCCGGGGCGAGGAACTCGATGCTCGCACCGGCCGCCACCATCGCGACGCCGTGGGAGTTGCAGGCATAGGCGAACGCCGTGTCCGCCAGGGCGAACACGATGCCCCCGTGACAGATGCCGTGACCGTTCAGCATGTCGGAACGTATCCGCATCGCGAGCTGTACCGATCCGGCCGAGGCTGCCAGAACCTCGATGCCGAGCGAATGCGCGGCGCTGTCGCGCGCGTGCTGGAACTCGACCGCGCCGCGGGCGGTATCTGCGGCGTCGCCGCCCCGTGCGGCGGACTCATCGCTCATGGGCAACGGCTCATGCTCAACGGCCCTTGAATACCGGCGCCCGCTTCCCGGTGAACGCGGCCACGCCCTCGGCGTAATCCGCCGATCGCCCCAGTTCGCGCTGCAGGTCGCGCTCGACATCGAGCTGCTGTTCCATGGTCCGATCCCAGCCGCCGTAGATGGCTTGCTTGGTGGCGGCAAGTCCCCGGGTGGGGGCCGTGGCGAATTGCCGCGCCAGCGCATCCACCGTCGAGGACAGCTCCGCATCGTCCACGCATTGCCAGATCATGCCCCACGCGGCCGCCTGTTCGGCCGGCAGCTTCTGGCCGAGGAGCGTGAGTCCGAGCGCGCGGGCATCGCCGACCAGCCGCGGCAAGCTCCACGTCCCGCCCGAATCCGGAACCAGTCCGAGCCGCGCAAAGGCCTGCACGAAAGTCGCGGATCGCGCCGCGATCACCAGATCGCAGGCCAGCGCGAGGTTGGCGCCGGCCCCGGCCGCGACGCCGTTGACGGCCGCGATCACCGGCATCGGAAGGCTGCGCAACGCCAGCACCAGCGGCTTGTAGTACTTGTCGATGGACTCGCCGAGATCGACCGCCGCGCCGCCGGGTGCGACGGCCCGGTCGCCGAGATCCTGTCCCGCGCAGAACCCTCGTCCGGCGCCGGTCAGCACGAGAACGCGCGCCCCTTCCGCGGACGCGCTCGACAACGCGTGACGAACTTCCTCGTGCATCTTCACGTTGAAGCTGTTGAGCTTGTCCGGGCGGTTCAACGTGAGCCGCGCGATTCCGTCCTCGATGCCGAACAGGATCGTCTCAAAAGCCATCGCCGCGCTCTTCCCGCTCGCGACCGGATCACTTCTCGTCATAGCTCAGCTCCAAGGAAGGCGTCGTGGGCCGGGCCTGGCAACATAGCACGAAGCCTGCGTCGATCTCCCACGGCTCGAGTGCGATGTTGTGCGTCATGTCCGCCTCGCCGGCAACGATCCTCGTTCGGCAGGTGGCGCAGATGCCCGAGCGGCAGGAGAACGGCAGCTCGAGTCCCGCCCGCTCGGCTGCGTCCAGGACGGACGCGTCGGTCGGCGCCATGAAAAAGCTTCGGCGCCGCCCGTCCATGACCACCGATACGGTGGCGAGCACGTCGCGCACCTCGGCCTCCGGTGCCCGGACGGAGGCGGCGGTCTGCGCGCCGGCGGCGGCCGTCTTCTCCGCCGCGCCCGGCGCGGCCGCCACGAAGCGCTCGAAGCGGATCGGCGCTTCGGCATTCAGGCGTCTCACGGCATCGCGCACCTCATCGACCATGCCGCCGGGCCCGCAGACGAAATATTCATCCGCCCATGCGATCCCGGGAATCTCGCGCGCCATGGCCTCGACCTTGGCGGCATCGATACGGCCGTTCATGAGAGCCGCGTGCTGCGGCTCGCGGCTCATCACGAAATACACCGAGAATCTGCCGATGTAGCGGTTCTTGAGGGCGAGCGTTTCCTCGAGGAACATGGTGCGCGCGGTGTTGCGGTTGCCATAGATCAGCGTGACCCGGCTCTCCGGCTCGCGCGCGAGTATGTCGGTCGCCAACGACAGCACCGGAGTGATGCCGCTGCCCGATGCAAACGCGACATAGGACAAGGTTCTCGCGGGATCGACCGCCGTGCGAAAGCGTCCGACCGGAGTGCCCACGTCGAGCGTGTCGCCGGCCCGGAGCCGCCCCGCAAGCTCCCGCGACATCCGCCCCCCTGTCTGTTCCCGAACACCGAGCCGCATCATCGGCCCCCCCGGCGCGGTGACGATCGAATAGGTACGCCGCTCCTCGATGCCGTCGATCGGGCGCCGCACGGTGACGTACTGCCCGGCGTGATGCAAAAACCGCTCGCGCAACGCCGGCGGGATCGCCAGCGTCAGGCAGACGGCATCCTCGGCGGTGCGCTCCACCGACACGACCTCGAGCGGATGGAAGCTCAAATGCATTTGAAGCACTCGAACGGCTCGAGGCAATCGCGGCAGCGGTGCAGCGCCTTGCAGGGCGTCGAGCCGAACTCACTGGTGCATTCGGTGTGGGTCGAGCCGCATCGAGGACAGGCGATGGGCGCGGGGCTCGCCCGGCCCAGCGCCCGTCGTCCCAGCGAGGCGGCCGCCGCCGGCGGCACGATGCCATAGTCCGCGAGTTTGCGGCGCCCCTCGGGGCTGATCGCTGGCGATACGTC